>NZ_FNQR01000031.1 GCF_900107755.1 Thalassobacillus cyri | reverse complement strand
CCTAATTCACGGTAGCTTATGCGCTCTGTGTAATATCTTTTAACGGCTTGGTGTTTTTCTTCTCGAGTAAATCTTTTCATACACGCACCTCCTATTATTAGAGAGGTGTCCAATATTAAGGGGTCATTTCAAAGCCTGAGGAAGCTCACCACATGCCCACGGAAAGCGATCCGTTTTCCCAGCCTCCATCATTGCAACCTAAAGTCTCGAAACTGAGTCTTCAACTAAAGGGAGCTTTGACAGAGCAAACGTAATAGTACGAACCGTATTTAGGGTAAAGATAATCAGTTTTCATAGCTTGACTCCATCGGAAATTTTTCGCTTCTTTGAAAGCGTAAGTTTTTCCGAATGGTAGTGATAATCGCTACTATCCATCCAAGTAGCAAGATGCCATAGATAACGAGGAGCAGTTCTTTTGGGATATTCCCTGAATGAAGCAGTGTTCGTACATTGGTAAGTATGATAAATCCCCCCGCCAGCACCCCTAGGAGAAAAGAAGGGACAATCCGGACAAGCCAGGCAGCCAATGGGGCTGCTGCCACACCTCCAATCATAAAGGCTGCTACCCATATCCATTGAAATTGCTCCCAGCCTAAGAATAGTACAAAGCCCAAAGTGGCAGAGATAGTAATTGCAAATTCACTTGTATCCACTGTACCGATCACTTTTCTGGGAACCGCTCCTCTTCTGGAAAGAAGGACTGGCGTATTGATCGGCCCCCAGCCACCACCTCCTACAGCATCTAAAAAACCCGCCAATGCACCTAAAGGATAGATAAAGCGTTTTTTCATTGGGATGTTTTCTGCTGTTGAGCTGACACGTGTCGTGTCAAAGAATAAAAAGCGCAAGACAATATACACGCCAAGTAAGAGTAGGAAAATAGATATAAAGGGCTTGATTATTTCACCTGGTAAACTGCTTAAAAAGGCGGCGCCCAAGAAAGCGCTGATGGATCCGGGGATGATTAAAGGCAGTACTAATTTTTTTGTCGACATTATCAAATTTGTAGTGCGAATACCCAGAGACAGCTGTTGTCGCTATTTCAGCCATATGGATAGAAGATGAAATTACCGCTGGTGCGACACCATAAGCGATTAATAGTGTCGACGAGGTCAATCCATAAGACATGCCGAGGGCACCATCAATTAACTGGGCAAAAAAACCTACCAATGTAAAAATCATCAATTTCCTCATGTACATCCTCTTCCTTTCTATTGATACTAATCCTATGAGATTAGTCGGAATTAAGTGTTAAAAAAAATCCTGCCACACAAGAAATCGTGATAGGAGCCAAAGCGTTTTTTAATAATAGGTATTAATCTAAAGGAGAATTCGGCGCTTGTCAAGGTGGAACCGTTAATAAAAAAGTGAATAACTCAAATTTTCTAAAAATCTATTGACATTATTTCTGATTCCACATATCATGTTTATCAACCCTTAAAAACCAAGTTATTTTATCGGATTAATCAACTAAAAATGGATTATCTGACGGGCAGCTGACCACTGCTGTCCTCCCACAAATGATTACTACCCTGATAGGAGGGAGAAAATGGTTAAACCTGCAATTACTTATAAGGATTTTCCTGGAGACCCTTTTAAAGGCTGGGAGCCTGATGATGCCACAAAAGGTGCAGCCAGAGTCTTACAGTGGTCCTATGAATCATATGGAAATTCTCTTGTTTATGCGTGCAGTTTTGGGGCGGAAGGCATCGTGTTAATTGATTTGATTTCAAAAGTGAAAAGAGATGCAGAAATTGTCTTTCTGGATACCGGGCTTCACTTCCAGGAAACCTATGACCTGATTGAAAAAGTGAAAAAAAGATATCCTGACCTGGTTATTCATATGAAAAAGCCTGATTTGACACTGGAAGAGCAATCACAACAGCATGGTTCAGCACTTTGGAAAAAGAATCCGGACCAATGCTGTTATATCAGGAAAATAAAGCCTCTTGAGGATGCCCTTAGCGGTGTGGATGCCTGGATATCCGGATTGAGGCGGGAGCAATCCTTGAGCCGAAGCAAGACTGATTTTATCAATAAAGACGAACGCTTCAAATCAATTAAAGTTTGTCCGCTTATCCACTGGACTTGGGATGAAGTATGGGATTATATCAGAGTAAACGGATTGGATTACAATGAACTTCATGATCAAAATTATCCCAGTATCGGCTGTATTCCCTGTACATTTGCTGTGGATGGAACAGAGGACTCAAGAGCTGGAAGATGGAGCGGTTTTAACAAGACAGAATGCGGTCTGCATGTTCCCTCAGAAGAACAGAAATAGACTCAAATTCAGAATAAGGAGGAACCATTTATGACACTAATTGAACCCCATGGAGGAAAACTCGTGAACCAGCTGGGAGTAAACGGGAGGGAAGCATCAGTAAGTATCGAGCTGGATGCTATGGCTTTAAGCGATCTCGAACTGATTGCTACTGGTGCCTACAGCCCAATAGAAGGTTTTTTAAATAAAAAAGACTATGAATCTGTAGTCGAAAAAATGAGGCTTGTGGATGGGACACCATGGAGTATCCCAATCACTTTGCCAGTTTCTAAGGAACAGGCAGAAAGCTTAAACCCAGGAGAAACAGCAGAGTTACGTAAGGATGAGACCGTTTATGGACGGATAGAAATCGAAGAGATTTACCATCCAGATAAAGAGAGGGAAGCAGAGCAAGTATATTTGACGACAGAATACCAGCATCCTGGGGTCAAGAAATTATATGACCGGCCTGATTTTTATGTCGCCGGGAAAATTCAATTACTTGAGCGTCCCAACCGGGAACATGATAAAAAGTTTTACTTGGATCCAGCTGAAACAAGGGCATTATTCAAAGAGCTCGGCTGGAAACGGGTGGTCGGCTTTCAGACAAGAAATCCGGTTCACCGCGCCCATGAATATATTCAAAAAGCAGCATTGGAAATTGTGGATGGACTATTCCTGAATCCATTGGTCGGCGAGACGAAAAGTGATGATATTCCAAGTGATGTGCGAATGGAAAGCTATCAGGTGCTATTAGAAAAATATTATCCTGCAGACCGTGTCACACTGGCAGTCTTTAATGCCGCAATGCGTTATGCAGGCCCGAGGGAAGCAATTTTCCATGCGCTTGTCCGCAAGAATTTTGGGTGTACTCATTTCATTGTCGGGCGTGACCATGCGGGTGTGGGAGATTATTATGGCACCTATGATGCCCAAAAGATTTTCAGTCAATTTGAAGAGGGAGAACTGGGAATTACACCTCTATTTTTCGAACATAGCTTTTACTGCATTGCCTGCGAAGCGATGGCTTCCCATAAAACATGTCCTCATGAAGATGACCAGCATGTGATTCTATCAGGGACTAAGGTTCGTGAACTCTTAAGAAACGGAGAGAAACCGCCTAAAACCTTCACCCGTCCGGAAGTTGCAGAAACACTGATCGCAGGGTTGAAGCATAAGGAAGCAGTTAAACAAGGACAGGAAGGGTGAACCGTTGTGGAATCCAATATCGTATGGCACCAAGCTTCCGTAAATAAGAAAGACTCTCGGGATAAAAATGGTCATCATAGCGGAGTCATCTGGCTGACCGGGTTGTCTGGTTCGGGGAAATCAAGTAGTGCCAACAGAGTGAACCAAAAGTTGTTTGAGCGCGGAATTCAAAGTTATATCCTGGATGGAGACAACATTAGGCATGGATTGAATACTGACTTGGGGTTTAAACCAGAGGATAGAAAAGAAAACATCCGAAGGATCGGGGAAGTCGCCAAGCTGTTTGCGGACAGCGGAACAATTGTACTGACAGCATTCATTTCTCCTTACCAGGAGGACAGAGCCCGTGTACGTGACATGTTTGTGAAAGGAGACTTCCTGGAAGTCCATGTAGAATGTCCGTTATCCGAATGTGAAAACAGGGATCCAAAAGGCCTCTATCAAAAGGCAAGAACAGGAGAAATAAAAGGATTTACGGGAATTGATTCCCCATATGAAGCGCCAGAATCACCAGAACTGGTACTGCAGACCAACGCATTCAGTGTAGATGAATGTGCGGAGCAGCTTATTTCTTTTCTCGAGAAAAAAAGTTGGTTGTGAAGGCGCCAAATAATAAGTTTGGTTTGGGGAAAAGGAGTGATCACTAACAATGAAAAAAGTATTTTTAGTCGGAGCAGGGCCTGGTGATCTTGAGCTGATTACCGTAAAAGGACTGAAAGTAATCCAGCAGTCAGACGTAATATTATACGACAGGCTGATCAATGAACAACTGCTTGAAGAAGCTCCGGCTCACGCTGAACTTATTTACTGTGGGAAAAGTCCTGATAATCATTCACTTACCCAGGAAACCATAAATGGATTGCTTTGCAAGTTCGCTTTACAGGAAAAAACAGTCACCCGTCTAAAAGGGGGCGACCCTTTTATCTTCGGCAGAGGAGGAGAGGAAGCCGGAGAGCTGGCCAGAAGAAGGATACCCTTTGAAATAGTACCCGGCGTTACCTCAGGGGTGGCTGCCCCTGCTTATGCTGGCATCCCTGTCACCCATCGTGATTATAGTTCTTCTGTTGCTTTCATTTCAGGTGTAAGCAAGCTCGGTTCAGAAGGAGAAGCGTATTGGAAACACGTTGTAAAATGCATGGATACGCTTTGCATCTATATGGGGGTAAAAAAACTGCCGGAAATTTGTGAGTTGCTGATGCGCAATGGATGTCATCGTGAAACACCGGTGGCCCTTGTGCAATCGGGTACGACCGAAGATCAGTTCACAGTGACAGGAACGCTGGAAGATATCGGACAAAAAGCGGAAGGTATAAATAACCCTTCCATGATCATTGTGGGGGAAGTCGTAAAGCTTCGTGACCAGCTGCAATGGTTTGAGCAGATGAAACCAGTGGAAACACCGGCTGTCAACTCTGTTGTCGGGTAGGAATTAAGGAGGTCCGGTTATTATGCTAGGAATACTTTACGTCAGCCATGGAAGTCGGATCCCGGAGGCAAGACGGCAAGCTGTCGATTGCATTCATTCCGTTCAGCTCAAGGTAGGTATCGGACTTCAGGAAATCTGTTACTTGGAATTAGCTCAGCCGGATATGGCAGAAGGAATCAGACTTCTAGTGGAAAAGGGAGCAGATAAGATTGCGGTTATACCAGTCTTATTGCTGCGTGCAGGACATTATTATACGGATATCCCTAAGAAAATCGAAACAGCCAGAAAAGCGTATCCTTCTATTGAGTTTCAATACGGGAAGCCGCTGGGAGTCCAGGATCGGCTGATCGATATTTTAATCGAGCGTATCCAGGAAACACATGGTCCAATTCATCCGGATACTAATATTCTCCTGGTGGGGAGAGGAAGCCGTAATCCAGAAACGCCTGCGGCTTTACAGAAGATTCAGGAGAAGCTTCGCCAAAGACTGGATGGAATGAATGTAGATACCTGTTACTTGGCTGCCTGTCAACCTTCCTTTGAACAAGGTCTTGAAGAGTCCATCCAAACAGGTTATAGGCACACAATTGTTGTGCCATACCTCTGGTTCACCGGCATTTTAATACAGTCGATGCAAAAAAAGGTCAGGGAATATCAGCAGGACGGTCATCATGTGATTTTGTGCAATCACCTCGGTAATCACCCTAAAATGGTTGAAGCTTTGGCGGAACGGGTCTATGAAATCATTCCGGGTAGAAAGCTGAAGGTATATAATCGTGCGGAATAAATTTGCAGAACAGCAAGGAGTTAATTTTCAGCCATTGATGATCGACTTCGAGTCCAGACAGGTCATCATTATCGGGGGAGGAAAGGTGGCAGCTAAAAGAGCCAGGACGCTCCTGCAGAGTGGGGCTGTCATAACTGTTATCAGTCCAGCACTGGAAGTGGAAATACAGGAGATGTGGCGGCAGAATAAAGTCAATTGGGAGAAGAAACCTTTTCAATCTGGTGATCTCAAAGGGGCATTTATGGCCGTCGTGGCAACTGATGACCCATCAGTCAATTTATCTGTACTTCAATCATCTTCAGACGTACCGCTCGTGAATGCTGCTACAGAAGCCGGTGAGGGGAATGTCCAGTTTCCTGCTTTTCTGACAAGGGGAAAATTGACTATTGCCGTAACTACCCATGGGGCCAGTCCTATGCTTACTTCCCGAATAAAAGAAGAGCTGGAAAATCAATTTGAATCTGATTATGAAACTTATGTGGATTTTTTATATGAGTGCCGGCAGCTGATTAAGAATTCTCCTCTTACTAAACAGGAGAAGAGCCAATTTCTTCATGAACTCTTAGATGAAGCATTTATGAGTGAAGAAAAACAGCAGCAAACTATCCTATGGCTTAAGAGACTGGCAGAAGGAGGTGGAGAGGTGTGAATAGTCTGGAGGGAAAACGTATTGGGATAGCCGCAGAGAGAAAAGCCGAAGTCATCAGTAAAATGATTCGCAATAAAGGCGGAATCCCCGTTATCTACCCCCTGCAGGGAATGCAGCATCTGAATGAGGACACAAGCAGGAAGAATATCTATGACTTCCTGGAAAAACCATTTGATTGGGTTGTTTTAACCACAGGAATAGGAGCAGTAACTCTGGAAAAAGCAGCAAAAACAGCAGGGGTGCATAAAGAATTTTTCACCAAATTGCACGAGACGAAATTGGCAGTCAGAGGAAAGAAAACAATGCAATGGCTGAAGGAGAATTCTCTCCAGGCAGAACGTGTTTCCTCAGATGGAACGATGGAAAGTCTTCTTTCCGCTTTTTCGGCGGATTCCACACAGGGTGATATTTTTTTACAGGCTTATAACCAGGATGATGCCAGATTGAAAGACTCCCTGGATCATCTCGGACATTCTGTTTATCTTTCACAGCCTTATCATTATGAAAAGCCGCTTACCGAAGTAATCAGAAGTCTGAAATTTGACATTGCAGACCTCTATCTGGATACAGTCTTATTCACCAGTAAAACTCAGGTCAGGAATTTATTCAAGGACGATACAGACCGTAAAACTTTAGTGAAAGCATTCAACCATAAAGTGTTAGCAGCAGCCATTGGGAAAGTGACAGCGGGGGAGTTATCAGCACAAGGTATTACAGATGTTCTTCAGCCCGTGGATTCTAAAATGGGGGCAATGGTAGTGGCAATTGATCATCACTATCGGCAAGGGAATAGTAGATAAACATGATAGAAATTAAACTTTTGTACGCAGTAATTAATACTTTAAGAAAGTTAAACTTTGTTAAAGAGTTAAAGTATAAGAATCGCTATAAGTGTTTGGCGATAAGCCAAGTTTTCTAATGATTATTTTTGTGAGGTGGGTAGATTTGCAGTTTCAGGTAGAGAATAGTCCATTTACTCAAGAGCAGGTAGAACATCTGAACCGCCTTCTGCCAACATTGACAGAGGCGCAGAAAATATGGTTAAGCGGTTGTCTGGCAGCTTCTTTTGGCGGAGAATCAGCAGCAACAATGGAGGGGCCTGTCGGTGAAGAGGTATCAACTGCCCATGCTTCTGTTCAGGAGTCAGCGGTTGCTGCCCGCGAAGTAACTGTTCTTTTCGGTTCCCAAACAGGGAATGGGCAGGGGCTTGCAGACGAACTGACTAAGAAACTGGAAGAGAGAGATTTTACGGTCACACTTTCTTCCATGGATGACTTCAAACCGAAGTCCATTAAGGATGCAGAGGATGTATTGGTCATTGCCAGCACCCATGGTGAAGGAGATCCGCCGGATAATGCTCTATCTTTCTATGAATTTCTTCATAGTAAACGGGCTCCAAAACTTCAGAATGTCCGTTTCTCTGTCCTTTCCCTTGGCGATAGTTCTTATGAATATTTTTGTCAGACAGGAAAAGATTTTGATAAACGTCTGGAAGAATTAGGAGCGGAAAGGATTCATCCACGTGTTGATTGCGATGTCGATTTTGAGGACCCTGCAGAAGAATGGTTTGAAGGGGTATTAACCACGTTAAAGGAAAGCCGGAGTGGGCAAGGAAACGCTCCAGCGCCACAAACAGAAGCTAAAGAACAATCTTCAGCACCTGCTTATTCAAGAAAGAAACCTTTTGATGCGGAAATCCTGGAGAACCTGAACCTGAATGGCAGGGGATCAAATAAAGAGACACGACATATTGAACTGGATCTTGAAAGCTCTAATCTTACGTATGAACCCGGCGACAGTTTAGGGATATTTCCACAAAATGACCCTGTCCTGGTCGACCAGCTTATAGAAGCATTGGGCTGGAATCCTGAGGCATCGGTACAGGTAGATAAACAAGGAGAATTAAGGTCCATACGTGAAGCTCTCCTTTCCTTTTTTGAAATCACCCGGTTGACGAAGCCTTTGCTGGAACAGGCAGCAGAGCTCACCGGAAACAAACAGTTGGAAATCCTTCTCGCCCCGGAACAGAAAGAAGCCTTGAAAGAGTATCTGGAAGGAAGAGATGTTCTTGATCTTATCCAGGATTATAAACTGCAAGCTTCCCCACAGGAGTTCGTGGCTATATTAAGGAAAATCCCACCGCGACTGTATTCGATTGCGAGCAGCTTGAAAGCCAATCCTGATGAAGTCCATCTTACCATTGGAGCATTAAGGTATGACGCACACGGTCGAAGCCGTTCGGGTGTATGTTCCGTCCAATGTGCAGAACGGTCCCATCGAGGCGATACACTTCCTGTTTATATTCAGCATAACCCTAATTTCAAACTTCCGGAAAACCCTGATACGCCTATCATCATGATCGGGGCAGGCACAGGGGTGGCACCTTATCGGGCATTCCTGGAGGAACGGGAGGAAATCGGAGCAGAGGGAAAGACATGGTTGTTTTTCGGTGAGCAGCATTTTAGATCAGACTTTCTCTACCAGACAGAATGGCAGAAGTGGCTGAAGGAAGGTGTGCTTACCAGGATGGATGTCGCATTTTCCCGGGACACAGAGGAGAAAGTCTATGTGCAGCACCGTATGCTGGAAAAAAGCAAAGAACTTTATCAATGGTTGATCGAAGGAGCCATCATCTATGTATGCGGCGATGAAAAGCATATGGCTCATGATGTTCAAAGTGCCCTGCTGACCATATTGGAACTGGAAGGCAGTCTGGGAAAGGAAGAAGCAGAAGATTACCTGAGTAAAATGAGACAGGAAAAACGATATCAGCGTGACGTTTACTAGGTAAACAGGGACATATAGGGGAAAGGAGTTTAGGTATGACAGACCAGAAAACGAAGCATCACCATGGCCCGCCCAGTGAAATGGAAAAAATAAAAGAAGATAGTGACTATCTCCGGGGTACCATTGAGGAAAGTTTTTCCGACCCGATAACAGCGGGAATAAAGGATGAAGATGCAAAGCTATTGAAATTTCATGGCAGCTATCAGCAGGATGACCGGGATGTACGCAATGAACGTAGAAAGCAGAAGCTGGAAGCAGCTTATCAGTTCATGGTGCGTGTCCGTTTGCCAGGAGGTGTAGCAACTCCGGAACAATGGCTTACTATGGACGAGGTAGCTGATCATTATGCAAATGGGACACTCAAACTGACAACCCGTCAGACATTCCAGCTTCATGGCGTTTTAAAATGGAATATGAAGAAAAGTCTTCAAAAGATGAACCAGTCGCTAATGGATACCATTGCCGCTTGTGGAGACGTCAACCGGAATGTCATGTGCAATGTTCAGCCATACCAGTCCGAAACACATGCAGAAGTATATAATCTCTCAAAGCAATTAAGCGATCATCTTCTTCCAAAAACGAAAGCTTATCATGAAATTTGGCTGGATGAGGAAAAAGTAGCTGATAGCAGAGAACCAGAGGAAATCGAGCCAATGTACGGTAAATACTATCTGCCAAGAAAATTCAAAATTGGGATCGCCGTACCTCCTTCCAATGATATAGATGTGTTTTCACAGGATTTAGGATTCATTGCTATAGTAGAAGAAGGTGAACTAAAAGGGTTTAATATTACTGCCGGTGGCGGCATGGGCATGACCCATGGAGATACAAACACTTATCCTCAGCTAGGGCGGGTTATCGGCTTTTGTCCTGCCAATAAAATTACGGAAGTTGCAGAAAACATCATTACCATCCAGCGCGATTATGGAAACCGATCCGAGCGGAAGAACGCCCGGTTCAAATATACGATTGATACACATGGAGTAGATTGGCTTATCCAGGAATTGAATGAAAGACTGGGATGGGAACTGGAGGAACAACGTCCTTACCACTTTGAAAATAACGGTGACCGTTATGGATGGATGAAAGGGGATGGGAAATGGCATCTGACTTTATTTATCCAGAATGGAAGGATCCAGGATATCGAAGAACAGTCGCTGAAGACAGGGTTAAGGGAGATTGCTAAGATCCATACTGGTGATTTTCGGCTGACTCCCAATCAGAATGTAATCATTGCCAATGTAACGGAAGAAAAGAAGTCCGAAATCAATGACCTTGTTCAAAAATTCGGCCTGACCGATGGTAAAGAGAATTCTGCTCTGAGAAGAAATTCCATGTCCTGCGTAGCTTTTCCTACATGCGGGTTGGCAATGGCCGAGTCCGAACGCTATCTGCCTGTGCTGCTGGATAAAATCGAAGATATTCTTAAAGAAGCAGGTCTTGAAGAGGAGGAAATAGTCATCCGCATGTCCGGCTGTCCCAATGGATGCTCACGTCCTGCATTGGGCGAGATTGCCTTCATTGGGAAAGCACCAGGTAAATATAATATGTACCTGGGTGCCGGATTCACCGGCGACCGATTGAATAAACTGTATCGTGAAAATATAGGTGAAGAAGAAATTCTTGCTGAATTGAAACCTATTTTATTTGACTATGCAGAGAAGAAAGAGGACAACGAACGTTTCGGAGATTTTGTTATCCGTGCGGGTTATGTAGAGGAAGTACATTCTGGTCTCGATTTCCATAATCGAACCAGTGATAAAAGCGGAAACGAAATGCATAAGTAGTCTATTTTACGGATGGTAAATGAAATCGAGAATGAAGCCATATAAGAGAAAAGGAAGACAGCATCGTTTAAACTGTCTTCCTTTTTCTTTGGTACCTAATTCTTTTGTTATTTAGAAAATGCTGTTTAACTATTGCTCCATTCCATCTGTTTACTGGACATGACTTTTTTCAGTCGGACTGCTTGACACTGAGTACGGTGACTGTAACCAGGATAAGCACCATTCCAAGAAGTTGAATGAGGCTCATATGATCTCCAAGAAGCAAAACGCCAAATATTGAGGCTGTCACCGGCTCTACCATAGCGACCATCGAAGCGGTTGTCGGGGCAGTCCGACGAATACCAATCACATAGAATATAAAGGAAATTCCAGCCCCCACGACCCCTAATAGAAGAAACCATCCGATGTCACTTGAGGTCAACACACTAGCTGCTTCCTTATTGTCCGTAAAAAGTAAAAGGATCAGGCAAAAGGAAAAAAAGGCGATGGTTAAGGTGGTCTGTGGTTTTCCGATTGAAGAGGCATTTTTAAACCCAAATATAAACAAGGCATAGGAAAGGCCAGCAGCAAGCCCCGCTGCCGCCCCTGCAAAACTTACGGAAATAGACTCTGTGTTGTAGACGCCAGTAAGCAGGACAATCCCCATCAGTACACCGAAAATGCAGGCCCATTTGAACCAAGTCGAACGCTCCATACGTAATAAAAAGGAGATTAACAGGACAAACACAGGCGCGGTGTACATTAAAGTAGCAGCAACAGCAATACTTGAAGCCTGGATGCCGAGAAAATAAAAAGTGAAATTTCCCGCAACACCAACACCTGCTAATAGCGACCATACGTATAAACGGGGAGAGAAGGTCCAATTTTTTCTGAAGCGAATGAGAAACCACGCGAAGAAAAATATAAACCCAACAGCCCCTCGGTAAAGGGAAATCACCATTGGATCCCAGCCCTTGGTCATTAGAATATCGGCAATTCCCCCGCTAATGCCCCAGCATATAGCGGCTAGCATAACTAAGCCTACACCTGCAAATCTCATCGTATGCCTCCTAAAGATAAGTAATGGTACGATTTTTTGATCACGCTATTAGAAAATTAACATTGCCTTAATAGCGCTGAATTCAAGGGCCAATCAATCCTTTTTACGCACCTAATTAAACATATGTTTTAAAATAGCTGTTAATGGTAATTCCTTTAATTTTTCATACGTAAACATACGTATGCAATAGGAACAGATGTATATTCTAAAAGAATAATGAAACAACAATAGGTTATTGTCTAAGTTATATTAGATCGTGAGTTATAAGAGGTGTAACAATATATAATATAAATATTACGGTCAGGGAATCGAAGGAAAAAAGAGGAGGTCAAAATTACTGCAGCCTCAAGTTAACTCAATTTCGAGTTTCAACAATTGGGGGGCGGCGATTACTCAATAGAGGACTGGGGGGCTTCAGAGGTAGTGTTTAAAGTTGTTTAGTCACTTACCTTAGAGGGTATTTCTTTTTCGCAAAAAAATAAGCAGGCATAAACCTGCTTACTTCTGTTTAACATCCCATTGCATTCGTGAATGTGTATTCGAATTAAGTCTCTGTGCAAGCATATGTGCGGTATAAAAGTCATAAAAAGTTTTCTTCACGCGGCTGTTTGATTTTTTCAAGGTTTCCGTAACCCCATTATTTTTACGGACGATAATATACATTCGGTTACCCCTTTCTTCAATTCAGCCTTCCTTTACTTACTTTTTACCACATAACTAAATAAAAAACTTCATTGTCCCTATGTTTTAACTAAATTGTAATTAACTTGAAAAATACATAAACTATGTACCAAGTTACTGGTAGAAACTAAGTTTACCGATGTATCAAAAAGGTCATGAGCAAGCGGAATATCAGTCACGCATTTTTCGGTTATTATAAATGAATTAAGGAATAATTTTACCTTTTCATTGGTACAGTAAATTGTAAAAATGAAGTTAGTTCCCCCATAAAATGAAATGACCCCTTAATATTGGACACTTTTTAATTCAAGCAGTTAACTGGGCACGTTCTCGGTATTTGACGGGACTCATGCCACTTAACCTGGATTTGAT
>NZ_FNQR01000001.1 GCF_900107755.1 Thalassobacillus cyri | reverse complement strand
GCGTTCTCTTTAATTAACTGAATTACCTTCAGTTTAAGGGCTGGAGAATAGTTTGTATAGGGAAACGAAAATGCCTTATTACCATGATATCGGTATAAAGCGACCCAGTAACGAAGGACGGAGTTATCCACTTTCACCTGGTTCTCCAGTTCTCGATAGCTGATGGATTCATTTAAATACCGTTTAATAATGTGTAGTTTTTCTTCGGGGGTATACTGGCTCATAAGAGCACCTCCTATTGTCAGATGAGTGTCCAACAATAGGGGTGCACTGCACTAAAGCCCTGCGGGATCTCACCATGTACTATCTTCCCATTGGAGTCTCGCAATTTCCCGGATCTCCTTGCAATTATTAGAGAAACGGAAACATTAGTAGGCAGAATCATTCACAGCTACGAAGAGGGCTTGTTTCCTGTATCATTGGGTTTTGGCATGCGGTTAATGTGGAAGATACCTTCTTACAAGGTAGGGTTCGTTCATCAAAAAAATGGATAGGGTGGCGGGGAAACGGTAAGACTCCCGTGGGAGAAGGATCTAGGCAAGACCCCGGAAGACGAAGTCTGAGGAGGCTTGCCAGTTCCCCCACAGGAAAGCGAACCGTTTCCCAGCCTCCCTTCTTACGATTCAGTGACGGACCCATATTATCTCGAAATCAAGTCTTCGACTTTTCGGCCCTTTTGTTGAATAGGCCTCTTAAGAAAGTCATCAACAATGTTAGACAGACCCTTTTAAAAGAGCCAGTTCTCCCGCTTCTGCTAGAGATCTGGCTCTTTTATATGGAAGGATTATTTATTTTCCATTAATCCCAATTTGCTGATCAATGGCTTGATGGTGAGTCCCTGCACAACCAATGAAAAGACCACGACACTGAACGTAAGGATTAACAAGGTGTCCCTGCCATCAAAGGATGAAGGTAAACTTAACGCCAGAGCGATAGACAAGCTCCCTTTCAATCCACCCCAGTTCATAATGACTTTCCATTTGGCTGGTATTTTACTGGACAAAGATGTACTCATATAGAGGGACAGCGTTCGCGCAATCAAGACAATCGCAATCGCCCAAATAATTAGCATCCACTTACCTGTAAAATCGATGTTCTGGATTTCCAGTCCAACCATCAGGAAAATCAGACTGTTGGCAATTTCCGTTATCGTATCCATGAAAGAGTCGATATTTGTTTTTGTCGATTCCGTCATTCCCACCCTGGCTCCGTAACTGCCATAAATCAACCCGCTGATTACCACAGCAATAACGCCTGAAAAGTGAAAATGTTCGGCAATGAAATAACTTCCGAAATACATCAATAACGATATCGCAATTTCTAAAGGGTAATCGTCATAAAGCCGGATAACCTGTGAGGTTACAAACCCTAAAATGGCACCGACAACGGAACCTCCGATCACAAACTTCAAAAACAATAACACGCCACTTCCAAGGCCCGCTATCCCCATCTCTATGTAGGATATTAGATAAACAGTGGAAATATTAAAAAGGACAACCGCAATCCCATCGTTGAATAACGATTCCGTCTCCATCACCGTCGACAGTTCTTCCCTCACCCCCAGCGTTTTGAAAATGGAAATCACGCTGATCGGGTCGGTCGCACTCATTAATGCCGCAAATGTGAACGCCAGAACGAGGGGAAGATCTAATAAATAATAGACAGAAGCCCCGATAAGGATAAAGGTAGTGAAGGTACCGAGAAAAGCGATGGAAAAAGACACCGCTTTGTATTCAAAAAAATGCTTGATTGGTATTTTGAGTGTGGCATCCGCCAGTAATATCGGCAAAAACAATGAGACAATGATTGCATGAAAAACATTCGACTGGGTAATGAAATTTTCAGCCGCTTCAAAAAACGGGGTTTCGGTCAGTCCTAGGAGTAACCCTACTAATACGAGCGCTATCGAGTAAGGTTGTTTGATGATTTTGGCAATCCCGATGACGAATATCGATATCGCAAGCAGCATTAATATTTCGATGAAAACTTCATGGAAATGCATGGTCTCCGGCCCCCTTAATGATGTATGTTTAGTTATCTTCAAGAATACCCTGAACTCCTTGTTGCTACACTTCATTAACTTGCGTCTCACTTGTAAGAATTATTCCATGGTAAAAACAAAAAGCCTCCCATCCGTCTGATGACTGGATGAGAGGTCTTTTCCGTATAAAGTTGATCATTCGGAAGGTCCGAATTTGCCCTCCTGGTAATCCCGGTATGCCTGGAAAATTTCCTCTTCCGTATTCATGACGAACGGCCCTCTTGCTACCACCGGCTCCCCGATCGGCTCACCCGCAACAAGGATGGCGCGAAGCTGCTCGTCCGCCTTGATTGTTATTTCGCTATCTGCTTTTTTGGAAGTTCGTCCGAGCCAGAGTACCTGATTTTTCTCACCTTCTGTCTCGTCTTTACCAAACGTTCCGCTTCCTTCCATAATATAAAGGAAGCCATTGAAGCTGCCTGGCAAGTTCTGTGTCACTATCGCTCCTGCTTCCAGTTTCATTTCCACATAAGTGAGTGGCACGTGATTTTCTGTGTCAGCCTTCACGTTTCCGGATGTCCCCGAGTAGACCCTGACCTCTGCTCCTTCTTCCTTACGAACTGGGATCGCTTCTGCCTTCAAGTCCTGGTAACGTGGTTTTGACGACTTTTTACTGCCTGGAAGATTAAGCCATAATTGCAAACTATGTACCGTCTCTCCTGGAAGTGGGTCTTCGGAATGAACAATTCCGCTGCCCGCCGTCATCAACTGAGCGTCCCCCGGCTCCAACACGCCAGACCCGCCATGGTTGTCCTCATGCTTCAGCTTTCCTTCAATAACATAGGTGATTGTCTCCATTCCCCTGTGCGGATGATCCGGGAACGTCCCTTGCTGGAACCAGTCTTCTGCCATCAATAAAAACGGATCGAACTGCTCCCAGTTGCCAGGCGGAAGTACCTGACCCACTTTTTTATGCGGTCCGCTCCCATCCTGGAAATCAACCGTCCATACACGCTCGATTTCTCTCTCATTTGCCATTGCCAGCACCTCCTATATTGTGTTCTTCCATTATATTACTTTCCCTTCACCAAAATAAAAAGATAGGATTTACAATTCCTTATTCGTAACGAATACCTGCACTCCTGCATAATTCTTTTTTACTATTTTCTGTTATTCATCAAAAAAAGTTGATTTATTAGTTGTCATTTACCAAGTCTTCGCATATACTCTTATTAAATCAAAAAAAGTTGATGTGAAGGAGGAGCTGATATGTATAAAGAAATCCCGCTCACCGATTTATCCTTAGAAAATACATTTCAACAATATGAAAAAAAGTTCAAGGCCATCGCGGATCAGAAACGCCTGCATATCCTGCACGAAATAACAGAGCGTGGCGAGGCTTGTGTCTGTGATCTATCTGAAAAATTGAACTTACCTCAATCAAAATTATCCTACCACTTGAAAATTCTGATGGACGCGAAGCTTATCAATAAGCAAACCAGAGGAACCTGGAGCTTCTACACCTTGAATCAGCCCGAATTAAACCACCTGCTATCCGACGAATTATGCTGTTTATTCCGGAGAGAGTAATTTTTTTAAATGATTAATCAAAAAAAATTGATATATGGAGGAGATCAAATGAACGTACACGTAGGTTTAAATGTGGTAGACTTAGAAAAATCAATCGAATTTTACACGAAGGTGTTTGGAGAGGAACCTGTAAAAGTTAAAAGTGATTATGCTAAATTCATGCCAGAAAAATTACAATTGAACTTTACCCTTAACGTAAAACCTGAGGTATCCGGCAATCAAGTCGGCCACTTCGGCATACAGGTCGAGAAGCAGGAAGACATCGATTCCCAAAAAGCAAGATTAGAACAGTTACGCTTCTTCACTCGTGAGGAAACAAACACTACCTGCTGCTACGCCCTGCAAGATAAGTTTTGGATCACTGACCCTGACGGCAATGAGTGGGAGTTTTTCTATACGAAGCAAGATGTTGTAGAAAATAAAGAAGAGCAGTCCTGCTGCCAATAGGAGGAAAAGATATGTTCAATTTATACTCGATCGACCAAAGAGTGGAAGAGAAAAAACGGAAGTTAGACCATATCAATCGCCATGCCTGGAAGTCAGCATCACTCCCTAAGAAGAAATTAACAATCCCTTCCTTTAGATTTTGGAAAAAACAATCTGCACCATTATGCTGTGCCCCTTGCTGCTAAGCGAATCGAGACAAAACGGAAGCTCCCCCGCGGAGACTTCCGTTTTTTCATATACTTACAAATGCCCGGATCTCCTACTATTTGGCGTTCTGCACTATCCTTTTGCGTTACGCTATCAAACGATACTCCCCTCTTCAAAAAAGCAGCCCGCCTGAAAACGGGCTGCGCTTTTTAAGTTTATCGTGGGATTGTCAATTGCTGGCCTGGATAAATGAAATTCGGATTTGAGATGTTATTGGCTGAAACGATTTTAGATACCGTTGTATTATGAATTCTGGCGATGCTGTAGAGAGTATCACCTTTTTTCACGGTATAAGTGATCGTTTTGACCGGGATGGTCAGCTGCTGGCCGACTCGGATAACATTCGCATCCGCTATGTTGTTGGCAGTAACAATATCACCGATGCTCACATTGTATCTTTTAGCAATGCCATAAAGCGTATCTCCCGCTTTGACTGTATATACTTCTCCTGAAACATTCTTGGTCGAAACTTGATGAACTGGCCGATTCGAATAAAATTCGGGTTGCTAAACTTGTTAATGATGACCAGCTAGTCCACCGTGACACCATAACGCCTGGCTATGCTATAAAGCGTATCACCAGCGCGCACAACGTGGACCGTTTCACCTTTAACCGCAGGTAGATTCAGAATTTCTGAAACGGTGACAAATCGATACCCCTTGGCTTTCAAGCTACGGATCATGTCAGGAAGGGCGTCCGGTGTTCCGGATGCACCGGCTCCTGTATGCATCAACACGATGGAACCCGGGACGATGTTGTCCACTACCCTGCGGTAAACTTCCGTTTTGGATAGACCTTTCCAATCGAGTGTATCGATGTTCCAGTGAATCGTATAGGTATAACCTGCGTTACCTGCTGCCGTCAGTACAGCAGCATTTGCAGAACCGAACGGAGCACGGAAAAGCGGTATTGTCGACTTGCCTGTGGTACTCTTGACAATGGCCTCCGTCCGGTCTAATTCACTTTTTATTTGAGCAGCGGTCAATTTTGTAAAATCAGGATGGGAATAGGAATGGTTGGCAACTTCATGGCCCCCTGCGACTATTCGTTTAATAGCAGCAGGATGGTTGTTGGTTCCTGAACCAGTCAGAAAGAAGGTAGTTGGAATCTCCTCATCGGAAAGCACCCGCAAAATCCGGTCGATGTTTGTTCCATCCGAACCGTCATCAAACGTCAAAGCAACTAGTTTACCAGAAGTATTGGCCTTGGTTACGAATGTTGAAGCAACAGCTTTCCCATGAGTAATAAAGGTCAGAAACGCGGCAAGAAACAGGACTGTACCCACAATGGATTTCAGCAGCTTGCTCATCACTTCCACCTCTTATTCTATTTTTTATCCATCCTGCCAATCAACCTAACCGGTCCGGTCCCGTCCCCCTCTCTCTTATTTTCAGAATAGTAGTTTTATTCACCTCTATTATAATCCTATTTTGTCGAATAATCTCTATTGTTGTTCGCATAGACACATAATGCTCACAAAAAAAGAGCAACTAGTATAACGGAAGAAATTATGGAAGAGATCATATAAAAGATGAAAAAGGGGTGCAAGTTAAATTAAATATTTTCGACAAACTTCGCAAAAGCTATTGTCCCTGTAAGGGATTCTTGATAGGATTATCTTTATGCAAACAGAGAACCCAATACACCAAGAAAGGATCATGCACATGAAACAGAAAACATCGTTCTCTACCTATGCCGCTATCGGGACGATGCTCTTCGGGCTTTTTTTCGGAGCAGGGAATTTAATCTTTCCTATACAACTGGGACAGCTCGCCGGGACTTCCTTTTGGCCTGCGTTAATTGGATTTCTTGTAACAGCTATCGGTCTTCCATTTATGGGGATCCTGGCAATTGGTCTGTCAGGCAGCCAGGGGTTACATGATTTAGCGAGCCGGGTCCACCCTTTATTTGGAATAACATTCGCTCTTGTTCTTTATTTAACCATCGGACCGTTCTTCGCCATTCCCAGAACAGCGACTGTCCCTTTTGTGGTCGGCTTTGAACCCTTTATTCAGCCCGGCCAAAGCAGTCTATGGCTTGCCGTGTTCAGCTTCCTGTTCTTTGCCATTGTCTATTATTTCTCACTTAACGCTGCAAAAATCATGGATGTCGTCGGAAAATATTTAACACCGTCTTTTTTACTGTTCTTATCTATTTTAATTATTACAGCCCTCGTTAGACCGATGGGCAGTTTCGGTGAACCGACAGGCGACTATGACACACTGCCATTTATGACAGGGTTTAAAGAGGGATATAACACGATGGATGCCCTCGGTGCGCTCGCGTTCGGTATTGTCGTCATCCATGCCATTAAAAACATGGGGATTACCGATACGAAGGAGATTGCACAGACGACATGGAAATCAGGCTTATTTGCGATGGGACTGATGATGCTGATTTATGGACTGATTACGTACATGGGTGCCTCCAGCGTCTCAAGTGTTGGTACGCTTGAAAATGGCGGCCTCACCTTTGCCGCTGTTTCCCAGCATTATTTCGGTGCGTTCGGTTCGATCTTACTCGCGATTATTATTGTACTCGCATGTTTAAAAACGAGCATCGGACTAATCATTGCCTGCAGCGAATTTTTCCATACTATCTATCCAAAAATCAGCTACAAATCATTCGTTCTGATTCTATCGTTGATGTCGTTTATGGTTGCCAACTTTGGGCTGACAAAGATTATTCAATACGCCATACCTGTGCTGATGTTCTTATATCCACTGGCCATCGTCCTGATACTATTAGGTCTCAGCTCAAGCTTGTTTAAACATAAGCGCAGTGTTTATGCTGGCGCTATGATCTTGACGTTTTTCGTTAGCACCATTGATGGCTATAATGCTTTGGTGGGAATGTTCCCAAACGCTGCTAATTCGGTAATTGAATCGGTCAGCAATTTCTACTTTTCCTACCTGCCCCTGTACGATATCGGGCTTGGCTGGATACTCCCGGCTATCGTCGGTGCCGTCATTGGTTACTTGTGGAAAGACGGAAATAAAACGGGATCGGCAATTCTGCAGAGGAATGCCGAAAACCTTTCCCATTAAGGAACAGAAAAAGACCAAAACCCTGAGGATTTGGTCTTTTTCTATTTAACTTATTTGGCGACGGGCTTTGCCAACGTTGAACCAATCAGCCTAAGTCTGATTACGTTATTTATTTTCTCGACACTGGAATTTGAAGTTCTGTCAGCCACTCTTCCTCATTCTCTTTGTTCCAGATACCATCAATATAACTTTCCCGCGGATGATCGGTGACTGCGTAACCATTGTTTTCTATCCACTTGATTGCATACGCATAAGCTTCTCCCAGCTTATCGTAAGCTCCTAGGTGCAGAACAGATACAGCTGTGGTTCGTGTAATTTTTTTAAATTTAATCGCTTCTGTTTCATTGCCTGCCTGATCCACTGCTTCACAAAATTCAACTTTAAAATTTTTCTCTTTGTACTCGCCATCCAGGTAAACAATAAACGAATACGCCGGCTCTGCAAGTTCAAGGGATGGGTTTGCCTCCAACACTTCTCTCCCAATCGCTGGGATCATTTCAAAATAAGCATCATAGTCAGGTACCACCATCTTTTTATAATAGACCATACATTCCGGCAGTTCTTTGATAACCGCTTTATAATTCATAGCAATACTCCCCTTCTGTTCATCTATATAGTGATTGATGCGAGAGAGTTTATCGGCCGCTTCATAAAACTCCTTTTCTATTTCTGCTCTTCTCTTTTCAAGGACTCCCATGACTTGTTCCCCCTTCATCAGCTGTGAAATTTCCTCGATAGAAAAGCCAATTTGTCTGAGGGCTATAATCTCATGGAGAGCGCCTAACTGATCAGAAGTATAGTATCGGTATCCTGTTCTTTTATCAATATAAGCCGGGCGTAAGATTCCCACTTCATCATAATACCTTAATGTTTTAACTGTTGTTTTGGACATTTGAGAAAATAAACCGATTCGATACATGCTTCTGACCTCCTGTTCTCTCGCTACAAAAAAGGATAATCCCTCCCTTAACAGGAGAGTCAACCAATAGTACACGAGATGTTTACTTGCATTACCTAAATGGTCTTATATCCAGCTTCAAAGCTAATGTTTTTTTATAACTATTCTTATTATGTACAAAAAAAAGAGACTTCCGGGTTGGAAGCCTCTTTTAAAGCTATTAACGCTTATTTTTGAACGTTAGCTGCTTGTGGTCCACGGTTGCCTTCGACGATTTCGAAAGAAACTGTTTCGTTTTCTTCTAGAGTTTTGAAACCTTCACCTTGAATAGCAGAGAAATGAACGAATACATCGTCTTGACCTTCTACTTCAATAAATCCGAAACCTTTTTCTGCGTTGAACCATTTAACATTACCTTGTAACATAATTGTTACCTCCTGCGTGGATCTTGATCCACAATGTATTACTATTATTGCTCTAGAAATTCAAGGGAAAGTCGTAAAACTTTTTCTTGCATTCTTTAAACGAACAAGAATAATTAATCCCTACTATACGCTGATTTTTATTCCCCGTCAAGCATTAGTTCAAATTATTTTAAGGAGCAGCCTACTCCTTCTTAGAAGACCATTGTCAGTCGCCTGCAGTACAAGTTACGGCTGAACTTCCGATTGATCGATTCCATTCAATAAGAAGTTCCTCTATCTATTCGCTATCCACCGTATCTGCATAGCTTCAGCCTTTATAGGCACCTGATATTTCTCAAAAATGGTGCGGGTGTCTGCCCATACGTTAACAACAGCTTCAGGGGACATACTCCTATTTTATACCTCTTTTTCATTTACGTGACGCAAATAACCTAACGGGAACACCAACCAGACATATACCAGCTACAAGCCAGTCATAGAAGTCAGGCGTTTTTTTATCGATCCCCAACCCCCACCAAACGGAGAGACAATGGTAACTTAGCCATAAGCTACATATACGTTTTCAAAACTTATTTAACCTTGATACTTACCTGTATTGCTTTTTTTCAGTTCATAAATAGAAGCAATAAAACCAATGAATACACCTGCCACAAGGATTACTGGAATAAATGCCAGCGCATTTTCAGAAAACATCCGGTAAATGCCCCATAAACAAATGATCAAGTTACTGATCAAACCAATTTTTATTCTCAAGCTTTTACTCAACCAATCCAGCCCCCTGACCTCTCTTTACTTTAGCTTGTTTAATACCGATTTTGTATAATTCCAACATAATCAATCCATGTAAGTTTAAAGGAGTTCAACCCGCTCCCTTTCCCCCTTTACGTTCCGAAACTTTTACTCAGTTTAAAACTTCTTTATCAATATTTTACCACAATATTCCATAACATTAAGTGCTGCATCTCTGAAAATAGAATAGTTTTATTCGTAGAAAAGGCGGCAATAGAACTTTATAAACCCGTATAAATGAAATCGGTACTATGGATAAATACCGGAAAGGAGTGGTCCACCATGGCTAATATCGAAGAAATCGCGAAAAAGTTCGGTGAGATACTAGATGTGGAAGTAGAAATTGAAGATGAAATGGTTGAAGCGGAAAAAGAGCGTGACCTTGATGTTACGGTGCAAGGCCGCCCATTTAAAAGTGAGCTGAGCATGGAAATTCACTTTGAGTCACTCGAAGACGATGGCACAGCGCTTAATCATGCAGAAATCGTGCTGCTACCAGAGGAAATACCAGAATACACGAAAGCCTTAGGTAAAAATGACCTGACAATTACGGCGCTCCATAACCATTGGTTGTTCGCGGAGCCTAGCATCAAATATCTCCATGTACAATCGGTGGAAAAGCCGGAAGAGTTCGCTCAGAAACTTGCAAATGCAAATGAAGTCTTGAAAGTTTAATAACATTTATAGTGCCTGGCCCTGATAGCGTCCAGGCATTTTCATGCATGGATTATTTCGAGCTAAAAATACGCTAATTGAGCTGCTATCTGACTTGCCGCAGAAATCAACAGGCGTTACAGCCCGATCTTTTGGCGTTCAGCCTGTGAAAAGCAAAAAAAGAAGTGCCTGATCCCGAATCGGGCAGGTACTTCTTCTTATGTTATGGCAGGTCATTACCTGCTGCGCGATAGAGCTCGTACCACTCTTGGCGCGTCAGTTCGATATCAGAAGCTTTGGCGATATCGCGTAAACGCTCGGGATTCATCGTGCCCACGACCGGCTGAATGTTTGCCGGATGGCGTAAAATCCAGGCAATCGCTATCGCAGAGTCTGTGACGCCTTTTTCTTCGGCAAGCTCCTGCAGTTTTGCATTGACTTCCGGGAAGGCGTAGTTTCCGATAAACGGTCCTTCGATCATACCGTGCTGGAACGGGGACCATGCCTGGATGGTGATGTCGTTGAGTCGGCAATACTCAATCACACTGCCATCCCGGGCAATCGCCGGGTCATGCTTCATGTTGACGTTGAAGCCGGCATCCAGCATCGGCGTATGTACCAGGCTCATTTGCATTTGGTTTACAATCAAGTCATCATCCAGATACTTGTTCAACAGCTCCATTTGCATAGGATTCTGGTTGCTCACGCCAAAATAACGGACTTTCCCACTTTCTTTCAATGTAGAAAAAGCCTCTGCCACTTCTTCAGGTTCCATTAATGCATCCGGACGGTGAAGCAGCATGCTATCGACATAGTCGGTTTTCAACCTGCGAAGACTGGCGTCCACTGATTCCAGGATATGTTCTTTTGAAAAATCAAAGAATCCATCACGAATCCCGCATTTCGTCTGCAGCTTCATTTTTTCACGAATGTCATCGTTCATCTGGATGGCATTTGCAAAAACTTCCTCAGACTTCCCTTTCCCGTATATATCCGCATGATCGAATAAATCAACCCCTGCATCCAACGCGTTTTCAATGACATAGGCAGCGTCTTTATTACTGAGTTCACTCATGCGCATGCAGCCTAGTGAAATTTCGCCAACTTCTAATTCGCTGGTACCTAATTTAATTTTCTTCAAAACTCATCACCTCTCCTTATCTGATGAGTCTATCCTAACACGTTGGATGACGGATAGTAATTATTTCTATTCAAAGGTTGCCAGCACAGTAAATGCTATGCCAAAACGAGGTGCCTGATCCAGGTATGCTTAGCACACAAGGGATCAGGCACCTATTCGAAACTACTCACTTTTCAGCTTAGAAATATACTTCTTCACTACTTCATAGACATATTCCTGATTAGCTGCTGCGGTATCTGGATTGTACTCCCCTCCATTGGTTTTATTATTGGATAAAATCCGGATACCAAGGTAAGGCACATCATACGCTTTGGCAATTTGTGCTCCTGCTGCTCCTTCCATCTCTTCTACAGAAGTCCCATAATTTTCGTGGAACCAGTTGATTCGGTCCACTTCATTATTCCATACATCTGCAGAACCGATTGTCCCCTCAACAACTTTTCCCTTCTCGTGCTCTTTCTTCACGGCTTTGGCGGCGGCGAGCAAACCTTTGTCTCCTTTAAAATAACGGATGTTTTCCGCGTCTGGATCTTCTCCGGCACTTCCTTCAGAAGCCATCAAGTCCATTGGAATCCACTCTTTGGGATGAATTCCTTCTCCCTCTTGATAATGTGGAGTTTTCAAAGAACCGATGTTTACCGTTCTTTCCCCTAACACGATATCAAACACATGCAAGTCAGGATCATGTCCGCCAGATGTTCCCTGGTTGATGATTGCAATAGGATTGTATCTTTCAATGGCAACTGCGGTAGCTGCTGCAGTATTTTCCATCCCTTTCCCTGTCTTGGCCACGATCACTGGATAATTATCGACTGTTCCTAAATAAAATTCAAACGTCCCTGCTTTTTCTTCTTTTACATTTTTGAGCCTGTCAGCAAACTTTTCCGCTTCAATCGGCATCGGACCTTCAATGAGAATAGGTCTTTGCTTCTTTTCTGGTGCAGCTTCAGTCTGGGGTGAAGAATTGCAGCCTCCAAGAACCGATAAAAAAAATACAGTAATAAGTGCTAGTAGAGCGAAGAATCTTGCTTGCCCTGTTGGTTTTTGAAATGTTGCCTTCATGCGAGCTCCTCCTTGGTTTAGTATATACCCGCTGGTCGAAGCATAAGAAAAAGGCCTGGGAAGCAGTGTGATTTCCACCTTCCAGACCTACGAAGCCAAAGTATGTACCATCCAGCAAGAAAAAGGCAGAAATTGCCCTGCCTAAAAAAAACCGAACAAATGACAATACTTCAACTCGTAGTCCAGTTCTTTCAATGGGAACCTGGTAGAAACACTCCGACCATATTACCGAGCATATACGAGTGATATATGAAAATGTTACTGTGCTAATATAACAGATCACTTAAACACAATCAAGCTAAAACATGAACATTTAACGACTTTATCCATTCAACGTTCGTGTTTGGTGATTTTTTTGATAGTGCGGCGTTTAGACAACATAATTGCCAATAACATACATACAACGGTCACCAGCAGAGACACCTGGAAGAAAGGCGGATAGTACACCAGTTGAATGTCATTGACCCCCTCCTGAATAGGAAAGCCTACAAAAGCATAGTTTACTTTTTCCACGCCCTGCGCTTCACCATTGACCCGCACCTCCCATCCTCGCTCATAAGGAATCGGCAGCATCATAAAGCGGTCACCCTGCTTGTTGTCATAGCGAATCGTCAGTTTGTTACCGGACCAATCAAAGTGTGTTTCTTCCTGAGCTTCTTTCTTTGCTCGCTCTAATATCTGATAATCTTCTTCGTATAAGGCTAAGTCCGTTAACACATAATTTCCCTTAGGCAAGCGGATTTTTAACTTGTTCGCTTTCGGCACCCGGATGACAAGGTCGTCCACATACGTTTTGTAGACTGATTGATTGTGTTTGCGCGTCGTACGGTAATCGTTTACTTTGACGGCAAAACCTTTCCGCTTGGCTAAACTTTCGAGATGAAAGCGGAGGTAAAAATCCCCGTTCTGCCTTACAGGCTCATTCCTTGTAAGGTCAATTCCCCCCTCTTTTTCTGTGACCGTCAACTTCCCGTCCTCATAGACAGCTCCAACCTCTGTCAGCCTCGTCTTCTTTATGATATCAGGCACTTCCTTAATCTCAGCCCCTGTTGTTTCCGCACGAGCTGTAATGACCCCTTCCAGCATGGCATGCTCTTTTTCCAATACATTGGCATCTTCCAAATCGCGCTCCGTAAAGATAGTATCAGTTGTTCGTATGAATGGCAGCAGGTTAGTATTTTTATAGACGATGTAATTTTTTGACCTTGCTGTTTCCTGGAAACCATACGGCACATTTCCCGTATCGTCTTTCTTTTTCACAACATATTTCCCCTGCAGGATACTGTACAAGTTGGCACGGTTGCTTAGCGTAGAATAGCGGCTGACACTTTCCCGACCCATGTCAACCTTTAAATCGTACAAGTAAAAATAGAGCAGGTTTTCATTCAGGATGCTGGAATAGATACTAAACCCATTGAAATCCTGGACAATCGGCGTATTATTCAGGTAACCCACTTTCCAGTCGATCCGATAATAGGGGGCAGCATCCTGGTCCTGAACTTCCTGCAGCAATTCACGTTGTTCTTTTCCGTTGTATTTGTCGCTATGTAAATATTGCTCCGAAACCTTGTAAACTCCGGCCATTTCCGAAATGACATATTGAACCGCATTGGAAAAAACAAGTAAATTGATTAGAGAAGCTGCACCCAAAAAATAATACCAGGATTTTTTGGAAGACCACACGAAACCAGCTGTCGGAATCAACGTCAGGATTACTAAAAAAAACACACCAATGCCAGGCAGGGATAAGAACTCCATTTCCTCATCCCTAAAGAAAAAGATGAGGTAGACTGCAATTACCATGGCACTAGCCATCAGAAATTTTTTCTTACTTAACTCATGAATATAAGACATTCCAGCACACACCGCAGCCCCAAGTGTAAAAGACAAGACGTATTCCCAGCGGTATTGCGGCGCAGAAAAGCCATTAAACGCACTGGCTACCACGGGACTGAAGTGCAGTAAAATAAAAAAGATACTCAACATGCTGAACAGACGGAACATAGCTTTCCGATAGAAGAAAAAGGTGAAAGCGAACAATAAAAATAGTGCCGGCACTATGACGTACCTGCTAGTGAACAAAATATTGTCCGAAAAATCAACAGCTTCGACGGGAAAAGGATAATCCGGCCGATGGTTATGGAAAAAGCTGTAGACCGCCGGAATAAAGGAAACCGCACTGATTCCGGCCCCAACTAAGCCGCCGATGACAAATAATTTCACCTTCTGTCCCACACCGATCTCATTCGCTTCCAGACGGATCCATAAACGTGCAAGCATATAGATACCGATGAATATCAGGTTGATATAAGCGAAATAAAAGTTATCGAACATCGTTACAGCGACAGCAAAAATAAACCATCCCGGGCGTGCTTCCCGGATGATTCTTTCCACACCGTATACTAATAGGGGCACCCACAGCATCGCATCAGCAAAGAACTCCCAATACGTCGCGTGCCGAAAATAGATGACTGATAAGCCATAGACAGCAGCTCCAAGAAAGGCTGGCAGCCAGCGACTGCTGATATATCGGAACACCAAGGTGGTTACAAAAAGAATAACCGTCAACCGGGTGACACTGATGAACACAGCAGCTTTCGCCCAATAAACGACATCCACCGTCCCAATCAAACCCAGTGAATCTAATAAAAACGTAACTGCAGCACTCAACAGGAAAACAATCGAAGTAGAAAAGTAAAACGCCAGCTGACTGTAGGTGCCGCCACCTAACCCAAAACGATACGTGTAAAAGAAGTTACCGTTGGTATACTGTTCGTAAAGCAGTTTTTTAAAGGTCACCATCTGCTGCAGCCCATCATTCTGACCGACCATAAACCGCCCTTCGGTCCACGCATGCAAAAAAAATGCGTGGGCAAGCACAGCAAGGATCAGGCAGGCGACCAACAAAAGTAAGAGCTTCCTATTCATATGAAATCCCCGTTTACTTTTTTAAATTTTTACCAAATCAGCATGGTAAGAAAAGTAGTGAAAATAGGTGCAACTGATTATCCAGCCGTGCCTATTAGAACAGGCACACGAAAAAATTAATGATCCCCACTCCGATAAATCTTATACACTCCTGTCTGGTCCGCTTCACTGCTTTTTCCATTTTTAATATTGGACTCTTCTACGAGGTAATGCGGGCGCTGCTTCGTCTCGTAATAAATCCGTCCGATATATTCACCGATGACACCAAGGCTTAACAACTGGATGCCGCCAAGCAGCAGCACTGCCGAAATCGTCGTAAAATATCCACGTTCCACGATGCCATTATTCATAATCATGATTAAATGAACCATGATATAAACCACTGACAGCAGCAAAATAAAAATACCGGTATAAAAACAAATCCGGAGCGGCCGGTTATTGAAAGAAACCGCACCGTCGATCCCATAGTTCAGCAATTTAGAAAACTTCCATTTCGAATGGCCGTTCTCCCGGCAGACATTGTCATAATGGATGATCTTCTGGCTCAAGCCGATCCAGGAAAACAAACCCTTTGAAAAGCGGCTGCCCTCATTGAGCCTAAGCAAACCGTCTACCGCTTTCCGGCTCAACAGGCGGAAATCACCGACACCATCCTGCAAGTCAACATCAACGAACTTATTGATCAGGCTATAATAAAGAGAAGATAAACAGGACCTCAGCCAGCCGTCCCCTTTCCGGTTCCGACGGCCGATCACCTGGTGATAACCCTCTTCATACCCTTCGATAAACGGTTTGATCAAGGAACAAGGATGCTGAAGATCCGCATCCATGATAATCACCGCTTCTCCATCTGCATGCTGAAGGCCGGCGAGGAGCGCCACTTCTTTTCCAAAATTGCGCGTAAATGATAGATACTTCACATTACCGAGTGACCCCGCCAGTTTTTTGATCCGCACCAGCGTATCATCTGTACTGCCGTCATTCACAAAAAGAATTTCATAATTGTAAAGAAGCCCCTCAAACTCTTTGTCCACCGCTTTATAAATAAGATCGATATTATCGGATTCATTATAAGAAGGAATGATAATGGATATAAGTCCAGCTGTCATGATCGCACCTACTTTTAAGTCTATCTGGATACTGCTACAAATAGCATCAGCAGAAATCACATTTATTATACAGATACGCTTATCATCCCACTTGAAAAGCCATCCCGGCAGGAGTGGCTTTTACGAAAGGCATTATCCTTCACTCGGTGTCAGTCTGGATTTTACGTTAAGTCAGAACATGGTGACGTTAGGGAGGAAGGTTGGCACGTTAGGGAACTTAACCGAGTTAGGACAGCGTTTGTGCATTTTTCATGAAATTTTAAAGCAGAAGTTTGAAAAACATGGAGCACAGGTTAAAATCACATGACATACTTGTTACTTCTATGGATAAAAGAAATGTTGTCTGTTAGGGTGAACATAAATAAAGGCAGATTCACTTCAGTTTGACCTCCCCTTTTTCCTGATTTGAATCCTGAATTTATTGAAAGCAAACAATGCATACAAAAAGCCACCCCATCAAGAGGGTGGCTTTTCTATGCTCATTTATTAAGAAGTATTGACTATAACCAGAAAATATCGACAGCGCAATCCTCCTGCAAGAATTATCCATACAAAAAACTGCATGCACATCAGTAAAAGCATAAAAGTAGCCTTTCGCTTACGGAAGCGAAAGGCCGTTACTTATACAGGCTGTTCTGTTATACGCTTATCCACCCCAGCGTTTTCGATACTATGTCTGAGCTTTTCTAAATCCTCTTCCGTATAAATAGGATCACATTCCTCCAGGTGCTTCACCAGGAATTTGGTAAGCGTTTCGAGCTCATCGAACACATAAGGCGTGCTATCATTTGAGTGATTGATGAACTGGTTCCCATGATGGTCCACAAAAAGGATTGGGGTGATGGTGCCAGGGACGGTATGCTTTTCAGCGATTGGATGGAGATAATCGACTCCGTCCATTACTCTTTTGGCCGGATTTTCAACCGCAATTACCTTCAGACCAGTCTGATTTACTTGCTTATTGTCAAAAACAATGGTCTTTTCTGTTTCTTTTTGTTCCGGAGGAAACAGATCATTAAGTAAGAATGAAAAATCTTTCGCCTTCTCCTTTGTAATGCCGTAAAGGACGTTTCCATAAAACTCCTTGGTATCAATCAAATAGATTCCTGTTTTAAGCAAAACGATATGGCCGACCTTAACAGCGGATATGTCCCCCTCTGATTTAGAAGGTAAGAATACTTTAGGAAGAATTATCATTTCTGAAGGCTTTAGTTTGCCATCGGTCACCAGCTTTTCTTTTAAGTTGCTAAGTATGTGATAAGTCTTTACCTCACTAGTCGTTCTAGAGATTTTTTCCATATCATGAACGTAGGCTTTAAAGTCGTCAACTTTCTTTTCATAGTCTTTCTTTACTTTCTCCCTTTGTTCCTTTTCCCTGTGTTTATACTCATTTTCGACTTTATCAAGCGTGGACACGGCTTCCACTTCAAGTTCTCTCAACATTTTTTCGTTGGCTTTTTTATTTCTGTATAGAAAAAACATCAGACCAAAGACAACTAATACTAACCCAATAATGATGACACCCAAAACATAGTAATTCAAAAAATCATTGACATCCATAAGACTTTCCCCCCATAGACTTTTTTATAGCATTCGAAGAAAACTTAACGGGTGAGGTAGCTTATTTGAAATTGGTTAATATTACTTAGATTTTATATATATTGGGTAGAATGATAATAAAAAGAGAGGCATATCGCCTCTCTTCCATTGTATCTTTTATGTCAGCTATAGAACCAGTAAGCTATTCAAATCACCGGTTCTTCTGATCATTTTCATACAGCACTTCCACCTTGACAGGTTTGTAACCTGCACCATCCACCCATGAAACGTAGACACGATAATTCTCTGTTTGTGCTTTATTCGTGACAGTAGCGATGGCACGATCGGTGCCTTGACCTTCTGCCCACCAGAGTATCATATCGCTATTGGCTAAACCGGTGCCTTTTGCAACAGCAGTCGTCATTTCTTCCCAATCCAGCGTTCCTTTTTCAAAGGTTATAATCGTATGATTTTCTTGCTGGGTAGGTACCACTGACCAATTTTTCGTGATTACTTCAGAAACATTCGGCTTGCCGCTGTCCTGTCTGGGTTCGTCCTTTGTATCTTCCTGATCCGTTTGTGATTCAGGTTCATCTTCCTGATCCTGTTGTGTATCCGGTTCATCTTCCTGAACGGTTGTCCCGTCCTCGTTATTTTCATCCGTCTCTTTCGTGCTTGTATCCTCTTCTGGCTCAGTAGCCTTATCTTCTTCCGGCTGAGGCGGATCGTTCTCTTTATCCTTCTTATTTGGATTTTCCTGCTCATCAGACTTTTTTTCTGAAGACTCTTCTTTGTCTTTTCCACTATCTTCCTTATTTTGCTCCGGATTATCATCAGCCTGCTCATTACTTTCATCAGGTTCAGATTCGATTAGGTCCAGATGTACTTTCAGATCGTTAGAGAGTTCCTTAAGTTTATCCTCATCAGGCATAAAATAGTAAGTGCCCTTAATTGTTTCCTCTGAGCCTTCTATTTTATGCTGCTTGATATTATTTCTGGCATCTCTATAATTCAATTGGATTTGCCCCATATCCTTCAGGGACATGTTTGTTTTTACATTATTCTGGATTACCGTAGCAATTTCACCAAATTTTAAAATGGATGAAGTGCGCGATCCTTTTTCGATGACCTTTTCAATTACCTGACGCTGGCGCTCCTGCCGTCCAAAGTCCCCTCGTGGGTCCTGCTTCCTCATCCGGGCATAGATTAAAGCTTCTTTGCCGGTCAAATGATTCCAACCTTTTGGAAAATACATCTTCTCATCAGTGAATTCAGAATCATAGGTATCGAATTCCAAAACATTATTCAGCTTAATCCCGCCCAGGGCATCTACAATACCTTCAAACCCTTTAAAATTCACCTTGACAAAGTAATCTACCGGGACATCCAGCAGTTTTTCAACCGACGAAACAGTCATCGCTGTTCCGCCTGCCTCGTAAGTACTGTTGATTTTGTCTTCTGCTCCACTTATTTTCATATAGGTATCACGCGGGATACTGACCATATGGGTTGATTTGTCAGCTGGATTAATGGTGACAAGGACCATGGCATCAGCACGGCCGCCACCTTCACCAGCCCGGGTATCCAGCCCCATGATTAGAATCGATATCGGATCTCCTTCTCCAAGGTCGATATTCTCCATACGGTTTGCAACCTTTGGATTCCTATCGATATCTTCCTTGATACTTGCGGATGTTGATGTTACAAAGTTGAAAAGATAACTGACTACTCCAAGTACTAAAACTGTCAAGGCTGTCAATGTAAACAACAATATTTTCTTACTTTTCATACTTTCACCTACTTTAAGATACATTTTCCCTGGACTTAGCTAATCTTCCTGTTGCCGTTTGCTGGCTATAACTTCTGCCAGTCCGGGAGACTTTGTTCCATTTTTTGTTGAAGAAATAGGAAATACTGCCATACATGACATAATAAACGGCTACAAATCGATAGATGAAAATATCAAACAGGATTGTTACAAACAAACGAAGACTATCCATTTTGCTGAATGAAAACCCATAATGTTTATTCATCCGAAGTGCCACAAGGTCATACACGATTCCAAATAAAATCAGGAAGAACAAATAGAAAAACATATAATCGATGAACGAATTCCCCGGGTTGTTGATTATATTGTAAGTCATGATACCTGTCATGACGTAAGCCGCCAGCGTCCCAATAAGAAATGTTTCAAATACATAAAAAAAGGATACAGGCTTCGTAAGTAACGTTTTTAAGAAAAACGCCCAAAAGTGAATGATGCAGTCGATATAGGCTTTCTGCCAACGCAGCCGCTGCTTGGTCAAGTCCCTCCATGTTTCAGGTAGCTCCGTGTAGCCTACTGCATCAGCTATGAAACTGATTTTCATGTCTTTATGCTTGGCTATATACCGCTGGATACGTAAAGTGATATCAATATCTTCTCCGATCGAATTACGATAGCCTCCTACATCAATCAGCACTTGCTTATTGAAAATCCCGAATGCACCTGATATGACTGCCAAAGCTTTGAACCGTACCAGTGATAATTTGGATATATAGAATGCTTTCAGGAAATCAAGTACTTGCACACGTATCAGCATATTCGTATTTTTTAAAGATAAGCGGCTCAATGGATGATCTGTTTTTGTCTGCAGTACATGTACCATACCTCCTGCCGCAACTACATTTCTATCCTCAAAAGCCTCGTTGACAGAATTTAATGCCGTTCTGGTTAAAATAGTGTCGGCATCCAATGTGACAACTAAATCCTTCGTTGCATATTCAATACCGGCGTTCAGAGAGTCCGCTTTCCCGCCATTCTCCTTATCGATCACATAGATATTAGGATAATGGGAAGATTGGTATACTTTTTTGACTTCTTCATAAGTAAGCTCTCCCTGTGATGCGATGCTGCTGGGGGTCAAATCCAATAATTCATCCAACTGATCCATCGTATTGTCTGATGAACCGTCATTGATATAAAAAACTTCAAACCGGGAATACGACAAAGACTTCATGCTCTCAACTGACGTTTCTATAATGTCCTCTTCGTTAAAACACGGAACTAATATACTTATACCTTTTTCCATATCATAGCCATGTTCACTCTTCCATCGTTTCAGCTCACGATTTGCGTCGGTTCTTTCACCAGACTCACGAAAAAACGGCAGGCAATGATAGATATGCAAAACCGGGAATGTAACACTGATTAAGAAAAAAATGGTGATTAATATATCCAACTATGCCACTCCTTCATTAGACAACATACGAAAAAACAATACATTTGAAAGTAAAAACGTCCCCCATGCAAGGAGGACGTTCACCCATCATCTATAAAGGTTATCACAACCGGTACCTGAAACAATACAGGCTTATTATCTAAATAAATCTCCACTTTTTATGAGAAAACATATACACCAAGTGACATTATCTTCCGTTATCCACCAAATAATGTGTAAAATATGTAACTACGTTACTAACTAATAGTTTACATATCAAGTTAAATCACATGGGGAGGTATGGTTAAAAATAGGTGTTATTGTAAAATTCGTATTACATTTTAATTACTTTATTGGTTTAAAGCGTCTATATCTGTTAGGATAAAAGTGAATAAAGGCAGCACCCTACCAGTGACCTCCCCCTTTTTCCTGGTTAACATGCTGCCTTTCTTTTTTTGACCGGATTCATTCATGAAGGTCTCGCGCCAGTCCCCTCTCAAATGCAGCCAGATGATTCATAGAAGCGTTACGTAAATTGGTGAATACCATCCTTACATCCTTTGGCAGCATGTAGGAAAGGAATTTGTTATACATCGAAATATTATCGATTTCAGCCTGGACAGCGCCTGCAAATGCCTGCTTCACCGACGCTGGAGTCGACACAAATGTCTCGGAAATGTCAGCCGGCACAGGAACCTGATAGCGCTGAAATAACGGGAGCAACGCCTGGATATGCCTCAATTCCGCCTGCTGAATATTCGCAAACTGACGCACATACCCAAAATTATTCAAAACATCCCGATATCTCGCTTGTGCCAAATATTCGTCCTGAATGGCATAGGTCAACATTTGCGGAAGATTCAGGGAAGTTGCATTCAGCGCTCCTTTTGCCCCATACTCCGCTGTGGTTTGTCGCTCATCAAAAGGGTATGCACCCTGAAAAAGATTCCTATACATCGCTCGCCCTCCTTATCGCTCACTCTTTATCGTATGGGCGCGTTGCAGAAAGGGTGCTGTGTTACCTTGTTAAACTTATAGATATCGATGGTATCGTAATGAGCTATCGTTTTCTGCTTCTCCATTACCATACCCCGCCTGTTTATGCTGGTATACAAACCCTCTGGCTTCATAGAAAGGAATCCCTTTGGTGTTACCTTCTTGAACAGAAACCCACTGTTCTTTCGCATGGAACTCATATTTTTGCTGATGGCTGACTGCCTCCAGCAGCTTCGTACCAATTCCCTCATTACGTCTTCGAGGATCAAGATATAAAACATAAACTTCGCCCGCAATATCGCTGATCATACCGCCTCCACAAGCACCAATCACTTCATTGTTTTCAACCGCTGCGAAATAGCCGCCCCAGTCTTTCCCTGAATAAGTGACTTCCGTTAAAATTCTGGCCGGGTTATAGAATTTTTTGATAACCCGCTCGATATATTCCGGCGTGTAAATATCTTTATAAGTGGCTCGCGTAGCTACTGAACAAACATCAGCTATCCCTTGGACATGATGAACGTTCGCCTTTACCACCTGTATCATAGCGATTCCTCCCTCAGACTACAAAATCATATTACCTAAATACTAGATAAAAAAAGATAGGAAGTACCTGCTAAAATCACAGTTCCCGTGATAGACTGAATCCGCACTGTTTGGCTGTTGATACCGGCTTTCTTTTCTATGTAAAGCAAATAGTTATTAGCTATAATAAACCCCAGCAACGATAATCCAAACCCGATGGCGTCGTCTGTCAATGTAAAGTAACGCATGATCCCTAATCCGATCAAAACCATTCCTGTTGTACCTAATACCAAACTAAAATAAAGCTGTTTGTTTTGTTTTTCGATCATTACTCCCCCCTAATCATGGATGAAATTCTTCCGATAAAATGGAATAAAGCTTCAAATCCTGAAACTTTCCTTTTACCAGCATTCCTTTTCTTATGGTTCCTTCCCTTGTCATGCCGACCTTTTCCATTACCCGCTGTGAGCCAATATTATCTACAAAACACCGTGCCTGGATCCGCTCTAAGTTCAATTCGTTAAATTCAAAAGCGATGATTTTCTCAGCAGCTTCGGTAGTGAAGCCTTGCCCCCAATATTCCTCGGCTAGTACATATCCAATTTTCGCCCGCTTATGCTTGGTATTTAGGGTTACAACGTCAGTCGTACCCACAAGCTTTCCAGTAGACTTCAACTCCATTCCCCATAACGCTTTTTTTGCCCAGTCGATATCCTTCCTGGACAAACTCTACGAATTGCCGGGCGTCCTCCAGCGATTGATGCGTCTCCCAACTGACATATTGCGATACATTAGCATTGGAGCCGTACGCAAATATATCCTCGATATCATTCAGGCTTATTTTTCTTAAAATCAACCGCTTCGTCTCAAGCTCCGGTAACTGTTCCAACAATTGCTCCATCTTCTCATCATCCCAACACCCTTTCTTTACAGACAATCAACTAAAATAATAACAATCTATTATTTTCCATTTATTTTACCATTTTTATCTCTTCATTAGCTGCTCTCACAGAAGTATTTAGTCTTTTCTATAAAAGTATGTAGAAAAAGACGTACCGGAGTCTGGTACGCCTATGATTGGCAGGGGCATTGATCTCTGCAATATCCATTACCTGTATCACCAAAACCTGAACTTACCAACCGCTGACAGTCACGAATACTTCCGGATCATGAAATTATCCCTTAACACCGGCCAGTTTTGCGGGAATGTACTTCCCAGCACCCAGTAGCTGCCGCCTCGTAAGCCATATGCTTTTATCGTGTCGTATTTCGCCTGCACGCTGCGCGCATCTTCGAACCAGACTTCATGCTCCTGGCCGGTTCCATCGACATAACGGAAAAAAGGAGATTGATAAGTTTCATCATACTGGATATCTACTCCGTATCGCTGCGCCAATTGGACTGCTTCCTTAGGGCTCACCGTCCTGGCGAATGTCCCTTGCACCCATGGAATCTTCCAGTCCCTACCGTATAATGGGATACCCATCAGAATTTTTTCCCTTGGAATTTCTGTCACGGCATAGTCCAGGACATCCCGTACTTTGTTGATCGGAGCAATCGCCCAAGGCTCGCCTCCGGCCCATCCCCATTCATAGGTCATGATGACAACAAAATCGAGGATTTCCCCATGGGCAGCATAATCATGTGCTTCATATAAAAGTCCCTGCTGATCCGCGCTTTCTTTTGGGGCAAGTGCCGTTGAAACCGTGTACCCTTCCGGTCGCAGCCTGGCCACGGCCCGCCTCAGAAAATTATTATAGTTTTCCCGGTCCTCTGGATAGACATATTCGAAGTCGACATTAAGGCCGGTATAGCCTTTCGCTTCCATCGTACTTAGGATATTCGTAAGCAAGGTTTCCTGTAATTCCGGACTTCGTAAAAGGGTTGCCGCGATATCCGAGTCAAACGACCGACCCCTGAAATTGGTCAATACAAGCAGGGGAGCAATATTAGCAGTATCCGCCGCTTCCAATACTCCCGCATCGTTCAAATCCGTAATCGTTCCATCCTCTCTGATTGAGTAGGTGAACGGCGACAGATACGTGAAATTCCGTCCAAGGGCAAGAACCTCACGTCTTCCTTCCTCACTCATGTTGGTAATGTAAGCATTAATTTCTGTTACAGGCCTGGGCTCCCTTGGGATGTACAAAATTTGCCCGACAGACAGCATCGACGGATTGGTAATGGTATTGATTTGAATGATCCGTTGCATCGAAGCACCAAACCTGCGGGAAATTGCCCATAAGGTATCCCCCGACTGAACGGTATAAGGAAAATAAGGAAGCACCAGCATATCTCCGACAAAAATCAAAGCAGGATTGCTGATTTGATTTACCTGTGCTAAATCCTGCACAGAAATTCCATAACGCTGCGCAATCGCCCACAGCGTATCTCCCGCCTGCACCACATATTCCCTTCCCGGTTCCGGAATGGCCAGCGCCTGACCCGCCACAAGTACATCCGGGTTTTTTATCTGGTTGGCTAATATAATCTGATTCATATTGGAACGATAACGCCGGGCTATAGCCCATAACGTCTCGCCGGATACTACCACATGAAATTGCATGTTCTTTTCACCCTCTCAGGTAGTCTCTATATACCATGCTATTCACAGGACCCCTGTCCTATTATGTATTTAAGGACTTCTCCCGTTCGTTAAAATTTTACCATTAAAAAATTTCCCCACACCTATTGACGCAAAAATACTCGGCTAATAAAATTGCCTGATAATAAAATATCCACCAATAATTATGAGAAAGACGAGGGTGCATAAATGCTTTTTCGCATGTCGGTATATATCCTTGGTATAGTTGTCAATTTTTTCGGTGTAGCCCTTTTGATTAAAGCTGCTTTAGGTGCAGGATTTTGGACGGCATTGTTTGTCGGGTTGGAAGATAAATTCGGTTTCACAGTAGGGATTTGGTACGGCACCTTCCAGCTTGCGTTCATTTTCCTGAATGGATGGCTGGCAAAGCAAAAACCGGAATTCCGAGCTTTACTGCCGCTTGTGTTGGAAAGTCTGGTTCTGGACTTCTGGCTCGAAGTCGTTTTCAAAAATATGAGCCTGGCAGCCGCACCATTTCTTATCCAGCTCATTACCGTAATCATCAGTGTAGGATTCATTGCCTTAGGTGTAGCTATATATATTTTACCTCAGCTGCCACGGGCGCCGGTCGATCAATTATTCCTAGTCATCGCCAAGAAGTTCAGAATCAGTCTGTTGGTGAGTCAGACAGCAATTGCTCTCACAACGTCGACGACTGCTTTCTTGATCGGTGGTCCTGTAGGTATCGGCACGCTGGTCGGCACCGCCTTTGCAGGTCCGCTCATCCAGTATTTTTATACCAAAGGTTATCCTTTATATTATTTACTCCATCCCGGTTACCGGGAAAGGTTCGAGCCGATTATCCAGTAGTCAATAACCCCTTAACATGGAACAGTTTCCAGGTTAAGGGGTTTTTTATGTCCTCCTCACCACTCCCTGGCCCACTGCATAAAGTGTACCGATTACCAAATAGGGGGAATTTCATGTATTACCATCAAAGCAGGAACCAGGGATTCAATTCTTCATATACAACCCTGGTCGATCCTTTTGTTGTTAACCGTCTCCAGTCTGTCCTTGGCAAAAACCTGATTGTCGAGACTACCAAAGATACAATCCGAGGTGAATTGACGGATGTTCAGACAGACCACATCGCATTACAAGCCGGGAATTCTACCTTTTTTGTACGTATTCAACAAATCGTTTCCATTATGCCTATATAAGAGATCTTTGCACTTGATGTTTTAAATTTGTTCATGTGGGATATATCCATAATAGATTCTTAAAAAGGAGGTTAACCATTATGGGTTTTATTTTATATTTAATCGTTGGCGGACTGATCGGCTGGCTTGCCGGAGCAATCATCGGCCGTGACATGCCATTAGGCATCATCGGAAATATCATCGCAGGTATTGTAGGTGCCTGGATCGGCGGTGAATTATTAGGTTCATGGGGACCATCCTTAGCGGGAATTGCGATTGTACCTGCTTTGATCGGCGCAATCATTTTTGTCTTTATCATCAGTGCCATCATGAGACGTTCACGAAAAAAACGGTGATAATCAAAAGCTCAAGGCATCAGCACGCCTTGAGCTTTTGTTATTTTATCGGTCAATCTTTTTTGCCACCCTTGCTGACACGCTAAATGACATGGCACTAAACCTTCTCAAAGCTTCATCCCACAAGCGTTAGGACGTAATAGAACCCTCCGAAACATAGGCAAAACAAAGATTATTAACAAAAAGATTTGTAAAAATCGTACAGGTAACGAAATTTTCTCCTCCTCAATAGCACCTATCTTATCATCCATACGATTATAAAGATAAAAGCTCTGATTGGATGATGTCACGATGAAAATACAAGAGATCAGCAAACTACAATCCTTCACCAATAAACAAAACATGGATTTGCGTGTACGTGCCTTTTTATTTCACCACAAAGCGGAACTTTCTGCTGGAGCTCTCGATGTTTTGAAATTCATCTGGCGTCATTCTGTTAAATATCCCGGCGTGTCTTTTGCGAAAAACGAAACGATCGAGAAGAAAACCGGGCGCAGCCGCAGTACTGTCATCCGCGCGATCAATACGTTTGTTGAAAAAGGGCTTTTAAAACGCGTACCTGCTACCCGTCCCAATGGGAAGCGCGGCGTCAACATCCTCGTCATCCTTCCCAAAGATGAAACGTCCGCTCCATGGCTGGAAAAAGAAGACCAGAAACCTTCAGAAAAGATCAACATTAAGCCGGAATCGGTCGAAGAAAAAGCTACGCCTCAAACTGCACAAAAACGCGATTTCGATACGGATTACCTTCCTTCTTACATACCGAAAGCCTTCACATCGCTTACACAAGCTTTTTTACCTATAGACGCCATCTGTTCAGCCTGGAAAAGTGTCACACATGCTTTCCGTAAATTCCAATTGAACTATCCAGTTGACCATTACATAGAAGTCATCAATCGTACATTCAAGCAATCTATCTTCGCGCAGAAGAAAGGAATGATCAAGAAGACCTTCCTCGGTTATTTTTATGGCGGAATCGTCCAGACCTTTACCCAGGTCTATCGAAATGAAGTGATGGAGGATCCGTCCACGTTGTACTATGATTGGCTCAACGCATGAGCCAACAGGACCTAAATACAAAAAATACCTGGATCAGACTGATCCAGGTTACTCCCATATCTAATCCCTGTACCTTCCAGCGTGCATGACACCTGGCAGCCTCACAAGAATCACCTTTTTTTCTTGATCATTTTCTCAATCGAGGACAAGTCTTTCGGTACTTTATCATTTAGGATTGCGTTTACAATCATGTCTTCTTTACTTTTCGAGACTGGCTTATTTGCCAGCTTAGAGACTTTGTTGATCACGTTTCGAATTGTTTTTTCATCTTTGAAGTTAGTACCCTGTAAAGACTGAGCAAGCTTCATGACTTCGTCCATTTTCACACCGGTTTTTTTTTCGAAATTATCGAACAAGCCTTTTACCTCCTTTACCTGCAGTAAGATTCATACCTATTCTATGGCAGGCAGTCCGGTGGGTAACGGCGTATATCCATATTTAAAACTTAACTAAATTTTTTTGTATGAATGTCCTTTCCAATCATGGTACACCTACATAGACTAATTAGGGAAAGGGAAGTGGCTTTGCCCTTCACTTTCCAATTGATTAAATCTGACAGTTAGGAGGGTGAAATATGGGTTACGGATGCTACGGAGGTCTTGGTTACGGTGGTTCCCGTTATGGAGACACTTTCGTGTTGATCGTTGTCTTGTTTATCCTGCTTATCATTGTAGGAGCAGCTTGGTACTAAACCGATGGTTGGATTAGCAGGTAAATGACCCTGTTGCCGGTTACCTCCTCTCGGCAACAGGGTTTAATATTCTCGTCTCCTGGCCAAACGGCGATATATATACAAAAAAAGAGCCATCATTCCTTACACTGAGACAGGCTCTTTCCAAACGGTCACTCCATCTATTACGCGGTGTGTAACCCGCTTATTTTCGTTTATTTCTTTTTAAAAGAATCATAATAAAGATAATAAACAGGAGCGAAACACCGCCCGCCATTAACAGGACGGACTGAACAAACGGATCCCCCAGCATTATTCCAGCACCTCCCGGATTCCAAAACATTTACCTGTCATTTTAACATGGATGATCGCTCCTCAAACACTTGCCATTTTTAATCGGGCATAGTTTTTCCATGAATTAAAAAACCAGGTCCTATTCCGGACCTGGCTTTCTATTTATTATATGTGGACTTTAACGTCTGCATCTTCCCGCAGATTCTTAATAAGCTTTTGAGCTTCTTCTGCTTCTTTCTGCTGCTTCAATTGCTGTTCAAGGGATGGTTTCGCTTCCTCGAAGGAAGGGATTTTACTTTCTCCCCCCGCTTTTTCTTGCTGCGCTTTCATCTGCTCATACATTTTTTTCATTTCTTCTTCTGTAGGTTCGATGTCTCCAGCTTCAGCGGCAATCAGCTGCTCTACCTTAATTTGCTTCTCCAGTTGAGACATGACTTCTTTTTCACTCATGCCTTGTTTTTCTAATTGAGCAAGGAACTCATCTTTTGACCCAGCTTTATTCTGCTTGGCCAAGTCTTGGAGAATTTTATCCTTCTTTTCCTGCGTCGCTTCGTAATCACGATTGTTTGCTTCCTGAATGAGAAGCTCCTGACCTACCAGGCTGTCGACCATCTGTTTTTTCAGCTTGTCCTGATCAACCTCCTGCCCGGACATCTGTGATTGCAAGGCCGCCTGTTGGAACTGTTGTTTATATGCTGTTTCAAATTCTTTTTTCTTGATTTTTTCTCCATTGACTTCTGCTACAACATCCGGTGTGCCTTCCAGATCTGGTTCAGGCATTTTCGGCTGTTCACCATTTTTACTGCCCTCTTTATTACCTTTACTTTGTTCACTGGACTGCTGTTCCTGTTGTGTATCTTTTTTCTCATTATCTTTTGCTGTTTCTCCCTCACTGCTGCATGCACCCAGAGTTAAAAATGCTGCAAACAGTAAACCTGATAACCACTTTTTACGCAATGTCATTCTCCTTTTCAATGGATAGTTTCCGCCATTGTATCAAATACCAGCCGTCTGTAAACCCTGTATTTTTCCGGAATACGATATCCAACTGACTGCGTTATCCTGATGAACCCTTGTCACAGAGGGGATCTGGTAAATGAAGCAGGCACACTCCCTTCAAATGTGTAAAAAGTGTGGAATTTACGAAGTGGGAACCCTAGTAACTATACGCAGGCTAATCAGTTGGAAAACTGGAGCCCGCAATCAGTTCATCAGCCGTTTTCGTCAACAATTCTCTCGTGGTAAGACGTCCATGGCGTTCCTGATAAGAAGTAATAATTTGAAAGCCGATTTGGTAGCCAATCCATCTTGGGAGTGAACCATTGCCTTTCCCATACAAAAATTTCTGATGCTTTTCCTGTCCTTGCACATGCAGAGCGGTTTGAAAATGCCTTTTCCATATTTCTCTCACTCTATTATTCCGATAGTTACGGGTCCATGGCGCCAGCAGCTTTTCCCCATACAATTCTTGCACCGCATTTTCCGCCAGACCTTCCATGACCAGCACTTCCTTGAGCGGTAGCCTTGTTTCATCCAGATTACTCCGGGAAAATCGGCACATATGATTATACTCATGTGCCAATAAAGCTTTTATTTCTAACAACGGCGTATCAGGTGCCAAAAATAAAAATAAGCATTCCTTAAAACTTACCCCGCTTTTTTCGATGGGACGTCTTCCAGCAGGTTGCTGTGCCCGGGCTATCGGATAGATATAAATGGGTGCCTCGGGTCCATGCCACTTTCTCTTCAAACGATGGTATTCCTCTTCAACAATCTTCCATATATCTCTTTTCTCCATCTCACGAACCGAGCGATGGATATGTTTCCACTCGAACGGTTCGAACAAGCCATGCTTCAATAGTATGGCCTGTAATTCTGCCGGGGGGATTTTGGATAATGTTTTTTGGATCGGACGGCAAAGCGCTTCACGCTGCTCATCATGAGGGGGTTTAAACAAAAGGCTTTTCTTTTCACATGCTTTCACGAAATCATCTAACCAGAGCTGTGTTTCCATTACTCCCAACGCCCTCTCCCCTTCCGCTTTCATTTTTTAAAAATAAACAAGATATAAAGAGCCTTATAAAACCTGCTGCAAACACAGTGAAACGCTATACGGTTATCGATCATCTTAAAATACAACCCGACCTATTATACGAAGCTTCATGGACTTTCGTGCACGTTACCATTTTTCCTTTAGGTACTGTCATCAATTCCAGTAAAAAGAAGGTGAATACACACTCCTTCCTTACACTTGACCAATACAATAGTGATAGAAGTATACATTGATATTGAACAATCACGATTTTTGATCGTTCATTCTAAGAAGAAAGGAGTACCACCATGCCATCACACCTCGGACCAATAAAAATTAATAGTGTAAGTGGCGGGGTCGTGAATGTCGGAGATTCCTTTTACTTAGCCCCTAAGAACACTTCCAATTCCAATTCAGGTGCTGGTTCACTCAATACTGGCGATTTCATTAACACTAACAATATATGGAATCCATCCACCCCCAGTCATTCAAAAAAAGGGCGAAGATCCGCTTCAGCCAAGCGATAAGTGCATTTAAAAGCTGGCTGGCGATTACCTCCTTTAGCCGGTCCAGTTTTCTAAGCTTTTCCCTTAGTAGATAAACGCCCAACCCAAATGTATTTAATTGAATACCGTGTGTATGTAACCTACATTAATTTCAGGAGGTATTTTTTTCATGCATATGGATCAAAAAATGAAAGACCTGTTAAGTGAAGCTAGTTTTTATGGATTAATGGCAAAAAGGTATGAGTATGTCGACCCGCAAAAACATATGCACTTTTATCAGAAGCATTTCCAGGCTGCGATGAAACTGGAGCAACATTACATGGCAATGCAAGGATCACACCAATCCCATCACATGATGCCAAGAGAGTTTCCGATGTACTAAACGAACATTAATGTATTAACCCTATCACTCTAATTAATCCTGGTGGCCTGTGTCAGAAAGAGAGCAGAATCACCGTGTGATCCTGCTCTTATCTTTTTGTTATTTGTTTACCAGTTGATAAATAGGTCTTTCTCCAGGGCACATGGTGCTGAAGTAATTGCCCCAAGCAACCAGTTGCCACTACAATGCCCCAGACCCTAATCTTTCTCCCCTCCAAAAATGATCAATGGTGCACCATCTGGTAAATACCTTGCTTCAAAGAACAGGTATGCGTACTACCTGGATGGACGAGCTATCCCTTTCTCTCCTCTGACCGAAGTAAATTCATATTTCATTCATTTTTCATGCTGCCTCCCAAATCTCCATATAGAATCGTTTTCTGTAATCAGCATTCCGATAGTACTCCTATCTCAAAATATCTAAATTAACCTGTATTTTACGTTTCAATAATTGGATAAGATGGTATCGTTAAAAAACGAATTTTCAAAACAAAGGAAACCATACGATAAATGGAGGTATCCAGCATGAATAACTATCTTCTGTTAACTTTTTCGATCTTCTTTGAAGTAATCGGCACTTCTTTCATGAAGATCTCCGAGGGGTTCACGAAGGCAGGGCCAACATTGATTGTAGTGGCTTGCTATGGGATTGCTCTTTCACTTTACGTGGTGATCACCCGCTCCAGCGAAATCGGGATCATCAACGCCATTTGGTCGGGCGGCGGCGTGGTCGTCGTAACCATCATCGCCGTATCCTTGTTCCATGAGCCGCTTTCTATGGTCAAGGTCCTTGGCACTACTTTAATTCTTGCAGGCGTAGTGGGATTGAATTTACCGGAACAAAGAGAAACATCCCCAGAAAAGAGGTGATCCCTTGGCTTCTCTATACTTGATCATAAGCTTGGTCTTTTCCACCCTTGGAAATATGAGTGTCAAACTATCCCAGGGTTTCACAAGAAAACTGCCAAGCATCGGTGTGTTCGTTTTTTTCACCTTATGCATTTATTACCTGACGCTATCAGTACAATATCTCGAAATAAGTATCGTGTATGCGATCTGGTCAGGGGTCAGTGTGGCAGCAACCACATTGATGGGTATTTTAATCTTCCGCGAATCAGCAAATCCACGGAAAATCATATCCATTTTGCTGATTATAATCGGAGTAGTCAGCCTGGAACTTTACGGATAGGATGGAATACTTTCCATTAATAGTAAACACAACGCTTGAAATGGAGCTCCCGTATCCTGTTTCTTTAAACTTTTTCTGGGTATACTTTCACTCTTGCTGGTCTCCAATTTAAAATCCTTCCCTTGCTGCTTGGCATGGGAAGGACTTTTTTACTTTCCTGTTAAAACCAACCTTCTAATAGTAATAGGAAGTTCTCAACTCAAAGGAATATGCTATAATTAGAAAATTAAAACAATTATGGTGAACAGAATGAAGGTGAGTATTTTGAACAGAATAGGCTTTACTGTTTTGCTAGTGATCACGACCAGCTTGATGGGCTCCTCTTTTGCTGTCGGAAAAATCGGGCTCCATTTTGTTTCCCCACTACTGCTGGTGGGTTTACGATTTACGATCGCAGGCTTGCTGATGGCTCTGATGGTATTGGTGCTTAGACGAAAACACCCCACCCATATCAGGGAATGGTTCCAAATGCTATTGGTAGGTTTGTTTCAAACAGCGGGTGTCATGGGGGCTATCTTCCTCAGTTTGCGGACAATCACCGCAGGCGAATCGTCGATTTTGACATTTACCAACCCTTTGCTTGTGGTGCTGTTCGGTACAATTTTCATGGGTATGAAATACCGTTGGATGCAATGGGGCGGTGTCCTCATCGGCTTTCTGGGAGTCTTCATCACCCTGGGAGCAAGTCTCGATATCCAGCAGCCAGGTACACTGTTAGGGATGTTCAGTGCAGTCTCCTGGGCCATCGCGACTTTATTGATGAAAAAATGGGGAAGCACGTTCGATACATGGGTGCTGACTGCCTATCAAATGCTTTTTGGAGGCATTATCCTGCTAATGGGAAGTGCTTTATTTGAACAGACACACTTCGTCATTACACCACTATCCATCTTTATCCTAATATGGCTGGCCATCATGGCTTCGATTGTCCAATTCGCCATCTGGTTCTATCTTTTGAACAAAGAGGATCCTGGAAAAGTCAGTGCGTTTTTGTTCCTTGCTCCATTATTCGGTGTCATCTTTGGATGGCTATTATTGAACGAGCAGCTACATATATCAACATTGGCAGGCGGAAGCCTCATTTTAGCTGGCATCTATTTTGTCAATCGACCAGCCAGACACAGAAAAAGGCGTCTAGCTCCCGGTCAATCTCAACTTTGAGTTGCCGGGAGAAGGCGCCTTTTTCCTTTGGTTGCTGTTAAATCTCCGTGTTGCTACGGCCCTTTCAACCATTACGAAAAATCAACAGCATTATTTTTTCTTTATGAAGGAGGATAAATACGATGCATATATCTTGAATTAGAGTGTTTTTTCATTATTAATCTTGACTTTGAGATATTTTTAAGTTATCTTTAATTCAAGATAAAAAATCAATCATTTTCAGGAGGAGTTTTTTATGACAACCTTAAACTTAGACAACGTGCACAGCAGCTTGAACTTTCAAATCAAACATATGATGGTTTCGAAAGCAAAAGGTGAATTCAAGGAATTCGATGTAAACTTCAATGGAGATCTCGAAAATCTGGGTAATGCTAAAGTGACGGTTACTATCCCGGTCACTTCCATCGATACAGGCAACGAAGACCGCGATGGCCATCTTCGCTCCGGTGACTTTTTTGAATCTGAAAAATACCCAAACATGGTGTTTGAAAGCAAATCGATCAAGAAAGTTTCCGATGATGAATACAAAGTGACTGGCGACTTCACAATAAAAGATGTCACACGTGAAGAAACATTCACCGTAGAATATAACGGCGTATCCAAAAGCCCGATGGATGGCAGCACGATCGCCGGCTTCGATGTAGCAGGCAAAGTCAACCGCGAAGCTTATGGCATGACTTATAACGCAGCTATAGAAACAGGCGGCGTTCTGCTTGGTAAAGATGTTAAATTCGAAGGCAACTTTGAATTTGTTGTAGAGGATTAAACAAACGAAAAGCCATGAGCCTGAAATGATCAGGCTCATGGCTTTTTTTATTTCTTCAACTGCTCCCAGGCTTCATCGATACTTGTGTACTGCGCTACCAAACCTCTATTGATCGCTTCCCAAAGATAAAGCGACGCCGCGGTGTAATGCGGATGCCACTTCCCTGCATGGCTCTTGATGAGATGTTTCCCATTGTTATCCTGCTCCGCCTGATACAGCCACTGGCAGGCTCGCTGAAGACCAAGATCCCCTACTGGCAAAACGTCTGTCCGCCCCAATGAAAAAATCAGGAAAACTTCAGCCGTCCAGGGCCCAATCCCTTTTACGCTTGTCAGCACTTTCCTTATTTCATCATTATCCATTCTTTCCAGTTGATTAAGATCAACTTCTTTTGCTAACACTTTTTCGCTGAGATCCCTTAAATAGGCTATTTTTTGCTTTGAAAGACCAACGCTTCTGAGTTCCTCTTCAGAAAATTTCAAAACTGCTTCTGGTGTAATTTCCCCTGTCAGTTCCTCAAACCTCTCATAGATCGTCTTTGCCGCTTTTACGGAAAGCTGCTGGCCGATACAGGATCGGACAAGACTTTTAAAATGGTCTTCCCTTTTTGTCAAGTAAATGTCCCCAATCAGTGTGACCAGTTTTTCCATTTCCGGGTCTGTTGCCATCATTGCCTCGATGGCTGACTTTTCAAAAGTTAACTGAGTATTAGTTGTCATAATGATCTCCTTTTCTATTTATTAAAAAATGTATGCATGATTTGCCAGTGGCAGGGTATATTTCATTAACATCTCTATAATAATTAGATTTCAAATGCGTTAAATCCTGCTTGCAGCTGATATCCTATGATAAAATACAGGCTGCTTTTTCTATTAATCATTAAAACGATAAGGATGTGTACCCATTGAAAAAACGGTCATTCTTAGTCTCAAGCATGACAGTCATCCTGCTCCTTGCGGCCTGTTCCGATTCTAACACGCGGGAGGCAGAAGACGAGAAAAACAACACAGAAGAAACACAACAAAATGAAACCAAAGACACCTCCAAGAAAAAGGATGAGGATGAAAAAAAATCCTCCCAGCCTTACAAAGCATTGCAGCCTTCCGAGGATGCCAAGCCTCTTAAACAAAAGCTGTCTGAGAAAGAGCTTAAAAACATGCCGGAGTCCCAGACGGAAGGAGTCGATAATTCCAAACGGTCGGTTCCTGTCGGCCAGATGCTTGTCAAAGGTGCCGACGATCAAACTGATGGTCCACTGAAAAACAACCGGCTCGTCGCTTTTTACGGCCACCCGAACTCAGAAAACATGGGGATCCTCGGTGAAATGGAGCCAGAAGCCATGATGGAAAAATTAAAAAAACAGACACAGGCCTATTCCGATGCCGATCCGGAGCGGCCAGCCATTCCGACCATTGAGCTGATTACGACAGTGGCTCAACGCGATCCCGGCCCAAATGGTAAATTCTATCGCATGACACCCGAAGAGGATATTGAGAAATATGCGAAGCTTGCTGAGAAAAACAATGCCCTGCTCCTCCTCGATATCCAGCTCGGCACAGACTCCGTCATGAATCAGGTTAAATTGATTGAAAAATGGCTGAAGCTCCCTTATGTCCATCTCGCCATCGATACGGAATTCCGTGTCGAAGAAGGAGAAGTTCCCGGTGAAGACCTTGGTCAAGTCGACGGAAAAGAAGTCCAGGAAGCAGTTGAGTACTTGTCCGAGATCGTCGGGAAAAATGACCTGCCGGATAAATTCGTCCTCGTCCACCAGTTCACCGATGGCGTACTGACAAATAAAGACGCCGTCCAGCCGACCGATAACGTCGAAGTAGCGCTGAATTTCGATGGATGGGGAGCTTCCAGGGACAAGCAGACCCTGTACCGGAAATTCGTCCGTGATGACACGTCCCAGTACGGCGGCTTCAAAATCTTTTATAATAAAGATGAACCGGTACTTAAGCCAATGGACGTAGTAAAACTAGACCCTGGTCCGGCCATCGTCAATTATCAATAAGCGTTTTTCATAAAGCAGTAACAAGAATGAAAACCCTACCTTTTACGAGACAAAACGTTCATTTACTAGACAAGCATGGAATATACTAGACATTTTCGTGAATTAACCAGATATTTCCAGTAATTTAATAGACAAAACCAAAAATTTATACGAGACAATCATTGATTTACTAGACAACGAACGACTGAAAGGGGCCTGCCCCCTTTCTTCGTACAAAAACTCTCCTCCCTATGTGAGGATTATGTTTTAGTTATGATAGAATGATGCATATGTAACTTTGAAAAGTGAGGGTTCCAAATGATAGAAACAGAAGTAGAATTACTGAGACTGATTGAAAAGAATGCCAACCTGAAAGTTGAAAAAATCGCGAAACTGATGGGTAAAAGTAAAGAAGAAATCGAGGAATTGATCGCGAGTTTGGAAAAAAAGAAAGCCATCCTCGGTTATTCAACACTCATTGACTGGGCGAAGGTGGAGAATGAAGAAGAAGTGACTGCGATGGTAGATGTAAAAGTCACGCCTGCCCGTGGGGTTGGTTTTGATAAAGTAGCGGAACGCATTTATCGTTTTCCAGAAGTGAAAGCCGTGTATCTGATGTCTGGCGCTTACGATCTGTCCGTTTCCGTAAGAGGAAGTACGATGATGGAAATCGGCCATTTCATTTCTGAAAAATTATCGACACTCGATTCTGTCCTTTCAACGACGACCCATTTCGTGTTGAAAAAGTATAAGCATGACGGCATCATCCTGGAAGATGAAGATGATGACGATAAAAGAATTGTGGTATCGCCATGAATCAATATCTATCCAAACAAGTAGCAGATCTGAAGCCATCCGGAATCCGACGTTTTTTTGATTTGGCAGCCCAGATGGATGACGTCATTTCCCTTGGGGTCGGTGAGCCTGATTTCGTAACCCCATGGAGCTTTATCGAGCAAAGCTTTCATGCGCTCGAACAGGGCTATACCTCTTACACCGAAAATGCCGGAATGATCGAGCTGCGGGAGGAAATCAGTGCCTACCTAAATAGAAGTTTTGGCTTATCCTATGATGCAAGTGACCAGGTAATTGTTTCCGTTGGAGCAAGTCAGGCGATTGATCTCGCATTGCGGGCGATTGTCAATCCTGGGGATGAAGTGATCGTCGTGGAACCGAGCTTTGTTGCTTATGTACCGGCCATCACACTGGCCGGTGGAACTCCAGTCACGATTCAAACAAAAGCGGAAGATGACTTTAAAGTGCAACCGGAACAGATCGAGGCAGCCATTACCCCAAACACGAAAGCGATTATGTTGTGCAATCCAAATAATCCGACGGGTACCTTTTTGGAGAAAAAAGAGTTGGAACAACTTGGGAAAGTAATTGCAAAGCACGATCTGCTCGTTCTGTCGGATGAAATCTACGCCGAGCTCACTTATGACGAGCCGTACACCAGTTTCCCAACCATTAGTGGCATGAAGGAACGGACGATTTTAATCAGCGGGTTCTCCAAAGCATTTGCCATGACAGGCTGGCGACTCGGCTATGCCACCGGTCCTTCTGAAATCATTTCCGCCATGGTAAAAATTCATCAGTATACGATGATGTGTGCCCCAACGATGGCCCAGCACGCTGCCTTAGAGGCGATGAAAAATGGTAGAGAAAGTGTACAGCACATGCTGGAAAGCTATAAGCAACGAAGGAACCTGATCGTCAGCAGTTTGAATGAGATTGGGCTCGACTGTCCAAATCCAGGCGGGGCATTTTACGCCTTCCCATCCATAAAAGCAACTGGATTAAGCTCAGCTGAATTTGCCGAGCAGCTGCTTCAGGAAGAGCATGTTGCCGTCGTACCAGGAGAAGTCTTCGGAGCAAATGGCGAAGGCTATGTCCGCTGTTCCTATGCTACCTCGATCAAGCAGCTGGATGAAGCGATGAATCGTATCAAGAGGTTTGTAGAAAAACGAATCAACCCGGCGACTGCATCGCTTAAATCTTCAGGATAAAGTGATAGAATTTTCAGGTGCCTGTCTCTCGAAGTGGAAGGAGCAGGCACCTTTTTGTTGATATAAATCCCCTTCCTTAAGTAAACCTTTCATGTGCAGCTGGCCGATACTGCATATATAAAAATGAAGCCCCATGGCAGGCTTCATTTTTATTACAAACGAGAATTCTATTGTTCATTTCCTTCCGGCTCAAAATCAGGAGCTACTGCCTTTCTAATAAATAATGCAATGATAAACGCTCCGATACTTAAGGCAAGTGCAAACCAATAGGCATGGTGCACCCCGATAATCATTGCTTCATCCATTACCTTTTGCGTAACCGAACCGGATTGTTCATCCAGATAATTATTCTGTCCCTGGCTCATGATACTAACGAATATCGATACGCCCAGTGCGCCCCCGATCGGCTGTAACGTATTGGCAATAGCCGTGCCATGAGGGTACAAATGCTTCGGAAGTTCATTCAAGGCATTGGTTTGCGCCGGCATTAATATCGCTGAAACCGAAAGCATCAAAACCATATACGAAAAAATGAAGATCCAGATCGGAATAGCCGGACCTAGGTTACTGAAGAAAATCATGACGCCTGTTAATACCACCGTTCCTGGTATAATCAGCTTTCTTGGACCGAATTTATCAAATAGCGTCCCCATGACGGGAGACATCAACCCATTCAGCAAAGCTCCTGGCAAGAGCAGTAATCCAGCTACTTTCGCTGAATAACCGAGCGGTCCTTGCAAGTACATCGGCATGACAATTTCCGAAGCAAACATGGCCATAATGACAATTACAAAAATAATGATACCTCTTGCATAACTTTTATACGTAAAAACACGAACATCCAGCAAAGGTTCGTCAATTTTCAACTGGCGAACAACAAAGAGGATTAAACTTACGAAACTGATTCCCAGGATTGCTAGAATAGAAACCGATGAAAACCCTTCCCCGCTTTCTCCGGCACTACTGAAGCCATAGACGATTCCTCCAATTCCGATCGATGACAGAACAATGGAAAGGATATCCGCCTTGGGGCGCGTTACTTCTCCGACATTTTGTAAATATTTCACGCCAAAAAGAATGGAGAATACGGCAAAGGGAATGACCGTGATGAACAACCATCGCCATCCTAAAAAGTCCACGATCACGCCAGATAACGTCGGTCCGATGGCGGGGGCGAACATGATGACAAGTCCGAATGTTCCCATGATTCTCCCGCGCACCTCCGGGGGATAAAGCAGCAAGAGCGCATTCATGATGACCGGAATCAGCAGGCCTGTTCCAACCGCCTGGACCATCCTCCCTGTCAACAACATCGGAAAATTAATGGCAGATGCAGCTATGATCGTGCCTGCTAAAAAGACCGACATGACTCCGATGAACATCTGTCTGGTGGTAAACCACTGTATCAACAGCGCAGATATCGGCATCAGCACTCCCATTACAAGCATGAAGCCTGTCGCCATCCACTGCACTGTTGCCGCCTCAAGATCAAATACAACCATCAGTTCCGTCAAGGCGATATTGAGCAAAGTCTCATTTAAAACAGCAAAAAACGCACCGATCATAAACGTAATAAGAATGATTTTTCTATTAAGCTGTGTTTCCATAATATCCTCCATAACCTATATATAAATGACATACTTATCCATAATCCATTACTTTACGATGAATGACAAGCGTTTTACCTTTCGAAAATAACCCTTCTCCCTCCATCATCGCGACCAAACACACGCCCCCTTTACGCTCTGATCATATTTTTAAAGTGTATCACGAACGGTTTCGAGAAATTTCTTTCAGATTGCTAAGTAACGAAAAACGCTTACCCTATTTTGGGTAAGCCACTTTTTCTCTCTATTTTATTCACCAGGCATTTCTACTACTCTTACTAAATCTTGTTCACTTGCTGACCTGGACATGATTTCACTCCCTCCCTTTGCCCAAACTTATACCGTTCAAAGGGTGCCTTTTTTCATACAGTAATCTTCTAACCTATACAAGTTCATTTTTCATACATAAAATAAAGTAGTTTATACAGGAGGTGAATAGGATGGAAAATAAGTTTATCGCAAAACTAAAAGGTAAAAATGAAGTGCCTCCAGTGGATACTCGAGCATTTGGAGTTGCTAAATTCCTTGCGCATAAAGACTGTACTAAAATCAAATTTCAGCTGGAAGTTGAAGATATAGAGAATTTCGTTCAAGCGCATATCCACTTTGGTGCACGTGATGTAAATGGCCCTGTGCTCGTTTTCCTTTTCGGAGCTGATTTAATGACGTTGGAACAACAAAATGGGATAAGCACCCGACGAGGGGTCATCACTGGAATTATTAAAGATAAAGACATTGAGGACAATGATGTGGGAGTAGACAATGTCAGTGATTTACTGAAACTTATGCGTAAAGAACTCACGTACGTAAACGCTCATACAGAACAAAACCCTGGTGGAGAAATCAGAGGACAAATTATCCCGCTCGATAAACGCTATTAAGGCCGCCACCACTTTCTATATAGCTACCATAAAGTATGAACAGGCTTATGAAAGTTATATTTAAAGTTTACGGGGTGAAGTAAAATGGCGCTTATCATCAATAGGTAAGTGCTCATTTTATTTTTACCTTTTACGGCAGCGTACGATCAATTAAGCCATTTGATTGGAAAGTACATAACTACTTTAACTCCGGAATCAAAACACTTTTTTATCGTCATTTGGCATAAGTCATTACAAAGTGTAAAACCGAAGTATCTTCGGTTGGATTGATATAGGCATGCTCCCGGTCGCCGTTGAATTTAATCGAATCATATGCATAAAGATGGTAAGATTCGTCGTCCACCTTCACCTTCAACTCTCCCTCCATCACCGTTACATATTCGATCACACCAGGCTGATGTGCTCCTGGCGCATATTCCTGCCCAGGCTGCAAAAAAGCACGGTGCACTTCCATTGACCCATAGGTCGACGCATCAAACATCGGTTCTAACCGACAGGCTTCATTCGCACTCCATACCCTGTTCCCCTCGTGGTTACGAGATATCTTTACTTCGCCATGTTCATTAAGCAGTACCGAAATAGGAATCATCAGCCCATTGGCTATTTTCCAGATCACGGTGAGCGAGGGGTTGGCTTCTCCTCTTTCAACCTTTCCAAGGGTCAGCGGACTGACTCCTGTTAAGTCTCCGAGTTGGTTCAGGCTGATTCCTTTTTCGTTTCTGATCCTTCTTAACGTTATACCCACCTGCTTTGCTAACTTCTCCACTTCTTTCTTTTCGTCGTTCATATAATTCCTCCATAAAATAAAGTCACTGGTCAGTCACAGCAAACATATGTATAATATAGTTTATATAAAATATAGTATAGTATATCACTCATTAAAAGAAAAAGCGGGGATGATATGAAAGAAATACTTATTGGAATACTTGCCTCTGTCTTCTTTGCGGTGACCTTCATTTTAAACCGGTCAATGGAGCTATCCGGGGGTAGCTGGCTGTGGAGCTCCTCCTTACGTTTTATTTTTATGGTGCCGTTTTTAGTTATCATTGTACTCCTAAGGCAAAATGGCAGGCAACTGTTTGTTGAAATGCGCAAGCAGCCTTTTCACTGGCTGGGTTGGAGCTTTGTCGGATTTGTTTTATTTTATGCCCCGCTCACCTATGCTGCGGCTTATGGTCCTGGCTGGTTAGTCGCCGGAACCTGGCAGCTGACGATTGTAGCAGGGACATTATTAGGACCGCTTTTTTTTCAAACTATTGAAACCGAACAAGGTCCCGTTAAAGTACGGAACAAACTCCAGGCTAGAGCACTTTTCATCTCGCTTTTCATCCTGTTTGGAGTTGGACTGATTCAGTTTCAAAAAGCGAACCAGTTATCACCTGCTGAAATAATGATTGGTGTACTACCGGTAGTTCTCGCAGCATTCGCTTATCCGTTGGGGAACCGGAAAATGATGGATGTCTGCAGCGGGAGATTGGATACCTTTCAACGTGTGCTGGGTATGACGTTAGCAAGTCTTCCCTTCTGGCTGATCATCAGTGCTTTGGGCTTCATTACCGCAGGCCCGCCATCTTCGGGCCAGCTGCTGCAAACGTTCATTGTGGCAATATTTTCCGGGGTGATCGCAACCACCTTATTTTTTATTGCAACAGACAGTGCAAGACAACATCAAGGAAAATTAGCTGCCGTAGAAGCGACACAGTCCACACAGGTACTATTTGTCCTGATTGGGGAAGCATGGCTGCTAGCGGCTCCTATTCCAGGAGGTCTCGCACTGCTTGGTCTGTTCATTATCATTTTCGGGATGATTCTTCATAGTTATTTTACGAAAAAGATCTCTCCAACCGTGATCAAGGAAGCAGATAAAAGGAAATCATATGGAGCTTTATAAACTCCTGAAATGACGAAAGGATTCACGAGGAACGTTAAGGCAGTAGAAGTATAAACCAGCGGAGTTAACCAAGAGCATGTGAACAAGGAAAGCATCACCCCACGAGGGATGATGCTTTTTATTAAACGATAATCTGGTTATTTAACTAAAACATAGTAGCTCAAAAATGGCTCTGGCATAGTCACATCCATGAAACTATCCTGGAGTTCAATCGTACAAATAAGTACTGATGACTCAAGGAGGATTACATGGAGGACAAAAAATTCTTTTACATGCTGGGCGGAGTGTCATACGTTTCCTGGCCACTCTACTTTCTTTTATATTTTCATAAGTATACTACCGGAGAGATTATCGAAGCTTTGATATTTATTACTATTTTAATGATTGGTTACTTTATAATAATCATGCTCTATTTCCGCTAAATGGGATTGCGAAGGTTTTCTGTTTTGGTTAGGACTACATCCATCTGTGGGAGACCATGTTTAGTAAAACTATAATTTATTTCTAACCTTCATTAACTGCTCCCCTGATTCATTAACGAAAATCGCCAAAATAATCATTAGAACACCCAGATACTGCAAAGCGTTAACCGATTCATTAAGAATAATCATCGCTGAAATAATAGCGACAGGTAATTCAATGGAGCTTAGCACGTTAGCAAGTCTACCCGACAGAAGCGGAGCACCTCCCGCAAAGAACAACGGTGGAATGACTGCACCAACCAGTGCAACCCCAGCCCCGATTGCCCATAACCGACCGTCAAAGACATCGACAGTGGGGATATCCCGGAAAAATACAAGGCTTACAAGAATCATGGATCCTGTTACCATCAATGAACTTCGGAGTACCGGATGGGATTGAACAGCCACTTGACCACTGAAAAACACAAACCCCGCGTAAGAAAAGCCTGATAGCAGCCCTAGAATCAGACCCCAAACTGGTATATCCAAGACACTTCCATCCATGATGTTAGAGGCCAAAAATACGCCTGTTAACGTAATGACCGTGGCGATGAGGTTGATTTTTGTTGGCTTAACCTTGTTAAACACCCATTCATAGAGCATACCAATCCAGACAAATTGAAATAATAGAATAATAGCTAAAGAAGCAGATAAATACTGCATCGCTCCATAGTAGAAAATACTTGTTAGTCCTACACTCGTACCTGTAGCAAAAATTTTTATCATGTCAGGCTTTGATAAGTCCTGTATATATAATCCTTTCATAAAGCTCATTCCCCATAATAAAACGAAACTTACGAACATTTGGGTGAGCGTGATTTGTCCTAAAGAATAATTATAGGCAAAGCCTGTTTTAACGAATACAGGAGTGAATCCAAAGCCTGCAGCACCTATCAAAAACCAAAATAATCCCTCTTGTTTTCATGTAAAATCTCCTAATCTCTTTGCAAAGTATTCCAGTTCAAGAATACTACTCCAACCAAAAGGGGGCAAATGCTCATTTCAGGCATTTGCTCCCTTTGTGAAATAACAATATACTAATTTATTCCAGATTAACCTCAGACTGTACAGGCCTTCGAACAATCAAGGGATCATGTTGCTCAACACGCTGCTCCGGGTGCTAAAATTGAAAAGATCTAACAAACAGTGGTCATTCCGTAAAGATAGCGAGATTCTCCAGCGTGGATCTTAAACCCATGTCGTGATCCTCTTTGCCTATTCCTTCAGGTACGTTCTCACAAACGATGGTAACCTTTATGCCTCCTATAATGGCTTCCAAGAACCATGTTTGGATCATCTCCCCCGAAAACGACGGATCCTCGGAATTGAATTTTACTGATTGCACAATTCGCTTGTCAGGAACCAGTTCTAAAAATTCCCCTTGGGCTACATCCGTTTTTTCCGTTGTCTTACCAGGGTTTGAGTGTTCTGTTTCATAGGTTAGTGTCACTTTATAAGCTCCGCCTTCTCGGGGTTCAAACCTGTCGATATGACCTGACATTCCTTTCGGTGGAAGCCATGTAATAAGTGACTCCGGGTTCAAGAATGACTGATAGATGGTCTGCGGTGATGCCATGATTTTTCTCGAAGCAGTATCTATTCTCCTGTTATTTAACGCATGACCCATGAGAATTTCCTCCATCTCCATAATCCGTCACAAAGTCAATTTATCACATAGGCATGCTAAAAGTTTCTTCCCGAGTGCTCAAAACTCTTCTTTCATTTAATTTAATGGCCATTGGCTATCATCAACCATCAAGTTATTTAGAGTTTTCCTGTAAATAAAATTTATAATTATGCTCAAAATAATATCAATACAACAAGGGAGTTGTTCACTATGAACGATAAACTGAATACCATTATCTGGCTTCTTATTGGAAGTTCAGTAATCTCGTCCATTTTCAGTATCATCATGATTACACTGACAGTCAGACATGATCGGGAAGTTACTGGCGGAAGGAAATCATCCTAATCTAAATGTTCTTAAAAAGGGAAAGGATTTCTTTTCCCTTTTTAATATAAGGATGTTGAGATTTGCTTTTTGGGGAACAGCGTGTAGCTGAAACTGATGATAAAGTCGATCACTAACACGATGGACCACAGCTGCAAGGTGCGCCATAATGCTTCGGTTTGCGACGCATCCCCTGCATACCAGATGATCGCTCCCCATACAGTCCCGCCGATAAACCATGCCAATATATGCAGCTTTTAAAAACTTTTCCAAATGGAAACTTCTGCCCTAACGACCGAACCTTCCGCCCTAACGCAACAATGCTCCGACCTAACTCCGAGACCTTCTGCCCTAACAAAGGAATGTTCTGCCCTAACTCCAATAACTTCTTCCCTAACGTAAAATTCAACGAAAAAAGACTTCCGCTGACGGAAGTTCCCATCCCAACTATAGTAACTGGCTATTTGCTTGGAGGAAAAACTGAGATTGCTCGTAATTATAAGTAACAATTGAAAAATCAAACGGCTGCCCATTGGTTAAATGAAACACCGTCTCCACATCCAGTTTTGGCGCACCTTCTTCCATCCCGAGGTAGTCCGCTTCCATCGCTGTGAGCATGCCTACATGAAGGTACATATCCGAAAAGCCGATCTTCAACCCTAACCCTTCGCGAATATAGTTAAAAATGGATTCGGAAACGATTTCTTTATTCAGGTAGGTGACGATTGATTTGTTAAAGAATGATTCTTCCAAACACAGCGTCTGGCCATTGATATAGCGGACCCTTTTCACATAATAAACGTCATCAGCAAGTTCAAGATTCAAGTTGCGGGCAGCTTCGGCTGTCGGCTTTCTCACTTTCAGCTCAATGACATCAGAAGTTAAGTGAGATTCTTCTAAATCTTTTTTGAATCCTTGGTTGGAAAGTAAACTGATATATCCTTTCCTTTTATGCCTTCTCACGAAAATACCACTTCCTCTGACCTGGAAGACGACGCCTTTTTTCTCTAATAAATCCAATGACTTGGTGACGGTACTCTTGCTGGCGTCAAACTGGCTCATTAATGTATCCAGGACCGGAAGCTTTTCCCCTTGCTGCAGTTCATTTTCTTCAATATATTTTTCAATTTCTTCGGCAATTTGCTGATATTTCAACATAAACATACCTCTTATCTTTAATTTTCTTAGACCATTATAGCATACCCCCTCCTAAAAGCTCATTCAATTAAATTGTATCATTTTTATTTATTTATTTGGTCATTGATAAATTGTATCGGCACAATTATAATGTAAGCGTATAGCAAATAAGGGAGGGTTTATATTGGCAGAAAAAGTAAGAGATTATCCTAAATTGGCAAAAGATATTTTAGAAGCTGTAGGCGGTGAAGAAAATGTTATTGGAGTTTCCCGCTGTGCGACAAGATTGCGGTTAGTATTAAAACGCTCCAAGCCAGAAGCCAAAGCAAAGGTTTCAACTATGCCTGGAGTTATTACAGTAGTAGAAAATAATGGGCAATTCCAGGTTGTCATAGGTCAGCATGTAGGTGAGGTATATGAAGAATTTTCCAGAATGGCGAACGTAGAGGAAACCGATGAAACAGCGGAAAATAAAGGAACGATATTAAACCGTGTCATTGCCACAATGTCCGCTGTTTTTGCGCCTTTCATTTACATATTAGCGGCCGCTGGTATTTTGCAAGGTACATTAATTTTAATCAATTTATTCTCGGACCGTTTCGTAGATACAGGCACTTATCAAGTATTGGGTTTTATATCGTGGGCACCATTTGTATTTTTGCCTATTTTCATTGCAATGACTGCAGCGAAGCATTTTAGAACGAATATCTACATTGCAGTGGCCTGTAGTGCTGCGCTTGTCAGCCCGACATGGTCAGATATGGCAGCTCAAATTGCGGAAGGAAACACCTTTACTTTTCTGGGACTCCCTTTGACGGAAACGGTCTATACTTCTTCCGTACTGCCACCATTATTTTTAGTCTGGATCCTTTCCTATCTTGAAAGGTTTTTAAATAAAAAAATGCCCGAAGTTGTCCGTCCTTTATTTGTTCCGTTCTTTTCTATCCTGATTATGGTTCCTTTAACTATTCTATTGATCGGTCCTGTGACCACATTAGGAGCAACCGCTATTGCCGATGGCTATAACCTTTTAGCAGAAAATGCCCCTGCTGTAGCTGGTGCAATTATTGGAGCCTTTTGGCAGGTATTAGTCATTTTCGGTGTCCATTGGGGGATCACACCGATGGTATTAGCCAACTACGATTTATATGGCCGTGATTCGTTCCAGGCCTATCAGACAATCGCCGTAATTGCACAAGTTGGAGCGGTGCTTGGTGTGATTCTCAAAACAAAAAGCCGGGAAATACGGAAGGTCGGCACTTCTGCAGGGATTACCGGTATATTCGGAATTACAGAACCATCTATATACGGGATCACACTCCGATTTAAGAAGCCGTTTATATTTGGCTGTATTTCCGGAGCCGTGGGTGCAATCGCTGCCAGCTTTTTTAACCCTTATTATTTTGCCTATGCCGGCTTGCCAGGACCATTAACCTTAGTAAACGGAATCGATGATGCCTATCCGCTTTCCATTTGGGGCATCCTGTTAGGCGTTCTAATTGCTATCATTTCACCGGTGGTACTGATTCAAATTTTTGGATATGGGGAAGACTCTGCGAAAGAAGCAGGAGATGAAGGGCTTGTACAGGAACAAGAAGAGATGACAAGCGCCCCGGAACACAATCAGTCTGAAAATAACGAAGAAATATTAACAGCACCTCTTACCGGTCAAGTCATTCCGCTTTCTGAGGTGCCCGATGAAGTATTCAGCTCTGGTGCGATGGGTAAGGGGATCGCTATCCAGCCATCCGATACCAATGTCTATGCACCTTTTGAGGGAACTGTTGTCATGGTAGCTCCTACCAAACACGCCATAGGCCTACGTTCCAAAACTGGAGTGGAGCTTCTGATTCATATCGGATTAGATACCGTTAAATTAGAAGGAAAACCATTCACGCTGCACGTAAAAGAGGGCGATGAATTTAACAAAGGTGATCGCCTGGTCCATTTTGATGCTAAATTAATAGAAAATGAAGGTTTATCTACCATTACACCCGTCATCATTACGAATGCCGGGGATTACGAAGAAGTCATTATTGAAGAAGCTGCTGCTTTCACATCAAACGAAAAAGTACTTACAGTGGTTAAATAAAAAAGGAGGACGATTACGATGAACAATATGCCGAAAGATTTCCTATGGGGCGGAGCGTTAGCCGCCCATCAGTTCGAAGGCGGATGGAATAAAGGCGGTAAAGGGCCGAGCGTCGTTGATGTTATGACGGCGGGAGCCCACGGGGTACCAAGAAAAATTACCCAAACGATTGAAGATGATGAGTTTTATCCGAACCACGAAGCCATTGACTTTTATCATCACTATAAAGAAGATATTGCGCTATTCGCGGAAATGGGACTGAAATGCCTGCGCACCTCGATTGGCTGGAGCCGGATTTTCCCGAACGGTGATGAAGACGAACCAAATGAAGAAGGCCTGCAATTCTATGATGATGTTTTCGATGAACTGATTAAACATGGCATCGAACCGGTCATCACCCTGTCCCACTTCGAAATGCCGCTTCATTTAGCGAGAGAATATGGCGGTTTCCGCAACAGAAAGGTCGTCAGCTTCTTCGAAAAGTTCGCAGAAACCTGCTTTAAGCGTTACAAAAATAAAGTGAAGTACTGGATGACGTTCAACGAAATCAACAACAAAATGGATGTCGACAATCCTTTATTCTTATGGACCAATTCAGGCGTTACCGTAAAAGAAGGCGAAAACGCAAAAGAAGTGATGTACCAGGCGGGTCACCATGAGCTGCTCGCAAGCGCCCTCGCTGTAGCGAAAGGGAAAGAGATCAATCCAAATTTCGAGATTGGTGCGATGGTTTCCCATGTGCCGATCTATCCTTATTCCTCGAACCCTGTAGATGTCATGCTGGCCGAAGAACTGATGCGGCAGCGTTATTTCTTCCCGGATATTCAGGTTCGCGGTTACTATCCAAACTATGCGTTAAAAGAATTCGAACGGGAAGGCTACAACATCAAGATTGAAGACGGCGATGAGGAAATCCTGCAAGATGGTACCGTCGATTACCTTGGCTTCAGTTACTACATGTCCACAACTGTAAAAAGTGACGTGGAGCGCGACAATACCGGCGATATTCTTAACGGTGCATTGCCAAATGGCGTAGAAAATCCTTACCTGAAAGCGAGCGACTGGGGCTGGACCATCGACCCGGTTGGATTACGTTATGCGTTGAACCGCTTGTACGATCGCTACCAAATCCCACTTTTCATCGTAGAAAACGGATTCGGGGCTGTCGACAAAGTGGAAGCAGACGGTTCCATCCATGACCAGGATCGCATCAATTACCTGAAAGCACACATCGAAGAGCTCGAAAAAGCCGTCATTTATGATGGCGTCGATCTCCTTGGCTACACACCATGGGGAATCATTGATATCGTTTCGTTCACGACCGGTGAAATGAAAAAACGCTACGGCATGATCCATGTAGATCGTGATAATGAAGGAAACGGCACCATGAAACGTACGAAGAAGGATTCTTTTGAATGGTATAAACGTGTGATTGCCACCAATGGCGAGGAACTTTAACAATAAAATAAGAGCAGCTGCATTTGTAGGAGTTGCTCTTATTTCTTTATGCTATTTAATCAACAACAAGAAAAGTGATCAAGTACTTTTATTCTGAAGCCATAGACACACATGGATGAAAGATTTCTAGCTTTGCTGTTGTTCTGATAGACTGATCTTCAACAACAAAACGATTTCGTGACTGTTCAACATTTCTTCCAACTCTGTTTCGTCACTCAAAACATAATTTCTAGTTTCATTCGATGTCGTACCTTTATAAGCCCCTAAAACATAGGATTCTCCAGGCTCCAAAGTCAACTCTTTTTCGCCAGGACCATCTTGCCAGCCTCTGATACTTAAGTCCGTCCATTTGGTAGCCTTTAAATTACTGGACCTTAATGTGGAAGACGGGCTATAAAGGATCAAGCCAGGCTCACCTTCAGGGTTTTCAAGGATACCCATTCCAAAGTTACCCGATCGCTGTTCATTTTTGTCCCAACCAAGTGACAAGGAAGTAGTATTATTCTGTTTTACACCGTCTTCATAGAGTTCCACCACGATATCTCCCCTTAATTGTTCGTTTTTGGGTAATATATATTGGTATTCATTCAGCTCACCTAAATGTAGTTTATCGAATGATTTTACATGGTCGGAATCCATATTCTTTTGTATCGTCACCACACCAGTCTCCGCTTTGACACAACCGACCGCAAAAATCATTATTAGCAAGGCTATCCACAAAAAAATTTTTCGCACGAAACCTCTCCTTTTTTGCTTATACACTCTCCATGAAAATTCTACCATACATTTTCCAATTTAAGTCCTCATTTCCAATAAAAAACAGGTCCCTTAAAGGAGCCTGCTCTTTTCCATCTTGCTTATTTTCTTCTAATACCAATGGTTCTGCCGGCCTGTTTTGGTTTCTCTAAATCATGCTTTTGTTCATACATACCAGCAATTGCTTCTTCGATCTGTTCAGGAAATGGCGTGCCTCGTCTTTCGTTCACATCAATGCCCATCAGCATTTCTTCTAACGTTGCTACCAGTTCACCATCCGCGTTATACATCGATAAAAACAGATGGATCCGCTTACTGTCGTAATCAAGAACGTTGGATGTGATTTCAAACGCTTCTCCCTCTTTCATTTCCTGCAAATAGCATGTGTGCGTTTCCAGGGTGAAAATCGTATAGGCGAATTCACTACGGGCCTTTCCATGGAGCCCGATATGGTCAATGAAGGCATCGGTTGCCTGGCTGAACGCCCGGTTGTATTCTGCATCATTCATATGGCCGTTGTAATCCACCCACTCGAAAGGTACGGTTTGTTGAAAACGAAAACCCATGGCACTTCCCTCCTTACACGCTTGTTTTTTCTGTTTTTTTTTGGCCAGTATTCCTGGACGAGATCATATAACCTGACCAAAAATTCGTTTCGGTGCGCATCCAGTTCACTCATGGACATGCCATTCGACTGCTCTTCACATCCGGATACAACTCTATCCTACAGCTCATCGGTAAGTTCCGGGGCTTCAGCTTCGTCCACGGTTTTTTAAACGCCGGGCCAAACTGCCTGAGCATGTGACGCATGCCGCCTTCGCCTCCGGCTAAATGGAAGGTCAAGAACGGATCATACTGGGCATAGCGCCAGTCACCTGCCGTACGCTTCCCGTTTTTTTGCTTCGGGAAAGATTCCATTTATTTTCGCCAAAAAGCAGTATCGTCCGCTTTATCTTCGATATTAAACGATATCATTCGCCCGAGTAAGGAATAATCAACCGGACTATCCCAAGGGATACGCATAAGCTGCTTGGTGTGATCATAGCCAGCTTCCTTAATGTCATCCGAAAAATGAACAATCCCTTTATTTTCAGGTGCCACAGCCAAATGCTTTTTGGCAATACTGAAGGCAATAATAAATGTCCCATGGTCAGTAAACATTGGCTGATTCCACTTAATAGCCGGCTCTAAGTCCGGGAACTTGTCTGATACCCAGCCCAAAATTTCTTCCGTCCTGGCACGGTGCTGGGGGTTATCAATAGACTCTAAAAATGGTGCAAACACTTCCATTTGGTTACCTCCTACTTATCATTTAATCCCTTTCCTTCCAGAATGTGCTGCCTATATTTTTCGACCCTTGATGTTCGGGTTTCAAATTTTTTTGCTTTCGAAAAATAAAGGATGTAGGCTCGCTGACGTCCCGGTGTCAAAGCTTCAAAAGCAGTTTTCAGACCAGGGTTTTCATCGAACTTATGTTGAAGTTCTGCCGGAATTTCCATATTCATTTCCACTTTCACTTCCAAACCGGCCTTCTCCACTTCGACAGCTTCCAAAATATAATCTTTTAAAATAGATTCCATTTCCACAATTTCCTCGACGTTTGTGAAGCGAATCTGGCGGCCCGCCTGTACATTTTCTGTTTGTTGAATTAGAATACCATGCTTGTCCTTTAATAAGACACCTTTGAAAAACAGCAGAGCACAATACTCTTTAAATCCATGAATCAACACGACGTTTTTATTCTGAAAGGTGTAACAAGGATTCCTCCACTTCACTTCTTCGGTCAGCCCACAATCAAGAGCGATCCTTCTCAGCTGCTCGAACGCTTCCTTCCACTTCTTCGAGTTACTTAAAAGTTCATCGACCTTTGGATTACTATTTGTCACGTCGAACACCTCTCAAAAATTTATTGGCTTTACTTGAATATACATCAGCCGCGACCCATTTTCCATGCCTATCTTGGCAAAGCATGGCTTTGTTCATCGGATAACGTACAAAAAAGTGCCTGTCCCCCACCATAGTAATGCTTTAGCGAAGTAGGGGACAGGTACCGCAACTTTTATTTTTACTGGAAAATGCATCTCCTTCAGGCAATTTGTCCACTAAAAAAAAACTCTTCGTTTTCGAAGAGTCTCTGGATAATCTATTTAATATGCCAAACTTTTCAAACCAAAGTCTGAGGTAAGCAAGAGATTGCCCGATGAGACTGTTTCCCCTTGGTTCCTGTCAGAAAAAAAGTAGTCCATTCTATCCTCTGAACCGGATAAGGAATACGTGTAGGTTTCCATTTCTCTGACAACTGCATGATCATTCGCTAACATCTTTATCTTGGATCCATATTCTGCCTGCTCCAAGTCCCCCATGAAAATGCTCGGTCCTTCTGAATCGGCGGCTATTTGCTTGACTTCATTAATTTGTTGTGACTGATTCTCCGCATTCATTGTTTTTTGTGTGTTAAAAAGGTGAACCTGTATGCCGTTGACATTAATAATTGCTTCGGTCAAGTCATCATTATTGGTACGGTTACCTATTTGTGGAGTGGTGTGATTGACTGCATCAGTAATTGGGTGTTTGCTTAAAATTGCTGTATCGTTTTGACCGCTGCCACTAATCCCCTGTGATGTTTGGGAAACAAGCTGTTCTGAACTGATATAGGACATACCCAGCCGCTCCGCGAGCATTTTGGTCTGGTTTTGGAACTCATTTGAAGAAGAGGATTCCATTTTTCTTAATCGGATGACATCCGCTCCTGCTCCTTCTATCTCCTCTGCCATTCTCTCAACGTCGATGACCCCCTTCTTTTCTACATGAGAAAATTCATAGCTCATCACTTTGACGTCGACTGGTGCTGGTTCTGGAACACTTTTCTCCTCTACATAAGGTTCGCTTCTGAAATCAGGAAAGTAGATGAAAAACAGGACAGTGAGCAACACAAGCAATAGCTTTTTCATAATACCACCCCTTTTATCAATGATTTCACTTTCACTATACCCAAAGAAGGTAAACGACATATTTAGGGAAGTTTATTCTTTTGTAAAAATTATCTAGATTGTTCAAGTACCAACCATAAGGTTCTCATTGATATTTCCTTTCTCTAAGAATGCCATCATTTAAAAATTTACACTTTTATAACGACCTGTAACACTTTCTTTAATCCTTCTTTAATATCGTGAAGTACTATGGTGATGTACATCATGAAAGGAGGATTATACGTGAAATCCAATCACGAAAATGAGTTTCAAAACCAAACCGATACTTATAACAAGTCCCGGAGAACTTTTCTCAAGTATTTTTTAGCAGGGTCAGCTGTACTCGCTCTCGAAACCTCCGGAATCGGGCGCTTGACGTCAATGGTGACTAAAGCAGAAGCGGCATCAAAGGTGACGCCTTATATTCCATCACAGACACCCGGTAATGGTTTTCCTCAAACCATTGCCTCCGGTGACCCGACACCAACTGGGATGATGCTTTGGACCAGGGTAGAACCTTCCCTTGAAACAGGTTTCACCAATCAGGAAATAGACAGTGACGTTGTCTACTGGATGGAAGAGCAACGCTCAAAAAATGATGCTTCCCTTGTCGATGCGATCGAGCAGGGTAAGTTCGTCATGTTTGAAGTAAGTAAAAAAGAAGACTTCTCCTCAACAGAAATCACTGGTTTCACACCGATTTGGAAAGACCATGACAATGTCGTACGCGTCGACCTGGATGGTACATTGCAGCCAGCCCAGACTTATTACTACCGTTTTTTAACGAAAAGCGGCCTTGTCAGTAAAACCGGAAGATGCAGAACCTTGCCTGATGCAGACAGTGATATTGCTTCCGCTAAGATTGGCTATGTTTCCTGTCAGGACTACACAAATGGCTACTTTAATGCATTAGGTCACATGGCAGCTGAAGAAATGGATTTTTTCCTGCATGTTGGTGATTATATTTATGAATCAGTAGGAGACGCTGTCTATCAGGGTGGTTTGGAAGACAGACAGATCAGCCTTCCAAGTGGAAAAGCAAAAGCCTTCACCCTGGAAGATTACCGGATGTTATATAAAACGTACCGTACGGACAAGGATTTGCAGAAGCTTCATGAAAAGCATGGCATGGTAGCTACATGGGATGATCATGAATTCGCCAATGATACCTACCACCCGGCAGTCGCCCCTGATGACAGCCTGGAGTCTAACCCGCAGCGCCGGTTGTTTGCCAACCAGGTCTGGTTTGAGTTTATGCCAGCACGTGTTCCCTATGATGGCTCCAAGTCATTCGAAGAATCGATCAAAATCTACCGTTCCATTATCCTTGGTAAACTGGCATCCATTTATATGACCGATGAGCGGCTGTACCGAAGCTCACACCCATGCGGCGAAGGAGAATTGGACCGCTATGTCACCGATGGCTGCCCGAACATGAACTCCTCTGACCGTACGATGCTTGGGAGTACCCAGAAAGATTGGTTTTTATCCGAATTGAAGCAGTCCAGGAGTACGTGGAAGCTATGGGGGAACGAAGTACAGAATACACAGCTGAAATTTTTGAATAAATTTATGAACCTTGATGCCTGGGATGGATTCACGTATGAACGCGATGCAATTGCCCAGACCGTCATCAAGGAAGGCATCGAAAACTTTATTGCTTTGACAGGTGATTTCCATACTTTCGAAGCTTCCTACTTGCAATCGGAGTACAGTGATTCCGGTGAAACATATGGAGTGGAATTGATGGTCGGATCAGTGACTTCCAGCAACCTCCGGGAAACGCTCCGCAACAGCTTAAACGACGTCCCAGCCCCCTCAAGTCCAATAGCATCCGAAGGAACAGAAAAAATGATCCAATTGCTTAGAGGAAAACTGGGAACCGCCAGTACAGTAACTGCAGAAATATTATTCAAGGAACTGCAAAACATTGTAAAAGTGGAAAACCCGTGGATCCAGCTTTTTGACAGTACGACGCATGGTTATGCCGTATTAGAACTATCAAAAAGTAAAGCGAAATGGACCGCCTATTCCGTTGATAATATCGAAAAGCCTTCCGCTTCAAAAGAGTTATTATGGCAATGTGAAATACCAAACGGCGAAGCTTCGATCAACGTAACGGAAGATAACAGCACGGTCAACGTCTAACGGTAGGAGATAACAACCATGCTTCAAAATATAGGAGTACCTGGATTGATTCTGGTATTAGTGCTTGCTTTGATCATCTTGGGGCCTTCTAAATTGCCGGAAATCGGGCGTTCTTTTGGAACAGCGCTGCAGGAATTCAAAAATAGCACCAGAGTCTTGATGGAAGATACAGACGAAACACCTTCTAAGGAAGAACCTACTTCCCAAACAAAAAGTTAAACAATGAAGGACTCGACTTAAGAATGTTACTTTAAGCCGAGTCCTTTATATTTTGTGATAAATTAATTAAAAAGAAGAAAATTAAGAAGCGTGAGAAATCCCATGGATGGAATAGTAAGTGAATAGATTACCGTACATAATACCGTCGGTATCAACCAGGCAAAGCCTTTTCTATATAGCATTATTCCCACCCTTTTCTATATCACAATCAAATGAAGACATCCAATTTTATATATTTCTTACTTTTTTAATAATTCACTTTCTATTTGTTCATCAGATTTAGCATTAGCCGATTCATCTGAGTTGTTTGCTAACACTAACGTAGAACCTAAAATGATTATTATTAAAACAATACCAATAACATTTTTCTTCATAATAACCAACTCTCTATATAAGAGGTGTATGTCCAGTTATTTACATTATTCCTTTGTCCCCTAAGTGTATGGAAGTAAACTGCAAGCTATCGGGGAAGTGTTATGCTTGTTGGTTAAATTTTACAATAAATGAAACGAACTCCATATTCATTCGTATATATAGTAAACAACTTTCAATCCTATAAAATAAGGAGATATGGGAATGATTTGGTTATATATGGTTAGTCCATTACTATTATTTTTAGTGATCCGTGTTTATATAGATATGAAAAATATGAAGCACAATAACGTGGAAGAGAAAATAGATTGTAATGAGTATAAGTATAAAGCATATCAGGAGGTTGACAGGTATCAGGATATAAATTGATGATGGACGTTTTTTGATCTATTGATTTCATAAGCTTATAAGGAAAATATTAATCCTCAAGCATCGGATACACTACCGTTCCATCCTCTTCCACAATAGGTATCGCACCCCACCGGCCAAGTTCATGACCGACCAACTCCGTTTTTCCTTTAGAGTCGTTGATCATATGAAAAACTTCCCACCCATTCGCCTGCAGCCAGTTACTGATCAACAGGCGGTGGCACCTTGCCGGATGCCGCTCGGAGCACATATAGACCAGGTTCTTTCCTTCCGCTTTCGCTTTTAAATCCCCCAGCCCATTTTGAAATTCTTTCGTTAATGTATAATCCGCATAATTGTGGAACGAGCGGTTGTTCCACCCGGTATTCAGATCCTCCCCAATCTCGCCTGACCGGCTCCGTCTGCCACCGAGTAACGGGAAATGACGGTACGCAAGCCCCTCTTCCCTAAGCCAATCATCCATTCTTTCCTTATTAAACTGCGGGTACTTACGGCTGGCAGGGAAGGCACGGATATCCGCCACATATTCGATATCAGCAGTCTTAAGCATCTCCAGGAATTGTTGCTTGTCATGGTCGGAGTGCCCAATCGTATAGACTTTCATAACCCTGCCTCCTTTGTTAGAAACTTATATAGTAGCCTTTACCCTATTTCTTTCAAAATCCCCACCTGCATGGGGAAACCTTATTGTGCAAATTATATAAAGCTTTTAGTTAATTCAAGGCTGTTGAAAGCAGTAATTGCCAATAAATATTATTACTTTCCAAGGCTCTAGCTCTGCCAATGTTAAAGAACGCAAGGACCATCTTTAAAAACCGTTAGAAGGCGGATGACCATCGAGTTCATTCATATCAAAACATGCCATTTTTCACCTTTCACCAGCAACCGGCCACCTAATACCTGTTTGTAATCCTGGAAGGGTAATCAAATGAATGAGTGAAATAATAGTTTATTTTTTTTGAGCCATACAAATCAATTCTGAAAAATCATTGGTAACCATTGTATCAGGATCCCTTCCTAAATCCTGATTCATCCTATATAAACCATGTTCATATTCTGCGTCGTCAATAAGGGTAAGCACGGATATATCTCTGTTTTCCACGTGCCCTATATAATCTGCTACTTTGACATCCTCCATGTGATACTTACAATCAATTCGAACCTCAAAACCTCTCTGAGATAGCTCTCTAAATATAACTTCATGTTCCCAAAAACGCTTGTAATCCTCTAATAATGCAGACGGAAAGTAATGATAGACCCACCATTTTTTCATTCCGTAAATATCTATGTTATGTAGTTTATAAATTCCGTCCCGTTTCAACACGCGATTGATTTCATCTAAAGCCTTTTCTTTTTGCGTAAAATGGTGGAAAGCATAATTATTAGTTATGATATCAAATGTTCCATCTTCATAAGGCATGCTCTCTGCACGTGCATGCTTAAATGATACGTGATCTACCTTCTCTTTTGCTTTATTTAACATATCCTGGGAAGCATCAAGTCCGTACCAGTGAATGTTAAAATCCTTAAAAGATTCTATTTGATGGTGGAGGTAGATACCTGTTCCACAAGCCAGGTCCAGGAAATTGTATTTTGATTTAGGGTTGTGCGTTATAAAATTTTTCAGGTCTGAATCGGCTGCTACTTCCTCGAATCTAAATTGGTTCCTATCATAGACTTTTGCTACTTCTGAATAGTCAGTAACTTTCATTCATCATACCCCTCTTTCTGAAATGGATTTTTCGAAATGCGTGCGTTGACCATCATTTAAATAGGAACGATAACCGTTGAAAGAATAAAAATGTAGAGCACTTTCCCAATTATTATTCGTTTCTAAAACAAGTTTCGTATAATCAAGTGACCTTGCATACGACTCGATAGCCTGTAACATTCTTTTCCCCACGCCCTGTCGCCTATATTGTCTTTTTACCGACATTCGCTCAATCCTTCCCACCCGCTCACTTTCTTTAGTAAGAGCTCCAGTCGCCACTAGCTCTTTGTTTACTAAGGCAATTAAAAATATATTTCCCTCTTTATTAAAATGGATCATAATCTCATCTAGATCAGGATTAAGGGAATGGTCAATAAAACCGAAACGTTCTAATAATCCATCTAATATAAGGAGTTTGGCTTCTTCCTCAAACTTTTTAATGACCGGTAAAACTTGCAGCGTTCCAGATGGAACATCCCCATTATTTCTCACCCTGTACCTCCTTTCGAACACTGTCCAAGCAGATAGTTAATTCCAATTATTCCAAAACTTTCTTACTAAAACAATACTCTTTTGCCCACAAAAAAGAGGCTTTCCTTATCCGGAAAGCTCCGCAGTTAGTAGACTTTAGTCCGTAATATTATCTTGTACAAATCCCAACTCATTGCCATCTATATCAAGAATCGTAAACTTTCTACTTCCATATGGGGTAGAAAACAATTCCTCTAACACTTCGGCTTTGTTCTTTAATTTATCCCATAGACTATCTACATTATCGACATAAAAATTAAAACGACCTGGGGTTGGATAATTTTCATGCTCCATTAAAGCAAACATCGCTCCCCCTTCATGTTCAAAATGGACATAATTAGGATTTTCTGGTGGCCATGTTGCTTTAACAGTAAAGCCTAGCACTTCTTCATACCATTGAACTGACCTTTTTAAGTCTTCTACATTTGCCCGTACATGCAAGAGTCTTGTTTTCATACTTGAATTCCTCCCTAAATATAACGTTAGATTCTTCAACAAACCTGCCCATTCAGTTAAATAATTAAATGCCCTGATATTCCTTGTGCTTATATAATAAAGGACGCGTGCTCTATTGAGTAATCGCCCCTAACGGTAGATTTGATTTCGAGATGACCTAAAGTAGATAAAACGCCCCAGTTACCGAAAAAATACAGCATAGATTATAAACCCAACTATTATTAGAAGAATTAGTATTCCTGTGCCCTTCCAATTTATGCTACCTGCTAAATCAGAAGTATTGCTCCCGTGGATACTGCTAGAAGGATTGTTTAATTCTTTTTGTCGTAGACCCTCTCTCCTTAGTTCAGGTGTTTTCCTGTCTTTACTCAAGCCAAGCCCCCCTTTTAGTATTGCTACGAGAGACCCTTGTATAATGTTTCACATCTCAACTTTTCTAATTCATTAGTGAAAAAGCGATCGTCAACTTTAAACAATTGCTACCCGATACTTGAAGACTCGATATAAGGATACTTAACAAACTATCTGGTATTATTTTAAGTTTTTAATAAGTACATAGTTTTTATTTTGAGTGGCGTTCAATATAGCAATCGAAAAGAAAACAACACTTTGTTCATATGCTACCATGGAAATAAATAGTAAATAAAGGAGTTGACTCTACATGTCCATACGAGCATTGCCTCATTTAATGTTTGACGGAAATGCAAAGGAAGCGATTCATTACTACAAAAACATATTGGATGCTAAAGTTCTATCGATTCAAAAGTATGGAGAGATTCCGGCATTTCCTGGAATGTCTTTTCCTGAAAAAATCTTGGACTTTGTGGCCCATGCAAGGCTACAAGTTGGTGAAACGGAAATGATACTTTTCGATTCGCCAGGGTTCCCCCGACAAATAGGAAATCAGGCAGCTATTTATGTAACAACGAACGAAGTGGAGAAAACAAAACAAATTTTTGAAGCCTTAAAACAGGAAGGAAAAGTAATCGGTCCATTGGAGGAAACTTCCTTTACCCCTGCTCAAGGTTATGTAAAGGACAAGTTCGGTGTAGCCTTCACAATTATTACTGAAAATAAAAACTAAATTCATATAGAGTGAAAGCGTATAATCCTGTATTCCCTTTATAACTAAACTTAAGTAATATAACCTTCAATTTCAAATTTTTGAATAAGTAAAGGACGATGAATCCAGTTAAATAATTGCCCCATATTGTGAAAGACTTGATTTCGAAATATTTCTATGACTATATCCTCGTTACTTTAGTGCGGGCTATTTTATTAGTCTAATTTTAAACAGGAATAAACTCCACCATCCTAATAAAAAGAAATAGCCTATCCATACGAAAATAGACCAAACAGCACCTTGTTGTAATTGGCTAACTAAATATTCAAATTCATTCATTCCTTCTGTCCTTCCAATACTACTTATCAGACTAACTATCGGAACTGTAATAGTAAATACAAAGGCTGCAACGGACCAGCTTTTCTTATCCCTTTTTACAATACTAAATATGGCAGTAACTAGGGTTATAATGAAAAATAAGTAATATACTGCCCAAATCCAATTAGGCAAAGTCTCCCATTGCATGTCATTTCCCCCTTAATCCCTACATTAATTTTGTACTTGTTCACATTTAACTGCTTCATTTATAGTTTTATATCTAATCCCTTAGGTAAGGATTTTCAGTTCCTGTTGAAATGCCCCCTTACGAGGTAGACTGGAAGCAAGATATTATATTACTCAATATGTAGGGGCATTAATGGGCAAGTTTCATTTAGCCCATTTAAGAAGTTCACTTTGGTTTCTCTAAGTTTTCAATAAATTGATTAAGCTCTGTTATCTTGTTAGTTTTGAATACAATTCCTTTTTCATCAGTAATTATATAGGTAGGAGAACCTTCATATAACCCTAACAATTCCTCTGTGTTTTTAACATCGCTGACAGAAAGGGTGACATGTACTCTTTGAAAAGGAAAGTCTGCTGCAACAGAATTAGGGTAGGTATTGTACCGTCCCTCTTCATTAGGTTCCGGATTATAAGTATAAAGCCCATACCCTTCTTCTATTGTTAGTTCCTGAACAATATCCTGTTTGGAATAAGGTGTGACTGTTACCGACTGGGATTTATAGGAAGGTAATTTACTGTGGTTCTTAAACAGAACATTCTTTGTAACGAGTTTTTCTTCATATTTCTCCCTAATTTCTACGGCCACTTTTTGACCCTGCTTTAAATCATTAAACGAATGTACTTCACCTTTTACTTCCATACTTTCATCTGGTTTTACTATAAAAGCTTCGATTGACTTCTGTTCTTTATCTTGAACCATTTCTTGTTTTTCCGAATCTTCAACAAAGACGATAATTGTATCTTCCTCATGATTCACTTCAAATATTTTACCCTCAACAGAAACAGTTTCATTGGTGGCACATCCAGCAAAAAGTATGATTATAAGCGCGAAGATCCCCATGTTTTAAACATTAAAAACCCCCTTAAGCTTAATTTGAAAGGAACCTCCCAAGCTAGCTATAAAACACTTGACTCTCTTCTCAATCATTGTCGTTTATTAAATTATTGCCCGGATGATAATGCGGCTAGATCCCATAAATTCAAATTTTTAGTATTGAAAAGACAGCGATCTGAAATGATTATTGCTCCCTTTAATTGGCATACTTAGACCAAGATAATTACTTAAAAGAGCTCTTACTTTCTCTAAAGTGATTCCCAAGCCGCAAAGAGCCTGGATAATCGAAAAAATAAAAGCCAACATGAAATGTTGACTCCTCTCGGTATTAATCAGTTTCTAACTGTTTCCGCATCCAATATTTTAAAGATGATGGCACTAGTTTTTTAATCAATGGCAGAAACAAGAGAAGCAAACCTGAAGTCCCCAAAATCACACTAAAAACAAAGAATCCATGTGCGTGTTGGGGAATGTTTCCTTCAGGGACTCTTTCTGCGGTTTGGATACCTAAGAAGCTAATACCTATGCCATCCCCATCAGCATTTGTTCCCATTGCTTTTAACTCAATTCCTTTTTCATATGCCATATAGGATAAATAAGCAATAAAAACAACAGCCAATATTCTAAAGAAATTCATTGAAACACCTCTAAATGTCAAAATATTGTTACTTTTAGCATAGCATACATATTTTGAAGGAGAAAGATGATCGCAGGGATAAAGTCAACCCCAAACACACCCCTAATGAGTATTTAATTAAGCCTCCTTAAACGGAAGACTTATGTCGAGATAATACCCTGGATTCGAACTTAAACTAACGCCGCCTTTAGTTCAATAAGGAACACATTACCATATTTCCTTGTAATCAATATATAACCTTTTAACCCCTTTATGATAAAGAAGGACAATTCCGTTTTTTTATGCCTGGAGGAAATGTATAAATTTGTATGATTTGATCAATGACTGTTATTTGCTACTTGTATAGGGCGTTTATGAAGAATGACCAACACATATGGGCGAACCCACTGGATGATTACCCCTGTAATTAATGCATTTAGCAGCGTTCCAATACCAATAGCACCATTGAATAAGAAAGCAATAATTACTAATACCATACTAATGATCGCCCGTGACCTGCTAAAAGACCAACTTGTTTTATCCGTTAAAATAACCATGGATCGGTCCATAGGATTTGGTGCAAAGTCTGATTCTAAATAAATCGCAATACCTATTCCGCCTAAAAGAATGCCTAGTAAGACTAATAAAACCTGTTCAAATAAATGATTAGGTATTAACCATTCTCCTAATAAAAAAAGCCATGTATCAATCCCAATCCCTGTAATAATTGAAGTTAATATTGCTAAAATTTCTGGTTTTGCTTTTAAAGCTGCTGCATTAAGCAAAACCATAGCCGAACCAACAACAATTTCCCAACTACCAATGGTTAATCCAAATGTACGATATAAACCAACGAGTAATGCATCAAATGGTGAAGTGCCTAATTGGGATTGAATGGTGAGAGTAATTCCTAATGTTAATACGGAAATCCCAATAAAATAGATCAGAAACGAATGACCGATTTTTCGCATATGACCCCCCCTTTCCTAAGAAACGCTTGCGTGTTTTTAAGCATGATATAGTCTGTTAGTGCTTCATCATCCATATAAAAAGAGTGGGTTCCAGTTTGGACAAATCCCACTTTCTTATAAAAAAGCAATCGCATTTTCAGTTTTTTCTACGGCTAGCCAGACTTCTATTTTGTTATGCCCCATCAGAATTTTTATGGCTCTATTTATCAGATATTTACCTAGACCATATTTTTAAAATGGATGATCATATATAGCAATCGCCCCATATCTTTAAGACTAGAATTCATATAAACATCTAAATTAAGGGAAATATAGATGTGATCAGTTGGTTTTTCTAGCTTTCATCACTTCAGCTAATTGTTGAGCGTTCAAATCTTCCTCCTTAAATAGTTTATCAATAATGTTGTCATAGTCCTCTTTATTTCGATTTTGACTTAATTTATATGCTGCCTCAACTTCTAGAACTTTCACTTTAAATCCAACGATGCCTTTGATTTGGTTCTTGGTTTTTGGAGAGAAGTTCTCCCATAACGCTGCATGTTCACGGTGTTGTTCATACTTTTGCAATAGAGATTTCAGGTCTTCCTGCAATTCTTGTTCACTCATAAGACTAGCCGTTCCATATACATGGACAGCTTGATAATTCCATGTGGGTACATCTTCAGCCTTGTACCACGAGGATGAAATGTAAGCATGCGGGCCTTGATACATAACAAGAACAGGATCATCCCCGAAAGTTTTCCACTGTTGATTCGCATAAGCCAAGTGTCCAGTGAGATAGTAGTCATCCCCTTGTTTATGTAACTCCAAAGGTAAGTGAGTCGCTTTTGGTTTTCCATGTTGTGTCGTCACAATCGTTCCAAAAGAGTTCCTCTGAATAAAATTTCTGATTTCATCGAAATCTGTGACTTTATACTGCATTGGGATATACATCCACATTCACCTCTTTACTCATTATTGAAGTCTTCTAACCATTATTAAGTCAATTTGTTCTTCATTCCCCATAAAAAAAGAGTGCGTTCCGGTTTGAACAAACCCTAATCTTTTGTAGAAAGAAATAGCATTTTTATTTTTTTCCCATACACCCAGCCAGATCTTACTTTTATTTTGGTCCATAGCAATATCCATAACTTTATTGAATAGATATTTACCAAGTCCATGCTTTTGAAATTTATTTATAATATAAATCCGCTCGATCTCAAGAGAGTCATCATCCATTTCTTCAGACTGAGCATCCCCAGTATTAACCTTTACATATCCAGCGATCTCCTCATTAAAAGACACAAAAAAGAAAGTCGATAAAGGATTGGATAACTCATTTTCTACTTGCTTTATATTAAATGCCTCTTCCAAATAGGCCTTCATATTCTCTGGCGAATTCTGATCCTCGAATGTCTCCTTAAATGTTTCATAGCCAATTTCTTGAAGTTTTCGTGAATCTTCCAAAGTACAGAAGAAGATCGAAAATGGTTTCTATTTCTACTTCGGACAAACCCTCTAAGGCAACAGAATTGGAATGATCATTTTCTCTTTTAATAAAAGGAAAAACCTTTTTCCCTTTCTCTGTTGGGTAGAGTTTTTTTATCTTTTTGTTATATTCATCTTCTTTTTTCTCTATAAAGCCATTCATTTTAAGTTTCTTTATAGACCGGGCTGCTGTAGTTCGGTCTACTTTAATCATTTCCGCTACCTTTCCCTGAATAATTCCCGGGTTTTCACAGATTCTTACAAGGTACAAATACTGCCCTCGCGTGAGGTCAAATTCTTTAAATTTTAATTGCTTATGGAATCTAACGCCCTCGCTATCATTCCAATTTCACGTAGTATTTCCTTCATATTAAACTCTTCACCAGGTTTTTGTTGCAATTGGAACAATTAACATCATATACTTAGCCTGACTTAATTTGGTTATTTGCAACAAAAAATAAAGAGGGAGATCCGTGTGAAGTTTTTCTTTTATGTATGAGGATTCTTGCTACTAATCCTTGGTATTTCTTTCATGAAGGATACATTAAACTGTACTGCCGTTATTTTTTATCTTTCTAAATCAACCAATATAAAAAAATCCTATACGGTATCGCCCATCGAATAAAGTGCCGACCCACCTTAGTAATCATTAACACACCGGGGGTCAGACACTTTCTATTAAAATCGGACGCATCTTACTTTGAAAAGCGCCCTTTAGGGGAGAACTCAGTACTGTGATAAATCTGTCTTACCTGAATAGAATTTATCTAAAATATCAAAAAACTCATACTGAGAACTACAAATGAAAAATTGATTTAGGTTATTTCCATGGGGATAAATCAGATCTATGTAAAAATGCCCCATACGTAATTACTTACATGTGAGGCTTTGGCTTATAAGTGGTTATTCCACCGCTTTACACTTCATCCGTTTAACCCATTTCTGTAGAAGGTCATAATACCGGTGCAAGTTCGAGTAGATTTTAATGGCCACTTCTTCATTATAAGTATGGACAGTCAAATTACGATCGTTTACCATCTCTAAAGCCAGAATGGCCTCTTCATCCTTTAACAAGTTGACCTCCCTACAACTGCGAATGACGCCCTTCGGAGAGCCGACATCCACTCCTTCTATTTCAAATAAATATTGCTTAGCCGCTTTCCAACTAGCCTCGAAAGAGAATTCAAACCGTTGAATTGCCGCATCTCGTTCCACATCATTCGGCTTTTTAAGGGTGGCTAGCTTTTCAAAGGCAACCAACGCTTTCTCTGCTGCTTCTAATCGTTGGCGTAATCTTTCCATAGAATCCCCTCCTCTTTCACTTGTTGGACTAACGCTTCTTTAGCATGATGTAAATCTACGACGTCCACCTTATAAGGAATAGTAGACTCCTCGATTTGCTCAATCAGTTTATTCCATTTAGAAGGAGAAATCGGGGAGTGGGATTCGATAGCAATGTCAATATCCGAACTATGTTTTTCTTCCTGGCGGGCCCAAGAACCAAATAAGTAAACACGCGCATTTTCCTTGGTGAGTTGCTCATTAAAAATTGATTTTAATTGTTCCAGAATTCTCTCCCGTAAATCAGCAGGACATCCCATATTATCCCTTCCTCTTTTTGTCCCATTATAGCATAAAGCAACTGTTCAAGTATTGATTGTTGAAGACTTCCATCCTCACCTTCTTTTATCCCTTATCTAAGCTAGGATTCATCACTTGTAAGCATTTTTACATCTTCCTAATATTCGTATTTAAACAAAATGGTAGTAAATCCCTTCTTTTCTAATTAGGGATGACCACCTGATTATTATTGAAATTATTGCTAAACCAACCGATACGGAGGTGACTGGAAATGGAAAAGAACCAGACAACACCTGGTATTAATGTTGAACAGCAAGTGGGAACGAATTCTACGATGAAGCCAGGCTATTTAGTAACAAATACAAAAAAGTAAAACAGGATGTAAGCAAAAGTATAGGGACCTTCAGTAATCCACGACATGTCATAGATAAAGCAATGGAGATAGAAAGATGACACTAAACGTAAATACTTCAGCCACTAGTGAAATGGGTGAATGTCTCTTAATATACTTCCACTAACCAGAGTGTAACTCGTAAAAGCAGTTACGGATTCTTTTTATAAAAATCATAAAGCATAGCTCCAGAACACAAAATCATATAATGTTGGAGGCTGAATTATGTGGTATGTTTTCCTTTATTTCCAAATAGGCTTCCTTGTTGGATAAGGTGTTTTTTTGTGTTGGATTTTGGATGGGTGAATATTTGGTTAAAGTAACGACTGGTATATTTGTGGTTGGAAGGTTCAAAATAAGACCAATACTATTTACTATAGGGAGATAATAATAATGGTGTATGTTCTCTTATGGATGATACTTATTAGTTATCATTATTTTTAATTAAGAAACATGATCTAAAACGTTTTATGCCGGCTTCTATATTAGCTTCTCTTTTAGTAACCATAATTTTTGAAATGAGTTATGTTTATAATTGGTGGACTGTTCAAAAAGCAATTGCGCAATGGGGACACATTACAAGTATTCCTTTGGTGTATGGTGCTTTTCTCATTGGAACTATATGGATTTTACGCTATACCTTTGATAAAGGATTTAAGTTTTATATTATTGCTAATGCAATCGTCGATGCTATTTATGCTTTTATCGGTCTGAATATTTTAATATATTTAGGCATATATAGATTGGAAAACATGGGCAATTTGGGGGATATTCTTTTTAATGATCTTTTTGGCGCTAATTGTGTATCTTTATCAAAGATGGCAAGACACAATTATGAAAAAAGAGTAAGAAAAAAAGTGATGATTTTTTAGGATTTTATTAAAAAACGCTTATCTGATGACAGGTAAGCGTCGGAAGTAAGGTACTGAGCCAGTCAGTGTTTTTACCACCCAGTTTATAATTACTGCTCATCCGTGTCTTTTAGAAACGGAATAGAAAAGAGAGCTTGAATTCAAGCTCTCTTTTTCTTAGGATAAAGGTTTGTTCATGACCTTCTTCCGCTTTCCTGATTTAAGAACATCCTCATAGACCCCTACAATAAATTGATAATCCCCCTCTACAATAAATTCTTCAAATGAATTTCCAATACGACTATATACACCTAAACCATTTTCTTTTAATACTATTCCAAATGCTAATTTGTCGTAGGTAGTGGTATTGCAAATACATCACCCACATATATTCTTAGCTTTTTCTCACTCACATTTGATCCCCTTTTATTGGATAAGCCCCCTAGAAAAGTGCCTGACCACCACCTTAGTAATGCATTAAATCACCGGGGGCAGGCACTTTCTATTTTACTGAAGGTAATTATGGATTCTTATCAAGCAAAAAGGGGATGCCGCTTAGCTAAAAACAATGATAAAATAAACTTAACTAGAACCTGAAGGAGCGACAGCTATGAGTCATTCCCTTAATCCTAATAACTCTTTCAAAGACTTATTCGACTCCCCGGAAGGAATGGCGGATCGCATCGCCGAGAACTTAGGTTGTCCGGTAACAATTGAGGACGCCAACCATCGCATCGTATCTTACAGTAAGCACGAAACCAATGTAGATGATGCGCGTACCGCCACGATTATGCGCAGGAAAGTTCCTGAACACGTTGTAAATGGATTATGGAAGCAGGGCATTATGTCTCATTTATTTGGAAGCAGTGAACCGATTGTTATCGATAAAATTAATGAGATTGGGCTTGGGAACCGTGTAGCCATTTCCGTTCGCAAAAATAAAGAAATCCTCGGCTTCATTTGGGCCCAAACGAACGATATTCAAATAGCCGATCACCACTTAGAGCAAATGAAAGACGCTTCTCAGCTTGTCAGCCACCATTTGCTTCGCCAGCAAGCGAAAAAAAGAAAAACCGAAGAGCATCAAAAAGAGTTTTTCTGGCAGCTTTTAATGGGTACGTTACGGCACAAAACGGAAATTAATCGTCACGCAAAGCGATTTCATCTCTCACTTCAAGGCCAGTTGTGTGTGGTGGTATTAGATTTTACCGAAAAGATGAGCCAATCCGTTGAGCGTCACGCCTACTATCTAACGGAAACCCTTCATCAAACGCGTGTCGTGACACGCCTTTTTGATGATAATCAGCTGATTTTATTAGTACGCACAGAAAATAAGGTCGATGCGGCAGAAGTAAGCCATGCCTTCATACGCGATTTCACTCAAAAAATGAAAGAGCGCCTCGGCTTTGAAGATATGCGGGCTGCTTTTGGCCTCATCTACGACAGCCCCGAAGCTATTAGCGCAAGCTACAAACAGGCTTTAAAAGTACTTGAGCTGAAAGAAGAGTACCCTAAGGCTCTTGCAGATGTCGACAGTTACCAGGACCTTGGCGTTTACCAATTCATCAACGAGCTGTCCGCCCTTCAAAAACGAGAAAATTATCGGAACGAAACAATTGAAAAAATCCGCACCTATGATGCCAAAAATAAGTCCATGCTTCTCGAAACACTAAGGGTGTTTTTGCAAGAAAACAGCAATGTGCACAAAGCAGCTGCGTATATGCACATTCATACTAATACGTTAAATTACCGGTTAAAACGGATGAAAGAAATCGGAAACGTTGATTTTAAGGACTCCAACCAGAAAACCATGCTCTACTTAGATTTACTAATAGAAGAAAACGAGCGGGGGGGTTTGTGATTTTACACAAAACCCCCCGCTTATTTTTTCATATTTCACTAAACAAAAATAAAAGTAAGCAGGCTATACTTTCGTTACAAACAACAAACGAAAGGTGGACCTTTTCCATGATTATCGGAATCCCAAAAGAGATTAAAAACAACGAAAACCGAGTGGCGATCACTCCATCAGGCGTTGTGAACCTGACTAAAGCTGGCCACACGATCCTTATTGAATCGAACGCAGGAGAGGGCAGTAATTTTACCAACGAGGAATATAAAAAAGCCGGTGCCACCATCATTGAAAGCGCTTCCGATGTATGGGCTCAAGCGGAGATGGTCATGAAAGTGAAGGAGCCGCTTCCAGCTGAGTATGGCTACTTCCGAAAAGGACTAATCCTGTTCACCTACCTTCACCTGGCAGCGGAACCAGAACTAACAGAAGCACTTCTAGAGAACGAAGTGACAGCAATTGCCTACGAAACGGTAACAGCGAACAATAAGCTTCCACTGCTTACACCGATGAGTGAAGTCGCTGGCCGCATGGCTACACAAGTAGGGGCTCAGTACCTAGAAAAATCCTACGGTGGAAAAGGAATTCTTTTAAGCGGTGTACCTGGTGTATCCCGTGGAAAAGTTGTCATCATCGGTGGCGGAATTGTCGGGACGAACGCAGCTAAGATCGCAATCGGACTTGGTGCCCACGTAACGATTCTTGACTTGAATCCAGATCGTCTCCGTGAGCTCGATGACCAATTCGGATCTGCCATTCAAACGCTTATGTCTAACCCACTTAATATCGCAGAAGCTGTCAAAGAAGCAGACCTCGTGATCGGAGCCGTGTTAATCCCAGGAGCAAAAGCACCGAAGCTTGTCACCGAAGACATGGTTAAATCGATGAAAGAAGGATCTGTCATCGTGGATGTCGCAATCGACCAGGGCGGTAACTTTGAGACAGTTGATCATATCACAACACATGACCACCCGATATACGAAAAACACGGCGTGCTTCATTATGCAGTGGCAAACATTCCAGGTGCCGTGCCACGTACGGCAACCATTGCTTTGACAAACGTGACAATACCATATGCCATTCAAATCGCAACCAAAGGTGTAACAGAAGCAATAAAAAACCCAGCGATTGAGCAAGGTGTCAATACGGTAAACGGAAAATTGACATACGAAGCCGTTGCTCGTGATCTTGGATATGAATATATACCGGTCCAGGAAGCATTCAGGCAGCTTGCCCACGCGTAATGCTGAATCCTCTCCATTTATGTGGAGGGGGTTTTTTCCGTTATTTGGTTTGGTGGGCGAAATACGTGTGAGTTTGGTTGATACATTTAAAAAGTGCCTGACCCCCACCTTAGTAATTCATTAACGCACCGGAGGACAGGCACTTTCTATAGCCCCCTATCTTGAAGAGTCAATTCAAAGATATCATTCCTATTCAAGTTGGTTTGTCCATGTCTAATTACATATATCACTCGAATAATCCCTTATTAAATCTATTTTAAATAAGTATCTTGTTGAACATTCCTGCTCCGTTAGCATAATAAGCATTAGTAGCCACTATTCAGCTATTGCCCCAATACTTGAAGACTTGAATTCAAGACATATCACTGAATTATTGCAGCTTCGTTCAGTTCATCACTTATCTATTGCTTTAACATGAAAGTAGTACTCATAGCCAAAACTATAGCAGAGCCATTGACGGGCATAGCCTTTATTGGTATAATTAAAATTAATTATTCTTGTTCGTTTAAAAATGAAAGCAAAAGTAACTAGTAAGTCACTTTCGTCTGGAATTAATATGCAGAGCAATAATAGTAATACATTGTGGATCAGTTCCACGCAGGAGGTAACATTTTATGTTACAAGGTAATGTTAAATGGTTTAACGAAAGTAAAGGTTTTGGATTTATTGAAGTAGAAGGGCAAGACGATGTATTTGTTCATTTCTCTGCTATTCAAGGCGAAGGTTTCAAAACGTTAGAAGAAAACGAGACAGTTTCCTTTGAAATTGTTGAAGGTAACCGTGGACTCCAAGCTGCTAACGTTCAGAAATAATAGTTACTAGTTAAAAAAGAGACTTCCGAATTCGGAAGTCTCTTTTTTGTATCATTGGGCTTTGATTAGGTAAGATTTAGAATTTAATTTCGAACAGCGAAGATTATTTTTTAGTAAACCTAATAAACCCAATGAGAATCCTAAAGAACAACTTCAGCACCGAATCATCATAAATGCAAAAAACTCCCAAGACGTAAGCGTACTATTGAATCCTTTGATGAGAAACAGATTTTTATTCTAAGTTTGAACTATCCGATTACTGACAATGAATTTACCACCATTCCCATACTTTTTACCACCAAGTGACAAAAATCTCACCATTAAATGACTGACGTTTTACCACTAATTACTTTTGTATAGTTAAGTGAGTACATTACACTTGTATTACGAAGTAAACTGATACTGTGCAATAAATTTTTTTGTTTTCAGGTGACTTTGTGAAAAAGTGACGGGACCGATTTAGTCGTTTAAATCAACCTCCCTTTTATTGGTGATCCGGCACGATTCCAATTTTTTTTGCTTTTTCTAATTTTTAAAGAAAAATTAGTTGACTTCTAAGATTAAATTATGATATTATTAAAAATTTGATGAAAAACAACATATGTGTTATGCTTAACTAGGTTACCATATATGGAGGTGGATTTTTTGTTTCAAATTGGCGATAACATTGTTTATCCAATGCACGGAGTAGGTATAATTAAAGCCATAGAAGAAAAGGAAATCTCGGGAGAAAAACAACAGTATTATGTGATAAAAATGTTAATCAGTAATATGCAAGTCATGATTCCTACGGGTAGAATATTGAGTTCAAGTATACGCCCAGTTACTGACATAATTGCATTAAAACACATTATACACATTTTTCAGCATGGAGAATCAGATAGATTACTGCCTTGGAAACAAAGGTTTAAAGTGAACACGGACAAAATAAAAACAGGTAAAATACAAGAAGGTGCTGAAGTCGTACGTGATTTAAAGCGTATGAAGAAAGAGAAAGCGCTTAACACAAGCGAAAAAAAAATGTTTGATAACGCACATGAATTTTTGATTAGTGAACTGAGATTAATTAAAGGGATCACAGAAAATCAAATAAAAATTTTCAGTTAAAGTTAATTATAGATAAGGTAAATCATGATAATGCGTTATACGAGAAAATAGTTTTTTGATTATTAAGCTACAACGATTGTAAAATCGCTGTAGTTTTTTTGATGTTAATTCACACATCGATTCGCAATCCAAATCACAATCCTACAATAAATATTTCAGTGTTGTGAAAAGATTTGCGGTTTTAGTTAAAACACTCGCAAAAGTGGTTAAAATCCCGTAATAACAATAAAAAAATACTGCTAAAAAACGGCAGAGATGGTACATTCTTGTGGTTGTAATCATCATTACTCACTATGCATCTATTGCCCCCTATACAGGAAGACTCGGAATCAAGATATCTTCTGTTTTTTACTTTAGCAGCCGTTAATTGAACAATATAGTTTGCATATTTTTTATTTAATTACTTTTTCAAGACAGTCAACAACGGTATTTCCAAAAGACCTAACATCAGATAAGTAATCGAAGCCTTCAGGAGAGCCAAAGCTATTAAACATACGAACTGCAACCAAATTTTCTTCTGGAATTACTAATAAGGTTACACCAGTATAACCGAGGATTTGAAAAGAACCGCCAGGCACATTATCACCTATTTCAGTTTTCTTAGAAGGTAGATCTTTTACAAACCATAAGAAACCATTTTGAGGTAAATCTCTATCTAAATTTGCTGGACTTTGAATAGATGTTGCCATATGTATCATCTCTTTAGGGACAATTTGTTTTCCATTTATATTACCTAATAGCTTTATAAGCATCCTTTTGCTTTTTATTACCTTTTTTCATATCCTCAAACAGGTTGAACAACTTGTCATCACCCCTAAGAATGCTTATTTCCCCTTTACAAAACTAACTCAATTATTAAAAGTTCATCTTCCACTTTTGCCCCTTTAGTTGAAAACTCGAAATCGAGATGTGTTACGTATAAGCTTCCGGATGCTTAACAATTCACGTCTAGATCACACCAATAGACATAATAAAGCCAGCATTAGATGCTGACTCTGGGTTTTGACTTATCTTTGGTTACTCAAGGTTATTTTTTCTGATTTACCCTGCCAATCAATAGTTACCTTGATTTTATCATCTTCCCCTGTTACGGCACACCCTGAACAACTATTTGGTGATGACTTATATACTCCATCATTTAAAGGGATGTCATTTCCATCCCCACCTCCAGAAACGCTGTCTAATGTATAATCCATTTCCTTGGGAGATTTTCCTTCCCCGATATACCTAATTTCCAAGCTTTTTGACTCACTATCTTCGGATTGAATGTCTACTTGATAGACAACCTCCCAATTATCACTTTTCCCTTGAAAATTAATTGTTTCTTGCCCTTGGCAAGCAAACAAAGTTAAGAGCAAAGCAATAACTAACATTAAAAATCTTAATTTCAATTTCTACCTCCTCAATCTATAATTACTCAATAAATGCTCCCCTTCTAGGGTACGAACTCAAAGCAGAAAAGTTTCATCTACAACGAGAAAAACGGAATGCTCATAAGACGTATTTGATTACTTCTATGTCTTAATTTAATTAAAAAATTTATTATCTCAAAACTGAGTTTTCAACTATCCTGCATAATTCCAAGTAAAAAAGACGACTTTTCTTATTGAACAATCGCCCCCTATACAGGAAGACTTGACTTCAAGATATTTATTTCAAAAGCCCTTAGTTTATGAGACTAACCTTCTCTAATGAAGACGAATAAACTCTTGGACTACTAATAAAAAAAGCCAACATGATATGTTGACTCTCTAAAAATCATTCAGTTTCTAACTGTTTACGGATCCAATTTTTGAAAGGCGATGGTACTATTTTTTTAATCAAGGGTAGAAATAAAAGAAGCAAACCAGAAATTCCCAAAATTATACTGAAAACAAAGAATCCTTGAGCGTGTTGTGGAATATTAGCTTCTGGAACTCTTTCAGCCGTTTGAATTCCTAAGAAACTAATTCCTATTCCGTCCCCATCAGCATTTCTCCCCATCCCTCTTAACTCAATTCCTTTTTCATAGGCCATGTAGGATAAATAACCAATAAAAATCACAGTAAATATTCTAAAGAATTTCATCTAACCGCTCCCAAATGTAAATTTATTACTCTAAGGGTAGCATACATATTTTGAAGAGAAAAGGTGAGTTCCCAAGTAAAGGCAGTTTTCGCTGCCATAGGAATAATTATTAATTAACCCCCCTTTCCTTAAAGATAGTTTTTACTTGCAACCCAAACCATAACATCAAAGCAGGAACAATTGCGAAAAGCAATGGATAATCAAAATTAGCAGGAATACCTGTTACATTTAAGAATGGTTGAATAGTTACAAAATATAAGAAGTTAAAAGAATTTAGCATTGAACCTTCAAAACTAGAGGCAGGTAGTAAAGTGCCTAGATATAGTAGCAAACTAAATACTGGGATTAAAACAACAGTTAGGATGTTTTTTTTAACAGATCCTCTATATTCCAAAAACAAACCTAAAATAAAATAAAGAACCAGCGAAAATATTAAGACAGCTAGCGATAAATTTTTATTCTCAACTCTGCTCCAGACCTCTAGGTTTAAAATCCCAGCAATGCCTATAACAATGAAATGAAAAAAAAGTGATAGGAGATTAGATTTCAACAAATTAAATATCCTCATTTAACCCCCTCCTTGTTAGAGTAAACTGCTCCGTTAGCACAATAAGCGATAGTCACTGTGGTAAGAGGTAGACCGGTACCAGTTATTATTTGAGGTTTAAGAACGAAATAAAAGTGGTATATAACAAATATACCCATTATTGTTTGATTAAAGAACACCACTTCGCACTTCGGTAAGAGAAGTCTAACAAAATATAAAATGGGAACACTGAGGTCTTATGCATTATAAAGTGATTAGCAATATAGGAAATGGTTCGCAGGTAACTTTTTGCAGGAATAACAAGGAGTATATTTTTTTTACTCATTCTAAGGCACGATCATTTCTTAAATATATTCTTTTCCAAAATGTGCTGCCCAGTAAATATAACTTCGAAATAAATTTTTGTAATTAATTTCGTGTGAACATCCTTTTTGCCTTACTTACCCTCCACATTAACATCGTTTATTCAGCATACTTAGGATTAAACGGTGTAATTATTAGTTCGTGCTTGTTCCCTACAAAGTTTTTCTTCATTATGAAAAGCCCCCTTTAACAGAAGACTTGATTTCGAGATATCTTTCAAGATCTTTAACTAACGCCCCCGTTACTTGAAAAAGGCAATGTATTATAATTGTTTTTAAGACCACTTCTATTTTTTTTGACGTAAAAATTTAAATATTCCAGGGACTCTTTCTCTAAATACTAAATAGTTATGTTCCGCACCTTTAATGACTTCAAACTTTGCATTTTTTATTTTTCCATTTAGGATTTCATAAATGACATTATTTGAAGCTAAAAATTCCTTACTTATTGCTTCTTCATCTCCAGCTTCCTTAATCCCGCAGTCTAAGTAGATACTTTCAATCTGTGACGAATCAGAATCACGTAGTAACTTTTCAATTTCCTCCTGGTTTCGGTAAAAAGCTGAAGATATAACTATTATATTTCTGAATACTTGAGGATAACGACACATAGCGTAAGTGGAAATAAGTCCTCCTAAAGAAATTCCTGACATTGCAGTACGGTCTTTTGATGTGCGATAATTTTTGTCTATGAATGGCTTTAGTTCATTTACAATAAAGTCTACATACTGCGTCCCTTTTCCTCCAGCTAAACTTTCCTGGCCTAATATTTTCTTGCTATATTCCCCATTTTTCCAAGGACAATATTCATTTATTCTATCTTCGCTATTTTGGTCTATTCCGACAACGATAACTTCCAATTCGTTTTCATCTAAATAATTTTCAAATCTTAAAGACGTGCCACCAATTGTGTCATTATCCTGGAAGATATTTTGCCCATCGTGCATATACAATACTGGATAACTCTGGTTTTCTCTGCCGTAATTTTTAGGGAGATATATTCTACTCAGTCTTTCTTGTTCGAATGAATTTATATACAAAGGAAATATTTCTAACACCACTATTCCACCCTTTCACAATAATATCCATTTTATAGGTCGCATACTTGTTGAACTAATCTGATCCGTTAGCACAATAAGCATTAGCCACTATGCAGCTATTGCCCCCAATTCATGAAGACTTGAAATCAAGATAATTAAAGATTAAACGAGTACTCACCTATAAAATATCAGCAATCCAGATTATAATTCCTTCCTTTATTCCATATTGAATCAGTCCTTCATAAGGGTCTCCTGAAATATCCAACAGTTCACAAAACGCTGGTTCAGTCTTATAACCCTGCTTTTTTAGCCCAATAACTTTATCTTTAAGCGTAGAGTTATTTTTTAATAATTCATATTCAATAATCATATGTAGATAAGCGTTTTGACAATGTATAGGTTGATCTTGACCAAACAGTTCTAGCTCAAAGTTACGAAACAAGAATTTGGCCTTACTTCACGTCCTCTTATAATCGTCCTTTTTAGATTAAAGCTAGAGGTGCTCCTATATAGATTTTTCAGCTTTTGTTCAAACAAATCCAGGTCTCTCACATTCATAATAATGTCTAAGTCAGAATTATCTAGATCAATACCAATAGGAATAGTTCCACAAAGAACGGGATTGTATATTTTCAAGGAATTGAAAATACCTAGTTCATTAATAGCCTTATAAGCATCCTTTTGCTTTGTATTACCTTTTTTCATATAATCAAACAGGTTAAACAACTGGTCACCCCCTTAAACGGAAGACTTGATTTCAAGATAATTAGGTCATGTGCAAAAACGTCCTAAAATATTAAATCATAACAATTCCAACTTAACGCTAATTCTTGTATAGATTTTTGACTTCTCCAAAAAATAATAAAAAATCTACCAAGGAAAAGAGTGAAATTATGGAACAAGGAGAAAAATTGAAAACAGCCTCCACAGCAATGACAAGTGATTTTAAAGTACAAACTGTTGGTGGTGCTGAGAAAACAACAAAGTCTTTTGAAAACATAGATAAAGTCAATGATATTATTAATGATTGGAATGCAATGTCAAAAAAAGCAGCAAATCTTACAATAGAACAATACGGTCCTCCAAACGAAGCTACTGAAAGCAGACTAATTTGGTATAACAATGGCCCTTGGAAACGAACCATTGTTTATCGTGATGAGATTCCACACGATTTCCCTCAACCTCATACCGATGTTATCGAGAACTACATTAACTACTCTGTCCCAGTTGAGATGTTTGGTAAACTTGCCGAATTTGACGGTAGTGTTATCGTTGAACGGACAAGAGGAGAGGTTTCTTCCCGATGTGATATGGAAGCTGCTAATATCCTTGCACTAAACCTAATGAATGATATTGTAACCGGTAAGGCAGGCGTTGAAGAAGCCCGTGAAAAATATTGTGAAGTGACCTCAGCTTTTATGATGAACAGACCAGCACCGTACGCTGAAAAGCTTCAGTTTGAAGTATCGAAACATGAAAAATATGATACAGACATTGTGATGATTGCAGATGAAATGATGGAACAAACCAAAGAAAAAATTAATGATATTATCAATGATAATAGGGATATTTGAAAGCCCCTTTAAAAATACCTTACCTTTAACATCGTTAAGAATGTTTTTTAAAAGTTTTTGGGTTAAGATCTACAAAGTGCAATCTCTTAACGGTGCCGAATTTCCTCAGTGCGTTACTTTATCTTTAGTAAGCTAAAACACCATTCACAAAGGATACTTACTTTGCGCTTGAAAATTTATACCTAAAAATAAAGAAGGTGCTATTGTTAAGGTCAGCACCTTCTTTGAGGTAGCGTTCGGAAAATGTATATTTACAACGATTAGAACAAAGCTCTTTCCTAACCCCTGATTCAATTAAAGCCCCCTTAAACGGAAGACTTGATCTCGAGATAATTTATCAGTAAGGCACCTTGCGACTTACAACTCATCAGATGATTTGACTATATTAGCAAAACAGATGAGAGATGAAGATGTAGGATTTGTGCCCATCTTAGAAAATGACAAATATGTGGGAGTGGTAACTGATCGTGACATCGTTGTTAAAGGGCTAGCCAAAGGGACACCCGACAATATTCAAGCTTCTGACATCATGACGGAGAAAATAATTACTGGCTATCTAGATATGAAAGTGGACGAAGCAGCACGCTTGATGCAGGAGCATCAAATTAAACGGCTAGTTGTAGTAGACAACGATTCTTTAAGTGGTGTCGTTAGCTTAGGTGACTTAGGAGTCGAAGGTGCAGATGACGTAGCAGCAGATATTGTAAGCGAAGTATCCAAAGGCAAAGGAAATAATTAACTAACAGCTGATGGTACGGCAGGTGAATTTATGCCGTACCATTTATATGTTTGGTCATTTATTAAAACAAACGGGCCACCGGACCACTTCAGTACCCAATGGGACGTAGTTAATGACCCAAAAGTGGGAGAACCTCTTATTTATGCACTTGCCAGTTTCTATAGAAGCAATTCGACGATATATACCTAAGGGGCTAGAATTAGACACTTATGAGAAAAAGCCTGACTTCCCATTATCCCCTGCAGAAGTAAAGGATAGGGGCCGAAAAATATGCCCCCTATTTATATTCTCACTTAGAATTAAATGTTCGAACGTCTGTGAGAAGGAAGGGTGCACCGGGAATTTATTTAGCTTGGACGCGAATAAAATATTAGCTGTAGCAGGAGCAAGAATCCACACTTTGTCTTACTATTATTCGACTATGAGGACGAAGTTTGAAAAAAGGAATTCACTTTTTTCAGCAGGCGACGGGAATGTCAAATGCCTTGTTGTAAGCTGCTTATCGTCCCTTATTAGAAGGCTATTATCCTGAGCGAAACAGTTTGGATGAGTAGCTTTTAGAAAGGTATTATGCTTGGACGCCCTTTATGGGGATACTGATGGAAGTAGGAATTCCTGATAACCCATTGAAACTGAAAGACGTAGAAGCTGAAGCCCAAATGTATAATTTATCTCCTTTATCTATTGATGAATTGGAAAAGCGTAAGCCGGTATATCATTTTTCTAAAGAAAAACGTGTATTATTTTGGCCTTTAAAAATTATTAACTAACAAGTGTTCATTCTACTAGTAAATTAAAGGTGATGGACCCCCCTTTATAAATTTTAACGTTAAAGGTATTTCTGTTACGATTCTCTTACGTTGATAAATATCTCCAAAATCCTTAGTGGAAAGATTAGAAACTGTGTTAGTATAAGCTTAAAAGGAGGTAACTATGTTAGTACAAGTGCAATGGCTCAGTTACTGTAAAGAAAGCGAACTCGATCGGCCCGAGTTGTTCAAACGAATTGATGAATTAAACGTAGAGGATCGGATAGGAAATGATATAGAACAGTTAAAAGAAGAAGTTAAAAAAGAAATTGTGAAAATGTATGATGTTGCCAACGAAGAGGTTCAAATCATAAAATGTCACATCGAAAACTCAGCTTGAAAGAAAATCAATAATTTAATAGGGAAGAATGCATAAATCGATAAGAGGCCGTTAGCAACCCTCTTTTATCGATATAGCAACATAGGGCGTGAAGTAAGAGGATGGTCTGCCCCCTCCCCATAATCTTATCCTCTTACATACAGTATTGCTATTTCTGCGATACTCCCTTTGGGAAACAATCCGAATCGGTTACTTTTCTCTATCTTTTTCTAAACTTAAATTTCACCCTATAAACAAACTCTTCCTTGTTAACTTCATATTAAGGTAAATTTTCAGCTTTAAAGCTCTAAAGTCATGACTCCAATAATAATTAATACAATGGATATAGTTTTTCTGAAATTTGCTTTTCTTTCAAGAATAGAATACCCATCATTGTAGTTGCTCCAACAGAGACTCCTGACCAAATCGCACACACAATAATTATATCGACATATTTGGGGTGACAGTGTCAAAGAGTTAATATATATATAGTAATAAAATGTAAAACATCGTTTCTAGACATTTTATTCGAGCACCCTAATAATAATTTTATAGTGATATTGCCAATAATTGAAAACATCAAATTGACGGTTAAATTCAGATATGCCATTCATTGAGTAACGTCCCCATGCTGCATAGTTTTAAAAGCTATATTACCTCGAATTCAAGTCTTCAACATACTGCCCATTAGTGAAAAATCGATCGTCCATATTAAACAGTAGCCCCCCTTTAACAAAAGACTTGATTTCGAGATATTGAAGAAGAAATTTAATTAACGCCCCCGTTACTTTAATAAGAATAACCCACTTTAACGAATGAATGCCATTTCTTTTTTTGCAAGAGCATCTTTTAACCATCGAGGGTGCATTTTCAATAAATCATGAGGTAGGGTTTCTTGTCCAAAAAATTTAATCTCAAGTGATTCATCTGAATTACATCTAAGTTCTCCTCCTGTAATTTCAGCTAAAATACAAGTTGTTATAAAATGTACTACTTTACCATTTGGATAAACAAACACTTGTGAATTAGGGTCAGAATAAACACCAATTAGCTTTTTAATTCTTATATCTAAGTTTGTTTCCTCTTTTACTTCCCTAATAGCTGCTTCAGAAACTGTTTCCCCTATTTCTACATGTCCCGAAGGAATCCCCCATAACTCTACATCTGCTCTTTTCTGTAATAAAACTTGATTCTTCTCATTCAAAATTATTACAGCAATACCAGCTTTTATTTCATCAATTTTCTCCATACAATAAACCTCCTTAGAAAATAAAAAAGGTCCGAGGGGAAAGATTTCAACGCATAACAAATACGCTGAACCTTTCCCCTCGGACCTTTTATGTCAATAGGTGCCTTTTACTTTTGTAAAAGATGTAGCCCTCGGTCACAGACCTATAATAGCGGAACCCTAGCTACAATTTTCCAGTTCATAAAACGAAGATTATTATTTTTGTACATCTCACATTTTACAATAAATCATAAAATAATTAAAGGTGTTCTTACACTAAACTGTTCCGTTAGCTCAATAAGCAATAGCCACAGTGCAAACATCGCACCATTTACCTTTACTGGAACAACAAATTCTATTATTTCTGGCGCTTGTTTATTATTATTAAAATTATTCCTATACTCATTAACACAAAAGTAATGGCATCAGCAGCTATTTGAAAAGTCTGCATAGTAAAAACAATATTTTTACCTATTCGCAAACTAACATTAGCTCCTAATTGCGATGCCATAAAAACTTTAAATAAAAATAAGAGAAAAGCAAGTGAAATAAAACTGATTGCAAAATTGATTTTATTCAAGACAAATCAACTCCATTACTCTCAGATAAACTTGTAATCCTCCTTTGTTGTTACTGTTAAGTACATAATTTCCTATTCAATACCCCTGCTGTTAGTTAATAAAGCGATCGTCTATATTGAACAATTGCCCCCTATACATGAAGATTTAAAATCGAAATATCTCTTACTGTTCTTTTACTTTTGCTCTCGTTAGCTTAATTTTACCGAACTTTTATAATAAAAAATAAAAGAGACAGTTATGGTTAAAAGAGCAGTTCCTCCTACAATGTAAAATCCATCCCAATAAGGAGAACTTCCAGTTAACATCCAAACTTTATAAGGGATAAATATCATTGCTGCAATTACTAAAACTCCCCATAACAGCGAAATCACATTTTGTTTAGCCTCTTTTATAGCAGAATGACTTTTAGAATACTTAATCCTAGAGATCTTTCTCAAAGCGAATAACAAAACAAAAATGGTAACAATAAGGGATAGATAATTCATTTAATTCACCTCCTTGTTACTCACAAATTTCACTCTAATCTTCAATGGTATAACGAAGAACATAGTAGTTTTCTTCCATCTCTGTTTTGTCAATAAAATCTAACGTTAAAAGTTTCCACCCCCTAAAAGTGCTGGAAGTTAGGATTCAGACTTTTTTACTATTCAGATTCTCGGTTGTACTTTGTTTGGTTATAAGTAGAGAAAGTAAGGGATATCGCGATAGCTGTTAAGAGGAGATCACCGATGAACGTGACATTTGGTATGTACCATATGTAGGTAGGTGTGATGTTTTTCATTGCTAAAATATCCACTTGCACATCAAAATTTGTGGAAATTAAAATTTTTTCCAATCCACTTCATACCATTAGGAGAACACCTAAAAATTAAACAAACTAAGCTGGTTGATGTTTTCATAGTATTCCTCCTTTTTGCTTACGGTTCATTCTAACATAATATACCAATATTTTTTCTTAGTATATACTTTTTCCGTTAAATAGTAACTCCGATAACGAGGTTTTAAAACAAACCCTCACTCCTTTATTTAATCAAACTGCTCCGTCAACACAATGAGCGATAGCCACTGTGCAGCTATCGCCCATTGAGTAGTATGTTTAGATGAATTTTTCTAGCTCCTTACATTGGAGGCGGTTTTTCCATCGAGAGAATGCATGTTTAGATTGTTTCCTTTGAGTATATTTTCAACAATATCCTTCTTATGATTACCCCTATACCTAAACCAATCGGCAAGAATAATATAGGCAGCCATATCGGACCCATTAAGTATCCAAAGAATGTAAATCGAGGTGAAAACATTAGGCCTGTTGTAACGAAATATGCCGAGAATAAAAGAGGCAAATAGGGAAAGGATTGATCCTTTCCCCCACCAGCATCCTTATATGCATCCCAAATAGAAAAGAAATATAAACACGGATAAAACATTAGCCACATATAATTGGTTTCAGCGATTGCTTCCTCAATCTTAAAATTAAAACTCAAAACAATGACTTTATTAAAGTTTCCCATAACATTAATAAGAATCTCCAAGCTAACTAGCAGTATTCCTTTTATATATTTTTCATTTATCAATTGTCCAAAGCCCGGCAAAGCAATACTCCATAATAAAACTTCTAATTTGTTACTTTTTTTAGAATAACCTATTTCCATAACTTCACCTAATTTGCTAAGCCCTATCTACCAGTAGCTCTATTTACTTATCTTTTGCTATGTCCTTTCTATTCGGAGCAAGTGGCGGCTGTTCTAACCAGTTATTTTTGGTCATTAAATTAAACCATTCTTTGGTTATCATTATATTTTTTAATATGATTTTTTCAAAAGTTGTTACGAGGTCTACTCGCATTGCTGATGCTAGACCTGCACCATGGTATGATTGGGCAGATTGTAATAAGAAACCCATGTGGTACAACATTAACTTGTCTGAGAATGGGGAATCCTGTGAAGAAGTAACCTCTGACTCCCAAGACATTGGAACCGGCAAATTATCTCCTTTTAATATTTTACTTAATGATTGAATTTGTTGATTGGATGCATTTTGTGTACTCTCTAAAAATTTTCTAATCTCTTTTGATTTTGCCACTTGGCTAAATCCTATAGAAAGTGACTTCTCCATTATTTTCTTCTTAATATTAAGGGATAGAGCAATAATTTCTGTTGCAGCTAAAGGGCGTTTATCTCCTAAAAAGCCATTAATAAACTGTTGACCTGAAACAAATTCGGGTTTTTTTTCAGGGTAAAAGTAAGGATCCCTTTGAAAATGTCCCTTCTCCAATAGTAAATCAGTAGTTCGCTGATACATACTCATAGCATCATTACTAGCTGATTCATAGAAATGTCTTAAATCCTTTCTAACAGAAGAACTAAGTGATATAGTATGCCCTATTAAACCGTTCAACGTCATAATATGCAAATAGTGCAAACAGAATATGTCAGAAAATAATCTTTTGGTGCCTCTATTAAGGTCTGATTCTGAAAATCCAACTGGAACTGGGAATTCTTCGTTTTCAATAAACCATTTTATTTGTTGCTTTTGATTACCGGAAATTTCTATTGCATCTTCGAAGATTTCTTTTATCTTCTCATCTTCTATAATGGACAGCATATATTTATTAACAATATCAACGGCAGTTCCATTTACATACTCTCCCCACAATGTTCCTATTTCAGCAGATGTGAGTTTTAATTCTTCTTTATCCATATAATCACCTCTTTCTAATGTTGCCCAGAGTATTAAGGTTTTATTTAGATAATTGTTAGAGTAATTCTAAGTTTCCAAGGTTCTTCTGCAAACGTGTAGCTTCACTTTAATAAGCCAACCTAAAAAGTCGGTTCCTTAGCGTATTAGGTGATGAATTGTCGTTTGTTTGGGAGAATACTCGTCTTCTACTTACCTATCTTGCATTGCCATCGTTTAAGACATCATCCGTATGCTGGAAACTCTGCTGAAACCAACAGAAGGTCAAGCGGTATAATTTAGCAAAAGAAGCGGATGAAGTAAGGCAATCGATCAGTTTGACGGGTCAGTTTACTTCTGTTGGAGTTATCTGGCCGAGAAAATTTAATATTCATTGGCAGGTTACTTGGTTTTTCTCGTTTGGATGAACCAACAACCGGCCTTGATCCGAGAATTCGGAATGAAGTGTGGTATCTTTCGGGCATTAGTCAAAAATGGTAACGACAGTGTTTCTTACGACACAATACTTAGAAGAAGCAGATCAACTTGCTGACCTTATTGGTGACCGAGGAGTTTTAATTGCTGAAGGAACGAGTACAGAATTGAAATCATCGATTGGTGTTCGAAGCTTAATTATCGACTTCGAAGACGAACAGGATTTGGACCAGGCAGAGTCAATCTTTGATTGATATTGTTTTTATCATCCCGTATGTCTATAGAATCTATAGGTTTCTTTTCATCTATCTTTTGTGACAACGAGTAGAGTTTATCATCCTGATTTTTCCCATCCAGTTATAAAAACAATTAATACAGATAATAAGAAGAACCTAACAATCATACGAACAACCTTCCATTTAATTGAAATCTTTGTTAGTTAAATCATTTTAAGATTCTTTAATTACAGCAATACTTTTTCCAAAAAAATCACTTTATCTCGAAATCAAGTCTTCCACAATCCTGCCCTTTTCTGGAAGACTTGATTTCGAGACAATAGCCCTTCTTTTAGCAACGGAACATCTGTTGTTAATTTCTATCTTTCTATAACACTCAAAAAGAAAAGAACGAAATCATATCCGATTTCGTCCACCAATTGATGAGTAATTTTAACTTTTCTCCTCGATAACTGACCCGTTACACATTTAATATTTATATAGATAGCAACTGCACCATGTTATATAGCCCATTCTTTTCGGAAACGGATCTTCAGTTGGTGTTAAAGCGAGGAATAGAACAATTTGCCAGCCATAATGATCACAGAAACAATCAATATACGCTGGACCCATTTCTCCCCACGTTGTACTGCAAATTTACTGCCTAGAAAAGCCCCGATGCTTGTACCGATGGCTAACGTAATGCCGTATCCCCAATCGATCTGATCGTTTATGATAAATACGATTAATGCGGATAGTGTGTAAATTGCTACCACAAAAACCTTGATGCTATTGATTTTCACAAGGGACAAGCCAGATACCACTGTTAAGGAAGCAATGATTATGAAACCGACACCAGCTTGAATAAAGCCGCCATACACTCCCACAAAAAAGAAAATGACGATCAGACCTATTTTTCTTGAAAGTGTGTCTTCAGTTGGACCATTTGATAACTTCTTATGTGGTTTCCAAATGATAATGGCAAGAACAAGCAGCATGACCATGGAAAGAATCCGATTAAAGATCTCATCGGAAAGAGAAATGGCGAAGTTCGCTCCCACAATCGAGCCGATCAAGGCAGGAATCGCCAGCATCGTGCTGAACTTCCAATCAAAGTATCCATGTTTTCGGAAAGATGCAATAGCGACAATATTTTGAGCCATCAGCGCAATCCGATTGGTTCCGTTTGCTACGGCTGAAGACAAGCCGAAAAATATCAGCATCGGCATGGTAAGGAGCGAGCCGCCACCAGCAATTACATTAATAAACCCTGCCCCCACTCCAACCAATAAAATGGCGATAAAAGATAATAGTGTCATTCTGGTCAGTCCTTTAACTATGTATGCTAGGTAGATGATTGGCAGGTATCAACTATGGTATAAACTATTATTGGTAGTGAGAACAACCAACATCCTTTCTGTCCACTCTACCATAATTTCACTTTCTTGTTTTGGAAAAATGATAGATTGCAAAAACTAAAAAATGCATACTTACAGCCCAAATGACTCCGGCTATACCTAATTGAAGGGATATTTCTTCCGAAGCCATCGGGTGGTGATAATCAAAGGCCATTGCTTTTATAACGAAATAGAAGGCCAGAGAAAAAAATACCATATGTAATAACGTGCTTCCATACGCAAGAAAATTGTCCTTTTTCTTGACCCAAAGGAACAAGGTTATTAATAGAGCTCCTCCCATTACTATCGAGTATCCAGCAATCAACATCCCAATGACTTCCTGTTCTAATGGCATCCTTATACCCCTCTTCCTTAATTAAAATAACTTACTTCTTATACCAATTATCTCAGTGTTAACATCCTTGCTTTGATTTTAATTCCATCCTCAAATTAACATTAACATATTATGGTAGGATGAGAGCGTTCAGGAAACATAAAAAATTGAAACTTTTTATTAGGTTGATCACTCATATATGGGTGAGGAGGTGGCAAATTGTTACATGAGCACATAGTAAAAAAAGCTATGAAAGGCAATGAAGAAGCATTTGAAACACTGATTAAAGAAGAAAGCGAGAAATTATACAAAACAGCATTCCTCTATGTCCGTAATGAACATGATGCCCTGGACGTCGTTCAGGACGCCGTGACCAAAGCATTTATTTCTATCAACCAACTAAAAAAAGCGGAACTGTTTAAAGCCTGGCTGATGAAAATATTAATTCATACGGCCTATGATTTCCTTCAAAAGCGAAAGAAAGTTGTCCTGACCGACGACTTTTCCAACTTCCGGGAGTATGAGAATCATAGCATTGATGAAAAGCTGGACTTGCTTGCTGCTCTGTCAAACTTAAGCACGGATTATAAAACGGTGATTATCCTTTTCTATTTTCATGATCAGTCGATTAAAAGTATTTCCGAAACGATGGAGAAACCGGAAGGAACGGTGAAAACTTATCTTCACCGCGCTAAAAATGAACTAAAAAAATCATTAGGAGGAGTTAGGATCAATGAGAAAAGAACCATTTGATCAGCAGTGGAGCGAGATAAAAGTCCCTGACCGTGCCCTGGAGCAGGCAATTACGAATGGTATCAAATCAGGAAAGCGTATGAAGCGTAATAGGAAACACTGGAAATCGACCGCTGCCATTTCGTCGGCTGCTGCGTCACTAGTCCTGGCCTCTGGACTGGTCTTCTCTCCCGTCACGGAAGTACTGGCAAAGGTTCCTGTCCTTCACTTCATTTATGAGGACATGACTACAACAGTTGGCAGTGAACTGTTCGCAAGTGACCTGGTTACAGAGCTTGAAGAGAAAGCAACTGATAACGGAATTGATATAACCATTACGAGTGCCTACTATGACAATCAATTACTGGGAATTACTTTCAAAGCAGAAGGCGACCAGCTTTCATCCATAAAAAATATGAATCAACCAAACAGCTCTGAAACTGGATATGGTTACTATTTATTTGATGGCGAGGAAAAAAGCCAATGGGCTGGGTCGATGAGCAGTCTCAAAAAAACGGAAGATGGATTTGTCGGTGCGATAGAGTTTTACCAATTGAACCAAACCATCGACAATGATTTCACACTTCCCCTTACGTTTACATCCGTCCTTGGGGAAAAAGGCACCTGGAAGTTTGATGTACCGATTGAAAAACGGCCAGCTGAAAATCTTATGGTGAAAGGTGAAAGCCGTACGGAAGATGGTTCCTACACCTTTACTATGGACACCATAACAAAAGGAAACGCTACCACCATTCTGGATTATGAAACGACACGACCAAAAGACGGAGAAAGAGATCAAATCAACATCGATGTTTTCGATGATCAGGGGAATCGCCTGATGCGTAGAAATATCGGAAATATCCTCAATATAAAAGAAACGGCTAATCAGGTAAAAGTTAAGGAACGCTCTCTCTTTACGAGTAAAATTGATGAGAGTGATCAGTTTCTCACGATTCATCCAACGGTGGTAAGTGATGAATTTGAGACCATCCATGCGATTCAGCCATCCACCTTTGAAGTGGAAAGTAAGCGGTTTGGCTACAAAATCGTCGTCAATGAAGTTATGAAAAAAGACGGCGATGTAGTAGTCGATTATCACATCAAAAATGTGGACGCAGCAAAGTTTAGTAATGATATCTTCAACAATTTTGCAAATCAGATAAAGCTTATTCGCTCGGAAGATGTCATTCCAGGTGCCGATGGCCAAACCCAGTATGAAGCATTGGAAGATGATTCACTCGTTCTAGCTGAAAAAGGAACAGTAATGGACCGGGAAGCATTGCATTTTCAGTCACGATTTAACCTTGGTAATCAGGATACATTCACCCTAGCGGATTATTCCCTGATGGTACCTTTTGGAATTTTCGCGGGTAATGACACAATTGAAATGAAGCTGATCAAAATAGATTTAAGATAGTGATTATAAGGGCAGCCACCTCGTACAGAGACTGCCCTTATTTTCAGTTATTCTTCTATATAAGCGACCGGTCTCGTCCATGCTCCGCTTGCTTTTTCAATTTTCACCGGAAAACAGGACACCTTGAACCCATGCCTCATCGGAATTTGATCCAGATTCGCCAGCTTTTCAATTTGGCAGTATTCTTTTTCGATTCCTACATAGTGTGCATCCCACATTACCCCTTTGTCCGGTGCAGCCATGTACTGCTTAGCCTGAATGTTTAGGGGAATATCCCAGCCGTCGGTCCCTACGACTTTAATGCCCTGTTCAAGCAGCCAGCGAGTCGCTTCTGCTGATACACCTACATGCAGGAAAGCGTATTGATCATCATAAAGTTTCTTATCAGCATCACTTCGGACCAGCACGATGTCGTAAGGTTTTAAGGAATAATCGATTTCCTTCAGTTGTTGTTTAAGATCATCTGACGAAATTTCATATCCAGGCGGATGATTGCTGAAATCAAATAAAACGGCATCATGATAAAACCAATCAAGGGGCATTTCATCAATGGTCCGCGCCGGTTCCCCTTCTGATTGTTCTCCGTAATGCCATGGGGCATCTACGTGTGTGCCGGCATGCGTGTTTGCGGTCACTGTTTCAGTTGCCCATGCTTTACCATCCCGAAAGGCTTCTTTTTCAATGCCAAGAATCTTCGCTCCCTGTTCCGCACCATCCTCATGGGTGTGGGATACAATGGACGGGGGAAGCGGTTCCTTTACTTTAGGACTTAGGGGTACACTCAAGTCAATTAATTTCATAACCCATCTCCTTTCATTTAATTACATGTTCGTGAATGATTTGTATAATCCCTCCCCACTGATGGACCATCCGGATCGTATCCAGTAAATTTCTTACAGCAGTTACTGCTTCCTACCGTTTAAATAATTTATTTTCGGTTATTAAGTATAGGTAATTGATTTATAAGATGAAATAGAGGTGAAATAGATGGGCAAATCTATCAAAACATTAGGACTAATCACAGCACCGGGTTATCCAGATGAACTAAGAGAAAAGCTGCAGCAGCAATTACCGGATTTGCTCAGTTATTACGTTGATGAGAACTACGAATGGGATGTCGCCTACACCATTGACGCACTCACAGGCGTGACGGAAGATTCCAATAAGGTATTACGTGCGACTTTGGATAAGAAACAAGATAATACTTGGGATTTTGCAATCTGTCTTACTGATTTGCCATTTTTTAATGACAAAAAGCCGATAGTAGCAGAAGCATACGAAAAGGAAAGCGTTGCATTAATCAGTTTACCAGGACTTGGATCAACGCCAATGTTCAAACGGATACGAGAATCGATTTTACAATTGGTAAATGAGATGTATTATGGGAGTTCCAATGAAGACAGGGAGCGGGCAGAACAAAGGATTCAGGCTAAAAATGGCGATCAACATAAAGAGTTGAAAAATAAAAGTTCTACCAGACTGGTAGGCAAGCGTTTATTCAACCGTGTATCTCCACTTCAAAGGGAAACACCGGATGAAAGCGAATCGAACATTGATGTCCGGTTCACGGTAAAATCTCGTTTCAGCGGCGCCATACGGGTTTTATCAGGGATGGTCCGGGCAAATCGCCCATGGGCCATGTTCCCATCTTTTATGAAAGTTATCATTATTGCTTTCACAACTGGATCATATGCGCTCGTATTCCCGACGCTATGGCAACTCAGTAACAATTACGGGATATGGCGGATGTTTATGCTGTCGATCGCTTCCATACTGGCTATGGTCGGGTGGATCATCCTCGCCCACAAGCTATGGGAGAAGCCGAATGATCAGCATGCCGGTTATTTACGAAAACTGTACAACATTGCCACAGTTCTCACCCTTTTAGTCACGGTCTCTATGTATTACTTCTTATTATTCCTGTTATTTGCGGTCGCAGTGATAGCGCTGATACCGATGGGATTGTTGCAGTCCCAGTTAACTGGCAGTGTGGGCTTCATCAATTACTTCTACATTGCATGGACAGCGACAAGCGTTTCCACCATCATCGGTGCACTCGGGTCTGCGCTTGAAAATGAAGATGTGGTCCTCTCTTCCACTTATGGATATCGCCAGCGGCAACGTTACGAACAGATAAAAGAATCAGAAGAAGAAAAAGAAGAAGCAGAGGAAGAGAAAAAAGAGGCAGCCGAAGAAAAGAAAGAAGCAGCTCAGGAGAAAAAAGAAGCCCAGGAAGAAAGTTAAAATGTGTAAGAGTTATTAGGCAGATAATCCAAATTAAAGCATAGAATAACATCCCTAAGAGCTCAGAGCCTATAAGATGGCTCTGAGCTTATATTATCTGCGTTTCGGGAAAAAGCTTATAAAGACACCAGGCAGCAGGCCGTATTTTTTATTATCCTTTGTATGCTTTCTGCAATTCTGCAAGATCAAGTTTCTTCATTTTAAGCGTTGCCTGACTAACACGTGAAATTTGTTCCGGTGTGCTATTACTGCTCATCATCTCTTCCATAGCTTTCGGCACAATCTGCCAGGATACTCCATACTTATCTTTCAGCCAGCCACATTGCTCCGATTCAGGAACTGCAGACAGCTTCTCCCAGTAGTAATCAATCTCTTCTTGTGTGTCACAATATACCATAAATGAGATTGCCTCGTTGAAACTGAATTCATGATTTCTCGCACTGTCCATTGCAGTAAACCACTGATCCTCAAGCATGAAATCAGAAAACATGAGGCTTCCTTCTTTATCAGGTTCCATGCCCTGAGGGTAGCGGGCAATGTTACCCAGCTTTGCGTTTTTAAATACAGATAAATAAAAATTAAGCGCCTCTTCTGCTTTGCCGCATTTATCACCGGCAAACATTAGCGACCGCACGATCGCGGGCCGTTCTTTCCCCTCTGGGTTGGTAAGGATTAACTGCCACGACAAACCATACTTATCTTGAATCCAGCCATACCTTTCACTGAATGGATACTTATCCATTGGCATTAATACTTTGCCGCCTTCGGACAATTTGTTCCAGACCTCATCAATTTTTGATCTCGCGTCTTTATCTCGTGATGGGTCGAAATTTACCATGAAAGACATCATCGGATTGAAGTTGAAATAAGGCCCTGCGCTTATTGCTAGGAACTTCTGTCCCCACAACTCAAAAGAAACTAAATGGGAGTCGCCTGATGGTGTTTCTTGGAGTGTGGTTTTACTTAAAATTTTTGAGTGCGGAAATATGGAAGTATAAAACTCTGCTGCTTCACTCGCCTCCTTGTCATACCACAAATGTGGAATGAGATTATGTTTTGTTTTTGTCATACTATTCCTCCTGTTTTTTGACGTTTTATTAATTTTACCATTTTGCCTTTCTTGTGATTTCTTATAGATTGCTATTATCAAACACAGCTCCTCTATTTAGAAGCCTCCATAAGTAAAAAAGGTCTTATTTAGAGAATCGTTAGCAATAGGTAAATGTTTGAAATTATTTCCATCTTTTGCCCTTGCTCCACGCTGAACATGCTAACTTCCATTCGAAAAAAGTAAGCATAAGCATATTCATCTTCCCCAAATGTATAAAATTCTTAATTTAAAGGGATTTTATAAGATAGGTGATAGCTTTTGTAAGGGGGCCTAACTATGAAAAAAATTGAAAGTGAAAAAGTGGAGTCAGATATAACAACACATGGCGTAAATCCATACAACGTCGTGAAATCATTACTTAAAGAATCGGTGAACAGACTGGGGTATAATGAAAATATTTATCATGTGCTTAAAAAACCAATGCGAATGCTTGAAGTGTCGATTCCGGTACGAATGGATAATGGAACCTTAGAAAACTTTACAGGTTATCGTGCGCAACACATTGATATATTGGGCCCTACCAAAGGTGGGATCCGCTTCCACCCTTTAGTAAATATTGATGAAGTAAAGGCTTTGTCCATCTGGATGTCTTTAAAGTCTGCCATCCTCGATCTACCTCTAGGGGGAGGAAAAGGTGGAGTCATTGTGGATCCGGAAAAATTATCAGAACGGGAACTTGAAACGTTAAGCCGGACGTACATCCGGAAAATAACGCCGATCATCGGTCCACAAAAGGATATTCCAGCACCGGATGTCAATACAAACCCTGAGGTGATGGGTTGGATGATTGATGAGTTCGATCAGCTCCGTGGGTACAATATACCGGGCATGTTAACAGGAAAGCCTATCATCATCGGTGGCTCACTAGGCAGATTAGAAGCAACCGGCCGGGGGGTCGTCCTTACCATCCGGGAAGCTGCCAAAGTCCTGGATATGGAATTGGATAAAACAACTGTAGCTATTCAGGGATTCGGAAATGTCGGAAGCATGACAGCTAAATTTTTGCATGAATTAGGTGTCAAAATCGTTGCGGTGACAGATGCCAAAGGTGGAATTTATCGTGAGGAAGGTTTAAATATCCCTGACTTGCTTGAGTTTGTTAAAAACAAAGAGAATTATGCGTCTGATTATACAGATGCTGAACCGATAACGAATGAAAAAATGTTCAGCCTTCCTGTCGATATTCTCATACCAGCCGCGGTGGAAAACCAAATTACGAAAGATAACGCCCCGTCTATTCAGGCAAAGGTGGTAGCAGAAGCAGCTAACGGGCCGACTACACCAGAAGGAGACAAGATCCTCGAAGGGAAAGGAGTATTCGTTATCCCGGATATCCTTTGCAATGCGGGTGGCGTAACTGTCTCCTACTTTGAATGGGTTCAAAACTCCATGAATTACTATTGGAAAGAAGAAGAAATCAACCAAAAGCTTGAGGAGAAAATGTTGTTCGGATTTGATACCGTCTTCAAAATGCGTGAAGAAAAACAATGCTTCATGAGAGATGCGGCCTATATGGTCGGTATTAACCATCTGGTGAAAGCCATGCATGCCCGTGGGTGGATCAAAGATTCCGATTTATCAGAAGGATGACGCTACAACACTGGACTTCCCCTGAACTATTTTGTCCAGGGGAAGTTTATTATTTCAGCTAAAAAGATAGGCATTCCTGTCAGATAATCATGAAAAAAGATGACTTCTGTATAGGTCCAGAAATCATCTATAAAAATAATCAACTTTTTTCATTTAAATTGATACCAACGAACTTCACTTCCGTCATATCTTCCACCGCATATTTGACGCCTTCTTTCCCAATTCCACTTTTCTTTACGCCGCCATATGGATGATTATCCTGCCGGTAAGTCGATATTTCATTGATCCAGACCCCGCCCATTTCCAATTGGTCCGCCACACGAAGGGCCCTGTTGAGATCATTCGTGAAAACCCCCGCCTGCAGGCCATAAATCGAGTCATTCGACATCCTCACAACCTCTTCTTCTGTATCAAAAGGTATGACGGACACGATGGGTGCGAACACTTCTTCTGCGATCACTTTCATATCATTGTTTACATTGGTCATAATCGTCGGGGACAAAAAAGCCCCCTTTTGTTCGCCGCCAGTTTCAATCGTTGCTCCTTTGTGAACAGCATCATCAATCCACGTTTTGGCTCTCTTTGCCTCTTCCTCATTGATCATTGGTCCGAACTCTGTCGTTTCTTCCATTGGATCCCCAACAGCCAAGGATTTCGTTTGCCTGATATATTCTTTTAAAAAAGCATCATATATCGATTGATGGACATAGATACGCTGAGCGGAGATACATACCTGACCCGAGAAAACAAAAGCACCTCTGACTAAATCAGCTGCCACGTGCCCAATTTCGATGTCGTCAAATACGATATTCGGAGAATTGGAACCTAATTCCAGGGTCACCTTTTTAAAACCTGCTTTTTCAAGGATGCCTCTCCCAACAGGAAGGCTCCCCGTAAACGTCACTTTATGGATCTTATCATGTTTGACAAGCGGGTCACCTACTACTTCACCACGCCCCATGATTAAGTGAAGTGCTCCTGGAGGCAGTCCAGCCTCAAAGAACAATTTAACGAGCCTGTAAGCGGAAACTGGCGTCTTCTCTGCCGGTTTGTAGATGACGGTATTTCCAGCCGCGATTGCTGGAGCTATTTTATGAAGCGATAAATTTAACGGAAAGTTAAAGGGAGTAATCGCGGCCACGACACCGAGTGGCTCGCGCTTCGTAAACCCTAACCGGTTTTCACCGCCAATGGCAGCATCCATCGGGATCACTTCACTGCTGATATGCTTCGCATGTTCAGAGGCGAACCTTAGCACCTGGATAGAACGCTCCACTTCACCGAGACTATGTTTGAAGGGCTTTCCTGCTTCTTTTGTGATGGTTTCGGCAAACGATGCTTTTCTTTCCTCAAGTAAATCTGCCGTTTTTCGGAGAATATCCGATCGCTCGTAGGCAGGCATTTTCTTCATTTGATCATGAAAGGTAGCGAAACCTTGATTAATCGCCTGATCCAAATCATCTACATTTGCTAATACGACCTCCGCAACCTCTTCCTGATTATATGGATTTCGGACCGTCATCATTTCCCGGTTCGCTTCCTTGAGCTCCTCCCCATTGATAATGGAATTAATTCTCATATTCACACACCCCCTTCACAATGAATGTTCCGCAACATTTCCGTCAATTTCATGTTTTCGCTATAGTCTACCTGACAATCGATCAGTACTGGTTTGTTAAGACTGATTGCTTTTTCCAATCCAGGTTTCAATTCAGCTGTTTTTTCTATTCGCATCGCTTCAAACCCATAAGACTCAGCCAGTTTGACAAAGTCCGGATTCCCAAAACTGATATGGGACGGACGGTCGAATTTTTTTAGCTGATGCCATTCGATCAGCCCATAGCCATCGTCTCTCCAAAGCAAAATGATAATGGGAAGGTTCAGCCTGACCGCTGTTTCTAACTCTGCGCCTGTCATCTGGAAGCTTCCATCGCCACAAACAGCAACCACATTCCGGTCTGGATGCACGAGTTTTGCCGCAATCGCTCCAGGGACAGCTACTCCCATCGAAGCGAGACCATTTGAGATGAGGCAAGTGTTTGGAAGAACCGTGTGGTACATTCTGGCCATCCACATTTTATGGGCCCCGACATCCGATATAGCAATATCTTCATCTCTGAGGACTTCACGGAGGTCATAGATTATTTTTTGTGGTTTAACAGGGAAACTTTCATCTTCCTTAAAACTCTCCAGTTCCTCAAGGGCCGACTTCCTGATCGATTCAAACCAGTTGTCATCGCTATCCCGATCAGGTATGACGTTCAAAAGCTTTCTTAGGCTCTGAGCGATATCACCGACCACATTCAAAGCGACAGGGTAATGGGAATCTATTTCCGCTTCTTCGGTATCCACGTGCAGGACAGGGGTCGCTGCTTCTGGATTCCAATTTTCCGGAGGTGTTTCTGCCATATCCATACCGATAGTAATGATTAAATCCGCTTGCTGGAATCCGCATGTGATATAATCTTTCCCGCTGATTCCTGCCGTCAGTAAACTTAATTCATTTTTCCAGGAAATCGCCCCTTTTCCCATAAATGAATGAACGACAGGGATATTCATCTGTGAAACAAAATTCTGTAAATCTTCCGTTGCGTGACCCCGGGTTACTCCATTTCCGGCCAGGATAAGCGGGTGATCAGCCTTGGAAATGAGGGAAGCAGCCTCTTCAATGACTTCATCCTTTGCGATCGATAAAGTATGTCCGGTCACTGGCAATGGCGATTCATCCACTTCCATGCCGGCAACATCTTCGGGAAGATCGATATGAGTCGCTCCAGGCTTTTCCTGAATCGCCAGTTGATAGGCTTTCCTGATAACTTCAGGTACAATTTCTCCTGTTTTAATTTGTGCATTCCATTTCGTCACAGGTTCAAAAATATCAACAAGATCATAATACTGATGCGATATTTTATGCTGGCGATTCAATCCCGCCTGTCCAGTGATGGCGATCAACGGACAATGATCCATATTGGCATTAGCCACCCCTGTCAACAAATTGGTCGCCCCAGGTCCTAACGTCGCTAAACAAACGCCCGGCTTCCCTGTCAGTCTTCCATAAGTTCCTGCCATAAAAGCAGCGCTTGTTTCATGACGGGTCACAATGAACTCAATTTCTGAATCAACCAGTGCATCCATCAAATCGATATTCTCTTCACCAGGCACCCCGAAAATATACTCTACTCCTTCATTCTCGAGGCATTTCACAAGCAATTGTGCAACATTCATGTCAATCCCCTTCCGCCTTAGTATTCACCCACAGCTTATTTTGTGAAGAATATCCTTTTTTATTAAAAATCTTGCTGTTAACAATTCTTTTATCACATCAGCGGGGAAAACCAGGAGGGATTACGAGAAGAACGGAATAAAAGGCAGGGAATTTCCAAGGGACGTTATGCATGTGAGGTAGAAAATACTCAGCTGTATTTGGGATTTAGTTCATGTATGAAATGGCAGTATATTTTTTGCATATAAAAAGACCTTCAACATATAACCAATGCATAACTCGTTACTGAAGGTCTTTTGTACTGATCGATTATTTAATTAACTTTTTTGTAGGTTTTGATACCTCTCAGACTAAGCTGGAACTAATGTTGCCTTCCCGTTGGAATCATAATAGATGCCCCCTATGTGCCGAGATCGTCAGAGCGCCCTGCTGCCAGGCGCGACCACTGGGAAGTTGGGCGGCCGTCCAGCTGAAACTGACCACCTTTAGAGCCCCAACGCTGCGGCCAGCCCTTGGGTGAATCCTCCCAGAACTCCTGACGGCCGTAGACAGTCAGGTCCAGCAGTCCGTACGACGGTGCCATCCGTTCGTTGCCACGGCCTGTGGTCCAGTAGGTCTCGTAGACTTTGTCGCCGTCCCGGAGATAACTGACCAGGATGCCGAAGTGCCGGTCAACGATCAACTGGTCCGCGGCGTCTTGGGGCACCGAGTACCAGGGAACCGTCCAGCCCATGAAGTCACGATACCGCGAGCTCTCCTCATATGGCCCCTCACAGAAAGTCGCGTAGCTGACGTCCCGCGAGTGCAGATAGGAGAGCTCGTTGATGTGAGTCGTGGAGAAGGTGCAGCCCTCGCATTGCTCCGCGGCAGGTCTGCCGGTATGCCACATGTGAAAGTAGGCGACCAGCTGGCGCCGGCCCTCGAACGTCTCGAGCAGCGTGACCGGGCCATCCGGACCGATCAGCGGGATGGACGAGTCCACCTCGACCATCGGCAGTCGACGACGGGCTGCCGCAATTGCGTCCCCTTCGCGAGTATGCTCCTTCTCTCGGATCCGCAACTCATCCAGTCTGGCCTGCCAGGTGGCCCGGTCAACCACTGGAGGCCGGGCAGAAGTTTTGTCATTTTGATTCATGTAATGATCCCCTCCCTATATTGCTTAAAACTGACCGTCAGTTTTTTGACATTTAACCTCAGCTACTTCCTATCAATTCTAACTGTCGAACCTCTTTGAGATAGCTCTTAGATTACAAATCGTTCTTTCTTGAATGGCAACAGGAATCCGATTCAAGAGAGGGATCGTATTCGTCATGACGACGAAGCCATGACTTACCGTTGCCGTCGCTGCGTCCTGATGGCTGTTCCCAATCCTCCTGCCTGCCGAGTGGGGTTAAATCGAGGTAGTTAAAGGTACCAAGTAGTAAATCCGTTCCACGGGCGTATGTCGTATACGTGTGAAAAATTCTTTCACCATCGCGAAGAAAGGTGCTAATGCCTGGCACTTCCATTGATTGTCCGGAATCAACGGGTACGCCCTTCTGTACAAGCTCATCTTTGGTCAAATAGTTATATGCGATCGGAGCGACCAATTCGTCGAGCGTAGCGTGGAAGTCATAGTTAAAATCGCTATTATAGGAGGAGTACCAAGGAATGTCCCAACTCATGCGTTCCTTGTATTGTTGGAGCTTAGAAAATGGAGCACGTGATATCAGAGCCAGTGATGTGTTGCGTGCATGCAAGTGGGAAAGATGGCCGATATTATCCGCAGCCAGCGAACAAGCAGGACAACCTGCATCCCAATCAGGGTCGAACATGAAGTGATGCACGATAAGTTGAGGCCGCCCTTCAAATAGATCAAGCAGATGTGTTTTACCCTGCGGACCCTCAAAGACATAGTCTTTATCAATCTCTACCATTGGAAGTCCGCGACGTTCAGCATTCAGCGCGTCCCGTGTCTTTGTGAATTCCTTCTCTTTGGCCAGCAGTTCCTTACGGGCCACAAGCCATTCGTCTCGGGACACAATATTGGGTAGTTGCAGATGATTTTCCTTGTTTTTCATAACTTTTCTCCTCTTCTTTTTTTAAAAGCTTATCACATACGATGGCTATGAATTTCTTCTCGATTGCTAAAAAAAAATAAAGAGGGCAACCCCTCAGGCCCCCTTAACGGATTAAAATCCAACTATATCGTTCATAACTGTTTAAGCAGTTTTACCTGATCACCATGTTGGTCTTTATCGATAACCTAAAATGAGAGTAAATCCCTTCTTTTCAAATTAGGAATGATCATCTGATTATTATTTGAATGATTGCTAAACCTACTTATATGGAGGTGATTGGTCATGGAAAAGAACCAGACCACGACAGGAACTGATGGAGGACAAGGAAGAAAAGAGAATTCGAAGTCGATGATGGAGCCAGGCTATTCCGGAACAGATCCCAACAAAGTAAAACAAGAAATTCAACAGGATGTAAGCAAAGGGATAGGGTCTATGACATCCCGTGAAGCGGGATCGATGAGAGATTAAAGGACCACTATTTTTGTGGTCTTTTATATATATACGTATAAGTAAATCCAAGGTATATTTGTTAAATGTTCAGTAAGAGAAACTTCCCCAGCCTCGTCCTGTCTGCTTAAATGGAGTAGAGAACCTTACACATTGGCTTAATTTTGGATTTCCTTATGTATTTGTACCCATATATAGCTCGTAAAAAAAGCTACCCGTTACTGGAATAAGCAAAATCACTTTAATTATGATAACGTTAAGTATGCATTTCCATTTACTTTTACAGGTTGTGACCCACAATGAACTTATTCGAAAAGTTATATACGCTGATTATATTTTCAGCAGTTGTAATCGGTATAGGTATTGGACAAGTGGAATTAATCAGGACTAATGCGGAAAGTTTTATAGTCCCTTTATTAGTAGCTATGTTATATATTACTTTCTTACAAGTTCCTATGGAAGAAATTAAAAAATCGTTTAGAAACATTACATTTTCATCCACTTCAGTCATCATTAACTTCGCCTGGACACCCATTTTAGCCTGGCTATTAGCAATGGTTTTTCTAGGAGATCATACAGCATTATACATTGGGTTTATTATGTTAATGGTAACTCCATGTACGGATTGGTACTTAATTTTCACAGGAATAGCCAAAGGAAATGTTGCTCTATCAACCGCTATCTTGCCTTTGAACTTACTCTTACAAGTGTTATTACTTCCTATCTATCTTTTGATTTTTTGCGGAACCACTGACGTCATAGAACTACGTTTCCTAGTAGAAAGTATACTAATTGTTTTGTTCATACCATTGATATTGTCCTTTCTCACCAAATGGCTTTTTAGAAACAAGCAACAATCAAGAGAAAATTTCATATCTAAACTTAGCTTATACCCCATTATTTTCCTAAGCCTTGCAATCGTTGCTATGTTCGCTTCGCAAGGACAATTATTGCTTGATAATTTAGATTTAATGTGGAAAATAATTATACCTATTCTATTATTTTTTATAGTTAATTTATTTGTCAGTCAAAAGGTTGGGCAGCTCATGAGGTTCCCGAACTCCGACAGAGTAAGTTTGAGCTTAACTACTTTAGCCAGAAATTCTCCAATCGCTTTAGCAATTGCTGTGACCGCATTTCCAGACCAGCCTTTAATAGCCTTAGTTTTAGTTATTGGTCCATTATTAGAATTGCCTATCTTAGCAATCGTTACGCAGTTTCTATTATTTATTTCTAACTCTAAATATAAACACAAGGAAAGCACACATTAAAAACTGATGTGTGCTTTTGTATTAAGTTAACCTGCCTTGTCGCCCTACAATAGGATACCCCTTAATTTCTCCCTTTTTTATTACTATTCCCTTCACTAAGCTGCAAAGAGTAAATCTTAGCTGCGAATTTCAACATATCTATTAAAACTCCTGAAATTAATGATACGAAAAATATCACAAAATTATTTGTCACTAAAAATAAAAGAATTCCAATACCACCTAATATGATGGTTATAAGAAATAATTCTATGTAGGCCTCGTACGATAGCTTTCCCTTCACAATATCCTCTCCCATAATTTCAATTTTGCATCTTGTCTTTTAAGCAATCACCATACTGCCTTTTTTATGTATGATAAATTTTATTTTAGCTTATAATTTAACACACTATGGCCCTGAAGTTTTTCTCCATCTTTCCATAAGAATTGAACGGCATATTGTTTTCCGATTTCTTCTTCGCTAACTTGTATGTTTAATGTAGAACTATCTGTGTTAATATTTTCTTTACTGATTTCCTCTCCTAAACTGTTTACACGAATTAAGTTAACTTCGGATGGAATTGGTTTCATGGTTCTCCAGTCAATTAAAATTCTGTCACCAGCTTCTACCTCACCAGAGTGAATATCCGGGTAATTATAGGTCCTATTATCATCACAATCTCGCCAACATACTTCTTGATAACTATTATCTAAAATTATATCTGGAGCCTTCGAACTTATTTTCTTTATAGAAGGAATTTCTGTGTGAAATTCCGCATCCGCTTCTTCCTCATTCTGTTTTTCTGTTGTTAGTGGAACTTCAGCATTCTGTGTTTTGGTTTCAGGTTCATTTACCTGACTTCCCTTTCCTTGCTCTGCCTCCAGGCAACCGGAAAGAATGAAAATTATTGATAATATCAATGTAAAAGATAGCGCTATTTTTTTCATTTTTTCTCCCCCTTGATTTATATAGACTGAAATGTGTTTCGGTTTCAAAAAATTTTAATTCTAATTCATCATTCATGCAACGTTACCACATAAAGCGATAGCCACTGTGCAGCTATCGCCCCCTTAACAAGATGAATTGATTTTGAGATAACCTGCAGCAAACCTTTTACCTAAAGCCCATCTGGATTTTCTAGTTTCATGCTGACAATTTAAAATTAAATCTGGATCGCAATAGTTCTTGCCATGAATAAAGAATCGAAAATCACGAATAATACAGTTGTATCTACAATTGTACTTACAAGTGAAGGTGATGAAAGAGTGGACTTTTGGCTGAAAAAAAATTTACTTCTAATGATCAGGGCATTGTACTTTTGTATGGAAGAACAGTGGGCTGAACTGGGTAGGCGGTATAATATCACTCCTGCTCAGCAGCATATTTTATTTTTACTCTCGATCAATCAAAATGTTCTTTCGCCTTCAGAAATAGGGGAGTTAGGATGCTGGCATAGTTCTACTGTTACAAGACTGTTGAAACCTCTAAAGGAGCGAGGCATGATTCGGATAGGGATTGATAAGAAGAAACCAAGGTACAAAAAAGTAGAGATTACATTGGAAGGAAGCGTTTTGCTGAAACAACTGGTAGACGCTGTTGCAGACATGGAAAATTTCCCCTGCGATATCAGCTGTCTCTCGAAAGAAGAAGTGGTCAATTTCCTGGCCTATGCCCAAAAAATTCTGGATGTACACAAAGGTGAACCATTCAAACAAAAGGTTATTAATGGGAGAATAGGATTGTGTGAATGTACAGAAGAAGCAGTTGATTATCAAATATAAAGAAGTGATCCCTATGTTCCTGAATATTATAGTTGGTACAATGATCCCCTGGATTATCTGTATTTACTTCTTTACAAAAGAACCGCGTTTGGTTATCCTGCTTTTTCCGGTGGGTGCCACGATCGCGTTTTTAATAAATGATTTAGGTCAGGTATTTTTTTGGACTGTAACCCCTGACTATCTAAATCCTTCTTTATCAATCGTCCCTTATAACATCGGCTACTATCCGATGTTAGCAATCATTTTCGCTTATGTGCTGATAAAGAGTAGAATTCGTCCGGTCTATCTGGTTTTTTTGTTTACTTTAGCAGCATCATGTATGGAATATATTGGTTTGGTTGCTGGTAAGGTTGATTACCATTCTGGATGGAACATTTTGTTGACCGCATTAACTTATCCTATCGGATTTATCCTTTGTATACTGTATATCAAACTTTCGTACTACTATCGTTTACTGGCATAAAAATACTGGGATATAACCGAATATTTTGTTTTTGAGAGCAGACCGATTATAGATTTTCATTCACGGTACTCCATCAACCAGCAATCTTTATATTCACCTTCATGAAGTTCACGACTTGGGAGCAGTTTAACTTTTTTAAACCCACACTTCTCATAGCATTTAATAGCCCTCGTATTTCTTGTTTGGGGATCCATCACTACTCTGGCTGCCTTTTTATGCTCCATTAGGAAATTAACCATAGATGAAACAAGTAATGTTCCTATCCCTTTATTCCAATATTCTACTTCACCAATGAATTGGTCTGTTCCATACACATGTTCGTTCTCATATCCATATTCTTTTTTCGTTTCCTCATCTAATTGATAAAATTGAATATATCCTATTTCGTTACTATCAAACTCAACGATACATTTATCTACAACATCTTGAGGTGCATAAAAGACTTTATTTACTCTGGCTAAATCAAAAGGATTGTCCCTTCCTTCATAAAACTCAAGAACCGACGGGTCTGAAAGCCATTTCGCTAACAGGTGATCATCTTTTTCTTCCAACTTTCTAACTTTTAAATATCCGTTTTGAAACAACTTAATCCCCCACGATCTACTTAAAAGACTATAACCTCACTTTAAAAACTCTTATTCCTCAGCTCTATGTATTATTTACGAAGGATAAAGGCACCCACTTCTAAATGGATGCCCAAATGAAATAATAGAAAATTGATTTTTAATTGTTATTTCCGCAAAATCTTCTCCATCGCTTTTCCCTTTGCTAACTCATCGACCAGCTTATCCAAGTAGCGAATTTCCTGCATCGTTGGTTCTTCTATGTCTCCCACTCTGACACCGCAGACCACACCTTTGATCATATTCCGTGAAGGATTCAGTTGGGGAGCTTCCGCAAAAAAGTCCTCAAAGTTTGTCTGCTTTTCCAGTTGAGCTCCTAACTCTTCCTGGCTATATCCTGTCAACCAACGGATGATTTCATCAACTTCTGCTTTTGAACGCCCTTTTTTCTCCGCCTTCGTAACATAATGGGGATAGACACTTGCGACACTCATTGTATAGATCTTATGTTTGGTCATGGTACACCCTCCCTTTCCTATATTATTTATAATTTTTATCCAATTATATCATTCGAATGAACATCCTTACGTAATTGCTTCTATTATGTATTGGCAGACTGCAGGATACTTCATGTTCTGAGTATTTACCTTATTTTATCCATCGGTTATCCCCTGTTTAAATTAAAAACGCTTATTATGGCTGACAAAATACCATTTATTACAATTCCTGCTTACCCCATCATAACAAAAAAGTGGCAAGCTTGAGCAGTTAATCGCGATTCTTATTTTACCCTGTCATTTATAACAAGTGTTTTAGAGACTGCCCCAGGTTTCATTCCCCTCCCTGTCGTTCCTTGCATAGGATATTGTTATGAATTCTTGGAAAGGAATGAAGCAAAGTGAACCAATTCCCGCCTGTATACCAATATCCTTATTACGTAAACGCCCCTATGCCCCAAAACTTCATGACGAGAAATAATCAGTATGTTCCTGAAACGTTACGGGCCGCGATAAAAGAGAAAGCAGAAGTCGGTGATTTTTACAGCCGATTAGCCAGCCATGCACCAAACCAGCAGCATCAACAGGTAATCCTTCGGGCTGCAGAAGAGGAAAAGCTCCACTGGAGACAACTGAACGACCTATATGTCATGCTGACCGGCAGACAGCCTGCCTGTGAAATTGAAAAGATCACTTTCGATTCCTATCAGGAAGGGTTACAAAAGGCCTGCCAGACAGAAGCGCAAAGTTATGAAACAAACCGTCAAAGCTATGCCTCTTATCAGCACTCCCCATTCTCTAAAATATTTTGGAGAGCTTGTCATGATGATGCCAGACATGCGGAGAAGTTCCATACCTTAAGCGAGGAAACAAGGGTGGTGCTGAAAGATTATGGCACCGAACCATTTGTAGTGGATATCGAAGAGGCTACGCTGCAAAACGATACATTCCGGACCGCCTTATGGACAGGCGAAAACCTGCAGGTGACCTTGATGACCATCGGGGTAGGGGATGACATCGGTCTGGAAGTCCATCCGGATGTCGACCAGTTTTTACGAATCGAGCAAGGTGAGGGACTGGTTCAAATGGGAGACAGTGCGGACCAGTTAGACTTTGAAGAAAACGTAGAGGATGACTATGCCATCATGGTACCTGCTGGTAAATGGCACAACCTGACCAATACAGGGGATGAACCGCTTAAGCTTTACACCATCTATGCGCCACCGGAGCATCCATTTGGTACCGTTCATGAAACGAAAGCAGACGCATTGGCTGCTGAAGAGTGAATAATCAGTTAAAAGAAGTGCCTGCCCTCCTTGTCAATTTGACTCGTAGGGCAGGCTTTTTTCTCATCGATTCAATAAAATGCTTCTTTTAACATACGTTATAGTATGACGCTGCTTTTTGCATAGTTGATTTTACCTATCCTCACAACTCCACTTGCATGGCAATCGAAACCTCCGCTGCAAATCCCTTTTTGCATAAAGGGGTTCTTTTTAGAACATCCTCTAAAAAAAGTACTGGAATACACCGCTGATTAAACAGGGGGAAACCACATGGACAGACCGTTGAATTTTCAAAATATCTCCCGGAATAAAATGAATTTCGATGAGGTATTTCATTACATCTATAGCTTTATGAAGAAGGAACCGATGGGTAACTATAAGCTGATGTTAGGTACGGACTCTCAAGTACACACGCATGCCACTGTTTTTATCACAGGAATCGTCATTCAACGCAAAGGCGCTGGCGTTTGGGCCTGTTTCAGGAAGGAAGTCGTAAACAGACAAATGCATGTACTCGGTGAGCGTATATCCTACGAAACTTCCTTGACAGAGGAAGTCGCCAGTCTTTTCACCGAAGAAAAAAAGACCAAACTGATCAATATCGTCCTGCCTCACATTTATAAAGGTGCCAGCTTCTCTATCGAAGGTCACATCGATATTGGCGCAGGGGAAAGAAACCGGACACGAATCTATGTAGAGGAAATGATGGCGAGGATCGAATCGCTCGGGATGGAAGCGAAAATAAAACCAGATGCAATCGTCGCAAGCGGTTACGCCAACAAATATACTAAATAAGCGAAATAAAGGTGCCTGCCCCGATTGTTACAGACAGGGCAGGCACTTTTTTATGGCAAAAGCATTACTACAAAAGTTAAACTTTCTTAAAGTATAAGAATTGAAAATGAACGGAAAGTGAACTGGTTTTCGGAGTTGCGGTGAAACTTCCGCCCTAACTGGCCTACCTTCTGACCTAACGCTACAAACTTCTGCCCTAACGGCCGAATGTTCTGTCCTAACGGAAGCATCTTCCGACTTAACACAACCAAGTTCCGCCCTAACTACTTATGGGCACAAGTTTTTATTTGCCGAGCGAATCAGCTGTGTTTTACTAATTACTGGTATAAATGTAATCTTCTATGCTATAATTCCATATAATTTCTTCACCTAGTTAAAGCGAAAAAGGAGTAAAACATATACATGAAAACATATAGTTTACCAGACATTTCTACTTATTTAGAAAGAAATTCCGAAGTAGTAACCCAATGGTTTAAAGAGCTTGAAGTGAAATTAAATCATCATGCGCTAATAGAAAATGGCGAAAAAGTTTACGATCAAAATGATTTAAAAATAGCTGCATATATCTCTGAAAAAAGGGATGAGAAACGAACATTTGAAGAAATATTCAGAAGTATCGAAGAAAAATTCCCACTCCGTCCACAAGAAGACCAGACCCTGACGGAAACAAAGACTATCGAGGAAAATGAGCAACCTTTCACCGGTATGGGGCGTGACCCGGAGACTCTCTTTTATGAGATCGCCCAGGATAATGAAGTCATTCAAATGTTCAAATATCATTCCTTACGGGTAATGTTCCTTGCCAGTTCGCTAGCCAAGCGAGCGGACTGTTATGATGAAGACCTGCGAGTTGCTTCCCTATTACATGATATCGGCAAAATGGGACTCTCTAAAAACATTTTATTAAAACCCGGGAAGCTTACCGAATTAGAGTTTACGATCATCCAAAGTCACTCGCATATCGGGAATACCATAGTACGGAAGCATCTTGGTTTAACGAGAGCAGCTAAATTTATTCGTGATCATCATGAAAGGTGGGATGGGACCGGATATCCCCGCCGCCTGGTCGGTGACGAGATTACAGTTCAGGGCCGGATCATTGGAATATGTGATGCTTTTGATACAATGACCATAGACCGGCGTAATTATAAAAAAGCGATACTTAGCTACTCCGATGCCTTTCAGGAATTACGTAAAGGCTCCTGGTCTCAATTCGACGGAAATTTGGTAACCATATTTATTGATATGATGGAAGAAATAGCAATACCGGACTATATGCTCCAGGAATTTTAGCATCCGTTTATAGTCTTTTAATCTCTTACTTCGTGTTTCTGCAATTTTATAAGGGACAGATCGCCAGCACCATGAGCTATCCCTTTTCTACATAGCATTCAAATAGTTCCTTAGTGAAAACTCCCCCGCATTTTCCATGTCAACGATCCCTCCCATACATCATATCCCAACGTGTACGTAGGTCCAGATTATTCAGCTAACTTAACCTATATGGTTCTCTTTTTTTAGAAAAAGCATTTCTGTATTAAGCATGAACTTCACTGCTGTCTCATAACTATGATGGTGGGTATGCTAAACATTGATAAAAAGGAGATGGCTTTATGTATCCGTATTACTTTTATCGCGTGAACAACTGGGGGCAAGTACTGACTTTGCTGCAGCAAAGTTTATATGCAGAACAAATGGTTTGCTCCTACACTTCCGAACTATATCACATCCCGGAAACCCAGAATTTAACGGGACTCAATGATATGCATCGTCAGCTTATTCCTGCATCTTATCATCGGGTAACCGCTACAGGATCCGCCCAGCGACTTGTAAACGGGGAACAGCAGCAGACTATTATTAATACTTTAAGCGCTTGTATTAATAATGCCGCCCAACGGGATGAAGCGGTAGACAAAGGATTACAAGTGATGGAGGAAAATATAAACGCTGAATATAAAGGAGCCGTCCAAACCGCAATGCAATGGCAGGAATATGCGAAGGCTTATTTAAGCCAGGCAAAAGAGGCGGTACAGAATATGGGGATGGCTGTCCCTGATGGAAGCGGCCAAGAGAACGGAGGGGCCAGTTATGAATGATTAGACAACCACACGTTTAAATCCTCCCCCAAAAAAGCAGGTAGTGTTTCCCCCCATATTTACTCCAGTTCGCTCACTGGACTTTCTTTTATGATCTATCGTACAAGCTTCCCCTTCCTCTGCCCATTGCCTCAAATTTTCCTCCATACCAGGTAGGCATCCACCTGCTTTTCCTTTATGATAGCATTATCATTCTATTTTAGAGGTGTGAGTCCATGATGGATAGATCTGCTAAAAGCACCGGCTTTCTCCTTGTGATCACCGGGGCGACTTTTTGGGGCGTCGGTGGTACAGTCTCCCAAAAGCTCTTTCAGGATTATCAAATCGATGTCAATTGGCTGGTAACAATCCGCCTGCTTATCGCCGGCTTGCTGCTATTAGCCGTCCAGTATTTTAAGAAAGATCGATCCCAGGTCTTCGCCGTCTGGAAGAATAAAAAAACAGCCCTCCAATTGATCATCTTCGGTCTGCTCGGCATGCTCGGTGTCCAATATACATACATGGCTTCCATCAATCATGGAAATGCCGCCGTTGCGACGCTGCTGCAATATCTGGCACCGGCCATGATTATCATCTATTTGCTGCTACGCCGGCAGACTGTATTGACCGGGCGTGATATGGTGACCGTTTCGCTCACGTTAATCGGGTGCTTTTTCTTATTGACAAACGGCTCCGTCTCCCAGCTATCGGTGCCTAGTCCGGCAATCATCTGGGGGATTTTATCGGGAGTAGCATTAGCCTTTTACACGCTGTATGCTGTCCCATTGCTAAAGCTATACGACTCTCTAACTGTTGTTGGCTGGGCGATGGTCATCGGCGGTTTCGCCTTAAGCTTCATTCATCCTCCCTGGCAAGTGGATACTTCCACTTTCTCGGCGGAAGTTTATGGCTACCTTATATTTGTCATTATATTCGGTACGATGATAGCCTTCTGGTTCTATATCGAAAGTCTAAAAAGCCTCTCTCCACAGGAGACAAGCCTGCTGGGCAGCCTGGAGCCTTTGTCTGCAGTGCTGACGACAGTCATCTGGCTGCACGAGCCTTTTGGAGTTTTCCAATGGGTTGGAACTGCCAGCATTATCACGATGACGCTGTTTTTAGCATGGAGTAAAGAGCCTTCCACCAGGAAAAAACGTAACACTAAAAAGTCCATCAATGCTGGCTGATGGTTAGGACCTCTGGGGGCTGTAACTTTTTTACAGAAGTAAGCTATTCATAAAAAAGGGAGCTTCCTGACAGCGGAAGTTCCCTCTTTATTCGTAATTTACCAATACAGTCTATCAATAAAAAAGCGTATGATTAACCTCCGATATATACACTGTCACATGTATCAGCTACTGGTTCATAATAACAATGTTGTTTATACTGACCTGCAAAAGGTTGACCGTACCATGTTGGAGGGCATGGACCGTATGGATTAAAATACCAAAGCGAATACTTTGCTGGATGCTGCCTCCAATAATCTAAGTTCTTTTTGGCTAATCTTTTTTCTACAGATCTCGCCCTGTTATAAAATACGTTGCCTTTTTGAACAGCTTCAAAAGAATAATTTCCTCCCTGCACTTGAAAAATGACATCGTAAATTGTTCTTACATCTTTAAAGTCTAAACAAGCCGCTTTCGCACGATTAACAATGACGTTGCCGACATACAACATTCCTTGTTTTCCTTCCCCTACAGCTTCTGCTCTCATCATCCTTGCCATTAAGGCAACATCTGAATCCTTGTATTTTACTCTTGGCATTTTTTCACCCCAAAGACATTGTATGAAAAAAAAGTGAATGTCATTCTTTTTATACCTTTATTCCACTAAACTGTCCAATTTCAAAGCAAAAAGGACGACTATCTCGTAATGGAGAATCGTCCCTAAAATGAAACAAATATATTTCCATTAAATGAAATAAGAATTGTGATAGTATTTAGAACGCATAGGTACCATAATAGCTAATGATCTGACCCTAGACTAACTTCGAACATATCTATAATATGCAGGAACCTTTCCGCTTCCCGGAATACATGGTCAGCTAGAAGTGGATGAATATTACTTTTGATTCTGCACGCTTCGATCAATTCACGTGCTGTTTTCTTAAAATCCCGCAGAGCAACAACCGAGACGCGGTTTTCATCAAGGAATTTATCTAATAATGGCTGCGTTTCTGATTGAGGCCGCATGGAATCCAAGTCAACTGCTTGAAAAACCAATTGATCAAAATCATGACTGAATTCCCGTGCTTGATCAACCAATTTTCTTTCGGAGGGATCAAGGAGATGACCGATAAACTTAGAGTGGTCTGCCATTAATCTTAAAAAGAATACATTCTCTTTAATGATTTTGGCTGGAGTAGGTTGTAATTTACCTTCATTCAATTCTTTTAGACGCTCCCCGAAATATGCTGCCTCTCGACTAGTATGGTCCAGCAACAAAGGATAATTGTTGGATCGGATTTCACATCGCAGTGTCAGCCCGAGGACCTTTCGTTTATATGCCCATATCGCATGAGCTGCTTGATGGACTTGATTATTAAAAGCTGCGATTTGCTGAGGGTCTGAGTTTGCATTAAAATTACTTAACTGCTGTTCAATCTTCTCAAACAAATCAATGAACTGCTGTGCCTCCTGGATTAATTTTTTGTCATCAAAATTGAATCCAAGACTTAAAAATAAAGCATGCTCTTTCATAATCCTGGACCAGAAACGGATTTCATCAAGTGACCGAGTTACAAATTGATTCGCCAATATAATCCCTCCCCTGAGTCTTCACCAATGAGATTATATTCGCTTCCCTACATTTTAAGTACAAGATTAATTCAAAACACGTTTACTAACTGGTTTGTTAGTTAATACAAATGGAAAATCCAATGAGTGAGCCCAGTTTATATCATCGGATTGTCTCTCTTTTTTAGCAAAATTCTTTTAATAATATCCTTAAAATGAAATAGCCCTCAGAGCTGGCAGATTTTCATCTGTACTCTGAGGGGATGGCAGTACCTTAGTGTTCCGATGACGACTCCTTCCAAAGCTTCATTGGATCGGTTTGCCCTTCGTCCAAAGGCAAATACCGCATCCGGAGTGAACGTTCCTCTTTTGTTTTTTGCAAATCGTCATAGACTTGCTTCGACTTGCCTAATCCCGCTTCCACCGCTTCTTCCACAGAAGCACAATAATAGACATCTTCTATTCCTGCAAAATACATCGCTGTAAGACACATCGGACAAGGCTCCCCACTGGCATACATTGTATAGCCGGACAGGTCGTTCGTCTGCAATTCTTCCTGTACCCGCCGGATGGCAAGCAGTTCCGCATGTCCACTCACATCATACTGCTTGTGCAGCTCATTCACTCCTTCAGCGACAATGTCACCATTCCTGACAAGCACAGCGCCAAAAGGCTGGCCTCCTTCTTTTACGTTCGCCACTGCCAAATCGACCGCTCGTTTCATGAATTGATCCATTTTCTCCCCTCTATTCTCCTGATCAGTCATTTTCCAGCAAAACATCGTGATATTCAGGGGTTTCTTTAAGTTTCTTTTCCGTGTAGTCGCATTTGGGATCGATCTTCTTCTGTTCGTCCCTGGCATATCCTACCACTTTTTCAACTAATTTAGCGGCCATCCCCTGACCCCGGAGCTCTTCCGAAACATATGTATGGTCTACAACTAAATGATCTTTTTCCTGAAAAGTAATTTCCGCCAGTGGATGTTGCTCATCTTCACCGACATAAAATTTTCCATCACCTTGTTTGATTGTAGTCATGTGAATACCTCCTCTTTTAATGGAACCAGCTTTTCTAAGTTGCGGCATCATAGACTGTAAAAAGCTGATATAAGATTTATGCTTATATACAAATGATAGCATTTCTCCCCTATAAACCTAATCAATATGTTTCTCAAAAACGATTGTTACCATGCATGCAATCGAGCAACATTTATTTTTTTGTCCTGATAAGCGAAAAGATTAAGGATAAACTAACTTCAACTGCTGAATACCAAAGGAGTGGGAAGATGGAATTTACAGGAGAAATCCTATCTGGCAACTTTGATCAATTAAATGACACATTCATCTTGCAGCAAGTGAAGCAGCATACCACTACATCCAGCTTTAATAAAAATCAGTTCCAAATGATTTATGAATATCTGAACCAACATACACAGGATTCAGATGGCCAGGTGCTGTCCTTGAATGATCAATTACTGATCCAATTAAGTCAGGAAGAGTTAAGCCTCTTTATGAATGATTTAGACAGGATTCGGCCAATGTTTCAATAAAGATCAAGTGTGGAATTTTATTCGTGTGTCATTAAAATTTAAACGAAAAATGTGACTTTAAGATATAAGACTAATAACTACGTATAGAGGAGGTTTTTCACATGAGTAAAGTTGCGATTATTACCGGTGGAGGCAGCGGTTTAGGCCAATCCACAGCACTCCGTTTAGCAGAAGAAGGAGTGAACATCGTTGTTGTTGATATAGATGAAGAAGGCGGCAATAAAACGGTCGAGATGGTGAAAAAATCCGGTGTTGAAGCTATTTTTATTAAAGCGGATGTCTCTAAAGCCGATGAAGTGAAGAATTATGTTGACCAAACCGTCGAGAAATTCGGTACGATCGATTATTTCTTTAATAATGCAGGAATTTCGGGCAGTGGAGCTTACTACCTTGAAACGGACATTGATGAAATTGAAAAAATTGTCGGCATCAACCTGATGGGTGCCCTGTATGGTGTCCGCTATGTCGCTGAAGTGATGGTGAAAAATGGCGGTGGCGCTATTGTCAATACAGCCTCCAGCGCCGGAGTCATCGGTCAGGATACGGTAGTCACTTATTCTGCCACCAAACATGGCATCGTCGGGATAACGAAGAGTTTGGTTGCTGAGTATGCGAAAGACGGTTTACGCGTCAATGCCGTTGCTCCAGGACCTACGGAAACACCAATGGTCAAGTCCTATTTTGATGCTAATCCAAAAATGAAGGAAAATGCGGAACAAGGCATTCCCCAAAAGCGCTTGGGAACACCGGAAGAAGTGGCTGAGCTTGTTACGTTCCTCTTAACTTCCAAAGCAGAATATATCAATGGGGAAGTCATCCGGATTGACGGTGGATTTACCAACACAAAATAACCTGATGAAAGGCAAACGCCAGTTTATAGGCGTTTGCCTATTTCCTTTTACCACAACAGCTGGGACCTTTCCCCGGAAAGAGGAGGAAACTCATGGCTCTATCGATACCGAATTACTTTTATTACGTAACGCAAGTAAAAAGCGATGCAAAAAATATTCACTCGTTCCTAACACTACCGCCAAAGTGAACGCCCCAATAAACGTTACCATTGCGTTTGGAAACCAATTGGATAGAGCCAAAATAATCAACAAAGAAACGATAAAGTCCATAAAGACACTAGCGCCCAATGTTTCTTTACTTAACACCATTTTTTCCATACTAATTCCCACAACGATTAGCACGATACTCAAAACTACCGGCTGCCAAAGCGCACCATATTCGATATGCTCGGTACTAAACATGCCTATAAACAGTACAATCGGTATCAGAATCAGCTTGATAAACAAACTGTTGATCAGCTGTCTTTGCGGTTTTTTCAAATTGAAAAGCATGGAAAAGTTCATTTTACTCATGTACAGATTACCTCCTTTATATTGTCATAGTGTTTCCTTGTTACGCTTTATAATTCTTCCGTAAGAAACCAATAATACCTTACATTCCTTTTTAAGGACTAACACCTACACAAACCAGAATGACATTCAGGATTTAGAAAAGGCTTGCAGAAAAACCAGATGGTTTTTTCTACAAGCCGAAACAATCTTTCTATACGAATTATCATCTCAGGATAAATGAACTTCCCGGGCAAATCGTGCAAGCGGATTGGCAACGCTGCCAAATTCGGAAGCATGAGGCCGGTCATCTCCATCACCATAGCCATAATCCACCATCCGGTTACGATTCAGTGTCAGTTTAGTAACTTCCGGTTTGAAAAAATCAAAGATTTCGAAGCGCTCTTTCAAGTGAGGGTGACTAGCCTGATATCTTATGATGGTATTGGCCAGGTGCTCCCAAAATCTATCCTCTGTTACACGTTCATTCCTGTCCAGGAGGTCAGCCATATATCGGAGATGACATACGAATAACCCGGTGAAAATGAATTGCAGCAATCCTTCCGGTTGCTCGCTTCTTAACACATCTTTGAGCTCTTGTGTCAGTACGGATAATTCTTCAAATGGCTGGTCGCTAATATTCACATCATCTACGAAGTCTTTGACAGCAAGACGGTGTGGCCTGAAATTCTTCATGACTAAAATCGTATTCTGTCCATGAGGAGAAAACACCGTTCCATATTGATATAAATAATGTAAAAGCGGATCCATGACAACCTGGAAAAACTCCTTCAGCCATTCTTCCGGCTCCATTCCAGAGGCCTCGATCAAGCTTATGATAAAAGGCTTGCCATTTTTATCTTCATGTAATAATGCAGCCAGGGTCACTGCTTTTTCTTCACCATCCAAATAGGTGTAAATACTCTCCCTCCATATGACACCCAGCATTTCCATGTATTGATACGGGGAATTTTCAAGCTTTGGATAATGGCTTTGATCGACATTGATACTGGCAATCTCTCCAGGCAGTATGACACGGCATTTTTCTTTCAAAAATGAATCGTGTTCATAGATACCTTTGATGAATTCTGTAATCTTCGGGGCAATCAGCGTTCTTTCTGCCGGCAGCCCCCGATAAACCAGCGTATTCAATATACTCATCGGAACTTTCACGTGATGTTTATCCTTATGGCTTCGGTTTACGAAGGTCCGGATCGATTGTTGCGGCAGATAATTATCCTTTCCTTCTCCCAATGGGATGATCTTCCTGTTGGATAAATCCTGAGCGTACTGCTGGATAATCACATTTTCCCATTGCCACTCGTGGATGGGAAGGAAGAAATATTCCAGCGGATCTACTTCCTGTTCTTGCAAGACTTGTTTGAATTGTTGCTTCTCTTCCGATGACAATTCTTCATGTAATAGCTTGTAATAGTTGGTATCCTCTGTCGATTGGAAGGAAGCGCGATCTTTATCAACGGCGATCCAGAACAGCTTTGTTTCTTTCTGCATCTCCGGTGCAAACTTCACGTAATCATCATAACCGAATCCAATTCTGCCTTTATTATAAGTAATCCAGGGATGCCCGCTCATATGCCCTTCCAATAAGGCATAATCTTCATGAATCAATTCATCCGATGTTTTGGAGTCCTGTCCAAGTAAATGCATATCTGCCACAAGGGTATTGTTCAACTCTTTGATCAAATGACCTGCTGTCTCAGCTGACATCCCGATAATCGGCTGTATATCGAGCAGGAACTGGATGGCATCATTACCTTCAGCGCGCACTCCATTTTCTACGATATAAACCGAATCAGCCTTCACTTTCACCCCATCGAAATAGTCTGTTTTGGCAATAAAGGAATAATGTTTACGGTCAGTAATTGATAGCTCATATTCATTCCATTTTCCGTGCTCGTTTGTCATGATTGGATCAATCATGTCTTCGTACACATATTCCTCCAGCATTTTAACAAGCAATTGCTGATTCGCTTTTACCCAGTTTTCCTGATTGAAGTATTGCTTCAGATAGTTTGAATACAATGAAATCCCTTCTTTCCTTGATAATGATGAATTAATTAGTGACCGGTTGGTTTTGCGCTCCGAATGATTGATAGATGTTGATCGATCGCACTGGATAAACCTCTCTCCCTGCCAGGGCGTTGATGATGACAGCATTACGATGAGCGCCGAGTCCGAGATCCGGCGCCCCGACTCCATGGGTATGAAGCTCCCCATTTTGAATATAAATATGGTTGCGCTCGGTGCCATGAATAACTAGCCGGTAATCTTCGGTGATATGAAACCGTCCCTGCTGATCCAAGGAAATAAAATCATGGAGCGGCGTGAGAAAATCCGGCAGGTTCGGTTTGTAACCGGTCCCTAACACAACTGCATCGGCATCGACCATAAACGCCTCTTCACTCACCTGCTGGAAGCCACGAAGCTCCCATTTATTACCCAGAGGCTGGATGCGGTCGATAGCTGACATGGCTTGCAAGTGGATGTCAGGGTCATCCTCTCCTATACTGTACTGGTATAAACGTTCATAAATATCTGCAATCGTATCCGCACTGATTCCTTTATATAATAAGTCCTGATCCACTAGCAGCTGATCTTTTTTCTCTTGCGGCAACTGATAGAAGAAAGAGGTGTAATCCGGTGAAAAATGTTCCAGACCAAGCTTAGAGTATTCCATCGGAAAGAATCCTTTGGACCTCGTATACCAATGCAGCGAATACCCATGAGCCGCCTGATCTTCCAACAAGTCCAGGAATACTTCAGCCGCACTTTGCCCGGAACCGATAACCGCAATCCTTTCTGCGTCCGCACAATTCGCTTTCTTATATAAATAATCCGCCGTATGGAAGACTTTCTCTCCCAAAGCATCCTGAAACTGCTCTGGTACAGCCGGAACCGTACCGATCCCCATCAAAATATGTCTTGCTAAATAGCGATTTTCTTCCTCTGGATGATGTTCATTTTCAACCACCACTTCATACAAACTTTCTCCCTCAAAGTCTCGCAGATCGATCTGCTTTACATTCATCCCGAACTTACAAGCATCCAATTGCCCGGTCACCCATTGGCAATAATGATTGTATTCCTTCCTAGGAATATGGAAGTCTTCGCGAAAGTAAAAACGGTAGAGTCTGTTGTGAGTCTGTAAGTAATTCAGAAAACTATAGCGATTTGTCACATCAGCCATGCTTACGAGGTCAGCTAAAAAAGGAACCTGCAACGTGGTGCCCTCAATCAACATTCCGGGATGCCAGTCGAATTGCGTTTTCTTTTCAAAAAACAAGGCATTTATTTCAGGAACATCTTCGACTAAGGCTGCAAAACCGAGGTTGAAAGGACCGACACCGATTCCGATCACATCGTAAACCTCAGACTTGTTGATAGTATCCGTCATACGACCACCTCTTTTCGAAATTTTCCCGTGTGCAAAACATCAACAAGCCCGTTTTATCAGGAAGTTCGATAGGCTTTACCGGTTCAAACCCGCATTGTTTAAAGATATGAATCATCTTCTCATTCCGAATATCAGGTTCTGCGACCACTTTTTTCGTTTTTGCATGCTGGAATTGGAAACCAACCATCGCTCTTAATAAGGGGAGTGCATAACCTTTACCAAGATAGTCTGAATCACCTATTAATAAATGGACACCCTGATCGAAGGATCCTGCCTCATAGCATCTTTCCACAACGTCCCCTTTTACCCAATAGGCCTCCCAATAACTCATCGGGTGACCGTCAATCTCGCCGATATAGAGGGTTTGATGGCGATCTTCCAATGCTTGTTTTAAATGGCTGCTAAATTGCACAAACGGAAGATTCAACTGCCAATAAGGAATGACATGCTCCTGATGCATCCATAAAAAAACGTTGGTCAGATCCTTGTCGTAATCCAGCTCACGAAACACAATTTCTCTCTCCAAGTCCGGGTCAATCGTCATGCATTTAGGTTTCACTCGTAACACCTGCCTTTTGTACTAATGGGTTAGCTGCCATCGTATAGACGGATTGCGTCTCTAACGAACCAATAAGCTCATCCATATCATGGAATCGGGTCAGCAGATTAGCTTTGGATGGGAGTTTTTCATTTGTTAATAGACTGTGCAGCAACGGCTTTGCATCACCCGCTTGTTTATGGTGTGTCTCCAGTCGCTCACGCAGCACCCGTAACAAATCTTCTTCAGCTATCAGTCCATTGGCACCGAAACCATTGATCACCCCGAACAAATGATTGAAAAAGAAATAATACCGAAGCCTTTCCTCCGCAATTGCTTCAGTACAAATGGTATCGCTTTTCTCGTTCAGCGTTGGCAGCAGTTGACGCAATTCATCTGCCTTCTTCTCGCGGAAGTAGTAACCCTGATTATCGCGATAATAGAAGGAATCAGGGTACCCGTCCTTCAGTTGCACGATTGAATTCTGCTGGTGCGCTTCGAGCGCGATGCCATACGTTTCATAGAGCCATAACACTGGATCGAGTGTGATGGACAGATAGCGTTTAAACCAATCTTCACTCGCCGCTTGTAAGGATCTATTTTCTTTCTCTGCGATTCTGTGAATGATGCTGTACAGTCTAGACTGCTCTCCAAAAGGGTGGTCTTGTCCCAGCCCGGCGGCTAAAATGGCATCGGAATCATTCCCATAAAACGGGTTTTCACGAATGATGCAATCGAGGGATACCTCCTCTTCCCCAGGTATATCCACACGTATATATGCCGGGTCTGAAATGACATGGAAATCTGGAAAATTACGTTTCAGATCATCGCCAAGAGCGGTCTGTAACAACCGCGACACTTCCACCCCCCTGTCCAGTTCTTTCTGTTGATTCATCCTGAGCGAATTCGTAATCTTTATCGGGACGGAAAACTTGTACATATATTTCGATTCAGGACTGTAAACAGTACGAAAGGAAGAGGTTGCTGTAAACTCGGATCCGAGTGGTCCAAGGTATTTCAATTTATTTTCCTTGAGCATCTGCTGTACGGATGCTTTTTTCAAAAGGGCCCTCGCTTGTAACGGATGGGCAGGAATGAGAGCGCCCGCTTCATCAGTGACTAATTCTTCCTTGGGCAGTTCGCCCTGGATGATATCTTGAGCAGAGACCGACAGCGAAGAGTCCTGTACGACTTGCGTATCGGTAGCCAGGAAATAGTGAAGTTGGAATTTCCCATTCATTTCGGGTGAAAACCGGTTGTCCTCTTCTTCTGTAATCCCTTGCTTACTTTTTGGAGTAGGATGAAGCAAATGGCCAAAGATAAGCGATTGTTCCGCTTCGATATAATTAAATTCATTGCTGCTTAAATGGTTGGAATCCCGCAAACGATGCTCCAGGTATTTCTTTAAGTTTTTACAGCTGAGAATCACCCTTAGGATCAGTTCATCCTCTGCATCCACCTGATTGTGCATCAGGGCTAACTCTTTAGTAATCAGTGCAGCTAATGTGACATAATCGATAGGCTTCGTTTCTTTTCCTGTTTGGTAATAAAGGGGGAATTCAAATAGATGCCTTCCTGTTTCAGACCAGTATTTCACATCAATGGTCAAGTCAATTCCCTGATTGGATAAGGGACAGGTAATCTTTTTTACTGTTCCATTGGCAGATTCAATATGAAAATTACCTGTTTCTTTGAGATAACAATTCAAGAAGCTTTGCATCGTCGCATTTTCAGCAACTACCTGTACGTTCTTCATACAGAAACCCTCCATTCTTTTAATTCCGCTTCTCCAATCTCCTCGATGTCTGTTAAGATTTCTTTTACATCAGCAAGCTGTGTCCTGGGGTTAAGGAGTGTAAATTTAAGACAGACTTCCTCCTCTACCATCGTCTTAGCGATAACACCCTTGCCCCCATAAAGGAGATGTTTCTGGATCGATAGATTCACCTGGTTCACATCCACAACTGAGGGAACAGTAGGTTCATACCGGAAGACAACCGTATTCAACTCCGGATCAGCATGTATCACTCTGATATTCTCTAAACCGTCCATATAGCTCGCAACAGATTTTGCCAGCGCGATCGTCTGGTCGATCATGGCACCGTATTGCTTCGTCCCTACCATTCTTAAGGAGAAAAATAGTTTCAGTGCATCAAACCGCCTTGTCGTCTGGATCGATTTGTTTACAAGATGTACGATTCCTTTTTCATCATCTTCGGCAGGGTTCAAATAGTCAGCATGGTGCTGAAGATGAACGAATTCCTGTTTGTCCTTTAAAAGGAAGGCCCCACAGCTGATTGGCTGGTAGAATAACTTATGAAAATCTACTGCAATGGAATCCGCTTGATTGATCCCTTTCAATTTGTCTTTATAAGAATGACTGAGGATCAATGCCCCACCGAAAGCAGCATCAACGTGAAGCCACACCCCATGCTCGCTTGCAATAGCTGCCAGCTCAGCAAGTGGATCGATACTTCCAAAATCAGTCGTACCACATGTACCCACAAGTGCGAATGGCAGTAACTGTTCCGCTTCCATTAATTTCAGCTTCTTCTTTAAATCATAGAGACATAGCTTATGATTTTCATCCGTATTAATAGAGACAACCGAAGCTTCACCCAGTCCCAGCTGGGAGGCTGACTTTTGAACGGTAAAATGAGCCTCCTCCGAACACAGAATCCGCAGCCGCTTAAAATCATCTGGTAAGCCTTGCTTCTGCACATCCACCCCCCACTTGCGTTTACAAAAGGAGTCCCGGGCAATCAATAGCCCCATGTAATTGGACTGCGTCCCTCCGCTTGTAAAAACGCCATCGGATATACCGTCAAAACCAAAGCCCTTGGTAAGCCATTTGATGACTTCCTGTTCTAAGTATGTTGCTGCAGGGCTTTGATCCCAGGAATCCATCGATGGATTAAACGTATTGATGATCATTTCCGCTGCCATCGAAGATACAAGCGGCGGGCAATGCAAGTGGGCGATTGATTTTGGATGTGTAATATGGATATTGCTTCGTAATAGGGAGTCGTCGATCTTATTCAATAATCCTTCAACGGCTTCTCCCTCGTATGTGAAAACAGATAAGTTATTCAGCTCCCGTTGCAAAGTCTCAGGAGTTTTTCCGGCATAGGGCTCATCGAGGTGTTTCATCACTTCCACAAGCTTTTCCGTCACCTGCTGAACGTTATGTTGAAAGCCCTCCGTATTATCACCGTGAAAGAACAGGTGATCAAACTCTCTATTGGATGCTTCCGACATCTTTTTCTCTGTTGCTATAGGCTCATAAGTGAAATCCAAATGCTATCATTCCTTTCTGCTTTTACTAACTATGGAAATTTACTAGGGCTGTGTAACACGCTCAAATGAAAATGATTTTCAATTAAGCCTTACAAACATGTTAATTGAGAATGATAATCATAGTCAATAGTAATTGAGACACGTTATCAATTACACCCTTTTCACTGTCAAAATAGGGATTTCTCAACAAAAATAACCCAATATTTAACATCTATATGGAACGACGAATGGCTGCAGAAGTCATACGCTTATCTCCGAAAACTTCTTCATTATCCAGGGTGATTGCTGGGGGACACATGGAAATGATGGTATCTCATCTCACGGAGGACTTTTTCAATTTCGTTTAGAGGGCTTCTATGTCAAGTCGAGGTTATAATACAAACTTTTACATTCTATCAAATAGACCATTTAATAGAATAAGAATCTATGGTATTCTACCCTTGGTAACCAGACAGGGAGTGTTATACCATGAAAAAACTGCATGCCGTTGTCATTACATTCATCCTGGCTTTTGCAGCTATACTTATTGGAGGCAATTCATCCCTTGCCCCACCGGAGAATGCATCTGGACATACAAAAGTCCTGGAACATAAAAACTTCCCCTACCAGGGGATGGATTTGCGTGAACGGCTGGAAGATGGCAAGGAACTCACCGTAGCCGAACTGACAAGAGGCTACAAGAATGGAGTTTTTAGAGTGACAGATGTCGTTCAGGCACACCTGGAACGCATCGAACAATATGAGGATACATATAACGCCTTTACATTCATCAATGACCATGCCATGCAAGAGGCAAGTGAGATGGATGCCCGGATTAAAAAGGAAGACTCACCCGGAAAACTGGCAGGTGTTCCGATTGTTCTTAAGGAAACGGTGGATGTCACCGGCTTTCCTTCCACATTCGGATGGGAAGGTTTCCATAAGGAAGCGGGCGGAGTGGAGATCATGCCGCAAGTCGATGCACCGATTGTAGAAAAATTAAAAGCAGAAGGTGCGATCATTCTCGGCAAAACGAACATGCCTGCCTTCAGTATATCGGCAACGAATGCCAATACCAGCTGGGCTGGAAAAACATTGAACGTCATTAACCCTGCTTTTGCTCCGGGTGGAAGCAGTTCCGGAACAGCAACCGCTGTCTCTGGTAATCTGGCAGTCCTCGGTATTGCGGCTGAGACCGGCGGATCGATCCAAAACCCGGCCGCTTCTCAGGCATTGGTCGGGGTCAAACCGACGTTCGGACTTGTACCTAACTCGGGGGCCGCCCCTTTTGCAGCCAGCACCAGAGACGTACTTGGCCCTCATTCCCGGACGGTGCAAGACGCAGCGATTATGCTGGATGTCATTGCAGGAAACCATCCGGATGACCCTAAAACCGAAGCAGCCTCAGGCAAACTGCCAGAGGAAGGTTATACCGGAAACTTAACGGAAGGGGCCTTGGAAGGAAAACGCATTGGCCTCTACGGACCCGGCTGGCGAGGAGAAGCATTGTCGGCAGAAACGCAGCAATTGTATGACCGTGCGGTTAAGGAGCTCGAGGCCCAGGGTGCGGAAGTCGTCACCGATCCGTTCGCCGGAAGCGGATTTGCCAGTTTTGTGGAAGCCACCGGGAACATCGGCTACGACGCCTTTGTGAGCGATATCCAGTCTTATCTCGATCGGATGGATCCGGAAGAAACAATTCCTTCTCTTCCCGAGTTATTCAAGCAAATGGAAACAGCGCCCTGGGCAGCAGGCGAGCCGCTCCAGAACTTTAATAAGGCCAACCTAAAAGCGAAGTTAAAAGCTCCGGATCAGGCACCCGATCTAAGCTATTTTTTCGATGCCAGGGCAAACTTTCAGGAAATCATCCGTGGAGTCATGGATAAACATAACCTTGATGCCTTCGTTTACCCGCAAATGGCAGCAGAAATCCCGCCGCTTACCGAAGGTATCCACCAGCCGACCGCATCACCGGAAGTCAACATCAGCGGTCAGCCACTGGTAACGGTACCTGCCGGTTATTACCAAAGCGGAAAACCTTTCTCTCTGGCATTTTTCGGAAAAATGTGGAGTGAAGCGGAACTGCTTGGGATGGCATATGATTATGAACAGGCAACACAGTATCGTAAAGTGCCGGTCTTAGAAGCTGATGCTGCACCCACCGGAAATTAACACCACCACTTATGCAAAAATAAACGGTTTTGACCCTATCTTACCCAGGGCCAAAGCCGTTTTTATTATCTCTTGGAATTAGAAATCCCCGGAAATTACCTCTAAAGGCATAGATATCCATGATATAATGAAGTTATGTAATAGAATAGGTGACTCAAGGGTGGTCGGCATACATCCCCAAAAGAAAGGGGGTGGTGCTGATGACAGTATTCGAAGCATTGATGTTTGCAGTCGCATTCGCAACATTGATCAGAGGCATACTGTCGTTTAACCAAAAAAAATAATCCACCCTTGAGTTAGAGGCTCAGGTGGATTATCCCGATTTTGCCGATCCCCCTTGAAGGGAACCGTTCTATTACTCGACCGTAGATGTTACAGCATCTGCGGTCTTTTTTAATATATATTACTTCTGTAATTATTATACCATAAAATGAAGGATATAAAACCTTAAGTGTTTTCAACCATCACCTTGTTATATCATTTTAAATTTGTCAATGCCACCCTATAAAGAAGGAAAGTATAAATAGTAATGCATTAACGCACTGGGGGTCAGGCACTTTCTATCTATTAAAATTAGAAGGGCTTTGTTTTATACCTGATACTCCATGTACCTTTCTGGTAACCTGATAAGCAAAGTACACACCTTCCATTTTCAGAAAAGGTTGAATTATTAAAGCTCTGGTGTTTAAATAAACATAAATTAGGTGAATACCCAATTTCACCTTCAGACACATCAACAGGAGAGTCATTAGTTTTGTCAGTAAATTCCAAAAGGAGTGGTTGCAGATGTCAAAACGCCGAGTTATTCACAGAAATCTTATGAAAAATGCCTCCTTTCTCCTCTTTATCGTTGTATTAGTTCTCTCCGCATGTAGTAACAATGAAGCACAGACGACAATCTCAGGTTCTGAAGGAAAAGTGAAAAGTCAAGAGGTAACTCCAGACGAACATATGACAAGTCAACACATGTTATACGTAAATGATCGTGATGCCAATGTCGTGCAGGTGATTCACCCGGAAAGTAACAATACCTTAAAAACAATTCAGGTTGAGAAAACCCCAACCTATAACGAAGTCTCCCCGAATGGTAAGTATGATTTCGTGGTCAATAGCGGCTCAGAGAATGTATCGATTATTGACACGCAAACGAAACAAAACATAAAAACCATTCCAGTCGGAAAGACCCCAAAAGGAATCAACTTTAGCTTTGATGGCAAATGGGCGTATGTCATTAATGAAGGCGATGGTACAGTAACCGTTATTGATGTGCAAAAATTAGAAGCTGCAAAGACAATTGAAGTTGGACAATCCCCTCATAATGGCGTTGCCAGCCCGGATAGCAATAAATTTTACGTTACCAATACTGGTTCGAACTCCGTATCTGTGATTAATATTTCCACGCAAAAAGTAATGAAGACGATTGAAGGTATAAATGGTGCTCCTCATAACCTGGATATTAGCGGCAATACCTTACTCGTTACATTAACGGAGTACAATGGGATTGGGGTTATTGATCTTGAAAAAGGTGAAATGACAGACCGAATAGCTACTGGCACGGGCCATCATGTCATCGATGTTACCCCTGATGGAAAATACGCATATGTAGCCAACATTGGCACGAACTTCGTTTCCGTCATTGACATTGAACAAAGAAAAGAAGTGAAGGAAATTAAGGTTGGAAACGGCCCACATGGTGTCACAGTAAGCCTAAATGGAAAGAAAGCATATGTTGCCGTGAGCAGGGAAAATAAAGTAGCCGTTATTAATACTTCGAAAAATGAAGTAGTAGATAGCATTGACACAAAAAAATTCCCGTTCTTTATAAGTACAATTGAAAATAAATAATAAAGAACAGGAACTGTCACAATCCAGACAGTTCCTGTTCTTTTATTACCGCATAAACTAAAGTGAAGCCTTCTTCCTAATTAGAAGAGGGCTTCACTTTAAGTTTTTTGATGTTTATGAAAATATCTCTATTTGTTGTAACCTTAAAAGTATTTTTCATAAATTTTCTCAGCCGTCCTTGTTGCTAAAGCCTGAGTTGTCAGGGTGGGATTTGCTCCACCCAGCCCATTAGTCAGCACACTATTATCCGCTATAAACATTCTGCTTACCTCAAGTGCCTCACAATTTTCATCGACGACATAGCCCATTCTCATTGTACTCATGATGTGAATCATCAAACCGTCTGGCCAATGGGAATGGATGACCTTTCTAGCTCCAGCTTGAAGAAGGATGTCTGCTGCTATTTTCACCAATTCTCTCTTCGTCCTGCGGGTGTTCCTTGTTGGGGCATAACGTATTGATGGTATGGCTCCATGTTCATCCAGGTTTGCAGGGACTACGGAGACATTATTTTTCCTATCAACTTCATCGTCCGTTACAATCAAGATACTTAATGATTTTTGATAATCTGCCATTAACTCGATTAACTCTTTTCCAATAACCCGCCCTGTTTTAAACGGGTTATTATTGCTATCATGATGGAACTTCTTATTTTCTGAATGACCTAATGCATAAGAAAAGCTCGCCATTAATCCAGGACTAGTCCCAATTATTTGTATGGAACCTAACCCAGGATAGTCTAACCTGGCACCAGAGGTGTGACCGGCAAAGGGATTTACTGCAGGACTCCCTAATATAGAAAGCAGCTCTTTTTCATTAAAAACTCCAGTAACCATATCCATGTCATGATTCACAAGTCCCCTGCCCGTCCATGGATTAAAAGGCAAGGAGGAATTGAGCCACAGACGGGGGGTTTCAATTGCGCCAGCTGCTACAATGATGCAGTCGGCAAATAATTCTTCCCTCTCACCAGTCCATGTGTTTCTTACTTTCACTCCAGTTGCCCTTATTCCTTCTTTAGGGTGTTTTTCTGTAATCACTTGATAGGAAAAAGTATTGGGGCGGATCTCCACGTTTCCTGTATTTAAAGCTAAAGGCACATAGCTGACATTTGTGGAACGCTTAGCAATTTTACTAACAGATGGGCCATGGGGACAGCCATTGATACAATGGCCCGCAAGTGTACACCCTTCCATCCATGATAACTGCTCTTCTGTGTAGGCTGGATGAAGAAGATTTTCATTTGGAGGCAAAATTGCATTGGGCTGAGCTCGAAATCCCGGGGTTTCTACATTGAGAGTAGCTAAAAGATTCCAGCCAGCTTTTTTTGCTCCATAATAAAATAATTCTTCCTTTGAAGTAGTAGGGGCGAATTCCACTGGTAACTCTGCTTCTACTTTTTCGTAGTATGGAATCAATTCACGATAGGACAGCGGCCATTGTCCCTCAATAGCAGATGGAATGGCACGGGGAGAGTTTGCCAGATAGTGCTGAGTAGACCCACCCACACCAGAATTCTGCCAAACAAACCCTCTTTGTTGAAAAGTTCGATTCCAGGGAGGATTCTCCCGGTTAGCGGGACCCCAACGCAATCTTCCCGCAATCTGATCATTCATATTATTTTCTAACTTATTGTAGCTCTCCTTAAAAAGGCTGACATCTAAATCATCAACGCTTCGACTGCAAAATCCTCCTTTATCAATATTGGGACGGGGCCATTGCTTATTTCCATACCATGGTCCTGCTTCCAGCATCAGAACATGTAACCCCAGTTCTCCTAGTTCCTTTGCTATTACGGCTCCGCCACCCCCTGCCCCGACGACAATTACATCCGGTTTTTGCATATTAAATCACTCCTGCTTTAAGTCTTCCATTTTTAATAAAAAACCTCTAAAATCCCTATATCCAAAGGAAGGGCCTGGATAACCCGTGTAGGTCCAGCTCACTGGATAGGTGCGAAGATACCGAAAAGCAGGTGAATTTAACCGGGTCTCCCCATACCCATACCATTCCGAATAATACCCAAAAAAAGTTAATTGATATAAAGAGTCAATCATGATCTGTAACAGACTGGGATTATTCTTATAAGGAACAGGTAAAATATCAAGCGGCACCTTTAGGTTTTCTAAAAGTTCGATGGCCCTTAATCGGTCTTTCCTTGATAACGTGGAGAAAAGTGCCTTGGATGTATGGGTATGATAGATAAAAAAAGATAATGGATAACGTTTCTTATATAAATAGAAAGCTGATAAGTCAAGAAGTTGAGAGGTTTCCTCTGTTAATGGCACAGGCAAGCTGTCTAAAGACATGAGAAGGTACTCCCAGATAGACAAAGACAATCCACCATGTTGAACTGTACATCCACAGTTGAACATAATCACACTAGATGGAATAAGGGCATCAACAACAGCCATAAAATTCATTTGTGTGGTGTATGGCCATTTGCAAGACATAGAGGATGTTACCATTTTACACCTCCGTATTTATCTGCTTTTAAGGAGATACTATTATTAAATGTTCTTTTTAGACCTATATGATTTAAAACTGAATTAATCTTCTTGAATGAAAGGTGCTTTAGTCACATTCTTGTTATCTTCCTCTATCAAAGTTATAAAATAAGAACTTCCTTAAAAGTAAGCGTTTGAACAGGATCTTCTGGTGGAAGCTGTACTTATAAGATAAGGAGGGGTGAGCATGGGAATCATTCGTTCATTAATTCATACGATTATAGATATCGTTCTATTTATTCCACGTATGCTTGGAAGATTGGTTAGAAAAATCATTTAAGGCAATTACTTAGCAGCATTAGCGACTCTGATTATAGGCATACTGTCGTTTAACCAAAAAAATAATCCACCCTTGAGTTAGCACGGCTCAGGTGGATTATCCTCATCTATAGCCGGCCCCCTTGAAGGGAGCCGTTCTATTACTCAACCGTAGATGTTGGCACATCTACTAATATATATTGCTTCCTTCAGCAAACAACAATCCTTAGCCATTACATTGCCTTAAAGGATAAAATTGCTGAAGATACAGCTCCCAAGAGCTCATGAAGAAGCAGACCAGATATATAAAACATGTTTAACATGTGCCACCCAGCCTCCATATTTTAGAACGACATTTATCTTCCTATAAGACATGTGGCTTATTTATTGATAAGCCGCAAATAAAATGAACACCTTAAACAGCAAGGTGAATACAGTTGCCAGACGGATCCTTTGTGGTCACTATTCCATTTTCCTCTGTGACAGAGGCACCAACTCTCTCCAGACTTGCTATCACATTGTTCCTATATTCCTCATCGGGTAACATGATTGTAAATGATTCCAAGCCGACGCTATTTTTTGGAGGTTCAGGAGCTCCAACCCCAGCCCATGTATTTAAACCAATATGATGATGATAGTTACCTGATGAGATGAAAAGAGCCTGACCGCCAAATCGGTTTACTACCTCAAATCCCAGTCCTTTCGTGTAAAATTCCTCTGCTTCTTTTAAGTGAGAAACATGTAGATGGATATGCCCCATAACAGTACCGGCAGGCAAGCCTTTCCATGGTTCTTCTGAATTCCCTGCCTGAAGCAGGTCTGCAAAATCTAACGGATCAACGGTCATGGCAACTTCGCCATTCTTCCATTTCCACACGGAAGGATCACGGTCCACATAAATTTCAATCCCATTACCATCTGGATCATTTAAATAGAGAGCTTCACTGACAAGGTGGTCCGAAGATCCAATTCTAATTCCCTTTGCAATAAAATGGTGGACGATATTTGCTAAATCTGAACGCCTTGGTACAAGGAGGGCAAAATGATATAAACCACTAGTCCTTCCTTGCTTTGCTGTAGCATTTTCCGGCTGCTCTAAGGACAGAATACAGGTTTTCCCATCGGCTGTTAACTTAGCTCTTTTATTGGTTTGCTCTAAAATCTTAACCCCTATCACCTCTTGATAATAATCAAGGGAGCGTTCTAAATTTTGTACTTTAATATTGACATGTTTGACAAATGTAATAGGTTTACGATGAAATGACAACGGAATTCCTCCTCGTATATCTTTTCGATTTTCTTTTTAAAAAATGCCTAATATCCGCGGTTCGATATTAGGCATCCTTCTAGCTATTGCTGTTATAGATTACATTCAATCTATCACTTATATTACTGTTGCCCTTGTTTCACCCAGGAAGCAACTGTCACTGTACGTTTTGCCTGATGCTTGACAGCTTCTTCCACATCCTCGGCCATGTTGCCATCCTGATCAACGGTTACACTTGTACCATATGGGTTTCCTCCAGCACCGAACAATACTTCATCGGTGTAACCTGGTGAAACAATAATCGCGCCCCAGTGCATCATCGATGTATATAAAGACAACAAAGTTGCTTCCTGGCCACCGTGCGGGTTCTGGGCAGAAGTCATGCCGCTGACCACTTTGTTGATCGTCTTACCGCTTGCCCAAAGACCGCCCTGTGTATCAAGGAATTGCTTCATTTGCGATGGCATGTTACCAAAGCGTGTCGGGATGCTGAAAATAATGGCGTCGGCCCACTCAAGGTCAGCGGATGTCGCTACAGGCACGTCTTTTGTTTTTTCGACGGTTGCTTTCCATGCTTCATTCGCCTCGATGACGGATTGGGGTGCAAAGTTCCTCCGCTTTTAATACTTTTACTTCGGCACCGGCTTCTCTTGCGCCTTCTTCCGCCCACTTGGCCATTTGATAGTTCGTTCCACTCATCGTGTAAAAAATAACAGCTAATCTTACGTTTGACATGTCTTCCATCTCCTTTGGTTTTCCAAATAATTTATCAAAAATCCCCATTGCATGAATCCCCTCTCCATTTATTAGGATACATTTTCTATTGAGCCCTGTTTCGTTGAAAACATGGCATTTTCCAGTGAGAGAGCTGTGTTATCGGAAAGTGCTACATAAATAGACATGGCTAGTAACGCTAGATCTAACTCATATCCACCCAGAAAACCAGCAGAAAGTTTAACTGTAAAGATAGCCCCCAGCATAATAATGGCAAATAGAGAGGCAACAATTTTTGTTCCAATTCCTAAAATCAGCGCAATCCCGCCAACAAGCTCAATTGTTCCTACAACGTAAGCTAAAAATCCGGGTACTCCAATACTGTCAAAAAATCCGACGGAATTTCCAATCCCTTCCTGGAATTTATCCAAGCCATGAACAAAAAATATAACCCCTAATATAACCCTTAGGATAGAAGCTCCTGCCTCATGTTTGTTCATTCAAAACCACTCCTTTGTCTAGTTTTAACTAAAGCCAAAATTTTATATTTTTACTTTAGTTACTTTTCGTAAGTAAGTATATATAAATAATTAACTTATGTCAATGAGCTAAGTTACATTAAGTAAACTTATTACGATTTGTATTTGTGTGGTAAAATAGAAAAAGAGGAGTGATAAAGTATGAATACATCTCAACTCTGTCCTAAATTTGAAAAAGCAATGAGTATTTTAAGTAAACGTTGGACAGGTCTGGTTATATACCAACTGCTTTCAGGTCCCCAACGTTTTTGTACCATTGAATCATCTATTGGAATCAGTGGAAGGCTCTTATCGGATAGATTAAAACATTTAGAGGACGAGGGAATTGTAAAACGCGAAGTATATCCTGAAACCCCTATTCGAATTGAATATTCATTAACCGAAAAAGGGTTAGCATTACAGCCTCTGATGAAAGAATTGGAAAAATGGTCTCAAGATTGGATAACCAGTAAGGATACCTGATTTTGAATAAAAAAACGATACCTTTTAAAGAACCAGGTGAATAACGATCGCCTGGTTCTTTAATTTTGGACAGTTTTAAAGATTCTTTGTGATCACAAAAACATGAGGTTCCTGTACTGCATTTTAAGATGCAAAAATGGAAGGGTATATATGAATTTATTTACATATGATAATTTTCTGAAATATATTGTATTTTTCATTTGGAGGGAGTATGATGAATCGTATTGATATATTGCATATTGCATATAATTTTATACGAGCATAGGAGGAAGCCCTCATGAAAGGAAAATTGTCTTTTTCGTCTTACGCATCTATTGGCGTCATGTTATTTGCACTATTTTTCGGAGCTGGAAATCTAATATTTCCGGCACAGCTGGGTCAAAATGCCGGAACAAATCTCTGGCCGTCCATCATTGGATTTTTAATTACTGGAGTGGGACTCCCGCTGCTTGGAATTATCGCGATGAGTTTTTCAGGAAGCCGTAACCTGCAGGAGCTTTCAAGCCGGGTACACCCGGTTTATGCCGTGTTTTTCACGTCACTGCTTTATTTGACAATCGGACCATTTTTCGCATCTCCCCGTACAGGGACAGTTGCGTTTGATGTTGGGATAGCACCTTTTATTAATGAGTCTTCGCAACAAATGGGGTTATTTATTTTCACCTTACTCTTTTTCGCTGTGGTTCTATTGTTTTCATTAAAACCAGCCAAGCTTGTTGACAATGTTGGAAAGTTTTTGGCACCTGGGCTAGTTGTCCTGATTGCCGTTCTACTTGTTGCGGTAATCACCAATCCGATGGGAGCGATGGAAGCTCCCCAGGAAGCTTATACAAATGGAGCCTTTATTACTGGTTTCCTCGAAGGATATAACACAATGGACGCACTGGCATCATTGGTTTTTGGGATTATCGTAATTAACGCGATCCGGGCAATGGGTGTCACATCCAATACCGATATTCTTAAAGCAACCGTCAAGGCGGGCAGTATTGCCATATTGCTGCTAGGTGCGATTTATGTCGGGATAGCATATTTAGGCGCGACAAGCACACAGGCTTATGGAATCTTTGAAACCGGCGGACCGATTTTAAGTAATGGTGCCTCCCATTATTTCGGCACACTTGGTTCTGTACTGCTTGCGATTGCCATTACGTTGGCATGCTTGACAACTGCGATCGGATTAACGGTAGCCAATGCGGAATACTTTCATACGTTGTTTCCGAAGATTAGTTATAAGACACTTGTTGTCTTCTTTGCCACGATCACCTTTGTGATTGCGAACTTTGGATTGGCAAACATCATTACTTACTCTGTGCCGGTCTTGATGTTCTTATATCCACTAGCGATTGTCCTGATACTTTTGACATTTTTGTCTCCATTATTTAATCATGCAACAATCGTCTATAGTTCAACTATCGCTGTAACGTTTTTAATCAGCATCTTTGATGGTCTCAAGTCGCTCTGTGAATCAATAGGAATCGAGTACTTCAGCTGGATGCAGCCTATTGTAGGATTTTATGAACAAACCTTGCCCCTTTACAATCAAGGGCTTGGATGGCTCCTGCCGGCTATTGTCGTCATTACAGTCACCGGGATCATCAGCCGTATTCAAAGAAAAGCTACAGTTCATGCTTCATGAATTTATAAAGCCGGCCTCCTCATTCCTTGAGGGGCCGGCTTTTCGTTATGTCTATAAATTATAAAATTTTCTTTTTATGGATAACTTTAGGTGGTAGGTCAACTCTAGCTCCAGCGCTTACCCCCTCGAGGATATCGGGGGTGAGCAAGGCGCTTGCGCTTTTATTCTTTTGTCTATTGTTTAAAATCTTCTAGTGTACGGAGCCAGTTATCTTTCATAATGGCTGCTGCTTTAGCCTTGTCACCATGTCTCATGGCGATAATAATGGCTTTGTGTTCTTCGATCGACCTTTCAGCTAAGATAATAGAATTATGAAAAAAATGCCTCCGAACATGCGCCTGCAAGGATTCTACAATGCTTTTGATATACGTGTTTTTCGTAATATCAATAATCACCTGGTGAAATTGTTCATCGACTTTTAATGCATCATAGGCATGATTGGAACAAATTAATGTTGCAAAACGTTCATTGATGTTTTCAAGCTCCTTCAGCTGATCCGCTGTCACATGGTCAATAGCCAGTTCGGCGGATAAAGATTGCAAGGCTGCCAATGGCGGGAGGAGATCATTAATAGCTTCACGTTCAATTTCGGTGACTTCTGTACTCTTACCTGGATACATTTTGACAAACCCTTGCACCTCCAGAAGCTGTAATGATTCGCGGACAGGTGTCCTGCTGCTTCCTAATGCATGAGCCAGTTCGGTATCATTCAGTTTTTCGCCAGGTCGCAATGTTCCATCAATAATCCACTCCTGAATCTGATTAAACGCCTTTTCCTTGGCTGACTGGCGAATAGGTTTCGAATGGTTTGCAGGTATAGGCATCGGATTCCGCCTTTCTAGATATACATTTGGTATGAAAAAGTATACAGTAAAACGCACATGAATGAAATATGCAATATATCATTCATGTACGTATGACCTGGATTATTCAATAAAAGGATTGGGATTTCTTGCGCAATCGCTCTATCAAAAAAGCACCTTCCGAATGAAAGGTGCTTCTAAGAGTAATTAATGTAAAAAGTGTAACTAAGCAAATTTGGTAAACCACAGTAAAAAAGTCTTTTCTGACAGGTTCAGCGTCTTTTAAAGATAAGCTCAAAGTATTACATTTGTTTCGGTTCATTGAACCCTTTCATAAAAATAACACTTCCGATAATAAAAATGATCGGGAATAGTAACATCATTAATCCTTCGGCTGCATATTCACTTGGAGCCATACTTCCGCCTAATACACCTAATATCCAGGAGAAAAGTGGTGCTATTAAGAACATCGTTACTAAACCCCAGGTCATACTTTTTCTACTTCTTGGATTTGTGTTCATACCTTCCCTCTCCTTTTACTGATTCACCATTATGCTCCGTCAGTTAAGAAACAGTGTTCCTAAGACTCTTTAGATGCTGGCAGATATAGATCTACACTTTCACTTCACTTAAATAACCAAGCACCGCTTCCGAAAAAGCCTTACAATTTCTTAAGTCTTCCTCTGTATCTGGCGTCATCTCAACCTTCAGACCTTCTACAATGATATACGCTCCCGAAGCTTTCAACTGATTCTCAAGCAAATGGACAGCCTCACAAAACTGGGGATAGATCGAGTCACCGGACCCAAACACTGCTGCAACTATACCCGACAGTTCAATATCTTCTAATTCCTCATAGAAGTCTTCCACTTCATAAGGAAGATCTCCGTCATTCCAGGTATAGGAACCAAGAAGTACACAATCATACTCCAGCAAAGAGGCTGGGTCGATGTCTTCGATTTCCTTCACCTCTACATTATGGTCTGTTTCTAAATAGCTGTAAATGAGGTCGGCAATCTCTTCTGTATTTCCAGACATGCTGGCAAAGCCTATCAAAATATCTGCGATAAGTCCTCACCCACTTTCACCCTACATTGACTTTTCAAATCCTCTATTGCCTTGGAATGAACCAGGAATCGTTCTTCATTTCGCTCATCAAGCGCCTGGTTGATTTTAAATTGCTGATAATTAATAGCTAGCATGAGGTCCAGCTCCGTGCAAACCGCTTGCTTGGTAAACAGTGTTTCTATGAAATCAGTCGACACCGACAAAGGTTCCCCATCATTCTTTTGTATCCTTATGTACCAGCCAAGATGATCGACAAAAAACGGCGGACTAATGAAGTTTATTTGATCACCTTTCGTGAATCGGACGGTTTGATGACAGGAACAATTCTTGTTGCCTTTTTCGTATCTAAATGGTTTCATCACATATAAACTATCTTTCATAGTATCGTGACTCCTTTTGTTCGATGAATTATAATAATTGATAATGATTATCATTATCTTAGGGTTATTTTAAATGAAAATGATTATCAATGTCAACAAGTAATTTTTTTGAAAAATTAAAACCTTTACCTACGATTAGATAAAGGTTTCATAGAACTATTACAAGCTAATCACGATGAACCCGATGGCAACTACCAAGTAACCCCCCTTGCAGATACAAAACCGCTTGGACAGCTTATTCCTGCCAAGCGGTTCTAGCTTTTGCTCATATTTCTTTTTTCATACGCAGCCATAGCCAGGCTATGAAAATCGTTTCAACTTCTGCTAACAACCCATTAAAATTCAATCCCAAATTGTTCTCTTGCAAGCAATTGGAACGCTGTTTTGTCAATGTCCCTCTTATATTTCTTTCCGCGATTCCACTCCGTATAAGAGGAATCAGTCAAGGTTTTGCTGCCATCGTCGGTAAGCTGTACGGCCAATGGATTTTTATTGAATGGGGACTGGTCGTGATGCTTGATGATATCCTGCACTTCGTCTAATTCCGACACCTTGTTCACCTGACGGTTGGTATCGAAGGCATACCCGATATGCCATTCGCTCTGTTTGTTTCTAAGCTTCATTTCCAAGCGATAATTCCCATACTTACTGTCCGACTGTTTCACCCGGAACTCTCCATTGCCGGTGTTCACGGTTTCACCTGTAAGCGGTACGGGGCGAAGCGGTAAGTTGCCGCCAAACCCAGTATCCACCAGCCAGGATTGGCCTTTATGTTGAAGGATAATCGCGACGTGTGTTCTTCCGAGATTCGTCCAATCCTGTTTCGCTTCTACGAACACTTCTCCACGAACCATTCTGGCATCAAAGCCATTTTCCAGGAGAAAAAAGTAAAGCAGCGGATTGAGCTCGTAACATAGCCCGCCTTCTTTTTCGATGAGTAACTTTTTTATGAGATTATCCTTTGTAAGCGGTCGGGTTGTATTATTCAAAACACGGGAATTTTCAAATGGAAAGGTCCGTGCTGTTTTTCTCAAGCAATTCATTGAGAGAATCCATGGTAATCGCTTCGGCTCCAGACAACCCGACTCTCCCACGAAACAAATCGTTTAAATCTGTCATGTCGTACCTCCAAATAAGTTTAATTCCACTTTTTCAAAGCAACCCATAGACGCTTCAGTTTTCGTTCCACTTGCGAATCCGATTGCTGTTTCTTCCATTCATTGTAACTGGCGATGCCGATAAGAAGCAGACCGGCAACCAGTAAGTACACCCACCACGGCGCATTGCCCCAGTATGGTTTTGTCTGGTAAATGACATTGAACATCAACACGCCCATGCCGACAAAAAAGTAGGATTTGATTCGCCACTGCATGCCGGCGATCATGGAAGTGAGCGAAAGTCCTCCGATGATCCAGGCATCCCAAATGGTGTGACTTTGTATCGCATCGACGACCAAATAAGCAGCAACGACTAGAACAACAGCGAACTGGATTCGATTCATCATCGTCGCGAACGATTTCCAAGTCCGTATTCTAAGGAAGTACAAGATCCCAAGGATAGGCAGCATGTGAAGTTCTGCTTCCACCAGGTCCGGGATCCACCAATGATAATCAACGAATACAAGGATATAGCTGGTATAAAGGCTTAGGATCCCAGCCGTAACAAACCCTTTTTCGAGCAGGTATTCCGTCCACTTTTTAGCGAGGAGGAGGAACCACACGCCCAAAAGGAGGACAGGAATGATACGTATCCAGACATTTTCATCGCTCATCGTCATGACATTCAAATAAGCGATATACACGAGTGCTGTCCACGAATACGCATCCACCTCATAATTCGGACCAATCAAATAGTCATGGAAAAACCGGCCTGCAGTTAGTAGAATCCCGATACAACCGGCCATGACGGCCACAATGCCAGGCAGGTTCCAGCCAATGGTGACATTTTCCCACAAAACAATCGTCAATAATAATGGTGCAAATCGTACAAGTGTCCACCCTCTCCGGTGTAAGAAGAAGAGGATAAGAATAGCATAGCCAATTGCGACCAGCCATTCTAACCCGCCCCATGCCTCTGAGCGACTGGTAAAAAGGAATAATCCCAATATCGAAAAAGGAATCCAGTACCATTCGATTCTTTCTTTCCAGGTTTCTGACACGAGCATCCACATACCAGTCATCAGAATGCTTGCAATCAAAAAGGCGTAGACATACGGTACGGTTGACCACCAGTCATAATAATGAGGCACGGTCAATACGATCAGAAACTTCGTCGTAAGCGCCGCGAAAAGCATCAGTTTCAATTCCCACTCCCGCTTCGCCTGTAATGAGCTATAGACATATACCCCCAGCGGAAGGAGCAGTAACAAGGGATGGACACTCGTTCTTCCGATTTGATCCAATAGAAACAGAACAATGAGCAATGGCTGTATGATATGTCCCAGCCCATAAAAATACGACTTGCTCTCCACCCACCCTTTCTGTCCTGCCTCCCCAATCGCGATCAACAGCACGGGAGCATACATTATATAGATAAGGAAAGCATCGAATGACTCGATTGAAAAAGTTTCTAATAGAGATACGTAAAACGCAAGGGTGACTATGGCTACTGCCCCCCATAAATAGGACTGTTTAGAAAACTGCACAAGTCCAAACATCATGAAAACTCCGGTCAAAAGAATCAGCGGCCTGACAAAAGCAGCATCAACCAGGGGATGATTCCATAACATGAGCATGGACAAGACATAAGTACCCTGGGAAATATAAAAAGTCGCAGCTGCCAATTCTTTTTCTTCACCTTTGTTCCAGCCAAAATATACGAGCAAATGCAGGACAGATGCCGCTGCGATATGAAACGGAAAGGATAACCCCGTCTCATAGGATGGAAACCAGCGGACAACCGGTTCATACACCATGACTGCCGCGACCATCGAAGCGGAAGGCTGGCTCCATATGGCTGTTTCCCGGATATCAGCACGCTCGGTTTTCTTTTTCACCAAATAAGCAAGCAGACTGCCCAGGAGGAACATGAAGGAAGCATATCCGAATAGCATGTCGTAGATGGCATACCCGATCGATCCCGCTAAAACTAGCAGCGACGTGTACAAGGTGCTTTCCTGTACTGGCTGCAGCCAGCTGATTTTTGTCCACCATCCCACATAAACAAACACAGCGGAAGCTCCGATGAACATAAAGAGGAATAACGGAGCGACATGCATCAACTCCCAAAGGTTCCATAAGCTGATAAAATAGAAAATCGGCGTCAAATAGCGGAATGCCACATGGTTCATCACATTTGCCAAAAGAAGATAATTGGCGGTGATAATCAAATAAGCCCCCAGCAGCATCACTGAACCTTCTTCTCCCTTTAGCGCAATGCCTTGATAGCTGATATAGATAAAAGCACACAGCGAAACTACCCCGCTCGTATAACGGAACACTTTTTCTACAAGTTCGTTGTCCTTGAAGGCGTGGGCAAAACCTAAGTAAAGCAGACCGGCAAGCGCATAAATCGTCACATCGACCGAGTGCAATGGTGAATGCTCGACCAGCTGATAGATGGCATAGACAATCATGACCGAAAAGACGAACTGGTACGCTTTCGTTTTATAGACGAATACCATCGCCATATAGATGCTCGCTGTCAGTAATAGATTGAAACTATAAAAAACTTCACTTTCAAAGAAAAACAGCATGAGCAACGTCGATAGCACAAGGTTCAGCTGAGCGTATAGTGGTAACTCTTTTATAAAAAGGGTCCATGTCTCAGCTTCTTTGAAACGCACATACCCAATCAGCAGTGCGGCGTTATAGAGCATCAATAGTAAATAAGACGCATCAACCGACAGCGGTAGCGCCCCTAGCGTAAACCCAACAGACAGCGAAGCAAACACTAGGGAAATCCATACATATAACCGGGATTGATGCACGAAGGCGTGCCTGATGTATAACGGCAATGGAAGAAGCGTTCCTATCAAGCCAAGCAGGTACCTGCCTTCTCCAAACAAGGACAAATAGCTGCCCAGCAGTTCAAAAAAGCCGATGGCCACAATCCCGATGGGAATCAGCAAACTCCCCAGAGTCAGAAAAGCAAAAGCAGTCTTCCTGATTTTCAGAAAATGACCGGTGAAATAACTTAACCCGAAGAAAAACAAGGAAATAAATGCGATCGAAGCCACTTTCATGCCAGCCTCCATTTGATTCCACTGGCTCGTCGCAACAATCAGACCGGTGATGAGTAAAAGCGAAACCCCAAGTATTAGCGACCAGGTGATGTTCCGTTCCCGTATTTCTTCAGCCGATTTCACCTTTTTCTGTTTCACTGGCTTGGCCGGCTCAGGCTCTGTCTTCTGCACCGGTTCAGCTTTAGCTTCTTCCGGCTGATTTGCGGCCAGCTCCATGTCGTGGATATAGGATTCGTTCGCTTTTATGGCATCCTCATATGCTTGCTCACTCAAATAACCGTTCTTCCATAATTGAAAAAGCCTCTCATTGAAAATTTCCAGCTTCTTATCTTCTGGTAAAGCCATACTCCTCCCCCTTCCTCCTGCTCCCCTTTATCGGAAGTCGGCTCTTTACGGCTCACTAATTCCCATTGCCAGCTGCAGGAAATAAGCAAAGACCAGAACAAACCCATTCCCGACAAGGCCGATCAATAGCAATAACCAACGCTTAGCCATAAACCAGGAGAGTATCGCCAATAAAATACCAGCCACCGAAAGTACACTGTAGACCGTAATGATAAAGTGCAGGTCTACATCAGGCCCTCTTAAAATATAGAAAACAATGACACTAATAATTACAGGTAAAATAGATGTGACACCTAATAAGATTCCTGCTTTTTTCTTCGTCAACCTTCCTCCCCCTATCTTTCTGCTTCAACCGGCCACTTCTTCCCTAAGAATCTTCTAAACTGTATCAACAGATAAAGTAACTAACATGTAAAGCTATTACTATCGTAATCGATGGGAGGAATATGTTTTTTACGCCGTTAATCTGCCCATTTGCTTAATTCCAATTATTTCAAAACGCCATCAAATACTCAACCTATTTTTTCCATAGAACCTCCATGGTACACGGTAAACCAGCGTAGAACGATAATCTTCTTCCCTAATGCCGTCACCTTCTGCCCTAACGCCAAGAAGTTCTGCCTTAACGCTGCTATGTTCCGACTTAACGAAGCAATGTTCTGACCTAACGCGCCAACGTTCCTCCCTAACGTTTTTTTCGTGCTAAAAAAATCCGCTACAGTAATCCATAACTGGCTGGAGATCAGGCTTTTTAAAACTACTCTCAAAATACTGTCTTCGAATTAACATCCTGATCCAGAATCTTTAAATTGGCTTACGATCATTTGAAAATGTCCACTTCAACATTCTTTTTATAATTCCCGGATGCATTAATGTAGAAGTTGGGCCAAGAAGATGCATCACGCGAATAAAAGCGTGATAGACATCTTTATTTTCCGATGATAAAAGAAAAATGTTCTTCGCATACCATTGCTGAAAAGAAAGACCGGCTGGTTTCTTCCCAATCGTATCCGGATAGCGAAAATCTTCTGTGATTACCATATTCCAAATAGGAGAAATGATTTTCCCGGCATCTTGATGAAACCTGTCTATTATATTTTGAGTGGGCTTACTCTGGTTGGTAAGCAATTTTTTTAATGCCAGTGCTTCCAGGACTGCAATACTCATCCCCTGTCCAAAAAAAGGATCGATCCTGCATACCGTGTCACCAATCATCAACAGTCCCTTTGGCATGTTCTTCACCTTATCCACTCTTCTCCAAGTGATATTCGGTACACGGAAAGTAGAAGTACTGGATAAAGCAGTGGCATACTTCAGTTCGTGATAGAGATCCAGTTTCGGCAATTTCCTGGCGATTTCTATAAAGCTATCATCACTCTTCATTACTTCTTTTTCATTAATTTCGTTATGATATCCCATAAAAGTGACTAAATAACGATTGCCCTCTACCCTGGAAATACCTCCTCCGATTTTTTCAAAAGGAGGGTTAGGATACACAAGTTTAATGGCCCAATCCTTGTCTGGGTTGTCAGGGAGTTCAAGGGTCTTTGTAACATAACGCAAGTCAATTTTAACCTTCTCCACTGGTATATATACTTCTCGTTTCGTAAACCACCTTGAGGAAAGACTGCTCACGCCACTGGCATCTACCACCAGATCCGCATGGATGGTTGTTATCGTGTTCCCCTCCCCTATTTCGACTCCAGTTATTCGATTTTCTTCTTCATTATATAGCAAGTTACGAACCATCTGGCTGTACTGAAGGCTTACGTTTGGGATGCTTTTCACATATTGTTCGATATGCCATTCCAGATGCGGGCGTGTCTGAAGAATGGTTGTGTAGTCTCCGTTAAAGCGTAGTTTCCAAACGCCATGGTGAAACCAGGCAATATCCTGGGTTGCATTGATTTTAACAGCCCCGCTTCTGTTAAACCTCTCCGTAATACCAGGAAACAGCTCTTCGAGGCCATTAGCACCTGCAAAAAGCAGTGCATGAATATGCTCGCCTTGTGGTACCCCTTTTCTCGGAAAAGGTCCATGGGCTTTTGAATCACGTTCTAAAATAATAACCTCCTTGAAAGAATCAGCCAGGACACGTGCAGCCAATTTTCCAGAAATACCGCCGCCAATAACAACAGCCTTTTCTCTACGTTTCAACCACGACAACTCCCATCTTATTCCTCACCTCATCATAAACCTCAAAATAACGGAAAAACCCCGTATTTATTTGAATTAACTTTTGTATAAGCAGTATCTTCTATAATTTGTATCGTCACCTGTACCGATCGCTTTGAGACCAAGTTTCTCAGCAACCCTGATGGATCCATGATTCAAGTAATGGATATCAGCCACTATTTTTTCCAGGCCCGCCGTATCAAAAGCATGTTGTAAAATCACCCGTGCAGCCTCCGTAGCATACCCCTTACCCCAATATTCTCGTTTCAGCCTCCACCCAATTTCAATCTCCGGGCCACGTTTGTCTATTGGAATCAACAGCACCCAACCCATAAATTCTGCAGGATTTTCTTTTGATTCAATTACCCAGTACCCCATCCCAGGAGGATACACCGTTTCCATACGCTTTCTGACAAAAGCTCTGTGCTGATCATAATATCTTCCATTAATAAGCTCCGCTATCTCCGGTATGTATCTTACTACCTCGATGTCACGATCCATTTCCATGCAGTCATCCATATCTTTCAGCGTTCGCTCCCGCAAAACCAACCGCTCTGTTTCAAAAGACGGTAACAATCCCATCCCCTCCTTTGTCTTACTTTTATTATAAAATTCTTAAGATCATCCCACTTATTATCATTAGCATACCTATACAGAGACCAAGACAGATTTTGACTTCTTCTAGCCTATCAGTCTTATGGATTATTTATTTCTGATTAGAAGTTCCCTTCTCTTATATCGGATGGCAAACGAATTATATGCATATAAAAAGCTTCATAGAAAATAGATATGATACGATATAGTAAAAAGAGACAACATATGTAAGGGGATAACGGATGGAAATATCTAATCCAGCAGGATTTTGGAACAGGTTAGGAGCGAGAATCATCGATAGTATCTTAATGAGTGTGGTGACAGGACTCATTACTCTAATCCTGTCTGGGGAATTTTTGGGAGATGACTATGATCCGACAGATGGAATCGGACTATTGTATGGCATCCTGCTGCCTCTCTTCTGGTACGGATACACCATCGGTAAACGCCTGACAGGAGTGCGTATCGTGAAGAAGAATGGAGAAAATGTAGGGATCTGGAATATGCTCCTGAGAGAATTGGTAAGCGCATTTGTTTATGTCTTTACTTTAGGAATCGGGCTCATTGTCAGTGCGTTTATGGTCGGGTTAAGAGAAGATAAACGAGCCATCCATGATTTTATCGGTGGCACCTATGTCACTTATGATCCACCAGAAAAAAGTGAGCATGCGTGATTTTTGATTTCACATATTCAGTAGTTGTGTGCAGTAGCATTTGCAACACTAATCATTGGCTTACTGTCATTCAACCAAAAAAATAATCCACCCTCGAGCTAAGGACTCAGGTGGATTATTTCCTTCTGCAGCGCCGATCTCCCTTGCAGGGAACCGTTCTGTAACAACCGGCCGTAGATGTTAGCGCATCTACGGTCTTTTTATTATATATTCTTTATGTGTTTATTATCCCATAGTTTTCAGGTTATAAAACTTGTATTGGCTTCGGATCATCACACCACTATCTTAAAATAGTGATTGACCCCACCCTGCTAAAGGGCTAACAGAGCGGGGGCAGGCACTTTTATTCATAAGTAATAATAGGAAATTGTCGTTCGACTTCCATCTCTCTACTTCCATTATACTCCTAATTATAAATTATTAATAGACTACTCTTTCTATTGTTCCTGTCCTATACTGTTATACACAATTCTAAATAAGAGGTGTATCAGTATGAATGACAATAAAGATGTCTTAGATAAGGGTCCTTTCTTTCATGGTACTAAGGTAGAATTAAAAATTGGGGAGCTATTAGAACCGCAACACTTATCAAATTACCAAGACAAAAAATCAAACTATATTTATTTCACTGCCACATTAGATGCTGCTAAATGGGGTGCTGAATTAGCAAAATCTAAATCAAAAGAAAGAATTTATATGGTAGAACCATTAGGTGATTTTGAAAATGATCCGAATGTAACTGACAAAAAGTTTCCTGGAAACCCCACACGTTCTTATAGGTCTAAATCTCCTTTAAAAATAATAGCTGAATTAAAGTCATGGGAAAGACATTCCGATGAAGAAATAAATCATATGCTTACATCTTTAAAAAAGTTACGTGAACAAGGAAAAGCTATAATATACGATTAATCTTCAACATCCATTTCATAATAAAAAGAAGCTTATCCCTCTTTTTGCACTGTACCCTTACTGGACAGTTCCTGACCCCCACCCTGCTAAAGGGCTAACGGCGTAGTGGTCAGGAACTTTTATATAGCTGAATAGAAACACCCTCGAGCTTCTTGATGAAACTTTTCTATGGTTTGTTGGTTAGTAAGTCTCCTCTTTATATGCAATCACCTAAATAAACTGGAAGACACGAATTCTTCATCCGTCATCAAATACTCATGACTCCGCATCATCGTTTTCTGCAACGACGCTGAAGTTTCCTTCGCTGAATAAGCACACACCGACAGGATACCTAGTTTTTTCACATTACTATCTGCCAGACCCTCAAATTTTTCTATTTCTTTTTCAATATTTTCTCTTTGCATCCACACCACGCGGGCCCAAGTACGAATATTATTGTTGGTACCCGGAATAGAATAGATGATCGTTTTAAAATGATCAACGATTGTCTCCGTATGAAAATCGGAATGACACTGATAAAATTCTCGGTGATCGAAAAAATGAATCAGGCTTCTTTTTTCTGGGGAGTACGAATGCGTAACAAAGGTTTTAAGTCTTTCCATGGTTGAGGCATCGTCTATAATCAACAAATGGTCTCCTCTTTCTATTCCCTCACTTACAAAAGCCGAGAGATTTCGAAAGTATAAAGAATCATTTTCATAAAAATACAAAATATGAGCTCCTGAAGCGACCATAACTTGCTTGGTTAAAGGAATTACCTTACTCATTAAATACGACTCCTTTTTGCAGATCTCAGCCATGATCCCTCTCTTTTTGTCTGAAAAGGGACGGCAATAGGTGAGGTGTCTCGTTCGATTGAAATAAGGGAGAAGGAATGATTTCAGTATCGATCATCAAATAACGATAGGTTTTCATCAAATGGATATAATCCGCTGCCGAAACTTTAGATGCTTCATATGCCATTATTAAAAATATATTTTCATAACCTCTGAAATGCACCGTGTTCTTAAAATTATCCTTAATGCTGTCTCCCTCTGATCCATCGTTTTCCAGCATCCATATACGCAGTGTCCCCTTCTGCGGAAGACCATCCCCTTTCAAACCTCGCTCTTCCCCAGCTATTAGTTTGTTGAATTCGCTCCTTGTAATGAAATGCAGATAATCGTTCATCTGTGTAGCGCTGAAAATTTTCTTTGCCTTCTCATAAATAAAGGCAAGCTGTTGGGGATTCCCGACGAAGACACTGGCATGCTTCTTCCTTACCCCGTTTTTTATGAATGAGTCTATTTGTTTACTATCTACTTCCCGCCCCTCATACAAATAAAGTATTCCTGTTTCTGTTGTCATTCCAGGAGGAACGCTACTTGGAAAAGGCGTTTGTTCGGGGCTTCGATCAAATGATTGCTCGGAAAAGTCCAAAGGGTCAAAGTCTAGTACCCCAGCAATATTAATAGCTATATGTATACTTGGATTACGTTTGCCTGTTTCAATCTGCGAGTAGCAGGTCCTATCTATTAAAGCTCGCTTGGCCACTTCTTCTTGGGTTAAGTACTTGTTTAACCTTCGCTCCACCAGCCACTCCCTCTTCATATATACTCCCTTTCTACAGTAAAATAGTTTGATCAGTCAGCCGTTGCAGAAAACTACTTCTTCTAAAAGTGGCCTGACTCCCATGACGATTAAATCTTTTCCTGACTTTGATTACATTTTCTTTTAGTTTTTAGATAATGATAAGTTGTTATTGTAAAGATACCGGGAAAGCTATAAGATTAATTATCCATAAAGTGACTGTATTTTCAATAAATAATTTTTTAAAATGAAATATTTTGCATAAAAATGCACTAAATTGCTTTTATAATAGAGTGAAACTTTTACTTCTTATACCCGTAACCTATGTAAGGAGGTTGAACGGATGACTCATGTAAAAAAACTCATTTACCAGGATGCACGGCGCCAATTGTTCACAGGCACCGCTTTATCCTTTATCGCACTCATTTTCATTATCGGTTTTCTTACGTTAAACCCAAGTGGTTTCATTCTTTCTCTCATTTATAGCGCGATTTTTACCATAAGCGGTCTCGGGCTGCTGCGTACCGGCTATCTCGACTTGAAAAAAGCAAGGCAGACGGAGGATGATTTTACGGAAGATGATACGGAGGAAATGCTTGAAAGGGTCCCTGCCCGGATGTATCTCGGCCAAAAAGCAATGAAATCCTATCATGCTGGGCTGTTTGCGATGGATGGCGAACTGTACGGTGAGATAGAGGAAGAGGTCGGACTGAAACAAAAGATTCTGATGGGGATAACAGCTGCTTTGTCATTGGATACCGTGCGTTCCGCTGATTTTATTTTGAAAGATAAACAGGGAAACCTCTTCTATAAGGTGGAAAAGAAAGGCGGGTTCTCCTGGCGGGGCTACGTGCAGAATAAGAAAGGAAACTATGTAGCTTACACAAAAGACACAAAAAAGAAAGGCCAACAGATCACCCAATACATCGAATCCGATCAGTGGCGTTGGCGTGCAGAAGGCGATACCGTCATCGGTCATTTCACCATCAAAGATCAAAACGGGACAACGTGGGCGATAATCAAACGTGGAGCAATCCCTACAGAAGCAGTCGATCGTTTTGAACAGATGCCCGGATACTTAGTCGAGTGGAAAAAACGGGATCATATCCCGGCCTCTTTGATTGCGTTCCTTTTTTTGCTGCAGTCACGGGACCGATGACTGCAAAAAGCGCCTGTCCCCTATGACATTAAATAAAAAGGGTGCAGGCGCTTCTCTTATAGACAGCACTTCCTTCTCCTTCGGATTCGTACAGGCAAAGGCTGCCACAATTGCTGTTCTTTACAGATAATCGTATCTCCCGTGAACAAGGGTCTTAAAAACTCGAAATTAAAATTCATGGATGGGTTTAGTCTTAGGAAGAGACTATGATTCAGAAATCAGGCTAAATTATTGAAAATTGCCGGTGTCCTTGGGGCAATTGGCGGTTTCGTTCTAACTATGAATTTAATAGGAACAGTGTAAGGAGTGGAAAAATGGATAAAAAATTACTTATTTATACTATTCTTGGAAACGTTTCGTTTGGAATAATCGCTATGTATGTTTTTTATGAACTTCAAATTCGGGAATCCCTGCCTCCTTACAGCATTATCATTTTTTCACTTACCACCTGGATGACCTACGATTACATTGCCCTGCTTCATCAACGTGCCGACGGAAATCACAGAATGTTATGGATCGGTAAGGCAACCTTGATTACTACCTTCCTGTTCGGCGGCCTGCTGATCGTTCTCGATTATATTTAGTATCACTATAGTTACTATGTGTTTACTTATCACGCTCTCCCTAATAAATAACGCTGACGAATGCTCAAATATAAACATTTCGTGTTCTTTCTACATAAACCGCCTTCCCACTGTCGTTTCCCTGTTATACTTCCTTCAGATTGAATTTAAGGGGAGATAAACAACATGTTACAAAAAAATGGTGGGCTGCAGCTGGAATCCTATTAATTTTGATAATCAGCGCCTGCAGTAACAACCAGGAAAGCAACGAAGAAAAAGATGACCAATCAGAAGAAGCGCCAAGAGAAACAACGCAAGAGGTCGTGAATGATCCTCCTAGTCTGGACGATTTAGAAGACAGTCCTGAAGCGGAATACATACGTTATGGGGAAAAACTGATGAAGGAAACCAATACGGTGATGGCTGATTATGTAGGAAACGAGCTCTCCTGTACCAGCTGCCATGCTGAAGGAGGATTATCAGATGCATCCTCTTTTGTAGGGGTGACGACCCAATTCCCACAATACCGCAAGCGGGAAGGCGTTGTGTTCACCATCGAAGATTGAATTAATGGCTGCATGATCCGCAGTATGAACGGAGAAAAAATCCCTTATGATTCGAAGGAAATGCGTTCGATGGTTTCCTACTTGAATTATATTTCTGAAGGAATTGAAGAAGGTGCTGATATCCCATGGCGGATGCAAAATAAAATGGAAGAAGTACCGAAACCTGACCTGGCTCGTGGAGAAGAAGTGTAAGAACAAAGCTGTATGTCCTGTCATGCGAGCGACGGTTCTGGAACCGGCCCTAATTCCGGTCCAGAGCTATGGGGAGAGAACTCCTTTAATGATGGTGCGGGAATGACCTATTTGTCCAAGATGGCAGGATTTGTGAAACGGAATATGCCAATTGGCCAGGAAAATTCCTTGACCGATCAGGAAGCAGCTGATGTTTCCGCCTATATCCTGTCCCACGAACGTCCGCTTTATCAGAATCATGAGAAGGACTTTCCACATGGCGGAAGACCGGACGACCAGATGAATAAAGAACGAAGAGAACAAATCCGGAACGGAAACTTTGATTGGTCAACCATCGATAATATTGTAATGCCAAGCGAACAAAATTAAAGTCAAAAGTGCCTCTCCCCCTTTGGAGTAATACGTTAACTTCCTAAGGGACAGGCACTTTTTCTGTTTATACGATTTTTTCCTTAGGCACTTCCTGCCAGCCGTGCGCTTCGAGGTGCTCGATGTATCTTCCAACTTCTATATTTTCTACTTCTATCGCGAGCGGTGACAAAGACACCCAGCATGTATCCGCCGCATAGTTAAGCGTCACCTTCGCCACCTCGTAGCCATCGTGGAATTCCGGATGAAATCCCGGATCGTTTATGCTGCTGTAGCTGATTATTATCGAAAAGATAATCTCTGGTAATCTATAAGACTACCCCAGATGTAAATAGAATTAATTTGGCTGCTTCTGGCAAAAGCCTTCGTTTATTCCAGACACTTTTCTCTTTCAACTTACCCATTATCGGTTGAGGCAGCTGAAAATAATTGGTATTTCTATTACTCCTACAGTAATTTCATTGACATACTATTGTAAACACCCTTATGATAGGTATATTAATAATTAAACCTATCAATTTAGTATGCATTAGAAAGAAGGAGGAAATTTTATAATGAAGAAATTTTTGCTATTATTCATACTTACGTTGTTGGCCGCGGTATTGGTCGCTTGCGGATCCGATGAAAAAAATGATAACCAGGAGGAAGCCGCTTCTTCTGACAACTCAGACCAATCATTGTATGAACAAATCCAAGAAAAAGGTGTCCTGACAGTCGGTACAGAAGGAACGTACCCTCCATTTACCTTTCATAACGATCAAGATGAATTGACGGGTTATGATGTGGAAGTCGCCCGTGAAATCGGCAAGCGCCTGGACTTGGAAGTAAAATTCAATGAAACCAAATGGGACGCCATGTTTGCTGGATTGAACGCCAAGCGCTTTGACATGATCGCCAACCAGGTCGGCATCCGTCCTGACCGCCAGGAAAAATATGATTTTTCTGAGCCGTACACGGTATCTACCGCCGTACTCGTAGCTAAAAAAGGAAATGAAGACATCAAGACATTCGAAGACATTGAAGGCAAGCCTGTAGCACAATCATTGACCAGTAACTATGCAGATATAGCAAAAGAATACGGGGGAGAAATCCAATCCGTAGAAGGTTTCAACGAAGCGATGCAGCTGACTGCCTCCGGCCGTGTCGAAGCAACGATCAATGAGCGACTTTCTGTACTGGATTATATCAATCAGAAAGGGGATCAAGCTCCAGTAGAAATCGTCGACAGGCAAGAAGATGCCGCTGAAAGTGCCATGATGTTCCGAAAAGGCAATCAAGATCTTGTAGAAGCAGTGAATGGTGCATTGAAAGAAATGAAAGAAGATGGCACGCTAGCTGAAATCTCCAATAAGTGGTTTGGCGAAGATGTATCTACTCAGTAATCTGATTATGTCAGCTTCTTTAGGTATGGATCGCTACCTGGATATTTTCCAAAGCTCCTTTTTTCCTCTGTTGGAGGGGGCTTTGGCCCGCACCATACCTCTTACCTTGATTGCTTTCAGTATAGGCCTCGTGTTAGCTGTCGTCACTGCTTTGTTTCGTTTATCCGGCATTAAGCTGCTGGAGATAATCGCCAGAATTTATGTATCGATTATTCGCGGCACCCCATTACTCGTGCAACTGTATATCATTTTCTTTGGACTAGTAAGCATAGGAATCGAAGTAGATCCCTTTCCTGCAGCAATCGTCGGTTTTTCATTGAATACAGGGGCCTATGCTTCTGAAATCATTCGTGCTGCAATTCAATCGATTCCGAAAGGACAATGGGAAGCATCCTACTCCATCAGTATGAATTATGGACAGGCGCTTCGCCGGATTATCATCCCCCAGGCGACAAGAGTTTCAATCCCGCCATTGTCCAATTCTTTCATCAGTCTGGTAAAGGATACGTCACTCGCTTCCACCATCATGGTCACAGAAATGTTCCGGAAATCACAGGAAATTGTTGCAACAACTTATGAACCGTTACTGCTATATACGGAAGCCGCTCTACTGTATTGGACAATCTGTTTCCTATTGTCACTAGGACAAGATGCCATTGAGAAACACTTGAATCGATATGTGCAAACGTAAGGAGACTCAACTATGCTATCAATTAACAACCTTCATAAACAGTTTGGTGACCTAGTCGTATTAAACGGCATCGATTTGAAAGTCGAAACTGGCAAAGTTGTTGTCGTGATTGGCCCTTCCGGTTCAGGTAAAACAACTTTGCTAAGGTGTCTAAATGTACTGGAGACCCCTAATCAAGGGGAACTGCAGATAAATAATCAAACACTTGATTTCTCCACAAAAGTTACTAAAAAAAATATTCAATCCTTTCGGAAACAGACCGGAATGGTATTCCAGACCTATAACCTCTTTCCGCATAAAACAGCGATCGAAAATGTAATGGAAGGACCGGTCATTGTCCAGAACATCAAGAAACAGAAAGCTCGCGAAAAAGCCAGACAACTATTGGAAAAAGTAGGGCTAGGCGACAAAATGGACTACTACCCGTTCCAGCTCTCCGGCGGCCAGCAACAACGGGTAGGAATCGCCAGAGCACTTGCGATGGAACCAGAGGTCATGTTATTTGATGAACCAACCTCGGCACTGGATCCTGAACTGATCGGGGAAGTATTGCAAGTCATGAAGGAACTAGCAGAAGAAGGCATGACCATGGTCGTCGTCACACACGAAATGGGATTTGCCAGAGATGTAGCAGATGAAGTCATTTTTATGGAAGGCGGTCACATCGTTGAACACGGCCATCCGTCTGAAATGTTCTCCCATCCCTCTAATGAAAGAACAAAAGAATTTTTAAATTTATTGAGTGAGTAAGTAAGTGGAGTGCCCTTCATTAATACTATCCCCTTTCTCATTCGGATGCTTCACCCATTAAAAAAACTTGGCTGCCCGCCAAGTTTTTTTAATCAGGAGTATCGAAAGTCGTAGCCATTCCATTGATTTTCCGTTCCTTTTCCTAATGAAGAACAGGTGATGCATTCACCTGTGGTACATAAAGCGAGAAAAGCTAAAATTGATTTAATTCAAGCTTTTTGTTGTTTTTTTGTATTTGTAACAGACCTGTTATCACTTTCAGCTACCCTCCATTCTAATGCTATCGTTCGAGAGCGGCACTTTTTTAACAAAGATGAACCCTTTTGATGAATCAATTCGTATAATCAAAAAGAGGAGGAGATTTTATGTTCAAAAAGTTATTAGCAAGTGTAGGCATTGGTGCTGCAAAAGTTGATACCCAATTAGAAAAAGACCACTTTGTCCCAGGGGAAGATGTGCATGGTAAAGTGGTCATACAAGGTGGAGATGTCGAACAATCCATCGACTCCATCTATATTTTCCTCATGACAGAAGCCATCCGTGAAGTGGATGACCGTAAAGTGAAAGAAAAAGTGGATTTACAGAAATATGCAATCGCCAATCAGGTGATCATCCAGGCCGGGGAAACAAAAGAACTTCCTTTTTCTATCAAACTTCCCTACCATGTACCTGCATCCCTTGGGAAACTTCCGATCTGGTTTGAGACAGGAGTAGACATTCCAATGGCTCTCGACCCTGAAGATAGAGATCCAATTACGATACCCCGCACCCGTACATTGAAAAAGTGTTGAATGTGCTGGAAAATAACTTAGGCTTCCACCTTAGAAAAGTGGAAATGGAGGCATCTAAACGGTTCGGCTATGTGCAGGAATTTGAATTCACGCCTGGGGGAGAATATCGTTCTTACTTAGATGAATTAGAAGTAATCTTCTTCCTTCAGGAGAACCATGTGGATGTCATGCTGGAAGTAGATCGCCGTGCCCGAGGACTTGGAGGATTATTTGCTGAGGCCTTGGAAATCGACGAAAGCCGGGCAAAACTCACGCTAACCAGCCAGGAGCTGAATGGACCGTTAGATACTGTTGCCCGTAAGCTGAAGCAAACGATTAATCAATATAAAAAATAAGCACCCCTGGACTTAATAAAGAAAACATGCCTGACCCCCGCCACGCAAAGTCATTAACGTAGTTGGAGGGTCAGGCACTTTTTGCGATTATACGATTTTTTCCTTTGGCAGCTCCTGCCAATCATGAACTTCGAGGTGATCGATGTATCTTCTAACTTCTATGTTTTCTACTTCTATCGCGAGTGGCGATAAGGAGACCCAGCATGCATCAACAGCATAGTTGAGCGTCACCTTGGCCACCTCATAACCATTGTGGAATTCCGGATGAAACCCTGGATCATCGATGATATCGCCCTTGACCGGACGGATGTTAGATTCATAAGTTTTCATCATAGCTTTCGATACATCCGGTTCATTTAATGAGGAAATGAAAATAATCAGATTGATGTGCATAGGAGCTCTCCTTTTTGTTTCCAGTCAGATGGATTGAATTTTATGGCCCAAAAACTCCTTTCCTGTTCATCGAGCGGATTGCTGCTCTTTTTTCAACTTGTTCAGCATGGTTAATAAAACCATGACAATCACCATCAGGAATGAGATCAACAGCCACCCGAACGTATACCCCTGTGTCTGGTCGACGACGAGTCCAAAAAATGGCGGCAGAAAAATGACCCCCATCGACCCGAGCGTAATGCTGAACCCGCTTGATAAGCCAGCCTGCTCTTTCGGTACCAGCTCAGAAGCTAGGTTCATCCAAATACCATTGAAGCCGGACACGGCAAATCCGAATACAAAAAACAACGGCACAAGCAGGCCGTACGGTGTTCCAGACGGCAAAAATGCCACCACGGCACTTGCAAACAACGTGATCGTCACAATAATCGCCATCACCTTCAGTCGCTCCCCGCCAAAGACACGGTCACTGATCACACCCCAGCCAATTCGGCCAAGCGACCCGCCCACTTCGGAAATGACAAGCAGCAGGCCGGCTAAGACAAGATTGATGCCGAGCTGTTCATAGGTAAACAGAACGAGATATGTATTCAATGCCATCTGCGAGCCATTAATTCCCATGGCACACAGGCTGATTAACAGCAATGCTTTGTTTTTTGCCATTGCAGCAATCGACTTGAAGGTACTGCCAGGTTTGGCTTTCAAATGATTGTTATTCTTCTCCAGTACCGGATCCCGATAGAGAAAGTAAGCAATCACTCCCGTAATAATCAGCCCGATACAAGCGATTAAAACAACCATTCTCCAGCCGTGTGTCTCTGCCAGAGGTAGCAGTAATATGGCAGCTAAGGCCGACCCGAAAGTGATTCCCATCTGCTTGATGCCCATCGCCGTCCCTCTTTGTTTTTGCACATGCCAGTAGACGATCCCGCGGTTGGTGGTCGGGTGCATCCCGCCATAGCCGATCCCGCCAATCATAATCAACAGCAATACCAATCCATAGTTATGCTGCAGTGTCATCAATAAAAAACTGACACCTAATGTAACTGACATCACCATCAACAGTGGCCGGGAGCCGAAGCGGTCCGCTAAAAACCAGTGGGAATAGAGGCAACCGCCTGCCCCAGGAACAGGGCAGACGGCAGCAGTCCGACTTGTGCTTTTGTTAAGGAAAGATCCTCTTCTATTAGCACCCCAAGCGGTCCAAGGCTGCGCCCGATGAACGCGACCATAATCTGCGCCATCAAAAGCCACAGCAGCATCCGCCACGGCTCGAACTTGTTCGCTGGTGTGAGCGTTGATGCAGATTTCTCCATTGTACTTCACCTCTTTTCTATCAAACTGCTATTAATTAGAGCCTATCGTATTTCCGCTTACATGCCAATTTCTTTTTCCCCCAAAGCAAAATAGTGCCAGAAGTGCTTAAGACCATGGTAGCCCTCTGCCTGTTCCATGTGAGGGGAAACCTGTTCATCAAGAAGCGCCCAGTACCTCCAGTTCCTCCTCACTCGCCTTCTTTATTCCTTTATCAAGAGAAGCGTAATAGAAAGCTAAAAAATGTACACCCCCCCCTCTGACCCACAAGCAGCACTTTGATCAGGGGAACCATTTTCTGGTTCTCCTGGGTATTGTTACACGGCATATATACCTCTTTTTCAGCAGCATGGTTAGTAAGAAGTTTTCAGGAAAAACATTAATTTTAACCAGGATGTTTGTGATAGCAACATTAACAGCCATTTGTGTGAAATATTATCACGGCCCCCCCTTGACATTTTTTCTGAACACGTTAACATAAAGTATGTAAAAAACGTTTAAAAATTATTTAACAAACTATCTTATTGATTTTCTTATGTGTCTGGTGTAGTTCAGCTTTTCGGAGGGTTTTTAAACGCTTAACACTATCCCGTCCAGGAAGGCGTGCGTAACTAAATAAGAAATGAGCTTTTGTTTCGTGTTGATGTTAAAATATTTCCAAACGATTTTAACGTTTGAAATATTTTGATTTAATATAAATTAATCAAAGGGGAGTTTTTCTTAATGAAGAGTTGGAAAAAAGCACTTAGTTTAATTTTAGTACTGTTGGTGGGTGCTATCTTAACTGCATGCGGCAGCTCTGATGAAGCATCAGATAAAGAGCAGGCAGAGGCAAGCGATGAAGAAATTACGATTGGCCAAATTAACTGGGCTGAAAATATTGCCGTGACAAATATGTGGAAGGTTATTTTAGAAGAAAAAGATTATAAGGTGAAGTTAAATAATGTGGACATGGGTACAACGATGAAAGCTTTAGAAAGTGGCGACCTGGATGCCAGTCTGGAAGTCTGGTTACCAGTCCAGGATGCTAATTATCTGAAGGAATATAAAGATACGGTTAATTTCTCCGAAGCTACCTGGTATGACAAAGCCAAAGTAGGCCTCGTCGTTCCGACATACGTAGAAGAAGTAAATAGTGTCGAAGACCTGAAGAAGCATAAAGAAAAGTTTGAGGGTGAAATTGTCGGTTTTGATCCTGGCGCGGGTACGATGGAAGTGACAGAACAATTAATGAAAGATTACAACCTGGATTATGAACTACTGCCAAGCTCTGAGCCGGCGATGATAGCTGAGATTGGAAAAGCCATCGAAAATAAAGAACCAATCGTGGCGCCGCTTTGGAGTCCTCACTGGGTCTTCTCGAAATATGATCTGAAATTCCTCGAAGATCCAAAGAAAACATACGGTGGCGTGGAAAAAATCCACCATGCGACCAGACAAGGGTTTGCCGAAGATTATCCGAAAGTCAGCGAATGGATGAAAAATTGGAAGATGAATGACCAGCAAATCGGTGAACTGATCGAATATGTCGAAAATGCCGATGAACCAATTGATGGTGCTAAGAAATGGGTCGAAGAAAACCAGGAATTAGTGGACAAATGGGTAAAATAAAGATTGTAAAAGCTAGTCTCTCATTTTCGAGAGACTAGCTTTTTTGTATGCTATTATTTCACGTCAATGAGGGAGCTTTTTCCTTTAGCGAAATAGAGACACGATCAACGATATAAGGGCACAATAATGGAAGAAGAATGAAACGATTTATTTTATTAAACATACTTGAATAATAGGAGGATTTACTTTTAACAATATTAGGTACTCCTAACATAATTCTCAGAACACCTCTGCTTTTATCAGCTTTAGCAGTGACCATGTCCGTTCGTTCCATTGTTCAAAGGAGAAATTGGGTGCTTTCAACTATTTTATGGGGTTTGTTTTTAGTTTTATTTATTGCTTTGATGATTTTTCTGGATAAACGAAAACAAAAAAAGAAATTTCATGTGCCATATCGCGAAAAAACCGAGGAAGAAAAAGCAGTGGAAAGAGCTATTGAAAAAGATAGGTATCGAGGTCCTGGAGGAATGCATTAATTCCTTCACCAGGGGTGCTTGTTTCAATTAGATCACTATATAAGCTTAGAACTTTCATAAATGGAAGTTCTCTTTTACAGGGGAATAACCACGTTTAACATAACGGAACAAAAGCGCAAGAGCCTTGCTCACCCCCGATAAGCTTAAGTCAAGCCTCGCCGTGACTTTTTTTATACTTTCAGACCAATTAAGTTTAATAGGTATAAGTAAAAATAAGGCTTTCGCCATAAAACGATAAGCCTTATTTTTACTAATCATAGTGAGGATTGACTTAAGACCTCAAGGGGACAGGCGCTGGCCGCTGAAAAACGCCACGTCCTATGCGTCGGAGCCGGATGCGGCTCACTGCTAAATGTTGTCCACAACCATCATTTATTATAATTTCCTAGACTATAAAAAAAGAGCGTCCAATTGCTTTTGCAATTCAACGCTCTATTTATCCTAGATCATACTTAACCAGTAACTGTGCCTGCGTCTGCAGGGTCCACACCATGTCGGTAATAATCGATTTGAAGCGGCTTGAGCGGATCTTTTTCAAGAATTAAGTCTGCTGCCTTTTCCGCTAACATCAACACCGGTGCATGGATATTGCCGTTAGTGACGTAAGGCATGGCAGAGGCATCAACCACTCGTACATTGTCAAGGCCGTGGACTTTCATCGTTTTCGGATCGACAACTGCCATAGGGTCTGACTCTGGTCCCATTTTGGCCGTGCAGGATGGATGCAGTGCCGTCTCCGCATCTTTTGCCACCCAATCTAAAATCTCTTCATCTGTTTGGACAGATGGTCCAGGGGAAATCTCTCCTGAATTGTATGGTTTCATGGCGGGCTGTGCCATAATCTCTCTGGAAACCCGGATCGCTTCCACCCACTCCCGTTTATCCTGTTCGGTGGACAGGTAGTTATAAACCATACTCGGGTGCTCTTTCGGATTGTTCGAGCGAATCTTCAATGAACCACGTGCATCGGAGTACATCGGTCCGACGTGCACCTGGAATCCATGTTCTGTTTCCGCTTTTTGCCCATCGTAACGGACTGCTACCGGCAGGAAGTGGAACATCAGGTTAGGATAATCTACGGTCTCATTGGAACGTACAAAGCCTCCCCCTTCAAAATGGTTGGTTGCTGCCGGGCCTTTCCGTCCGAGAATCCACTGTAAACCGATCCAAGGCATACGTGATAGTTTCAAGTTAGGCTGCTGAGAAACCGGTTGTGGACAAGAGTATTGGATATAGGTTTCCAAATGATCCTGAAGGTTTTCACCAACGCCTGGCAGATTCACTTTCGGCTCCACGCCAACGGAGCGAAGGTGTTCCGGGTCACCCACACCGGACAACTGAAGCAGCTGCGGTGTATTGATCGCACCTCCGGCAAGGATCACTTCCCCTGCAGTCACATGATGCATCTTGCCGTTCCGCTGGTAGGTCACACCGTCTGCGCGATCACCGTTGATATCGATATCTTTCACGAACGCACGGGTTTTAATAGTAAGATTTTTACGATGCTTAACCGGATGCAAATAGGCACGGGATGCGGACATACGTCGACCTTTGTATACGTGCTTATCGAACGGGCCAAACCCTTCCTGACGATAACCGTTGACATCCGGTGTGCGGGAGTAACCAGCCTCTACAGCTGCGTTAAAGAAAGCCTGGAATAAAGGATTCTTCGCCGGGCCGCGCTCTAATTTAATCGGACCATCGTGTCCACGGTATTCATCATCCGGATCTGCTGCTAATGCATTTTCCAGTCGTTTAAAATAAGGAAGACAATGGGCAAAATCCCACGTTTCCATCCCGGAGTCGGCGCCCCAGCGTTCATAGTCCTTGGGATTACCGCGCTGATAAATCATGCCGTTGATGGAACTCGAACCACCGAGCACCTTTCCCCGGGCATGCTTGATGCGCCTCCCTCCCATATAAGGTTCAGGATCCGATTCGTATTTCCAGTCGTACAAGCTTTTCCCGGATGGGAATGGTAAAGCCGCCGGCATTTGAATTAACAGATCCCATGCATAGTCACTGCGTCCTGCCTCCAGGATCAGCACACTGCGATTGCCATCTTCACTAAGGCGGTTGCCGAGTACGGAACCTGCACTCCCACCGCCAATAATTACATAATCATATCTTTCACTCATCTTAAAGACCTCCTCATAGTTTTGAATGAATGGTTATAGAAAAAACATCCATTCAAAACCCTCATACAGTTTTATAAATTAATGTCTCTAGTTTCTATAAAATTTTATTTAAACCAATTTAGTGGCTCTGGCTTGAGATTGCGATAAACGTGTTTCGTTTCCGTGTATTCTTCCAATCCAGGTTTGCCTAACTCCCGTCCAATTCCAGACTGCTTATATCCACCCCATGGAGCCTGGGCAAAATATGGGTGAAAGTCGTTGATCCAGACGGTGCCCATTCGTAATTCAGATACAACTCGCTCGGCCTTATCAACATCAGTCGTCCATACTGCACCGGCAAGTCCATAAATCGTATCGTTCGCAAGGCGTACGGCTTCTTTTTCATTTTCAAACCGTTCGACCGTTAAAACGGGACCGAATACCTCCTCCTGCACGATCCTCATCTCAGAACGACAATCGGTCAAGATCGTAGGCAAGTAGAAGAAGCCATTTTGAAGTTCAGGATCTTCAGGACGAGAGCCGCCAACTAACACAGTCGCTCCTTCTTCTTTTCCGATTTCCACGTATTGTTCAACTTTTGCTCGATGCTCTCCCGAAATTAACGGCCCGGATTGTGTTTCCTCATCGAATCCGTTGCCTAGTTTAATTCGCTTCGCTCTTTCCGCAAGTGCTTCGACAAAACGATCATGAATGGAATTTTCAACAAGTAACCTGGCACCTGCAGAACAAACTTGACCGGCATGGATGAAAGCCGCATTCAACGCCTGGTCAACGGCCGTATCAAAATCAGCATCCGCAAACACGATGTTAGGATTTTTTCCGCCAAGCTCAAGCGCAATCTTTTTCACATTGCCGCTTGCTGCCTGCATAATCTTCTTACCTGTATCAATGCCGCCTGTGAAAGAAATGAGATCGACGTCATGGCTCACAGCCAGTTCGTTACCAACCGTTGCTCCTTCACCGAGAACAAGGTTGACGACACCATTTGGTAAACCTGCTTCTTCCATCAATTCTGTTACTTTAATGGTAGTCAGCGGAGTAATTTCACTCGGTTTCATCACAATTGTATTTCCAGTCGCAAGTGCGGGAGCAATTTTCCAGGCTGCCTGTAACAGCGGATAATTCCACGGTGTGATTTGACCACAAACTCCAATCGGTTCACGAACAACTTTACTTTGGCTATTTGGAATTGGTGATTCAATCACTTCTCCACCGTCTTTATCAGCTAAACCGGCAAAATAACGAAAAACTCCTGCAATATCGTCCATATCTGCACGGCTTTCTTCCATTGTTTTTCCGGTATCAAGAGATTCCAGTTCAGCCAGTTCTTCCTTATCTCTTTCTATTAAATTAGCGATTTGAAGTACTTTTCCCCCTCGTTCAGCAGCTGGTGTATGTCTCCATTCCCCATGATCGAAGGCTTCTCGAGCCGAAGAGATTGCTAGTTTCGTATCTTCTGCGTCCCCTTCCGCTGTTGTAGCGATAACTTCCTGATTGAATGGGTTGATGATCTCCCTAGTTTTTCCGGAACGAGCTTCCGTCCATGCTCCGTTAATGAACATTTTTTTCATGCCTTTCACTCCTTATATTAACTTTATTAAATTTATTTTTAACGTATTTAACACAATTAATAGTAGCATACTCGATTTTCGTTGTAAACCAACACTCCTTTTCTCTTTTGACATTCCTTAAAGTTGCGTTATAGTAAATATTAAAGTAGTTAAATTTATATTTAACTAATTGAATAGTGCGAAACATAGGAAAGAGGGATTGTATTGGAAGAAAATCAGAAAAACTCAGAAGAATTGCTGGAACAGGCAGAACGTGCTGTCATTAACTCGATCGCCGAAACCATGGACCTTTACGGCGTCACCCCATCCATCGGCAGACTCTACGCCACCCTGTATTTCAAGCATGATCCCCAGACCCTTGATGATATGAAAGATGAACTTGGTATGAGCAAACCGAGTATGAGCACCGCCGTTCGTAAATTACAAGACATCAATATTGTGAAGAAAGTCTGGAAAAAAGGAACACGGAAGGATCTGTTTTTGGCGGAGAAAAATTTCTTTCATTATTTTTCCCAATTCTTTGGAGATAAGTGGGAAAGAGAAGCCAAATTAAACCTGACCGCCATCGATTATGCTAAAGAGAAACTGGTGCAAATCTTGAAGGATGAAGAAACCGGAGAAGAATTGAAACAACGAGCGGAACAGGATTTAAAGCAATTAGAGGAATATAGGAGTTATTGTCATTGGTTGGAGCAGCTGGCCCAATCCATTGAATCAGGAGAGATCTTTGAATTTCTCCCGATTGAAAAAACGAATCCAGAAGAAACTGACAGCAATAAATAACTGAAATAGCCTGACCGCCAGCACGCTAAAGCATTAGCGCAATGGGTGGTCAGGCAACATCACATTAAAACAAGCGTAATAGAAAAACGGTTCCGTAAATCCCTAAACTGAAAGCTTAAACCACATTTGATTCAAGCTTTCCACCTTTTTTAATTAGTTTGCAAGGGCATATCCTGTGCGAGTTCAGCTTGCCCAGGAGGCGTACCGTGAATAAATGCCGGAGCCGGCGTCAACTCTGGCTTCTGGCCATTCGCCTGCGGTGCTTGAACATATTCAAATGTGCCTTTTCCATCCATCGAAGGACCGTTAGCCCAGCGTCCTGTGCTACTTTCCTCTCCTTCTGAGAAGTTCATGAACGAATAAGCAACATCCTGCTTTTCATATTCCGGATTAAACGTGCTCGGAACGACCGCTCCCTGTGTCTGTTCCAGCTCTTCAATGGCAGCCATCCATTGGTTTTGATGCATTTTATCCCTGGCAATTAAGAAAGAAAGCATATCCCTGACTCCAGGGTCGGTGGTCATCTCATATAAACGAACGGCCTGCAGCCTGCCTTGGGTTTCTGCATTCAAATTAGCACGGAAGTCAGCAAGCAAGTTGCCACTGGCAATTGTGTAACGGGCATTCCATGGATAACCAGAACTGTCATTGGGCTGCGCGCCTAATCCGTTAACAATCGTATGCTGCGGATTCATTCCGCCAAGAACTGCTTCCACCACAGGATCCTGGGCTGCCTGCTCCTGATCATGAGCGGGAGCACCATCGAGTAATTGAGCAATCATCGTAGCAATCATCTCAACATGGGCAATCTCTTCGGTACCAATATCAAGAAGCATGTCCCTGTATTTACCGTTTCCTCTACAGTTCCATCCCTGGAAAAGATATTGCATCATGACAGAAATCTCGCCGAATTGCCCTCCTAAAATTTCCTGCAGCTTTTTCGCATAAACAGCATCAGGCTGGGAAGGCTTTGCATTATATTGTAATTCTTTAATATGTGAAAACATTTAGTTAGCTCCTTTTATTAAATCATTATCTTTTTTAATGTAGGCCAAAAAGAGCTAACTACCCGTATAAATAATTTCCAAAGTAAGATAATCATTTAAGGGAATCTTAACTTTATAAGAAGTGCACTTTCTACATTTACCAATCATATGGATATTGATCATAAAAAGAAGCCAGTCGGTTCATTAGAAACCAATTAGCTTCTGAAGGTTTAACAAAGCACTAGTTTAAGTTCATCCTTTTATCCATTCTCCTAACTTATGTGCATCCTCTATAGCTGTCTTATCGCTAAGAATTTCTCCAGGTTTTCCCCCTTCCCCTAATAAATATCCTTTATAATTCAAACCGATAAATTCGCAGATGTACTTGAACTGTTGGACAAGCGGGAGACCTTTCACACGAGGCTCATCTCCTCCGACCGCAATAATATATGCTTGTTTCTGACTCATTTGTTCTTTGAAATCCGGGTATTTTTCATCTCTTACCGTTTGCGACCAGCGATCGATAAAGCGTTTCATCACACTGCTCATGCCATACCAATAAATTGGTGTAGCAAAAATTAAAACCTCACAATCAATGATTTGGTCAATGAGCTGATCGTACTCATCATCCACGGGAGAAAATCCATTTTTGTCATGTCTTTGATCAATAATATCATGATAATGATACCTTTTAAGATCCATTCTAATGACATCTGGTAAGTTTTTTACGACTTCTTCTGATAACAGCTCTGTATTTCCGTTTTCTCTTGTACTCCCATATATTACGCCAACCTTCATTTAAATCACCTCATATCAATCATTCGTTTTTTTCAACAAGCCAGTAATCAAACAATACTATAACTATGTTGTCACGTATATAAAAATGAAAAGCTGCCTGCCCCCCCCATTGAGCTAATGCCCGGGGGACTGGACCGAAACTAAAAACCGAATAGAAAGAATAAGAACGGGTTTCTCTCAAGATAATATAACTATCTTCTAAAATGGAAGGGGACTCAACCGTGAAGGAAAAATTCACAACGGTTTTTAAAATATCGGTAGGCATTATGCTCGTGCTCGTGGTCATTGGTGTGGTATGGCCAGATGGATTAGAAAAGGCAACAGGAAATGTACAGGCGTTCATTTCTAACAAACTAGGATGGTATTACTTAATTGCTGTAACATTCTTCGTACTCATATGCCTGGCTTTTTTGGTGACGCCATTAGGAAGAATAAAACTGGGAAAAGCAGACGAGAAACCCGAGTTTTCCAGGCCGACATGGATTGCCATGTTATTCAGCGCGGGTATGGGGATTGGGATTGTCTTTTGGGGAACTGCAGAACCAATCAGTCACTATGCGATCAATTCGCCAACCGGGGAAACGGGGACAGATCAAGCAATCAAAGATGCAATGCAGTACACCTTCTTCCACTGGGGGATTCATGCTTGGGCGATTTATGGGATAGTGGCCCTTGTGTTAGCTTACTTCAATTTCCGCCATGGACATGCAGGACTGATTAGTGCCACGTTGAAACCCATCATTGGGGATAAAGCAGATGGAGTGATTGGGAAAATCATCGATATCCTCGCAGTTATTGCCACAGTCATTGGCGTTGCGACCACTCTTGGCTTTGGAGCTGTACAGATTAATGGAGGCTTGTCCTATCTATTTAATATCCCAACAGGCATTTTTGTGCAGTTCATCATTGTCGCCGTCGTAACGGTATTATTTATGATATCGGCATGGACCGGTCTGGGAAAAGGGATCAGAATACTCAGCAATGTCAACATGGGATTGGCAGGTCTTTTGTTCCTGCTTGTTTTCAGCGTAGGTCCGACTTTATTTATTTTGAACTTATTTACAAGCTCGATCGGAGCATATTTACAAAACCTTCCCTCTATGAGTTTTCGCATTGCGCCATTGAATGAAGAAACACGGGAGTGGATCAATAATTGGACGATTTTTTATTGGGCCTGGTGGATTGCCTGGTCTCCGTTCGTCGGCGTATTCATCGCGAGGGTGTCCCGTGGCCGTAGTATCAGGGAATTTGTATTTACGGTTTTGGTCGTCCCATCAGTAATCGGCTTTTTATGGTTTGCAACCTTCGGAGGTGCCGCAATCTCGCTGGAGCATAATGCGGTTGACACCATTTCCTCCCTGGCGACAGAAGAGTCACTTTTCGGTGTTTTTTCCAATATTCCATTAGGCATGATTGCTTCCATTGTAGCAATGACCCTGATTGGCACCTTTTTCATTACCTCAGCTGATTCAGGAACATTCGTTTTAGGTATGATGACAACCGGAGGTTCTGAACATCCTGGTAATACGATTAAACTGACATGGGGAGTCTTGCTATCGGCTACTGCACTTGCTCTTCTTTATACAGGTGGACTGCAAGCCTTGCAGAACACGATGATTATTGCGGCTTTGCCTTTCTCGATTATCATGCTGTTAATGGTAATCAGCTTCGTCAAGGCTATATATAAAGAGGGAAGAGAATTAGGTGTTGGACGCTTCCACCCGCCGAATAAGAAAAAAACTAAATAAAAGGTGCCGGACCGCCAGTGGGCTAAAACATTAACGCACTGGCGGTCAGCGCTTTTCTAAAGGGTGATTCATCTTATCCAAGTCAAGCTTTTTCAGCTCGTTCGTTGTTTTTTGTGACTTTGGCACCGAGGACATTTTCAAAATGGCCAAGCGCCCACTTATGCCCCGCTTCATTAAAACTCGCAACAGCACGCTCATCAATCACGATGGAATATCCTAAGTTATAAGCATCCATAGCTGTATGGAGTACACAAATATCCGTGCAGACACCAGTAAGATGAAGTTCATTGATCCCTCTTTCTTTTAAATAAAGGTCCAGGTCCGTGCCGGCAAACGCACTATAGCGCGTTTTATCCATCCATCTTACATGATCCAAGGCTTGGTTTTCTTCATAATACTCCTGAAGCGAACCATACAGCTTCCTGCCATCGGTCCCTTCAACGTTATGGGGAGGAAAAAGTTTGTGTTCGGGATGATACTGATCGTCCTGGTGATGAAGATCCACCGCAAAAACAACAGGTTCGTTGTCCTCTACCCACTTTTTCACGAACGATCGCAAGTCCGGTTCAATATCCTGACCCGGCTTTCCACACGTTAACGCACCATCATCCGCCACAAAATCATTCGTATAATCAATCACAAGTAAGCACCTATTCATACCACATCCTCCTCTCAGGTATAGTTTTACACATGTATTTATATATGTAAAGACACTTTTAAGCCGCAAAAAAAGACGCAAACACTACTGTGTTTGCGTCCCTGCTCATGTTGGAAAGTTATTTCCCAAACGCCAGGGGGCGGGCGTTTGGGTAGGCAGCTTGTGCTACAGTTCTAGTCTAACAAAAAATTTGCTCAAAACCCCTGATGTAATCAAAAGGAAATGCAATTTACACATTTCTTCCATACTTTTCGAGCGGCCAATTCCAAAGCATGGTATCTGCCCCCCAGCATGCTAAAGTATTAGCGGTGAGGGCAGGCACCTTCATTCAAGCTTATCTAAATCAAGGTTATTTTTTTGAAAATTCAGCAATTCAGAAGAAACTTTACACAATTATAAATGATAGGCTTTATAACGAAGTAAACGAAAGGAGGAAAGAAAACATGAAAAAAATTTCAATTACTTATTGGATTTCCACAGGTCTTCTGACAGCATTGATGCTTTTTAGTGCTATTACTAATATTCTTTCTCATCCCGATGCAGTCACTCTATTCGACCACTTAGGTTACCCTGCCTACCTAATCCCATTTATTGGAGTTGCCAAATTACTTGGTGTGATTGCGATATTGGTTCCTGGTTTTCCTCGAATTACAGAATGGGCGTACGCCGGGTTTGCAATTGATATCACGGGAGCTATGTACTCGACTCTGGCTGTGGGAGATCCTGTAAGTTCTTTCTTGATCTTTTACATGCTATTATTCGGTTCCTATTTCTTCTATCACAAAAAACAACAGTTCGGTACTTCGAGTGATAAGGCGATCATTAACAGCAAAATACCTGTTTGATTAAAATAATATAGGTAGAAAAACCAAAAAAACGGTGCCTGAATCCCATCATGCTAGAGTTTTAGCGCGGTGGGGGTCAGGCATCTTCACGTTACTCTATTTTTTAGATTCGCTACCAAACTTATTGCTGGTATGCCACCATCAAAAAATGATTAAACTGATTTTTCAGCTTTTGAGACCCCTTCGGACCATCAATTAAGAAATAATTAAGATTTACTTTAGAGAGCGTTTATCATTTTAGTTTATGTTGGAATGGACGCCAAAAAAAATAGTAAAAGGAGGATGTATGATGAAAACAGAAACTTCGGTACTCATCATTGGCGGGGGATTAAGTGGATTATCAGCAGCATTATTTTTAGCCCATCGCAATATAGACTGTATAGTAATCGAAAGACATGAAACGACTTCCATTCAATATAAGTTCAGCGGGATTTCTGCACGGTCAATGGAATTGTATCGTAATGTAGGAATTGAAGACGAAATTAGGGAGCAACGGCCCAGACAAGCATCCAATAATGTAGTTATGGCTAAAAACCTGGCAGATGAGAATTTTAAAATTATGAAAATCGAACAAAACGATACGACTTCGTTTAGTCCGACACGCCCTGCTGATTGTGAACAGGACCGACTAGAACCGATATTAAAGGAGAAAGCAGAAAAACTGGGAGCGGATATCAGATTTAATACGGAGGCTACGGATATAAAGCAAGGAACAGATAAAGTTAAAGTAGTAACTAAAAATCGTACTACCGGACAATCATCGGAAATCCATGCTTCCTATGCCATAGCAGCTGATGGAATAAATGGAAAAACAAGAGAAAGATTAGGAGTAATCCGTCAGGGACCTGGGATCCTTCAGAATTGGTTAAATGTCATTTTTGATACAGATGCACTACCTACAATAAATGGATACCATTTTACTGCCTCCATGCTTGAGGATATTAATGGTACCTTAGTGCCCAGAGAAGGTGCAAAACGCTGGTCGATGTCTGTCCAGTATTTTCCTCAAAAGGGAGAAGAACCAGGTGACTATACCGAGAAACGATGCAAGGAATTAATTACAAGAGGAATGGGACGAAATGTGACAGTAAACATTGTCGATATAAGACTTTGGGAAGCGGCAGCATTTATTACCCACAGTTTTGGAAGTGGAAGGGTCTTTTTTATAGGGGATGCTGCTCATGTCATTCCTCCGACTGGCGGCTTTGGTGGCAATACTGGTATTCACGATGCTTATAATCTTGCTTGGAAGCTTGAAGCTGTTATCAGAGGAACAGCAGGAGCAGAATTACTATATACGTATGAACAAGAACGAAAACCAATTGCCTACCATACGTTGCAGCAAGCCCTCGCACGCCTTCAAGCCTGGTTTAAAGACCCAAATAACAAGCTTCCTCCTGTAGAGAAAATCATTCCAGACAATGATGTAGTATTTGGGTATAGTTATCAAACCGGCTGTCTCATTCCTGAAGCCGGGCAATCCGATCAGAAAGTATTTGAGGATGCAAATACTCCCTCAGCCCGACCTGGAACACGAGCGCCTCACCTGAACCTGGAGGTTAACGGGCATAATGTTTCAACCATTGATTTATTATTGGATCAGTGGGTTGTCCTTATTGGGGAAAGTGGTGAAAATTGGGAGAAAGCAATCCAGCAATCCAAGTGGGCTAAGCATGTAAGATGCTATAGAATTGGGCAAATAGAAGAATTAAAGGATAATAGCAATTGTTTTAGCGAAACCTATGGCATTGGTATGGGAGGAGCAGTACTCATACGCCCTGATGGCTTTATTGCCTGGAGGTCACAGCAGATGACAGAACATCCAACTGAACTTATCCAAGAGGTATTTAACCGATTGTTTTTTGTACATTAATTTGGTGTTTAAATAAAAATTACCAAGTTTACCGAGGAACTTTCTTGAAAGTCTGATCCACTCCTTTTTAAACACTAAATACGTCAAAGTCTCTTTATAACTTCCCTTATTCCCCTGTTCACCGGATTTTTAAAATGGGCAGGGCCACTTTTTTTTATTTTATAAAATCCTAAGACTCTTTTAATATAAACATTATATAGTCACAATAACTATTTTACGAAGGAGATTACGAATGTCGATTCGCAGACGTCTTTTTTTCTCAAATGCAGCGATGGTTCTGTTTCCAGTTGTCATTATATTTATCATCATCATCTTGTTGAATATGGTCCTGGGCGGAAATCAGCATTTCAGGAGCTGGGGACCACAGGGGACACAGGATCCCGAGGTATTCAGCAATCTAATAAGAATAGCTTCCCTGGAACAAGACAAGCTATACGACCAGGAATACATGGATAACATATCGAATCAGATAAACAAGCCCACCTTAGAATTCATTGTCCTTAAAAAGCAGGAAGTTTTGTACCACACAGATACTCCCCTTCAAAAAGAAGAATTACCCACCTTCGGGAATGAAGGCTATGATCCTGTAGCCTGGCTGGATGGAAAGCAATACGCTGTTCACCAGCACGACTTTTATTTTGATGATGGCAGTGAAGGTTCTATTATACTGTTGGATAGGAAAGGCTCCTTTGTTAATTCGGCCCGTGCCTTATTCCCAATTATTTTTATTAGTTTAATTCTCCTGTTGATCATCACGAATGTGCTGCTCTCTTACTTTACGTCTAAAAGTATTTTGCAGCCCATTAAGCAACTGTCTGAAGCTTCAGCTAAAATCAAGCAGGGTTCGTTGGACTTTTCGATGAAGCCTGTAAGTAAGGATGAATTAGGGCAGCTCGTGCAATCATTCGATGAGATGCGGGAGCAGCTGAAAGAATCGATTGAAATGCGAGACCGGTACGAAAATAATCGAAAAAAGTTAATCGCGAACATTTCCCATGATTTAAAAACACCGATGACTTCCATTTTGGGCTACGTAGAAGGAATCCAGGTCGGAGTAGCAAACACCCCTGATAAACAAAGGCGTTATCTTGACATCATCTCCACCAAGGCAAATTACATGAACCGATTAATTGACGAATTATTCCTTTATTCCAAACTGGACTTGAACAAGTTACCTTTTCATTTTGAAGAAGTAAACATAAATGAATTCATGCAGGATTATCTCGATGACATCCAGGGCAGCCTGGAAGAAGATCATATTCAAGTAACCTTAACTACCGACGATATCGATTCACCTGTACGAGTTGATCGGGATAAACTGGTTCGCGTGTTGGAAAATATCATCTCCAATAGCATAAAGCACATGGAAAATGATCAAAACGAATTACAGGTTTCCACAAAGAACCGCCAAAAAGAAATGGAAATCATGATAACGGATAGTGGGCCTGGCATGCAGGAGGAGAGATTAGAGGACATTTTTTCAAGTTTTTATCAAGGGGAATCATCACGACATAAAGGCGGAAGTGGACTTGGTCTATCGATCGCAGCCCAAATTATCGAAGCCCATGGGGGCAGCATTTGGGCAGAAAACGTCCCGGATGGCGGGCTCCGTATTCACTTTACCCTGCAGAAATCTAACGAATCAGGTGATTGGTATGAGTAGAAAGATTTTAATTATCGAAGATGACCAGACCATTGCAGAATTAGAAAGAGACTTTCTGGAAATAGAGAACTATGAAGTCACGATCATCCCGGATGGAAAAGACACACGGGAGACACTCCGAAACAACCATTATGATCTAATATTATTGGATATCATGCTGCCTTCGATCAACGGATTCGAGTTATGCAAAGAGATACGCCAGGAAACCGACATACCGGTTCTGATGGTAACAGCCAAACATGAGGACATGGATAAGGTACGAGGATTCGGGCTTGGGGCTGATGATTTTATTGTCAAACCCTTCAGCCCTACGGAATTAGTAGCCAGGGTTAAAGCTCACCTGGCCAGATATGAACGATTAGTCCAGCACGAAAAGCCGCCTGGAGTACTTCACATAGGGAGTTTAGAAATCAATCCTTCCTCAAGACAAGTATTTGTCGATGGAAAAGAAATACCGTTTACAACAAAAGAGTTCGACTTGTTGCAATTTATGGCTACCCATCCCAACCAGGTTTTTTCGAAAGAGCACCTGTTTGAAAAGATATGGGGGTTGGATGCCATGGGAGACAATTCGACTGTTACCGTTCATATTAAAAAGATCCGAAAGAAAATTGAAAAAGACAGCACAGATCCTCAATATATTAGGACCGTATGGGGCTCAGGCTATCGATTTAACAGTTAAGGCCCTTAGGGCATAAAGTCCATGTTTCCCCATAAACCGATCAAACAACAGATCACCCCATGAAAGTATATTACTCTTTATACTTAAGGATTTTATGCCCCCGATTGTAGAATAGGGTATTTTACCTGCATTATGTAAGTCTAAGGATTTTTATTGATAGGTTTAATTTTCAATTACAATATCTCCTTCCCCTTTTGGTATTTCAAAAAAAATTTAATTTCTAACAAGCTTTTTTATAACCAAGACTCACGTAATTAAATGTCATGCAAATAATCTTTAGTCAAGTATAAGAACAAATTCTACTACATCTTCACCACGTGCGTTAGAAAACCCAATGTCTTCCCCGGAGATTGTAAAACCGCATTTCTCCAGTGTCTTGAGTGACCTAATGTTGTCCTTGGCAGCACGAGCATAAAGTGGACGAATGGTAACGTGTTTTAAAAATTCCCTTAAAGCATTAGTAGCGATGCCTTTGCCCCAATACTCTTTTCCTATCCAGTAACTAACCCCTGGTACGCCGAACTGCTCGAAACATAAAATATTTCCAGCAACATTATTTTGAACAGTGATTGTTTGCTTGATGATTTCTTCATCCGCCAGAATTTTATTCCAGTGGGTTAAGAAGCTATTCCAATCCCCAGGGTCCTTACTTGTAAATGCCGCCATATGATTTGCATCCCGATGCTGTTGGGGTTTGAAGAAAACCGGAAGATCATCTTCCATTACGTTTCGAAGCATTATATTGCTCACCAAAATTTCCCCTTTGTAGTTTACTAGTTTTGGTAAACGTATTTCATGTTATCCCTTAAATTATTATGAAAATCGAACGCATCTTACTTTGGAGAAGCCCCTTTTCAGTACACAATTCATTGGATAATATAACTAAAAATCAAATGTAGAGTATTATTGATTATGCCCACAATAGTTTTTTTATCCAATGGTCACTTTCCAAGAAATACTTTAATCTAACATGCTGTCTCTTTTCATCTGCTTGCCAAAATTCAACCTCATTAGCCCTAACTTTGTAAAGGGTCCAAGAATCAGAAGCTTCAACAGGATTATCTTCCAAATTAGACAGTTGATCTGACAGAGCCTCCTCAAAGTCACTTTGTTTTTCTAAAATTGAGCTTTGTTTACCTATTAAAGAAATAGCACGTGCTACCTTTCCACGGTTCAAAAAGTCCTTAACGTTTGTTTCTTTATCCATCTTTATAGCATTACCACGTATCCTAATTTGCCGACCAATTAATGCCCAATAAAAGTTCAAGGAAACATTAGAGTTAGTCCTTAATTGTTTACCTTTTTCACTATTAGTACTAGTAGCAAAGTACCAGCCTTCTTCATCCACATCTTTAAGTATAAGTACTCTCGAATCAGGCTTGCCTTCTTTATCTACTGTAGAAAGAGTCATTGCATGAGGTTCATGAATATCATGTTCCAATGCAACTTGAAACCATTTTAAGAATAATTCGCAGGGAGAATAAGGAGTCTCTTGTACTTCAAATGTTGGGAAAGGACCTAAGAGTGTTTTACTGTTTTGGATTTTGTTCCTGACGTGATTCATAGTATTGAACAGCTCCTTATGAATGGTTATATCGAAATCCGGCGGGTAACATATACCGTAGTAAAAACGAATGTAAATAAAACAACGGAATTTAGATCAATAGTAAAATATCAAAAAGCTACATTATCAGATCACTTACCTCTGTATAATCACAGGTTATCTCGAAACTAAGTCTTCCACCATTCTTCCCAATTCTATAAAAAGGAAAGACGACTATCCTAATTGAATAATCGCCCCTTTCCTGAATAACAATACTCCTATGTATAAGTACTACTTTAAAATTCGATATCTAAGGTGGGTTACATCAGAGGCTTCTGTCACGTCTACCTTCTCCAGATGAATTTTTTCTGGACCGAGAGAATCAAACAGTCGGATGCCTTTACCAAGTAGAACGGGTACCAAGTGAATCAGGATTTCGTCGACTAGGTTGGCTTTCATACACTGTTGAGCAGTATTCGCTCCACCCATCACTTGGACATCCTTGTCATCCGCGGCTGTTTTAGCTTGTTCAACAACACTCTCCATACCGTCGCTAACGAAGGTGAATGTGGTTTCTCCTTCAGGGACCTCTTTAGGCGCATCATGAGTGGGTATAAATACCGGAATTCCGTGAATGGGATGGCTGCCTCCCCAGCCACATGTAAGATCGTACGTTCGCCTGCCTGCTACAATTGCCCCTATAGTTCCAAAAGATTTATCAAAAACTTCCCTATTAATTATAGAAAGCTTAAAAAAGTCGTTAAATTCACTAGGTCTTTCCCCATTAAATAACCATTCGTGCAAAATCTCGCCACCCTCACCAAGACCCTGCTTACGGTTATCCTTGGGACTAGCGATAAAGCCGTCCAGTGACATGGACATGTCTAAAATAACTTTTCCCACTGTCACACTCCTCTCTAATTGTTTCTTTAAACTTAACATATACGGCTAAGAAGGGTTTCTTTTCGATTGCTCAAATACCCTTCTTTTAACAACTAAATGCTTCTTTTTGTCGTTTAATATAGTACCCTATTATTCCAGAAAGTTCCCTAACCCAGGAACCACTACTTATATTCCTAGTAAAGGCAAGTGGTCTTTTTCTAACCGATTTGTTTAGAAAATGTTTATAAACAGGACATCGTCTATTTATACCTTCCTGGTACATTTAAACCTAAGAAATATAGAAAGGAGTGAAACTTCCAGTGTGAAATTATCGAGAAATACGAAAAAAGGCTTGGTAACGATCCACCTTCTTTTCGCGGCAATTATGTTTGGGGCGACCATAACGTTGATTTTGTTAAGTGGAGGCATTTCCGCAACGGATGATGCACAGGTTATGCAACGGAATTACGAGGTGATGCACCTGATCTCTACAACCATCGTAAGAGGCTCGACATTCGCCACCATCATCACCGGTATACTGCTGTCTATGATGACACCATGGGGGTTATTCAAGTTTTACTGGATTATTGCCAAAGAAGTCTTGTCTCTTATTCTTTTCACAGTTAATATTTGGGGGATGTCTGCCTGGACAAACCGTGCATTACAGCAAATCAACAACACACAGGACGCCATTTATCCAGCAGCCTTACAAGTGGACCTTTGGATTGGACTTACGATTCAATTGGTCTCCCTTATCCTTATTTATGGTTTATCCGTCTACAAACCATGGGGGAAGAAAAAATCAGGAGGTTGATCAGTGTATGGATAATATCGTACGAACCAGAACTCGAGTGATCCAAGGGATGTTTGCCTTACTTGCTATGCTGTTTTTTGTATGTATTATCATTCAAGTCCTGTTAGCAGGTGCTGGTTTATTCGTAGAATATAGCATGTGGGAAACGCACTCTACTTTTATTCATGTGTTTGAGTTCATTCCACTGCTACTGCTTATCCTGTCTTTCTTTGGCAGCATGCCAAAGTGGCTAAGGTGGCAGTCAGCAGGCTTATACATCATGATCGTGCTGCAATATATCACCGTAACCTTCGCTGATTCCCTGCCATATTTAGCTGTCTTGCACCCCGTCATTGCGTTAATCCTATTTTGGAGGTCACTGGTTACGGTAATGACGGCAGTTAAGCTTGTTCGTGCTTAAAAAATTCGAAAGGAGTGATTTGCGATGTATTGGGGACATTTTCCTCCCTTTGGTTTCTTTTTCTTCTTATTATTAATTGGTATGTTCGTCACTACGTTAATCATTTGGAAGCGAAGCTATAAAAGAGACGATCATTCCGTTGATCATGCTGTAAGGATCCTGGATCGCCGTCTTGCAAGTGGAGACATTACCATTGACCAATATAACGAGATTTTAACCATATTAAAAAAAGATAAATAGTCATCTGGTGCCTGACTCCCAGTACGCTAAAGCATTAGCGGCATGGGGATCAGGCACCGATTTTTGTACATCACTTAGGATATAGATTGTTATATATGAACGAATTCACTCATAGAATAACTTGTCTATATTGATAGGGGGTAAGTACATGTATAATGTTTTACTGTTCTGTGACCCAGGAATTGATGATTCATTAGCAATTATGTATGCACTTTTAAATCCTGAAATAAATGTGGTTGGTATCGTTTCAAGTTATGGTAACGTGCCACAACAACAGGCAACCCAGAATGTAGCATATCTCTTACAGTTGGCAGGAAGGAATGATATTCCTATCATCGCCGGAGCAAGAAGTCCGCTCAGTGGTGAAATAGCTGTATTCTACCCAGAAATCCATGGAGAAGAGGGGTTAGGCCCAATCCGTCCTCCAGAAACTCTTCAACACGAGGTAGTGAATTTCGATGAGATATTTAAAATCATCGATAATTACGAAGATAATCTAGTTATCGTAGATGTAGGAAGGTCTACATCGCTTGCGATCGCTTTTTTATTAGGAGGAGATGAGTATTTTAAAAAGGTGCGTGCCTTTTATATTATGGGAGGCGCCTTTTTAGTACCAGGCAACGTAACAGCTGATGCCGAAGCTAACTTTCATGGGGATGCAATAGCTGCCAACCTCGTATTAAACAAGTTACGAAATGTCTTTATCACTCCATTAAACGTTACGAATTACGCAATCATAACACCTGAAACCATTCGACAGATCACCTCTCAGCCATTTAATGCATTCACCAAACTTATAAAACCTATTTTTGATTATTATACCGCTGCCTACAAGAAATTAGACCCAAGTCTCGCAGGCAGTCCTTTGCATGATGTTTTTACAGTATTTGCTTTAGCCAATCCGGCACAAGTCCAGTATATTAATCGGCAGGCTTCTGTATCCATTGCGTTTGACAACACAAAAGGAGAAAGTCTCGCTGACTTTAGAGCTAGATCTAACGAACAGGTTACAGAAAATACAGATCATATTGCCATATCGTTCAACTACGAGGCATTTGTAAAAGATTTTATCAATGTAATGACTACACCATCCAGATAAATGACAATAAGGCCTTTATCTATTTAAAAAAATCTTACATATCAAACGGTGCCTCACCCCCAGCATGCCAAAGTATTAGTACAATTGGGGGAAGCAGGCTTCTTTCCATAAAAATATTGATCGATACGCCGGATGTAATCAAAAAGGACATGTGTTTTATACAATTTTCCCCTACTAATAAAAAGGAGGTTTAAGTAAAGTCCTTTACTATTCAGTAATGGTTTCCTTTAATCTTCCTCTTCCCCCTTGTGTTTCTCGAGCATTTGTTTAAGATATTCCTCCGACTTCCCTCTTGGAATGCTGAGGCTATTCCACTCTTCGCCTTTTATTTGCTTACCAATATACACAATTTGACCTACATGATAAGCGTAATGGGCCACCTGCCGCTCGATCGCCTCTATGACCAGGTGACTTTCACCTCTAATGGTAATCTGTTTTAATAAACCCTCAGGTGTTAAGGACCTTAAGGCCGTAAATAAAGCATTCCATCCAGACTCCCAAAGTGTAAGCAATTCGTTTTTGGAAGAAATGTCATCTTCAAATTCCTCATCGCGTTTTCGGCTTGTTTTTTCCCCATCAGAAATCAGGAAATCCGTCCACCTCGACACCATATTACCGCTCATATGTTTAACGACGATCGCAATACTATTGGAAGCTTCATGATAACTCCAATGGATATCTTCCTCGGAAATTTGACGAAAGGTTTTATCTCCAAGAACCTTTAAGCTTTCGAAACGTTCAATCACAATACGCAGATACTCACTTTCAACCTCCATGATCTCCCTCCCTGTTTACTTATCAGCTTGTATATTTCTCACACACGATGTCGTCCTGCTGCTGAAAGCAAAATTAACAACCATAGAAAGCGAATAGACCGAAAGTGCGTGATTTAATTAATTGGCGCCGGACCCCCAGGTATTAGCGCAGTGGGTCACGCATTATAGATACATAATTCATACCTCTTCAGGAAAGTTTAACCATGTTATAATGTCATTATGTAATAGAATAGGTGACTCAAGGGTGGTCGGCATTCATCCCTAAGAAAGGGGGTGAGGCCGATGACAGTATACGAAGCGTTGATGTTTGCAGTAGCATTCGCAACACTTGTGATTGGCATACTGTCATTTAACCAAAAAAAATAATCCACCCTTGAGCTAAGGACTCAGGTGGATTATTCCGTCTGAAGAACCGATCCCCCTTGCAGGGAACCATTCTATTACCGACCGTAGATGTTGGCGCATCTGCGGTCTTTTTTAATATATATTACTTCTGTAGTTATTATACCATAAAATAAAGAATATAAAACCTGTCACTTTGACTGAAGAAGTGTTTAACCATCACTTTTCGTACGGAAAAGCAGCCATCCGCAAATAGAAAACTGTGCCTAGACATCGCATGACCCAACATGCTAAAGCATTAGCATATTGGGTCAGGATTCGGTATTGTGTATTTATCGAATTTTACAGCTATATTTATTGTATGTAGTGCTATATCGAATTAAATATCATGAATTCTTGACTTCCAAAAGTAGTTTGAATATAATGAATTTTGTAAGCGCATACATATAAACGAGTACAACAACCAGCAGTATTGGAAACTTGTTTTGCAGCATGATGCTGTTCGAGACGGGGTCCATTACTGCTGGTTTTTTTAAATCAAATTAATCTATTGGAGGTTTTATCATGAAGTTTGGGTTGTTTACGGTTTTTGATAATTACAAAAGTCGTCTGGGGCGTGAACCGGAGGATCTGCTATTCGAAGTTGTGGAACAATCGGAGGCTGCCGATCAATTAGGCTACGATTCTGTTTGGTTTGCAGAACATCATTTCAGTGAATACGGCATTCTGACCTCCCCACAAATGTTATTGACATTAGTTGCAGAAAGAACGAAAAACATTCGTCTTGGTGTTTCCATTGTCACGCTCCCTTTCAAAAATCCCATCCAGGTAGCCGAGGATTACGCACTATTAGATGTGTTAAGCAATGGCCGGTTAAATTTAGGACTTGGAAGTGGTTATTTGCCACACGAGTTTTCGGGATTTAATATTAACGGAAAAGACAAAGCCTTCAAATTCAACGATGCTTTGGCTGTAATTGAAAAAGCCTGGACCGGAGAGACTTTTTCTCATGACGGCGAATACTTTCAATTTCATGATGTGAAATTAGAAGTTGTTCCTAAACAAAAGCAAGTACCTGTCTGGATTGGTGCCCTCAGTGCCAACGGGGCAAAGCATATTGGCAGAATGGGCTACAACATCATGGGTGTGCCCTATGTTGCAAGCGACTCCCTTTCCTCGTTGAAGGAGATTCTCGATGACTATAAGCAGCATTATATAGGAGCTGGTCATGACGCAGAAAAAATAAACGTTCCGTTAGCCTTACACACCTATGTTGCACCTACAAGAGAAGAAGCAATAGAAGTTGCAGCGGAACATCTGAATTTATATTTAGATACACGCCTATACGGCAAGTCAGCAAAATATGAAGATTTAGAAGCTAGAGAACAGCTGTTAATAGGTAGTCCTGAAGATGTGATCGAACGGTTAAGAAAATATGAGGAAGCTGGCTGTGATCATATCATGATGTTAATGAATTTTGGTGGGCTGCCACATAAAAAAGTACTAGAATCCATGAAGCTGGTAGAAGAGGAAGTCATGCCTGCGTTTAAGGAAAAAGTAGTACAATAACCTGGCAATCTAACAAACTCTCAACGGAGCTGTGTTTCCTATAAAATCATAAATGATTCATACCTTTTGTTACACAAAAGAAGGAAGGATTAAACTACTATCCTTCCTTCTTTCTTCTGGTTTTCCATCGCCTAATTGATAAATGGCTGAATACTGGCAAACGCACTCAGACAATCCAGCATTTCAAAAGGAATATCCACTTCATGACGCTTCAACAGGTGGCTCCTGTAATTACGGATATCAAAATCCAATACTTCCTGGACCTCTCGCTGCTTTTCTTTTCCAATGATCGAATCAGGGTTTCCGGGTTCCATATGTAAAACAAGTGATTGATAAACCTACCCACCGTGCAATGTTGCGAATTTGAACGTTTGACCGCTTACGCGATAACCGATGGTTGGCCCCTGTGCGCTGGCATCATATTCCACGCCAGGCAATTTGATAAGGGCCGATGCGAGAACCGACTTGGTTTCATATATAAAAAGTAGGTTTTGCCCCCTGGATCCTTGACCCATTTGGTATATTCACGGAAATCATGTTTATTTTCTTCTCGACATTGGGAAAGGATTAATATAGCCAAACTCTAAAGAAGGAGTGATAAGAGTTATGGATAAGAAAATCATCGGTGGTGTATTCAGTAACATTCAAGATGCTGAAGAAGCGATCAAAGGATTGAAAGATGAAGGATTCGGAAGTGAGGACATTACTGTATTCGCTAAAGACAAAGATCAGGTAAATGAAATTGAAGACGAAACAGACACGGATGTTTCTAAAAACAAAACCGGTCGAGGCAAGAACTCAGGGATTGGCGCTGGTTATGGTGCAGCTTCAGGCGGTGTCCTTGGAGGAATCGCAGGGTGGATTGCAGGAATTGGTTTATTGACCATCCCTGGTATCGGTGCCATAGCAGCTGCCGGTCCACTTGCCACTACCCTGTCAGGTGCCGGAGTCGGAGCTGGAAGCGGTGGTATCGTGGGAGCCTTGGTCGGAGCAGGGATACCGGAAGAACAGGCGAAACAGTATGAAAGTGATTTAAAAGATGGAAAAATAATCGTATTCGTCGAAGCACCAGAGAACAAGCAAAGTGCTGTCTATCATAACTTCTTGGAAAGCAGAACAGAAAATTCCTCCATGTACCCGGAAGGTGTAGGTACAGGATCTAACCAATATAATCACCGGTAAGGACTATAATAAGCTTGGTTCCTCAAACAAGGAACCAGGCTTTTTTAACAAGCTTTTATTACACAAAAGAAGGGAGGATTAAACTACTATCCTTCCTTCTTTCTCTTGCGCTTCCATCGCCTCATTGATAAATGGCTGAATACTGGCAAACGCACTCAGACAATCCAGCTTTTCAAAAGGAATATACACTTCATGACGCTTCAACAAGTGGCTCCTGCATTTTCGGATATCAAAATCCAAAACCTCCTGGATCTCTCGCTGCTTTTCTTTTCCAATCGCCGAAACAGGGTTTCCGGGTTCCATATGTAAAACAAGTGATTGATAAGCCTTCCCACCGTGCAAGGTTGCGAATTTGAACGTTTGACCGTTTACGCGATAACCGATGGTTGGCCCCTGGGCGCTGGCATCATATTTTACCCCAGGCAGTTTGATAAGGGCACAATGAAGGTGGTCAGCATTGGTACTACTTTCAAAAACTTTGAGTTTACTAGTCACGCTTTTGCCTCCCTGAAAAAATGAATCTAAATTCATCTTTCCATACTTCGACAAAAAGAGCAAGACCCCTTTCCCCACTTCCTCTACGAAATTGCTGTCTAACAATTATGATAAAGTGAAAACATCTTGCAAGAGGACATAAAAAGGCTGCTTCCTAAGCCTTTTACAGACTTAGGAAGCAGCCTCTTCTATTAAAAGTTTGCCACTTTCCTATTTTCATTGTTCTCTTCATCATAATATTCCAATACCGCATCTACATAATAAATATCCCCGTAACAAGCATCATACTGCAGCGCCTCTTCGCGAATGCAGCTATAAATCCCGGTGTGCTGTAACTGCTCGTACTTCATAGCAGAGAATTCGATCGCTAACTCTTGCGTGTATTTCCCGCCATGATTCATGACGTAATCAATAAATCCAGCTCCGAAATTATAGGATTGCAAAGCTAATTTAACGTTATAATCTGCTTTCTCCAAGGTAAGAGCAAAATAGGAAACGCCTTGTGCAATCGACTTTTCAGGGTCATTAATACAACCGACAGAACCACAATACGATTCGGAAGCTTGCATCGGATCGTCCCCTCTCCCACCAGATTCTTGCATCATCAAGGCTAGAATTATAGGTACATAATCTTCTATTCCCTCTTCTTTTGCGTATTTCTCCACTTTATCTTCATACTGCAACACTTGCTTTGATAGATTCGCCTTCTTTTCAGAAGTAAGACTGCTGATCACATTTTCTTCGATCGGGCTGTTTGCAAATAGCTGTATCACGCCAATGACAAGCAGCAACGGGAGAACATTCTTGAAGAAAACTTTTCTCAACGCTGTTTTGAATTTCCTGTTAGTTTTGCTTCCAGCCATGTGTTTTCTCCCTCTCGCAGAATATCTATCTATATTTTACCATTCTACGATTAAATTGGCTCGTATTTAATATAAACCGACCGTGCGTGCCCAGCCCCTACCGAGGGTGCCTGAACCTCGCACTCACTTCCACAAGAAATTCCTACTGGTAAAACTAACAAAAAATAATAGCTCTTCATACCAGGGGTCAGTCACCTGCAGCAAAGCGGGCTAAACCTTCTTCAACAATAAATAGATAAAATAAGGAGCGCCGATCAATGCTGCCATAATACCTGCTGGAACCCCGTCCGGCTCGAGTACATTGCGTCCGATCGTATCCGCAAATAACAGCAGCCACCCGCCAAGCAACAATGCCAAGGGCAGGAATAGTTGATTTCTCGGACCGATTAACGATTTAGCGAGATGAGGCGCCATCAGTCCGATAAAAGCAATACCTCCGGTTACCGATACGGCCGATGCAGCCAGAGCCACGGCTGTCACCAACAGGACGATCCGCTCTTTTTCAATCGCGAGGCCGACACCAATCGAAACCGGCTCACTTAATCCCAGGAGATTCAGCCGGTTGGATTTATATAACGTAAAAGGAACAAGGACGATCAGCCATGGCAGTATCGCCAAAATAAACGGCCAATCGGTGCCCCATATGTTCCCCGCGAGCCATTTCGCAATAAAATCTACTTTTTCCCGTTCCGCAGATGAAATGAGCACAATCATGGCTCCTGATAATGCCATGGAAAATCCGACACCTACCAGTACCAGCCTGGTCGGCTGAATCCCCACTTTCTTTTGATAAGAAAAAATATAAATGAGGCAGGCTGTCAGGAAGGCACCAAGAAAGGCTGCCAACGGAAGGAAATACACGAACGACCCTGCTTCAATTGGAAAAAATAAAAAGAACACAGCGACTGCGACGCCTGCACCGGCGTTGATTCCGATGATGCCAGGATCCGCTAAATCATTGCGGGTGATTCCCTGCAGGATAGCGCCCGACAGTGCAAGCGCCATTCCTGCCAAAAGCGTAATAATAATCCGGGGCAGCCGAATCGAAAACAGGACAAATTCTTCTTTGAAGGTACCATTTCCAAACAACGTCGGAATGATGCGATTATACGATACAGAAGAGTACCCCAGACCCATACTGACAAGGACCGTAACAATAATTAAGGCTGTGAGAATTACCATAAGCATGCGTTGTTTTTTAATAAGAGACGGATGAATCATGAGAAACTCCTCCCTCCCTTTTGCACAATGAACAGGAAGAAAGGCAATCCCATCATCGAGATGATTGCTACCACCGGTGTTTCATATGGCGCGTTGATCGTCCGGCTGACCGTATCAGCCAGCAACATGAGCGAAGCACCGAACACAGCCGACATCGGGAGGATCGCCCGATAATCCTTCCCTACGATTGGTCGCACGATGTGGGGAATCATCAAGCCAAGAAATGCGATATTCCCGACCACCGCAACGGCAGCGCCGGTCAGCAGGATAATCAGGATAAATAAAATTGCTTTAATCTGCGTTGTTTTCTGTCCCAGTCCAACGGCTACTTCTTCATGGAGACTGAGGATCGTCAATTGCCTCGCAAGCAAAAAGGAAATGACGAGACCAATCAGGATGAATGGCACGATCACCTGAACCTGTACCCAGGACACCCCGACTAACCCGCCAGCTGTCCACATCGACACATCCTTCGATACTTTAAAATAAAGACTGATTCCTTCCGCCACTGCAAACAAAAACGCAGACACGGCAGCCCCTGCCAGTACGATCCGAAAAGGCGAGAACCCTCCCCTTTTTAACGAGCCGATACCAAACACCAGTCCTGCCCCTACGCCTGCACCGATAAAACAGGCGATCGTCATCCCGAGGTAATTGGTGGATGGAAAAATGGCCAGTGTGACAGCGAGAGCAGCGTTAGCTCCGGCCGTCAAACCAAGCAGTCCAGGGTCAGCTAGCGGATTTCTGGTCATCCCCTGCATGATGGCACCAGCGACAGACAACCCGGCCCCGACTAAGATGGCGGCGATTTCGCGGGGAAGCCGTAATTCCCGGATGATAGTGACGCTTTCCGACTTCACGTTAGAAGTCAGCGCCAGCCACACATCGCGAGCTGTTGTATCCGCTGCACCAAAAAAAATGGCTGCCGCAAATGAAAGGCTCAATACGACCAAGCCAATGATAAACTGATATGTAAATGAACGTGTAAGCTGTTTGTCCTTATTCATGGAAACCCCATCTTCTCTGTAAATTGATTCACGTATTAGAAAAGCTTGGCTAGTCGCCAAGTTTTTATGGTGAAAGTCTTAGTAATTTCTTATACTTTAATTCTTTAACAAATTAGACTTTATTAAAGTATAAAGAAGAGGAATTCAGCAGGTGAATTCCTCTCATAGATTACTCGTTTAGAAATGCATCCTTAAATGACTCCAGCTGATGCTCCAATGTAATCGGATCGTTGAAGTAAAACTCCTTGGCATTCACTTCAATGACCTGGTCATTTTTCACGGCCGGGATATTTTTATAAGTCTCCGTTTCCTGGAAAGAGGTTTCGGAATCGGCATTTTTACTGAATACGATATAATCGCCGGCATACTCCGGAAGTACTTCTGGAGAAATGGCATAGTAGCCATCCTTCAGCGCCATCTCTTTCACTTTTTCAGGCATCTTCAACTTCATTTCCTGATAAAGGATTTCCGTGCCTCGTCCCCAGTTATCACCAAACACATAGAGCTGCTTTTCGAAGTTTTCAATGACAGAAACCGTGGTATCCTCCCCGATTTCAGCCCGGATGTCCTCGCCTGCTTTTTGGGCACGCTTTTTGAAATCTTCCACCCATTGTTTCGCTTCTTCTTCTTTGTTCAAAAGCTTCCCTATCTCTACATGCTGCTCTAAATAGCCCAATTTGCCGTATGTATAGGTAACGGTCGGTGCTATTTCTTTTAGTTTATCGACATTTTTAATGTTGGAAAGTCCAATGATTAAATCCGGATTCAGTTCGATGATTTTTTCCAGGTTCTGATCGGAAACTTCCTCGACACCCTGCAATTCCTCTTCAAACTTCGGATTCATCTTCGACCAGGAATCCACGCCGACAAGGTTGACATCAAGCGCCATAACATTTCCGGCATAGGATGATAATACAACGACTCGTTCCGGGTTCGCCGGTACTTCTACCGGTCCATTTTCTGATTCATAAGTAATTGTTTCAGGCTGGTCATTTTCTTTGTCACTTTCTTTTTCACCGGAAGCTGTTTCGCCTGATGTGCTTCCGCATGCACTAAGAATAAGCACGAATAAGAGCAGGATTGGCATAAGTATCTTTTTCATTGTCTTCTTCTCCTTTAAGTAAATTATAAGTGATGCACATTGGTTTATTGGTGCGAGGGTCTTTGCCGATTTCCGCATCAATTTTAAATACTTCCTGGAGGACTTCCCGCTGGATCACCGCTTCACTGGAACCGGCTTTTACGACCTTCCCGTCTTTCAAGGCAATAATATGGTCGGCAAACCGGGCGGCCTGGTTCAAATCATGCAGCACCATCACAATTGTTCGTCCCTGTTCCCTGTTCAACTTCTGCAAAAGCTCAAGGACCTCGAGCTGATGAGCCATATCTAAATAGGTGGTCGGTTCATCAAGGAAAATCATCTCGGTTTCCTGGGCAAGGGACATGGCAATCCAGACCCGCTGGCGCTGTCCGCCGGACAAAGCATCGACAGGCTGGTATTTGAATGTTTCAATACCGGTTACTTCAAGCGCCCAGTCAATGACCTCGAAATCTTTTTTTGTTAAACGGCCGAACCCTTTCTGGTAAGGAAAACGTCCATAAGAAACCAATTCCCCAACCGTCAACCCGCCAGCACTTTCCGGATTCTGCGGGAGGATCGCCATCTTTTTGGCCAGTGATTTCGTATCTTCTTTTGATATGCTGGCGCCATCAAGAATGACCGATCCCGATTGATACGGAATGATTCGTGTCATCGCTTTCAACAAGGTGGATTTTCCACACCCATTGGAACCGATGATGGTGGTGATTTTCTGATCTGGTATCTCCAACGTCAAATCACTGACAATCGTTTTTTCCCCATAGCCGATATGTAAATGTTCGGTTGATAAACGGCGCATTGTGAAGCCTCCAAATAAATATTTTGTTGAGAATGATTATCACTTTCGTTTATAATGATACTATAAGTCGGCTCGCTCGCTTTGTCAACAACATTTTCCATATTAAGTTTATCGGTTTAAAAGGAATTACATATTGGAGGGGAATCGTTCATGGGAAAAGAAATTTTTGATGTCACCATTATCGGCGGAGGGCCAGCGGGGCTTTATTCTGCTTTTTACAGTGGACTACGGGCAATGAAAACAAAAATCATCGAATTCCAGCCGCAGTTAGGCGGGAAAGTTCTCATATATCCGGAGAAAATGGTCTGGGATGTCGGCGGCCTCCCTCCCGTTCCAGGAAAGCAGCTCATGGACCAGATGATTGAACAGGGATTAACGTTCAATCCGAAAGTAGTGCTCAACGAAAAAGCGGTATCCATCTCACGGGATGAAAATGGAATCTTTCTATTAGAAGCGGCATCAGGAAGGATTCATTATTCCAAAACCGTCATTGTGGCAGTAGGCAGCGGCATTTTAATGCCTCAGAAGCTTAACATCGAAGGGGCAGAACGTTTCGAACTTGGAAACCTCCACTATACCGTCAAATCGCTGAAAACATTTAAGGATAAAACGGTCATCATTTCAGGCGGTGGTAATTCAGCAATCGATTGGGCGAATGAACTGGAACCAGTAGCCAAAAAAGTTTACCTCGTCTACCGGAAAAATTGCCTGAGCGGGCATGAAGCGCAAATCACCCAATTAGAAAACAGTTCGGTAGAATGTTTTCCTTATACCACGATTTCGAAGTTATTGGCTTCGGATGACCATGAAAACATTTCGCAGGTGGAACTGACTAGTAATAAGACCGGAGAGAGCTTTTACTTAGAGGTAGATGATGTTATCGTCAATCACGGTTTCGACCAGGACACCTCACTCCTGAAAAATACCAAATTTGATATCCAGTTAGTCGACCAATATTTCGTAAAAGGAACGGCAACGAGCGAAACATCGATGGAAGGCTTATATGCAGCAGGGGATATCCTGAACCATGAAGGAAAGCTGAACTTGATCGCCGGCGCCTTCCAGGACGCAGCCAACGCCGTCAATAAAGCGAAACAATACATCGAACCAGATGCCAATGCTGTGGCCATGGTGTCTTCTCATAACGATGTTTTCAAAAAGAGAAACCGTGAATTAGTCAGAGAAATGACGAAGCATTAAGTTTTCACACACATAAATGAACGGTGCCTGACTTCCGCCGTAGTAAAGCATTACGCAACGGATGTTAGGCATTTTTCATGCATAATTTATACCTCTTCAGGAAGGTATAACCATGTTATAATGTTATTAAGTAATAGAATAGGTGACTCAAGGGTGGTCGGCATCCATCCCCATAAGAAAGGGGGTGATGCCGATGACAGTATACGAAGCGTTAATGTTTGCAGTAGCATTCGCAACATTGGTGATGGGCATACTGTCATTTAACCAAAAAAAATAATCCACCCTTGAGCTAAGGACTCAGGTGGATTATTCCCTCTGTCGTGCCGATCCCCCTTGCAGGGAACCATTCTATTACCGACCGTAGATGTTGACGCATCTGCGGTCTTTTTTAATATATATTACTTCTGTAGTTATTATACCATAAAATGAATGATATAAAACATATCATTTTCTCTGGAAAATCTCTTGTTTGTAAAATGCGCATGATCCTGGGCGGGGCGCAGACACCCGCATCAAAAGTATCGGATTAGGATTTAGCTGTTAGTCACGAACAATCGTATCGTTCAACTTCGTACGATACTTGTCTTTCCAGGTTTTCTCGTCCTTCAATAGCTCATCGCAGAAAGCGGCCACGTCCTCACCCGTGAGGTCAGTGACTCTCTTGCCTTCCGCAGCACCTTCCTCAAAGAGGTCGAGTATGCCGCCAAAGATACGGCTGGTGTCCTTCCAGTCAGAGGGACCACCAGTGGTCCACATATACTTTTGGATCGTTTTGTAAGCGTTATAATACTCACTTGGAAGTGCCTTCGCACGTGCCTCCATCGCCTTCCATTCTCGCTTGTCATCCAGACTTCCAATAATTTTTTCAAAAAAAATCATATTAATTCTCCTTTCTATTTTCAGTTTTTAGTTCGTTAATTTTGCTCGAGACAAATTCCCATTTTTGCCAAAAGATTTCAAGATGCTCTTGACCTGCTGCGTTGAGTGTGTAAAATTTTCTCGGTGGTCCCATAGTGGAAGGCTTTTTCTCGATGTCCACCAGATTGTTTTTCTCAAGGCGCATGGTAATCGTATAAACTGTGCCTTCAACCACATCAGTGAAGCCAAGTTCTCGTAGCTGTTGAGTGATTTCATAGCCGTAAGTTTCGCCACGGCTGATGATCTCAAGCACACAACCCTCAAGCACCCCTTTCATCATTTCTCTGAAATTTCCCATTTTTACCTCCATTTGTATGTTGCTGTATTTTTTTCAGTACTCTGTATCACAGGTATTTTGTTTTACTGATATTCAGTAATACTTATTACTGGTAAATAGTAATACATAGTAGCGTCTCTTGTCAAGGATTAAAATTTTCGTCAAAATCCCATTATTACAACTTTCATAGGTGTTTAACTAGGATCAAACTTAACGAAGATAATCCTACTCTTTTTTCATTAACGAAACACTTTCACCTCTTGGTGCTATGGTTTCATTTGAAACCATTCTATCTTAATCTAAAATGCCACGTTAGTTAAAAAGCAATCGTCCCCGATTATGTAATAACTCATTTAAGAACATTCTCTTTAATTAAATTTATACAATCATCAATTAATTCTACAATGTCTCCTTTAAAGTTCATTTCAATTTCCCCACACGGGATGAGTCCTGAATAACCTTTTGTAAAAATAATTAGAATTTTGTAAACCCTATAAAACTTTAACGCTAGATAAAGATTAAGAAAAGACGAAAAATCCTGGGTTCTTCTCCTCTCTTTTTTAGTAACCATAACGACATGACATTAGAAGGTAGTTAGATAGACGGCGAGGGTGGGAGGTTTTTAGTGTTGTCTTTGGTTACCTGTCCTGTTATCCGGGAGAACTGCCGTTTACCTTTTCATTCTTAATCTTTTTTTAAATTCTTTAACACCTTATTAACAGTGACTTAAAACTTTGTTTATATACTCAACCATAGGTTGTCACAATTGTTAAATATTTCTGGAAGGGTTTGAGTATATGTCAGAATTGAAAAAATGGTGTTTTGTTTTCCTGTTTTCCACCCTAACCTTCATCTATTTTCCCATTGGGGCTTCTGCGCATACAGACAACAGTGAAGGGTATTCAAACATAACATTTGATGAGCAAGGACTGCGTTATGAACTAGAGCTTGATTATCTGGAATTGTCTAGATTGATCGATTTGGGAATAACCTCTGAAGCTACTACCCCACAAATGAAATGGGCTTTAGAAAATAAAGAAAAGATAATTGAGCAATACCTTCAATCGAACCTTCTCATTTATAATCACGGAGCCCTTTTACAAGGAAAAATTGTGAAAACCAATGTAAAAAGAAAAAGAGGCCGTGATTATGCGCATTTGGTACTGCACTTTCCAGTAAAAAACCCTGATTCAGCCGCCATACAAATTACATATAATGTTTTCTTTGATGATAATGACCCGTCGCATCGAAATATTGCTTCTTATCAGTTAGGTGATCAATCGGGACGCTTTGTCTTTAACGGCGGGGAACGAAACCTTCAAATTGAAAAGGAGACGCTAATTGGTCAAAGCTTGAGATTTATACAGCTTGGGTTTCATCACATTTTGATCGGTTGGGATCACATTCTCTTTATTATTGCACTTGTGATCACATCCCGAAATATGGCAGATGTTTGGAAAGTGATGACGCTGTTTACGCTCGCTCATAGTGTCACGATTGGCTTGACAGCGCTTGATGTATTATCCATTCCTGCTGTTGTTATAGAACCATTGATTGCATTAAGTATCATGTTTGTAGCAATCGAAAATTTCTTAGGATTTTCCTCGATCTATCGCTACGGAGTCGTATTCATTTTTGGGTTAATCCATGGTGTCGGATTCGCCGGTGCTTTACATATATTTCAGTCCTCCATTTGGGAGTCGCTGCTTCCGATCATTACTTTCAATGTAGGAGTAGAAGCGGGACAAGCTCTAATTATAGCCACGCTTTTTCCGTTGCTTCTCCTCATTCGAAAATATAAGTGGGCGATTACGGTCCATGGAATGGTCAATGCGTTAATTTTCATCATTGGATTGACCTGGTATTTTCAAAGGGTCTTTGTTTGATTTTGACCCTGCTGGGAGGAGGTGATGCCACTTTTAGGTAGAGGTTTCTAACTTAGAATGGGAAATTTTTAAAAGGAGGAGAAATTATTGGGTACAATCAATGAAAAATGGCAAAAACGTATGCGCAAGCTAAAGCCTGTGGCAATTATCTTTTTAATGAGTCTAGTATTATTAGCTGTTATTAAACCGGTTATTGCAGATGAAAGGGATTATGCAACGATTACAGGAACAGTTTATAACGACAAAAATGATAATGGGAAGCAAGAGGAGAATGAAGAGGGAATTGCTAACGTCACTGTTTCTGATGGGAAAACCCTAGCTGTTACGGATGAACATGGTAATTATGAACTTAGGATGGATATCGACAGACGTATCAAAGATATTGTCTTTGTTACCGTACCCAATGGTTATCGTGTCCCTACCGATGAAAATCAGACCCCTCAATTCTACAAACAGCTTGGCGAGTTAAAGAAAGGGATGACGCAAAAACAGAACTTTGGATTACTCCCTAATCCGGAATCGAATAATCCCAACTTCAGCTTTGTCAACCTGGCCGATGTTCATGTACAGGAGGGCACGACAAATAACCGTGAACGATTTACCGATCAACTGGCACAAGTAAATCAATTATCCGGGGATCCCGCTTTCATTGCAGTAAGCGGAGATTTGACAAACCGTGCAACCCACGAGGAATTCCAGGACTATACAGCAAGTACGGCTGCTTCTGACCTGCCGGTATACCCTGCTGTCGGAAATCATGATTTTGCTCCGGGCTCTACCTATGCGGAACGTATTGACAGGTACCGTAAATATTTAGGTCCCGAATGGTATTCCTTCAATTATGGCCAGAAGCACTTTGTTACGCTGGAAAACATTTTAGGCTTCAAAGAATCGGATCAAATCGAGTGGCTTAAAAAGGATTTGGAACTCAATGCAAAAGATAAGGAAGTCATTGTAATTGTCCATAAGCCGATGAATACACCACAAACTCCAGCGCCTACTTACACCAAACAATTCAAGGAACTTCTTGCTAAATACAATGCCCGTCTTGTATTGGTGGGACACACCCATGTGAATGATGTGGCGGTCGACACGATTCCGGGTGCAAAGCATATCACAACAAATTCAAGCTCCTACACCATTGACCAAACACCTAACGGATTCCGAAAAATTACCTTTAAGGGGGAAGAGGCAGATACACAATTCAAGATGTATGGCGTAGAAAAAAGTTTATCGATTGTGAACCCAAGCGCTGGCGGCGAAATCCCTCAAGAAGACACCGGTATTCTAGTGAATGCCTATAATACGACAAGCCTGGTACAGAAAGTGAAGTATCGTATCGATGGGGGACCGTGGGAATCTCTAAACCAAAGCAGCGATTTTACTTGGATGGGAGAGTGGCATGCAAGTGAAACTTCCCTAGGCGAGCATAGTATAGAAGTACGAGTGACCGATGATAAGGGAGATACATGGAGTAAAGTTAATACTTTCACAATTGTAGAGTCTGGGAAAGATACAGACCCAAAACCTGGGGCAAATTGGTCCATGTTCCACGGGAACGCTCAACATACAGGGGTTGCCAAAGATGAACTTGAACCAGGCCTGAAACTAGATTGGTCTTACAAAACACCAGGTTCGATCCTCACTTCATCTCCTGCAATCGTAGATGGAATCGTCTATATAGGTACACGTGATGAAAGTAATTCGAAGTACCACGCCATTCATGCCGTAGATTTGAAGACAGGGAAGAAACTTTGGCAGTTTAAGGCCAATGCTCAAGTGCAGTCCTCCCCTGCAGTAGAGGATGGTGTCGTCTATGCTTCCACTGTTCGAGGTACACTTTATGCTCTTGAAGCCAAAACAGGGGATTTGATCTGGAAGAAGACCATAGGAAAAGATAGTGTGCAACGGGCATGGATGTATTATTCCCCTACAGTTTCTGAAGGTACGGTCTATCAAGCATATAGTACAGGTAAGGGCGGCGAATTAATGGCCCTGGACAGTAAAACCGGTGAAGTGAAATGGAAGAGTCCTTTAGCAGGAAACTGGATTTCCGAAGCTTCTGCAGTTGTCAAAGACGGAAAAGTTTATGTCGGTGGTGATGGCGGCTGGTTGTTTGCCTTTGATGCGAAAACAGGAGAAGAAATTTGGCGTCATCAGATTTCTTGGGCATGGATGCACTCCATGCCAACGATTGCGGATGGACGTATTCATATCGGCCACCAAGGCGGTCAACTGGTAACGCTTGATGCATCTACAGGAGAGGAACTCTGGCGTTATCGTAGTAAAGATGCCAGTTATATTCCTGGTGATGCCACTGGATCCACGCCAGCTGTAAAAGATGGGATTGTCTATATGGGATTCCCGGATGGAAACGTGACAGCACTGGATGCAAAAACAGGTCAATTAAAATGGAAATACCGCACAGAAGGAGGTATCATTTCCTCACCGGTAGTCAGTGGGAAAACTGTCTATATTGGTTCTAATGATGGAAGGTTATACGGTTTGGACAGCATAACTGGACAACCATTATGGAACCACGAAATTGGAACTTGGGTTGCATCCACCCCAGCCATTTCAGGAAACACACTGTTAGTTGGTGCTTTTGATGGGAATCTGTATGCCTTTACCCCAGGCGGGGAAGCTGCCGAGCGTTGGCCAAAAGTAACCGGAAAAATCACGGATAAGGCGACCAATGAACCAATAGCTGGAGCAACGATTACTATCAAAGATGACCAGGGTGAAAAAGTACGGGCAGTTCAAACGGATAAGGAAGGTAGATATCTCTTTGCTGTTGAGTCGGGAAGCTATACAATTCAGGTTTCCCGCCTAGGATATCAGACGAAAACAGCCACGTTGGACCTTACAAAGGGGAATCCAAAAGAATGGAATGTTTCCTTGACTCCGGTATCTGTGGATGCGAGTACTGGAAAAACAGTTCCCGGGCCGCGATCAGAGGCAACTACCAAGGATATCGTCATGGAAAATAGTAAACTAGCGATGGCGATCGCTAAAGTAAGTGAAGACTCCCAGCTTTCAGGCGTGACCAAAGGAAAGCCGATTGATGTATCAGCCAAAGGATTTGAGGACCAAATAGACTGGATGAACCTCCCTTACGTCTCTGCTATGGAACCAACTGGGACCGGGGCATGGCAGCAGCTGACCGCCAAACATGATAATGTAGAGATTGCAGGAGTAACGGCTGACCAGGCGGTCGTGAAAGCAACCGGACAATCTACGGAAAACCCAGAGATTGAAGTGGAGACCACTTATACGATTGGTGCTGATCAAGCATTGGTCAAAACAGAAACGGTCTTCACAAATACAGGCAGTGACGACCAAACATTATGGGTGGGAGACGTCATGGATTATGATGGCGCCGGGCAAAAAAGCGGAGTGTCCGGCCAAGGGGTCATCACCAATTCCTATTCCAATCCGGAAAAATTTTCACCCAATGAACCTTGGATAGGGATGACAGGTACCGATAATCAAGTCTATGGATTCCTATATACGGGAGATATGAACGGCTTGAGTGCTTACGGAAATGGAAACTGGATGATGACCAAAAAGCAAATCGAGCTTTCCCCAAGTGAAAGCTTTACTTTGACCCGATATATCGCAGCCATCAAGGGTAGTGATTCGACCAATCCTTTCACCGTTTTAAGTAACCTTTATCAACAAATAACCCCATAAAAAGAAACATAACCCGAAGAAAGGACATCCTACTTCGGGTTATGTTTCTAAAAAAGCTTAATTAGCCCATTATCTTGCAATCAAGTCTTCCACAACCCTGCCCTTATTCGGAATACTCGGTTTCAAGATATCACTATTCATATAGCACCACGCATCTAGTAGCCAGAAACTGGCCAACATTATTTACTATACAAGCTCTTTAGCAGATTTCGTAAATTCGCTATCTAACGGTGCCTGACACCCCCAGTATGCTAAATTATTAGCGTATTGGGGGTCAGGCACACTGGCCTTTATGCAGCGGGAGATATCCTGAATCATGAAGGAAAGCTGAACTTGATTGCCGGCGCCTTCCAGGACGCAGCCAATGCCATTAATAAAGCCAAGCAATTCATCGAACCAGATGCCAATGCTGTTGCCATGGTGTCCTCCCATAACGATGTTTTTAAAAAGAGAAACCGTGAATTAGTCAGGGAAATGACGAAGAATTAAATCCACATACACGAAAACAAGCACCTATACATGCAGGTGCTTGTTTCTTATTGCACAGCAAGGGTGTCTGAACCTCGCCCACTCACTTCCAAAGGAAAAGCTTCTATTGGTAAAACTAAATCATATTTAAAGCTCTACATACGGTCAGACACCCGGCAATCGTTGATTCACTGAGGATCAGCTACTGTTTTACGTATGTTTAAAGTCTCTTACTAACTCAATAAAGACGCGCTATCTACCATTCGTTGCGGTGAGAGGTGTTCGATCGAATAGTTTGTTTTCCCATCAACTAAAAGTTCTGCAGCTATTTTCCCCATCACTGGTGACATCTTAAAGCCGTGGCCTGAGAACCCACACATAAATACAGTATTTTTAATTTCAGGAACTTCTCCTACAATTGGATGTCCATCGGGTGTAGAAGCATCCATATAAGCTGTCGATCTTACAGGATGTGGGATCAATCCTGGAATCTTTCCCTTGATTACATTGCTGGCAGTTATTATTTCCTCGATTGAGACTTCTCTATTTAATTGATCAGGACTACTAACATCTTTAAATGTTGGATTATTTGATGCTTTGACCATACTTCCCTCGATCGTAGGCGTTCCGGTTAGTTTAAAATCATCGCCCAGATGTGCGAACACAGGGAATTGCTCAGGCATAAATTGGTTAATGTTTTTAGGAGTATACCAGCTTAGAACAATCCTTTTGACGGTTATAATTTCATTCAATTGCGGAAGCAGTTTCCCGGCCCAGGGACCCGCTGTTACTAAAACCTTACCTACTCGATATTCATTGTTTTTTGTTCTTATTGTTACTCCGTTGTCATCTGGTATGATTTCTTCAATTTTAGTGTACCTATTAACCGTTGCTCCAAGAGACTCAGCCCGTGCTACTGCCGATACGGTCGACAGTTCTGGTCTTAGAAAACCTGCATTTTTATCTAAAATCATTATTTCTTCTGATTCAAGATGATGTTGCGGATAACGTTCCTTTGCCTGCTCTGGAGATAGCAGTTCATGTTCTAAACTAAAGTCTTTAATAGATTTCATGGCATTTTTCATTTCTTCAAAGTTAGGATTACCAATCATTACACCACCGTTCAATGTCAATAATTGATTGCCTGATTCTTCTTCCAATTGTGACCATAATTTCTTCGCATCCTGTAATAAAGGGACGTACTTTTCCCCCTCAAAATAAACCGTTCTAAACAACCTGGATTCCCCGCTAGCCGCGGAACGATCATGCCCTGTACCAAATTGTTCAAACCCTAATACAGAAACCCCTTTCCTGGCTAACTGCCACATTGCCATGCTGCCCATAGTACCTACTCCAATAATTCCAATGTCAGCATCCACTTCCTTCGCCTCCTCGTGATTTAGACTTACTTATCTTATCTCTAAAGAAAAACAAATAGTTACAAAAAAAATGGCTCCTCAAATGGATATCGATCATTTGAGGAACATAAATGTTTATTTTACTGAACACCCTCAGTTACACGATTAAACAATTCTTCTCCATACTCTTTTTTCAGCTCAGGCCATACATTATCTCTAACTTGTTTTGCAAAATTCTCCAGTTCTTCATCTGTATATTCGATTACCTCAATACCTTCATCACGAAGCTTTTGTTCATAGTCTTTTGTTTCTTGTTCAGCTGAAGCAAACCTTTTTTCTGCTAATTCTTTTGCAGTGTTTTGGAAAATCTCCTGCTCTTCAGCCGATAAACTCTTCCACGTATCATTACTAATGTACATATACCACATTTCAAAATGATCATTCAGTGGTAAATAGTAATTCGCTAGATCACGGAAGTTTGCATAATAGCCTTCCGCTCCTGAACCAATTACACCATCAACAATCCCTGTTTGCATGGCGGTAAACGCTTCAGCGAACGGCAATGGCGTTGCAGAGTATCCAAGTTCTTTTGCGGTCAATTCAAATACTTTCGTTCCTGGAACACGGATTTTGATATTCTTTTGACTCATATCTGCTGGGTTGTCAGGCTTTTCCTTCAAGGCAATTCCACCAAAGTACTTTGGATAAGTTGCCAGTAATTTTATGTTTTCTTCTTGCAACATTTCATCAACAGCCTTTGCAATTTCACTATCTGGGCCATAATATTTCAGAGCATCCTCCCAGTTTGTTACTAGATAAGGCATGTAAGTAATCCCCATATTTTTATTAAGAGATGGGCCAACAGGGGCAAGTTGCATTTCAACATCTCCCATGCTTACCCGTTCTTGCACAACAGAGTAGTCACCCAGCTGACTCGCTGGATAGATATCAAACTTCACCTTATCCCCGGTTTTCTCAGCAATCTGTTCTGCAAACCATTGTACATCTTTATCTGTTCCAGTAGCTTCTGGGCGAATATGTCCAATTTTAAAAGTCTTTTCCTCCCCGGCGCTAGTAGACGAAGAACAGCCGATAAGTCCCATCGTTAGCATCATTAAAACGAACAAGAGCGAAATCGATTTTTTAAAATTCACAGTAAAGCCTCCCTTTTAATCTGGTAAATTAATAGAACAATACTCCTTTTCTCTTTAACTGATCAGACAACTACAGCACCTAAACACTCAGATAACTATGTAGGAATCCCTCCCTTCAATCCTTAAATAATCTGCGCACCAGCTTCTTCTAAGGTGTGGTCTTTTCCTATCACTCCCTAATTTTCTAGCAGACCAAAAACTCCTGGAAGAAATAAAGATAAGTCTGGCCAAAATGTTGTTAGGAAAACGACAGGTAAGTATCCAAAAAGGAGGAAAACTAAGGTAGGCTTAAGTAATTCTGAAAACTCACATTTTCCGATTCGCATGCCTAAATATAAGATACTTGCATATGGTGGAGTTACCCCGCCCATCGCAAGGTTAACGCCCATAATCGCTGCAAAGTGAACCGGATCAATTCCTAATTCTGTAATCAAAGGTAAAAGCAGAGGAGCAACTAAGATCATACCTGTGGCGTCGTTGACAATCATCCCTACTAAAAATAGGAAAATATTAATAATAAGTAACATAATAATAGGGTTATCAGTGATACCAAAAAACAAATCAATGATTGCTTGAGGAACCTGCATCATTACATAAGTTTGACTTAGCATTAATGTAAAGAAAATCATAGTCATAATTGCACCGACTGACGTTGCAGATTCTTCCGCAAGTTCAAAGAATTGTTTCGCGCTTAATTCCTTGTAAATAAAAAATCCAATAGGGAGAGCAACTACTGTTGCAATTGCAGCAGCTTCAGTTGGGGTAAAAATCCCCCCGTAGATTCCACCCAGAATAATAACCGGTAAAAGTAATGCAGGAAATGCTAAAAGCGACCTTTTTTTAATAATTCTTACCTTTTCAGGTCTTGTCACCGATTCCTCGATCTGAATATTCGGAAAATTGCGAGTCCAAACAAGGTTAATAATCGAAAATAAGGCCACGATCAATAATCCAGGTCCTAAAGTTGAAAGAAATGCTGCCAGAATCGATGTATTCGTAACCCAACCATACAAAATCATAATGACACTTGGCGGAATAAGCAGACCAAGAACGGATGAAACTGTAACTAATCCAGTTGCATATCCCCGTGGATATCCTTGCTTTACCATCCGTGGAATCATGATTGGACCTGTTGCAGCTACCCCCGTAAAGCCGCTGCCAGAAACTGCACCAATAAATGCCGAGGTAGCAACGCAGACAACACCAATCCCTCCCTTAATCCGCCCAACAAAAATATCAGTGAAATTCAACAGATGCTTTGCAACACCATTTCCTCCCATTACAACTCCAGCAAGGATAAAAAGCGGACTTGCAAGTAGTACCGGGCTAATCGTCTGATTAAACGTCCATAGCATCATACTTTGCATCGAAACATCCCCGAACAGAACCATAAATAAAAGGGCACCACCGAAGCAATAAGGAAGCGGCACATTCATAAACAGCAGGAAAACAAGTAGGATCACATCAAGTATTACTATTGTTAACATTTAGTCCCTCCTCTGCAGTGTAGCGAGTCCGTAGCTTCATAAAATTTTGCTTAACATCCATAAATGCATATAGAGTCATGATAAAAAGCCCCAAAAATACTGCACTTTCACCAAAGAACATAGGAATTAAGAGGAGATTGCTTTCTTTCCATACCTGTAATGAATACAAAAAGTATTTAAACGCCCAAAAAGTAAGCCAGGTACTGATGACGAATGATAATATCGAAGTGATTAAATTAAAGAGATTATTCGTTTTTTCTTTTTTAATATATAAAGTCAGTACACCACAGGATATATGATTTCGTTCCATGGAAGCGTTAGCTCCGCCCAGCATATACAGCCAAATGGTAGGAAACAACATAAGTTCTTCAATGCCCATTAATGGAGCCTTAAAGACATACCTCAACAGCACTTGAATAAACACGAGTATCGGCAATATCATAATTAAGCATAAGACGACAAAACGTTGAATATTTTGTAACTTTTTAATGAATGTACTCATCTCATCCTCTCACTCCCTATGTTTTAGATTTATTTTCCAGTTAAGCAAATCGGGAAATCGAGTACTTCTCTATGGGTAAAGATGTCTCTCCACTTGAAATCAGCTCTGACATCAACGTACCTATAACAGGGGACAATGTTATTCCACTATGCATGGTTGCGATGTAAAGGTTTTTACGCCCTGGGATTTCCCCGAAAATAGGCAATCCATCTTCTGGCACTACACGCACTCCTGAAAAGCTGCGTACTACATTTGCATTGGCCAACGCAGGAACAAATGATACCGCCATATTCGCTGTCTCCTGAATAACGTCCAGAGTACCCTGGCGATTATAACCAACTTCTTCTTTTGAATAACCAATCAGGACCTCTCCATTATTTGCCTGCCTGATTCCTCCGATCGTATAGTTTAACAAAGGCGCGAGCGGTTCTGTAATTAGCACCTGCCCTCTCACCAACTTGACGGGAATATCAAGGCCTATGAATGATCCAAGTTGCTTGGACCAGGGACCACCTGCCAAGATCAGTTTTTTCGTTCGAAATACCCCTTTTTCGGAATGAACCATATAGCCATCACCTTGTTGTTCAATATCGACAACAGGATTGTAAAAAGAATAATCTACTTTATTTTTTTCAGCAGCTCTTGTATATAGCTCCAGTAGACGAAAGGGATTTACATTTCCATCAATACTACTGAACGTCGCACCTACTACATTTGGTGAAAAAGATGGCTCTTTTTTTAATACTTCGTCGCGGCTGAGCACTTTAATATCTATCCCTACTTTTGCCTGACTCTCAGCCAATTTCAGGGCTTTCTCCCGCTCCTCTTCGGTAAAGAACGGTGCCAATCCGCCTGTCCTTTTGTACTCTACATCTCCAATTTTCCGCTCAAGATAAGGGTAAAGTTCTGAACTGAACAAGCTTAATTCGCCATACGAAGAAGGAGTCTTTGTATGTACCCACACCCAAGCTTGTGTCGAACCTGAGGTACCTGACAATGGAAAGGATTTATCAATAACCAGAATGTTCTGTGAATTTTGCTCAGATAAATGGTACGCAATACTATTTCCTATCACCCCGGCACCAATGATAACTACATCGTAGGCTTCTGCATGTGTCCTACTTTTCATCTGGATCACCTTCTTCAAAAACAGCTTTCACAGTAGATGCATGACTTTCGGTACCTGCTAACACACGCATTCGTGTTATCTTTAATGGCATTCTTGCCCGGGCAGGCGGAATTTCAGCTAAAGGTTTTCCGGTATATTCACTAATTAAGTTGGACACGTGTTTCACACACATCTTTGCCTGGCATGGTCCCATCCCGCATCGTGTAATTCGCTTTACATCATCAAATGTTTCAGCTCCCATTTTCAAAACCGTTTCGATTTCATCCACATTAATTTCCTCACACCTGCATACTATGGTTGATTTATCCAAGCCCAACCCTCCTGTACAATTAACTTCAGGTTTCATATACTTTCGTTTTTGACGTTTCAAAGTTTTGAATATGGCAAGTCCTTGCCTCATTTACCTGATAATTTTCAAGTTTCGCCAGCTCACTCCAATAGTTATTTCTCCATACATCTGCAGCTTGTTCCGGTACATTCCCTAAAGATTCGGCAGCACCCAAACCTGCCAGTTTCCCTGTAACCATCACTGCCCCTTGATTTGTAATTCCGGCTGTATTTCCAGCAATAAATACACCATCTGTACTTGTCTCGAAATTGGCTTGATAGGTGGGTAGCCATCCCCCGAGTATTTCATTAAAAGCAAAGCTGCAATTGTATAGTTGGCAAAGTTCTATAACCGGGTTTAGTCCTCCATCTACACATATCAGGTCTACGTCGTACTCCTCTTTATTTCCATTTTGATTTAAGATTACTTTTTCAACTTGTCCTCTTCCTTTTGCTTGTTCAATGTAAGAATTCTCTAAGATGGGAATGTTTTTTTCTTTTAACCTATAAAGGTTTTCCTGTTTTCTATCATGTAAGCTTGTTTCGGTTTCAACTATTCCCAGTACGTTAATACCAACATCATAGAGTTGAAGTGCAACTTCGATGGAAAAGTCTGAGGAACCAACAATAAATGCTTCATTCCCTGGTTTTACCCTTTCGCGATTCACTAAAATTTGAGCCGCTCCAACTGTAAGTACTCCAGGTAATGTCCAACCAGGAAATAAAACACCTTGAATATCTGCGCCTGTCGCAACGCTAATCTTTTTTGTTTCGCACCGAATTATTTCTTTGCCATTATTTATTCCAACACTGCCATCCTCATATAGACCGATGACTGTATGGTTCGTATATGTAACAATATGTTTATTAAAGGTGACAGCCTCTACTAATTCATTTGCCAATTCAAACCCTCTAATTTCCCCTATCCCTGATGGTAGTGGAGAAAGGTATTGCGTTTGTTGTCTTAATTGTCCTCCAAGTCGACTGGATTCTTCCACAATAGCAACATTCACGCCATATTCAGCAGCTTCAAGGGCAGCCATTAAACCAGCCGGTCCACCTCCAACAACTAATAGATCAATATTCATTGCTACTACTCCTTACATTAGGATCCTGTAAATTAGGTTGAACTTCCATTGATTCTTCAACAGTGACCATACAAGACCGGACATGCTCCTCGCCATTAATTGTGACAAAGCAACTGCAACAACGACCTATTCCACAGAAATACCCCCTTGACTGATTCAGCTTCCGACTTACACCCAGTTTCTTTATTCCATTTTCCATTAGTGCTGCCGCTACAGTTGTCCCTTTTCTTGTATGCAGCGGTGTACCTTCATAAAAAAACGTGACCTTTTCATTCTGGGTATTTTGCAATATAGAATGATCTTTAATAAACTCCATAAACTCACCTCCACTAAAAATCAAAAAAACTTGGCAGCGTTAGCCTTCCTGGATTCATTAATAACCAGTAACCTAAATTATTTACTACATTCATTCAGTAACAGCAAAATATATAATAATATAAAGTTATAACTTTTAAAGGGATATGTACTTCTTTTTGATCTTCTACGGTAATTCTAATTATCTTAGTGTGAAAGCAACACCTTAATATTTTTTATTTATATCTGAACTAGAATTACCCACTTCCAAATTTGTATTTATAATTTTAAATTTCTAAAGAATCGCAACCCCTTAGTAAAAACTATAAAATTATAACTTTATATTGTTTAAGAAACTATCATTGGTTAAAAGGAAAACTCAATAGAATACTGGGCATGATCTTGACAAAGTAAAAATCTGGAGAATTCAATAACCTGATCCTTTTCTGTAAGTGTAGTTCTTTGTATGGATATTAATGGAGTGCCTTTTTCTATATTAAGCAGTTCAACTTCAGCATCACTTGCATTTAGTGCTGAGAAATCGATTTTTGTTCTCCCAAGTTTAATATTCTCTGCCTTCAGTGCATCATAAATTAACTGATTTTCCATGGATTCTTGTGTAACGGTTGGGCACAGTTGGTAATTTAAATAGATATGTTCTACACCAACCGGCTTATTCCCATCCATTTTTAATCGGCTTAAATTTATTACCTTGTCTATATTTGATATATTCAACCATTTTGCAGCCTCTTCTCCAGCTTCTTCTATTGAAAATTTTATGGTTTGATGTGGATATTCTTTCTCTGAACCGAAGCTTAGCAATTTGTACATCTCAGCTTCTTTAAATTGAGGTGCAACAAAAGTTCCTTTTCCTCTTTGACGATACAATAACCCTTTGTCTACTAATTCATGTACAGCCCTTTTTACTGTAATGTTACTAATACTAAAATGCTTTGCTAATTCGTTCTCTGTAGGTAATTGATCTCCAACTTTCCACTCACCATTTGTTATCTTATTTTCTAAAATTTCTATTACTTGATGATAAAGTGGAATTGGTAATCCCTTGTCTAATTTCATGTGTACTTGCTCCAATCGCATTATAATATTATAACTTTATAATTATTTAAGATTATACAGATGAAAAAACGTAAAGTAAATGTTTTTTCAGAATTTTCAATCGATATTATTCGACATTTTCACGAGTTTGGGGTACAGCAACCCCTTGCTATTTATAGTTAACGGTGCCTGAACACCAGTATACGTGTAACGTGGGTTAGGCACCGTCAATAAAATCTATTCTTTTTTTTCCATGACTGCAAAATAATTGTCTTCATCATCAGCAAAATTAAATACTCTTCCAGCAGGCATGTCAACGATTTCCCCGACGGTGACATGCCTGCTGGATAAGTAGTTATGTAACTGCTCAAGGTTGTCAGAGAAAAACATTAACGATGGTGTGTCGAGATTCATTTCAGGCTCCATTTTAGCGATCAGTTGCTTATCGTGAAGGATAATACTTGTTTCCGCTTCTTCTGTAGGGGCAATCTCAATCCATCTCATTCCCTGACCGTCATTTTCATCCGCAATCACACGAAACCCTACTTTTTCTGTCCAAAAACTCACTGCCTTATCCTGATCATTGACATACACCATAATTTGACCGACTTGATTAATCATTAGATCCCTCCTGCAAGTATAGATCGTTTATTAACTTCTTCAAGCACATCAATAATCCTTTAATTAATTTCATAATCATTGCCGGAACGATATTCTAAAAAATAAAAAGCAGTTCAATCCTGGGTACAACAATGCACCCAAACATTGAACTGCTTATCTATTTTATTCCGCTAACGCCCTTTTCAAGGCAGCGGAAGCCTGGTTGATGCATTGTTTGCCTTGTTCCAGCGCAGCCGGCATCCAGAAGAATCCGTGAATCATGCCATCATAACGCTTACGTTCTACAGCGACACCGGCCTCTTCCAACCTCCTGGCGTAAGCTTCTCCTTCATCACGCAGGGGATCGAATTCAGCAGTAACGACAAGCGCCGGTGGCAGTCCGCTTAAATCTTCCGCCAGAAGCGGAGATGCATAGGGATGTCTTCCATCATCTTCGGTTCTCAAGTAATGATCCCAGAACCACTCCATCGACTCTTTCGTCAATAGATAGCCATCGGCATTCTCTTGATAGGAGGCCGTGTCATAGGAATATTGGGTGACAGGATAGATTAGCATTTGGTAAGCCAATGAAAAATCTCTTCGATCGTGTGCCATCAAGGCCACTACCGTAGCAAGATTTCCGCCGGCGCTATCGCCACCGACCGCAACCCGCTTACTATCGACCTCAATCGATGCGCCTTTTTCCACGGTCCACTGCGCTACAGCGTAGGCATCATCAGCAGCTGCAGGAAATTTATGCTCAGGCGCCAATCGATAATCCACAGAGACCACCACACAATTGCTTTGGTTGGCTATCAGCCTGCACGGCACATCGACCATATCCAAATCCCCAATCACCCAGCCGCCACCGTGGTAAAATACCAATGCCGGGAACGGACCTTGTCCTTCCGGTGTATAAATCCGTACGGGGATGTCTCCTGCAGGGCTGGGAATCGCTCGGTTCTCAACTTTCGCTACTTCTACCGGCTCCCCTGCCAATGGTGAAAAATCCATAGCTGCCCTCGCTTCCTCCGGGGATAGTTCATGCATAGGTGGTTCGCCTGCTGCCTCCATTTGTTCTAAAAGAAACTTTGCCTGAGGATCAAGACTCATCATCACTGCCTCCCTATCATTTAATTGGAGAAAATCGGAACCTGCAGCCACAGAACTTAAGACAATTGTGGCTCTGCCATTCGACTCCTCCTTTATATTTTGCTCTATCATTTAGATGATCTAAAAAGCCTTCTAAATATACATATATGAAAAAGAAATCTATTTCATGACCTAGTGATGATAGCTGCATAGGTGAAAATGCAGATGTTTTTAAACAATTAAATTCTACATTGCTTGCGTCTTTTCCTTGTAGAGTTATAACACCTTTTTATTCTATGTCTTTCACTTCAACGAAACTCAGACTGGTGGCATAGATGTATAGCGGTTCCGAAAGCTTCTCTATCAGAAAAGCTTTACTAATGCCAGGAAATAAAATACAGCAGTAGAAGCGATCAATAGGTCATCGGATGAATATGGAAGACTATACTATAAAAAATCATAATAATACTATATATCCTTTTTATGTTCAGATATATGCGATACATCACACTTATAAAAGTAAATTTTCATTTATTTAAAAGGTTAAAAGTGCCTGACCCCTAGCAAGCTAAATCATTAGCGTAATGGGGGCCAGGCACCGTCATATAAAGTAGTTTTTGAGAAGGAGTGTATGAGAAAGAAAACTATTCTAGAACTTATAGGGATAACAAAAGTTTTAATTCAATTATTTAACTTCTTACTCAAACATCATCAATGCTGATCATAGTAGACGGTCTTCACCTGGGTGTAAAATTCGATTGCAGTTTTACCTTGTTCACGAGGGCCAGCACTTGAATTTTTCATGCCACCAAAAGGAACTTGTGGTTCAGCACCTGCAGTCTCAGAATTCACATGTACCATTCCGGCATCAATTTGATCGATGAATTGCTGTGCCCGGTTAAGATTATTCGTCCATATGGACGCGCTCAACCCAAATTCAGTGTCATTGGCCATCAGGACGGCTTCCCGATAATCAGCAGCTGTCAGCAAAGAAAAGACCGGTCCAAAAATCTCTTCTTTGGCTATTCGTGCATTCTGATCGGAAAGTGCAAAAATGGTAGGTTGGATGTAATAACCCTTGTCTAGGCTGCTTTCCTCCACTACTCCACCACCGCAAAGTAGTTCCCCTACTTTCTTTCCTTGCTCAATCATACTTAGCACGGAGTCATATTGATTTTTAGAGACACTTGGTCCCATAAATGTATCATTTGATAATGGATCCCCTACCTTTAAAGCTTGTGTACGTTCGATTAAACCATCACGGAAGTTTTCATAGATTCCATTTTCCACAATAACACGGCTGGTTGCTGTACACTTTTGACCTGTAGATTGATAAGCTCCCTTTATTGCCAGATCTACTGCTTTATCAATGTCCGCATCAGCTAAAACTACCAATGGATTCTTCCCACCCATTTCAAGTTGAACTTTTTTACCTTTTGCAATTGCTTTTTCTTGTATGGCTCTGCCAACTGGGTTTGACCCGGTAAAGGATATCCCTTTAATATCAGGGTTCTCTACAAGCTCATTTCCAACGATTGAACCTCGGCCAAATACACAGTTAACTACCCCTTTTGGCAAACCAGCCTCATGAAAAGCGCTCATAATGTGATAGACACATTTAGGTGTTAAGTCCGCAGGCTTTATAACAACCGTATTTCCATAGATTAAAGCAGGAGCCATTTTCCAGACTGGTATAGCGATAGGGAAATTCCATGGGGTTATTAAGCCAATTGGCCCTAGTGGTACTCTCTTTGTGTAGATCATTGTTTCAGGGTTTGATGATGGAATGACATTTCCAGTTGGCTGCATCGCTTCCCCGGCAAAGTATTTCAGTATACTGACCGCCCGTCGTGTTTCTCCTATACCTTCCTTAAGTGTTTTACCTTCTTCAATCGTGAGGTCGCGTCCAATCTCTTCTGCATTTTTGTCTAAAATTTCTGCTGCTTTCAGTAAATATGCGCCCCTTTGTTGATAGGAAAGCTTTTTCCAACCTGGAAAAGCTCTATTTGCAGCATCGATAGCTTCCTTTGTATCCGCCTCGGTACTAGCCGGAAACTCTCCTATCACTTGATTGTCGTGAGGGCTAGTGTTGTTTTTATATTCACCGGAAACAGGTTCCAGCCATTCGCCGTTAATGTAGTTTGAATAACGCATATTTCTACCTCCTCTACTCTATTAAAGTGCTTTTTTCTCAGGGTTTTCATAGTTTTCCTGTTTTTCTTGTTCACTTTGTTTATTGGATGTTTTCTCTAATAATAGATACATGATAACCCCCGCCAGTAAACCATATGCCGCTCCATGAACAGCTAGTACAACAGCGGTTACACCAGCAACTCCTCTTTCTGTGGAATTATGGATTTGTTCCATCCCCACCTGAATACAAAGATAGCCGGTTACTAGCAATGTAAGCGATAACGCTACTGGCAGTACTGGTTGGAAAAAGGTTACTAAAGGTAATAAAAATAGAGCCAGGAAGTTTGAAATATGGAACGTTCCTACCCCGCCATAAATGGAATCCATCGCTTTTCGACCAAATGAAAACCTTTCAATAACAGTGGCAGTAGCTGCGGTCCAAATTGGTCCTGCCAGCCCTGGATACGGGGCAAAAAGAGCATGAAGCAAGTTCCGGATAGCTGTTATTAAATGCAGGCGGTCCAGGTCATTATCAATTTCTTCATCCGGACGGGTTTTACTGATTCTTTTAATCAACGTATCACCTACAATAATATCGCCATAAGCGATAATATACGCAATGAAAGCAGTGGGTACAGCGAGTAAAAAGACATCTAAGCCAGGTAAACCGACACTGAAAGGCAGGTAAGCCCACATTTCACCAAAAGCAGGTGATACAAATCCCCATTCCACATCTGGAACCGGATATTCAGCAACAATCAATCCGAAAATAATCGCTACAATCAATCCAGGTACCATTCCGTAGTTAGACAACATATTAGCTACTTTATTTTTCAAACGCAGCTTTTTAAAAGATAACGAAAACATAATATACGCTGTCAAGAGACCCCCGATAATAATAGAAATCGGTGTCTCCATCAATCTTCCTCCTGGCTGTATCTCGCCTAACAAAGCAGCTAAACCAGCGCCAATGACAATACCGGCTTTCAATGAGCGCGGCACAATGTTCACCACTTTGCTTCCCAATTTTGTTACACCGAGCAGGAAGAAGATTAAAAAGACTAGCAGTTGCATCGCAACGAGTGCTTGAATTGCTTCTGGACCTGGTTCAAAGTCCCCCAGGAAGAGAACAACTAAGGGGATGGCGGGAGTGATCCAACCTGGCACAAAGGAAGTACCTAAGAAGGCTGGAATCATATTCCCAATCCCGCAAATAATAATAAACGCCAACGCCACGTCATAAGGAAGTCCTAAATGCTCCTGGAGCAAAGGAATCATACTGATGGTTACAACCGATAAGATGATAGCCTGAATACATTCTGCACTTTCAAACTTATAATGGATAAAAGGCAGCCTTAATTTAAATGGACCGAACGGCCAATAAGGCTGCTCTTCGCCTTCTTTTCTTTTATAAATAGCCATGTCACACGCTCCTCATTGAATAAAATGATAATGCTTAAAGTTAATGGTCAAAATTAAACGCTTACATTAACCTCATACAGAAACAGCACTTCCGGTCGTTTGTTCATAAAGTTTAATAATGTCCTCTATGGATGTCTGTCTCGGATTGACCAAGACATTTCCACTTTTCATTGCATCCTTTGCCATAGGATAGATATCTTCGTCAGGAATATTGTAATCAGAAAAGTCTTTGGGAATTTGAATATCAGTAGATAGCTGCTTGACAGCTTCAACCGCTTTATTGGCATTTTTCATTAAAGGATGACTTGGATCCAGTGACTCTCCCATTGCTTTTGCTATATTCATGAATTTTTCAGGGGCAGCCGGCAAGTTGAATTCCATTACATGAGGCAACAATACGGAATTTGCCACACCATGAGGGACATTGTACTTCGCGCTGAGCGGATGGCTCATAGCATGGACATTCCCCAAGCGTGTGTTATTAAAGGCGATGCCTGCTAATAAGCTACCATACAACATAGCACTTCTAGCTGACAGGTTTTCACCATTATAAACCGCTTGACGCAAATTCGAGCTGATTGTACGAATAGCGTCCAATGCCAGCGCTTCCGTCAACGGATGCGCCATCGTAGATGTATAAGATTCGATCGCATGTACAAGTGCGTCTAAGCCAGTTGCTGCAGTGATTTTCCTTGGCAGTGTCAATGTCAATTCGGGGTCCAGCAAGGCCCATTTCGGGGCGAGTTTTCTCCCACCGGCCGTTAACTTGTATTCTGTGGCCGTGTCCGTAACTACTGTGAAAATGGTAACTTCACTGCCAGTTCCCGCGGTGGTAGGGATAGCTAATAACGGGAGGGATTCATGTTCAAACTTGTCCATTCCTTCATAATCGGTGATTTGCCCGCCATTTGTCGCCAGCATCCCTAACGCTTTAGCTACATCAATTGGACTTCCTCCACCAAGACCGATCAAGAGATCCGGTTGAAACCTTTCTAATAGATACATGCCGGCATCGACTGTACCTGTTGTTGGATTCGCTTCTACATTCGAAAATACCGTACATTTTGCTTCTGTCTTTTTTATCTGCTCCATAACTTGATCTAAAATTTTAGCTTTTTCTATTCCTTCGTCACAAATAATCATTACTCTCTCAAAACCTTCTTTTTCAATGATTTCCTGTACATGAGCAATTGCACCGGCCCCAAAGAATAAATCTGGTCCTAAATTAAACTGACTCAATTGTTCAAAACTCATTCCCATTCCTCCTTTATTTTCTGTCACTTTAGTTGATGCAAATATCGTGCCAAAAATAGATTTCAAAAAGATTATTCTATTAAAACAGTGATAACACTGGTTTCTATTTTTCTCTCTATATTTCATCCTATATTAAGAGAAACACGAAATAGAGCAATTTGGCACGTTTGTTGTGCTTTTTTGCACAATAGTGTGAAAATTTGCACATCCCAGTTAATTATGTAAAAATAATGTAAACGCTAACACTAACGGAGGGTAATTATGGCTGTTACATCAAGTAGTTATGAAGAAGTCCTTTCTTCTTCTCAACTCTCAGAATTTGTGGAATGGACAGATCGAGCATGCACAATCGTTGATGAAGATGGAAAGTTCGTTCAATCAAACCAATTGGCTAACGAAATCATAACTCCAAAGGAAATCGCTTCCCTTTCCATTCATAAATGGGAATGTACAGAAAGCATTTTAAAAAAACACATACAACTCAAAGGTGTTCCATATAGTTGTACACGCAGAAAAATCGAATTACATAACCACCTCTTTTACCATGTCACCTTTGATCCGACAGATACAAAGAGGGAAATACCAGTCTTAAATGATGTAGTAGGATATGTCATGGATTCCGCCCAGGAAGGAATTTATATCACGGATGGTGAAGGTTACACGCTGAAAATCAACGAAACCTATTCGCTTCTCACTGATATCCATAAACAGGATGTGGAAGGGAAACACGTTTCCGAATTGATAACCCTTGGATATTTCGATAGTTCTGTCACTGCTAAGGTATTGAAATATCGCGAGAAGGTCTCTATTATGCAAAGAATTAATAATGAACGGAACATATGGCTCGTCACTGGGATACCCGTGTTCGACAGTCACAACCATTTGATTCTAATCATCAATACTGTTTATGACATGACAAAGTTGAATGATTTGCAAGAGAAATTGAAGAAACAGAATGTCTCAATAAAAAAACAAGAAAAAGAAATCCAAAGGCTCCGTTCAAAAATTGATCAAAGCTCTGATTTTGTTGCTCAGAGTCCTGCTATGGATATCATCGTGGAGAGAATTAATCGCTTAGCCGAAGTGAGTACATCTGCCTTAATACAAGGAGAAACAGGTACAGGAAAAAATGTCATAGCGGAACGTATCCACTCTCTTAGTAAAAGAAAAAATAAACCTTTCATTGAAGTGAATTGCGGTGCTATACCAGAACAGTTATTTGAATCAGAATTATTCGGTTATAAAAAAGGAGCATTTACAGGAGCTTCAGGGGAAGGAAAAAAAGGGCTGATAGAAGCAGCAGATGGAGGTACTATCTTTTTGGATGAAATCGGGGAACTCCCCGTTAATCTTCAAGTGAAATTATTAACGGTGCTCCAAAGCAAACGAGTAAGAAGAATTGGCGACGTTAAAGATAGGCATGTTGATGTCCGGATCATCGCTGCCACAAACAAAGAACCTGAAACACTTATAAAAACACAAAAACTTAGAGAAGACCTATATTATAGATTATCGGTAGTCACCTTGAAGCTACCACCATTAAGGGAACGGAAAGAAGACATTTATCTGCTGACTAAATTTTTCCTTGATAAATTCAATGAAAGGCATGAAAAAAAGCTGAAATTCGCAAAAGAAGTGTTCTTTGCCTTTGAATTCTATCAGTGGCCAGGGAACATAAGGGAACTGGAGCATTTGGTAGAACAACTAGTTGTTTTGAATGACGGCCCGATTATAGGTACATCAGACTTGTCTGAGCCTTTTCAGGAGCTCGCCAAACCTACAGAGGAAAACCGGCCATTAAAAGAAGCAGTTCGTGCATTTGAAAAGAGCTATATTCTTGAATTATGGAACAAACATAAAAACATGTATACCGTTGCTGAGATGCTTGGCATACATCGCACAACCCTCTTGAGAAAAGCAGAGAAGCTTGGAATTGATTTTACTCATTAAACAACAAAGAAGGAGCTTCCTTATGTTAGGAAGCTCTTTCAACTACAAATATAGAGCTTGCTATCCATTTTGTTTTTAATGAATATCTAAGCCCTAACACCTCTATATACCATAGCGGTGTTTTATTCTATGTAATACATCACACATCCAAAAATAAATTTTCATTTATGTCAGATAATTGTATTTTGTACGGATATTATTGCCCAGTTCTTAATGCTCATATAATATAAAAAAGCCGGCAATAGAAGGAAAGTGCTTTCGGATAGGAATCAAATATGTCAATCACTTTTGAAGCTCGTCTAAGGCAATACAAACTCATGCTAAACAAATTTATAAGTAAATACCCTCTATTAGAAAAAGAAGATCTCTACCAGGAAGGTTTAATTGTCCTTTATGAATGTATGCAAAACCACAATGAATCCCTCTCCTCTTTCACCACCTATTACTACATGAAATTAAACTATCACTTTCTTGACCTCCATCGCCAGAACCAAAAACAAATTCGCTTAACGAAAAAGCTCCGAATACAATCCTCAGTCTCTGTCCCCTTACCTTCTTTTGATCGTTTTCTTATGGACGATATCCTTCAATTACTTACACCCAAACAAGCAAAATGGTTTCATTATCATATACTTGAGAACAGAAGTTATCCAGAAATTGCTACACTAGAAAACACCACAATAGATGCTATAAAAGGCTGGGCTAGGGAAGCTAAAAAGAAAATTGCTGTTTTACTAAGAACTTATGAAAAATAAAAATTCTTGTAACTTCTAAAAAAACTAGAGGAATAGAAATTCCTCTAGCTCTACATCTTTACACGACTAATAATATTCTCTTAATAATACTAAGAAAAACTAACCTGTTTAATTTTATCTAGCTTTCTTTTCAAAATAGTGTTCTAAGCGGTACTCACAGATTTCTTTTGTAAGTTGATACAGTACTTCCTTGTCAATCTCATCTACATCCATGGCTACGCTAAAGACATCTCCATCGAACTCAACAAGCCCCTTACTTGAGCCTGCCCACTTAGTAAATGGCATTTCTTCAATCAACTTTACGACTTTCTCTTCTTTATAATCCCACAGAGCCTTAGCTTTCTTTGTAGAAAAGTCAGTATCTCTCCGGTATCTTTTGCTCATGAAAAATTGATGAAAGTCATAGGCAATACCTTCCGCTTGCAATGGCTGATCAAATAACTCAACTCCACGATTAAGCATCAGCTCTAAGACAACCATTTTATAACTTTTACTCATGGCTGTCCTTTCGACTTCTTCCAGCCAGTCTTGATAACGTTCATACACCCTTATTTCTTCCTCAGAAAGTTCATCCGCCCACTTTAAAAAGCCGAAATAACTTCTAAAAATCCGCTTATATTCTTTTGCATTGATATCACTGCGTAGGTGTAGTTCCAAGTATGTCGGACGTCGGCCGAGCATTTCTTTGACCTTCTGATAAGCCATACGAAGTTGTTCTTTTCGCGGACTTGCTTTTTTGCGTATCTCTTCAATCAAATCGATCGCCCTGGTATCCAGGTTCAATTCACAAGACGCTGGTACCACTGGCAGGAGTTCGCCTTTTTTCTTTTTCTCACTATGAGTAACATCAAATAACGCAAGCTTGTTATCTGCATTACGATAATTACCAATCAGATCTATGATATGACAGTGGGTTTTCCCCTCAGTCAACCGAAGACCACGCCCCACCTGTTGTGTATAAACAACCAAGGATTCTGTAGGACGGGCGAATAAAAGCGTATCAACGGAAGGAATATCCACACCTTCATTAAACAAATCCACCGTAAAGATAATATCGATTTCTCTACTTTCCAGCTGACCGATGACATTTGTCCTGGTGAAGTGATCGGTCTTACCGTGGATAGCCTGAGCCTGATATCCCTTATCCCTGAAGTACTGAGCTAAAAACTCAGCCTGTATGACAGACGAACAGAATCCTATTGTGCGTGTCTGAGAATGTTCTTTCCAGCCAATCAACACTTTCTCTGCCACTTCTTCCTGCAGCTGGGCAGCGAGCAATTCTTCCTGATCATAACGCGTCCCCAGCCAAGTAACTTGAGAGTAGTCAATGTCATCATAGACACCATAATACCGAAAAGGGGATAGCCAGCCACGCTGGATGGCCTGAATAAAATCCATCTCATAAGCGACGTTACCGTCACAAATTGCAAAGATATCCTGCCCATCTGTCCGTTCAGGGGTAGCTGTTATTCCTAATAAAAATGCCGGGTTAAAGTAATCCAACACTCGCTGATATGACTTCGCTGCCGCATGATGAAATTCATCAATTATAATCAAATCAAAATCGTCCGGCGAAAAAGAGTGCAGGTTCTCCTGGATACTTAAGGTAAAAATAGAAGCAAAAACGAAGTCGTTTTCTTCTTCCTTTACTCGTCCATTGTATATTCCTGAACTCTTCTCCGGGCTAACATGGCCAAAAGATTTCTGACCCTGATACAAGATTTCTTCTCTATGAGCTACAAACAACACTCGCTCAAATTGCTCTGCAAAGAAAGCAGCCAAATAGGTTTTCCCTAGCCCGGTCGCCATCACTACCATGGCTTTATCATAGCCTTCTTCCTGTGTTTCCACTAATGCTTCCAGCGCATCCGGCTGGGCAAAACGAGGTTCAGGCCTGAAATGATACTCCCCTTTCGATTCTTCTATAACCTCTGTAGTACCCTCCATTGTTTCCGGTTCACCAAAGGTGAGGTTCAGCTCTTCCTGCTTTGTCCATGTTTGGGCCAAATCAGGATGGCGTTGTCTGAATGCTATGTATCTCTCTTCATACTTTTGGATTGTTTCCTTATTGATAATCATGGTGTTTTCATTCTGGAAAAGATGAATAAATTCTTCCAAGGCTTCATCATACACTTCCTCTGAGACATGCCGGGGCATGCTGAGGTTCCACTCCACCCCGTCTCTCAAAGCTGATTTCGACATATTGGAGGAACCAACAATCAACGTCCCCTGCTCCTCATACTTAAACAAGTAAGCTTTCGGATGAAAGGAACGACCATTACTTTGCCATAAGCGAATCTCCACCTGGTCACTCGGAAGTCCTACCAATTGTTTTAAAGCTTCTGGCTGCGTGACGTATAAGTAATCCCCTGTCAGGATTTTGATATCTGCACCTCGAAGAGCAGCCGCTTCTAAACTTTGAAACAGCTGCTCAATCCCCGACTTCATCACAAAAGAAGTCATGATATAAATGGTAGATGCATGGCTGATGTGATCAAGAAGATCGTCTAAGAGTTGACCTGTAGCCAGTTTCATTTCACTCACCTAGTCTTCAACCTCTACCAAAAAGATTTTCTCTTTAAATGACCCTCTCTTCTCAGCTTTCTCTTTACGAATTTCCTCTACCAATTCAATGGAACCGCCATGCACTTCTGCAAGGACATTCATTAATTCAAGAATATCAGCCATTTCCTCAAGTGCCTCTTCATTGTTGTTAGCATATAAATATTCAGCGAGTTCCTCACGTAACTTGGTCTTTAAAGATTCTACGTATTCTCCATCTTCTAAAATGCGAGTTTCGAAGTTTTTGCCTGATCTTTCGATGATATCTGGGATTCGATCTCTGATCAGTTTGTTGTATGTAGGCATATATACCTCCTAAATATAATTGGTTAACTATAGCTAAATAAAGCTACTCCATTATTAAAAGCATATCCAGAATTAATCGATGTAATATAGATGAGTATTATATTCTCAATCCAAAAAACAATCCCATTATATTTTATTATGAATGTAATGGGATACACAACGTAAATTATTTATAGTAAAGTTAATATCCCTTTTATGTGGTATAAAAGGACTAAATCCTATACCTTTGTAAATACGCATTTAATATGTGCTAGCTAAAACTTTACATCATGCCGCCCATAGGTCGTTAAGATAAATAGTGAAAAATAATATCAAAATCATTTGTAATTATAAGTTTAATTATGCTTATCTCCTTTATCATTAATGAAAAGAAATAATAAAATGAGAGAAAAAGCATGTCAAAAAGTATGCCATTTCAGTTTAAAAGTAACATAAGGCCAACCTTTAACTAATCGCTCGAATTCGATATGTCTATTCTTATGGATTTATCATAATTTCCGGTAAACTTTCGTTAAAGTCCGTACTTCTTTGGTGTTTGTGATATTTCTGTGAACATAAAGGTGGTATTAACCAACACTTAACCTTTAATTAAGATACTTACCTCTTGTTCGATGAACTATATCCGAACTTTGCCCTACTCTTTATTATTGATATTACAAAAATGATCACTAATAGGCCTTTTAGAAAGAAATTCAGGGCCTAACTTTATAAGCAACAATTATGTTTTTGCACTGCATCTTCCTTTCCATCAATAAAGCCTCCACAAACAAAACATCTTGGAATTTCTGAGATGAATTTCTCATAATTTTCACGGATAGTTTTTTCTTTTGTGCTTTTATAATTGCTTTCCCCAAATTCCAGATAATTGTACCTTGACTTTAAATCAGAAAAATCATCATTTTCACAAGCTATTAGGAGTAATTCATAATAAGAGCTTAACTCGTTAAATGCTTTTTTCGCCTGTCTTTTCTTACGGGCAATAGCTTGAATATGTCTTTCATTATCAACAAGAAACTCTTCAAATTCCTTTCTGTTTCTAATAAATAATTTTGTCAGCCTTTCATTCTGACTTAATTCTACTGCAAACCTAATAAATCCATAAAAAGTATTAGTTTTGAATTGCTTGGTTGCACCATAGAAATAAGCTTTTTGACTTATATTTAAGTAATCTTGAATAAACTCTAGTACATTTAATAACTTGGCTTCTAAAGAACAAATATCTAAATGCTCTCCATTATCAACAATTTTAACCGCATTATAAATCCTGGAGATTACGAAACCTTCATTTAGAGAACCACCTAATGGATAATTATTTAGTTGATGGGATAAAGAAGGCATAAAGAAACGATTAAAAAGTGACTCAGTTGAGTCATTCTGATGTTTAGATACTTGGCCTAAACCATGTGCCAATATTGCTCGACTTAACTTAGATGTAGGCAAATGATCTTTTTCAATCAATTCTTTTTCGTCTTGAGTTATAACTACTCCTTGTTCATTTATCCTTATAAAGGATTCCTTTACCTTTTCGTAATTACCGGTTACCCATTGTACAGCAATAGATCGTTTTGCGATAACGCTCTTAGCCTGCTTGAACTTTTTATCAGTAGAAGTTTTAATTTCTGAGTAGCTGCCTATATTCTTATTAATATAAGATTCTATTACCTGATGATTACTATCATTTAGTTCGTTCTCTTTACCGTAATCAGAATTAACCCAAGCTATTAAAGAACTAATTCTATGTGCCCCATCTATAATATAAATATTCCCTTCTGAATCTTCCCAAAGAATTATAGCTGGAATTAACCCATCTTCTAGAAACGTATTAATTAATTTTTCTACTCTTTCAACAGTCCATTGATTTGTATCCCTTTGAAATATTGGTTTCTTTAACTGTTGATAGAAAAATTGTCCTTTCTCTAAATCTGTTAAGTTGAAACTACTTCTTCTATCAGATTGCGCACCACTTTGGTATTCATCTGTGGCTTCAATATCTCCTCTAGGAATTAAGTGCTCTAAATTACATTTTTGGTTTTTATTAAACAACTTTTCGCTCACCTCATAATAAATAATGTGTTCAAATTGTTCCTGAGATATGTGTTTTTCTAAGTAGAGTATTTGCGAATCTTGGATAGTAATAACATCTTGTATGTATAGTGATGTGTATTTGTGTAAAAAATCAATAAATAGATTTAATGCTGTACGCTTATTACCATCCTCGAAAGCATGAATATTATGATGGGTTATGAACAAATTAATAATAAAATCTTCGTTAGAACTATAATAAACTTTTTTTGCAAAAGAAGCTTCGTATGAGTTTTTTTCAGTAAATATCCCCGGTTTAAAATCAGAATGTCTGTAATTTAAAATTTGAGCATATTGTAGGTAATTGTTGATTTCTTCTTGCGTTACTACTAAATATCTTTTTTTAAACTTAGGCTTTAATACTTGCCCCTTGAGAATACCACTTATTTTACTACCTTTCTTTATTGTATAAGTGCCATTATCATATAAACTTTAGATTTTCATAAGCTTGCTTTTCTGCTGGGGTATTTACTCTACTAGATAATGACTTTTCTAATTCCTCCATTGCAACCTCCTTCAAAATCTTAGTATAAAAAGCAATTAGGGTGAATCACTTTTTTTAAACTTTTCACCTTTTAATGTCGAGTTATTCTTCCTTTTTTTCCTCATACATTTTCTCAGTTAAATTGGCCAATAGAGTAATAGACTTATATTCCCCACTATAAATTCTTATTAGAGCTAATATAAATACTAACCCTAACAACACAATTGAGAGTATATTATAGTACACCACTTGTGACTCACTTAGGGCTTTAAAAGTAAAAATATGATTAACCAATATTCCACTTCGAAGTGCTAAGAACATTGCCCCTGTCATTATAGTTACTAGGATAGTAGTGTTTTTATCTTTCTCTTTCGCATCTTTAAGTGAGTTTAATATTATTATTAAATTTAGTAAATTATCTCTGTTATAATCACAGTATTTCCAAATGGCGCTTCTTATTTCTATCATTTTTTTTAAAACAGGCATATTCCCTTGATAATTTAGTTCCAATGTATTAAGTATTTCACTGTAACTATAGGTGCCAGTCCATTTTTCTAACTTTCCAATTTGCTTGGAATAAAATAAGTCATACTCTTTAAGGATAAAATGTAATAAAAGGTAGGGTATTACTAGTAAAGATAACATTAAAAAATGTTCAAAAAAGGCTCGACCCATATAAGACCATATTAATCCGCCTAAAAACGACCAAACCATCAATAAAAGCATTACTAACAATGGTACTTTTGCCACAATATATATTCTTTTAATAAACCCCAAATGAATCCAACCTTTATTTTTTACTTCTTATCTTTTTATGTCTCTTTTTAAATTTATCTCTTTAGAATTCGTCTCTTCTAAAATAATTGAAGGAAGACATATTATAATGCTCATCTTTCATATAAGGTTTATTTTTTTGTTCTTTTAGAAGATTCCCCTTTTTCTCATAAAAGTTTATGGTGTAATTTAGCTTCTGATATTCATCACCCATAACTCTCTTCCTAATTTTTTATATATATAAATTATAGCAAATAGATAATACAATGTACTCGTTAGAAAATACTATATCTGTAAAAGAGGGTTACCTTAAAAAATTGGCAACCCTTTTTAATAAGCGATTTATTAGATTAATGCATTTATACCTAGTACTATACTTATAATCGTTCTTTTGTTTCGACAAAATTGGTTAAATGATGGTTAGTTTATTCACAGATAAGTTATTACTTAATACCTAGAGAATCTAAAGTAGATTTGGCAGCCCTAATACAATCTTCTAATACTTCTTCCTCTTTTCTTTCTAAGTCCACATAATGGTTATCCCAATCGGAATGACTTAAATCATTTCCGGTGATAAGCAATAAACGATTTTTATTTTGAACCTTAAATAAATTCTTGTAGCAGAGTAATTGGTCATTTGCTACTTTTGCAGTTTTATTCACACTACACTCTACGATACCTGTTATGGGTATATTCATCCCTCTTAAAGGGCTCCTTTTTTTACAAGGAATGTTTGGTGAATTTGTAATTCTTAAAATACCCTCCGCTATATTACTACCATCCATAAAATTAAAGGAAAAATGGACTTCCCCTCTATCTTTGTCTATATAAGGGAATCCTACTGATGGCTTTCCAGGTATAACTATAATATCTGGCCTTTCAGAGTAGTCTTGATTACACATCACTTTATGATATGGACATCCCTCCCTAAAGAAGCTGTAGTATATCCCATCTTTTTCAATTATAATTTTTGGAACTAGAGACTGAAGAAAACGTTCTGAGAGATTAATATTTGAGACATTACTTGAATGACCAGGCTGTGCCCCATGGTGTTGAGGAATCTCGTTTCTTAAAATAAATATTTCTTCTTTTATTTCATGTTTTAAAATAGGGTACTCATAATTCCATCCTCTTTCTTTACTCTCGGTAATTAATGCAGCTAAAATAAGCCACTCGAAAGAGGTTCCACTGGATATTGGTCTCTCCCAAACATCATCCCATTCAAAAAATTCAATATAATCTTCTAACATGCTCTTAGCTAATTTTTTTAAAGTCTGTGAGTTCAAGTTAATTCACCTCAGCAATATCCTTTAGAAATTGACGTAAAGTTTCTATTGAGAAAAACACAGTCCACCCTGTATTTATCAATCTTCTTATAAAATACTCCTGAGGGATTAATTTCTCATCCATATCTACAAACATAATTAAAGGTAACCCTTTGTAACGTTCAACAAAACTACCGTTATTATAAATATATTTAGTAGTAATACCGACATAAGCCTCTTCTTTTGCTCTTCTTCCAAATTCCCTTTCGCTAAAATATTTAGCTTTAATTATTGCTAAAGGTACTTTTGTTTCTCTCAATCTAATTACTTTCATATTTTGATATGGAGAAACTTTTCCAGTGGTGAAATTACTATGGTAAGCAATTGGACGTTCTAAATTAGTTTCGTTAAACGAAACTATCTCATAGCTATCCCCTAATGAGTCTTCAACAAAGTAAAAAGTAGGTTTTATATTTGATCCATTATTTATTTCACTTCTTACTGATTCAGACAGAAGTTTTCTCGCTCTTTTGTTTGTAAGCTCTTCATACAAATCATTAATATTAAATATGTCGTTTTCTTCACATATCTTCGTAATTTTCTCTTTAATATTATCTAATTGTTCAGAAGTAGGTTTTCCGTTATAGAGATTATGTTCAGTTATACCATTTATATCTAAATCTTGTATATAATTTATTGTTCCCTTGTGTGGTGTCCTTAACAAAAGTCTACGCACTATCAATCTGTTCTCATCTTCCCTGCTCCATAAATATCTTATATAATCACTTATAGAATCACATTGATCTGGTTTATCAAATATTTTTTTAGTAGTGATATCCCAATTAGCCATAGTCTGTAATGCTCCGGGTATAAAGGGTGCTTTACTAGTAACTTTTTCTAGAGTGTTTTTATACATTGGATTATATGGTTCTGAGCCCCATAAAATCCCTTTAACTTTCCCCTTTATATTCATACCACCATATTTGGATTTAGATATTACCTCATCAAAGTACTCTTTATTTATATCTTCTATTCTTTTAATCAAATTAGCTTGTTTATCTGCTACTTCCGAGCTAGGTAACCCCTGTTCAAACCAGCTTATAATTTTATCTTGCATATATAGAATAAATTCCTTTATCAGAGTAGACTCAGAAGAGTTATAAATCTCTTCTAGAAGTGAATTATATTGAAATTCCATTTTTGCCTCTTTAAATAATTCATTGAGTTCATTAAACAAACCATTTATGTCGAATTTATCAATTGGGTAAACAGACAAGTCAAAAGCATTCTTTTTTGCACTTTCAAACCACCCATAGGTATATTCAGTTGGACCTACAGTAAAATGGACTGTTCTAAAGGATTTGTTTTCAGAAAGTAACCATTTTCTTAAACCTAGAGATTCAATTAAAGTCTCTCTTATTTCATAAGTTTTGTTAGACTCTGGTCTACCACTTTTATTTCCTTTGTAACATGTAGTTTGAGCCCAAATTTCAAAATCTCTATTTCCATTAATATTAGAAAACGTTTTTACTTTAAAAAAGTGATCAAAAACATCACTGCAGTCGGATCTTACAAACTCTTTTTGTCTAAGTGGTTCTTCGAAACTTGCTACAATACCTTTTTCTTTTAATTTTTCAAGCGAACATTTAATAATAAAATCCACTAAAATTTCTACATTTTGGTTTCTAACAGTCGCGTATTCCTGTACCCCCATATGTGATACCATCAGAACATCCCCCATCTTAAGAACTAGACATTTTAAATTCTACATAATTTATGGAAATTTTTCCACAAAAAATATTACTATTAGCTTAACACAGAGATGATAAAGTGGATCCATGTTGAGTAGTATGTTGAAATAACGTAAAAAAACTCTTCCATAAAAGGAAGAGTTAATATTACGATTATATTGCTGATTAACTATACCAGAATCCGTTAATATTAATAAAATTCTTAGATAAAATCTTTTCTAATTGTTTCATGTCTGGGGGCGGTGTGCTAGATTGCTTAATAAAAATCAGCTGAATTATTTTACTATGCAAATACGGTAGTGTTCTGCTTCTTTTTTCTTGATCTGGAGTGTTTTTCAAAAAATCATCTAAATATACAAGAAAATCCTCCTCAGTAAGTCTAAAATTAAATTCTGATTTTCTTTTCTTCTCTGTATTTTTCTTAAGTTCTATTACAATATCAAAACGGGCTGTACCAGAGCTACTTGTTACCTGATTCCATCCTCCTTTACCTTTATCTAACATAGATACGCCAGAGACTTCAAAACCTGACTTCTTAATAGCTTCTCTTAAACCTTCCCAAATCTTTGAGTCTGTATTATGGAATACGAGAGAAGTATAGCTTCCAGTCTTCAAAACTCTGTGCATCTCTTTTAAGCTCTTATATAACAGATCATTATATCTATTCAGATCATGTTTTCTAGTATTATTTATTACGATTTCTTTATCCTTATCTGTGTACTCTCCTAACCAAGCTTCAGATATAAAATTTAATTCAGCATATTGTATGTTTGCTCCAAAAGGGGGATCTGTGAATATATAATCAATAGAATTATCTTCTAATTCGGCTAAATTATTTGCTGTATTATTCATAAAAATATTCTGTAATTCATTGTAGTCTTTAATGATATCACAAAGTTTTTCTACCTTTGCTATTCTTCTCTTAAAAACAGATAATACATTCTGTTCTAAGTTTAAAGAGGGAATATAAAGTGTCCCTGGTATATTACTTCTTCCACCTCGACTAGCTATATACTTAACCATCCTTGAAACTGCTATTAGTGACCCCGTAAAAGCAAAAAGAAGTTTCTCTCTTATCAACTTGTCTTTAACTTTAGTAATAGCTTGGTGCAAGTAACTAAGAGCCAAATAATTTCTATGAGTAAAGAAATGGTGGACATGAGTTACATCAGAATGGTAACCTGACCTCCATTGCTCCCCCCACCTTTGACCTGTATCTACATTCATCATTTTCACTATTGGTGCGTTTTGCGGTATTTCTATTTTATTTATTGCGGATAATATTTCTTTTTCTTTATCCGTAGTTTTATGTTCTCTTCTTTTACAGCCGTTTTTACAATCGTAGACTGTGATTACAGGTACTGACGACATTCTATAACCTGTTAAAGCTTTACGATTTAGAGTAAGATCACATTTACCGCATGAAAATTTTTTGGCAACTGATCCACTTTCATTGTCCACTGCCCGTTCCCAAAGATTAAACTGAGAATCACAAAAAGGGCATTTAAAGACATCTGACCATATCGTGTAGGCAATCTCTGCTTCTCCACAACATTTAGAACAATTTGTTTGATAAAGGGTATTAATTTTTTCTGTAACCTCTTCAATAACTTCTTTAGTAGCTTCTCTTAATAAATCTTGATTAACTATTTGACTATGACCTTTTGAGATATGAACAGCTGCTGTACTCAAATCATTTAAAACACCCACTCTGTTCATTAATCTAGTAGCTACCCCAGTCATCCCACTACCGCAAAATGGATCTAATATGGTATCTCCTACGTTTGTATAATGTTTAATATACTCTTTAATTATTGAAGGTGGAAGTTTTGTATGATAAGGATGCGCATTCAAAAAAACTCCCTGACCAGTTGTTTGAGCTTGCACAACTCCTTCTAGAGGGGCTATTTGTGTTGACTTTATTGATGTGCTATTCATTTCTCGCCCTCCTGTATTTTATACCTGTCTTTTTCATAACCGTTGGGTATTCTTTCACTTGCCTTCATCCATGGATAACGTGGTATCAGACTATCTAATGGTTTTTGAGATAACCTTTTTTTAATTTGATTTAACTCTTTTTTACATAGCCCGATTTGTTTAGCTACGACGTTATCTATTTCTTCAATAATTTCCATAAAGGTTACCTTGTCATGTGGTTGGTTATAGGAAAGACTACTCTCTGATAGTTTATCGTATAGTTTAGCTAATTTTTTCACAATACATTCTGAATATGGAAAAGGTAATTTTTCAACTGTCCTAGGGTACATGTGTAACCTGTGGGAACCTTCCATAACCCCAGCACGAAGACTTATTAATGAAAGATACCTTATAATATTACTGTTTAAATAAGCAGTTGCTGCTTTTAGAAAGTTTTTATTTTCATGAGTAGCTACAATTGATGTATCTAATGCTGCTATACTTGCGTCTTCCACATAAACTGCAGTTGGCGCAAGGATGATTCCAGGTAGTGCTATATATCCATTATCTAAGTTCACCCTATTATTCCATAATGATTTCTTCTGTACTTTATCTATGTCAACCCACCCAATGGAAGGTCCCTTACCCGCAATAAACATACTTTTTCCATCTACTACTTTTACGGAATTAGGGCTATTTGCATCTTTAAAAATTTTAGCTTTAGAACCTCGTTGAATACCATATTTGAATTGTATGTGTTCACCAAGGGTTTCACTATAGTCTAGTTTCTCTAGTATAGGTATATCATTTGTCTCAAGTAAAGGTAAAATATATTTGCTTGGATTAACGGACATAGAAAAGTAATCTTTATAATAAAAGCTTTGAAACTCTATTTCTGAACTAGGCCATTCACTCGGAACCGCAGTTTTAATTATATCGTAATCATTTGGCTTTTTATTTTCGATTATAAGAATCATTGGTATCGCACTTGCATCCCATATTTTCGGTGAAAATTCAAGCCAAATGATCTGTTTAATAGTTACTTCTTCAGCTAGTATATTACGTATTGACTCTGCAGCAGTGGAATTTGAAATACCACCAGAAAGGACTAATCCGACTTTTCCATTCTTTTCAATCCATTCTTTTAATATCCTATACAGAAAAACAATTGCGGTATCACCATTTTGCCCCCAAACATTTCCCCACATTGCCTTTAATTGTTTACCATTTTTCAAACGCTCTGCCCTTATATAAGGAGGGTTCCCAACGATATATTTATAGCGTTTCTCATCTCGATAGTGATTATTCTCATTCGTTTTTTCAAATTGGTTATTTTCGAATAAAGTAATTTGTGTTTCCGATGCGTTTTTTTCTAAGGAATTTGTGTTTAAAATGGAAACATTCTCTATATTCCCATCAAATTCACCTTCTTTTAACATTGTCCAAATAAGAAAGAAGCGTGTTAATGTAACAGCAAAATTGTTGATATCAAATCCCACTAACTCGTTTATTTTGAAGTTTTCAGAATTATTAGTTTTTCGAACAGCCTCTGTTAGGAAGGTTCCAAAACCACAAGATGGGTCTAAAATATCACCTTCTATGGGCTCACCATTAAGAATTGTTTCGTTGACAATATAGTCAACTACTGAACGTGGTGTATAATATTCGCCAAAATGCTTTCTTTTATTTGCGTTGAGAAAATATTGGTAAACATCACCTAAGATCTCCTCATCAATCTTGGAGACAGGTATGTTATATAAGGTATTAATTGCCATGGTTACATCCTCATCCCAAGCATCCTTTCTTTCAAACAAAAAACGTTCAAAGTCGATGTAGGGTAATTTATTCAAGTCATTTAGTTCCTTAGATATGCTCTTATTAATAAAAGGATTTCCATTTTTATTAAGTTCTATATTGTAAGTCAAATCATTTACTATTGATTCATTGATGTAGCCTAGCTCTTTTAATAACCTGAGAAACAGAAGTCTTGTAATAAATAACGTTACCGTATCATTTATAAATAATTCTTTAGCCATCCCTTTATTCTTTTTGTTTTTTTCCAAGGATATTGCAGTTGGAAACTTTTCTATGTTTAAATTTTTACTCCATGTTTCAAACATTTGAATCGAGTATTTGTTTAAAGTTTTATATACATTAATAAGAATATTTACGATTTCTTTTGGAGTTTGCGCTAACATAGTTTTTTCTCCAACCATAAATTCCACCAACCCCTTTGAAGAACTTCTTAACTTTCCTTTGATGACAAGTTAAGACAGAATAAGTCTAATAATATCAAATTTATTGTTCTTTTGATACGCACCTTCCATTGAAGGCTTGCTCTACGTACTTTTAAATTAAGGGAAAAATCAACAATTTGTATGTATATAACCTAGCAACCCACATATCGTTACGGTAATTATAAATTTATCGTAACAAAATTCTCGTTGCAGGTCAATACGTTATCTAGTAAAATTACCGTAACGGTTATATTGGGGGGAGAATTATGACGATAAACAAAATTAATATGAGATGGCACTTTCAAAAAGATGGCTATGTATGGATGGAATGTAAAAAAGGAGAGGAGAAAATCAAAGTATTAACTCATTTCTCTTCAGAAGATACTTCGGTAGAATATAGTCCTTTTATTGAGTCAGGGCTGTTTAAGAATTTTTCAGAAATTGAGTTAAACGAAATAGGTATAATCCAGTTTGCTAACAAGTATGGGACCCTAACAACTAACCAAATAGAAACTTTGGAATATTGGGCCAGTAATGTAAAAGAAATTTGGATAGTAATATCTATATGGGAAGGAATAATTAAAAGTAACAAACTCGCTCTTTCTAGATTAAAAGATTGGATAGATCAACAAAATGAAAGTAAGATTAACCAATACGAAACGCATAATATTTCTGCCAATAGTCAGTCTGTTTCTAATTTTATTCAAATAATAAATGATACCTTGAACTTAAATAAGATAAATGAGGAAGTTTATTCAACAACATGTAATTTATTAAAAAACCATATAAACAATAAATTAAAGCTTGTTTCATCTGAAATGTATTTAAATAACAAACAGCTTTATCTTGGTTATTCACCTAAAAGCTTGCTTAGCGGAATGTGGTTACAGTTGGCCTTAGCTGTTAGCGAGGATAAGGATTTTCGTAGGTGCAAAGAATGTCAAACATGGTTTGAGATTTCTCCAGACTCTGCGAGAAAAAGTAAGCTCTTTTGCTCAAATGCTTGTAGAAGTAAAAACTATAGAAAAAGAAGAGCATATGCAAAGAAACTTTTTAATAAAGGTTATCCATCCCAAAAAATTTCAAAAGAGCTAAATACTGACATATCAACAATTGAAAAATGGGTAAAAGAGTAATTCTTCTCATTAAGATAACTAAACCTGCCAAATTAAATGTAAAAGACAGGGATGATCCCTGTCTTTAGTCAATTACTCCCTTTGAAAAATTATTATTTTTAGGGGATTACTTGTTTTTAGAAGCTCATTTGCTGACAGTTTTATTACCAAGGATAATAGAATATACATCAGGATCTTTGTGCTTTATATTCCCCTTTATAGGAATTAGGTTTTAAATTATTACTTAAAAAAATATATGGATCTTTTATCTCTTCTAACAATTCACATTGATTACTTAATTTATCTACTTGAACAAATGCAAGGACATATTGCTTTCCAAGCTCCTTTGCTTTCATTAGTTCATTATTTGTGAAGAAGAAAGAGAACTTAGTATTAATTTTACTTGTTCCTTTTACTTCTATATACTTTCTTGTTCCATCAGGAAAAAAGGATTCAACATCATACCCTAAACCATCTACTTTTTTTCCTACCCACTTTATTTCAAAGTTTAAGGATAGGTTATATGCAGCTAGTCGTTCAGTTTCTAGATCATAAATAAATTGTTCTGCCATAGTACCAACTTCTTTGTTCCTCTTATTTCTAAGCTCTCGCAACCTCTCATACTTACTAACATCTATCCCTGTATATCTCCTCTTATTGATTAAATCTGTACTGGTGAGTAATTCACCTTCTATCTCCTCAAGGCCAGGACCTAAGGTAATATATTCAAGTAGCGATTCTAACGTTAGAAAGTCATTTCCTAGTTGAATTAAATTAATTTTATCAACCCTGTATTTTATATATACTGAAACACCTTTACCATATCTCTTTGGCCTAGATCCTTTCCCTAAATTTAGAGAAAAATCACTATTTACTAACACTCTATCTCCCACTATTTTATCTTTAATCATATTAATCTGATTCTTACTCATATTTTTAAGCTCATTAGGAGATAGGAATTCTGCTCCATTCCCAATAGCTAAATATGCATTTTCTAGCTCTCTATCAAATAGCAACACTACGTAAACCCCATGTTGTGTGGTAAGATTACCAACAGAATTCATTGGAACATAGTTTTTATTAAGAAAAGCTATCCAATATACTTCGGCCATTCTACCCTCACCCACTGAGGATCTAATTTGATAGTCATTTATTTGGACACCTTTCTTACCAAGTAATTTTTCTAGTAAAATAGGGAGGCGATTAACAAATAATTTATGGGCATCTTGTCTTTTATCTACCTTTGCACTTATCTCACCACTTTCTGTGAATTTATACTCTTTTAGCAATTGAATTTCAGATTTAGTTAACAGTAACTTTTTATCCATTATTTCACTCACCTTAGATTGAATTAGATACTGTCAGAAGCATATCAAATTATTCTACCCATTTTTCTATTAACATTTTACTGCTTTTTATATTTCTTTACCATAATTACGAAACCGCTTCATTATCCTTCTAACTATAAAAAGAACCTACATAAAATATACTAACGATTATCTAACTCGGACACTTGAAGTGTAATACAAAGAAGTTAATTCCTTAGGAACTTCTCTCATCACGGAGTTTTTAAAGCCGCTCCATGAAACCAACAAACCAAAATCTGCACTAAAGTTACTCATAGTACCAATTAACTGGTCTAATGTGGGTCTGTCAAGAGGTGTATCTTAAGTTTTTACCTGTACACAAATCCTTAGATGACCGAATCCTAACGTATCAGATGCAGCAAGGATATCGACGCCTTGGTCTGCCCCTTCCGGACTTCGATAAGTGGTAAAACCCTTAGCCTTAAGCAATTCTTCAATTAAAACCTCCATATATGTCCCTTAAATCGCTGAATAATGCGCTTGGAAATCTGGTCATAAATGTACTCATCTAAATCAAATGTAATCTGCTCTTCATACTCGTCAACTGGATCTTCAATCGTTTTATCTTTCCTGACATTCCAATTGTTTTGATACATCTCACGTATTTTTTTCCGCACCATTTCGTCTGATCTTAAAAACTGTCATAAATAAGGACTACCGTTTGATTCTTAGTACTGATACTCACTAATAATCTCCCCAATATGTATCGTTCGGTTCATTTTTGAAGGAAGAACCACCCAGTCCCCAATTTTCACACGGTGAGCAATTGGCCAGATCTGTGAAGCCCAGTTTACTTCCTGCTTTTCCTTTTCAAGGTCATAGAGATTAATGAGTGTCTGATAAAGCTCCTCTTTTTCATTTAAAGTGAATTAATCTGTATTTAGGTTGTCACAGGTTAAATATACTCTTTTATCCTGTAAAAACTTATTCTCGTACTCCCCCTGCTTACCTGCACGAAACAACCATATACTCATATTTTTCCTCCCTTGAAATATTCTACTTTGTTATTTTAGCCTGGTAGTGTTATAAAAAAAGCATTCATTACACGATTAAAGGGCAATTCAATCGCACCATTTTCATTCGAATCGAATTCATTTTAATCATCATCCAATTCGATCATAAATTCCCCTTCTCTAACGTCCTCATTTGGGTCATATACTCCTTCTTTTTCAAAAAGTCTTCTTCCAAACCACCCGGCAACCAAAGCGCTCAAATAAGTAAGAATAATGGTTGATAAGATTGCAGTTACTAGCTTACAGAAAACATCCATATCCTGTAAATACTGAACATTAAAGTTTGCAATCTGTACTAAGTAGCCCACAATAATAAAAGAAAATCCAATTCGATATGCGTAAGTTTCAGTATATCTATCTAAATATCCCATATTGCGTTTTCCTTTAACTGGAACAATCATTCTGGCGGCCTGTCTTGACTTCACTTTTGTTCTAAACGCAATAAAATACCCCAGCACAATAGCTCCTGTTAATTGAAGAATTGATGCAAACAATTCATCTCCCCCTTTATTTTTTAAATTATAAATAAAAAAAGACCGGGATGCCGGTCTGAGATAAAAAATATTCCCTTAGGGTTGTGGGAGGATAAACCACACACCCGATATCAGGAGAAGTGCCTTAACTACTGAGTTATCAAGGAAACTCTTAACCTTTTCAACGCTTCGTTTAATCATATTACACACTCCCCCTTTTAGGACTCGAACCTTAGACAAACTAGACGATAATACTGCTACAATAAAATCAATCATAGATATTAACAAACCTAGCATATCTCCCGCATCCCTAAAGGAACACCTATAGAATTATACCATAATATTATTTTCTGATTTTTAAACCCCTCTTCATCATATATTTTTCCAATGGTTGCACTTACTGGTTGGAAACAACGAGACGAATGCCGAATTTCTTTTTCAATCTTAGATAAATGTTATTTATACTCTCTAAAATCTCGGTGGCTCTTTCGGTAAAATCCTCTTCACTAAGGGGGTGTAGTACCTCTTTCCAGGTTTGATTATTTAGCTGGTAATGCATTTGAAATACTTCTAAGCCAAAACTCTGAATTTGGATATAATTTTCACTTGGATTGACTACTAAAACTATATCTTTATCTTTGGTAGCATAAATTTTCTCACTTTGATTCTTTATACCGAATATCAGGAATGTCTCAAGCAATGATAGTATTTCTTTTTCAAATAACGTTACTATCACTCTATAGTCACACCCTTCTTAATTTTAATGAGCATAAAAAAATAGATTTTGTAGAGTAGAGATCCTTTAGAAAAGAAATCACAATAATATACCTTCGCCCCTTATTTATCCTACTTATTTAATCAGTTAGGTTTAACCCGTACAACTATAGTATCTTCATGAAACCACCTAAAGCTTCCAACTGCATGACTAACATCAAAACTTGATTGATCAATTGTAGCAGCAAAAAAACCATCTATTCTTCTTCCTCTTTCTAGTCTAAACACCACATCCGAACCGTCCATTTTAAACAATTGCCCTTTTTTAGTTATATACTCCTTCAAAGCTTTCGGAGTTTCAGATTCCCCATCCTCGTGATGTTTCTTTAGCTCGCTATCTAAAAATGAATCTGAAGAATATTCAAAAAAGCTTTTAATACTAATCGCTTCTATCTGTTCAGCAATTGTAAAAGCCTCATTTTCCATCCCAGAATCAATTAAATGCAATATCTTATCTCTTTTTTCTTTGTATTCAGAAGTATTAACCTTACTTTTCACCTTGACTGATATTTCAACAAGCTCAATAGCACATTTCTTTATTTCGTTAATAGTGACCTTTCGTTTACAGTCCATAAGATTATCACTCCTGTTGGAAAAAAATTGCACATAGTTATATTCGACAAATTACATCCTTCCACCTCTTCTATATCAGAAACCAATGTAAATAAATAGGTATTTAAACTAAATAAACCATTAAATTATTTTCCCTCTTCTTTATAAGGACATCGGACTAAAAGCATTGAAGATACCATTTTATCATTGGCGCGTAATTATTTTTTTTTAATTTAAGCGTTGATAAAGACTTTCAGCTTAAAGGATACTAAAGAAACCGCATAAAAAAGGAAGGGTGTTTTAATTGAAAACCAATTTTAATGAACAAAACTTGGAATTAACTGTAATAAAGAACCTAAAAGAAAATGGATTGCCTATTGTAAGGCGCATGGAGTTTAGAAATGCTGATCTTGCTGCTTACACATTAAATGAGAAAGGGGACCTTGTTCCGGAAGTTGTTGTAGAAATAAAAAAGGAACCAAGTAAAGAAGCACAAATGCAATTAATGAGGTCCGCAGAATCATTACAAACACCATACGCATTATTAGCAACGCCAGATCGCCTTATTTGGTTTGAATCTAGTACTTTCTTGCCTATTGAACCGCCTGTATTTGAAACAAAAAATAGATATATCGAAGATCCTGATCAACTAAATCAAGTCTTTAAATACATTCTTGATTTAATCCGAGAAAATATTTACTCATCTAAGTACTGGCTATATATGCTACAAGGCTTATTAGTAAGAACATATTTATTCGAAAAGTCTTCAATAGAACAATGGTATGAGTTAAGCCAAGATAACTACTTTGAGTTACTTGAAACTGTTTATAAACACTATGAGATTGATCATTACGTAGAAAAACCAAAAATGCCAGAAAGAGCATTTCAACAATTCATTTGGAAGTTAGATGAAATTCCACCCATCTATTCAAAATACAATGAGATTATTTTGAACCATATGGAGAGAAATGGATCTACAGGAGCACACATGACTTCTCCACCTGTAAAAGATCTTTTTACAGATATTATAAATACATTAAACCTAAATCGCTTCTCTGTTCTCGATATGGGTGTAGGATATGGAACAATCGCAACCTCCTTATTAAATAGCAATAATAACATTGAAAAGTTGACAGCAATTGAGAAGAACCCTTCTATATTTGGCTACTATAAGATGTTGAATATTGTTAGTGGTCAAAATAAATCAGAAGTAGTTTTGGGGGATGTCCTAAGCTCAGAGAATAATTTACAAGAGGCTGACGTCGTCGTAGTTGATCCGCCGTTAGGAGGGTTCCAAGAGAAACGGGATGATATCTCTAACTTCCAAGTTGCAACAGAAGGAAGAACAGTAAGCACATTGGATCTATTTATGGAAAGGGCAACAGAGTTAGCTTCCCCGGGTGGTTATGTCGTTGCTTTAGTTCCCGAATCCTTCTTATTTAATGAAAAATCTAATTTTACACGGTCATTACTAAAAGACCGGATGATCATTGAATCCATTATCAGCCTGCCCCCTCACTCTCTAAAGCCATATACGAGTGTAAAGGTTAGTATGTTAATCCTAAGAAAGAAAAAACACAAGAAGGAAACGGGAGAGAATATCCTGCTTGCTAATTGTGAAACCATAGATCAATTTCCTAAGGCTGTAGCAGGCTATAAAAATTGGAAAAGTGGAGGGGATCTCGAATGAAAATGTTAAAAATTATGCCATATGAAGTGTTGGGACAAAATGATTGGTCCATTAACGCTTTACTTTCCTCTTTTGAGATAGAAAACAAGGGTCTTCCTCTTTCCGAATTAGTGGACTTTGATCCAGAAAAGGTAAGTAAAAGGAAGGATATTATTCCAGACCAAACTTACTCCTATGTTGATCTTAGTGCCGTATCTTCTGAAAAGGGTATTATTACTGACTACAAGTCCGTGCTTGGTGAGGACCTACCTTCCAGAGCAACACTTAAAGTTAAGACAGGCGACATTATCCTTTCCACAGTTAGACCGGAAAGAAATTTAGTCGCAGTTGTTGATGAGCACCTATCCGGAAGTATTATTAATAGTACTTTTACAGTTCTACGACCAAAAGAAAGAACGAATTTGTCACCATTCCTCTATTTCACACTACGTAGTGAGCAATTCCAACAAACTTTAAATTTAATTGCTAGAGGTACTGCCGTTCCAACTATTAGGGTGAAAGATTTAAAAGCTTTAAAATTACTCTTTAAAGATATAAAAGAGTCTTTAGTGAAGAAAGCCAATTCTCTTTATGATTATTGGCTTCACAAACAATCCAACAAAATCTCCTTAGAAAAAATTGTGGAAATTGTATTTGGTGAACACCTTCAAAGTGTAGATATGAACCATGCAACTTCCGAGTCATTAATAAAAGTAGTCCCTTATAATAAACTACAAAATCGACTAGATGTAGGTTTTTATATGACTCCTTCTGATAAAAAATCAATGGGACTTTCCTACTTCAAAGTTGAATGAATTAGCTATTAATTTCCGTTCAGGAGCTGCAATCCCTTCAAAAGAATATCAAGATGAAGGTGTTCCTTACGTAAGGATTAAAGATATGAAAAATGGCTCTATATCTATAGATGACGCTGTGTATGTCAGCGAAGATTTTGCTACAATTAATATTAGCAATAAAGCAATTTTACAAAATGAGAACATTTTGATTTCAAGAGTTGGTACAATTGGTAAATCAGCCTTTGTAACTAAAGAACTTGAAGGTTCTGTCACTAATCAACACATCACTATCATTCAAGTGGATAAAAATAAACTTTTGCCGGAATACTTCAACTTCTATATGCAAACTCCATGGGCTATTGAACAGTTAGAACAAAAAGCTACTGGAGCAGCCCAACAATTTATCAGACTTAAAGACATTAAAGAACTTAAAGTACCTGTTCCAGAGTTAGAAGAACAGCAAGCCATCGTTTCCGATATTAGTAAACAATTACAACTAAACTCAGATAAAGAACTTCAAGAAGAGATAATATCGTTCACCAAAAAACTTCTACAGCAAGATAGTACACGTCATTAAAACATTAGGAGGGGTCAATATTGAAGAACAAACTAAGTGAACGCGACGTCTGTACGAAATATATTACACCCGCTATTAAAAGTGCTGGATGGGACATAAACACTCAGATGAGAGAAGAAGTCACCTTTACTAACGGGCGTATTATAGGACAAAAAGGAAAATTCACCCGAAAAAAAGGAAAACGCGCAGATTATATCTTGTATTACAAGCCCAATATTCCATTAGCTATTGTAGAAGCTAAAGATATGGAGCATTCTGTAGGGTCTGGTATGCAACAAGCTTTAGAATATGCTGATATTCTTGATATTCCATTTGTCTTTAGCTCCAATGGAAAAGGATTCCTTTTTCACGATCGCACAGGCAATAACGAAACAAAAGAACAAGAGCTATCATTAGGTCAGTTTCCGTCTCCTGAACAATTGTGGAATTTATACCGGATGGCAGAGCAGATTGAAGAAAACGAAGAAGATATCATTACACAGGAATACTACACAGATGGCAGTGGAAAAACACCGCGTTACTACCAACGTGTAGCAATCAATCGAACTGTCGAGGCAGTCGCAAAAGGAAAAGATCGTTTATTGCTGGTTATGGCTACTGGAACCGGGAAAACCTATACAGCCTTTCAAATAATTTGGCGACTATGGAAGTCTCGCACGAAAAAACGTATCCTATTTCTTGCCGACCGAAATATACTAGTTGATCAGGCTAAGAGTAATGACTTCAAACCATTCAGAGGCCAAATGACCAAAATTAAAAACCGGCAAGTGGATAAATCTTATGAGATATATTTGTCCCTTTACCAGGGAATCACCGGTGCTGAAGAAGATAAAAACATTTACAAGCAATTCTCACCAGATTTCTTCGATTTAGTAGTCATAGATGAATGTCACAGGGGGAGCGCCTCAGAGGACTCTGCATGGAGAGAAATCTTAGAATACTTCTCTTCAGCAACTCACATCGGTTTAACGGCTACACCAAAAGAGACAAAAGACGTATCGAACATCCACTATTTCGGTGACCCAATTTATACGTACAGCCTCAAACAAGGTATTGAAGATGGATTTTTAGCTCCATACCGTGTCATTCGCTATACCTTAGACAAAGATGTTGAAGGCTGGCGCCCCGTTAAAGGCCAACGAGATCGATATGGTTATGAGATTGAAGATCGCATTTATAACCAAAAAGATTTCGACCGTAAGCTAATTATCGATGATCGCACAAAAGAAATTGCTAAAACTGTTACGAAGTATCTAAAAAATACGGATCGATTTCAAAAGACCATCATATTTTGTGCTAATATAGACCATGCCGAACGAATGCGTCAGGCTTTGGTTAATGAAAATGCAGATATGGTGGCCAAAAACCGTAAGTACGTAATGCGAATTACAGGCGATGATGATGAAGGTAAGCGTGAACTCGACAACTTTATCGACCCTTCTAACCCATATCCAGTGATTGCAGTAACTTCTAAATTAATGACTACCGGAGTAGATGCACAAACTTGTAAACTCATAGTCTTAGATTCTAATATTAATTCTATGACTGAATTCAAACAAATTATTGGTCGTGGAACACGTGTGAACGAAGAGTTTAACAAGTATAGCTTTACTATTATGGATTTTCGTAATGTAACACGTCATTTTGCAGACCCTGACTATGATGGACCTCCTGAGAGTATTTATGAACCAAACGATGGCGATCCGCCCACACCACCTGAAGATGATCCTGGAAATGAAGGTAAAGGTGACCTGCCTGGAGATGATGGATTTATCCCTGGGGGGCCAGGAGAACCATTTACTCCCGGAGATAACCCTGATGACAAACCTAGTGTTTACACAGTGGATAACGTCCAAATTAAAGTTCTTAATGAAAGAGTCCAATATATCGGAGATGACGGAAAACTCATTACGGAATCTTTGAAAGACTACACCAAAAAGACAGTCCAAAAAGAGTATGCTTCTCTAGATGAGTTCTTACAAAAATGGCGAGATGCAGACCGTAAAGAAGTGATTATTGAAGAGCTGTTGGAGCAAGGAATACTATTAGATGCGCTTCAAGAAGAAGTTGGTAAAGACCTTGACCCTTTCGATCTCATAGCACACGTTGCTTTTGACCAAAAACCATTGACCCGGAAAGAGCGTGCTGAAGGTGTAAAACAAAAACAAGATTACTTCGCTAAATATGGAGACAAAGCTAAGAAAGTCCTTGAAATCCTTCTAGATAAGTACGCTGATAACGGTGTTGAAAATCTTGAAAGCATGGAAGTTTTAAAGCTTCCTGATCTGCAAGAAGAAGGATCTGTATTGGAAATTGTCAAAGCGTTTGGTGGAAAAAAAGAATACCAGCAAGCAGTTAGCGAACTCGAAGATGTAATCTATCAATAGGATAAAAGGAGACGAATACCTCATGAGTATTACAAGTATTATTAAATCAATTCAAGACATCATGCGACAAGATGTGGGCGTCGATGGAGATGCCCAGCGCATTTCCCAAATTGTATGGATGATTTTTCTTAAAATCATTGATGATAAAGAAATGGAATTAGAATTGATGGAAGATAACTATGAATCCCCTATTCCAGAAGAAATTCGATGGAGAAACTGGGCGGCTGATGATGAAGGAATGACTGGAGAAGAGTTGTTAGACTTCATTGATAACAAACTTTTCCCAACTTTAAGCGAGCTCCCAAATGTACAAGAAGGCACACGTGGAATTATTGTAAAAGAGGTATTCCAAGACTCTTATAACTACATGAAATCAGGAACACTTATTCGTCAGGTAGTAAATAAGATTAACGAAATAGATTTTAATAGTTCTGAAGAGCGCCATCTATTCAATGACTTTTATGAAGGATTTTTAAAAGACCTTCAGAGTGCTGGTAATGCAGGTGAATATTACACTCCACGTGCCGTAACACAATTTATGGTGGATATGGTAAAACCACAACTAGGAGAAAAAGTATTGGACCCAGCCAGTGGAACAGGTGGATTTTTAGCTTGTTCACTTAACCATTTAAAAGAGCAAGCTAAAACCGTAGAGGAACGAAAGGTGTTAGATAAAACAATTCTTGGGGTAGAAAAAAAGCCCCTCCCCCACGTATTAGGGATGACCAATTTAATTCTAAATGATGTTGAAATTCCAAATATTCAACGTGATAACTCGTTAACTTACCCACTAAGAGACATTAAATCAAAGGATAAAGTAGATATTGTTGTAACTAACCCTCCCTTTGGGGGAATTGAAGAAGATGGTATTCAAGCTAATTTCCCTGCAGCACTTCAAACAAAAGAAACAGCTGATCTTTTTATTGCTCTCATTTTAGCAAAGCTAAAAGATTATGGTAGAGCAGCAGTGGTTTTACCTAACGGGTTTCTATTCGGCGAAGGTGTTAAAACCCGTCTTAAGGAAAAGTTAATTAGCGAATGTAATTTGCATACCATCGTAAGGCTTCCAAAAGGAGTATTTAATCCTTATACTGATATTCAAACAAACCTTCTCTTCTTCGAGAAAGGAAAAGAAACTAAGGATATATGGTACTTTGAGCATCCTTATCCAGAAGGTTATAAAAACTATACAAAAACCAAACCAATTAGAATTGAAGAATTTGATTTGGAAAAACAATGGTGGAATAACCGTGAGAAAAACAAATATGCTTGGAAAGTTAATATTGATGAAATTAAAGAACGAAATTATAATCTAGATATCAAAAACCCTTTCCAAATAGAAGCAGAAAACCTTTCTCCAGAAGAAGCTTATAAGCGTTATCAAGAAGCTAAAATAAGTGTTCAAAATACAAAGCAACAATTGGCCGATGAATTAGCTTCTATCTCTAGGAGGGATAAATAATGAAAAACCTCACTCATTATTTATCTAATGCAGTTCATACAGAAGAAGACGTAAATAAATTAAAGCAGTACATCTTAAACCTTGCAGTAAGAGGTAAATTAATTGACAACTCCTCCTCTGAACTTAAACACCAAAATACTATTGAAGGAGATAATGAGGAGGAAACCCTTTACGAGATACCTAAGTCCTGGAGATGGGTTACGTTAGAAGATATTCTTATGTTTAAGAATGGCTATGCTTTTAAAAGTGACACTTATATAAAAAACTCAAATTACCAAGTAATAAGGTTAGGTAATGTAAAGAATGATAAATTACTTGTGGAAAATAAAGAAGTATATATACCAAAAGAAATTGCCTTAAGTTGTAAAGATTTTAGAATCAAGGATAAAGATATTTTAGTTACTATGACAGGTACTAAAGGGAAAAGAGATTATTTTTATACTTGTTTATTCGACAGTAAAATTGAAGAAAAAACCAACAAACAATTCTTTCTTAATCAAAGAGTAGGGATATTAAGAGCTAACAATTCAGTTAAGCCTGAATTAGTAAACATATTTCTTAAATCAAAATCCATTTTAGATTTAGTCTTTACGTTTGAAACAGGAACAGCTAATCAAGGAAACCTTGGAACTCGTGCAATAAAAAGAATTCCTTTCCCGTTACCTCCATACGAAGAACAAGAATCAATTATCACTAAAGTAAAAGAATTATTTACTTTGTGCGATAAATTAGCGATAGATATTCAATACAAAAACAAGCATTCAACAAAATTAAACAAAACAATATTTTCAGAAGTTCTTGGTCATAACAATGATAACATGCATGAAAATCTTAATTTCATAGTAGATAACATTAATGACCTTTTAGAAAATAAAGAAGATATTTCTCTACTTCGCAAAGCAATTTTAAGCCTTGGTATTAGAGGAAAGTTATCTGTAAGTAATCCAAGTGATGATTCTGCTAGTAAGTTATTAGAAGAGATGAAAGAAGAAAAAAATAGATTAATTAAAAATAAAAGCCTAAGGGTTTCTAAATTAAATAAAGAACATTCAGTAACTACCGATATACCTGAAAATTGGAAAAAAGTTAAAATCGGCGACTTAATGGAGCCAATTAATGGAAAATCGTTCAAAACCAGCGAATGGTCAAACGAGGGTGTCCCTATTATAAGAATACAAAACCTAAATAATAAACACGCCCCATTTAATTATTATAATGGTGAAACTGCAATCCCCGAAAAATATCATGTTAGTACAGGTGATTTATTAATTGGTTGGTCTGGTACCCCTGGCACCTCTTTTGGTGCTTTTATATGGGATAGAGGTTTTTCATACCTAAATCAGCATATATTTAAAGCTAAGCTATTCTCAAGTAATTTAGATCCAGTTTACTTGAAGCACGCTATAAACGCGGTGTTAGAAATTATGATAAGTCAAGCAAGAGGCGGGGTCGGATTGAAACATGTCACAAAATCACAGTTTGTCAATATTGAAGTGGGGCTTCCACCAATTTCTGAACAAAAACAGATTGTACATGAAATTAATAAATTGTTCTTATTATGCAATCAATTAGAAGAACAATTAGATCAACAGAATGATCTTCAAGAAAAATTCATGAATTCAATTATCCAATAAGAGGTGCCCCTTAAGGGTACCTCTTATTAAATTATGTGATTTCTTAGGAATTTTCAATATCACTGAATTAACATCATTAGGTTCCTTGTAGATATATATAATACTTTTTACCCCTTATCCTTATTTCATCCTATAATTATCAGCAACTTCCACTTGGTCCGCGCTTACATGTTTGGCCATGCAGCACTTCCTCCTCTCTAAAATTAGATATAAAAAAAGACAGGGAGAAAACTCCCTGCCTAGCGTTCAACCTCTACTTTTTGTTTTTCCTTCTGCTGAAAATCCTCCTTATTCCCCCTTTCCATTCTTCATTTCCGAAGTGGTGCTTTCTTTTTCTTTCTCTTCATGGAACTCTCGATCCAACTTACTTTCAATTTGAGATAGTCGCTGTTCTCCACGCTCCGTTAATGGTAGTTCTTTTAATTCTTGAAGAGATTCTTTCTTAAGCTGGTACACCTCTTCCTTGCTGTGAGTCTCTTGAAAAGCACGCATCTGGTTTAGTCGTACTTGTCGGTCAGCGTTTCCTTCTTTATCTAATTCTTTTCCGACCGTGGGTTCAATATAGTTCATGAGTTCCTTCTTATAAGAGTCTTTGAAGTCTTGGTGGGAATACTACTCTTCTTGCTTTTTTTCCTTGCCAAACGTTCCGCTATACCTCTCAGACTTGCTCACTTGGCTTCTGTACATATCCCGAAGCTTTTCTGAAGGTAACTTCTCCCTTTCTTGTTTCTCCTCTTCCACTTCATGTTTTTGCTCTTTAGCTTCCATACTTTTCTCCCCTTCCATTTCTTGTTCCATTGATTCTCCAATGGTCATAAAGAATTCTTTTGCTGTTGACTGAACCTCTTGTAATAGAATAGCTTTTCATGGTCTTTAAATTCATGGTCTTTTGTCCAGTGATGCAGATAATCCAATGAGTAGTCACTGGTATCAATATTGAAATAAGATGCAACGGTATAAGCAGTCATTTCTGCTTGAAATTCTTTCTCTGGTTTAGTGTAGTCATTCATGTTTTCCTTTGTATGAAGCTTGGCATGAGTTAGTTCATGTAACAGAGTCTTTGTGTCCTGTCGCTCCGAATTACGTGGATTAAGAGCTACTTCTCCTAGCCCGGTATAACTCACTCCTTTGGCTGCCCCTAACTCTTTATAAGGCACTACAATTCGTATCTTATTTTTCTCAGCTATATCCTCCATCCCTCTTCTAAGCTGACTGTAGTTTTCAACCTTTCCATCTATCCATTTGTTAGGAAAAATCTGGGGTAGATCTTTTTGAGTAGCTGATGTTTGTGAAACATCGAATACACTTCCTGTAGAATAAATAAGACGGCCATCTCGTTTGTCGAGTTGACCGTCTTTAACTAATTGCTTTTCTTTTTTCGTCGCATACTTTAAAGTTTTCCATTCACCCTCTTCATTTTGAATTTGCTGACCTAATCGATTGGGCGCGAGAATTTTTAAACTTTTCTCTCCTTTGTTTACGGGAAATACTCTTTCTTTCCAGAATGCATAGGAACCTACAGCTTCAGCACCTGGAAACTGAGAATCAGATACTCTTTCATTTGTTCAGGAGAATGAAAGTGATTGGAGATGCTCTTTTCCATCCCTTCCGTCAATTGATTGATCACCTCTTTAAATAGTTCGGCGTTTTTATTTCTATGGAGCATTTAGTCCTCGCCATAATATTCATGAGCTCTTTCATTTGCTCTGGTTCTATGACATTAATGCTTTTTTGTCTTCACACAAGGATGTGTAAGTTTTCTTAATTTACTAAACCTAGACGCTTAAAACATTCGTTTCATAGCTTCTACATAAATTTTGATATAATTAAGATAATAATCCAAATGGGGTGAGTTAAATGAAAGCAACAGAAACTAACCTATTGCAATTTCTAAAAGGGCCAAAACAATTTGTTATTCCTATTTATCAACGTACATATAGTTGGACTAAGAAACAGTGTGCACAACTCTGGGGAGATATTGAAAGAGCGGCCAAGAACGAAAATTTATCTGGACATTTTATGGGTTCGGTCGTTTACGTAGAAAAGGGGCTTTATCATGTAACCTCAGTCCCTAAGTTATTAGTTATTGATGGCCAACAACGTTTAACGACTCTCAGTTTAATTCTCAATGCTTTTTCTCAATTAATCGAAGAAGAGGAAAAAAAAGCGACTTTAATAACTGCTAAAAAAACAAGGAACTACTATCTATTAAACCAAGATGAAGAAGAGGAAGAACACTATAAACTCCTTCTGACCCAGAAAGATAGAAATACTTATATAGATTTATTGGAGAAAAGAGAATTAGATCAGGAATATTCAAATAGAGTAGTAGAGAATCATTATTTCTTTAAAGAAACCATGAAGAGAAGTGAGTTGACTTTAGATGAAATATATAAAGGCATTAGTAAATTAATTATGGTAGATATTTCATTAGATCGAGACAAAGACAATCCCCAATTGATATTTGAAAGCTTAAACTCCACAGGTCTTGACCTCTCACAAGCTGACTTAATCCGCAACTATTTCCTGATGGGATTGGAAGAAAAAGAACAACAAAGGTTGTATAAGAATTATTGGTATAAGCTCGAGAAAAGGTTTGGCCATTTAGAAGATACCCGCTATTTTGACCGCTTTATTCGTGATTATTTAACGCTTAAAACAGGGAACATTCCGAAAATTGGATTTGTATACGAAGCTTTTAAGAGTTATGTTCAGCAAAATCCACATAACTCAATCGATGAGATTATCCAAGATGTATTTAAATATGGGAATTATTATATAAATTTAACCCTAAGAGAAGATGATCATTTGCTGGAAGAAAAGTTTAAAGATATACGCACACTAAAAGTCGATGTTTCTTACCCGTTCCTTCTTAAAGTGTACGATGACTATACGAGGAAGGTTATTGATAAGGAAGAATTTATAGAGGTTCTCACAATTATAAGCAGTTATGTGTTTCGACGAGCTATATGCGGGATTCCTACAAACTCTCTGAACAATACATTCGCTTCATTCATTAAAGAAGTCGATGAATCAAATTATATAAACAGTTTAAAGGCTTCCCTATTAGTAAAAACAAGCTATCGCCGTTTTCCATCTAATGAAGAATTCAAACGTGAATTAGTTATAAAAGATGTTTACAACTTTAGGAATCGTAATACTCTACTGCGGAAGCTAGAAAATTTTGATAGGAAAGAACCAATCAGTGTAGAGAACTATACGATTGAACATATTATGCCACAAAATAAAAATTTATCAGTGGAATGGCAGTATGAACTAGGATCTGAATGGAAACAAACTCATGAAGTATTCCTACACACTCTTGGTAATTTAACACTCACTGGGTACAATTCAGAATTAAGCGATCGATCATTTCAAGAAAAATCAAATCTTAAAGGTGGGTTCAAGGATAGTCCATTATGGTTAAATCGTAGTATTGCAATAAAAGAAAAGTGGGAAGAATCTGCTATTAAGGAAAGAGCAAAAATTTTAGCTGAAAGAGCACTCAAAGTATGGCCTTCTCCTGACTTGAGTGAGGAAGAACTATCTAAATACAGATTACAAAATTCTCGCAATAATGAACAAGGGTATAGCTTAAATTATCACAAAAATTCCTTCAGTCCTGAAACTTTTAGAATCTATGAAGAGTTAAAAATGAGAATTTTAAATTTTGATAGTGAGATAACAGAGGAATTTAAGAAACACTATATTGCTTATAAAATAGAGGGGCGAAATTTTGTAGACATCGAACCTCTAAAAGCACATTTAAAGATTTGGTTAAATGTAAAAGCAAATAGTTTGCATGATCCTCACCATTTAACCAAAGATGTATCCAATATAGGTCATCGAGGGAATGGTGATTTAGAGCTAAAGATTACCCCTAATTTAAATCTGGAACAAGTTATGGATTTGATCAAACAATCCTATGAGCATAATGTTGAGTATGCTTAAACTTTTATTAAAGTAAAAAATGAGCCCCTAATAGGGAACCTTAAGGCTGTCGAGAAAGTCTCGACAGCCTTTTTTTTCTCCCCATTTTTTAATTATAATACGGCGTATGCTTTGTTTCATTCGCGAAAAGAAACGTCAAAATGAAATTGAAATGGTGACTATGAAGAGTAACGTGCCCCTATGTGATTCTTTTAGACTAATTCAAGTTTACTTACTTTTTCATAAATAATACTGATCGACTCTGGCAGTATTTTAAACCTTTTAAATTTATTGGTAAGATAGACTTAAAATATTATAAGGAGGTAAACATAAATGAACAAAGAAGATTTATTTAATTTACCTATACTTACATATAACCAAATACGTGAAAGAGGACATAGACACCAAGGTGGTATCTATAAACCAAAAGATGAGAAGCATGTACGTACTATAGTTACGAATGTTGGTGAAGTTGAACGTAATTACGATGACAATCTAAGTGATGATTTGATATTAAGTTATTTTGGTCGTGGTCGAGAAAGAGACCAAACCCTGAATGATTACGATAATAGAGCACTTTCACTTAACTTAGAGGATGATGTTCCTGTACGTGTATTTCAAGGTACTAGTAACAAATATAGAGATTGGGGGTTTTGGAGAGTTGTTAACTTAGATACTATTACCGGTGAGGATGGATTCGAGAAGTTAATTTATACATTGGAACCACACATACTAGAAAGTGAAGAGTTCTATGATGATCCTCGCAATGATTCGTTAAATTTAACCACCACACGTTATATCACCAAGAAAATAAGAATGGTTAACCAACAAATTCGATATGCTCCAGAATTACGAGAATTAAAAGAAAAGTATAATCATATCTGTCAGGTAGATGATGAACATATATTGGAAGGTAGGAAAGGAAAAAAATCAGAGGTACATCATTTAGACCCTGTCGGCCCAGGTGGTGTATTAGTGTCGCCAAATCATGGTAATGAAATCGTTGTATGCCCTTCTTGTCATAGTTTATTTGATGATGGTTCTATATACATCGATCCTGCAGATGGTATAACTGTAAGGCATTGGAATAGTGATTCAAAGTATGAAGGAAAAAGACTTCGTTTAGTTGAAGGTCATGAACTAGATAGAAAGACATTATGGAATGTTTATAATAAGCATTATCGAAAAGAAAAATAAATGAAGCGTCTATAACACGAGACGCTTCATTTTCTTCCATATTATTTATTTTTGACTCAGTGAAAGTTCAACGTTAATTAAAGACAGAAAAAATAAACTTCTAATTTCATGTATTTTCAGTGACTTGCACTATAAAATTATTACATTCATCTTTACCATCATTATCAGTTCTCTTAGCTACTAGCACAATCAAAACTTAGTTTGTTCGATGCTTTACAAAAAATAGCAGCACATCAGGACGACGTCGTCCACTTCGATAGGATTTCCCTTTCTTTCCCAGTGACTTAGCCATTTTTTATTAACTTGTGAACAATAGGTACATCAGCAGGCAGAAAATCAAAACCATTTAACTTATTAACAGGCACAAATTTCATTTCTTCATGGACATTTAACTCATACGCCCCAGCAACCCTCTTCACATAAAAAGCCATAAGTCTAATTACACCAGAATCATACTTGTAAATACTTTCACCAAGATACTTACTTACTTTAACTTTTATTCCTAACTCCTCTCGTAATTCACGACGAAGAGCTCTTACATAAGTTTCGTTTGGTTTTACCTTTCCCCCTGGAAACTCCCACTTCCCAACAAGTTTATCTTCTCCCGCTCTTTTAGCAATTAATACTTTTCCATCTTCTATTATTATCCCAGCGGTAACGGATATAACATCAGCTGCGTGATGGTATTCTCTATGACAATTGGGGCAAAGTGCCACCGCATTCTTAACTGTATCTTCTCCTCCCTCGGCTAAAGGTTTCAGGTGATGAACTTCTAAATAAGGAGTGTAGTCATTAGCTCTAAGAAACGGTGCTGGTTTATAGCATTTTTCACAAACACCATCGGCCCGCTTTAACACTTCTGCAATAACATCGGCATTACGTTTAAATTGTGTAGAAGTTACAGTTAACTTATCAGGCACATTGTCAGCATTAGCTAAACGCTGCCTCCGATTACTATCAGAATCTCTTTTTGATTTATTAACTAGCTTTTGAATCTCTTGGTTATACTCTGCCTCTGTCATTATCTTTTCAGTGCTAATTGTATTAATTTTTTGGAGAATAAACCATCTGGAACCATCTTCTGGATCATATTCGTCCTTTTCATAACGGAAAATACCTTTTAAGATCAGCCTTGTACCTTCCTTTTGAAATACATAAATAGGAGTATTGGTAGTATTTGAATTTAATATTGCTCTATTATATTTATAATCTTTATTAAACACTTTCCTGGCACTATACATATAGTATTTCAATAGATTATTTGGTTCGATCCATTTATTAGGATATTTACCCTCTTCAAATGTTGCTTTTACGAAAATAGCTTGGTAATTTGGTTCCTCGCCAATCAAGTAAATTCCAGATTGCGTATCGTATGTTTGAGCAAATATCGATATATCCCAAGAAGTATAATCTTTACCTATTACAAAATCATCGAGTACCGTTACATCATCAATATATGGAGCGAACTTCTGAACAAACTCTGAATAGAGGTCTTCATATGTTTTAAGGTTTAATTCTTTAAATCGATCATAAAGATCCCTTTTTGGATCACCAACTGGCGGTACAATTTCAAATCTCTTTAAGTACCTATTTAAGTCACCGATCTTTTTAATACGATTAACGATTATTTTGGAGCGTTTCACTTTATTTTTATAAGTCTCTTCTAAATAAGGGTGTTCTAAAGCGGGGTCTTCTACTTCATCTACCACAAATCTAATAGCATCATCTATGTTCATAGAATCACCTCTTTTAAGATTTCTTATGTTGTTAACAATCTTTTGTAAAATTATGTCTATTCCCCAAGTATAACATAATAAAAATAGTAAATTAGATTATAGGAGAATTACTTACAGTAATAAATAAGTTGCCATCCAATTTGTCTGGATAACACCTAAACATGTTCTTTTTCTAGCGAATGTAAGCATTTAAAGTCTGGATATCGGGCACCTTAGCTTATTATTTATAATGTACTCCTTTTATCAATTTTTCTCTTAACACCGAAAGACTTGGTTGAATATTTTCCACATCAACGAAAAACAATTGCACCCTAGTTTCAACTCTATCGACATTTTGAAAGATTCAAAACTTATTTCAGCATCTCCAAACCTTCATTTACTGGGTAAATAAGCCATATTTCCGGAGTATTATAATTTTTAACACTTTTTTTGCAACCATTCTTTAAATTCATTTTCCCATTTGCTTCCAATAGTTGTATAATTGAAAGTATAGATGTGAGAGGGAGAAATGTAATGAAAATACGTAACTTGTTTATAGGGATTATTTTTTGTATATTAGTAGCCCCTTTTGTGGTTAATTTATTATTATCGTTTTCCACGCCAATTACTTTCGGTAGTAATTGGGAAAGCTTTTTTGGTAGTTACATTGGTTCTATTATTGGAGGTTTAACTGCGTTTTTTATCGCCTATTATCAAATAGAAAAACAAAAGAATTCAGCTAATAATAAAGAATTGAAAGAAAACCGTTCTTATATAATTGTCGAGGAATTTACTGCCCCTGTTGATTTATCAAATACAAAACATAAAGAATTTAGTAAGTTAGTTCTAAATGAATATTACGAAGAATTCAAATCCAATTACTCAAAAGCTGAACTGAAAAGCATAAGTATTCCTTATTACAAAATTAACCATAGGGGAATACCAGAGATAATACTTGATTGTAGTGTAGAATGTGAATTATCAGAGGATGAAGGTTACAAACAAACTTATAAAATTGAAGCACACATTGGAATTTTTGAAAAGGATATTGATGTATTTATTCCAATAGTAAAAGGTAAAGCCGAGAAGGTATATGTTAAGAGTGTTAAAGTAAATTATTCAACTATTAAGGGAGAAAAAATGCAATATTTCTTGGATATAGATAAAAAAGAAGAAAAGCACATTACCTTCTTGGAAAATAACAAAAAAGAAACAATATTTAATTTTAAAATAAACTCAAGTAATTGGATATTACCTAATAGTAAGCTATGATGATTCTCCGACAAAAGGACGTTGGCCGTTATGGATAGCGTCCTTTATTTTTGTACTAATAATTAATGGGATAAAGTAACTCTAAATATTGTTCCTCAATTCCCCTAAAAGCCTAAATTGGTTCAATAAAATTAGATATGAACTTTTCCTAAACCTATATTTTTCCTAAAAAATCATCACCTGAAATGCTTACATTATCTACCTTTTCTATTGACCTTATTAATTTGTTATCTTCATATTTCACTATTCCTTCACTATGGACAAAGCAATTCCTTATGTTGTGATAATCTCTTATCCTTTGCCGCTCCTGGGAATTCGTCGAAAAATCTAACTTTATGCCACCTGAAAGATAAGTCTTAGGCTTTTCAATCCCTTTTTCACTTATAGAATTATATTTAACCGATAAGTTCATTTTCTTTAATATTTCCTTAAATTATAGCCACGTACGTTCAATTCCATTCTACTCTTCCTCATTTTAGTAAAACTCTAATTTATCTTCTTCATAATCATAATTTTTTTGTTTTTTTAAAATTGTTTATCTTTTATTTGCACAATTAGATATGTTCTAAGTGCAATACCATTACCAATATTTTCATATTTACTCTCACTATGTGTTGGTCTTCTTTAGTCAATTTTTCCTTAGTTTTTGTAACTACCAACCTGGGCGACTCAATAACCTGAACATTACGTTAGCAAATAGTACATTACCAAAAGTGACAAGTAGCAGGGAAATATCAATAAGAATGGTATTAAATTAAATATTTGACCTGTATTCATATAACACCTCATTTACTAAATTGGTTCATTCGTCTTTCCTTTTAACGATTTCTTTTTCTACTTTTCTTGGCTTGTTTAAGCTTAAATTTTTTTTTGCCTGACTTTCTTTTCTTTGTATTTGGATTAGGCTGCTTAATAATTGCACGATCCTTAACAGATGGAGGAATAAGACCTCTTTTTTCAAAATATATATCATCAAATACCATAGACCAATTTGGGTCAAAAAAAATAAAGTGATTAGGTTTAGAAGCTTTCAAATCATCAAAACTCCCATTTTCTAGGTAATATCCAAGTATCTCTAACTCATCGGTAGTAATGAGGTAAGTATGATATCTTTCTCTTTCATCCAAATAATTTATGAATTCACTTTGGTTCTTTTTCATATATTTAATAGCTTCTAATCCAGTTTCCAAATCAAATATATTTGTAGCCCATGGGTATGGTTCATTATCCTCTTTTTTAAGTAAATATGATAAGTTAACTCCTATGATTCCCATGTCTTCCGCGGTAACAACTATACTATAGACTTTTTTCAACATACTTCTTTCAATAGTAACCAATTCTTCGCCCTTTGAATTATACAAGACCGTTGTTTCATTAGAATTTATAAGCTTCTTTAGATTATTTGCTTGGTTATATGCTTTTTGAATCCCACCATCACTGTTAAAGTCCCCCTTAATTCTTTTAAAAGCTTTATCAGGATTTCTGAATGGTTCTTTCACCTTAGAAGCTTTAATTTCAACGATTAACAAATAATTCTCAAATTTAATCACTAAATCATGTTCCTTTTGCGACTGATTATCCTCAAATACCGATGTATAATAATTTCCCTTCTCTTTAAAAAAACCTTTAAATAAATTCTCGGCTTTTTTCTCAGTTTGATGGTCTCTGTTTCTATAGAAATTTGATTTCAATTCACTGCTTTCCACTACAGTAATAAGCTGTAGGTAAATAGCATGTATTACTTGTTTATATAAAGGAACAAATAATACTTTGTCTGTCTTCTTCCAAATAGGTGATTTCTCAAAAGGGTTTGTTTCCGTATAATAAAAAAAATCTCTTTTCTTCCTTTCCATTGAGAACAACTCAATAAATCTTCCAGCTACCCCTTCACCAAATTCATTGATTAAATCATCAACTTTGACCTGGTGCATTAACTGTAATTCTTTTCCAAGTAAAAAATCATGGTCTTCCCCTACTTTTTTTTGGAGACTTTTAATATTATCCATTCTCTTCTGAATATTATTTTGGATAAAACGAAAAATATTAATTAGTTCCTCAACTGTTATACCAATTTGACCCTTAATATAATTTGAATAAGGTGAAAACCATACATTTAATCTATCTATTACTTGTTCTTCATATGTAAGAGAATTTGTATTAAAATAATTTAAAAAAACCTGCATGCTTACTTCTCTTGATTTAATCCATTGTTCATTAACATCTTCACCCTCTTCGGGTTCAAATAACTCACTATATAAATCAACTATTTCGTTTAGGTTTCCTTTGATTCTTTCAATTCTATCTTCTTGGAGTATTATTAACCTTTCATTTTCTTCACTAGATAAAATTAACCCTATTACATACAGGTATTGCTTAAAGGGAGAGCTTAAATTTGTCTTAGTAAAAATATCCTCTGCTGGGTTTATCATATTTCCAAATTCAGTAGCTATCAAGCCAATTAAAGATTCAGTATCAGTTTTGCTTAACATCTCTTTTAGAGAACTAATTTTTGCTTCTAGTTTATCGTAAACAGAATTACTCATGACACTACCTCATTTCCTATTAATTCTTTTTATGGTTTATTATACTAGATTGTCGTATTTTTCTCTTCCCCATGCCTGAATCAAAAGTGCCTGACCCCCACTGTAGTAAAGCATTAACTCACTGGGGTCAGGCTCTTTAAAAATGGACCAGATTATCAAACCTCAGTGCATGTGACCTGGCATCTCTCCGCCCATGTTTACATTCATCAGGAAGAGAATCAGACCGACAACGATTAACAAAACTGCCCAGATCAAATCAAAATTAACGATATATTTTCGTATTTTCATCATTCCAATATGGTACACAATAAAGGCAACCACCGTCATCGAAGTAAGCATTGCAAGCTCATGAAATAAATAGAGCGGCAAAATATCAGCAATATGATCCGCTCCTAAGATGAACGGAGAGAGCAGCAGACCGGAACCATGGGTAGAAGCAGCGAGAAACGACCAAAGTAGCAGCTGTCCGTACCCTACCTTCAATCCCCCAGTCCATTTCACATGACGAAAATAGCGAAACAAACGATAGACGCCATAGCCAAGCACGATGGAAGCGATGCTCAAATGGACGATATGCAAAGGAAATTGAAATCGAGCAATCGTCTGAAGGAGGACGACCGCTCCATCCCCTAACATTTGCCCCATGCCAATCGGGATAATCGCATAAATGAGCACCCGCCAGTCGTCTTTTTGAACGGCCAGGAAAACGGCGAAGAGCCATCCCATCGCAGGATTCAGTCCGTGAAAGGCACCAAGAAGAGCAGCAATGGCAATCTGACTGCCCTCAGAAACCAGCATTTCCATATTATTTTCCTCCGATCAAGATCATGGATAGCAGAACGTATCCGTGGAGCAGTCTCCCCCATCTAGACGGATTTGATGGGCCCTGCCCTTTTCTAATTGAATCAGGAAGTCTGGATCGATTTCCATTCCTCCTTCGGCAAGGATATCTACTTTTACCACTGCTCCTTTAATGCCTTCCGGATAAAATTGATCGTCCCAGGAACTATAGAGGGAATTACTGAAATAAAGCCGTTTTCCGTCCCGGCTTAATTCCACCATCTGCGGACCACCGGTTATCTTTTTTCCATTCGGATGTGCTTTCTGGTTTACGATTCCTCCAATCTCCACTTTGCCAGTCAATTTCGCGTTAAAGGGGTCACTGACGTCATATTGCCTTAGTTCCCCGGTCCCCCAACACGGGACATAAAGATAACGATCATCAAGGGAGAGTACAATGTCGGTCACTAAAGGAGGTACGGCGCCAACGTCCTTGAGTGCTGGCGGAAGCTGGTCCGGTTCTGCCGGCTGGGCAGGTATTTCAATAATTTTCTTCACGTCCCATTTCCCATTTTCCTGGTACCACGTCCAAATCGAGCTGGCCAGATTGGTGACATCGGTGACAACACTTACAAATCCATACGTTTTCTTAGGATTGTGCGCCGGGCGAAGCTCTAATACCATCTGATGCTGATCGCCAAAGTCAATTTCAGTCAGATGCTTTCTGGAACGGCTGTCAAAGAAATGCATTTTATGTCCGTACTTTCGCTGCAAGAGGGCATCCAGTTGTAATCCATTTTCAAAAAGATCCGGTGTTGCCCATTCACTGGTTACCGTCACATCATGCGCAATATGCCACCAAAAGTCATAGGAAAAATGCTGTGGCCCGCGGTCCATTTCCCATGCACCTAACACATTAAAGTTAAAATGGTCTAAAACAAGGATACCGCCAGGGCCACCGTCCCCATCCCCAGAACCGAGGGCACTGATAAAGATTCCATCCGGCCCGCAATGAACGGTATGCAATCGGCTGTAACCCGTTCGTTCCTTGATTTCTTCCGGTTCAATGGTTCGGACAATACGGGGACGCTTAGGATCTGGCTGCGTATCGACAATATAGATACGGGAAGAACGGATACCAGGCAGAATTAAATAACGTCTTTCAAGCGTGGGATGAAAAGCGGTGGGGCAAAGCGCAGAACTGCAGGCATTCCAGCCAAAATGATGAAGTTCGTCTTCCTCCTCCCCGGGTAAAAGCAATTGATGAATCAGTTGTCCGTAAGTCTCTGAGTCAGGGTCAAGATCGATTACCCCAAGGGCATCCGGCTGCAGGAGCGCAACGTAGCCAAGCTTCTCCCTAGGGGCTTCCATTGCTGATTTAGCAGAAGGGTAAAACGTGGGATCAGTACCAACCCACTTAGCCATAATTCGTTCACCTCTCTAATTTAGTCATACTTTGTAGTACAGAACTCAACCACCAATTAATGCGAGTGGTTTAGTCGGTTTTGAGTTTCTATAATGTATGTGAACGCAAAGCATATGGTACTTCTTTTTTAGCACATTTTTATCCTATGGAGCTGACCTCTATATCAAAAATTGCCTGACCCCACTACAGTGTGTTAACTGAGCGGTGCCAGGCACCTAAAATATGACAGAGGGTTGTAAAGTGGGAAAATCCCATAAGTCTTATGGGAGCACCACTTTCTTACCTGCATAGTTACTTATTTAATTGCTTGCTTCAAATCCCACTTCTTCAGGCTTACCAGCGTCAGGCTTTTATCTGTAAAAAAAGAAACCCCTTTAGCTTGTTCAGTCGGGTAGATACGTGTAGTCATTACTCGCTCTCCACCATTAAGAAAAATTTCCACCGATGATTTATCAATAAAAATTTGTACGTCCAATAGATCTGTTATTTCAAGACTCGCTTTTCTTACTCCACCAGGGCCTTCCCCCGAGTTATTCCTGTCTAATATCACAAGACCGGTATCTTTATTGAACTGCAAGACGGTTTCTTGTCCTGCAGCTTTATCCACCCGGAGTTTAATGCCAAATTCGGAAGCTTGGCTTGTGTCCAATGTCATTTCTAGCTCGATGCAATCCCCAGCTACTTCTGGAAGCGATGTTTCTCCTTCCACTTTCACCTGTTGATGGGCAACCATGTTTTCGCGAAGATTCTTAAGTTCCGGCAGAGGTGTTATGTACAGTTTGTCCGCTTTTCTTGTTACGACACGTGGGATCGTCATCGCTCCCGCATACCCAGCGTTCTGGGTCGGCATCTCGCTCTCCCACATATCCATCCAGGCAATCAAAATTCTCCGGCCCTTCTCATCCATCGTCGTCTGGGGTGCATAGAAGTCAAACCCATGATCAAGCATATGGAACGCCCCGTAATCGAGCTTTCCCGTAGCATAATCCAAATTACCAATAACATAACCGGATTGATGAAGATTATGGTAGGCATCCCCTTCCGGTTCCACTCCTTGTGGAGACATGACTAGCACATCCTTACCATCCAGGTCAAACAAGTCCGGGCATTCCCACATAAAACCGAAATTCCCTTCTCCTTTTGCCATCACAGCAACGAATTCCCATTCAAGCAGGTCAGGGGAACGGTATAATAGCACTTGGCCGGTATTCGCTTTCGTTTTTGATCCCAGGACCATGTAATAATCATCTTCATGCTGCCAAACCTTCGGGTCCCGGAAATGGAGCGGATGGATGTCACCTTCCGGGGCGGACGCAATGACTGGATTGTCCCCTGGCTTCTCATAATAGATGCCATCCTCACTCACCGCCGTGGCCTGCACCTGAATTAAGTTATCATCCTCATCCCTCTCCGTCCAAACATTCCCTGTGTAGAGGAGCACATGCTTGCCATCTTTTTCAATGGCACTGCCGGAAAAACATCCGTCCCTGTCATACTCCTCGTCCGGTGCTAATGCAACCGGCAAGTGCTCCCAGTGGACGAGATCCTTACTTTTTACATGTCCCCAATACATCGGGCCCCATGTCGGATCGTACGGATGGTGCTGGTAAAACAAGTGGTATTCTCCATTGAAATATGAAAAGCCATTTGGGTCATTCATCCATCCGGCCTGTGGCATGACGTGATACTGCAGGTACCACGGATGGCTGCTCACTTTACCCTTCTGTTTGGCAATAAATTCATCAGCCTGTCTTCGTATATCGTTTTGATGTTTTGCTGGCACAGTTCCACTCCCTTTTTATCAGCATTCACATATCTTGGCGTGTTCCAAGTCTTTATGTTAGTTATTCCATTTATATACTCGGGCCTCATATGGCTCCATATTGATTATCCGGTTATCCTCCTCTTTTGTAGATTCCCCATTACTTAACACTAACTCTTTGGTGGTATGCACTAAAGGGTTCGGCAGCTCTACCAAAGTCTGTTCCGCATAGAGATTAGTCAGAATTAAGAAAGTTTCGTCCTTCAAAGTTCTTGTGTAAGCAAACGCGCTGTCATGGTCTGGGAGTACTAAGTCAAACTTACCGTACAAAAGGGTTGGGTTTTCTTTACGCAAAGCAATCAGTTTTTTATAAAAGTGATAAATGGAATCAGAATCAGCCATAGCCTTTCGCACATTAACCGATGGATAATTTAAATTGACTTTCAGCCATGGAGTCCCGGTTGTGAAACCTGCATTTTCTTCGTCATTCCATTGCATCGGCGTACGTGAATTATCGCGGCCATTCTTCCAAATGATTGGCATGATTTCTTCATGGGTGCGGCCTTTTTCCCTTTCTTCCCAATATAAATTCTTGATTGCTATATCGTCGTAATCTTCAATAGAAGGAAACTGGACATTAGTCATTCCAATTTCCTGACCCTGGTAGATGAACGGTGTCCCTTGCATGAGAAAGTAAAACGTTGCAAGACATTTAGCACTTTTTTCTCGGTGTACGGTATCGTCTGCCCATATGGAAACAGACCGGGGAAGGTCATGGTTTTCCAGGAAAAGGGCATTCCACCCTATGCCATCTAAAGCATTTTGCCATTTGGTATAGATTTTCTTCAGCTTATGAATATCAATGGGCTCTGAGTTGCCCTGGCCCCATAAGTCGGTAGCTTCAAATTGAAAAATCATATTAAATTTACCCTTTTCTTCATCCACCCAGAGAGGGGCTTCTTCACTGCTGACACCATTGGCTTCACCGACAGTCATAATGTCATGATGGTCAAGGGTATGCTCGCTCATTTCTTCCAAAAACTCATGAATACCTTCTTTATTAAGATGACCATCTAATGAAGAAGGGAACTTTTCATTATTCGGATTAGGTACATCCGGAAAGCCGGCAACCTTTTTAATATGGGAAATGGCATCAACACGAAAACCATCGATTCCTTTATCCAGCCACCAGTTAATCATGTGATATAATTCCTGGCGAACTTTTTCATTTTCCCAATTCAAGTCAGGCTGTTTTCGTGAAAATACATGCAAATAGTACTCTCCTGTACCTTCATCATATTCCCATGCGGAACCTCCAAAAATGGACCCCCAGTTATTCGGCTCTTTCCCTTCTTTTCCAGGATGCCAAATATAATAATCACGATAAGGGTTTTCTTTGGAAGCTCGTGATTCAATAAACCAGGGGTGTTCATCAGACGTGTGATTGATGACAAGATCCATGATCAGCTTCATCCCACGGTTATGAACTTCTTCCAGCAATTCGTCAAAGTCTTGCATGGTTCCAAACTCTGCCATAATATCCTGATAGTCACTGATATCATAACCATTATCATCATTCGGTGATTCATAGACAGGCGAAAGCCAAATAACATCTATTCCCAGCTCTTTTAAATAGTCTAATTTTGAAATCACCCCTTGCAGATCCCCGATCCCATCATTATTTGAATCTTTGAAACTACGGGGATAAATCTGATAAACTACCGCTTCTTTCCACCACGTTCTCTTCATTTATATCTCTCCTGACTCCCCTAATGTTATTTGACAGCCCCTTCGGACACCCCATTGATGATTTGTTTCTGTGCGAAAAAGTATCCGACGATGACCGGAATGATCGCAATCGTCAAGCCAGCCAGTGCTAAATGCCACTGCTTCGTATACTGACCGAAGAAATAGAACATCTTCAATGGTATCGTCGCATTCGCTTCACCTAACACAAGGGACGGCAATAAGTAATCATTCCAAATCCAGATAACATTCAAAATTCCAACAGTCACAGATATAGGTTTCAACAACGGGAAGATGATTTTCCAGAATAACTGGAAGCGACTGGCACCATCAATGATTGCTGCTTCATCCAATGACTTGGATACACCTGTCATCGCACCGTGGTAAAGGAAAATCGACAAGCTGCACCCAAAACCAAGGTACATGAAGATCAATCCGGCAGCATTCAACATATCTGCCTGTCCAAACATCGATACCAGCGGAATCATGACCGATTGGAAGGGAATCAGCATGGCAGCTACGAATACAAAGAATAAAACCCCGCTGATTTTACTTTTGTTCCGGGCCAGAGCATATCCAGCCATCGAAGAAAAAATAATGATGATGCCGACACTGAGTCCAGTGATCAAAACAGAGTTAAACAACGATTTCAGGAAACTCAGGTCGATGAACGCCTTTACAAAGTTCTCGACTTCCCATGTTTCCGGCAGACCAAGTACCCCGCTGAAAATATCCCGCTTTGTTTTGAACGCATTGACAACCATCAAATAAAACGGCGCAATCCATAACAATCCAAGGATGATACCAAGAATTTCGATTGAGAATAAGCTTTTCTTTTCCTGGTTTTTCATTACATCTCAACCTCTCGTTTCTTATTGTAGTAAACCTGTGTCAGAGCCACGACGGCAACAATCAGGAAGAAAATGACCGCTTTCGCCTGTGCATAGGACATTTGGTTGTCTGAAAAAGCTGTCCGGACTATTTCCATCGCAACCATCTGTGTGGAATTATACGGTCCGCCGTTGGTCAGTGATAAGTTCTGATCATAAATCTTAAATGATGTGGAAAGTGTCAGGAACATACTGATCGTGAAAGCTGGTGCCACCAGCGGGAACGTAATTTTTTTAAATCGCTGGAAGCTGCTGGCCCCATCAATTTTTGCCGCTTCGATCAACTCTTTTGGAATGTTCTCCAAATAAGCGATATAAATAATCATGATATAACCAGCCATCTGCCATGATGTCAGGATGACCAAACCCCAAAAACCGGTTTCTGTCGTAGACAACCAGCCCTGCATGCCTTCTGCCCCAAGCATATCCCCGATGTCACCGAACACACTGACAAAAATGAACTGCCAGATGAAACCGAGAATCAGGCCACCGATCAGGTTTGGCATAAAAAATACAGTACGAAGCAAATTGTTCGTCTTAATATTACGAGTAACGATCAAGGCCAAAGCCAGGCCAAAAAAGTTCAAAAGCAATACCGATGCTACGGCAAACTTTATCGTAAACCAGATCGAATTCATGAACTCTTTTTCCTGGAACAAATTGATATAATGCTCGAATCCGATAAACTTAGTCGCACTCAAACCGTTCCAATCCGTAAACGAGTAGAAAAAACCATAGACGAATGGAATCACTACCACGATAGCCAAGGCAAGAATGACAGGAGTAAGGAAAAGCCAGAACGCCATGCTGCGGTTACTCATCAAATTCCTCCTATATTGATTCAGATTTAAAAATTTAGTAGAGCGTTTTTATAAAAAGAGCTAACGAAGCAGTTTATTCAGCTCCGTCAGCTCATTCTCTTACAGACTATTTCCTAAGTGATTCCCACCTATTGCTGGAATCCTCTTCTAACTCTTCCCAAGTCATCTCTCCGCTAATGTACTTTTGTACGTTGGCTCCCAGATAATCTCCCCATGCTGTCGGATAACCCAGGAACACCCACCCTATCGTGTTACCTTCTGAAGCATATTCATAAATCTTTTTGGATAGCGGATCCACAATTTTTGATGAATCATACCCCTCATAAGCTGGAATAAAATTAAACTCATTAAGTACATATTCTTTTCCTATATCAGAGGTGTAAATCCAATCGAGAAAATCTTTTGATGCTTGTATCACTTCTTCATTGTTATTATCATTAACCGCCCAATAATTCGGAACTCCAACAGGAATCTTTCCCTCCTGTCCTTCTACCGGGATAGGAAGAATACCCATGTTTTCAGCTGCAAACTCCTCATCCATTTGTTTGACAGATGGATAGATCCAATTCCCCTGCTGAATCATTGCCACTTGGCCCAGGGAAAAGTATTCTTCCACCTGCTGGGAGTAATCCAAGCTTAAAGTTGGCTGGATGGAATATTCATTTTGAAGATCTACCATCTTCTTAAACTCTTCCCCTTTATCAAAGCCTACAGACTCAGCGTTATAGGCTTCGAGAACTTTATGGTCGAATTCTGGTGCTAAAAACGCATTAGCTAAATGACTGCCAGGAACCCATGCTTCTTTTGCCGGGAAGGCGAATACCGCGTCAATTCCGAGTTCTTCTTTTTTACTATCCAGTTCTTTCACAGCTTTTTTTAAGTCTTCATAAGTCAATATACTGTTGGGGTCGATACCAGCTTTTTCGAATACTTCTTTGTTATAGATCAACCCATATCCTTCCTGGTTATAAGGTACCCCCTGTACTTTCCCATCTTCCGTTACTGGCTCTAAAGTACCCTCTAACGCCAGATCGGCAAGTTCTGTATCGGACATATCCGTTAAGTAATCTCCAAATTGCTCAGCCTCAGTCGGTCCGGCAACACTAAAAATTTCCGGTTCATCTCCGGAAGAGAACTTTGTTTTCAATGAGCCTGCATAGTCACTTCCGCCTCCTACGCTCGTGATCTTAATATCAACATCAGGATTTTCCTTTTCATACTCTTCAGCCAATTCATTGAACTGATCATTAAACTCAACTTTACCTTGGAAAACCTCAATTGAAATCTTATCTTCAGAAGCAGATTCTCCTGAAGAAAAAGAACAACCAGCAAGTAAAATACCAGAAACTACCAGACTAGACACCATCGCTTTCATTTTCATAATCGCCATCCCTTTCCGTTTTTAAATGAAAAGTACATAAAGACCATTTGCCATTCATCAAACTTCCTTAATTCCTATGAAAGTGTTTACAAGTGAAATTATACCCGAGTAAAAATATATGTCAATCGTTTTCATATATAATATTTATATTTTTCTAAAAATAAAACCCTTTAATACCAATGCATCTCTTTAATCCAAAGGTATAAGGATGCTACATAATATGTTATACTTATGAAAACGATTGACATACAATTAATTGATAAATACTGATATAATTATAGGAATGAGGCGTTCTACCTCATGGAATCGGAGTGAAGCAAAATGGTAAGCATTAAAGATGTGGCAAAACTTTCAGGAGTGTCTGTCACTACCGTTTCGAGAGTGATGAACAATAGAGGATATATCGGGAAAGCAACGCGACAGAAAGTAGAAGACGCAATGCTTCAGTTAAATTACCAGCCTAATCAAATCGCACGTGCTTTACTTAAAAATCAGTCCAGCCTGCTTGGTGTGATCATACCTGATGTATCTCATCCCCTGTTTGCTGAACTGGTCAACTGGATTGAATCTTATGCAAGTGAAAAAAATTATAAATTGCTGGTCTGCAATTCATTGAATGACAAAGAAAAAGAATTGCATTATATCAGTATGCTTAGACAAAACCGTGTGGATGGTATTGTAATGGCCAGCCATACACTGGATGTAGCATCTTATCAGGATACCGGAATGCCGATTGTCTCCTTTGATCGCGTACTTTCCTCCAACATTCCTTATGTAGCCAGCGACAATTATAAAGGCGGAGAACTGGCCACCATGCACCTGATTGACAGAGGTTGCAAAAAGCTCCTTCATATCTCCGGCCCATTGGAATACGAATTACTGGCAAACCGTAGAAGTGACGCGTTTCAGTTAACCTGCATAAGAAATGATGTAGAAGGGGATTACGTGGAAGGAGCTCACATCAAAGCCACCTTTGAAGACAACTGGGAGTTCATTGATAAAAACATCGGGATACAAAAGCTCAGAGCATACGACGGTGTATTTTGCAGTAACGATATCATGGCCTATACGCTTTATGTCTATGCAGATAAACATAGCATAAACGTGCCAGAACAATTGAAAATCATCGGCTATGATTATCACAGCTTTACGAGAATGCTGCGGTCACCTGCTTTAACGACCATCAGTCAGCCGATTGATGCCATAGGCAACAGCCTTTGTTCCACACTAATCGAACTGATTGAAAATCCTGAGGCTGGCAAAAATAAGAATGTGATTCTTGATGTCGAGCTGATTCAGGGTGAGACGACTTAAAATTTAAAAAAGTGCCTGATCCCACGATTGTATAGCGTTAATTTAGTGGGGGGCAGGCACTTGCTATTAACAATGAATGACCACCTGTGGACATAATAAATACAAAAGAGCCACCCTTAGGAGGATGACTCTATAGTTGATGGGTTTCCTTTACATCTATTCTTCTTTCATCCATTCCGGTTTACCAAATCCTTGAAATTCTTCATCGATAATCTCTTCGAATTCATCCGACTGGATCACTTCCTTGATATCTTTCACATAGGACGCATCCATATCTTCTGTATTTACAACAACACGGTTACGGTAATCGTCAGGCATATCTTCAAGAGCCAGGGCATCTAGCAAATCCATCTTTGCTGCAAGCGCATAGTTCCCCGGCACAGCCGCTAAGTCTTCACTGTCTACGAGTCGAGGCAGTTGACCAGCTTCTACTTCTACGAAATCGAGGGATTTTGGATTATCTTCAATATCTGCTAAGGAAGCACGCAGAGGGTCGACATCTTCTTTGATTTTCACAAGACCTTCATCTTCCAGTACAATCAATGCTCTCGCTAGGTTTGTCGGGTCATTAGGAACGCCAATTGTACTTCCTTCTTCCACACTATCGAAGTCTTCATAAGTATTTGAGTAAATTCCCATAGGAGCGGTTGGCACAATAATAACCTCAGACAATTCCAGGCCGTGCTCTTCCGCGAAAGAATCTAAATAAATTTTATGTTGAAAAAGATTGGCATCCAAGTCTCCATTGGCCAGGGCTTTGTTAGGCTGAACATAGTCTGTAAACTCTTTGTTTGTTACTTCATACCCTTTTTCTTCGAGCAGCGGAGCGATGGCTTGCGTCACCATATCACTATACGGACCAGCTGTCGCCCCAAATTTAATCGTATCTTTCCCATCTGATGAACCTGCATTTCCCTCATCTTCTCCACAAGCGGTTAAAAAAGTAGCGGAAAGAAGTAATAATAAAACGAATAATCTTTTCATGTTGTATCCTCCTTAAAATGTATTACCCTTTTTTTACGTATTTTGCTAAGAAGTCACCCACATACTGAATGACTTGAACCATGACAATTAATAAAATGACTGTTGTAAACATGACAAAGTTATCATAACGGTAATAGCCATAACGGATGGCTAAATCACCGATGCCTCCTCCGCCAATCGCTCCTGCCATCGCAGAATAGCCGATTAAACTTATAGCGGTAATTGTCAGCCCACTGATCAAACCCGACTTAATTTCCGGAAAAATAATATCTTTAATAATCAACCAGGGCGAAGCTCCACAGGCGATCGCTGCTTCGATAACCCCACGGTCGATATCCCGGGCAGAGGCTTCGACAATTCGGGCATAAAAAGGAATAGCTGCCACTGATAAGGCGACCGATGCGGCCACTGGCCCCGTCGTTGTACCAACCAGGAAATTAGTAAAAGGAAATAAAAAGACAAGTAAAATGATGAATGGTACGGATCTCACCAGATTCACAATAACGCCTGTCACACCTTTTATCCATTTATTCTCAAGGAATAAATCGCGGTCTGTTACGAAAAGTAAAAGGCCTAACGGTAAGCCGACGATTAAGGCAACGCCTAGACCAATAGCAACCATAATTAGTGTTTCAAGAAACGATTTATTCAGCTCCGGCAGCAGAGTGATGAACTGATCCATCATGCGGCAACACCTCCACTTCTACTTTCTTTCGTACACTCTCTATGGCCTGTTGCACTTCTTTGTCTTCGCCTGTTAATTCTATGACGAACGTCCCTAACGCTTTATTTTGGATATAGTCGACTTTTCCGTGAAGAATATTGCCGCGAACTTCATAGTTTTGCAAAAGGTCAGATACGACGGATTCTCCCGCAAGCTTACCTGTGAACTTCATATGGACGATTGTCCCTTTACTATGTTCCAACAGTTCTTTCGGAAGGTTGAAATCAAGCACTGTTTGGATGAAACGCTTCGTTAATGTATTTTGCGGATACGCGAACATATCATATGTTTTGCCTTCTTCCACAATCCGACCTTCTTCCATCACCGCACAACGGTCGCAGATTTCTTTGACGACTTCCATTTCGTGAGTAATCAAAACGATCGTTAAACCGAGTTCCCGGTTGATTTTCTTCAGCAGCTTAAGAATGGACTGCGTGGTGTTTGGATCGAGAGCAGAAGTTGCCTCGTCACATAAAAGCACCTTCGGATTGTTAGCCAGTGCTCGAGCGATGCTGACCCGCTGTTTTTGCCCCCCGCTTAATTGGGCAGGGTATTGATCGGCTTTATCAGAGAGCCCAACAAGATCGAGAAGCTCTAAGGCACGCCTTTTTCTTTCAACCCTTCCCACCTTTGAGGCTTTCAAGGCAAACGCGACATTTTCCAATACAGTTTTTGATATCGCTAAGTGAAATCCTTGAAAAATCATACCGATCGACTGCCGAGCGGTTCTTAATTCCTTTGGAGAAAGGGATAACAGGTCGATTCCGTCCAATGTCACTTTCCCGCTTGTCGGCCTTTCTAAAATGTTCATGCAGCGAAGCAAAGAGCTTTTCCCTGCCCCGCTATACCCGACGATTCCGAAAATCTCTCCTTTTTCGACCGTCATCGTTACGTTATCGACGCCGATAATCTTGCGGTCTTTCGTTTGATAGACTTTACACAGCTGCTCAATCGAAATCATCTTATGCCCCCCTTTTTAAGATTAATTAATGTACTCATCATCGGCTTTTGAATCACAGAGCCTTAAATAAAAAACTCTTTCCAATTAAGAAAGAGTTTAGTTATGAACTGCCAAACTCTTATCTCGCAGAATCTATGAGTCTGCAGGAATTAGCACCACTCCAACAGGAAGGTTGCTGTGACGTCAACAGGCCTATCCCTCGGTCACTCTTCATAAGAATTAAAATATTTAAAACCTTCACTCTTTAACACTTTACAGTAAAACAATTACGTTGTAAATCCTATATTTCTACACGATTCGTCAATTGCTATAGGGACCAGCCTAAATAGAAATAATAGGATAAACTCAGCGGCCTGCACCCCCAGCATGCTAAAGCATTAGCACAGTAGGGGTGAGGCACCGTCATTCCTGAGTTTGGTATAGGTTTACTCTTAAACCTTTGGGGGCAAGTGTATAGCCAATAGTCCTATTATTCCAAAGGGATTAAACTTGCACGTAATCTTTAAGTTACTTTTGATTCGCTTCCATCTGGAAAAGATAAAGCGATTGTTGCTAGTTGCCTCTTCATAAATACCCCTCCTTTATTTACATGTTTTGACAATTTCCACTTTAATCCTTTTTGCCATTACGCAATTAAGAAAAGGTCCTAGTGGGCTATCAGTCTCACACAACTTAAATAAAAATGCCTGCTCCCCATGTATGGGCGCAGGCATTTACCTGTACAAAAAATACTGAAAATAAATAGCTGGATTACAAGTATTCTTACTAGCCTATAGAGGGGAACGGCAGATACCTGCCTCTATCCCAAGTTTATTATAGTGATTTTTTATCGTTTCAATTAACGGCCGCTCTGTAGCTTCATCAATCAGCCGCTTATAATCTTCATACCTGCTACCTTTATTCTTGCACAGGTCAGACAGCATGCTTTTCATTTCCTGTGGATAGATATTTCCGACCATGCTGGAGAGCCCGTTACATCCATCTTTTATCTGCTGGTCAGCCTGCATGTCTCCTGCCGCATACAGGATAAAATTATCAGGAAGTTCTATATCAGCATGCCGTCTTTTATCTCCACCGTCTTTCAACCCTGCGATATTCGAGTGGCTGCTAAGAAGCTCCCGGAAGGACTCTGTGCTCAAGTCAAAGCCGGTTCTCGGGGGATTATTATAAAGGATCACTTCCTTGGTGGTCAGACTCAGCAATTTTCCTGCATAGTAAACTGCCTGGGTTTGGGTCGGTTTAATATAAGGAGGAAATCCAAGCAGTATTCCGTCAAAAACCGAATTTTCCAGTTTCTTCACAAGTCTTTCTGCGTCTTTCAGCCTCGTGGCAGCCACACCAAAGATGAGCTCCATATCTTTGAAATCCTGTTCATTAAAGTAGTCGATAATTTGCAATCTTTCCTCGATGCTCATGGAGTGCTGCTCACCGGTTGTCCCGGAGATGATTATGGATTCTACCCCATTTTCTTTCAAGTGGTTCATGATCGTTTTAAACCCATCCACGTTTAACTGCTCATCACGGAAGAAAGGTGTTGGGATAGCTACATTAAAAGGTTTCATACGTATTTCCTCCCTTAACCGCACTCCTCTGCCTTAGTAGGTCGTGCCAGTTTATTTTTCTTCACACCACCGTAAAATAAAATCAGCAATTACATTGGTCATAGTCTTTAAACTGTCAAGCTCAATGTATTCATTTGGAGCGTGCATATTGGCGCCAATTGGACCATAGCAGGTAGCCGGAATGTCAAACTCTCCGAATGCCCGCAAATCGGTGGTAGCCGTAAAAGCCAGATTCTCCGCTTGTTTACCGGTCACATTGTTATGAGAGGAACCTATCTCCTTCATGATTTCCTCTTCATTCGAAATCGTATAGCCTGGAGCAGAGAACCCGAAAAATGTAATTTCCGGCGTCGACTCTTTCAGCCACTCATCTTCCTTAGCTGCATCCAACAGCCACTGCTTGACCTCTTTCTGGATAGTTTCTGGATCGGTTCCTGGATAAAAACCTACTCTCGCGTCGAAAGTACATTCTGTCGGTACACTGGAGGCCCAGTCTCCCCCTTCTACTTTACCGACATTGACATTGAGCGGATGCGGATGATGCTCAAAATCAGGGTGTTTCGGCTGGCTATTGATATGCTCGCGATACGCCATCAACGAATCCATCAGTTTTTGCGCCTTCATAATCGCATTTTGCGCACTCTCTGCACGTTCCACATGAGCACCCGCTCCCTTTACTTTCACTTGAAGCCACATGACGCCCACTTGGGAATGAAGCAGACGCAAATTAGTTGGTTCAGGGATCAAAGCTCCATCAGCAGTGTAACCCTGGTCCAGTAGGGCCAGCGCCCCGTTACCGGTACATTCCTCTTCGATGACACTTTGTATTTGCAGGTCTGCGCCAAGTTCTACACCGGCATTACGTAAGGCTTTGACTGCGAACACAATCGCAGCAAAGCCACCTTTCATATCAAGCAGGCCTCTTCCATACATCTTGCCGTCCTTGATAACAGGAGCATATGGGTTCGTATCCCATTGATCTTCAGGCCCGGCACTTACTACATCCATATGACTTTGCAGGATCAGGCTTTTCCCCTTTTTCGGACCCGTGCTTTTCCATTCTCCTACAACTACCGGGCGGTCTTCGTAAGACCAGTCGGGTTCACCGAAGTTTTCATAGTCTCTCAACCTCTCCGGATCGACTGCCACCGACTCCGTCTCCATTCCCATATCCTGCAAATAATGATAAATAAATTCCTGTACTTCTTTTTCATTTCCTAACGTACTCGGAAAACTCCCGAGCGTTTTCAGGAACAGTTTCTCTTCGTCCCACAATTCATCTATTTTCTTTCTCACTAGTTCATTGTTTGTTCCCATCACTAATGACCACCTTATTCCGATATTCTGTTCTATTCTTCAGCTAATGCCAAAACAGTTTGATAGAGCACGTTGGCACCGCTTATGATATCTTCATCCAGCGTCAGTTCCGATGGTACGTGACTCTTGCCGTTGACACTTGGGAGAAAAATCATCGCAGTCGGACCAATATTGTTAATATACTTCGCATCATGGCCGGCTCCACTGACCATTCTTCTTGATGAATAGCCTAGAGTCTCGACGCTCTTTTCAATGGCATCGATAATCCCTTTGCCAAAATCGATTTTTTCCGTTTCCCATAGCTCGGCTGTCTCAACGTCCACTTGCCTTTCGTGGCAAACTTCACTTATAAGGGCTCTCGCTTGTTCTACCGCGCCTTCCCGAAGCTGATCATCGGTGCTGCGGATATCCACGGTGAAATAAACCTCCCCAGGAACGCAATTGACCGTGTCGGGTGATGCGGAAATTTTGCCGACGGTTACCGTAACTTCTGTATTCGCGATTTTCTTTTCCATGTTGTGCATGATTTCCGCTGCAGCCATGAGGGCATCTTTACGTAAATGCATCGGGGTAGGACCCGCGTGGTCTGCTTCCCCCGTTATGGTTACTCCCATCCAGCTAATGCCCTGAATACCTTCCACGATTCCAATTTGCTTATTTTCCTCTTCGAGAACCGGTCCCTGTTCGATATGAAGTTCCAGAAAAGAATGAAAATCTCCAAGTCTGTTTTCTTCTTCACCTTTGTAGCCGATTCTTTGCATCTCTTCCAGAAAGCTGTGTCCTTCACGGTCTTTTCTGCTATACACATACTCCTGGTCGAACACACCGGCTACACCGCCAGACCCCAACATGGGAGGTTCGAACCTGGCTCCTTCTTCGTTCGTGAAATTGACAATTTCCACAGGCCTGTCTGTTTCCATGTTATGATCATTCAGGGTGTTGACCACTTCCAGAGCCAGCAGTACACCAAGTATACCATCGAACCTGCCTCCTTCCGGCTGGGTATCCAGGTGGGAACCAAGGACTACTGGAGGAAGGGCTTTTTTTCCTTCTCTTCTGCCATACATGTTTCCGAAATCATCTACCCGTAAGGTCAGGCCAGCCTCTTGACACCAACCCTTAAATATATCTCTCATTTCTTTATCCTCATCGGAAAGAGCCAAACGTTTTAACCCTTTCCCAGGAATAGCACCGATTTCCGAGCTTTTGGAGAGAGTATGAAATAACCTTTCCTTATTGATGTTGTTCAAAGTTTCCATCTCTTGTTTTCACTCCTCTTTCTACAAGCCGAGTTTAATGAAGAAATACCCCCACACCACGACGGATATAAATGTGAATAATACAGAAATTGTAATGATCTGTTTATACTGTTTTTTAATCTTTTGAAGACCGTCCGGCTGTTTCAAGAATTCTTGAATAGTTATTTTTGCCATACCAGTATTCTTCATTTCCGCATAGTAATTCAGTTCGTATTTGTTTGGTTTGGTTACCAGAGCTGCAATAATTAGCGTAGCGACCGAGACGAGAAGGGCCAGCATAAGTTCATCAATGCCGGTCGGGAGTGTCATTATTCCCGCTTTAATCAGCTCCCCGAATAGGATGAAAGAAGCCACGCCTGCAACCATGCTGATGGATGCTGCTTTACTATTCATTTTCTTCCATTCGAAGGAAGCTACAATGGTTGGCAGCCAGCCCACAGCAAAGATGGAACCGGCATAAATGGAAATCCAGTAGATAGCAGACGGCTGTGCGATGGCGATTGCACAGATGACAATTGCTACAATTACCTGACCGATTCTGGCGGCAGTAAGGCTCTGTTTTTCATTGAGTTCTTTTTCAAACAATCTTTCATACAAGTCTCGGGATAACGCGAAACCTACCAGAACAAAAAGGGTTGAAGCCGTGGACATAATAGAAGCCATTAAAGCAGCGAGGCCTACCCCAGCAACCGCAGGGGTGGTGAATTCCATAAACCCAACGATCATAGCATTATCTGCTGGAGTAATGTTAGGTTTAAGCACTTGCATACCACCTGCAGCAATGAAAACTGTCAGCTGCATGAACGGTGCAAAAAACACACCGATAATAGCAGTTTTCAAAATGACGAAGTCATTTTTGGCCGGAAACACACGGGATACAATCGCAGGCATACAAGTAAAGAAAAGAATCCATACAAGGAACTGCGAAATCGACCATCCGATGGATCGATCTTCCGTACCGCCAATCGTCCAGAAGTTTGGCAATGTCTCGGAAAGACCTTTCATCTGTTCAAAACCTGCCTGTCCAATGATCATTGGAGCAATGACAACGGAGATAGCCAGCATCGTGAAAAACATTAACGTATCGGTCACCACAACCCCGTACATTCCTCCAAAAGCAGTGAAAGCAATTAAAGCGACCGTAAACAGTACAATAAGCAATTTAAAATTTATTCCTGTAATTTCACTGAGTACTAGTCCTGCTCCAATGAATTGGATAACCCCGTACCCGACTAATCCAACAATCATAATAAGGATAGCGATGATGCTTACCCATTTGTTATTGAACCGTTTATCAAAGAAGTCTGGCATTGTCTTACAATTTAACGCTTTCATTTTTCTTCCCACATATACAACCGCAAGCAACGTTCCGATCCAGGCACCGAAAGAACCAAGTGTTGCGATAACCAGAGGTCCCTCTGCATAGGAAACTCCGGCAATTCCTAATAAAGTCGCGGCACTAAGATATGTGGCTGCAAGGGTACCAACGATTAATAATGTCGATCCCCTTCCTCCCATCGTATAAAAGTCGTCACTATTTTTTACGAAACGGGCAATGAACGCCCCTACAACAACATAAAGTAATAAAACTAACCCAAATATAATTAACGCCATATGTCATCCCCCCTAAATATTACTCTTGATGTTTTTATTCTCATCTTCCCCTTTTACTTCTTGCTCCTCTTTCTTTTCCAACTCCCTGATTACAGGAAGGTACTGCTTTCTCAGAATTGCTATAACAACAATCGTAGAAACGACTGTCACCAGTGTCGCGTTTAAAAATAATATCAAAACTTCGATATTCATCATTTCACCTCCATTTAAAAATAAAGCCTATTGAATGCCCCCAATGGACAGATATTTTGTTTCTACGTATGGCTCAATTCCTTCAGGACCGCCTTCACGACCGATGCCGCTCTCTTTCATTCCACCGAACGGAGCATGAGCTGCAGAAGGCGCTCCATCATTCCAGCCGAGAATTCCAAATTTCAGATGTTCCTGAAAATAGATGCCGGTTCGGTAATCATTGGTGAAGAAGTAGGCAGCCAGACCGAATGGAGTATTATTGGCAATTTCTACTGCTTCCTTATTTTCCCGGAACGTCGTCAAAGGGATAACCGGACCGAACGTTTCTTCCTGCATGATATCCATTTCTCCCTGGACGTTTTCGAGGACAGTCGGATGGACAAAATAATAACCTTTTGCCTCATCTTTGTCATATTGATGACCATAGAGCACCCTGGCACCTTTAGCGACAGCGTCTTCAATCTGTCTATTAATTTTCTCATATCCTTCCGCATTTATGACCGGGCCTACATCCGTATTTTCCTCAAGTCCGTTTCCGACCTTCAGCTGCTGCACACGTGAGGTTAATTGCTCGGAAAATTCATTAGCGATGTCTTCATGGACGAGCACGCGGTTCGCACAGATACACGTCTGACCCGCATTACGAAACTTCGAAGCAAGCACCTGTTCTACGGCGAAATCGATGTCTGCATCTTTTGTGACGATAAGCGGGGCATGCCCTCCGAGCTCCATAGACACATGCTTCATGGTGGCCGCACTGTTTTTCATCAATAATTTACCGACCGGCGTGGAGCCTGTGAAGGTAATTTTACGAACTAATTTGCTGTCAGTGAAAATCGGACCGATCTCTTTACCGTACCCATTTACATACTGAACAACCTTTTCCGGAATGCCTGCCTGATGTGCCAATTCTACGAGTCTCATCGTAGTAAGAGGCGTTTCCTCGGCAGGTTTCACGATAAACGTGCAGCCGGCAGCTAATGCGGGAGCAGCTTTTCTCGTCATCATCGCTGCAGGGAAGTTCCACGGCGTAATCGCCGCTACCAGCCCGACCGGCTCTTTCGTAACGATTATCCGCTTCGTTTCCGTATGGGCGGGAACGGTCCGCCCATATAAACGCTTCGCTTCCTCCGCATACCAGTCGATATAGCTCGCTGCATATGCGACTTCTCCGCGCGACTCTTTCAATGGCTTTCCGCTTTCCAATGTCATTACTTCTGCTAAATTTTCGGTCTCAGCTTTGATCTTAGCTGACCACTCTTTTAAAAGCGCGGACCTCTGATGAGCATTCACTCTGGACCATGACTTGAAAGCTTCGTCTCCCTCCTTTATTGCTATTTCTATATCGGCAGCCGGTGTGATTGCCACTTCTTTAACCACTTCCCCGGTAGCGGGGTTATTCACTTTAATTGTATTACTCATTAGGACTCTTCCTTTCTTTATCAGTCTGCAGCTGCGTCAAATGCTTTCCCCAGAATCTCCATTCCTTCTTTCAGCTCATCATCCGTGATAACAAGCGGGGAAAGAAAACGGACGACGTTACCTTTTACACCGGCGGAGAGCAGTAGTAAGCCATTATCATTCGCATAAGAAGTAATCGCTCCTGTTCTTGTTTTGTCAGGATTTCCTTCTGCATCGTTGATTTCTACAGCGACCATTGCTCCTAGACGGCGAATATCACCAAGGAAATTGTGACGGGCTTTCAGATCAATCAATTTCTCTTCCAGTACAGCACCAATCTGTTCCGCTTTTTCGTTCAGGTTTTCTTTCTCAATGATATCAATCACTGCCAGTGCTGCTTCACAGGCAAGCGGATTACCCGCATACGTCCCACCGAGTTCCCCTGGAGATGAGGTATCCATGATTTCCGCCTTACCAACTACAGCACTAAGTGGAAGACCAGCCGCAAGTGATTTCGATAGGGTCATGACATCTGGCTCGACATCAAAATGCTCGCTCGCAAACAGCTTCCCTGTACGGGAAAAACCTGTCTGGATTTCGTCCGCTACAAACACAATTCCGTGCTCCTTGCAGAACTGTTGCACTTCCTGAACAAAGCGTTTCGGAGGTATGACGAAGCCGCCCTCCCCTTGTACCGGCTCCATAACTACACAAGCTACCGTTTCGGGAGCAACCGAGGTTACAAAGAATTCTTTGAAGCGATTGATACTGAAATCAATATACTCCTCATCGGTCATTTGCCCGGGTTTATTCGACATATATGGAAAGGGAGCCTGGTATACTTCTGGAGTGTATGGACCGAAGTTGAACTTATAAGGCTTCACCTTACTTGTCATCCCCATTGTCAGGTTCGTACGTCCGTGAAAACCTCTTTCAAATGAAACCACTGCCTGGCGATTGGTATATTTTTTAGCGATTTTCACCGCATTCTCAACGGCTTCTGCTCCGGAATTAAAAAGTATTGCCATTTTATCGAAAGAACCAGGTGTAATCGTGCATAGCTTTTCCGCAAGGTTGATATAACTATCGTACATGATAACGTTGAATCCTGGATGAAGATAGCGGTCGACCTGTTTTTTTACTGCTTCAGTCACTTTGGGATGACTGTGCCCAACGTTAAGCGTTCCGATGGCTCCCGCAAAATCAATCCATTTGCCACCTTCGTTATCAACCACTGTCGCTCCCTTTGCATAGTCAGCTATATTTGTATTTCCATTTCCTAATCCTTTTGGTATATATTTCTTTCTTTTTTGTTGTAAATCATTTTTTGTTAAAGTTTGATCAGTCACTGGTAACCCTCCCTTTAATTTGAAGATTATTATGACAATTATCTGGTATAATTAAAAGGACCAGTTTTTTAAATTTTATGGTATCAGGATTAAAGAAGGAGGGAACATTTGTGTTCTTTCAAATAAAAAAGGGGGACGAACATCCCGCTATCTACAAACAAATCTATACACAAATGAAAGAACTCATTCTCGAGGAAGCCCTCACCGAACGGAAGCTGCCGTCAAAACGGAAACTTGCACAGGACCTGGGTGTGAGTGTAAATTCTGTGGCTCACGCCTATGACCAATTGCTGGCGGAAGGCTATATATACAGCGTTGAACGAAAAGGATATATGGTTGAAGATATTACGCGTTATATTAAAAAGGACGGAGAGAACGACCCATTCCCTGATGAGCTGAAAGAAAACGGCAAGAAAGAAAGCTTCCGCCCAGAGGTTACTTTTTCACATATTGCAACCGATGCGGAGTATTTTCCATTCAAGAAATGGAGAAGGTATCAACAAAAAGTAATCGATAATCACAAAAAACAACTTTCCCTGCTCCCGCACCCCCAGGGACCTTATGAACTCCGCAAATCGATTGCTACAATGATCGCCCTTACCCGCGGTGTCCGATGCAGACCAGAACAGATTATCATCGGCTCCGGAACCCAGCCACTGATTCACAAACTAATGTGCCTGCAGCCAAGGTCTACCGCCATCGCTGTGGAAAATCCAGGATATCAGCGCTTCTATCAACTTTTAAAAGATATGGATTTTAAGGTAGAGCCAATCGATCTCGATGACCAGGGGATTTCTGTTGACACTATTAGGGAAAAGGATCCTAAGTGGGTTTTTGTTACCCCCTCACACCAGTTTCCAACAGGAACGATCATGCCAATTAACCGAAGAATAAAACTTTTAAACTGGGCTGCTGAATCGCCAGATCGCTACATCGTTGAAGACGATTATGATAGTGAATTTAAGTACGAGACGGACCACATCCCTTCTCTTCAGAGTTTAGATCGAAACCGACAGGTCATCTATACAGGAACATTTTCCAAAACACTGCTGCCGAGCCTGCGTATCAGCTATATGATTCTTCCTCCTGAATTGTTAAAACGCTATCGCAGCGCATTCGGCAATTGGATTGACGGCCCATCAGGTCTCAACCTATGGACACTGAAGTATTTTATCGATAAAGGGGAATACGGGAGGCATATGAAACGGATGAATGCGCGCTACAAAGCGAAACGAGCGAAGCTCATTCGTGAGTTGCATCGGGTTTTTGGAGATAAAATAACGATACATGATATTCCTGCCGGTCTTCATTTTCTAGTTGAAATCAACACTGATCTCTCCTATAAAGACATTGAGGAGCGGGCAAAAGAGAAAAGAATTGAATTATATACCATTCGCCGTTTTTACCTGAAGGAGTTTCATATGCCGCAAAGCAATAAAAAACAACTCATTATCGGATTCGCCAATATGAATGATAATAAAGTCCAAGAATCCGTACAACGTCTCGCTTCTCTTTTTTCATACACTTAATAATGCAGTACCCGATTGGGGGGCCTGCATAACCTATATATCTAAGGGATAAGCAGTTGATTTAGTCTTAAAAAACACCCTAAAAAAAATAGTGCCTGACTCCCATTATGGTAAAGCGTTAATTCATTGGGAAGCAGGCACTACATATGAAATAAATGTGTGATTATGCTGTAATCGCGCTTCTTTAAGTGCTATTTGTGCAACTTCTTTCTGTAATCGCGGGACTATTGAGGTTAAGTTATTGTATATCTATGTATATTTTCTAACCAGGTATCAGGCTTTTAGTAACCGTACCCTGATGGAAATACAATTGCCACCTTCCATCCCGTTGCTTCCAAATTGAGCTGCGAAGTGTATTCCGTTTTTTCGTTTTGTTATGAATGAAGTAAGTTGTCAAGACGACATCTGGTCCCAGGGGGTGAAGCTCAAACTCAAATAACTCCATTTCATCAAGATCAACCCCGCTGGTAATACATTCTTCCTTAAAGATCATTCTCCCTGAGCTTCCTATTTCAAAAAAGTCATCGGCTAGAATTTTATCCAGTTCTTCTGAAGATTTACGTACTTCCAGATTCAAATGGCTCTTCTCCAGTTCCTTTATTTGCTCTTTCAGATTCTTATTCACCTATCCACCACTCCCTTTCTGCTATATTACCATTTACTGGAGGACCTGGGGTAAATATTAAAAATGCCTGACCCCTCTGTAGTAAAATGTTAACTCAGTAGGGTCGGGCATACGATAACTGTTATTTAAGTGGAATTAATTTTACCCTTGCAGCTGTTTCCATCATGTCTCCATCAGACGTCCAGAATATATACTCTGTTTCTCCAAAACTCCCATCCCCTAAGATGGTGTTTACATCCGCAAGCCCGGAACTCCCATTAAAGATTACAAAGTTGCTTCCTTCTCCTACTGGTACAGCTTTGTATCTCCCTTCCGGAAAATCCTGACCAACGAGGTATTGTCCGGCTGCAAATTCTTTAGGGGCCTCGCCGGTTTCTACTATTATATTGGTCAGTCTTTCAATCTCGTTTTTTAAATTGGATACTTCTTTCTTTTTAGCCTTGATCGTAGCATCGAACTCACCGATCTCCGTCTGGAAAGTGGAAAGCTCCTGTTCAGCTGTATCACGTTCTGCAATGACTTTTACCGCTTCGTTATACGTTTCCTTTTCCTTTTTATAATCTGCCTTCACTTTATCCAGCTTTTTCTCTGTATCTCGAATCTCTTCTTCGGTCTCCGTCATCTTCTCTTCCTGCTCTTCGACTGCCTGCTTTACCTCTTCTTCCAGTTTTACCAGCTCTCCTTCCGCCTCGCCGATTTTTGTAAGCAATTCAGAAAGGGTCACTTTAGAATCCTCGAATTCGCCTTTGGCCTGGGTTGTTCCAACAGCATAAAATATAGATGAGATGATTACGACGGCTATACTGACGAAAGTAACTTGAGCAGCTTTTGATTTAAGAAGCTTTTTCACCTTTCTCTCCCCCTTTTATACTGTCATTATATTCCTTATCCTTGTGACCAATTACCAGCATACTAAGACCATTTTCTTAATTACATAACGGCGAAAAGGATTAAAGCACAATTTGTCGAAACCTGTAAATAAAGGAGGAATATGTATGAAAAAGCAACTAGCAACAATCGCCTTATCAGGCACACTCCTTGCTGGAGGAATGGTGGCAGAAGTGCCTATTGTCCAGGCGGCAGGGAATGGACCAGACTACCAGGGACACGAGACGATTAATACATCCATTCTCCATACATACAGTGAGATGGTGGATTTCCTGGAAACCCAGGACAAGAAACAGGCAAACATGGAGCTCGAAGTTATCGGGCAAACGGTGAAAGGACGGGATATGCACCTGGTGAAGTACATGCAGAACTCGGACAACCCGACCATCCTTTATATCACCCAGCAGCATGGGGATGAAGCCCTGACGACAGAAGGTTCTCTCGAATTCATCAAGCAGCTAGGCACTGGTAAAACAAAAGGCATATTAGAAAACGTCAATCTCCTGATCATCCCGATGTATAATGCCGACGGTGCAATGGGAGATGTTAATTATGAATTAGAAGATTATGCAGCGAAGGGCGATCGTCACCTGACTCGTCTGAATGCTAATGGCGTAGATTTGAACCGGGATCACGATGCGAAGACACAGCCAGAAACACAGGCTCTTCATGAAAATGTGCTGCAGCAATATGAGATCGATTACATGATGGACCTCCATCATCAAGGTGCACAATGGATAAAAGATGATAAATATGTATCCGGAGCCATCTTCCCTTCTCACCCTGATCATACAGCACCTGAAGTGTTGGAAGGTTCCAAACAGCTGGGAGCTGCAGTATACGATGCTATCGAACCAAAAGGCTGGGGACACCTGGCTAACTATGCCGGCAAAGGTTCTGCCTTTGATAATGGAATCAGCGTTTATGGACTGGCACACGATTACGACATTTCCACCCTGCTATTCGAAATGCGAGGAACGCAGGATAATGCCAATGACTTTGAAGTATTAGGTCAAAAAAGTAATGGCTATCTGACGAAGCAGGCAGTAATTGCGATGGATTCCGTAGCCAGAGCGATCGCTGATGGCAGCATTCAGGAGAAGGATGTTTCTTTCTGGGATGACTTACCTGTTCAGGAAGAGCGGCCATATTAAAGAGTTTCTACTATATTATATTAGATAAATAGGAAATCCTTTAGCCGGGATTTCCTATTTTACTTTTCAAAAAAAGCGCCTGAACCCACCACGGTAAATTTTGATTGGGCTTAGGCCTTTTTACTTAAGTTTTATCCATTCATAGATCACCAATAATATGGAATTTCAGTATAATGCAAAGGAGATGGTATCTGTCTGGACGCAAATCTGCCCCCTTGCTGACCCTGGTTCTGACCAGGAAGCCCAGGCATCATTCCTCCGCCAGGTATACCTCCCTGACCATTCCCCTGCCCAGGGAATGGAAATCCCGACGTTCCTCCTTGACCATTTCCTCCCTGTTCTGGGAAAGGAAGTTGCGGCATCATTCCACCGGGCATGCCTCCTCCTTGACCATTCCCTCCCTGTCCCGGTAAAGGAAGCTGTTCCAAAATATCGCCATATGGTATGTCGGGCTGCCCGCCGTTTTGTTGCCCATTGCCATTACCTTGGCCGTTTTCCTGCCCTTGCCCATCAGGCTGGCCTTGAGGACCTCCTCCCATCCCCTGGGCTGGCACAGGGTAGCAGGTAACGGTAACTTCTTCATCATTAACCGTGACTGTCCCTTCCAGACCACCTTCTATTTGAGGGGCACTGCCCTCGGGAAAGCATACCATTGGACCTTGTCCTTGCCCTCCATTTTGCTGTCTGTAACTGTACCCGACTGGTTGATAAGGATTGTAATAATCATACATGTGTCATTCGCCTCCTTGATATACATCATCATCCTATTCATTTTTCTTTTCGTTCGGGTACATTCATCCAGGAATTGATTCATCTGCCTAGATGAAATCCAAAGCAATAAAGTGACCTCAGGCATCTGTTTTAGATTGATCTCCAATACTTAAAGAGCTGGAGACATCATAATGAAACCTGCTCCTTATATCATAGGGGCAAGCTTCACTTGTTCTATTATTCATGGAGCTAGTAACTTAGTTACAATTTCATAGTTATTTTATCACTATCTACCAAAATCCGATTCTTTTCCAAAACCCTTATGGTAGTCTTTAATCAATATTATTCCATAGGGGAGATGCCCACATGAAATCTGCGCTTATCTAAATTTTACCTGGACATGTTTATAGTGACAACCAGATTCAATCCTCTCAGATTACCCTCACACCTTTAGACTTTTCACCTCGTTATTGACCGTGATCCATCCATTTTTTTCAAAAAGGTATCTGCAATAAAAAAATAAGGAGAGATATTATGAAGAAGAATGCATTTTTGCGCAGGATCGTTATTCCTGCCATTGCTTCATTCCTGGCAGTATCCAGCCCGCTTCCAAGTATAGATGCAGCTTCAAAAGGAAAAGCAGGCGAGCAAGCGTCCGAATCCACCGTCCGTGAACCTGAAACCGGCTTTCGTGTCTTACCCTATTTACAATCTCCAACCAGCACTTCAATGACAATTAACTGGGTATCCGAATTAGATGAACCTAGCAGAGTGATCGTAACTGGTCCTGGAATGAAAGCAAAAAAGATGATTTCTACGCCACGTTACATGGATTTAATGGAGTATACACAGAAAGAATTGGAACAGGAATTAACCTACGATAGCGGCAATGGTGTAATAGAAACACTTCCTCCAGGCTCCTGGTTAGAATCCAATTCCAACTATAAACATTCGGTAACCATTGATGGATTAGAACCTGATACAACCTACAACATCATTGTTAAACAAGGAAAAAAGACACACACGTCTAAATTTGAAACTTTTCCCGATCAAGAGAATTGGGATGAATTATCCTTAATCGCCTTTTCTGATACGGAGACCGAACCATACGGAGAATTAGAACATCGAGAGTGGGAATTGCATCCGGTCAACCCTTATGCTCCGGGTTCCGAGGAGCGTCCTGGTGAAGGATCTGCTTTTGATGAAAAGTATGGAAATAAGGACCGAAATGATATGTTCCTGGTACGTTATCCGCTGGATCAGCAAACGGCTTTAAATGAAAACTTAGCTCATATCGAAGCAGCTGATCCAGATGCGTTACTAATTGCTGGTGACTTATCACAAGGTTCCGGATACCAGCCCGCCTGGGATGAGTTTTGGCGGCACTTTGCTGGTGACTTTACTGATTTCGCGACGCATACACCGTTATTACCTGCTATAGGAAACTGGGAAACTTACGCCTCCATAAATGGCGGATATGGTAGTGAAGAAGATCGTTCACCGGCGGTTATCTCTCGTAATAAGTACCATGAATACTTCGATACTCCTGGGGATGAGGACAACCCTCACTATAAAGATTCCTACTACCGGACAGATATCGGGCCGATCACGTTATTAACCTTGGATTCTACCAACGGTATCCCTGATGAGTCTACAGCAACCGGGACCTTGACCGGTGAAGTATACAGTGAAAATGACACGATACTAAACGAATCCGTTTGGGCAGAACAAGGCGTGGATGGGGATCCATATATCACTACCGATACGCAGGGACAATTTACAACCGATGCTTATAATCATGCTTTCACAAAGCTTTTCAACGGGCTATCAGTCGAGGGTTCAGACTTGCCAAACTTCAACCCAGGCACGGAGCAATACAAATGGGCAGAAGAACAGTTGAAAGACGCACGTGAACAAGGACAGATCGTTTTAGTCCAATTCCACCATGCCGCTTATTCCAGTGGCGTCCATGGAGCACCGCCAAATCACGAATATGCCGACAACCAATCTGGTGTCGCCATGCGTGTCTATTCTCCAATGTTTGAAGAATATGGCGTAGCTGCTGTCATCTCCGGTCATGATGAAATGTTTGAACGCAGCTGGGTCGATTTAGACGGGGACGGCAATGGTTTTCATTCTTATGACGTAGGTGTAGCTGCTGACGGCTTACGAGGAGAAAAAATGATTAGAGATGAAAACGGCAGCCTTGTGCCTCAAGAATTTAATACGCACACGCAATGGAGCGCCACCAAAGATGAGCCGGAGTATTGGGAAACGAATGAAAATGGCGTCAAACACTTAATTGATGGCGGGTTACATTACGGCCATCTACAGATGGACTTCGTGAAAAAGTCAGATGGCGTGGAATTAACATTAACACCAGTCTATATCTTCCCAATTCTGGATGATAACTATGACTTGGTTCGTACGGAACGCCGGGTATATGATGATGTTCAGACGATTCACTTTGATGAGAAAGGAAATATCATTCAAGATGCTGATTCAAAATAATAGTGTCTATTATGATGCAGCTGTCTTTGACCAAATCTTAAAGGAATATCAGCCTGAGAGATAGTGATTTTGAATGCAAGGTGAGTAGGGAATTAAACGGTTTGTGTATTTAATCTTTACAAAAAATAACACTTCCACCATAGAAAGTCATCTGGTTCTCTTCTACACTGGTAACAAAATAAGTAAGGAGGAATGGGCACATGAAGATGATGTCACGGGTTTTATGTTTTTCTATGTTACTGTTATTGTTAGTTTCTACAGCTGGAAATGTTTATGCGGAGTCCCCAGAATTTCCGCGAGAAGAGTCGGTGAAGGTAAAGGTCATGTCCTATAATATTCACCATGCAGAAGGAGTAGACGGGGAACTGGATTTAGGACGGATTGCAGAAGTAATCAAAGAATCTAAAGCTGATGTTATAGGACTGCAGGAAGTGGACAACCATTGGTCCTCACGAAGTGATTTTCAGGATCAGGCCAAACAGCTTGCAGAGCGTCTCGATATGTTTTATGCCTATGGCGCTAACCTTGACATTGAATCTTCCGATGAAGATGAACCCAATCGCCAATACGGTACGGCTATTTTAAGCAGCTACCCTATCTTGGAATCTGAGAATCACTTTTTACCCAAAATCGGAGATACCGAGCAACGCGGTCTGCTGGAGGCGAGAATCAATGTAAAGGGTACACATATTAATGTATTCAACACGCACCTTGCATTGACTACTGAAGAGCGTAACCTTCAGGTGGAGGAAATCATTGATATTGCAAATGAAGCAGATGGGCCAAACGTGATCATGGGAGATTTGAACGCGCTCCCTGATAGTGAAGAGTTACAGCCTTTATATCATCATTACCAGGACGCTTTTGCCGACCAACCAGAAGCTTATACTTATCCAGCCGCGGATCCAACAAAAAGAATTGATTATATTTTCACCTCTAACGCACTTAAGCCAAGCCAATCAGTAGTAATGGATACACTGGCCTCTGATCACCTACCAATCACCACAGACATATATTTAAATCGAAGCGTCCCTTTTAAAAATGGAAAATAGATAATAAAAAAGTGCCTGCCCCTACTGGGTGTCAGGCACTTTTCCTCCTTACGCTTCCACATATCGATGATACAACTTCTTCGCTTCCTGCACATTATCCACACCATGGATCAACGTTCTTCCATCCCTAAAAACGACGAACCTCTTCTCCTCCATTTGGAACCGGAGGAGTACCTCATTTACCTTGGCTTCCCCAGCAAACGGTTCGATCCGACGGGCTAATCGCTCCAGGTTGACGTTTTCTTTCCCGCCCGGTCTGACTTGGACCGTATCCCTTCCGCATAGGACGGCGGTTCGCATGCCTCTTTCCTTTTTTAAATAAGGAAACTGAGCGGCGTCAGAGCAAGAAGCGCACTGTGGATCTTTGAGTTTTGCTACATCAATCGCACTGTAGCCTCTTCCCCAGACATCAAAAGAAACCAAATGCGTCGACATCGGGTGACCGGTAAGGAACCTCAGGCATTCTGCCGTCTGATAGGCTGCAGTCACTTGGACAGCAGGCCCGATAATTCCAGCTGTCTCACAGGTTTCTCCATCCTGGGGCAGCTGGTCGATCAGGCATTGGAGACAAGGTGTTTCCCCTGGCAAGATGGAAAGCGAAATGCCATGGCTTTTCACACACCCGCCATAGATCCAAGGGACTTTATACTTGGAAGCAGCGTCATTGATGATGAAACGAGTGTCAAAGTTATCGGTCCCATCGATCAGTATGTCGATATCTTTCAACAGCAACTCTGCATTCTCAGGGTCAAACTCTTCTGCAATCCCTTTTACTTCAATATTGGAGTTGATCGCTTTCAGCCTGGCTTCCGCCGCTTTCGCTTTCGCCCTCGAGCTTGCAGCATCTTCTTCTGTGTACAACTGTTGTCTGCCAAGGTTGCTCCACTCGATATAATCGCGGTCGATGATGGTGATCTTACCAATCCCTGCTCTCGCCAGCATTTCGGCATTGGCACAGCCTAAGGCGCCTGCTCCAACGATGAGTACATGTTTTTCAGCTAATAAAGCTTGTCCTTCCTTTCCGATCGGGGCAAAACGTTCCTGGCGCGAGTACCGTTCAGCCATCAGGTGACCAGCCCGCTTTCCGGACTGCTTTGTATTCCATATTCCTTCTTCTCGATTCTTCCTGCCTCATACCCAAGTCTACCTGCCTGAATGGCGAGCTTCATGGCCTCCGCCATTTTGACAGGATCCTCAGCACCAGACACGGCAGTATTCAACAGGACACCATCAGCCCCAAGCTCCATCGCATGGGCGGCGTCCTTTGGAGAGCCGATTCCCGCATCGACGATAACCGGGATTTCCGACTGTTCGATGATGAATTGCAGATTCATCTCATTGATGATTCCCCGGCCGGAGCCGATTGGAGAAGCTCCTGGCATGATGGCATGAATGCCTGCTTCCTCTAATCGCTTTGCTAACACAACATCGTCCGAGGTATAGGTGAGGACCGTGAACCCTTCCTCCAACAGCTGCACGGAAGCTTTCATCGTTTCAAACGGATCTGGTAATAGTGTCTTGTCACAGCCGATAACTTCGACTTTGATCATGTCACATAAACCGGAAGCACGGGCAAGGCGTGCGATTCTAACTGCTTCTTCCGCTGTCTTAGCACCAGCCGTGTTCGGAAGCAGGCTGTATTTTTCAAGGTCCAACTCTTCCAGCAGGTTCGGTTCATCTTTATCAAAAATATCCATTCGCCTGACAGCGAACGTAAGAATTTCCGTTTCCGAAGCGGCCACCGCTTCTTTTTGTACCGCAAAACTCGGATATTTCCCTGTGCCCAGCATCAATCTTGAACGAAATGTCTTTTCACCAATCGTTAACATGTTCATCCTCCTCCAACAAAATGTACGATTTCAATCCTGTCTCCGTCAGCAAGCGTCGTTTGTTCATAATTCCCTTTAGGTACAATTTCTTTATTGTGCTCCACCACGGAAATCTTTTTCTTGATGTCATAGGAATCAAGCAGATCCGACACCGTGGTGACGTTACCAGGTAAATCAATGCTTTTTCCATTAAGATGAATATTCATAATTGGATGCTCCTTTCCTATCCAAACGTTCTGGTGAAAACAACTCCTGGAACGGCTGATGTACGTCTTGCTTCGTGATCAGGTCCTTTATCATCTGTCCTGTAGCAGGTGCCAGTAAAATGCCATTTCGATAGTGCCCGGTGGCAAAATAGAACCCTGTAAGGGTCGGGTGCTCCCCTATAATCGGCAAACCATCGGCAGACCCCGGCCGGACTCCTGACCAGAACTCCTGCATCGGTTCTTCCTTCAGGTCTGGAAAAACAGCAAACACACGATGCATCAAATCCGCCAGTCCTCCAGCCATCGTATCAGAACTTAAGTCATTAGGCTTGGACGTCGCTCCTGCGATATAACGCCCATCCGGTTTAGGGACGATGTAAAAGTCCTTAAAGAACAAGGCTTCCTTAAAATAATGCTTGCCTGGCTTAATCGAAAAGCATTCCCCCTTCACAGGCACGATCGGGTTATCCATTCCTGTGGCTTTAAACCATCGCTCACTGTCCGCTCCAGAAGCAGCCACGACCTGGCTTGCTGTTACAGAAGCATTTTCTAATTGCACAGTGAAAATGTCCTCCGTTTTTGTTACCTCAAGTACATTCGTGTTTTCCAGTAAGTCGCCGCCATACAGCAAGGCTGCCCGTTTCAAAGCTTCGCACGTGGCTGCTGGTTCTACATGGCCGTCCTTGGTCATAAACAATGCTCCGGAAAACTCCGGCGGAAGAGCAGGAATCTTACCCCTCACCTGTTTTGCTTCCAGCCATTCCAGGCTGGTAAACGCATGTTTTTTCTCCAGCAGCTCCTTCTTATGCGTTTCATCCATCGCGATTTCCATCATTCCAAACGGGGATAGCCCGATATTGATGGCTGTTAATTCATGAAGTTCCTTGCTTAAGTCCTGATATAAATCTCTGCTGTGTTGACAAAATTGATGGTAGGCATCCGATGCTCGATGCTCCGTATGGACCCCGAGCATCCCGGCTGCTGCTTTGGTAGCTTTGCTTCCACTCGCATGTTTTTCAATAACGATAGCGCGAACACTACTCTCATTTAAATAGTAGGAAATCGCATGACCGATAATGCCACCGCCAATAATCACCACATCATAATGTTCCTTCATGAATCGTTAGCTCCTTTACATACCGTTTTACAGCCTGAAGCGGTTGTGGACCCCCGAACATTCCTGACATGACAGCAGCTCCCGCGGCTCCTGCTTCCTGTATTTCTTGCAGTCTAGCGGGAGTGATTCCGCCAATCGCGATAACAGGAATATCAATCGAAGTAGTGATAGATTTAAGTTCCTCGATGCCCCTTGGCTCAAGTCCTATTTTGCTGTTCGTAGCATAAACATGGCCAAACATCACATAATCCGCACCTTCCTCCTCCGCCTGTTTTGCCGATTGAAGGGAATGGACCGAGACCCCGACCTTCAGAAAAGGATCCGCCTGTTTCACCTTCCTTACCCCGGAGCCCTTTTCTTTGAGATGAAGGTTCGAAACACCGGTCTTACGGCCAATGTCTAGTCGACTATGGATACAAAGCTTGTCCCTATCAACCCCACTTGCGATTAACTCCTCCACCATCGAACGATAGTCAGCATCAGCCATGTGAGGTTCTCTTAAAATGATGGAATCTACCAATTGTTCAATTTCCTCAATTGCCGCTGACAACGTCTGCCTTCTCATTTTTCCATTCGTCACTGCCACCAGTTTCATATCAGCACACCCTTTAAGCCATAAAAAATACCACTTCCCCCGGAGGAAAAGTGGTATGTCCCATTTACTTTAGATGACCATCATGAAAGAAACATAGACTTGCTCTTTCACGACGCCCATCGTCGTCACTTTCCTCCGCTGGTGTTTCAAGCCAGATCAGGTTCAGAGGGTCCCAAAGTTTAATACTTTGATCTCAGCCTTTAAGGAAAGGCACCCCTAGTGAATATTTTTATGCAGTTTTTGGTAAACGCTTCATTTCTTACTTTACATTAATTTCATAGAATCGTCTAGTTTATTTTCTGATTTTTTCGAGTATTAAACTTTTATATTACAAAATGTGCCTCAGGGGTATGAGGGAAAAACATCTATCTTCATCCATATAAACACCCCCTATTTCTCCCTGGGCATCGATTTATCTCAGTGCTTCCTTTATCTGTAACGAGTAAAGAAAAAGGCGTCCACTTCAAAAGACGATCACAGCTCCTTTAGAAGCTGTGATCGCTTTTGAAATCGAATTATTTATCTACTGCGTTGGCTGCAGCTTTCACTAACTCGAAGGTCTGTTCTACCGTATCCATACGAAACTCCATAAATTCGTCGGTGATGTAAACACTTGTATCTTCCGGATAATGTTCCTGTGCAGCTACGTGCAAATGGCCTCCTGGAATATCGTAGGCACCAAGACCAATTCTTACACGGTTAGAGCGGTATTGACTTTCATTCGAAAGATAACTTCCTCCTCCCCCAGCTCGTGCTTTTGAATCTTCCGTTGGACCATTATCTTGGCAAACATAAGCTGCATCACGGTAACCTGGTGCCAGCCATTCACAGACTTCATCGTTTCTCTCTACCGGCCATGGACCTGTGTCGGCATTAACCATTTCTTCTACTGGCAAAGTAGTCTCGATAAATTCCGGCAGCTCATCCGGCATCAGCCAATCTCCGACGGTTGGTATCACGCTGGATCGCTCTTCCAGGTTGTTACCGACTCCTGTATGCCAGCGACCGGCAAACCCTTCGATCGCCATCACACGAGGTCCTCCCTGACTGATGGTCATCATCAAGTCAACCTGTTCTTTACTTTCTTCTAAATACGGGCCAAAAGTATCTTCCACAATTCCTTCCTCAAAATCTTCCCATCTCACCGGAAAATTCGCGGCCTGTATGAAAGCCGGACCATCTTCTGTCATCACCTTTTTGCCATCCAGTTGTAAAGCAGCAGCTCCAGATGGATTGCTTCGTCTGAATTCCTGTTCCAAGCGGTATGGATCAAAGCCTGTCACTAGAATTCGTTTCACTTTTTTCCCTTTTGGATAGTCTATCGAAGTGATGCCCCGTGATGTGTATTCCAGTTCTTTCATTAATTCATTTCGTTCCGCTTCTGAAATTGAAAATTCAGGTTCCCATTGACGCAGTGCACTGGTCATATGTAACCTTGTCCAGTATAACGGACGGTCATCATAGCGATCAAGATCCCCAAGATCAGGACGTTTTCCTTGTGCCCTAGCTATTGCAGTATCCCACAACTGCTCTCCGTGGGTGCTAATTAATTTCTCCGCCTGGTCCACATTATTGACTTTACAAAGCCTTTCCTCAAATATTTCTGCAAATTGGGTGAACTCCGCATCATTCATAATCTGCTGAGGAATCGGGGCCCCATCTTCCATTCTTTGTTCTTCCGGTGTTAGAGGCACGTCCTCGTTATAACAGTGACTTTCGGCATTTACGAAAGAAGTTGTGCCAAATCCTGCAATCAATATAACTATCCATGTCAAAATGACGTTACTAAGTTTCACCTTCCTCTTCCTCCCTTTTTTGCTAAATTTAGTTTGCTAGTTTTTATTGTAGGGAGTTTGTGTAACAATTTTCAAATTATTCAAAGTATTTCATTGAAAATTGGTAGGTATGTCATGAAAAGGTAAGTCGAAAGCACTGCTATGTTTTTAGGTTAGTAAATTGCAAAAGTTTACTTGTTAGTAACACTACTACGTGACATCTACTACAAAGAATTAAAAAGTGCCTGACCCCCACTGCAGGTAAAGCGTTACCTCACTGGGGGTCAGGCACTTTCAGATTTTTCCGAATATCACACGCTCAGTCAAAGCTTAAGCAGATGAATGTAAAAAAATGATAATCTGCGCAAAAAATGCAAATTATCCGTGTAATATGTGAATAGCTGTATTGAAGCAAAAGGAGGATAAGGATGATGAAAAATAAGAAATGGCTGGTAGGAGTTTTATTCTTGATATCGCTATTAACATTAGCCGCTTGCGCGAATAATGAGGAAAGCGGGCAAAACGAAGAAGCAGGCCAGAGTGAAGAATCCGGTGAAAATGAAGTTTCCACCGGTGAAGAAAATGCGGAAGGAACAGACAGCCATGAAGGCATGGAGCATTCTGGTTCGGGAGACGTTCCTGAAGGCTTAGAGGAAGCTAAAAATCCCAAATTTCAAATAGATAGTACAGCAACCATCCAAGCTGCCCATATGGAAGGGATGGATGGTGCTAAGGCAACAATTGCCGGTGCTTATGATACCACCGCCTACGTTATCTCCTATAATTCGGCAGATGGCGGAGAACGTGTCGAAGGCCATAAATGGATCATCCATGAAGAGATTGAAGAAGCTGGAGACGAACCTTTTCTCCCTGGTGATGAAGTAAAGGTGATAGCATCACACATAAAAGGCATGAAAGGGGCGACGGCTGAAATTGTATCTGCTGAAAAAACAACCGTATATATGGTAGATTATTCACCAGCCGTTGGTGGCGAAGAGATCACCAATCATAAATGGGTGACAGAAAACGAATTGGAGAAAAATTAAAATAAAACGTCCGGATCCGTAGTAGGACTGGGCGTTTATTTGTTGCAGAACTGCCGCTATCTACCCGTTATGAACAACTTTTACCCAGATGAACGCTGCCAAAACATTGGCATCCAAAATAATAGATGTCAATATGGCAAGCACTCGAGAAACAGTGAAAACTCTTGTGTTAATGCCTCAGGCTACCAGTAAATAAAAAATCAAGCTGTGGGAAATGGAATCGGTGGGAAAAATGACAATCAACCGTAATGCTTTTAGACTGGCAACCTAAAAAAGCTGAACTGTTTCCCCTCACCGGTGAACAGTTCAGCTTTTATTGATCTTTTTATGCTGTTTCTTTTTAGAAGCAGAGACGAAGAAAACAGAAACGCAGAGAAAGGTGGTAATGATGATTTAAAAATAGCTTTCACTTATTGTAAAAGGCACCTCGATAAACTTTGTCGAAATGTTTTGTGGAATATAAACATCAGCTTGAATGATCAAGGTGATGTTTTAAGTCTAACTATTTCTCGCTCTAATACTTTTTTCTCAATTTATTTAAAAGAACAGGGATATTGCATCTATTTTGTTAAAACATGTAAATAAAGGATGAATATGTAGGAAAAAGCAACTAGCAACAATCGCCTTATCAGGCACAATCCTTGCTGGAGGAATGGTGGCAGAAGTGCCTACTGTCCAGGCGGCAGGAAATGGACCAGACTACCAAGGACACGAGACAATCAATACATCCATTCTCCATACATACAGCGAGAAGGTGGATTTCCTTGAGACCCAGGAGAAGAAACAGGCAAACATGGAGCTCGAAGTCATCGGGCAGACAGTAAAAGGACGGGATATGCATCTGGTGAAATATATGCAGAACCTGGACAACCCGACCATCCTTTATATCACCCAGCAGCATGGTGACGAAGCGTTGACGACAGAAGGTTCTCTCGAATTCATCAAGCAGCTAGGCACTGGTAAGACAAAAGGAATTTTAGATGATGTAAACATCCTGATTATCCCGATGTATAATGCTGATGGTGCAATGGGAGATGTGAATTACGAATTAGAAGATTATGCAGCGAAGGGCGATCGTCATCTGACCCGCTTGAATGCGAATGGCGTTGATTTTAACCGTGACCATGACGCCAAAACACAGCCAGAAACACAGGCTCTTCATGAAAATGTGCTGCAGCGATATGAAATCGATTATATGATGGACCTCCATCATCAAGGAGCACAATGGATAAAAGATGATAAATATGTATCTGGTGCTATCTTCCCTCCTCATCCTGACCACACAGCACCTGAAGTGTTGGAAGGTTCCAAACAGCTTGGCGCTGTAGTTTACGAAGCCATTGAACCGAAAGGCTGGGGACACCTGGCTAACTATGCTGGGAAAGGTTCCACTTTCAACAACGGAATCAGCGTATATGGACTGGCGCACGATTACAACATTTCTACCCTGCTATTCGAAATACGCGGCACACAGGATAACGCCAACGACTTTGAAGTATTAGGACAAAAGAGCAATAGGTACCTCACCAAACAAGCAGTAATTGCTATGTATTCCGCATCCAGAGCGATCGCTGATGGCAGCATTCAGGAGAAGGATGTTTCTTTCTGGGATGACTTACCTGTTCAGGAAGAACGCCCTTACTAATCATCTTAAAAACGTAATCCATCCTCGTGGATTGCGTTTTTTCTATAAGACAGTCTCTATTGTACTTGTGGGTATACATTAGATTATTGATTCATTAATATTAAAAGCGCTGCCTCCGAGGCAGTATGAGTAACAGCATAAAAATTCCTCCCTGCTTACAGGAAGGGAGTGCTGATTATTCTGCCTGGGAAAGGCGTTAAGTCAGAAGGTCTTTGTGTTAGGGCGGAAGATTCCTTCGTTAAGTCAGAAGTTGATGAAGTTAGGGAGGAACATCCCACCGTTAAGGAGGAAGCTTCTTGCGTTAGGGAAGAAGTATAAGTAACAACATAAAATCCCTTCCTGCAAGCAGGAAGGGATTTCTTAAAGAATATTAAGCTACATCTGTACTGTCCTCTTCCTCATTTCTTTTTGACCTGGAACCAAGGAAGAAAAGGATTGCTAAGATGATTAAAATAGCTGCGAAAACAACGCTATTCGCTTCAACGATGCGGATCAGATTACCAAGAACAATACCTACGACTCCGAAGTCAGCATCTCCGAAGGTTGTTCCCTGGAATCCGAGAGAGCCAAGTACAGGCAGCAACAGCGCTGGCAAGAAGCTGATGATTGCCCCATTGGCCATTGAACCGATGATTGCTCCCTTTCTTCCGCCGGTGGCGTTACCGAAGACTCCGGCAGCGGCACCTGTGAAGAAATGCGGTACCAGTCCAGGAACAATGACTTTTAATCCCAGCAAAGGCAGGAATAGCATGCTGACCAGGCCGGCAATAAAGCTGAAGAAGAAGCCGATGATAACCGCGTTTCCTGCGAATGGGAAAATCGCCGGGCAGTCCAGTGCAGGTTTGGCATTTGGAACAACCTTGTCAGCAATTCCTTTGAATGCGGGTACAATTTCACCAAGCAGCATACGCACACCAGCTAAAATGATGTAAACACCGGCAGCGAAGGTAAGGCCTTGCATAAAGGCGAAGACGAGAAAGTTCTGTCCGCCACTTAGTTCCCCTTCAACGAAGGCAGGTCCGGCAGCGCCTGCGACGACAAAGAAGAGGATGGCCATCGTCAAGGACACGGAAACTGACGTGTCTCTTAGAAAGCTGAGGGATTTCGGCACTTTAATTTCTTCGGTTGATTTAGAACCTTTACCGACAGCTTTCCCTACTAAAGCGGCAACCAGATAGCCGAATGATCCAAAATGTCCGATGGCAAAGTCGTCAGAACCCGTTACTTTACGGGTGAACGGCTGCAGCATAGCTGGGGATAACACCATCAGAGAACCAAGAATAATCGATCCCAGGATGATCATGGACGGCCCGGAAAATCCGCCTGTGATTAAAATGACAGCGATTAAACAGGCCATGAACATCGTATGGTGACCAGTCAGAAAGATATACTTAAAAGGACTGAAGCGGGCGAGGAGAATATTGACGACCATACCGAACAGCATAATCATTGCCGTCTCTGTACCGAAGCTTTCCTGTGCAAGGGCAACGATAGCTTCATTGTTTGGAATGACTCCGTCTACGGAAAAGGCTTCATTGAACATGCTGCTGAACTGACCCAGGGACTGGACGAGTACATTCGCCCCGGCCCCAAGAATCACAAAACCCATCACTGTTTTAAGTGTTCCGGAAACAACTTCCCCTGAGTCTTTGCGTTGCACAAGGAGTCCGATCAGCGCGAATAAGCCGACAAGTATGGCAGGGGTTCCTAAGATGTCCTTCATTATTAAATCAATCATGTGTAACGCTCCTTTGTTTTAGATTTAATTCCCGTCGTCTCTTACAAATTGTTTTCTAATGCTTCACGGAGCTCATTTTTATCCATCAGGTTTTTCAGTTTCACCACATTTTTATTTCCGTCTTCCAGGCTGCCTACAATATCCTCGGAACCTAAGAAGAGGTCCGCTTGTTCTGACTTTGCTGTCGTCAAGTCTGTGTGGGACACTTCCGCTTCTTTCCCCATTTCCTTCAATGCGGCTTTCACGTTCATTTCGACAATCATGCTGCTTCCTAAACCATTACCACATACTACTAATACTTTTTTCATTTCAAATTCCTCCTCGAATTTATTAAACTTCAACGGTATTGTTTACGATTTCAATCACATGCTTCGGGTCATTGGCTGCAATTAACTGCTCGACATTTTCATCATTGGATAACATTTCCGTGAGCTGAGCCAACGCTTTTAAGTGGGTTTGATTATCAATCGCCGCCAGGACGATGACTAGCTGGGCCCGGTGTTTTTCTTTGTCTGAAAAATAAACAGGATCTTTTAATCGCAGGAAACTCATCCCCAGTTTTTCAACCCCGGCTTCGGGACGCGCATGGGGTATCGCGATTCTAGGGGCAATGACGATATAAGGCCCCAATTCATTCACATTATCAATCATCGCCTGAATATACTCAGGTCGAATCGATTGCTGGTCGATCAAGGGTTGAGCAGCCGTTTCGATGGCCGTCTCCCAGCTGGATACATGATCTTTGAATTGTATCGTTTGTTCCGTTAATAATTCGTTGAGCATAGGCTTTCGCAGCTCCTTTGTCAGCGGGGTATTTTGTTCTAAAAGATGAACCAGTTCTCTTTTCAGGTCGTCTTTTTGATGAATCGTTGCATATCTTTCGATTACATCCATCAGCAGGTCCGTCGAATCCTTCTCTTGCTGTTTCGAATGAAAAAGATCATTCATCCGTCGCATAATCTGTTCCTTTTCAAGATTGGTCAAGATCGCTGGAACATGGATAACGGGAATGTCTTTTGCCTTAATATAATTGGTAGAAAAAATAACGTCTGCGTCAGGTTCGATCGATTGGTATTCCCTGGTGGACATGGTGGTGATCACATTCAAACCGACAATCAGATTTTCCAATTGGGTGCGTAGCATGTTGGATGTACCAATCCCGTTTTCACAAACAATGATTGCTCGGAACTTTGTTTCTACCTGTTTTTTCTCTTTTGTCAGCCACCCACCAAAGTGGAGTGTTATATAAGCCGTCTCTTCATCTGGGATTGTCTCTCCAACATAAAGCTCTAAATGCTTCATCACACGTTTCGTTAAGTGGAAGATATCCGGATAGTTTTCCTGAATACTTGCAGCTAAATCATTGGCGATTTTCACGCCGTACTTCAAACGGTAATACGTAGGCTTAATATGGGAAATCAGGTTTTCCTCAAGCCCTCCCTTATCATCAAACACGACACAGGAATACAATTGGAAGTCCGCTATCATCTCTCGAACCACATTCCGCAGTCCGGATAGTTCACGTTCCGTATAACGGCTGAAGTCATCATGCTGAACCTTAGAACCTAATAGATTCATAGTAATGAAGCAAATCTCATCATCGGGGAAGGAAACCTCCCATAAATCCTTGAGTTTATTTGTAATGAGCAGGGATGCCTGATAAGCTTCCGTTTGTTGAAGCACCTGTTTTTCTTCTTCTTGCACAACGATATACTTCTGTAATTGGATGCGCTTCATGATCATTAAAATTTGCAAAGAAAGAATCTCTACCATCTCATCGGTCAACGTCAACCCTAATGTTTGTTCCGCTTCATAAAGAAGATTTCTCACGGTGAGCCGTTGATCTGTCTCCTGGGACGATTCCTCGGTCCCCGGCTCGATCATTTGGTGAATCTCATTCCGGACATGCTGCCATTCCGGATGAGAAAAGATGACCGCCAGGATATCGGAAAGCATCTTTCTTTTTGCTTCCTCCCGACCACTTAATCGGTATCCGGAACCTTTCTGATAGTACAACTTCAGCCCAGCTTGTCTGAACTCGTCTTTAACGACTTTGAGAACTTTAGCGACAGTGCCTCGGCTCATGCTTGTCAAATCCATGAAGCTCTGCATCGAGGCATCCTGTTCTTCTAATAATATTTTCGCTTTAATGAGCACTTCTCGTTCTTCTTTCGATAATTGGTACTGCCAATCCTCAAACCCCACATCCTTTTGAAGGGTCAATTTCGATTTTGATGGCTCAGGCAGAAAAAGCCCTTCACCATGCTTGCTATCAATAGGTTCTAATTCCTGATCCTCTAACCAACTGTTGATCTGATCGAGATCATAATAAACCGTGCGTTGGGACACATTCATTTTTGCAACCAGATCTTTCGTCGGGATGGGATCAGTAGATTGTTGAATGATGGATAATAAGTGTGCACGTCTTTTATCCAATACCATGGGGATCCCCCTCACTCTAGTTTGTTACCCGGTAATTTTTGCAGAATTATACGGTTGTGATTTAGATGATCATCTTATGACCTTAGTATAACGGCTATTTCATGCTTTTGTAAGGGATTTCAGTGTGCAGAGTTTGTAAGTGGTGACTTTGCAAAATTGAACGGTAGTTTAAAAGGTTATGTATCAAGGCTTCCGCGCGAATTTTTATCCATATAAAGGAAATGCAGTTTAGGGAGATATCTGTAAGCAAATGGGGACTTTCACGGTGGATGTCATGGGCATCATGGGTGGATCATCATGGGTGGATGCTGTCTCTACTATTAATCAGCCCACTGCTCCGAGGTCAGCTTCTCTCGCGAAGTGATTGGAGAAACACACTTATCCACTAAATGAAGGGAACACTCTTTAGGGTTGTGACGGGTTGTGATGATAGTTTTCCTTAATGAAGATTGTTTTCTTTCGTAGATGCCTTACCTGTACAGGAAGAAATCCTTACTAATCATTTAAAATTGGCGTAATCCATAACTCGTGGATTACGCCATTTCTTTCTACTTTCCTTGGTATGAAATTAATTTCTATTTACTGGCTGGCCAGCACTTATTAATCTAATAATTCTGGCACGGTTACAAACTCATAACCTTCTGCACGTAATTCATCAATAATTTGCGGCAGCGCTTCAACGGTCTCAAAATTACCCTTTACATGGTAATTATGTTGCAGTACAATGACCCCTGGACTGGCATCCTTCTTGACTCTTTCCACAATTTCTTCTGCCGATATACCCATCCAGTCTTTGGAATCAGCAGTCCACATAATCGATTCGTATCCCTCTTTATTCAATAGTTCCAACTGCCATTCTTTTATTTCTCCAAATGGCGGTCGGAATAGATCTGTTTTCACCCCAGTAACTTCTTCGATAACCGCGTTGGTATTTTGAATATTCTCTTGCATTTCTTCTTTAGTAAGCTCTGATAAATGCGGGTGATCCCATGTATGGTTGCCTATCGCATGACCTTCTCTTTGAATCTTTTGAAGCTGAGCAGGATTCTCCCTTACCCGCTGACCCATGACAAAGAAAGTAGCCTTTACCCCTTTTTCTCTCAAAACTTTTAAGATTTGAGGCGTATAGGTATCTTCCGGCCCATCATCAAAGGTAAGCGCAATCTGTTTCTTATCGTCCTCCCCCATATAAACCATTTCTTTGGTTACGGGACCGGTTATTTGTTCTGGGTTTATAACCGGAACTGGACCTAATAATCTATCTTCTTCAGAAAAACCAAGGTTAATAGTAGTGAGGTCAGCTCCTTCTTTAAATTTCTCATTTGGAATTTCCAACCATTGACCAGTTTGGAGCGTTGTAGAAAGCAATTGATTATAATTAACGATCCTTTCTTGTGCCACCCCATATTTATCGGAGATTTTCTTAAGCGTATCGCCTTCTTCCACTTGATATGTATCCGCCATTACCGGTTTTCCAAACAGGGGAAGGCCCACAAAGACAATTACAAGCAGCAGTGTCACTTTATTTCCCATTTCCATCTCACAACCTTCGATTATTTTTTTACGCTATGTCACTGATGTGAAATTAATAGTATCGACATATCCGCTTTTTAAATCAAAATAAAACACCCCCATAATAGGGAGCGAAAAGTTATCTCAGGTAAAATATTAGCATATTAATGCAGCAAAACAATACAGTCGATTTATCTAAAAATTTTCATTGTTTATAGGACAACCTATTTACCAACTTACATCCTTTACCGTTTTTGAAGGGATTATAGGTAGTATTCCTTATCCTGTTCTGTCTTTTGACATCGATAAAGTTTTTAACAAAAGCGCCTGCTTCCCAACCAGTTAACGCTTTACTGTATCGGGGGACAGGCACTTTTTTGGATTTATATTTTGAGCTTTTATCCAATTATTGATCTGACCGAGCGTTCAAAATCACTCGTGCGTAGGAACACATGCCTTTTTGCAACCAGATTGGGTACGCCCAGGGGATGAAAGTGAAAACCCCTGCCCTTCTGCTAAATTGATGAATTACTTAAAAACTACCTCCTCAATCCTATAGTAATCCTCCATAAATAATGGTTGAAACAATCACGATAACCACCCCAATTACTGTTTCGTATGGTAGTGCCTTCAGTCGTTCTTTCATATCCATGAAGAAGCTATCCCGTGAAATATGGAAGAGTGGACCATGTGGTAAATGATCAAAAGCCACTGCCCCTGCATTGATCATCGTTGCACCAGCTAAAGCACTGACGCCATTCTCTAATAATACTTCTCCAAACACATTACTGGAGATTGCAGCTGAAGATGTTGCTGATGCTGTTGCTAATGCCATAAACGAACCCGATAGAGGTGCTATGGAAGAGATGGGTAAATCAAAAGTATTCAAGCCACTCATAATCATACGATTGAGTGAGGAATTCACGATAATGCCGGCTAAAGTACCCGTTGCAAGTATTAAAATGGAGATTCCAGACATTTTTTGGAGTCCGCTCGACATATAAGAATTTAAATCTGTGGTTTTTCTCATTACGACCGCACCAAAGACCCCCCCAGCTGGTAATGCAAGTAAAGAGTCAACTTTAATATCAACTAATGGCTGTAATGATAGCATAAGGATGGCAAACAATGGTCCTGAAATGGCTGCCAAAAAGGAAGGCTGCTTCATCTCATCTGTCTTTTCTTCTCTGATTTTATTGACCTTCGAACCTTTATCATTTATTTTTTTAGCAATGAAATATGTAAATGCCGCTCCGACGACAGCTGGTCCAACTCCAGCAAACATAACGCTGGTTAACGGTATGGAAAAGCTTTCAGCCGCTGCAATTGTATTCGGGTTAGGGGACATCACATTCCCTGCTCTCGCCCCACATACGACAGCGATTAAAACACTCAGCCGGGATACTTTGGTTCGTTTGGCTATCATTAAAGCTATCGGGGCGACTGTGATAACAGCTGCTGCTATAAAAACACCAACTGCTGTTAAAACTAACGTGGATACCGTAATAGCTAATAATGCTCTTGTTTCCCCCATTTTGGTGACGATAGTATTCGCAATGACGTTTGCTGCGCCAGATTCTATTAATACGCCAACTAACACTCCGGCTGCTAATATCCGTAATACTGCCGGTGTCAGTAATTGAGCACCCCCAATCATGAAGTCCAGGGTAGCCGCTAAGCTGAGTCCCCCAACGATTCCGCCAGCTAAAGCACCTGCCATCATTGCATATGGAGGGTTAATCCTTCTGAATATCAGGATAATCGTTAACGCCATTGCCACTAAAACACCTAACATACTAACCTCTGAATTGATTACCCTCACCACGCTTTCCTACTGTTTGATAGCATATTTTTGAAAATATAACATAGTTTCATTCAATATTCTACGATCTGTGATCAATTGGCTTGTTTAGCAGTAGACAAGGAGGTAGGAAAGAGGAAACAAACTATATGGATACCAATAAAGTCAGGAAGATAGATGAAACAAAAAAGTATCTACCCGAAGGGAATGCGCTCATTCCTCAAGGCAGACACTCTCTAAACTTCTTTCACCACTGATAATAATGAATAGAAAGGCGGACGGTTATAGCGTAATAGAAAAAACCACAGTTCGTCGTTTACCGACAAGCTGCGGCTTCCGTTTTAAAATCAGGCCGGGTAAATGTTATTTGTACGGCGACACATTCTCTCTGCGTAATTTTTTCACTTCAATAAAAACAAACGTAGTGGGGATTTTAATTTTTAAAGCCAGGGAATATAGTTTACCGGTTGGACAGTAATACTATATTGAGCCATGTTATTCATCAAACTATCAAACCCAAGAAATGAGAGCGACGTGATCATATACATTGCTTTGATGGTATTGAATTGGGAGAGTTCAATTACATACACAATCCGATCTGCCATTTCCCCTATCTGCTCCTGTGTCCAAAGGATGCGGTCTGCCATAAATCCGATTTGGTCTTCCGTATACAGGACACATTCAATGACTGTACGTAAGTATCCGCACCCAGTTGCCCCACGTAGACGATTGCATCGCTATATGCCATTTCTTTATCACCTCCGTATACCGTATGAGTGGGACATCAGTCAGGTGCTTACTTTTTTGCCAAAAAAGCAGCCGGCTTATCTAAACAACGAACTGCCCTTGTAGCACCTAGTGAGTACGTGCAAGCTGAACCTCATAAATCATACACTTGTAAAGGCTCTATCACACATTGTGAGATTTTTGTTACATCAGTATATCGTTGGGTTAGGGAGGAACATCGCTTCATTTAGGGCAGAATATCCACTCAAACAAAGTTGTTTTAGTATAAATTCAAATATCCTTAACAAGCTATATAAGGATGGTTCTATAAGGAGGAATATTCTTTGGATTTACATTTCATATGGAAATCTATTGTCATTGTCATAGGTGGGGTACTTATTTTGCGGTTAGCAGGAAGAAAATCAATTTCTCAGCTAACAGTTGCTCAGACTGTCATGATGATAGCAGTTGGTTCATTAATTATTCAACCTGTAGGCGATAGGAACATCTGGATTACTATGGTGGTTACATTTTTAATGGTACTTTCCCTAATTTTTATTGAGTATATCGTTTTGAAATATGATACGTTAGAAACTTTAATTTACGGAAAATCTCTTATCGTTATCGAAGATGGCGTAATTAATGAACAGAATTTAAAAAAGTTGCGCTTAACTGTTGATATGCTTGAAGTGCGATTAAGACAACAAAACATTCAAAATATCAGTGATTTACAATGGGCAACAATAGAATCAAATGGTCAGTTAGGATATATGTTAAAACCTGATATGCAATATTCTACTAAGAAAGATATTCAAATGCTGATGTCGATGATTCAAGCGAATCAGTCTACTTCCCCCTTACAAACAGCAGTAACGCAATCAGATGATTCAGATAATATTTTCAAAGAAGTTAAAAATGAAAACCATATGGAAGAACCTCCAGAAGGTTTACAATGAGGTATGCAAATGAATATAAATCTTAAATATAAAAACTTTTTTATAGTTCTTGGTCAATGGATATTTTTCGGAGGCCTGATTGGTATTGTTGTGGGATCGGTAACGGCTTTCTTATTAGAGACTAACGATTTTTTAGGAGAGGTACGAGAAGAAAGCGGGTGGCTCATTCTCCTTCTTCCTTTAGGAGGAATTGTCGTAGGGTACATATATATGAACTATGGGAAGGTATATTTAAATAACACCCTGCATGACGCTGCTGAATTAAATAATTTAGTGATAGATGGAGTTCATGGCAAGAAAAAGGTCCTGATGAGAATGGGGCCTATCGTCTATTTGGGAACATTTATAACCGTCTTATTTGGAGGTTCAACAGGAAGAGAAGGTGCCGCTGTCCAAATGGGTGGCAGCGTAGCTGAAGCAGTAAACAAGTTCTTCAAAGCAAACAAATCAAACACTAAAATTTTTCTTATGAGTGGCATAAGTGCCGGGTTTGGTGCAGCGTTTGGAGCACCGATCGCAGGGGCTGTTTTCGGGATGGAAATGGCCACTTTAGGGAAGATGAAATTCGAAGCACTCATTCCTTGCCTTGTGGCTAGCTTTGTTGGCTACTATATGACAACAGCTGCTTGGAAAGTTGAACACACAGAATTCATTATCCACACTGTACCAGAAGCATCTATGATAACATTTGCAAAAGTTATACTTGTATCTGTTATTTTCAGCCTTTTAAGTATTTCATACTGTCAATTAAGGCATGGAATACAAAAAACTTCTGAGAAAATATTTAAGAAAAACCATATGAAGAGAGCCTTTGTTGGGGGACTTATCATTGTAGTATTAACTTTAATAGTAAGTTCACAAGACTACAATGGTCGAGGATTGGATATGCTTGAACAATCTTTTAAAGAAGACGTTCCTCCCTTTGCCTTCCTGGCAAAACTGGTATTCACAGCCGTTACGCTTGGGACTGGCTTCGTTGGTGGAGAAGCCATACCGTTATTTTTCATGGGGGCAACATTAGGCAACACCTTACACACATTCATGGATTTCCCTATGTCCTTTCTCGCTGGTTTAGGAATGATTGCTGCCTTCAGTGGCGGTGCTAATACCCCCATTGCAGCTTTCCTATTGGCAATGGAGATGTTTGATGGAAAAGGGTTAGAGTACTTTTTTGTTGCTTGTCTAGTCAGTTTTATATTTTCAGGTCATCATGGACTGTGGCCATCTCAAAAAATCTATGGACCTAAAAGCAGTTTGTATAACATCGCCAATGGAGAAACCATTGACCAGGCTGAAAAGAAGAAAAAATCTAATGTTTAGTAAGTAAATTCATAGAGCTAATGCCCAGGTGAACATAAATATTTTTTTAAAAAAGTGCCTGATCCCCATTGTAGTAAAGCGTTAGCAAAGGGGCAGGCACTCTTGTTACTCAATAATACGGATACGGGTAATATGGATAATAAGGATACGGATATGGAGCAATATAAGGCAGCAGGGCCAATGCTGCTAAAGAAGCAATTGGGAAATTACGACGTCTAAAGCGCCGGAACCTTCTCCTTGGCCGGTAATAGCCACCGTAGAATTGCCGGTTATCCTCATCATTTTCCCGCTCCATTACATCTTCACCGGCTAATATACTAACGTTATCCGAGCCTACATCCAGAATGATTCCATCAAACGAACTTCCGTCTTTCATTGTAATAATGACATGATAATTCATGTGCCTCCTGCATTGATCATGCATGTTCCTGGTATCTTCATTTTGAGGGTGATACTCATAATCTTCCGTACTCATTTTCCTTCCCCCTTTCAGATAAATGGTATTCATCTGAAAAGAGAAAATTACACTTTTAGAAAAAACACATTAAACTTTGCCAGGAAACGGAAAGATGTCCGTTCGTTCCTTATGATGAAATTATTGTACAGATAAATCCAATTCTCATTAGGGTTGATTCTCTGGTGATTGACCTACATCCCACAATTCAACAATTTCATCTGATGGATTGTTTGTACTTGTCCCTGCTGACTTCCCCGTTTCTCTCTAATATAACCAACATGCGCCACGCGACTTCCGCATAAGAATTAGACAGGATCACACGGTTTTACCTCTCTTTGAATACAGCCTGACAGGCAAGCCGATAACCATCATTTGTTTTTTCCCTCAGCTTTTTTTGCTCTCTGTCATTTACAGAAGTAATCAAAGTATCCCCTTTCAACACTTTTATCTGACATTTTCCGCACGTTCCTTTTTTACATTTATAAGCAAGGTTAATTTTTTGGTTTAAAGCGGAGTCTAACACGGTAACGTTATGTACAGGGTTTACTTTATAATTCGATCCATGCTGCTCTATCTCCAGTTGTTTTTTTGCTGGTTGAAAAGGGGCTGACTTGCTTTTCTCTTTCTGATTAAAATTCGCTGTATTCGCTGTACTGCCTGGCTTTAAAGAACTGATCGTCAACTTTTTTATCACTTGGATCACCTTTCTGTGCATAATAATCGTCAACTTGATGCAAAAATGTTCTTGACCCCCCATTTATTATCACTTACAATGATGATAATGAGAATCGTTATCACTAATGTTTCTGAAAAGGAGAGGTATCATGATGGAAAGTCAGATAAACGGATTTGAAGATATGCATACCATCCTTGCGAACGAAAGAAAAGTCGGTGGAGTCATTGAAAGCGATTACCTCCGCCTTTCAACTGGAGAAGAATATAATAATATCGTCATCACAAAGGTCGAATTATTAGGATCTGCTCTCTGTTCTATTGGATGCGTTACCGAAGAAGGTCAGCTGTTAATCGTAAATGCTAAAGAAGTCAGCCTCATCCATCAGCCTAGACATAAACGAATTCATGAATTACGTAATCAATTATTCAAACATACAAAGATGCAACAAAAATTAAAATATTTAAAACGCCTGTTTGAATTGAATGACGGAAGCTATAACCCTCTTTTCCGTGAGGAAGCCTTATTGGTCATAAAAGATATCGGCCTGAAAAATGTGAAGAAAGAAATAGACGTCAGTGGCGTTTATCCAAAAGAAAAGGTTTATACTATTGCCTAACTCGACATCACAAATATGCATAACAAGGTCAGGACCCTTCACGAGTCCTGACCTTGTTATATTTAACTCTATTCTTCAGGAGATTCGAGCGTACATATGGCGGTAGGACGCTTTATTCTCAAAACAATCGCTTCATATACCCGGAATAAATAGTTCATATTTTCTTCATCCAGAAAAGATGTATCAAAGTCACTGGCTATCGCAAGATCAATATTTTGCTTACCTGCATCGACTACAACTCCACGGCTTCCCCTGATCATTGGGGATTGGAATACGCCGGCAGTCATCAGTTCGCGCACATGATCAATTTCTAACACGTGGGTATCCTGGTGAACCCGATGGATTAATGCGTATAGTTCCGGGGAAAGTACCAAAGCAAATGGACCAGTATGTCCCATTTTCAACAGTTTGTTTCTTGCCTCTACCACATCGCCAAAAGCATTCCCTGATTTCATCCAATCATTGCGGATGTGGGAAAGCTTCCCTTTTATGTTCATGATACCTTTCAGATCAAATTCTTTGGAACCGTTAAAAATCAGATCATCTTCTACAAGCGCACATTGCTGCGCAGCATTAGCAGAAGCTGAAAAATCAATCGGGCTGCCAAGGGTTTTGGCTTGTTGTATATCTCTCCAGTAAAGGATAAAATCTTTATACAACAATGGCACTGTGAGATTGACACGGCGTGCTGGGTTGGAAAGCTCAGAATCCTGCCCTTGCAGGCTGATTCCACCGCGTCCCGGCGCTTCATAAATATCTGTCGGAACCGACTGGACTCCTTCTCCTAATGGGCCATAAATATCAATAAATCGTCTGCCGACCAGCTGTTTTTTTGCGTGTTCGAACACGGTCTGGTCCAATTCGTTCCATTCCTCATTACTTAACGGCGAGTCTGAAAAAATTGTTGTTTTATCCATCATTCGACCTCCTTATGATTGCTGCTTTAAACTTCCAACGGTCAGCCTCTTTCTTGTCATATTCCTTTTTGGTTCTTCTCTTTTTTCATCTTGCTTGTCTGGTCGGGAATAAGCTTCAACTTTTAAACTTTTATCAATATCCTCTTTTTCATCCGTAGGAACTGAAGCTTGATAGTCAACCGTCTTGAATTCTTCATTCAATTGTTCCAGAAGCTGCTTGGACTGCTGGTAATCTTCCGCAGTCATATCACGTAATTTCTGAATCGGTTGTTCAAATTCTGTACCTTTAAAGGTGTATAAAGAAAGGTCTAAATGCTCCAGGAAGTTATGTAATCCGAACTTCTCCAGACTGATGTCTTGCAGCAGATACACCAACTCCCTATTATCCGGTGAAACACTTGCTTCAGTAGCATTAATTTCATTCAATTGAGGCAGAAGCAGATCCAGACGGTCTGAACGATGGTCTTCTTCCTCATAAATATGATGCCAATACAGGCGCTCGTGCTCATCCTCAGCCTTCTCGATCACTGGAGTAATGATATCTTTAAACTCGTTTAAAGCTCCGTGAGTTCTTTTGAAAATTTCTTCCAATTGTAAAAAAGACGACGCCATAAACACACCTCCTATTGTCATCATTGTAACCGATTTCATTCATCCTGAACAAGTAAACGACAGGTGCTCCGAATGAAACGGTCTTCTTTGCGGAAAACAAAAGAACGAAAACCATACTCCTCACTATTATAGAAAGTGCCTGACCATTTCCCGAGTATGACGTAGCTGAAAGGTCAGGCAATTTTTATTTCTATGCCATATTAGATGGATATTAGTTAGGTCAGTATATCATTGAGTTAAGACAGTTAGATTCCTCGTTAGGGAGGTATCTTGCTGTGTAGAGGGAATATCGTGGAGATCCTGATGAGTACCAAGCTGACATTACGTGAGGCAGGTGATCTTAAATTTGCCTCTTAGATCTGTAACTGTGCGAGTTTAGCCAATAATCGTGCGACCTTGGGCTGTAATTGTGCAAGTTCTACCGGCATTCGAGCGCCCACACTTAAAAAAATAATCAAAAAACGAAAAAAGTGTCTACCCAAAGGACCAGCTTTACCTCAAGGCAGACACTCTCTATATTGTATTCACCCATTTTACTGCAATGACTTGCGTGCCAAGATCTGGCGAAGAATCTATTTTAAACTCATCCATCATTTTCTTTGTTCCAGGCAGACCGGCACCGAGACTTCCGGAACTGGAATAGCCCACCGTCAAAGCTTCCCTTATGTTTCTAATTCCAGGACCTTTATCTACTGCTGTAATTCTTAGTCCTTTTTTATGTGAAGACTGGACCACTTCCAACTTAATCCAGCCATCTTCTGCATATCGATAGATGTTCCTGGCAAGCTCAGAAACAGCAGTAATGACTCTAGTTTTGCTGAGCGTAGAAAAACCAAGCCTTTCTGAAAATTCCCTGCCCATTTTCCTGCCAAGGACAATATCATCTTCACACGTGATAGGAATGACGATAGAATTTTCCATCAACAGACTCCCCTTCATAAAGCGTTCGCTTACATTGGTTCCCTGTAAAGTTCTTTAAAAAAAGCCAAAAGAAGACAAGGTACCTTCTTTTGGCTTATGACCAGTTCTATCGCCTAGTACATTACTGCCGAATATATTTAAACTCATATTTTTAATACCCAAATATTTATATTATCCATATTTACACCATTCGTCAATAGATTAATAATGCCCTGCAAAAATTGAAAATTGTTTAATAGTAATCTGGTGTTTTTTAATAGTCGATGGAGGGTAGTGAATATAATAAAACAATTTACATAGAACCCTGGAAATATTACAATAAAATTACAGGAAAGGAGATATGATGCTTCTTTCTTGAAAAAGGATGACAGTAAAATGGAAGTGAAAGCACAGCAGAAAAAGCTTGCCAATAATTTCGGCAAGTTGCTGCGGGATAAATTCGGTAAAGGACCGGAAGCCATCCATGTAACGGTATCCTCTCCCTTTGTCCTTTTTTATATATGTGGTTTTGTTTCCCAAATGGAACAGGTACTACTGGAGCAAGGACAGGATATTACGGTAAAAACAACAAGGGAATATCTGATGAAAGCCTTGACCCCAGAACTGTGCGGGCAAATTGAAGCGATTACCGATATGGATATCCAACACTTTTTTTATGATTGGAATCTGGCGAATCAATCCGGGATAATCGTTGGTGCAAGTCCTGCCATTCCAGACAGAGGTCCGGAAAAAAGTTCCGCTTATGAAGGAAAATCAGAAGTACACAAAGAAATTATCCATATCAGTGAACAGACAGAAAAAGTACCGGATCGTATAGAGTCCTATATGCTCAGTTCACGTGCCTTGATTGTTATCCGTGAAGGAATAATCGTTCCAATTGAAAAACAATTAATTGCGCTTGGATTTGATGAAAAATTGCGAGTGGCCAAAAGACAGCTGGAAGGTGAAATGCTGAGTAAAAGTACCCATTTTTCCAGCGTCCTTGATGCGGAAATCCAGGATGTGTTTGTCGACTGGGATTTTGAACTCGATAAAAGCATTATAACTTTTATAATAAAACCTAAGCATAACATGTAGGCAGTAATGAACTGGAAACAATGTGCCAGTCATAAGCCGAAGAGAACAGGCTACCCCTGTTCTTTTCGGCTTTTTTATTTTTATGGGCGATGGAAAGTCTAATTGGCTAACATGAAAACTTTTCATCCTATGGGAAAGGATTTTAAAATGATAAATAAAATAGAATTGAAACTCTTTATGAAAGAGCTCCAACGGCTGGAAGAAGATTATCAAAAAAATGAAAGTGAATTTCTAAAAGAAGAAATTATGAACGATATGGAACTACTGAAGAATGTCATTAACGCCGCTAAAGTAAACAACGACTAAGGGATACAAATACCGGTCTTCATCCAACATGCCTGCCCCACTGCAGTAAATTTTTCATCAGCAGTGGACAGGCAGCCCATTTTAGTTAAGTCAGAACTTTATCGCGTTAGGGAAGAAGTTTCCTTCGTTAGGGAGGAACCTATGTGAGTTAGGTCGGAACATCCTGGCGTTAAGGCAGAACATCGCCTGGTCAGGAAAGAACATCCATCTATGTAGCTATTATGTGCCTGCCCCCTGAAGTAAATGTTAATCAACGAGGGGGGCAGGCAACTGGTATCGTATCCTAATTGTTAGGATGATAAAAATCATATATATAAAATAAGATAGCAACTAGAAAGATTCCTTCAAACTTTCCAATCTTGTTAATCTTAATCCATTACCAGTCCGCCATCTACAACAAGATTCTGACCGGTGACCGCTCTTGCCCAGGGCGACGCAAAAAACAATACAGTATCAGCCAGGTCCTGGGGACTAGTCGCCCTCTGGAGCGGTGTCACCAGTTCAATCATTCCGAATACTTCCTCTGTCGTCACACTACTGGCATCTGTTTCTTTTAATAAACCGCCGGACACCATGTTGACGGTTATCCCATACTGCCCTAATTCTTTTGCCATATTCCGGGTGAAACCCAGTAAAGCGGCCTTCCCGGTTGTATACTCATGATAAGCTACTACAGGGTTTTGCAGGAGGTTGGTACCGATGTTGATGATTCGCCCAAACCCAAGCTCCTTCATATAATCCAGACTGGACTGTACTGCGTTCAAAGCTCCCTTAATTGTTCCTTCAAATTGAGTCTGAAAGTCGTCCCACTCTAACTCTGCTGCATTCTTCTGGGAAACAGGATCAAAACGAAAATCTACCAGGGCATTATTAATAACGGTTGATAACGGTGTACCAAAATGACTTACAGCACGATCAACCATTTCGTCGACTTGATTCTTGTCCCTGATATCTGCTCTAACAGCGATCGCGTTACCCCCTAAGCGTTCAACGAGCTCTTCCGCTTTCTGTTTACTTTTAAAATAGTTAACAATGACATTTGCCCCTTCATTTGCAAACGCTTCCGCTATTGCAGCGCCTAATCCTCTGCTTGCTCCTGTAATCAGAACGGTCTGTTTATTTAGTTGCATGTCTAACCCTCCATATTTTTCGGGGCTTATATAAAAAAACAACCAGACCCACACACAGGACCTGGTTGTAGTAGATGACATACATAAACTACTTGCCTACGCTGGTATGATCCAGATCAGGTCCTGAGGGTCAAAAAGTGTCTTTGCTTTTTTCTCAGCCTGCTAAACTGGCTCCCCTAGTAGATTTTAATTTTATTATCTTTCCATATCCATTGTAATATTTAGTTCTATGTTCCATCAAATCCAATAAATGGAATAATAGATTCTCTTCCTGTCTTTTAATTAATAAATCTTCCATTTGCAATGATTCCAGCAGTGACATAAGATTCTTCAACGAAGGAAGCTTCAATAAGTCGAATCCCCTTCACCATTGGTGGCCTTCGATGCGCCTTGTTTCATTTTTCATTCAGCTGGATATAGTCCTATATCAATGAAACAAGAGGAGGAATAATGATGAAATCACTTGATCAGGCATTACAACATAAAATTGGCTTAGGCACAGCGCCTTTAGGAAACATGTTCCGGGACGTTCCGAAAGAGGAAGCTCGGGAAACGATCCAGAACGCCTGGGATCAAGGGGTACGCTACTTTGATACCGCTCCTTTCTACGGAGCTGGTTTAGCAGAGATGCGCCTTGGTGAGGTGTTATCCAACTATGATCGTGATGACTATGTGTTAAGTACCAAAGTAGGCCGTTATATGACCGATGAAAAAGAAGAAAAAGAGGGTTTATTCGAGGATGCCCGTGATAATAAAGTTATTACGGATTATACGGAAGATGCAACGAAGCGGTCGATCGAGCAAAGCCTGGAGCGGTTAAAAACTGATCGGCTGGACTTTGTATTTGTGCATGATGTCTCCCCTGATTTTCACGGGGATCAATGGACTGAAAAATTCGAAGAGGCTAGAAAAGGAGCGTTTCGAGTATTGACGCAGCTCCGCGAAGAAGGGGTCATCCGTTCCTGGGGACTTGGCGTCAATACGACCGAACCGATTGAACTTGCCATGGAACTGGAGGAAACACAACCGGACATGTGCTTGTCTGCAACCCAATACACCCTTCTGCAGCATGAGAAGGCTTTACAGCGCATGATGAAAAAGGCGGAAGAAAAGAATGTAGATATAGTCGTAGGCAGCCCATATAATAGCGGTGTGCTGCTCGGCGGAGACCATTATAATTATGAAAAAGCTCCCCAAGAGATTATTGAACATGTCAACAAACTGAAGGAAATTGGACAACAATACGATGTCCCGTTAAAAGCAGCAGCCCTGCAATTTTCTACCTCCCACCCTGCCGTAAGAGCCGTGATTCCAGGCTCCACGCGGCCAGACCGAATCAAAGAAGATATTGAAATGATCCAACGGGAGATTCCGAAGGAATTCTGGGAAACGTTAGTAGACAAGGGCTTCGTTTCGCCTGAAGCCCCGCTGCCTAACAAGTAATGTATATTAATGAACGAAAGAATGCTCGGAGTTTATCCTCCGAGCATTTCCTTTATTTTGTACTACCAAAAGGACCAGCCAGAATCCTCGCGCTGATTATTTTTCTTCACACCACCGCAAAATGAAATCAGCAATTACATTCGTCACCGTCTTCAAACTGTCCAGGTCAATATATTCGTTAGGAGCATGCATTTTGCCGCCAACCGGCCCATATCTACTCCATTAATAGTTTTAATCCTCTATCTACCATAATAGCCCTGGAAGCTATCAAGGTAAATGGTTTACTTTGAGGGTGATTTTTTGAGTAATAGAAAAATCCACAGTTCCTCATTTACCGACAAACTGTGGTTTCGTTTTTAATAGCAGGCGGGGTAATATTTCTTGAACGGAAATACCTCCAGTAATTATTTGTCAAACATACGTTTAAATTCCTCAAAAGTTTTAGTCTGTTTCTCCAAGGTACTCTGTGGTGCAGTATCCTTCAGAAGTTTATCTTTTAAAGCAAGATAACGATTTAAAATCATCATTTGCTGCAAGGCCATGTGAACATGGATATTCCGTACATTTTCCGCTTTCATCCTAAGCCCTGAGTTAAAGTTTTTATTAGCCATTGTTTCAGCAGATGCTATTAATTCAATCAAAATATTCTCTTGAGTCATTCCAGGTGAAACGTTCTGACAGTCGAGTTGAACCGGCTCCCATTGGTGTAAAGCATTCACATCAATGGTTTCATTTTCGTTTGGATTCATTAGTCCTATCATTACTTTTACATGATTTTGCATGATCATATACTGTTCTTCTGCCACTTGCTTTACCTCTTGATTTTGTAGAACACAGATATAAGACGCTAATTTATCCAGTTCTGCTTTATGAACAGGCAAGTGTTCTGCCATTAGACTCAAGTCTATCATTTTTAAAATCAATCTCATCTCCCCCTTCCTTAAATGTTTATTAACTGGGATTTAAAACATGCTTAGATGATTTTGCCAATGCAGTTCCTTGCAAGTGCCTGATCCCACTGGAGGAAAGCGTTAACTCATCAGGGGAGAGGCACTATTTTTTCAGTCAAACTCGTAAATCAAAAAGGACAGCTTGGGATTTCAAGCTGTCCTTTCTGTCCTTTTCCTAAAACGTACACATCGATGCATACATTGGTTTTTCGTCAAAATCATACATTCCCTACTCTTGATATATTTTCCCCTTTACTTGCTTCAACGTCGCCACGATCAAAAAGCTGACGATCACCAATAAGAGCCAGGAACTTACCTTGCCTACATGTACGAGACTCCACGCCTCCGTTTGATTCGGGTATTCCCATGCTCCGAAGAATGTGGCAATATTTTCAGCGATCCAGATAAAAAACCCGATAAGTACATAAGAAAGGACGAGCGGCATGCGATAACGGCTTCCATTCACCGAATAGATGACCCACGATCGCCAAAATACGATGATTACAAGTACCAATAAGCCCGAGCGTACATCGATCCAGTAATGGTGTGTGAAAAAGTTCAAATAAATCGCAGCTGCAAGAGGCACAACGATCCAAAATGACGGCCACTGAACCAGTTCAACCTTCAGCCTTCGCCACGCCTGGCAAAGATAACTCGCCACACTTGCATACATGAATCCACTATACAAAGGCACGCCATAAATTTTGGAATACGCATCTTCCGGATAAGACCAGGAACCCATATGCACTTTAAAAATTTCAAGCGCAAGTCCAATCAGGTGAAAGAGGGTAATCACCTTCAGTTCATCCCGCGTTTCCAGTCCATAATGCATCATCCAGCCCTGCATCAAGAGAAAGATGATGAGGAGCCAATCATAACGTGGGAGAAATGGAAGAGGGATAAATTGTGTAATCGCCAAAGAAGCAAAAATGACGACCGAGAACAGGCAGGATAAGGCTTGTTCCCAGCCAAAATGAAAAAGTTGTTTGATCGCTCTCCTGATTCTGCCGCCAACGGATTTTTCCATATAGAAATCCTGAAGGGAATTATTCATCCGTTTCCTCATCCGGCTGGTATTCCAGAATATCCCCCGGCTGGCAATCCAAAGCCTTACAAATCGCATCCAGTGTGGAGACTCGAATCGCCTTGGCCTTACCATTTTTCAATATCGAAAGATTAGCCATCGTAATGCCAACCCTATCCGACAGTTCTGTCACGCTCATTTTCCTTTTTGCCAGCATCACATCAATATTGATTATAATCGCCATGTTCTTCACCTCAGACCGTTAAATCATTTTCTGATTTTATATCAATGGCAGTTCGAAGCAGCTTCTGAAGGACAGCAGCAAACACGGCAATCACCATGGAGCCGAAAATTATCACTAATCCTATGACAATCACACCTGGAGCATCATCGTACTCTGCGACGAGATAAAAGAGCGGCATGGCCAGCACATAAAAGCCGCTGATTGTGATCGCACAGTATTTGATATTTTTTAAAGCAGTTACCGATAAATCCGAGAAAGCTTTATTTTTATCAATATAACTCAGCAGTCTATAAGCCTGATATAACGCCAGGAAAAACGCTGCCGCCGTCGCGTACAAAACTATCAAAACAGGATAATGCACATAAGACATACCAAGAAATTCCGAAACTCCCTTAGCTATGGAAGGCACCCCAAATATACACAAAGCAAGTATGGGAAGCCCCATAAGAAACACAGCGATCTTCAAGAAGAGTGTTTCCCGTTTCATAAACAGCACCTCACTTATTTGTTGTCAGTTAAAATCTATCACACCATTTATCGTTTTACAATAAATTATTATTCATTTATGATATGTTTTTATTGTTTGAATAATGATAAAGAGGTTGCTAAATAAGAATAATTTTTTCGATTTCAGCCATTTTTTTAGTTTTTAATGTTGCTATATGCTTACGGTTCTTATCCCGTTTATAAAGACCGTCCGCTGGGAGTTTCTTCACTATAATAAACTTTATACTATCTAATGATAGTCATTAGACAGGCTTACTCTACAAAAAAGACTCCCCTTGTAGGAAGTCACCTAACTTGCTATTATGCTCGGCCTTTTTCAGATAAAAATTAAGATATCAGTCAAGAAGAAACACTAGTGTAATTTAAAAGCCGCATTGCGTATAGTGAATAAGCGCAATGCGGCTTCAACTTAATTTCCAGCACGTTTAGTTACCGTTGTTTTTCATAATAGTAATTCAACCATTTTTCCATTTTCTCTATCTTTTCTGACAACCGATCTTTCACTACGTCATCCAAACTGTTCATAGCATCAATATTATCCATGGTCTTTACTAATTCTTTATTAACTTTTTCCTGTGTTAACGATTTAGACGGGCGCTCCATCATCACTTTCCACTTAAGAAGATTGTTTACTAGAGCTTGTCCCTCATTCTTGTTAATTGCTCCTTTTGGAATGTAGATGTTTTCGGTCTGCTTCTGCAATTGTTGGACCGTTGCCAGTACTGCTTCTCTAGGTGATTCTCCAGGATTGACCGCCGCTTCTCTCCACGGACCTTTTCCTAAGGCATCCACAGAAGGTGCACTTGCCTGACCAAACGCAAACATATTCCCCCCTGACGTCCCATGGGCTGCAGCTAATACATCAGCTACGGCTGCTTTTTCATCGACATGATGGTAGAAGGAATAGATACCTGTGTAATACATCATGGATGAAGGTGTCAATTCTTTACTTGCTTTTACCGTCGATTGAATGCTGTTGAAATCATGGCCGTATGCTTGTGGAATGACTCCATCGATATGATCTACCCAGTCACTGATCAGTACAGCTTCGGGCCCTGGTTCTGGGGTGGCAGTCAGCATAAAGGCAGCGTCGATACTTTTGCTTTGTTCATGAAGCTTTTCAACAAAAGTATTTTCCTGTTCTCGCAGCCACTGCTCCCACTCTTCCCACAATTGATCGGAAGGACTCAATTCTATCGGGTAAGTACCAAATTCAGCTTCAAATTGTTCTCTATTAGCTGTGCTGAAACTATAACTCCGTTCAAAATCATGGTGAGGGTATCGCATATAGTCGATGTTCAAGCCAGTAATGTCATAGTTTTTTTGCTGTTCTTCATAGATTTCCAGCATAAATTGTTGTACTTCCGTGTTGGCAATATCAAGCCAATAATAATTACTGCTGGAATCATATCCTGGTGTTCCTGGTTCATCATTTCTTTGAACAGCACTCCATTCCGGATATTTTTTAAATTGAGATGGCAACCCAAGGCTGCTATGTCCAATCATAAACCCGTCTGTCCATGACTGAACAGTAATACCCCGTTTCTCACCTTCTTCAATGAAAGCCTGAAGGACATCGGACCCATACTTTCCATAATCCTGGTCAGCAAAAATCGGATGCTGCTCAGGCAATCCATAGGACTTCATCGTTTCACTTGGAAAAATGGTGTAGCCCCAAAATGTAGTTTCCAGATAAAGAGAATTAAATCCAGCCTGCTCCATCCTATTCAGAGTAGTAGTGACATCTTCCAAATCCTTTTCCTCAGGACGGTACCAGATAGCACGCTGCTCCCCTACCTCTGATGGCAAGGAATAATAATAACCATCATATGCGGCCTGCGTAGCCTGTTTTGTATAATTTAATGCTCGCTGTGGATCATTATCCTTCCACTCATCAGCCTTTACTAACAAATCTTCCGCTTCTTCAATCGATCGATAAGCCTTATCAAAATCAGCATCTATATAGTTTTCTTCAGCCAAAGCGATACTCTGCTTCGCTTCATTCAATGCTTGCTCGCTTTTAAAAATGAAAATAGATGCATCTCTGATTAATTTAATGTATCCATTATTTTCATAAACTACCTTCATTCCTATTTCTGCTTTCTTTAAAAATTCTGCACCTACTCCATGGCCACTGACAACAAACCCATTGGCAGGAATAGCACTATCTCCGCCCCCTACCTTTGTCACAACGCCATCGGTCACCGTAATTTCATAACCATAAGGGTTGGTACCCGTACTTGAACCAAATTCTGTTGTATACAGCAATAATTGATCAGCACCGCGATTACCTGGAAAAGGAGCCCCATCTGGGTTTGATTCATCTGTTGGATTAATGTCATCTAGTAAATTTTCATAAACTTTTTCAACAGGTTCACCTATTTTTACAGTTTCTCCCTCGCTAAGACTATTAAGGAAACTCATAATCGTATCTGTCGATTGAGATCCTGTCGATAACACTAACCCGTTCTCAGGAATCGCCTGATCACCACTCCCTTTGCGAAGCACTTGATAATTTGTTCCTTCTACCCTCTCTAGAACCACCTCTAAAGAATCATCATTGGTTTCGGTAAAATAACTGAAAGTCGGATCAAATAATACTAGTTTATTAGAGTTATTACGATCATTCTCGGTATCTACATTAATACTCTCGCCATTTTCATTCGTTACTGTAGTGGCATCCGCTTCTTCAGCCATAATGAATGAAGTAGAAAGAACACCAATAGTAATAGATAAAACTAAGACAGACAGGATATATAATAATTTTTTACTCAACTGGCCTTCCTCCTTTTAATTAGCCAGACAAGAGACATATTTCCCTTGCCTGGCTATCTGACTAGCTTTCTCCCCGAACCAAATTCATTATTCCAGGGTTCTGATGTGGAGACTTTTTCTTCTCAGAAAACTCTTCTTCTAAAATATCCCACCATTCATATTGTTCCAGATAAACCAGGTCAAAGAGCATAATGCCGTGTGTCCGTTCTAGCACCGAACGCAAAGCTTTTCGGAATTGTTCCGGATCACCTTCATATTGTTGCAGGTACAGGCTGCCATATAATAGAGTCGCTTCATTCACTACATCCATCGCTATATCTGCTGAACCTTCCACACTATACCAATCCGGATTGCCTGCTTCTACTGCCTCATCTCTCGTTACTTGAGTAAAATAGTTTCCTGTCATTAAGAAATCAAGATACTCGGCGTATCCTGTTTCATGATAATCATCACTAGCCCAATCATAATCCGGTTGGTAAGTTTGGCTCGCCCAGTTTACGCCTTCACTATAATAAAGGGGATACCATGCTCCTACGTAAGTAGAGAAAAACAGATCTTCATCATAGTCATGCACAAATTCTTCAGCCTGCTTGAAGAAAGACTGAATATTGTGTGCTCTGAATTCAATCCATTCTTTATACCATTTTCCTTTATTTATTTCCTCGCCTGTTTCGGTCAATTCAATTTCAAAAATGTCCTCGGGCCAGTTCTGTACTTCTTCACCGATATACTCTTCAAAAGCATTTTTGCTTAAGTCACTGAAATCTGCATATTGATTTGAATAACGAGCTCGATCCAAAACAATTCCATCTACGTCATAATTAGTTATGATTTCTTCAATGATGCTTATCTCATAACTCTTTACATCTTCTCGAATCGGGTTCACAAACGTAGAGAACGTAGGATATTCTGACGCTGGTACAATTTTTGACTCACTTTCGTTATAATCGACGGTTTCCCCTTCTTCCAAGGAATTCAGCACCCATGTTCTTGCGTCTCCGTGTGCAGAAAGGACTACCCCATTATCAGGCACCTCCAAAGGTTCTGCACCAGAGATGCGATCTCTTATCTCAGTAATCACTCCGTCAACGACTTGTACTTCTACCCCCCATTGATTGGAAGGGGAAACTTCATATTGATCAGGAGTAAAAACTACAAGCTGGTTGGTACCCCTTTCCTTGTTTATACCAGTAATATCGTATGTCTCACCTTCAGAGGTTTTAAGAATTCGGTTTGCCATATAAAATTGGGTTTGCCATTCTGGATTGTCAAAGGCAGGGCCATCTTTATAGTTATTATTTCCTTCGGAGAACACGTTTACGTTTGCATGCACTTCTATTCCTTGGTCATGGGCTTCCTCAATAACTGTCTGGAGCAGGTCATATCCTTCAGGGAACTCGTGGTAGTTTTTAATCGTAGAGGTACTCATATGTGGGGCAATCTCACTGTTGTAACCAACAAATCCTGTATAGTTCTTCACATCCAGGATGATTGTATCAATGTTGGCATCGGCTGTTTTCGTTACGATATCTTTCACCTTTTCTGGTGAACTTAAGTTGTTGATATTGGCTGAAAGATCGTACCATAATACTCTTCCTTCAAACTCTTCATGGTCTACTAAACTCTTCAAAACTTCCGTACGAGATTTGTCGGAAGCTGCAAAAGTCGGAAGTGAACTAACCAATACCAAAAACGTGGTCAACAAAAGAACAAACCATTTCTTCATGTAATCCCTCCATTTAATTTTTTGCAAGCGCTGTCATGTGAAGTTATAAAGATACTATCATATCTCACCCCCTAAAAGTGAATTAATTCTTCAAAACAATAGATAAGTTGGATATTTTCTTCATTGCTAGTAAAAAAGACTCCAGGTATAATAGACAAAAACTCCTATTACTAACCCAACACTAAATAACTCCTACTTCTTCAGGCCAATGTAGCTGGATGCCCAATTTCTTTAATTCCTGTTGAAACGCAGAAGTATAGTCCTCATTTTGATAGATTTCCTTAAGATTCAGACCCCTTTCTAGTGCAAAGGATGCAAGTGCACCTGCTGATTCTCCAATATTCCATTCTACAGGATGCACGCGCATGCAACCATTCGTCAAATGGGTACATCCGATATTTTTGCATGCAGGGATCAAATTCTTCACTCGTTTCGGTATTAGAGCTCCCAAGGGAATTTCAAACGGGTAGCTTCGGGCATAAAATAAACGGTGGCTTTTGGTGGTCGGGTGCAGATCCATTCGATAGGCACCGATGCCAACCGAATTTTTACGACTACGGACTCCTTCATAAGGAGAAACATCTGCGTTAATATCTTGTTCAACCACAGTTTCTAAAGCTTTAATACGCCGGGATTCGCGGATATACGGATGTTTAGCGAACCCATCTTTTGTTCCGACTATATGAGGTCGAAGCTTTAAACCAGGATAGCCTGAATCACCGTCTTCACGCGGTGCTTCTGTTTGCAGCCAATATAAAAGGGACAGGCTCAACTGTTTGGACGCATAAAGATGCTTGTCTTTTTCTCTCTCATTCACATCGATGATCGCACCCTTCCAGTAATCATTTTGTGGCCAATTAATTAATGAAATTTCTCCTGGAAAGAAGCCTTCCTGAAATAATTCGGGGTCAATGATCCGGCGATACTCCCATAACCCTAATTTCTCTCCTTGAGTGAACATTCGGAACTTCTTTGATTTGCCTGTATCAGCGTCTGGTATATTCCAACTTAACTGAAGATGATCGAGAAAATCCGCCTGATAGGATTTCCACACCTCATACATTTCAGGCTTTTCAATAACATGGTTTTCTTCAGGACGATACTCCAGGGCAAACACTTGGGTGAATGATTGCATATCATCCGGTTGATAAACCTCCAGGGCATGAGGCTCTCCTGTCATTTCTTTCGATTCTGCTCCAATACGGTATTCAACGCCTGCAAGTGGAAGTAGGTCTCCACATTCTGTTGCATCCAGGATAAATTCTCCTTCAAGCTTAAGCGTTTCTTTCTCTTCCTTTCTTACATAAACAGACTTAATACGATCCTTGTCCATATCCACTGAGCACGTACGAGTATCGAAAAGTATTGTTATTTGTCCATTGCTTCTGTAAGGCTGCAACATATCCTCAAGAATATGTTTAGCGACCAGTGGCTCGTGGGCAATACGACTGACCCAGGCCGAACCAGGATTCAAATGACCGACTGCTTTTGCATCCTCTTTCATTGGGTAATGTTCCCGATAATAATCACGTACACTGTTACGGAATTTGCGATAGGTTTCTGTACATCCAAACGATTCTATCCAAGGGTGTTCATCAGGGGGCACTGCCTGGGCGGTAAGCTGCCCGCCTATCCAATCTGTTTCCTCTGTCAAAATTACAGTATTCCCCTGCCGTGCTGCTGATAAAGCAGCAAGTGTTCCGCCTATCCCACCTCCGATAACAAGGATATCAGCCTTCATTCAACCCCTCCTTTCTTATGTTCACCCCAACTTCAAACGTACGCTCCCATGGGTAATAAATACTTTCCACCATCCATTCCGATGCATATTTCGTCAGGAACCGGGAAACTTCTTTTTGATATAGCGGAGTTGCTACCTGATTTAACTGAACAGCATTCTCCTTGTAAAGCTCTGCTCGCACTTTCTGACGAGTAATAGATTGATAGACATAATCATCAAGCATACGTAACACAAGCTGTTTGATACGATCTTCATCTGAAGACTTTCCCTTTTTATCGGCTAACCAGATCAAAGCGGCCTGGGAAACAGTAGTGCCAATAGCATTACCTGCCGTATTCCAAGCTGCAAAGCCGAAGAGTTCCTTCCATTCCAATTGATCGAGCAGAAGTGGAACCATTGCAGGATCAGCACCATTTGCATAGGCTACATCCACGACTGCTACAGGTTTTCTTTTCCTATACGCATGCAGCCGCCCTATCCATTCTTTAACATTTCGATCATTTGTATCCACCTGATGCAAATTTAGCCCAAGCGCTAAGTCCCCTTGTTTTTGGCCTGGCACATTCACTCCAATGATAATGTCTGCTGCCTGGAAGTCATCTTCCGTACGAGATCCAATTGCCACAAGCTGCCCTTTCACGGACTCAGCTATTGGTCGGTCTTCATACATGGCGGGAACAAGCGCACCTTTTTCCCCGCTATATACTGGATAAAAGCTTGGTAATGGTTCTTGCTCCAATTGAAAAACCATTCGTGTTAGTAAGGTGCTTGCAACTTCATCCGCACCCGGATATAAATAAACAAATCTGTCGAGAGAACGATTGCGAATTATATACTGCAATTCCTCCTGTTCCTTGACATTCCAGCCGAATTCACTCGTATCATCTTGTGGGAACACCAGATGGTCCAACACACCCTCCTGAACCAGATCCAATAATGACTTGTTCACTGTAAAATTAATCTGTCTTGTGTTCCGGTAATCGCGGAGTATATCTTCTGGTATTTCCTTCTTCAGCTTCTCAACCAGTAATCCATCCTGTTCTTCTCCCAGCTTCTCGTATCGATGGGAATGGTAGGATAGTGCCCACAATTTCATCCCATAATCTTCCCAATATGATTTCTCTTCTTCATTGATGTTGTTATTGGAAATTCGCATTGTGGAGCTAAAGGCCATTAAAGTTATATCGGGATACGTTTCCTTTAGTTCTTTTAACAATCCCATACGTTGGATCAGCTCATCCACTTGATACACATGGATACGGGAAGGTACTAAGCCCCCATACAACAACATATCTATAGATAGTACGAGACCATCTACATAGGAGGCTATTTCCATCAGCCATGCGCGAATTTCCTTCACACATGCAGGTTGCTTCAGAAACCCCAAGTCATTTACTTCCGGGGCCACCACCTGCCACCCGGCCAGGTGTGCAAGCTCCATCGGCAGATTTCTTGTCACGGGGCGCCCATCCACGGGTAATAATGCAATCCTGTTTTTCATGGTTACACTCACCTTCGTTCTAGATTCAATGTGACGATTGTTTTTGCAGGAATTGTTATTGAATGGTTGCATTTCTCTAATCCTTTATATACAGAACAGTCAGAATAGAAATCTGTTTTTAAGTCACTATCCTTTGGGTTCCAGACACGAACTTCCATTCCTTCGTCTTTTTGCCGGAAAGCACTGAGCTGCAACACTGATTCTGAAAAATTGATCAGCGGATCGGTTGACACCTCTCCTGGCAAAAAAACTGGCGGTAAACGGAATTCTTTTGCTTTTGTTAAAGCTATCTCTTTTGACTCCTGAAACCCAAATCCATAACTGAAAGAGTAACTTCCCAGACATTGAGCATCTGGAGTTTCAAAACCAGGCCCAGCACCACCCCCGCGCGTCCGGAGATCTTCTCTTGAAAGCCATCCGACACTTCGTAGTAACGTAATTTCTAATTCGTTATTTGAATTAATCTGATATTCTTGTAATCCACGATGCATAAAAACAAGCCTGTTTACAGAGATTAGCGAATAGCTCGGTTCTACTACTACAGGAACCTCTGTTCCTTTTTCAGCATCAAAAGCCTCTTCCTTGGCTGCATAGCGAGTCACTAGATCAAAAGCTGTATCACTAGATGTTTCGTTCACTTCGCCTATTTGAGGAAAGACAATGCGCAACCGCTGGTCTTTACACTCGTTATGAAGCTGAATATCAACTTTAGCTATCGGATCGTCCGAATAAAGACGTATAGTAAAAACAGCATGGATAGCTGACGTTCTATCACCTGGCCCTTTCCTCTCAGAATCAAGTGAGGCAGGTGGTTCTAATAGCAATTGATAGCTCAGTTCCTGGAAGCTATCTGTTACGTTCACTTCAGGCTCTCCCTCTAGTTTTCCTTCGGTAATAAGATCATTAAGAGGAGGTGAATAATTGTATTCATCTCCGGCATCCAGCGAGCTGTACAATCGGTTTGATTCGTTGTACTCTTCGCCTGTCATTAAGTCTTTGACTGAAAGTGAAGCTTTTTCTAAATTAATTTCCATATACTTGTTACTGATCGTTGCAGTAGATGATAAGCCAGGTATTTGTGCCTTTCCTTGTTCGACAGAAAATGGTTGTAGTGATAATGCAGGAAGTGATTGTACATATATAGCAATTTCATAGTTCCACATACTTTTGAATTCCGGGAAACCATCCGTAGGTGAGGCAAAATGTCGGCTTTGTACTTTATCTAAAACAATTGTGTTAAGTGTCTTATCCTGATTGTCTTTAATAACAAATGATTCATCTTCATAAAGCCAAATCACGCCTTCAACCCAACCTGTATATTCATAGGCATGAGGGTTAAATATAGTGAACTTACTCATGTCAGTAAAAGGTTTTCGTCCACTATCGCCTGAGAGAGATAACTCTTGAGCTCCTAATCGATATAAAGCCTCTTGTTTAAGGGCATCCATTCGCTGCTTCAATTTCATTGTTCTGGTTTGCATTTCTTTATGTACTTCATCAATACTGCACCCACAAATGCTGTCATGAGGATGGTTTAGGAGGAGAAGCTTCCACGTGTCATTAAGATAACGTTCCATATGGGAAACACCTGCAATCGCAAGCAGCGGCTCTACATAACCAGTAATTTCATCCTCGATTTCCTGGTTCTGTTTTTTTAAATATGTTCTTGTGGAAAGCACATTTGGTAACACATAAAAGTGGTCGTTTGACCGCAATTCACCTTTATAAGTTTTAAGGTTACCAGTCTCCTCCCGGATGTCTTTCAGGAATTGTTCATATGATGAGGTCACTAGTTCTACTTCTTCATTACTGACTTTATTCATCTGCTCTTTCATCGAATTCCAAGCAGGCATCAAATGATCGCCACCATTGGTAAGCAACAATTGCGAGGTTGTAGCATACGGTTTCACTTTATCAATGTATTCGTTCACCATTTTACTGGGGTCTTCTTCATTAAGGAGCGGCTGGTAATAACCTTCAGGCAAAAAGGCAGTAAATACACGACTTCCATCCGGGCTTTGCCACCAAAACTCAGATGCTTCCGGACTAATACCTCGCCAAAGAACAGCATTCTCAATTTGAAATGCATTCAACAATTGCGGCATCTGACTGTTATGGCCAAATGTGTCAGGCAAGTAGCCTACCATTTGCGGTTGTCCATATTCTTTTGCCATTTCAAGCCCGATCTCTAAATTTCTCCATAGAGATTCCCCGGATACGAGGAATTCATCAGCCAGCACATACCATGGACCAATAATGATCTTCCCATTTTTAATAAGCCGAACAACTTTTTTCCGCTGCTGGTCACTACATACTTCAAAGTAATCGTCGAGGGCCGCCATCTGGCCATCGAGGACAAACTTTTCAATATCATCGGAGTCTATTCCTTTAATGATTCGTTCCATCACATGGATAAACCGGTAACGGAACAATTCAAAAGGCAAGTACCATTCCCTGTCCCAATGGGTATGGAACACTACATGACAGGTGCTAGATTCTTTTCTCATCCTTTTACCGCTCCTTTCATTGCGCCTGCAATAAAGTACCGTTGCAAAATGGCGAAAACAATGATGATCGGTAACACGGAAATAATCGACCCAGCAGCAATATAACGCCAGTTAGACGAGAAATTTCCTTGTAAGGATTGGACACCAAGCGGCAATGTGTACATACTCTGGTCATTCAAAATGATCAATGGCCATAAGAAATCTCCCCAGGCCATCATAAATGTAAAAATCGCTAAAGTGACTAAGGAAGGGCGAACAAGTGGCATTAAGATTTTCCACCATACCTGGAATGCATTTGCTCCATCCATTCGTGCCGACTCATCCAATTCATAAGGAATGGTCAAAAACGCCTGTCGCATGAGAAATATTCCAAAAGCAGTCGTAGCATGCGGGAGAACCAATCCCAAGTAAGTGTTCTGCAACCCTAAATTCAGAGCCAGAATGTAGATAGGAATCATAAGAAGTTGGAAAGGGATCATCATCGTACTAATGATTAAAATGAATACAATATTCTTACCTCGAAAGTTCATACGTGCAAGCGGATAGGCTGCTAATGAACAGAAAAGTAAATTTGCTCCCACTGTCAACACAGCTACAATCGTACTATTCATTAAATAAGTGAAAAAAGGAAAATATTCTAGAACAGCAGTGAAGTTAGATAATGTTGGGCTTTCCGGAATAAACTTTGGCGGATAAGCAAAGATATTTTCCGAGCCAGACTTTAAAGCAGTGGCGAGCAGCCAAAGAAACGGGCCTACCATAATTAATGAAACAAATATCAAAGTAATATATGCAGCTGCCTTCTGTATAACTTTTCTTTGTGTTGGTTTCGTTTTCTTCCTCGGTCCTTTGATTACAGTTGGATCAGACTTTGGATTTTGACGATCTTCTATCGGGACATTCGGCTTTGGGTTCTGTTTTAGTGCACCGGAGTTTTGTTCCATTCCTCTCACCCTTTCATCGCTTGCTCGCGTTTATTCATAAAAGCAATATTTACAATGGAGAACATCAACGTGACTATGAAAAGAATGACCCCTGCCGCACTGGCAAACCCCATTTCGAGACTTTCAAATGCTTCATTATAAATGTAATAGACCAGGGTCATGGAACTGTTCAACGGACCCCCTTGGGTCATAACGTAGATCTCTTCAAAAACTTTCATTGCTGATATAGAGGACATGATCGTAACAATCATTATGGAAGGCATTAATAGTGGAATCGTGATGTGAATGATTTGACGCCATTTACTTGCACCATCAATTTCAGCTGCTTCATACAAATTCGATGGAATGGCTTGAAGACCAGCAAGATAGATGACCATATAATAACCAAGACCTTTCCATACCGTTACAGCCATAACTGCGAATAAAGACGTTGAAGTAGAGGTCAACCAATGTATTGGCTCATTAATAAGGCCCACTGTTTCTAGCAAATAATTTAACACACCTTGGTCTGCATACATCCATTTCCATGCTATACCTACGACCACCATGGAAGTAACAACAGGAAGATAATAGATAGAACGAAAGAAAGTAATCCCTTTCAGCTGCTGGTTGACAAGAATAGCTAAAAAAATTGGTAAAAACACTAATGCAGGAACGGCTATGATTAAATACAGCAACGTTTGCCCGAGTACTTTCCAAAACAACGCATCAGCAAACAGTTCCTTGTAATTTGCAACTCCAACAAAATCAGGGTTTTGCTGCACCATGTTATAGTTCGTGAAACTTAACCAGATCGCCTGGATCATTGGATAAAAGATAAACGCTCCAAGTATGATGCACCCTGGAAGCAAGAACATAATCGGTGTTATCCTACGATGTTTCATCGTCCTCCCTCACTTTCTTCTCTTTGCTTTAATGCCAGGTAAGCAGCTCCGTACATTCCTGAAACATTCATATGTGAAGCAGCTTTCACTTTGGTTTTTATCTCTCGTTCTCTTAAGATTCTCAGCAGGTCCGGCCACCAATAATCACAGGAATCCACCACACCTCCGCCAAGTATCACCTGATCTGGATCAATACTGGTAGAAATGTTCTCCACCACTAATGCAAGATCATTAATAAATTTCTGCACTACTTCTTTTATCTCCATGTCACTTTTCCATTGCTGAAATATTTCATCACCTTTTGAAAACATACGGCCGGTTCTTCTTTCTGCTTCTTTTTTTAAAGCACTTCCTGATAGATATTGCTCGATACATCCCTGCTTTCCACAATTACAAGAGCGTCCGTGAGGATATAAAATGGTATGTCCCCACTCACCGGACTGGTGATGAGCGCCACGTACCATCCGGCCAAAAAAGTAGTTCGCGCCGCCCACCCCCGTACCAAGCGTCAACATAATAGTATGTTCCTCATCAGGCAGTCTTCCTCCCAAAATTAATTCTCCTAACAACGCTGTATTAGCGTCATTATCCACGATAGCAGGAAGGTGATAACTGTTTTCCAACCAGGATTTTAACGGGAAACCATGCCAGCCAGGTAAATTTTCTGTTGCATAAACAACCTCCCCGGTCTGGAAGTTAATTCTTCCGGCACTGCCAATACCAATGACGCCTGGAAGTTCTGGGCTGTGATGTAAAAGTTCATCAATAACTTCTTTTAAACTACTTAAAATAATTTCCTTCCCCAGGATGGCTCGGGTTGGAACGATTTTTTTATGAATGGTTTCCAGTTCTTCGTTAACTAATAAACCTTTTATAGTTGTGCCGCCAATATCCACACCAATTACGTACATACTTTCACCTCATACTGCACTTAATAGATTTTGTTAATAACAGATCTCGCAGTCTTTTCTTTCATTTGTAATGCTTTTTCTTTATCATGCAGTGCAAGCCCCGTACACAGTAGATCTATAATAAATAATTGAGAGATTTTAGCTGCTAATGAACCTCCTTCAAGAGGGGATTCTTTACCTCCACTCAATAGTACGTAATCTGCTACTTGTGTAATTGGGGAGCGGGCATAAAACGTAATTGCAATGACAGTTGCTCCATTTTTCTTAGCTATTTCTAAAGAGTCAAGTGTATCTTTGGTACTGCCTGAAACACTGATGCCGACAACGACATCACCTGAACCAAGGGTTGAAGCATCCATAGACTGAATATGAGGATCAATGATTGCATCACTGGCCTTGCCTATACGTAACAGACGATTTTTGGCATCCAGGGCTGTTAATCCGGAAGTTGCAACCCCATAAAATCGAAGCTGTTTCGCCTGGTGGATTACACTGATACATGAATTTAATAAATCCTCATCTACCATTTCCAGGGTCTCATCTATGACAGCTTTTGTATTCTTAGCTATCTGATGGTGCACTCCCTCTTCCACTACTTCCTCTTTGTTGTCATTTGACAATGTCTTAGCAAGAGTAAGTTTAAACTCCTGATAACCTTTGAATCCCAGCTTTCTGCAGAACCTCAGTGCAGTAGTTTCACCAACACCTGATTTATCTGCCAAGTCTGTAACAGAACAATACAGAACACTATTGATATCATCCAATACAGTATCTGCTACTTTTTGTTCCGACTTTGTCAAAGAAGGGTAATAACTACGAATTACGTTTAATAAATTCCCCTCCAACAACTTCTGTGTCATGTTGAGCACCTGCTTTCGTATTTAAATAGTCTGTAAATCGCTTTGTAATTAATTGTGGTCTTGTTATTGCGGAACCTACTACAACGGCATGAGCACCGAGATCCAGTGCATGCCACGCTTCCTCCGGAATCCAATACTTACCTTCTGCTATTACTGGAACGTTTACACTTTCTACTAAACGTTCCACCAGCTTATAATCAGGTCCAGCTTGCTGAGGAGAGTAGTGTGTGTAACCAGACAGAGTCGTACCAATGCAGTCAACTCCAAGGTTTTCAGCCTTAAGAGCTTCTGCGGCTGTTGATACATCACCCATAACACCTATTTGTTTCTTCTTTATATAGGTTATTAAATCTTTCAATCTCTCTCCATTTGGACGCTTACGACTTGTAGCATCTAATGCAATTATTGATACTCCAGCTTGAATCAGTTCATCTACTTCCTTTTTAGTAGGGGTAATATAAATTTCAGAATCAATATAATTTTGTTTGACAAGTCCGATGATTGGTAAATTAGTGACCGTTCGAATTGCTTTAATATCCTGGTAACCATTTGCACGGATAGCAGATGCTCCACCCATTTCAGCAGCCAGCGCCATTTTCGCCATAATAGATGACCCATGTAAGGGTTCATCTTCCAGGGCTTGGCACGAAACAATAAGATTGCCTTTTACTTGTTTAAAAAATTCGTCCTTTATCATCTCTTCACCACCATGCCTTAGCTTCTCTCTTGCAAATGATACATTTCCATGAAAGAAGGAAGAGACAGCCGCTCTTCCTTCTTCTGGAACAACTTTATTGCAAAGCAGCATTCCATTTTTGTTCAGCGTCTGCCAGTGCATCATCAATAGATTTTTCACCAAGCATAGCAGCTTGCAGTGCATCTGTCATAGCCTTTTGCAGGTCTGTATAGTTCTTCATTGGAGGCACAAGCACTTCAGAGTCTTTCAGTTGCTCTGCAGAAATAATACGTGCTTCGTCTTCAGGAGATGGATCTTCCGGGAGGTCATTGAAGTAAGGATCATCTAGCGCTGTTTCAATAGAAGGAAGAATCGGTACAATCTTATCAAATTCCACTTGATTTTCTGCGTTAGTCATGAACAGAGAGAATTGGACCGCTGCATCTTTATGTTCCGTCTTTTTAGGTACAACAAGGTTCATAGCAGCTACGTTCATCAGACCGGTTTCTCCCGTAATGATTGGTGCTACACCAGTAGCATCATAAATATCCGGAGCGTTTTCCTGTACCGTATTCAAAAATTGCGGACCGGTTGCAAGAACAGCTAATTGACCAGCTTGGTACATATCTACCGCCTTACCATGTCCTTCAGTCAATACTTCACGTGGGATCAACTCATTCTCATACATATCAACAAAAAATTGGAACGCTTCTTTACCTTCAGCTGTATTGAAGGCAGCTTTTGTCATATCTTCGTTGGTCAGCTCCACACCCATGGTTACCATTGTTTCTAACAAATGACTTCCATCAATCGGAGGGAAGAAAGCATACTGTCCAGTCTCTTCTTTAATAGTTTTAGAGAATTCAACTACATCCGCATATTTAGTTGGCACATCTTCTCCAGTTAGGCCAGCTTCTTCTAGAATATCGCTGTTATACATACTCACTTGGGAAGACAGATACCAAGGGATTCCAAAAGTCTCCCCTCCGAAGGAATTTGATTTCCAGATTCCTTCAAAATACTCACCCTTCTTATCTTCTGGTACAGCTTCGTCCATATTTATCAGTGCATCCAGCTCTGCAAGTTTAGAAGCAAATTGCGGGTTTAGGTTTGCTACATCAGGTGCTGTTTCTGAAGCTACCGCTGAAAGTATCTTCTTCTCCATGTCGCCCCAAGGGACATCTACCCATTTTACAGTAATGTTAGTATTCTCTTCCTCAAAGTCTGCTATAACCCCTTCAATATAATCTGTAAATGTCGGTTTCAACTGCATAGTCCAAAACTCAATTTCAACTGACTCCTCTTTCTCTGTTTCATTAGCTGAATCGTCATTGCTGTCCCCTTCTGCTGAAGTATCTTCACTTGAACCGGAGCAGGCTGCAAGTACAAGAATCAAAGCAAAAGCCATCGCAAACAATAAAGGAAACTTTTTCAAACTCCTCAACCCCTTTTTTAATATTGATAAAATATTTCAACGGCGGAAGAAAGATCTTCACGCCAGCACTCCCACAAGTGTCCGTGGTCCTTTTCCACATACACATAATTCTCAGGCCGTATAGTATGAGGCATTTGACGATTTCTAGTTAGTATGTAAAGACATTTTTGTGTGATTGGTGAGATAAATTCATCTTCCAGTGTTCCTACCGATTGATAAACCGTCCAAGGCAGCTTTCTTACCAGACTTTCGCTTAGCTTCATATCTTCTTCTGAAAAAGCAGCTGACTGCAGAAGCAAATGCGACCATATTCCGGGATTTTCTATAGCTATTCTAAGACTGACCGCTCCAGCAAGCGAATCACCAAGCATACCCAGCTTTGCAGTTTTCATACTCGTTTGAAGTTCCGGTAACAATTCCTCGTAGATAAACCGCTGATAAGCTTTGTGTAAATTCCCATCTGAATGGTAATAATGCCAACGATCCTCTGAAGAACCTGGTGGTAAAAGTACAAAGCATGTATTTTTACCAAGGCCTTTTTCCAAGTGGTGATTGTACGTTTCTTGTAGCTTCCCGATTTCCAAGTAATCATCGCCATCATGTACTAGAAGAAGATCAACTTCATCGGATAGCATCTTTTTGGGTTTCAATATACGATAAGTGAAGCTCTTGTTCAGGTGCGTACTTGCTATATCATAGCTCTGTAAAACACTCCGCATGATCACCACCTCTTTTTTGTAAGCCTTTTCATAATTTAAGAATAGCACATATTTGTCTGTATGTGAATATTTTCTCCAATATAATAAAATAAAAAGAAGTTATCCTTCTATATTTAGAAAATTAGTTCATTTTTGACTTAATTGCTTTACCAGTTAATTGTAAGATAAAAAAAGAAAGCCGAGGCATGTGTTTAGTTCAACACCCCTCGGCTTTTCCTTCCATCGAAAAGTAGAATTTTAAAAAAGCGGTCTATGTGGAATGTAATTTCTATACAGACCGCTTTTCGTCTAATTTATAGTTGTTTGTACCCTCTATTCCTTCATTAGTTTAACGATTCGTTTCGAATCAGCTGTGAAAATCGCCATCACGCCTTATGATACGTTCCTGAGACATGCGGAGGTGTATCTTATTATCCAAAGGAAAGCAGAGTCAGCTGATTTATGCCCCAAACGGGCATCAGGATCTTGGGATTCCTGTTATTCCAGTTGGTCATCTGTAATCGTCTCTTTAAGTAAATTCAATGGTTCTTTGATTTTAGGGATAAAGACAACTTCGGCTGCTTTTCTATGACTTCAACAAGACGATCCGAATAGTCCAGCTCAGCTTTAAGCGTATCTTCGGTTGGTTTCTCAGGAAATTTTTTCTTCATCGATTCATCGACAGAATAAATCATTTTACAGACGTTCTTAGAACGGGTACGCAATACTTCTTGACGAGAGGTTTGATTGTATCGAGCCCTGGTGTGCGTTGCATCGAGGATGAGAAACTTCGATTGAATTAATCACACCTTTCTCAAGAGCAACCTCCACGGTTTTTCCAATCAGAAGATCTAAAAGATTTTTGTCTTTTAGACGTTTGCAACGGAAGTAAGCTAATAAGCTGAAGCCATTTCGAGGAAATGTTTGAAGGACATGTCGACCTGAGCTCGTTCCACGAGATCCACGTCAGACAACGTATAGATGTTTTAAGGAGAGGGTATTTGAATATACGAATGGGATCAACAGCGTTCCGTCCATTGTCATGACAGTATTTTTTCTTCAGTTCGTCATAAACGAAGGAAAAGTCTATAAGCTCATTAATTTCCCGAAGAAGATGGTCCTTTATCGGATAGTCCTTCGTACTGGCTTAAACTCATAGATAATTGACGGTCTAACATCGAATCCCTCACTTTTATGTATTACTTTCATTGTACAAGAAACAAGAGTGACTTTCTTTTATAAATCAAAGAAAATCACTCTTTTTCGTTTTACCTCTGTTGATTCCACGGTGAGCGTTCGGTGGTGACGCCTGCGGGAATAGCGCGAGCCGAAAATCCACTTGGTCAAGTGATCTTCTTGACCAAGCTAGCTGAGGCCGTGCCCGCGGCGAGCATCCACCGAAAAGCGATTTGTGAGAATCAACAACAAACTTTAAAAGCTCTTTTAGATGGGAAAGGACTTTTACAGTGGCCTCCCTTTGTAGGAGCGGCTTTAGATAAGCATATTAAGCTTCCAGCCCTAGCCATTATCAGCCAGCCGGAAACCGCTGAACTGCCATTTCATATCCGGGTAGAAAAAGTTCCGATAGGTCAGGCGTGTGTGAGAACGAGGGGTTACACACGAACCGCCTTTCAGGACCATCTGGTTAGCCATGAACTTGGCATTATACTCTCCCAGGGAGCCATCAAGCGGTTTGTTTCTTGGATAAGGAACATATGGACTTTGCGTCCATTCCCACGTTTCTCCAAAGGCTTTGTCAAACATTCCTCCATCATAATAAGCGTTCGGGTGATAACTACCGTTTTCCATGAAGTTCCCCTCTATTTCCTGGTCTTCCATGGCATATTCCCATTCCTGCTCGGTCGGCAGGCGTTTACCGGCCCAGCGTGCGTAGGCATCCGCTTCATAGAAGCTCACATGAACGACAGGTGCATGCAAGTCCAGTTTCTTCAAACCTGCCAATGTGAATATATACCATTCTCCGTCCTGCTTGACCCAGTATTGGGGATGGCTCCATTTCTCTTCGTTCACCTTCTGCCAGCCATCCGATAGCCAATAGTGGGAGGTTTGATACCCATTGTCATTCATAAATTCGAGAAACTCCCCATTTGTGACTGGGCGATTCGCCAGCCGGTATCGTTCCAGGTAGGTTTTATGACGGGGCCCTTCATTATCAAAAGCAAAACCATTACCATCATGCCCCACTTCAACTAAACCACCTTCAATGTCATGAAAGTGGAGTTCCGGTGCTTCTGATGACGGCTGATCCTTTCTTTCCTGGAAGGCAGGATAGAGAGGGTTGAAGGAAAAGTTATATTTGACATCCATCAGTATCAATTCCTGATGCTGCTGCTCATGATGAAGACCAATTTCCACCAGCTGATTAATTTTTTCTGCGTCCTTTCCTTCCACCTTCTCCAACAAATCCAGCAATTGCTCATCCACATACTTTCGATAGCTCAATGTCTCTGCGACCGTCGGGCGGGTAATCGCTCCTCTCTGGCTTTGCGGATATGGTTCACCAACAGTTTCATAATAGGAATTGAACAAATAATTGAATTCGTTATTGAAATGCCGATAACCAGACTGATAGGCCTCCAGTATAAATTTTTCAAAGAACCAGGTTGTATGGGCGAGATGCCATTTCGTCGGGCTGACATGGGTAGCCGCCTGGACCATAAAATCTTCGGTGTTCAGATTAGACACCAGTTTTTCCGTATGCCCTCTAATTTCCCTATAGGCTAGTGTCATTTCTCTCAAAGTGGTTTCCATCCTTTATTTCCCCTTTCCATTATCTTAACTGAACGCTAGTTTGATACCTTTCTCTTTTCTACTTCGACCGGACCTGGCTGATAACCAGGACGGGCAACGTTGGCGTGATTAACGATGCCTTTCACTGTCGAAACTGCCTGGACGATCACAAAGAAAAGTACAGGAAAACCTGCGACGGTAGCCATTTGCTTGACCGCATCCACACCGGTAATTTCTCCCCCGGTACCAGCCGTAATCGTCAGGAGTGCCATCAGTCCCATCACAACACCCCAGAAAACTTTCACTTTTGCTGGTGGCTCCGGACTCATAATCGTGTTGCCCGTTGTTGTCAGTGCTGACACAGTGGTTGTCAATGAATCAGCCAGTGTTGTAAAAGAGATAAAGATTGTGATTAACATGAGCCAGCTGATAATTGTCGATAGTGGCAGTTGTTCCAGGAACACAAACAAGGACAACTCCAGACCGCCCTTTTCATTATTAATAAGATTCCACAGCTGGCCGTCCCCTTTCCAATCGAAGAAAATAGCGGACCCCCCAAATGCCCAAAACCAGAGCATGCCAAATAGTGAGGGAAGCAGTAAGTTGACGACCACGAATTGACGCAATGTCCTGCCGTAGGCTAAACGAGCCAGGAACATCCCGGTAATCGGAGCATAGGCAAGCCAGATGGCCCAGTTGAAAATCGGCCACCATCTCGGCCAATCTGAACCTTCCATCGCACTCATCCATAGAAAGCGCTGTGGCATATTAGTCAAAAAATAACCCGTAGCCTGTGTTCCCAGGTTCAAAATGAAAACAGTCGGGCCAAACACAAACACGAATACGAGCAAGAAAAGAAAGATTTTCGTATTCTGATCAGCCAGAAACCGTATCCCTTTTTGCAGGCCGGTATAACTGGAAATTACATATGTAGCCGTTATGACCGCAATCAATAATCCCCACATCAAAGGTCCTGTACTTAACCCGGTTAAATGGGCGATGCCGCTGCCAATCTGAAGAATGCCTTCCCCAAGCACGGCTGCCATTCCTCCGGCAATAGCGAACATAGCCAGAATATCGACCAATGTACCAATCCATCCGAATGCTCTTTTTCCAATCAGCGGATACAACGTGGCACTGATACTGTAAGGAAGCTTCAAGTTATAGTGGGCGTAAGCGACAGCGATGCCTGACAGGACATAAATGGCGTAAGGTGCCAGCGTCCAATGGGTCAGAGCGGATGAAAGAGAAAAAACAGCCGCCTGCTCGGTTTTAGGGCCTACCCCTAACTCCTCCGGTGGAGAACTGAAATGCGTAATCGGTTCCGCAAGTCCCCAGAATAAAATCCCTACCCCAATACCGGCGGTTAGGGAAATCGCAAACCAGGTGTACTTTTTTACTATTGGCTGGGCATCCGTTCCTCCAAACTTAATGGAACCAAACCTTGAAAACCCTAAGTATAAACAAAGAAAGATGATTAAAAACACCGTCAAATTGAATAGCCACCCGAAGTTGATGAAAGCAAAGTCCACAATGGCTGTCTGCCCATTGTAAAACCCTGCAGGATTAACAATTCCCACCATGACGGTGATGGTTAATAAAATAGCCATGGGCAAAAAAACTGCCCACCTGATCCTTTTTGTTTCCATAAACGTTGAAAAGCCTCCTATGCATTTTTGAATGGTCTAACAACATGAACTCTTTAGCCACCTTCCCATTTGTTAGAATATTAAAACACGTACAGTTCCCCCGAATAGGCTTTTGTCTGTACAAAAACAAACCACCTAAACACTTGACCAGTCTTTTTAGCCGCATTTTATATGTCGCTCGCTTTAAACTTTTTCCATTTACTGTATATCAATTGTGTCTTTCCGTTTATTTTCCATATTTAAAAAATTGTTTTTCATAATCTTTATTAAGAAACTCAGATATTACTGCAATTTAATTCTTTCATTGCATAATAAAAAGCCTGCCCCCCCATATACTATCTAACTGGAAGACAGGCATTATATACAGGGATTCTCACGTTCTCATGCCCAGATCCATCTATATGCTAAATTTCCCAGCTTGCTTATACCCTACTACCTTACTGACGAATCCATTTTATATTAAATAAAATGAGGAGGTTCCTTTTTGAAACTATAATATAGCTTGCAAGTGTCGGGGCTATTATTTTTAGAAGCGAACATCAGCCTTTTACTGATAATTTCTTTCTTCGGATGTTTTTTTTCTAAGGTCCAGTTCTTGTTCAGCCCTGTCAAATGGAGTATCTAATTCCAATTATTATGTGCAATTTACACTTTAGCGCCTTTTGGAGTTTATGGGAGAAATAGGAAGTTTATATGTGTTTATTTAAGTTAAACTAATGTTTGTTGCGTCGGAAGTAACTAACTATAATTAATAGAAAAGGGATGAATGTAATGAATGGTAATCAAGGTCAAAGAAATACGTGGTTAGCACTCGGGACTGCGGGTGTAGTAGGAGCAGCAGCAATGTACGGCATTTCAAGGATGAACCGCAATGGTGGTTTGCAGCAACTGACTCAAAATGCTCAAAATAGCCAAGTTATGAAAAGTATTCAGAATAACCTTCCTCAAGGGAATAATGAGGTTAATAATGCCAATGATGAGATCGGTTATTCCTTACCAAAAAATGAGGAAATTTAAAAATCAGCCCTTACGATGATTGACTTACTAAAGATAATAGGAGTTCCCACATTTACCGAGGGAGCTCCTATAAACTTTCTTTGGTCCTTTTCTGAAATGAAAAATTCTGTGCTCAGGTAAATAAACCTGCAATTACTGCTGATTTTATAGATAATAATTGAAGCCACTCCAAGGGTCCTTGTACGGTTGAATTAAATGAACGGTTATTCTTCAGGCAGCAATAAAATTTTTCCTAACTTCCCTTTATTCTTAAAATATACTTGAGCTTCTCTTGCTTTTTCTAAAGGAAAGGCTTTGTCAATGACGGGCTTAACTTTCCCTTCAGATATCGTCTGAAGCATATCTTTAAACTCTGTCCTCGTGCCCAGTACGGATCCATACATGGTAATATGTTTTAGATACAACGTTCTAAAATCAAGATTTGTCTGCTGACCGCCAGCAGATCCTGAAATACAGAACTTGCCTCCTTTCTTAAGAACCTGAAGAGAGGTGGAAAACAAAGCATCTCCTACAACATCCAGCACGGAGTCGACCGGACTTCCATTCACTTCTAAAATTTCTTCGGAAAGCTTATCGGATTTATATGATAAAACGTGTGTGGCTCCTAATTCCTTCATTTTTTCTTCCCCTTCTAAGTCCCCAATGATTGCGATAACCCTAGCACCAAAGACTTTAGAGGCAATTTGTACATTTAATGATCCTACACCACCATTTGCCCCAGTTACCATAACAGTCTCACCTGGTTGAACTTTAATTTGTTTAACCATATGCCAGGCAGTTAACCCGCTTACTGAAAAGACAGCACTCTCTGCATAGCTGGTGAGAGGCATGTCATAGCAAAGCTCTGCTGGCCAAACCACGTATTCGGCATAACCTCCGTCGTATTCTGAACCTATAAAAGACATATCCTCAGCAATATGTTCGGAACCTTCCTCTCCACTGGAGGTAAAAGGAAATAAAACAACATCTTTCCCCTTCATCGATTCCTCTACTGAATTTCCCACTTTTACTATTTTTCCTGTTATGTCAGATCCAGGTGTACGTGGGAACTGTACTCCTTCTGGTCTCCATCCAGATTTTGAACCGGTGCCGTAAGCACCTTCTCTCATCCAGATTTCTGTGTTATTAATAGCACAAGCCTTTACTTTTACAAGGACTTCGTTTTCTTTGGGCTCAGGTATGGAAGTTTCCATTACTTTTAATTGATCTACGTCTCCGTAGCCTGTCACTTGTACAGCTTTCATAAAACCATCCTTTTACTTTTATTTGAAATACTTTTAATTATTGCTCATGTTTCAGAAAAGAGCACACGCCATTTATTATTCCTCTTTTTTAAACTATCATTAAAACTCCTATGTTTGCATCCTACATGAAGATACTTACTAGTTAATCACAATGAGCATAATAAATGAAAGCACCCATTATTATAGTTGAATTTAAATCCATTCTATTTATGCCCCACCCATGAATAAGGGGTGAACCCACTATCCGGATTCACCCCTTTTATCTTCCAGACATTCCGTTCCCCTTAGCCATCGACTTCCGTTCTCAATGCTTGAAGAATAACACGTTTTACGTATGGAGTCATTTCCCTTAACTGATCGGCGTCATACACCCCTAAATAGTACTGGATGACCAAACCGTCTACGAAAGCGACGAGCAAAGAAGCTCCCTGGTTTGAGTGAAGGACAGGGTAGACCTTGTCCTGATCGAGGTGCTCCAATTTCACCTGAAGATGATCGACCATTTCCTTGAAGGCGCTGCTGAAGATCCTTTGATAAATTTCACCACTTTTGTAACGGCTCAACACGCTTTTGATTTTGTCTATATTCTGTTCATTATAGTCCCAGGAATCATACAAAAATTTCTCAATGAAACCTTCTACGGTCGTACTTTCATTGTCTTTGACAGCTTTCACATAGTCATCTTCCAATTGCTTTAATAACTCATCCATACCCTTGTGGGAAATTCTATGTTCCATATAGCATAAACCTCCTTGACCGTTTTTCTTTTCCCTCATGATGGCTATGTCAGTCCTATTTTTAAATTAATCCCCTAGATCTTTTGCTTATACTTATTAAATAAAGTTAAATAATTTCCGTAATAGCAGCGTTTTAGTAGGCTATCGATTCTAGTCAAGGGGCCGCTGTTCCATCTGCAAGTAAAAGAAAAATATCCCCTGCCTACTGTGCGCAAATATATAATTGGCCTAATAAGCCACAAAAAAGCCACAGTCCGTTATTCCTTCAACAGCACTGCGGCTTAGCCGACTTAAATCAATTCATGTATGCTTCCTCTTCCTGCTCAAGAGAAATGACAAAACGATTATGAGTTCGATCGATATACAGACTATAAGGCTGATAAGGCTCTATACGTAACTCTTTCTCAATCTCTTTTGGTATGTTGATCGCAGTCGTCTCGGTCACATACCTTTTATTATGTGGGCTTTCGGGATTTGCTTTTTCAATGAAGATGTCGTTTTGATGAAACCTGATATCAACCTGCTCCCCGATGCAAATGTCTATTTCACGGCACCATTTCACTGGCATATAAATAACCGGCTTTTTTGGCAACTGTCTGGAACGGACTTTTTCTAACTTCACATCAACTCCCTCCTTTTCCTGTTTATTATCCGACAAAATTCCCGAAAAAACGAGATAACATCGAATCACTTACAAAGGACTATATAATTCCATAGAAAGTCCTGTGGAGGTGCCATTCTATAGAAAAAAGTCTCTGACTGTTTTGGCTTTAAATAATAGAGTAGTATTTCTTTCCGTTCAAAGAACATGACAAGAGATTTTGAGAAATCAGGGAAGTATATCAGGAGAATATAGACCTAACTAATATCCATCACTTACAAAGACAATAACCTCATATACAGAAAAAAGGACGTAATCTTTAAATATGATTACGTCCTTCCTATTTTTACACTTGGCTTACTTTTTGTTTCGCTTTTGCTTCTGCCCTGCGGCGATGGAGGATCGGTTCCGTATAACCATTTGGCTGGTTGGCCCCGTCAAAAACCAAGTCACAGGCAGCCTGGAAAGCAACCGATCCTTCATAATCAGCTGCCATCGGGTGGTATTGTGGATCACCGGCGTTTTGTTCATCCACCACCTTCGCCATACGGTAAAGGGTTTCCTCTACCTGCTCTTCCGTGACGATGCCGTGGCGCAGCCAATTGGCCATATGCTGAGAGGAAATTCTTAGGGTCGCCCGGTCTTCCATCAGACCGATGTTGTTGATGTCCGGTACCTTCGAGCAGCCGACACCGTGGTTGATCCAGCGGACAACATAGCCAAGAATGCCTTGCGCATTATTATCAAGTTCCTGCTGGATTTCATTGCTGCTCCAATTTGTTTCTTTCGCAACAGGTACATCGAGGATGTCACCTTGTACATCTTCCATTTGGGCTTTGATGTCATTTTGAACTTTCCTGACATTGATAGAATGATAATGCATCGCATGCAAAGTCGCTGCTGTAGGCGAAGGCACCCATGCTGTGTTTGCGCCTGCTTTCAGCTGCCCGCCTTTTTCATCAATCATCGATTTCATCATTTCAGGCATGGCCCACATACCTTTCCCGATTTGGGCACGTCCCTGTAGTCCTGCTGACAGTCCGACTTGGACATTAGACTGCTCATAGGCCTTCAGCCAATTGGAGGATTTCATATCTTTCTTCCGGATCATCGCCCCCGCTTGCAGCGATGTATGGATTTCATCCCCAGTCCTGTCCAGGAAACCGGTATTAATAAAGACGATTCGCTCTTTCACTTCGGCAATACAATTTTTTAAATTTAGTGTGGTACGGCGCTCCTCATCCATGACGCCAATTTTAATTGTATGCCGCTCCAGTCCGAGCATATCTTCTACGCGATTAAAGAGCTTGTTGGCAAAGGCCACTTCTTCTGACCCATGCATTTTAGGTTTCACAATATAAATGGAACCTTTCTCGGAATTCTGGAACTTTGCATTCCGAAGCAGGTCATGCTTGGCAACAAGGCTGGTCACTACGCCGTCCATGATGCCCTCCGGGATTTCATTGCCATCCTTATCTAAAATGGCATCAGTGGTCATCAAATGGCCGACATTACGCATGAACATCAGCGAGCGGCCATGGAGGGTGATGTCCTCTCCCTCAGGCGTGATATAGCATCGGTCCTGGTTAAGCGTCCGGGTCACAGCCGTTCCGCCTTTATTGAATGTAGACTTTAATGTCCCTTTCATCAAGCCCAGCAGGTTGCTATACACCTGGACTTTGTCTTCGGCATCTACTGCAGCTACCGAATCTTCACAATCCATAATCGTTGTCGTCGCCGCTTCCATGCAAATATCCTTCACACCCGCATTGTCTGTTTTACCGATTGGGTGATACGAATCAATTTGGATTTCTACATGCAGACCATTGTTTTCGAGTAAAATGGCAGTTGGTTCCTCCGGCGATCCTTTGTATCCTTTGAATTTTTCAGGATGCTCGAGCTTCGTATGCTTATCGCTGAGAAGCTTTACGACCAGTTCTCCACCCTTAACGGAATAACCAGCCGCTTCATAATGATTGGATTTTTCCAATGGGAAAACATCATCCAGAAATGCCTTCGCATACTGGATAACTTTTTGTCCGCGCACAGGGTTATAAGATTCACCACGCTCTGTCCCATCTGATTCGCTGATTACATCCGTTCCGTAAAGGGCATCATAAAGGCTGCCATATCGGGCGTTCGCCGCATTCAACGCATACCTTGCATTATCTACTGGTACAACCAGTTGAGGTCCTGCCTGCTTAGCGATTTCATCATCGACATTTTCTGTTGTGACTTCAAAATCTTCTACCAGAGCTTCCAAGTAACCGATGTCCTTCAAAAACGCTTGATAAGTATTTAAATCAAAGTCTCCTTTATTCTCCAGGTTCCAGGTATCGATTTTCTCCTGAAACTCATCCCTTTTTTCCAGCAAACGTTTATTTTCAGGAGCCAGGTCATGCACCAGCCTATCAAAGTTTTCCCAAAATTCTTCTTGTAATATCCCGCTTTCCGGCAGTGCTTCGGAAACAATAAATTCATAGAGAGCAGAATCGACTTGTAATCTTCCTGCTTGTACGTAATTACTCATCCATCATCCTCCTTTTAAAACTAGTTAATGGAACCTTACTAGAAAAGCTTCGACAATCCTTCCCCCGACATACACACCTGCCACACCCAGCACACCGGCTAGCACAGGAGGTGCCGGCAGGGGAAGTTTGATCAGCTTAAATACTATACCTATGACCATTCCGGCGATCAAAGCAAGTACTGCTTCTCTTACCATCAGGCAGACCTCCTCCCAGCTAGACGTTCACTTTTTTATTTAATCTGTTTAAATTTTGCTCAAAAGGTGCAGTGATGACGCCTGTTTCCGTAATGATTCCAGAAATGAGCTTATTCGGTGTAATATCAAAGGATGGATACAGCGCATTGGTACCTTCAGGTGCGATACGCACTCCCTTGATTTTTGTCACTTCATCGGCGTTTCGCATTTCCACTTCAATCGCATCCCCCGATGGTGTATTAAAATCAATCGTGTGACTGGAGGTGGCCGTGTAGAATGGGATGCCGTTTTCTTTGGCAGCGAGCGCGTGCATATAAGTGCCTACTTTATTAGCGAGATCCCCATTAGCTGAAACCCGATCGGATCCGACCACGATTTTGTCTATTTTTCCGGTGGACATACAGAACCCGGACATGTTATCGGTAATTAATGTATGTGGAATACCAAACTTTTTCAGCTCGTAGGCTGTGATTCTGGCACCCTGAAGGTACGGACGGGTTTCACAGGTGAATACGTGAATATTCTTCCCTTGTTCATGGGCTGCCCGGATGACCGATAAAGCTCTGCCGCCGTAGCCGGCACCTCCAAGGGCTCCCGAATGACAGTGAGTCATAATGGTATCGCCGTCTTCAATCAATTCTGCGCCATATTTACCGAGCTGGTATTCAAATTCCAGCTGGCGCTCAATGATTTCTACTGCTTTCTGTTCAAGTGCTTCAACATCACCTTGAGTCGATTCAGCTGTGGCCACCATTTCATCAACTGTCTTCATTAAGTTAACAGCAGTAGGACGGGTGCTTTTCAATAAGTCACCTGCCTGGCGGATCTTTTCTACATCCCCTTTTGACTCGTAAGCTGCCAGGTAAACACCATAAGCCCCACAAAGCCCAATGGCTCCTGAGCCACGAATCATCATCGAACGGATTGCCTCGGCCAGTTCCTCTATGGATGCTATTGACTGGATTTCCTCTTCAAAAGGAAGCTTTAATTGATCAAGCAGTTTCAATGTTCCGTTTTCAAACCAGATCGGCAAAGCGAGTTCAGACTGCCGGTGACGATTGGCTAGTTCTTCGATTAGTCGCATCGTATTCCTCCCTCCGTTATTAGCTGGTGACTGCTACATTCGCCTGCAGCTGAGATAGAATGAACGCCTGTTTCGCTGTGGCTTCCGCGAGATCCACCACATTATAAGCAGCCTCAAGAGTCGGGCCAACTGAGCAGACGCCATGGTCTTTCATTAAAGAGATTTTAATATCAGGGTACTGGGTGAATACGTCCGTAACATGCTGGGCCAGTTCTTTTGATCCGGAAGGTGCTACATCAGTGACAGGAACATGTCCGAGAAGTTTTCTCGCGGTCACGGTTGGAAGTGGAAGTTCCATGCCGAGGCAGGCATAACCAATAGCATAATTCGGATGGCAGTGAACGACTGCATTGACATCGGGGCGTACTTTATAGATACCTAAGTGAAAGCCGATTTCTTTCGACGGCTTTCCCTGACCCTCGACCACTTCGCCTTCCATATTGACGATCAATGCGTCTTCACGGCTTACTTCACCTAAACTGATACCGCTTCGCTTGATTAAAACGTTATCCGTACCAGGAATTCTTACGCTGATGTTTCCGCCCGTCGCCTGGGTATAGCCTTTTTGATAGACTTTATGGGAGACGTACTCTAATTCTTTTTTCAACAAATCTAGTGACATGGTGATTCCTCCTCTTCATTTATAAATCGCTTCAAAAAACGGTTGCTGTTCTTCAGCGAATGCTAAGGCTTCCGCAGTGCTTTCCTGTCGGTAGGCAGAACGCCTCCGCACCCGGTCGATCACTTCTCCTTCATTAAAGGATACGATTTTACGCTCGCGCATGACCCATTCGCCTTTGATCATCACTGACTCAATCGATTGGCCATTTTCATGGAAGACCAGTTGTTCATGAGTATTATTAACAGTCGCCCATGTAGGGCTATTTTTATCGATAAAAACAAGATCCGCATCATAACCGACTTTTATTTTACCCCGCCTGCCTGGCATCATTGCCGCTCCCTGGCAGATCCCCATTTCAAGCATGTCGTGTGCTGTCAGCCACCACTTATATTCGGAAGCGTTGTTACGCTGCATCATTAGCGCCAGTCTCATCTTTTCGAATAAGGTATGGCTTGTCCCGCAGTTGCTGGCGTCGGTACCAAGACTTACTGGCATGCCTTTCTCCATATATGTCATAATCGGAGCTGTACCACTTCCTAAAATCATATTACTGGCAGGGTTATGGATGATGGATACGCCTCGGTCTTTCAACAAATCGATTTCATCGGGTGCAAGCCAAACCGCATGAGCCGCGGATAAACGTTCGTTTAGCAAGCCTGCGCGGTCAAGATGACCGATAATACCTTTTTTGTAGGCTTTCATACCGTAATCGTGTTGGATATACGTTTCCAGTAAATGGGTATGGACATTCAGGTCGTATAATTCACTAAGTTCCCTGCATATTCGAAGCATTTCCCGGCTGCACCGCTGCGGTGCATTCGGTCCGACCATAATCTGAATCCGCTCGTTTTTTCTGTGCCACCGATTGATTAAATCTTCATAAAAACCTTTCATACGTTCCGGTGTCGGTGGTTTCGAAGCAGCAAACTTTTGTTTGATAGTATCTGGAAAGTCTATCTGCAAAAACTCGTAATCTGGAACATCATGAAGCATCGGTGCAAAAGCGACATGCATTTTGGACTTTTGGTAAGCTTCCAATGCGGCTTCTGCTTTCGAAAAATGCGGGAAATGATCGATGCAGCCTGTGATGCCGTTTCGAATCATCTCCGCGGCACCTAACAGGACAGCATCATGGATATCTTCATCCGACAGCGAGTGTCCGTAAGCAACGGTGAACAGGGACCAGACTTCAAGCGGGTAGGTGCTTTCCGTCCCCTTTAATAGATTGGAATAAGAGTGGTAGTGGGCATTTGTCATGCCAGGAATCACTAGCTTTCCTTCCGCATTGAACACTTCCGTTGCGTGACAGAAGGCTGGCAGCTCTCCTTCCGGAAAAACATGCTTGATTTTGCCATCTTCGATCAGCAAATTGCCAGTTGCCACCCGCTGGTCATCCATCGTTACCATTTCCGCATTTTTTATAAGAACACTCATGGCCCCTACGCGTTTGTTACTTGTGCTTTTTTCAGCTTTTCCGCCCGTGCTGCCAGCGCCCGTTCATATGCTTCATGGGCAATCGATGGCTTGTCGTCTGTCGCCAGTTCTACTGTTTTCAAGAATAGCTCCTTGATTTTTTCCTGATTATCTTTGACGACATTTTTATGGGTATCAAGATCAGGTGGCACATCCGTTGTACCCGCCGCGAGGTCAGTAGAGATGACTACCACGGCATAGGCCAGGCCAAGCTCACGGGCTAAAATAGCTTCGGTTGCATTCGTCATGCCTACGACATCCATTCCCCATTGCTTGTACAACTGAATTTCCAGTGCTGTCTCATATCGTGGACCATCGACACAGACATAGTTCGCTTTCGGTACTAAGTCGATATCTAATGTTTCCGCTGCATTCTTAAACGTCTGATTTAGATCAGGACAATATGGCTGTGTGATTTCTACGGAATATTTATCGTAAGTATTAATGCGGTTAGTCGTAGCATCATAGAACTGATCAAGCAGCGCCAGTTTCCCAACGGGAATTTCCGGGTTCAGTGATCCGACCGCACACATCGCAATGACATGATCAATGTCCAGCTGCTTTAGCGCCATCATGTTAGCGCGGTAATTAATTTGATGTGCCAGGCTGTCATGTGTCTTACCGTGCCTTGGCAAAAAGTAGATTTCCTTTCCAGCATGTTCGCCTTCATAGACGATGGCATCCCCATATTCAGTTGTCACTGTTCTTTCTTTCATATCATCTACTAAATTATAAAAACCTGTTCCTCCGATAATACCGATTTTCATAGTATTCCTCCTAATCTATTTTTGGGCTTGCTGTAATAATGAAGGGAAAAAGTAAGGTTTTCCTGAGCGTTTTTTCAATTCATCCCATTCGTTCAGTATCTTCGTCGCTTCTGTAGCAACAGCGATCGATTGGGCTACGCCTTCCCCTTTGTATTCAAATTCATCTTTCACCCGGTTGGCTACTACTGTAAACACGGCACCTGCTCTCAGGTTGAACAGGCTGCTTAGTGTCAGCACAGTTGAGGCTTCCATCTCAAAATTCAATACACCGGCTTTTTGCATATCTTCCATAATGGTTTCCATCCAGCTTTGCCTGTAGTTGTTAAACCCGGATCTTCCCTGGCCGCAGAAGAAGGATGCTGCAGTATAACCGATTCCGACGTGATAAGTCGCACCAATGCGTTCTGCCGCTTCGATCAGTGCCATCACGACTTCCTGGTTCGCGATGGCAGGATATTTATGATCGACGTACTGGTCGCTTGTCCCGTCGTAACGGACCGCTCCGGCACAGATGATCAAGTCACCAGGTTCAATGTTTTCCTGCATGGCTCCGCAAGTGCCTACGCGAATGAATGTTTCGGCGCCAATTTCAGCGAGTTCTTCTAACGCACTTGCGGTTGATGGCCCGCCTGCCCCTGTAGAACAAGCAGAAATACCAACGCCTCCAACTTTTCCGGTATAGGTCACATGCTCCCGATAGGTAGCGACATGCCGTTTTTCCTCCCACAATGCCGCCATTTGCCCGACTCGCTCTGGATCCCCTGGCAATAGTACATATTTCTCCACATCACCCGGGCGACAACGGATATGGTATTGTGATTGATCGGCGTTCTCTGGTCGATCTGCTTTAGCTTTCCATTTAAGATCCTGTACCAACTTTTACATCCTCCTCTTTATTCGCTTTCATCCATTCAATGATTGATTCGACGGTTAAATAGGTTTTCATTTCATCCAGGTTAGTAATTTGATTGGCAAACTGGGTTATCTGCGGTGGCTGCAGCCCGGCTTCCTCCATAATGCCTTTATCCGAAAACACAACACTTGCGTGATCGTCTGCGATCTTCTCGCTTTGATTCATGACCACCGTCCGACAGTTTAGTTCCCCAATCAGGTGCATGTCGTGGGTGATGAGTACAACGATATGCCCTTCTCTCTGGAACATCCGTACCAGCTCGAGCACCCGCTTGCATCCTTTGTGATCCTGTCCGGTAGTCGGCTCGTCCAGGACGATCACTTTCGGTGATACCGCCATGATTGACGCCATCGCCACTTCTTTCCGCTGGCTCGAATTCAAATCAAACGGGTTATCATCCAAGCGGTCTTCCAGCCGAAAGAGATCGATCGCCTTTTGGACACGCGTTTCTATATCCTCTTCCGTCATCTTCAGATTTTTACAACCGTAAGCCAATTCTTGCTTGACCGATGGGAGGAATGTCTGGTGATTTGGATTCTGAAATACATAACCGACCCGGCTGGACAGCTTCGAAATCCTCTCTTTTTTGGTATTCATCGTACCTACCGTTATCTCGCCTTTGGTAGGTTTGAGCAGGCCATTGAAATGTTTGACGAGTGTTGTTTTGCCGGATCCGTTACTGCCAAGGATAGCTACCACTTCTCCTTCGTGAATGTCGAGGTTAATATCTTTGATGGCAGTCACGCCGTTCGGGTACTTATGAGAGACATTTTTCACTGAGATATATGGTTCCACTCACTTCACCTCCATGTGTTTATTTGCATACGCTTTCAAAATTGTCAACTGCTTCTTCCAATGTCGTAGACAACTTTACATCTTTGCCAAAAGCCTGATTATAGCTGCTCAGAAACTCCGTAACTTGAGGAGCATTAAGAGTAAGCTCATGCATTTTTTTAATATTTGTAAATACTTCTTCGGAAGGAGCAAACATTTGTACTTCTCCTTCATATAGGACAAGGACTTTGTCGCAGTATGCGGCGATACGCTCTACTTCATGGTCGATGATAATGCCGGTCATCCCATAATCTTTCAGGTTTTTCAAGACATCATACACTTCATTTTTTCCTTTCGGATCAAGCATCGAAGTTGGCTCGTCCATAATCATGATCGAAGGCCGCATCGCCAGCACGGCTGCAATCGCAAGCCTTTGCTGCTGGCCGCCAGATAACGCCAAAGGACTTCTTTTTTCAAAACCGGTCAAACCGACCTGCTCAAGAGCATCTGTAATCCGGACACGCATGTCATCTCTTGGAACTCCCAGATTTCCCATTCCGAATGCTACTTCTTCTTCAATTGTCATCTGACTCAATTGGTTCTCCGGTTCCTGGAAAACGAAGCCGACATCCTCCGACATTTTGGCAACCGAACTTTCACTTACCTCAGAGCCATTCACTTTTACCGTTCCTTCCATCTCTCCATTGATGACTTGTGGAACCAGTCCATTCACGCACATGGCGAGCGTTGATTTTCCTGCTCCTGTTGGTCCGATGATACCGAGAATTTCCCCATGGTTAATAGAAAAATTGATATCTTTCAATACCGGCTCATCGGTGTCCGGATAGCTGAAGGTCAGATTGTTCACTTCTATTGCTTTTGCTGCCATCAGTTAGCCCCTCCGATCTTTCCCTGAAATTGTTTCACCACAAATTTGATGATCATGAATCCAAATACGATCCATGTTCCGAACAATGAGTAGGTGAGCAAAGCATCAGTCGTAAGCTGTAGTGATCCCATCATGAATAATTTTAAATAAATTTCAAATGCCAGGAACCCTAGCATTCCTAAGAGGAAGGTATAGTCAAGTGAACCAATTTTCGTTTCGCGAAGGCTTGTCTTTTCTCCCTTACGACTGAATGCACGGCATTCGAGCACGTAGGATAGCTGATGCACTTTCATGAATGTAATAATAAAAAGGGGGGCGAACATCGGAACCAGATTTTTAACACGTTGTATGAGGCTTCCTTTCACATCCAGGCACCTTGCCTGCTGGGCTTCCATGACGATTTTGGCTTCCCTGGCAATGATGGGGATGATCTGAAAGGTTGATAATAATATAAACGCGAACGAGTGAGGGACTTTCCACTTTACAAGTGCCGACGCCATATCGGATGGGTGGGTTGTCATGACGAATAACACGGCGGCGGTACCGATAACCAGAATCCGGAAGGACATGACAGATGCGTAGACCATCGATTCATATTTAAAGGTCAGGCCTCCGAAAATTTCAAAAACCGGAGTGACTCCAATCGGGTTATAGATGCCATGCACTGTCATGATCAGTACGGCGAACAGCAGTAAAAACTGAATCGAGATGAGGTACGGTTTTACTACTTTCGCCATGACCACCAATGGAAACAACGCTACCAGAAAAACAAGCTGTAAGGCAGGATCATTAAGGATGAACGAACTTGCGACAACAAATACAACAAACAACATCTTCGTCCTTGGATCCAGGCTATGGATCAGACTATCTTTCGGCATGTACAAACTATTCATATATTTTCCTCCTTTGCCTTGTTGCGTGTGATTGCTTAATGAACCTTCTTGACACTGGCAGTCGATGCACGTTCCACCAAGGTTGGCGGAAACATGATGCTTTCTTTAAAGTTCTTGTTCTCCTTTATGATTTGAACAGCCAGTTCCACTGTTTTTTCTCCCATTTCAGCAATTGGCGTTCGAATCGTTGTCAACCCCGGGTCGACAATCTCCGCGAATTGAGAATCATCAAATCCAATAACGGATAGATCTTCTGGAATTCTTATCCCCAACTCACGGGCTGCTTTATAAACACCTACAGCGATTGCGTCGTTACCAGCAAAAATTGCCGTCGGTCGATCATTCTCCGCAAGTATCTCTTTTCCTTTTTCATAACCACTGTGAATTTTAAATTCATCCAGTTTGATATGGTTCTTATCCAACGGGAGTGCCCGTTCTTCCATTGCAGCCTTGAACCCTTTTAAACGTTCGACTGTAGCATAAGAGTCCGGTTGACCACCAATGTACCCTATTCTTTCATGCCCGAGGTCGATCAAATGCTCCGTAGCTGTGTAACCACCATCAACGTTATCTACTAACACTTCATCAAGTCTGACATTCTGCACTTTACTTCCGAGGATGACCATCGGAAGATCCGGTCTGGATTTCATTACTTCCCGGATATTCCTATCATTAATTTCCGGTGTAGAAAAGATGATTCCATCAATCCCTTTCCGGAGCAGGAAGTTCAGATACTCTTTTTCTTTTTCGAGGTTGTTATCGGTATTGCAAAGGATGACATTGAATCCGTGCTGATGGGCTTTATCTTCAATTGCCCTGGTCAGCTCTCCGTAAAAAATGTTTTTAATATCAGGTATGATCAATCCGAAGGTCGATGTCTGTTTCTTTATCATCGCGGTTGCCACCATGTTTTTCTGGAATTTCAATTCATCCACCGCTTTGTTAACTTTCTCTTTCACACTTGCACTGGTATAGCCACTGTTATTCAATACTCGGGAAACGGTTGAAATCGATACGTTTGCTTTCCGAGCAACATCTTTAATCGTTACTGTCTTTTCCACATTTTTCACTTCCCCAAATAATTTGTGGAAACGTTTCCCTATAGGCATAAGTAGAAAACGCTCTTGTTCTTTTTATGCCTGTCTTGAAAACGTTTACTTATGGTTATTATACGGCTATCGGGCAAATGATTCAATAATTTTCTGAAAACTTTTATTATAATTTTCAGCATTTGATTTCTATTATCCGGGGGAAGCGTGTGGAAACGTTTTTATATAATTATAAAAGAATGTTTAAACGATTGAAGCTTGCTTTACTTTAATCACTTTATTCTTAAGCGTACCGATCCCTTCTATGGAACAAGCGATTTCGTCATTTTCTTTCAGAAAATCTGCCCCTACTGGACTTCCAGTTAGAATCACATCCCCTGGCTTAAGGGTCATGACATTACTTAAATAAGCAATCATACGCTGGATTGAAACAATCATCAAAGAAGTAGGGCTGTCCTGTTTTTTCTCGCCGTTATGAACAGCTTCGATACGAGCTGCCAGCGCATCGAACTCTGTCTCAATAACTGGACCAAGTGGCGTGAACGTGTCGAACGATTTCCCTAACGTCCAGTGCCCATCCTCATGGAAAAACTTCGGCGCGGTCACATCGTTACCGACTGTATAACCAAACACATAATCGAACACTTCCTCTTCACTGATTCCGGAAGCTTCCTTCCCAATAACAACCGCCAGCTCCGACTCAAACTTCGCTTCATCTACGGAGGCGGGCAATTTGATTTCTTCTCCCGGTCCGATGACAGAAGCGTTTGGCTTAAAGAAAAAGACTGGCATGTCAGGCCCTTTCTCTGGCAAGTCTTCTTCATTAGCTACAAAATTGGCACCAATCCCAATAATATGGTTAGGAGCAAGTGGCGCGGCTAATCGGACTGAGTCTTCCGGTAAATTCTCTCCGGTATACTCCCATTGGGTGAAAATCTCTCCCCTTATTTCCTTTACTCCTCCCTCTGCCAGTATGCCTTGTTTTATCACAGATTCTTTGTCAGTTTTAAAACGAACAAATTTCATTAATGATCGCTCCTTTATAGTATAGTAGAGGGATATATTATATTTTTTATCCCTCTACCAAACCAGGCTGAGTACTAATAATTGAATTTCCATTCAGTTTCTAATAGAATAATAGATAAGCTGTTTAGAGCATCAATCAACTACTCCCACAAGTTGTATGTTGATTTGATGTTCTTTTTTTATGCAGAAATCTTCTTGCCGGTATTATTTTTCTTTCCTATCCCAATCTTCTCGCGAATTTCTTTCGCATTTGGCAGGAAGCGGACCGGGAAAATTTTCAGGATCATCCAGACGATCCAGAATGTAAGTACTTTATCAGCTACTGTGCCAGGGATGTTGGCGATAAATGCTGCGTTAAAAATTTGTTGTCCAGATGCAATTAGACCTGCAGTCAATACATCGACAGTATGTCCAGAAAATCCGCCGAAAACATAGACGGAAATTACAGTCGCTAATGCAGAGGCGACAATACCTGTAAATGCACCGGAAACGACAACCTTCCAGCTTTTTTTGAACCAGCCTTTTTTATAGAAAAAGTAGGATAAAAAGGCTACCAGTATTCCTACTAAGGCAAATGGAATGTATGTCCAACGAACAATCAATGCTAAGATGACGTTTGTCATGAGAGCGGTAGCTCCACCCCACAATGGACCAAGAACAATCGCATTTAAAACAGTGCCGATATTGTTCAGAAACAACGGAAGCTTCAACATTTCAACAATGGAATTTGCTACCCAGTTCAAAGCAATTCCCGCTGGAATCATCGCAACAACGAAACTTGAGTTCTTCTTCATCATATTCAAATCACATACCTCCTTTTTAATTAGCCATAAGGTCGACGACGGTTTACAACCTCCACCTCCTTCATCCCGACTGTTTTTTCATCCAATTAGCTTGTCTTTTTCAGCATGTAAAAACGTTTCCACATTCGGCCGAATGAATCCTTATGAAAGATGAGAAAACGCTTTCTTAAAAAGAATTATACATAGACACCCTTGCAATTTCAACAATATTTAGAAAATTGTTTTATTTAAAAAGAATCAACAGACCATAGAAATGCGTTCAATCATTGATATCATTATTCTTCATAGCCTTAAACTATTTTTAAAAAAAGTTGAAAATTATCAGAGAAAAGAAGGCGTAAATCTTCATACAGCTTCATTAAATGGATATTTAAGGAAGATGATGATTGGAACAACTATATTACCCACATGAAAACATTTCCACATTTTAACTTAAGTGTTTCGTTTAAAATAAAACGGTTTTATATAGACTACGAATACAACCAGGTCCAATCCATGCCATTAATCTCTTCAAATTCCCCAGCCAACTTCTGAACTCCTGCTAAATCATTTCCATCATTCAAAGTTTAAAAAGCCACAGTGCATGGTTCGAGACTATAGCACTGTGGCTTTTTTGTAAGTATTAATAATTAACTTGACTTCTTCAATTCTGAATACATCGCATGTTCTTTTTCGCCTTCCGATGCCAACGTAATCGTCACTAGAGTGATGATTGAAATAGGCAAACCGAGAAAAACGGGATGGAGACCGAAAGGATGACCCGCGATCTGCCAGGCTACAGCTACCATTAGTCCTCCCCACATCGCAGAGAGTCCTGCCGTTTTCGTAGTTCTTTTCCAGAATAACCCGAATAGCACCGGTGCGAGCAAACCGGATACCAGCATCGCACTTCCCGTGATCCAGAGCGTAACCAGCTGTGGAATATATAGAGCAAGCAGTACGGACACGATGGAGACGATAACCACGGACAGCCTGCTGTAAGTCAGCATTTTCTTATCACTGGCTTTGTGTCCAACTCTAGGTTTAATAATGTCATTAACAATCGACGAAGAAGCAGCCAGGAAAAATGAATCCGCGCAGGAAATGACCGTAGCCAATAATGCAATCAGCATCACAATCACTAACGGGAATGGTAACACCTGCCCAATGATTTCATAGTAAATCAATGCCGGATCTATATTCGTCATATTCAAACCGAACTTGCCCAAAAATCCAATCACAACCGCTATAGCTGCTGTCAGGAATCCGAGGACAATGGCAGCCCAAAAACCGGTTTTTGCGGTCTTACTATCTTTAGCTGCCCAAAATCGCTGCCATACATCCTGTCTGACAAACTGGTAAGCTCCGATCGTCAGCATATAAACCAGAAATTCGGAAGTACCGATATTGAATATGCTCAACATATTCCCGCCTTCTGCATTTCTTGCATTTTCCGCAACCGGTTCCCAGTCTCCGACCATGAAGAGAATGACAAATAATAAAAAGAAAATACCAACGGTTTGGATGGTTCCATGGATTGCATCCTGAAGCATGACTGACTTGAGCCCGCCGAAATACGTTTTCAAGGTTAAAAGTACCCATCCGATTAAAATCCCGGTAGTCATGTTAAGGTCTATAGTCAAATTCAAAATGGTGGCGATCGCGACAAACTGCATACCTGTTATGGCAGAATAAGCGCAAAGAATACTGATCACCGTCGGAACCCTGGCACCTTCTCCATAACGTAACGCCGTAAAGTCCCCTAGTGTGACCATATTGTATTTCTCGCCAAGCAGACGAATCCGCTTCAATAAAAATACTGCTATCACGATGGAAGTCAAAGTAAACCCTATCGCCAGCCACTGCTGGCCCATCCCAAAGAGATACCCTTTTGTCATGTATCCAAGCAGAATCGAGCCGCCAATCGCCGTCCCTACAAAAGTCAATATGAGCGGCATCAATTTGGTAGAACGGCCCGCGACATTATAATCTTCATATGTTTTGGTACTCCGGTTGACAAATAAAGAAAGCCCAAATAAGAACACAAAATAAACAGCGATAATCGTAATTAAAATCGTCTCTTGCTGATTACTGAACAATAGACCCACCCTTTCTTGTTGTTGACTTGCTAAAAATTTTCTTGCCTGCTAAGTAAGTTGCTTCTGTTTCCATGTCTAACAGCTGTTCGGTATCGATATCCAACGGATTTTGAGAAAGTACCATCAGATCGGCTTTTGCACCTGGTTTGATGATTCCCAGCGTCTCTTCCTCAAACGAACTGTAAGCCTCATCAGTTGTAAAAGCCTTCAAAGCATCCCACACGGTTATTTTTTCTTCTGATCCGGTGACTTGGCCATTAGCAGTTTTTCTAGTGACAGCTGCATAAATGCCCATCCATGGGTTGCCATCATTGACTGGTAAATCAGAGTTCCCCGGTGCGATGACACCTGCCTGTTTGAATGATTGATGAGGAAATGCATGCTTCATTCTTTCTTCCCCTAACTTAGCCAGGTAGTTATCGCCAATATGGTAGAGGAAACCTATCGATGAGCCTGCCATTAATTCGTGTTCTTTCATTTGTCGGAGTTGCTTAGTGGTAGGAAAAATACAATGTTCAATGCGGTTGCGCATATGCTTTATCGGTGTTGTTTCGTTGATTTGTTCATAGGAATTGATTGCTACATCAATGGCTCGATCGCCGATGGCATGGATGGCAATTCTTAAGCCTGCTTCAATTCCACGCTTCATCAGGGGAGCGACTTCTTCGACGGTGTTATAGAGGATACCTGTTTCCTGTGTGCTGAGGTAAGGTTCAGAGAAAGCTGCCGTTTTGCCGCCGACACTGCCATCGAGCATAAACTTCAATCCCTGAATTTTCAGCATGTCATTACCAAAACCGCTTCTCAAGCCGACTGTCAATACTTCTTCCATCGACCCGTCGAAACCATTCTGGTCAATCGCCCACATCCAGGGTCTGACCCGGACATTCAATTCATCCTGTTCTAATAAGGATTGATATAACTGCAAATCAGCGGTCTGCGTAGACATACAATGGACGGTTGTGATTCCCCAGGCGGCGAACTGCTCCTGGGCTAATTTCATCCCTTTGGCCATATCCTCCGGCCCATACTTTGGCGCTTTCAATAACCCTTGAGCTTTCTCCTGCAGCAGTCCTGTTAACCTGCCTTGCTCATCCCGCTCGATATTTCCTCCTTCCGGGTTTGGCGTATTTTCTGATATCCCGCTTAATTCCAGTGCTTTGGAATTCGCGACTGCCATATGGGCGCATGTCCGCTTTAAGACGACCGGATGATTCGGCGCAACCTGATCGAGGTCCCAACGCGTAGGATTACGTTTGTCCACCATTTTGCTATCATCCCAGCCCCATCCCAGTATCCATTTTCCTTCGGGGATGTCGGCCGCTTTTTCACTTATTTTTTCTGTGATAGCTGCAATCGACGGAGTGGCTGTCGGCTTACAATCTACTTCTAATAGTGTTAGTCCATAAATGGACGGATGGATATGGCTTTCTATGAAACTGGGCATCAGCGTCTTGCCTGCCAAATCGATGACCTCTGTCTGTTTCTGCTTCCAGGCAAGGGCCGCTTCTGTTTCCCCGACATAGACAACTTCTTCATTCCTTACGACCACAGCATTTGCCGTGGGTGCCTCGTCATCCATCGTCAATACAGTTCCATTAATAAATATCAGATCAGATTCATCCATATTTCCTTCCTCCTCTGACTTATTCGTGTGCTTCATAGTTGTTTTTGTATGGATAAAATGGAATCATGCAACTTATCCAATAGGGCATTGATTTGTTGCTCAGTGATGATCAGCGGGGGTGCAAAGCAGATGATGTTACTGGATTCGTAGGTGACTGCTCTGCATATAACACCGCGTTGATGCAATTCCTCAATGACTTTCGGTGCCACTGCCTGATCTTTTGAGAAACTTTCATTCGTTTCCGGATTTTTCACCAGTTCTACTGCTCCTAATAACCCCTTGGCTCTTACATCCCCTACGATGTCCAAATCCCCTTTGATCTTTTTAAAACCTTCTAACAGCTTGTCGCCCATTTCACTGGAATTTTCGACCATCCCCTCCTTCTCGATCAATTCAATATTTTTCAACCCCACAGCTGCAGCAGTTGGATGGCCACTATAGGTGAATCCATGAAAGAGGGTACCTTTGGAATGCACTTGGAGCACTTCATGAATGGAATCAGAAATTACCACCCCGCCAAGAGGGATATATCCACTGGTCACCCCTTTGGCAAAGGTCATGACGTCCGGCACAACGTTCGAATGTTCCAGCCCGAACATCTTTCCTGTCCGTCCAAAACCAGTAATGACTTCATCTGCGATAAATAAAACCCCATATTCATCGCATAATTGACGGATCGCAGGGAAGTAATCATCAGGCGGAATCAGCACTCCCCCAGCCCCCTGAATCGGTTCTGCAATAAAAGCCGCAATCGTTTCCGGACCTTCCGCTTCGAATTTCTCCCGTAACGATGCCACCGCTTCTTTCGTTGTACTTTGATAGGAAGTTTCCGCGTGGGTAAAATCATTCATCATATGACCGGCCATCTCCCAGAACTCAGGGATACCTGTCGCACTGGTGGAAGCAGCGGCTACCCCATGGTAGGCCCGCTTCAAGCCAACAATTTTCCTGCGGTTCGGCTGCCCTTGAATTTTCCAGTAATGACGTACCAGCTTGATCGCCGTGTCATTCGATTCCGAACCACCGGAAGTAAAAAAGACGGCATTCAAGTCTCCAGGCGCGATTGATGCAATTTTTTCAGCGAGCAGGATTCCCGGCTCATGGGTGAAGGTAGAAAAGGCAGAACTGAACGCCAGTTTTTTCATCTGTGCCTCTGCGACACCTGCCAATTCCTCCCTGCCATGCCCGATATGAACATTCCAGAGGGATGACATCGCATCGATATAGGCTTTTCCATCCCGGTCTTTCAGAAAAATCCCTTCTCCGCTTTCCACCAGCAGCTTGGAACCTTGCGCCTGCTGTTGCTGGATGGACGAAGTCGGATGTAAAAAATGCTTTCTGTCGAGTTCAATAAGATGATCCAAAGCACTACCTCCATTTCCTTTAGAAAAACTTGGCTTGTCGCCAAGTACTTATGGCGAAAGCCTTTGTATTTTCTTATACGTTAACCCTTTAAAAAGTTAAACTTTCTTAAAAGAAATAAAAAACCAGTTCTATGCACACGAGCAGTATTTTGAACATACTTATCTCCAGGCATAAAACTGGTTTCTTTCTAAGGAAACGCTCTACTTTGAGCCAGTAGAGTCGATTAGAATAGACAGTTTTTTTACACTTCCTATGTAGTGTTTTTTATTCTAGCAAGATTTGTTTGACATCGCAACAGATTATTCCAAATTTTCTAATAATTATACCAGGGGAGGTTTACCAGGTCGTGGAAGGTTACTTCATGTAGAATGTTTGACCGGGGCCTATTCCCCTAAATCCCAAAATAGTTAGCCGAAATAAAAAGTTTCTCCCCAATTGTTGCCAACAAGGCTTTTGTGGTTTAATAAAAAAATAAAGCTACCAATCGTTGTCTCGGCAACAATTAGAAGCTTATATCCTTATCGGAGACCCGGCTATTTAATTACTTGATTTGACTATGAGACCCACAACAATTTCCCCACCTATTTTCAAAAATAAGATGGCCTAACCTCGACCGCTTTTCCCAGTTCGCTGTTTCTAAAATAGGCTTATCCGGGTATGCATCTGTATATCCGACAGAAAGAAGGGCAATAGGATCCACATGCGGTGGGATATCGAGAATATCGCGGATATCATTCTTTTTATAAAAACTCACCCATCCCATTGCCAGTCCCTCTGCACACGCTGCCAGCCACATGTTTTGAATTGAACATGCCGTTGATAATGCATCGGTTTCCGGGATGGAATTCCTCCCTAATATATGTGATCCGCCTCTCGTCGGATCACAGGTTACACATATCGTCAAAGGAGCTTCTTTTAACCCTTCCACTTTCAAGCTAAGAAATTCCGACTCTCTTTCGCCTTCAAAATGGATAGCCATCGCGCGTCTTTCTTTGTCAGCTGCCCATGCTAATTTTTCTTTGATAGCTTCCGAAGAAATCAGGATATAATTCCATGGCTGCATAAAACCTACGGAAGGTGCATGATGACCGGCGTGGAGAATGTTATCGATGACATTTCTTTCAATAGGTATCGGTAAAAAACTCCGTATATCCCTTCTCGTATAAATGACTTTATAGAAAGCATCTTTTTCTTCTTGCGTGAACATAGATCCCCCTCCTTTGTTTCCCTATACATGGATACATATGAAACTACCATTAGAAATAATCTCACTGTCTGATTGCGACTGCCTGTTTAGAACCTTCTCTATCTGCTGGATCACTAAGCCATGCGTAACAACGATGACGGCGTCATCTCTGTAGGTATGATAGAGAGCCTCCCAATCTCTTTTAACTTGTTTTTCCAACTTATTCATTTCAGACTGATACCATTTCTTAAACGAATGATCAGTCATTAATGTTTGTCTGTCTTCCCCGTTCCAGTGATTATAATCAAGTTCTGTAAAAAGAGGAGAAGCGAAATGAGGGACCCCCATACAGGCAGAAAGGATATCAGCCGATTCCCTCGCCCGTTGTAATGGACTGCTGAGAATCACATCCCAGCCTTCACCTGCTAACTGTTTGGCACACTGCCTGGACTGCCGAATACCAGTTGCATTGAGCGATGTCGCTGTATGACCTTGCAATCTGCCTTCTGTATTCCAATCCGTTTCTCCATGTCTGACAAAACAAACCTTCATCTTATTTCAACTTCCTCGACAGGCCATGCCAGCAGTAATGCACAGATTCTGCTCTAGCCGCCGCTGATTGCAGCACCCAGCCGGATAAGTCACGCCAGGCCCGTTCATCCTTATCTACCGGGACCACGCCACGTCCCATCTCCAGCATAATCATCACCATGGACTGCTTTCTTTGCTCTTCCACCCGTTGCATCTCATCGATAATAGCTTCGAAGTATTCTCTAACGACATCCAACTCGCCAGATTTGTCCCATTCCTGACGGATCCACTCTTCCCACCCTTCTGTTATAAGGGGGGAACTACCAGATTCATAGGTTTGTTTCCAATTGGTCAATTGTTCATTTTCATAGGCGGAAATCCATGGACTGTCAGGGAACTTTTCCTTTACCAACTTTCTTTTTCCACTATAGGCACCACCGACCACGAGCTGCATTTCCATTCACCTCCAGCCTGTTCGTATATCATACGCACGCCTCTCCCGTGGGGGATATTTGTATCTGAAAAAAATAGGGACGGAATAAATTCATTCATGACTTCCCGAATCACGCCAGCATGGGTAACGACTAATACGTTTTTTCTATTATTCTCCAATATTTCATTTAAACACTGACTAACACGCCTTTTGAAAGATTGATAGTCTTCCCCGTTTGGCGGGGATGACGTCTCCCAGTGATCAATCCAGTGCTGATAGGCGGGGTCGTTCTGGAGTTCATGGTGGTTTTTCCACTCCCAATCACCAAAATCCATTTCGCGAAGCTTCGGATCAGCACATGCTGTCTGATCAGGAACAAGGTATGCTGCCGTTTCCACGCATCGAATCAGGTCGCTCGTAAAAATCTGATCGAACGTTATCCTGGATAGCTGCTCCTTCAAAAAGAGCAGATCAGGAAGAAACTCCGTCATCAGCTTTTCGTTCGAATGACCGAGATAGCGCTTTTCTTTGTTCCCCTTCGTCATCCCGTGACGGATAAAATATAGATGTACACCATCACCAGTCCCCATAGTTCCCCTCCTTCAATCGTGGTACCCAGCATATCGCCATTAATCCCATGGAATTGGTTAAGGAACCATCTGCGTATCAGGTAGAAAAAAAGTCCATAACCGGCCAATAGAAACCACGCCTGCGGTAAAAACAGAGCAATCAGTACAATTGGCAGCAAGCCGGTGATGACATCTGTATTGTTCAGGTGTTCCTGCCACGTGTGAGCCAGCCCTTCCTGCTTGACCGTCCGGGTCGTCCGTAACAGCAGAATAGCTAAGAACCGGCTGCAGGCGGGAATCAGTATGAACATACCGACAACAAGCTGTAAGTCCCATTCATGACCGACCAGTAAGCCATAAATGAGTGCCAGCTTCCATAGCAGATAAAATATAACTGTCAGCATTGCGAAGCTGCCAACGTGAGGGTCTTTCATAATCGTTATCTTTTTTTCTATCGGTGCATTGGACCCGGCAGCATCCGCTACGTCCATCAGGCCATCCAGATGGAGCCCTCCTGTCAGCGCTGTCCAGACGGATAACAGCACTAGCGCCGTAAACCAGGGCGGAAGCCAGCCATCAATCAGAGCATGAACAGCAATAACGAGAAAACCTATGAAAAAACCTGCTAAACTGAAAGACTTCAGTGCTCCCTTCAACACAGACCTTTCCCAAGGGACGACCACCGGTATGGGAAGCCTCGTTAAAAATTGCAAGGCCAGCACCAGACCAAAAACCAGCCCTTTCATTCAATCATCCTTCCACTTTACAGGTAATCCGGCGATCACCTGATAGACTTCCTCTGATGCAGAGATGAGCTGCTGGTGCAGCTGCTCCAGCATATATATATAAGAAGCAACACTGTCAGCGCTTGCCGGCATTCCTTCATTAATATCATTGGACACAAGATATAGGCACAAATGCCGCCTGCTTGCTGCCTGAATCCAGCCGCTTACTTCCTGGGTGATCGTCTCCCAGCCGGCCTGATCGATGTAAAGTCTATTGCTAAGCCATACCGTCAGGCAATCAACCAGCACGGTACTTCCTTTTTCTATTTGATTTAAGCAAGGTTTCACTTCAATTGGGGCCTCGATGGTCTGCCACTCTCCGCCTCTGTCCTTGCGATGCCGTATAATTCGTTCTTTCATTTCATCATCAGCAGGCATGGATGTTGCTATGTAATACAATTTCCCTCTTATATGGTTGCGATAGCTTTCCAAAGCCAGCTTTTCTCCAAAGCTGCTCTTTCCCGAACGAGCACCACCAGAAATGAACGTCAACACGCCTTTTCCCTCCATTTCTTCAGCACATGAAGGAGGTAATCATTTTCTTGCATTGTCCTGACAGCAAACCTCAAGAAACGGCCGTCCAATCCGGTGAAATTATCTGTGTGCCGGGGAATGATGTTATTCGCCACCAGAAACCGGAACAGCTCGTCTGTATCCTCAGGCCTCTCCTCGTCTTTCAGCAAATAAAAGTTGGTACATGATAACGTATGGAAAAAGCCAAGCGCCGAGAGCTCTTTAGCAAGTTTTTTCTGTTCACCTCCCAGCCACCGTTTCGTCTCTATCACATATGCTTTATCGGACAGCAATGCCGGCAGTAAAGCCGCCGTAATCCCATTGACACTCCATGGCGGCTGCTTTTCCTGCAGCTTCGCAATCAAGTTTTCTGAAGCGATGACATAACCAGCCCGCAAGCCTGGAATGGCATAGATTTTTGTTAAGGAACGCAAGATAATCAGGTTGGAATAGAAGTCGAGCAGCCGTTTAACTGAAGAATCCTCCATCAGCAAAAAATGTACGAATGCTTCATCCACCACAACGGCTGTGCCTGTTGCCATGCCAATTTTCAGTAAATACTCCACGTCAGTAATGGACAGTAGCGTTCCAGTCGGATTATTCGGCCGGCATAGAAATACGACATCCACATCAGACAATGCCTGTGCCATCTCCTCGAATGGAAATTGAAAGTCCTGATCCAGTCGAAGATGTGTAACATCGATGCCGAATGCCCGGCATGCGCGCTCATATTCAGAAAATGTCGGATCAATAATCAACGCTTTTTTCCCTTGAAAAAGCTGGGCGGTAAGAAAAATTGCTTCCGCTCCTCCATTCGTCAGCAGGAGCTGTTTCTGAGCCACCATTTCCCGTTCGGAAAGCGCATCATATGCCGCTGTATATTGAGGATCAGGATAATGCTCCGCCTCATTCATTAGCCGGGGAAGCTCCTCGGACAGCCAGGCCGGCGGTCCGACAGGGTTGATATTGGCGCTGAAATCATAGACGTGTCCTTTCGCCTCTACTCCAAGAGAAGTGATGATGCGATCGGGTTGTCCGCCGTGTGCTGGAAGTACCATATGTTTCCCTCCTTAAGTAACCGATAGCAAAAACAATAAAAACAATAAAAACACCAGCCAGCCGCCATGCATAATCAGTATCGATTGATGAATATGTTTCGCTTTCAATTCTGTGAATGGTTGACCTATTTTACTGCGATTAGATACGTTTCCTTTGTATGTATTGGTACCACCGAGCTCAACACCGAGCAGACCTGCCGTCATTGCTTCCGGCCAGCCACTGTTCGGGCTTGGATGCTTGCCGGCATCACGGAATGTCACCCGAAAGCCATTCGCTTTTTTGAACGCTGGATAAAACCAGGAAGCGAGCCACATACAAACAGCGGTAATCCGGGCAGGGATCCAGTTGACGATGTCATCAAACTTTGCAGAAGCAAACCCGTACTTTTCATATTGTTGGTTTTTATAACCGACCATCGAATCAAGCGTATTCACAGCCCGGTAGGCCATAGCTGCAGGTGCTCCTCCAATCAAAGCCCAGAATAAAGGAGCGATGATGCCATCGACTGTATTCTCTGCAATTGTCTCTACTGTTCCCCGGACCACCTCGGCTTCCGATAAACGTTCCGTGTCACGGCCGACGATATAACTGAGCTTCTTACGTGCGCTCCCCATATCTCCGCTTAGCAACGGTGCTTCTACTTGCTTTCCCGCTTGCTGCAGACCTCTGATGGCTATCGTTGAAGATAGAAAATAAACTTCCAGTGCCGCTGACGCCCAAAAAGAAATTTTCCCTACGAGAAAGATTAGCGCAACTATAACAGTCGTGGTCAGTGTTATTACTACAGTCAACAGCAGGAACCCTTTCGCCTGGCGGTTTTCACCCCTGTTCCATCTTTTATCCATAAAAGAGATGACTTTCCCGATCAGAACAACCGGATGGGGAAGGTATTTTGGATCGCCTATCAGTAAATCCAGTACAATCGCTGCCATGATGAGATAGATATGGTATTCAAATATCCCCATTTACTTGCCAACCCTCGTGCGATAGTTTTCTATTGCTTCTGTGACGGCCCGGTAGACACTTTGTCCAATCGCCTTGCCTACCCGTGTTCCTGAGCCAGCATAGGGCGTTGGTGTGCCATTTTGAGTTGCGGCGATTGCGATGCTGTCTGTTGATGTGCCGGTCGCGATACTCTTTGTAGCCGGATCGGTAACCTCCATGTCCACTAACGCCTTGGTTTTCGCTTCGGTGGCAGACTGGACCGCATTGACGAATGCCCCGTCTGTCAAATGTTCATCCAGAAACACCATGATATTAATGGTACCGATTTGCCATGCTTCCGCCAACGGATGTTCTTTCGTAATATCCATCGCATTTCCCACCCCGGCTGTGACAATCGTAAAAATATGGGTATCCATGATGACCTCGTTAACGATCGCTTTATCAGCAAGTTTGACAGCGGTCATCATTCCCAGTGTATCGCCCAAAGGAATTCCCGCTTTCTCCAGCCACTTACGAACATCATCAGCAGGGTTCGAGCAATCGTAATTTTTGGGAACATAGAAATTGCAAAAATGACAGAGCCACTGTAGTCCTTCCCCTACCACAGCATTAGAAAGCACGCGGAGCGGCCTGGGAAACGCAATATGGATGCATTGCTCATTCTGATCGACCTCTGCCTCCAGTGCATGAGGGTTCGAATGATGCATTTCTTCCGGTGCGACGAGCATCTGAGGTTTTGCGAGTGTAGGATGGCTGTGATGCTTGATATCAACCTCATACACCTTTTGCAATAAGGTTTCATTTTTTAATACAGACAGGTCTCCCTTTTTCACTAGCCGGCCCTGATGGAGAGCGCCAAACCTGTCTGCGAATAAAGCTGCTGTGTTCAAATCATGAAGGATGGCTATGATCGTCATCTGACGCTTTGCCTGATACGCTTTTAAATGCTGCAGCATTTCGACAGTATGCTTGACATCGAGATGATTGGTCGGTTCATCTAAAAACAGGATTTTCGGTTCCTGTGCGAGAGCTTTTGCCAGCAGTACGCGCTGCTTTTCCCCACCACTCAGCCACTTAAACGGTTTGTTCCGATACTGGTAGACTTCCGTCTGTTTCATCACCTCAGAGACGACTTCCTTGTCCCGTCGTGAAATGTGCTTAATCAAGCCTTTTTGATGCGGATAGCGTCCAAGCATGACGATTTCTTCCACAGAAAAATCAAATTCAACATGGGAGCTTTGTGCGAGGACAGCCATGATTTCAGCCTTTTTTCTCGGAGAATACGTCTGAATCGGTTTCCCGGATATTTCAATGATTCCACCCGAAGGAGCCAATGCCCCGGTCATCAGTCTAAGGAGCGTCGTCTTGCCGCTTCCATTCGGTCCAATCAAAGCAAAAAATTCTCCCTCATTAATTGTCAGGTTGATATCGGTAAGAATATCCTCATTCTGATAACCGCCGGTCAGACCGCTCACTTCTATCATGCTTTCACCCCTTCCTCATGCGTTCTCGAACTAACAGGATGGCAAAAATCGGCGCCCCAATCAGTGCAGTAATGACGCCAATCGGCAGTTCCTTCGGTGCGATGATCGACCTTGATATCAAATCGGCAAGGACGAGGAATCCTCCTCCGGTCAGCATCGATAACGGCAGGACATGCTTGTGATCCGGTCCAATAATCAACCGGACAAAATGAGGGATAACAAGACCGACAAACCCGATTGAACCAGAAACGGCAACAGAGGCGCCGGTCAGCAACGAAGCTCCGACTAAAATCAGCACTTTTCCTCCCTGGACATTCACTCCTAAATGCCCTGCCGATTCCTCCCCGAGTGCAAATGCATTTAAATCGTGTGCGCGTGACACCAGCAGAATGACCCCAACGATGAAAAACGGAATAAGCAGCTGCACATGGCTCCAGCCTCTCATACCGATATTCCCCATCAGCCAGTATAGTATCTGCCGCATATCTTCCCTGTCGCTGAGTGCGATGATGAGGGAGATGATCGCACCGATGAATGCACTGATAATGATCCCTGCCAGAATGATTGTCTCAATATTCAAATCACGGCTCGAAAGCCTGGTAATGATAAAAACAATCACCATTGTAATAAACCCGCCAAGGATAGCCACCACAGGAAGTGTATAACTTCCCAGGAAAGAAATGGATAATTGAAAATAAAGGACGGTTACCGCCCCAAGGGCCGCTCCGGAGGAAACACCGATTGTGTACGGATCAGCCAGCGGATTTCTGAGAAGACCCTGGAAAGATGCACCTGCAATGGATAATGACGCACCGACAAATAATGCCAGCAATACCCTAGGAAAACGTATTTCCCAAATGATGACCTCGATATTACCAGCAGCTTCATGGCCGAATATTTTATTCCCGACTATTTTTTCAGCGAGGACATCGAGGACAGCAGTCAGTGGAAAAGATACACTGCTGACAAATAAACCGAGAAGGGCTGTACTAAGTACAAACCCTCCACTGAATATATACACCCATACTGTTTTATTCACCGAATACTTCTGGATAAATGAGTTCACCAAGTCTCTCAACTCCATCAATCAAACGCGGTCCGGGCCTTGTGACAGTATCATTGTCAACATCGAATACCTGCTCATTTTCGACCGCAGGCACTTCGCTCCACCCTTCCCGGTTCACCACTTGCTCTTCAGGGTTTTCTACATAATAGCCGTAGGTAGTAATGATTACTTCCGGATTCAAATTCACCGCTTCCTCTTCCGTAAATTTGACCCAGCCTTCTTCCTCTGCAGCTACGTTTTCCGCATTGATGGCTTCCAGCATTTCATGCATGAATGTCCCTGTACCTGTCGTGAAAATATCAGGGGCAGGTGCCACTTCGACCCAAACTTTTTTCTTTTCTTCCACTTTTTTTGCTTTTTCTTTTACTTCAGCTAAGCGGGTTTCCATATCTTTTACAATTTCATCCGCTTTATCGGAGCTTCCTGTTGCTTTTCCAACAAGTTGGATATTTTTATACACGTCTTCGAATGAGTTAGCATCATCCACAACTACGACATCCATGCCAGCTTTCTTGAACTGCTGTAGTACATCCGAATGATTCTCATAATGGAAAGTGGAAACCAGCACCATATCCGGATTTAAAGACAAAATCTTTTCAACGTTCATTTCCTGCCCGCCGACCTTTTCAATATTTGCTGTCTCTGCCGGGTAATTACTATAATCCGAGACACCGACCATTTTCTCACCCTGGCCTAAGGCAAAAGCGATTTCCGTGTTGCTGGCCAGTACCGATACAATCGCTTCAGGCTCCGCTTTTATTTCAACCTGTTCACCCGATCCATCTTTAATCGTGACAGGAAAACCTCCAGCCGACGATTCACCTTGTGTTTCTTCACTGGTATTTGTTTCACTTGGACTTTCCTTGCTTTCGTTTCCTTCTTCTGTCGCCCCGCATCCGACCATAACCGCCAATAGAATTGCGAGCATGAAAGATAAAAAAGAAATTCTTGTTTTACTTGTCTTCATTTTTCCAGACACTCCCTTTAATAATTAGAATCCCCAATACTTAGTTGCTTCACAAAGTTGAAATTCTTAAAGCATAAAAAAACGCCTATCCCGATGGAAAAGGCGAATAAAGCAATAAAGACTGGTATGAGCTATGTATCAATGACATACCTGTAGCTTATCCTTTTCCCCGAAGGATGTAACTCTCAATAGAACAGCAGGCAGGTCTCCTGGCTTGCGCATCATCGTAAAAGCCTTTTCCTTCCCGTTTGCTAAACAAACAGTGGAATTTATAAAGCTTTACTCCTCGCTTACAGTGGCGGGACCGCGTTGGATTTACACCAACTTCCCTATTATCCTTGAAACTGAAATTTCAAGGACCTGCTGTTCGGAATATTCATTTTTTTATGACAGAACAATTATATGTCAGCACGGTGAACTTGTAAATGTATATTCGCTGGGAGTTACTTATTCGTGACTCCGGCCTTATCAAACGTAGCCATCTCATTCCGCATCCGCACCGCTGCTTCAAGCATTGGAAAAGCTAATGCTGCGCCTGTCCCTTCTCCTAGCTTCAACCCCAGCTCCAACAGTGGCTCGAGTCCTATATCCTCCAGGGCAAATTGATGGCCTTGCTCTTGTGATACGTGTCCGGCAAACAGATAATCTTTGACGTGTTCATTGAGCCGGGAGGCGACTATCGCACCTGATGTACAGATAAAGCCATCCAGGATAACTGGGATTTTTACTTTTGCTGCTGCCAGTATCGCTCCTGTTATCGCAGCAATTTCATAACCACCAAGCTTTTTGAGCACATCTAACGGGGCGCTGTTATCCGGGTTACGGCGCTTTACCGCTTCTTCAATGACATTCCTTTTATGCTGCTTCACCTCATTTGAAATCCCTGTACCGTAACCGACCGCCTGGTCCACACTGCAGCCTGCCAGCACCGACACGAGCGCACTGGCTGCAGTTGTGTTTCCGATTCCCATTTCACCTAAGATGAGGCATTTTATTCCCCGGGCAATCATCGCCTCCGCTGACTCGGTTCCTGCCAGGACAGCCGCTTCCATTTGCTCTTCTGTCATCGCATCGGTTTTTAAAAAATTCCGTGTACCCGCAGCAATTTTTTTGGATACTAATCGCTTATCCTCTACCTCATCAGCTGCTCCGACATCGACTACTTGAAGCTCCGCACCAATCTGTCTGGCAAACACATTAATAGCCGCCCCGCCATCGAGAAAATTCCTGATCATTTGAACGGTCACTTCCTGGGGAAATGCAGAAACCCCCTCTTCAACAATGCCATGATCTGCTGCAAAAACAAGGATGCCCGGCGGGGATACCTGTGGTGCTTCCTGATTGGTGATTCCCGCAAGCTGTATGGCGATGTCTTCGAGCTTACCCAGACTTCCCGGCGGTTTTGTCAATGTGTCCAAGTAGAGGGTGGTTTTACTGATTTTTTCCTGGCTGACCGGTTCAATCGATTCGATCAGTTTCTGCAATTGTTTGTTCATCCTACTCCTCCGACTGTTTTGAATGTAGTTATTTGATCATAAAGTTTGGGAATATCTAAAGCTTCGCGGACATGAAAGGCCAATCTGTCGAATTCCTCTTCCTGATGGGCCCGGAATGAGGTGGTAATTTTAAGGGGGGGCAGTCCCTTTTCCAAGCGAATCAGATTCAAAAACGCTGTCCGGAATGTATCATTATGGAAAGTCCCATGAAAATAAGTACCCATCACATTTCCTTTTCTTGTACCATCGGCCTGTCCGTCCATTTCTATGAAGTTTTCTACAGACTCTTTGGCTACGGTTTCCCCCATATGGATTTCATAACCGGTTACAGGGATGGTACGTCCGTTCCATTCAATGGTTCCGCTTGATCGGACCGTCTTTTTGTGTCTGGCAAGCGTCGTCTCGATTGGCAGCAGTTCAAGCCCCTGGACCTCATCCAGGCTTGTCTCCACCTGATACGGATCGCTTACTTTGTTTCCGATCATTTGGTAGCCGCCGCAAATTCCGAATACAAAGGCACCTTGCTGCTGAGCCGCCATAATTGCCTGATCGAGCCCTCTATCTTTTAAATAGACCAAATCCTCGATCGTATTTTTGCTGCCAGGAAGTATGATGGCATCTGGTTGCTTGAGCTCAGCCGCTTCCTTGACAAACCGGATATGGCAATCATGCTCAATCAGGAACGGATCAATATCGGTAAAATTAGAAATTTTGGGATATTCAATGACAGCAATGTCGATGTGTTTGTCCGTGTTCTGGTTCCTTGTATATTCACTCAGGCTTAGCGAATCCTCAGCATCGATATGAAGATCCTGGATAAACGGGATAACACCGAGCACCGGTTTCCCGGTATACTCCTCAAACCACTCCAGCCCGGGATCAAGCAGTGTTTTGTCGCCCCTGAATTTATTGATGACCACCCCCATCACACGATCTCGGTCTGCTTCCGATAAAAGCTGGAGTGTTCCGACCAGACTGGCGAACACCCCGCCTTTGTTAATGTCCCCGACTAAAATGACCGGAGCATCTGCCAGTTTTGCAACACTCATATTGACGAGCTCACGGTCATTCAGATTGACCTCAGCCGGACTGCCCGCTCCTTCGATGACAATGCGATCATAACTGCCGGCAAGCCGGTTATATGCATTCGCGATTACCTCTTTGGCGGTTTCATAATAATCCGTTCGATAGTCACTCGCTTTCATGTTCGACACTGGTTTCCCGTGAACGACGATCTGAGCATCATTATCGCGGTTCGGCTTGATCAGGACGGGATTCATATCAGTGGTCGCCGCGATTCCGGCTGCTTCTGCCTGGACTCCCTGGGCACGTCCGATTTCTTTTCCGTCTACCGTTATGTAGGAATTCAAAGCCATGTTCTGGGACTTGAATGGTGCTGTCAGGTAGCCATCTTTCGTTAAAATCCGGCACAGGGCGGTAACAAGGATGCTCTTCCCGGCATCGGAATGGGTGCCCTGGACCATGACAGGGATCGCCTTTTTATCCCCCATGCTGTTTTTCCTCCTTGCAGGCCTGTAAAAAATTATCCAGCACCTCTGGATTCGAGGCAAAATGAAGGTGCGTATACCCAGCGACAACATTTTTGTACAAACATCCTTCTTCCCCCGTTCCGAACCTGCTGCTCACACGATATGCACCAGGAAGTTGTCCGGCAGGCTTAAAGATAGAATAATGGAACTCATGTCCTCGGACTTCCATGCCATTTTTAAATAGATAGTTATTGGGAAGTCCGGAGATTTCGCGATAGCCAAGGGATGCAAGCTTCGCCTGCATTTCTGTTTTACCCGGCAGCACACCTGCCATCGGGTAGGTCTTACCGTCGATAGTCGTAATAGAATCAGATAAATACATCAGCCCGCCGCATTCTGCCAACACAGGAAGCCCTTCTTCGACCGCCTCTTTTATCGACTGCTTGACTTCCTTGTTTTTCGCAAGCTGCTCCGGGAACAGCTCCGGAAAACCACCCCCTAAATAAAGTCCATCCGCTTCAGGAGGAAGCACTTCCCCATTTAAAGGAGAAAAATAAACAACTTCAGCCCCATAATGTTCGATAAGCTCAAGGTTTTCTTGATAATAGAAGTTGAATGCCTCATCACGTGCTACTGCAATTGTTACTTCACTCGCACCCTTTCTTCGAAACAGGGAAGGCTCAGCTGTTAGCACTGGCTGTTCGCTAATCTGATAGATTTGGTCCACATCGATGGTTTCCGCCACCGCTTCTCCTAACTGGTCCAGTTGTTCATCGAGTTCTCCGCGCTCAATCGAAGGTACCAGTCCCAAGTGCCGCTCCGGCATCTCGAGGCTTTTGTTTTTCAGGAGATAACCACAAACCGGAATGCCGCACTCCTGTTCCACCGCTTCCTTGATCAGCTGGTAATGTCCTTTGCTGCCGACTTTGTTGGCGATAACACCTGCAATGTTCACTTCAGGATCCAGCTCCTGGAACCCTTTGACAATGGCAGCGGCGCTCCGGGCCATTGCCGAACAATCAACAATCAGAATCGCCGGGCAATCCAATAAGGTACTGATTTCTGCCGTGGAGCCTTGATTAGAAGTCGGCGATTTGCCATCATAAAATCCCATTACGCCCTCGATGATAGAAACATCCGCACCTTCACTTCCTTTGACAAATACTTCTTTCATGATATCCGGTGGCAGCATCCAGCTATCCAGATTACGGGAAGGGCGCCTGGTTACAGCTGCATGATAAGAAGGATCGATGTAGTCGGGACCGCATTTAAACCCCTGTACTGTCAGCCCTTTTTTCATAAAAGCAGCCATTAATCCGATTGCGATGCTGGTTTTCCCGACACCGCTTGAAACTCCTGCAACTACGAGGCGGCGGGCAGTCAAAACTCGACACCACGTACGGCGGGAATGCCTTCATCATAATAATGCTTCTCCACGTCAATGACGGACACGAGATCGGCCGCATCCTTCACTGCCTGGGCAGCGTTCCTGCCGGTTATTACAAGATGGACATGCTCCGGTTTGTTGTTGATCAGTTCAACAACTTCTGCAAGCGGCAGCACATCATCAACTGGAAAAGAATCAATCGCAAGGGCGTTGTTCAGTTCATCCAGAATCACCACATCGTACTCACCGGACAATACAGCTTCCTTAGCAACAACCCAGGCTTTCTTTAATGCTTGCCGGTGGATTTCCGGTGTCTTTGTCCAGGTGAACCCTTCCCCAAGCTGGATGATTTCAGCTCCCAGCTTTTGCAGTGATTTCCTTTCCCCATAAGGCCGTTTCGGGGACTTGATGAATTGCAGCATTTTCACCTTTTTATCGTGACCTAATGCCCTTACAGCAAGCCCTGTTGCGGCTGTCGTCTTCCCTTTTCCATCACCGGTAAAAACCAGTGTCAATCCCTGCTTCTTATTCATGCTCTCTCCTCCTTAATTACATTAGAAGTATTTGGCTTGCCAAGCCTTAAGACTTTTCAAAAGATATAAAAAAACACCTTCCTCAAAGGAAGGTGCGACTCTAAATAGGCAGAATATGTATTATAGGTATTCCACGTACTTAAAAGTCCCCTTTTCCTCGAAGGGTCAACTTTGCGACAAACAGGCAGGCATCCTGACTTACATTTTAAAAATGCTTACAGTGGCGGGACCGTGTTGGACTTTCACCAACTTTCCCTTTTTACCTTAAAAGCTTCCCTTTAAGGACCTGTTCGTGTGATATGAAATTAACCTTATTGTAGCCGAACCTATGATGCTTGTAAACCACTCTCTTTTTTATGAGTCTTTGAGAATTTTTGTTTTATTTCTTCCCTTTTATGCTTTAGTCTGTTAGCATAACAGGAATAAAGGCAGCGTATCACCAGTGACCTCCCCCAGGCTACATGGTATAACCGCTGCCTTTTCTCTCTATCATCGGGAATGTTCGTCCACAAGGCAAGTATGCTCGCTGTCATCCTCAACGCCATCCGGATGAGGCATTTGGGACGTCCACCCAAAGATAAAACTAATAGTGCCTGCGCCACCCCTACTCTAACAAACTTTTTGCCTCAATAACTATTGACGCAGGATGGAAGATCATCTTTGGTGGTTTGAGGATGACATTCTGATTCTGGATCTTCTTCTGGCTCTTCTTTATAAGCCACCCATTTATCCCGTGAGAACTGAACTGCCAAAACCACAGCACGGAAGCTGATATCCATACCGATCGCAATCCATACACCAAGCAGACCCCATCCAAGTTTGATTCCCAACAGATACACAAATAGTGTGCGAACTGCCCACATACCTACTCCTGTCAAATACATCGGAAACTTTGTATTATTGGCTCCTTGAAAGGCTCCTGTCAGTACAATGACAACAGCAAGGAATGGCTGGAAGACACCTGAGACTTTCAAGGCTGTCCCGATATTATGGATGACTGTTTCATCATCGGTAAAGAAACCGCCTGCCCACTCTCCTAAAAAGAAAAGTATTGAACCGAATATGGTCATGATTCCGAAAGCCAGAAACACGCCTAATTTTGCATACTGCTTTGCTTCTTCATACTTTCCTGCACCAATTTGCTGACCAACCAGAATGGTGACTGCTGTGGCAAATCCGAACCCTAGCATATAGGAAAACACTTCAATATTACCGGCGATTTGATGGGCCGCAAACACATTTGTTCCTAATGCCACTACAAGCCCGAAGTAAACGATTTGTCCCGCGCGCATGATCAGCCTTTCTCCAGCTGCAGGACTTCCCAACACAAACAATTCTTTTAAATGCTCCTTGTCCAAATGCCAATAATCTTTTCTGACACGCAGCATATCTGACCTTTGAATATACCAAAAAAGACCGATGGACCCTAGAACACGGGAAGTGACCGTAGCAACTGCCGCTCCAGCTATTCCCCATTCAGGAAAAATCCATATTCCAAAGATTAGGAAGTAATCCAGTGCTGCATTCACCAAATTAGCAAAGATGGCAACGTACATAGGAGCCTTTGTATTTCCGGCCCCTCGTAGTATAGCGCTTAATACAAACATGAAGGCCATGAATATAGAAGGGATGGCAACAATACGAAAATATAAGGACCCTGCTGCCAGTACATTTTCTTCTATCCCCATCAGCTGCAACAGTGGCTCCGCAAACAATAAAGTAACGATCCCTGTCAAAATACCGAGTACCGCTGCAACCACTATCGATTGTTGCGCAATATGTCTCGCTTTCTCCACTTTTTCCGCTCCCATGAAATTGGCAATATAGACGTTTGCCGCTACACCTAAAGCCATAAATAAAGCGAAATAAATGGCCAGTACTGCATTGGTCACCCCTACTGCCGACACTTCAGCAAGGCCAATCTGAGAAACAAAGTACGTATCTACGAAGCCAAGTATGGTCTGGAAAAAGTTTTCAATGACTGCAGGAAGGGCTAATATAAGAATGATTTTTATTTTTTTCTTGTTCGTATCTGCTGTGTCTATACGTCGATTTTCTATATGTGTAGTCATCTTTCCTGCTCCTTCTTTTTAGTTCTTCTATACTTAGAAGTACCCCCGGAAGGAGTGTTTAAACTTGCCCTTTACGTTTACCTATTCCATAACAGGTTATATAGATAGTAATCTTCCGATTACGAGAGGTGATAAAATGATTAAGTTAAACCAGAACAAAGAACAATTCGCTTCCATTCCAAAGAAAAATAATGAACGGGCGACGGAAAATCTAAAGTATTTTAGCAGTAAGAATATTACCAGACTTGATGAAAGTGATCCTGTCGAATTAGCAGTCATGACATCACAGCTGATATGGCCGGCAACCCATGAAGAGTCCCGGCCGGGTGCTATAATCCTTTCCGCAGTAGATAGCTGGCAGCTTACACTGGCAAGTGCAGACTTGATTCACCATCCGAACAATGGTCCTATTTTATTAATTGATAATGATTCCATCCCCCAGGCAACATTGGATGAAATCAACAGGCTGCAGCCTAAAGGAAATAGTGAGGGCACACAAGTAAAAGTGATGGGGAACGTTTCTGAAAAGGTTTTAGAATCCCTCGAAGACTACAAGATTGATCAAATAACCGATGATAATCCAGCAAGCTTTGCGGCAGAGATTGACCGTTTCTATGCCGAGGTGTCCGGTGAACTGCCAGAAAACGTGATTATTGTGTCATCCGATGACAAAGCCAAAGATTATTCTATAATAGCAACCTACTGGATTGCTCACATGCCAGAACCTGTTTTATTTGTAACAGAAGAGGAAATCCCTGAATCTACAAAAGAAGCGATCAAGAAGCGTGAAAACCCGACGATGTACATTTTAGGTCCGTCATCTGTTGTCTCCCGGCAAGTAGAAGAGGAACTGAAAGAATTAGGTAAGGTAAAGAGGATTGAAGGTGAAAATCCGAGCGAGGCATCTATTGCCTTTACCCAGTTCAAAGATGAAGAAAGCGGGTTTGGCTGGGGAATCACTGACCCAGGCCACGGGTTATCGTTCGTATCTTCTGAAACGCCGAACTTCGCTCTCGTTACTGCCCCTCTAGCCCATCTTGGCAAGCATGCGCCATTATTGTTTTTAGACAAAGGGGAAATGTCAGAAAATATGGGAAGATACCTGGCAAAAGTGAAGCCCACTTTTGAAAAGAGCCCAATGGAAGGACCATATAATCATGGATTTATCATTGGATCCCTTGGTGATATATCCTACAGTCTACAGGGAATTATCGATAACAAATTAGAAATAGAACAGAAAGATGGCGGCGGTCATCATTAAGCAGGACCACTAAATAAAACAGTCTTCCCTTGTTTACTATGAAGGGAAGACTGTTTTTTTATTAGAACAAATCCAGGAACCGTTCCCAGACACTTTTCTCTTTTTCCTTCTTCTTTTCTTCTTTTTCTCCTTCCTCTTTCCTGATGCTTTCCGTTTTGATCACAAATTGGACCGTCTCTACTTTTTCATTTTTAGAGGAAACGAAGGAAACCGGATCGAAATCGGATTTGTCGTATTGATTGATCATTTCATCGATTTCTTTTTGCAACTGATCAGGAAGGTCAGCCGTCTGTTGCGCTAACTCTGCTGTCCCATTATGAAGTTCTCCAGCACCATTTTCCAGTTCATCCGTACCGTTGGTCAAGGATGCGATGCCGCCGTGAACTTCCTCATAGGAACCTGCTAATTGCTGTACGCCACCGGTATATTCCTTCAGGCCGGAATGAAAGCTATTATAATTGGACGACAGCGACTGCAGCCCTTCCTCTAATTGTTTCATAGATTCATTGATATCATTACTTTCCATGCTGTTTGCCACGTTGTCCGCCATGGTACTCAGACTGCCGCTCATTTCATTCAAGGAGCCGGATACTTTTCCTAAAGTCGGATCGACAGCTGCGAATGCTTCTTTGGTACTCGCATACGTTTGTTTTGTAGTTTGCGCCGCTTTATAATTGGCTACCAGCTTGTCGACAACTTCTTTATCGGCACCACTCTCATACAGAGTCTGGATTTCCTGCTCGGAAACATTCTGAGCTGGAATCGATTGGATAGACTGATCCAGTGCCTGATAGGCTTTGCTATAATTATTTTTCAAATTCGTAAGTCCAGTCTCTGTCTCGTTCAATCCGCCGGCAATTTGCCGCAGTCCATCTTCAAGCTGTTTGAACTGACTCATGTCCACGTCACCAGACCCTGCGCTGACGGACTCGCTCATTTTTTGCAGTGCTGATTTAATTGACGCAGAACCCCCTACTAATTCGGACGAGCCATTGGTCAGCTCGATGATGCCATTTTTATATTGTTCGGAACCATCATACAGGCTTGCCACACCATTATTCAGTTCCGCAATCCCACTTTCCAGTTCCCCAACACCGCGATTGATTTCTTCCGTGGCATCAGACAATGATTTCATGTCCTTTTTCATGTCACCGGTATCCGGCTTTTCTATCGGCATCGAGGAGGGCATGGCTGCGATTTCGATGGCTTCCATTTCCAAATCTGAGACGAGCGCATTTACTTTGAAACTCTCTTCTTTTTCCGGCATCGCCGTGAACGTCACCTGCCGGGTCTTTCCGGCACTTGCCACATTGGCATCTTCTGCCTGGATGTTTTTATACTTGGCCGAATCGAATTTCAAGGTAATTTGCAGGAGATAATTCTTAAAAAAGCTTTCCTCTCCTTTTTTGTTTTTAGCTGTATCTATTTGGATTTCCAGCCCGCCACCTTTTCCTGCCAACTCTTCCGGCGCTATTTTCTTTCCGTCTAATTTATAAGAAACATTGATATCCCACGGCAATGGCTTGCCTTCCAAGTTGCCTTGATAATAAAATTCATCATCTTTCGCAGTGAATACGATGTTGTTGTCATTTTTTTCGATTTCCGTCAGATCTGTAAGATTTTCCACACTGCTGTAAGGTCCATGATCAATAATTTCACCCTGTTCCTTGATCGTGAAATTGTTGACGACATACATATCTTTCGGATCACCGGAGCCGTCGAGTGTCGCGTAGACGACTTCATTTTTTTCTGAGTAAGACCCCTCCCCTTGAGGAGCCTTCTCTTCAGAAGATAATCCGTCATCGGTCTCCGCGGACACAAGAAACGTCGGCAGCACAAGCATCGTTGACATGAATAAGGTGGTTATACGTTTCAGTCTCATTATCCTCTCTCCTTATAAAAGTTTGCTTTCCATGTAGTTTTTTCAATTACCTTATCGAAGACCACCAGCAAGGCCGGCAGGACAAAAACAACCATCAGAAATGCCAGCAATGCACCCCGGCCTAACAGGAGACCGATGGCGGATACGATCGGGTTGGACGATGTGGCTCCTAAAATGAACCCAACACTGGATAAAATCGAAGCTGATATAAAAATTGCAAAAATCTTCTCATCAATCGTTTTCTTGATTGCCTGCATGGCAGGCATCTCTTTTCGTAAAGTATAGTAATTTTCCGTGAATAAGATTCCGTAGTCGACCGTTGCTGCCAGCTGGATGGTGCTGATCAGCAGATAGCCGACATAAACAAGCGGCGTATCTGTAAAATACGGCACTGCCAGGTTGATCCACACCGATGTCTGGATTGTCAAAAGCAGGACGACCGGAATCGATATCGAACGGAATGTTATCAAGAGCACAATCGCAATGGTGAGGACCGTCAGTAAGTTAACTAATTTGTTATCTTTTTGCACCGTATGTTTCATATCGTATAAGGTCACACTCTCACCGAGCAGGTGCGTTTCATCGTAATAGGAATCAGCAGTTTCCTTTACCTGTTCAATCAGGGAAAACGCCTCTTTTCCTTCCGAATCCGTTTCCGTATAAAGAGTAATCCTTGCGTAATCACCGGAATAAAACTGCTCGGTCATCGACTCTTCTAAATACTCCGGTGGAATCGCCGAACTGACCACATTCACATAAGCCATAACACTGGAGACATTTGGAAGGGATTCTAACTGCTGAACCAGGTTTTCCTCTTTTCCCCTGTCCCCTTGCGGCACCAATAGCACCACTGGAACGTTCTTTCCGAACTCTTCCTCAATCGCGTTCGCATCCTGTCCTGCCCGTGTATTATCGGGCTGTTCCCCTGTTCCATATAGGAAAGTCGTGTTACTTTGGGCTAAAAATGCAGGTACGATCAAAAGCAGTACCAATACCAAGCTTGGTATTCTGAACTTCATTACATATTTGCCGATATTTTTGAAGTCCGGCACGAACTGGCGGTGCTTTGTACGGTCGATCCAGTGATAGAACATCAACGTCAACGCAGGCAAAAACACCATGACACTGATAAAGCTGAGCAGTATTCCTTTAACAAGGTTGAGACCCAGGTCCGCTCCGATGCCAAACTCCATGAAAGTCAGGGCCATAAACCCGAAGAATGTCGTCGAAGCGCTAGCTACAATAGCCGGGAATGACCGCTTCATCGCGAGCTGCATCGCTTTAACCGGATCTTCGACATCCTTTCGGTAATCCGAAAAGCTATGCAACAGGAAGATCGCATAGTCCAGAGACACAGCCAGCTGCAGGATCGGCGCCACCGACTGGGTAATGAACGAAATTTCTCCAATAAAAATATTCGTCCCCAGGTTGATGACGATGGAGACCCCAATGGCAATCAAAAAGAACACCGGTTCCATCCAGGAATTCGTGGATAACACCAAAATAATAATGATGATCGGAACGAGTAAGGCGGCCGCATTTAAGGATTCACTCCCCGCCATTTGCTGGGAAGTAGCCGTGGTGACCGCTTCACCGGTAATCGCATTTTCTTCCCCGATCAAATCATAGATCTTATTCGTTACTTCTACTTCGTCGCCTTCGCGGATGTTCAGCGAAATCAACGCGTTTTTATTTTGATAATATGTTTCCGTGGTATCTTCATTGGCCATTTCGAGCGGTTCTTTCAAATTGACGACGTCATCAAACCAGGTCACCCCGCTGACCCCATCAATCGCCTCGAGTTCTTGTTTATATTCCAGCGCTTCGGTTACCGAGACATCTTTGACCATCACGCGCGCATTGGCGATGGGCTCATCAAACTCTTCTTCCATCAAATCCACTGCTTGCATCGACGAAGAATCGTCCGGCAGATAATCGGCCATGTTGTAATTGACTGAGACTGCAAATTGCGACACCGCACTGATCATGGTAATAAGAATAAATATAATTACAATGCTTTTTTTATGTTTAATGATTCGTGCTGTTAAGTCGATAAGGCTTCATCCTCTCTTGCAAATCCCTTTCACACATTCTAATATTGTATTGACACTGTGTTGGATTTTCAACAAACAGTTTTACAACTTACGTCAGTTTCCCAACATTTCACTATGTATGTGTTGGATTGTCACAAAAATTTAACATAAGGAGGGTTTGTATCGTGGGTGATAAATTGGACCGCCGCAAAAAATACACGCGAATAGTATTGAAGGAAAGCCTGATCACCTTGCTCGCCCGAAAGCCGATTTCAGAAATAACCGTAAAAGAAATCTGCGAGCTCGCCGATATCAACCGCTCGACGTTCTACACCCATTATACCGACCAGTACGATTTATTAAGTAAAATTGAAGAAGAAATAACCGAGGATATGAACGAATATTTGAATAGTTACAACTATCCCGCTGAAGAAGAGTCGATTCAGATGACCCAGAAAATACTAGAATATGTCATCGAAAACAAATTCATGTTTCACACCTTATTAAAAAAAGATGCCACTCCTACCTTCGAAAAAAGAATGATGGAGTTGACCCGCGGGTTTATGATGAACAATTGGATGAGCGACAATCATTTGGGACAGGAAGAAGTGAACTACTTAAGTACCTTTGTTATCAGCGGAGCGATTCATGTGATCAAAGACTGGATTGCGAATGACATGGACCAGTCTCCGAAGGACATGGCTTACATGATCAATAACTTCATTAATTATGGGTTTTCTTATTTAGATTAAAGAGAGGCACAGAACAGATTTCGACTATTGCTAGCCAACCATCATCAACCTACCGGAGGCAGGCCTCAATATGTGCACCTTTTTTACTAAATAAATATAAAATGATATATGAGGTGAACAAAATGTGTATTTCTAATCATGTATTTGAATTGCAGGCCTGCCATATGAGTAAGGAAATAAGAGAAAACTCGATTTACTTACCTGTCGCGATTGAATATATCGGAGGTAAAACTGTGAAGCTTCCTCATGAGCTTGAAACAGCAGAGCTTATTACCAAAGTAATCGTAAAAGACAGGGAAGGAAATTATTACAAAATTGGACCGAATGAAAAAGGATTGAGATTTGCTAAAGGGGAAATCTCTTATAAGGAATATCTAAAGTTAAAAAGAAAAGAAAATAGGCGGTTCTTCACATACTTCACCAGTATAACAGGCTCTTTTTTTATAGCTGGATGGACGATCATCAAGTTTTTTCTTTAAATACCACCTCTCCGCCGGTTTGACACTACCTTGGTTAACAACTATCAGATTGCCCTAGACTTGGGAGTAATTCAATGATGACAGACTTTCAAACATAGCGATTCCATTGGCTCGTAACCAGGACCTCCACGCTGGCCCCATGCCGTAACAAAAAAAGCGCAACTCTTTAAAAGAATTACGCTTGTCCGCTCTATTCTGTATTATCCTCTTTATTCGACATTAAAATTACCATGCATGCCAGACTCTTCATGTCCAGGAATACTGCAATAAAACTCAAATTCCCCCGTTTCTTTAGGGATGAATTTTATTTTGACCTGCTGACCCGATTTAGCGTTCATATGAATATTCGTGGGTTCTCCCCCATGACTATCACCATGGCCTCCGTCGTGATCCCCGCCAGCATGCACTTTGTTCACACCAAAAACTTTATCGATAAAAGAAACGTTTTCCGGGTGGTCGGGCATTTTACTCATGTAAGTGATTTCCACATTCATTTTTTTGTTCGTCAAATCATGGAAGATCTCCCCATCATTCTCCATGATCAACGTATATTCTTCCCCTTTTTGTAAAGTGACCTCTGGTGGAGTGTAACCCATTTCGAATGCACTGATTTCGATAATATGATCATCATCTTCTTCTTTGGAAGGTGACTGATCCATTCCACTGGATTCCTCTTTTTGTGCAGCCTTTTGTTCATCCGATTTTTTGGCTTCATTTGCCTCTTTTACTTCTTCTTGCTTCTCCTCTTCCGGCGCCGCTTTTTCATTACTCGAGCACCCGGTCAGTAAACCAATCGCAATAATAATACTGCCTATCCAATATATCCCTTTTCGGTTTATACGCACACCTTTAACCACCTTTACGAAAGAAATAATAATATTATATTTATCCTATCAAATAAGAAAACGAAATAAAAATCCATTTAATTGAATCTACATAAGAGAAACCTTTATCCTTAATCACTATGCCCCATCTTAAATCAAAAAAGAGCTAAACCTTCGTTGGTTCAGCTCAAATGCGCCGCTTTCGAAAACATTCTAATTTATCAGCTTCCAGACCCATTCACTGGCTCTGCGTCTTTATGATAGTAATCAGCAAATACCTCGGCAAAAGCTTCGATAGAGTTATATAGTTCCGTAAGGTCGTTCTCCACTCCACCGAACTCCAAAAGCATTGATCGTTCCGTCAAGTCCTGATTGTAGATACCATTACCTTCCATCTTCGTCTTAATAAATACCCCTCGACTGATACCAGGGTACTCACTCTCCAAAGCTGCATTGATTTCCTTGGCAATCGCCAGGTTTTTCTCAAAGTTTTCATTTTCTTTCCCCACAATGAAAAAGAGGCGCGCAAACGCTTTACCGTCGATTGTCTTTGTCGTTATCTTCTTCGGTTGAGAATCCCGGTGAATATCAATCAGGTACGTCAATTGTTCACTCTCGGCAAGGGCTTCTTTTACCAGTTCACGTGAGAATTGATAGGAATGGTTGTAGTTCCAGTCTTTTGCTTTCAATCCAGCTGTCACATCTGTCTTGTCATGTTGAGCCCCAATCCCCCTCGCCTCTAGTTCTTTTTTCAATTTGCTGCCTACTGCGATTACATTAACATTTTCATTGGTACTGGCAGCATCCCGTTCTTCCTCCCCTTTTAATAAAGGGTTAAAGGCTTCCCAGCTATGTGAATGATAGATAAACACAGATTTCTTTTCAGTACTGCCCGCATCATCACTTGCATCATTCTCTCTATCCTCAATGACATCCAGCTCTTCCTGGTTAACTTCCTGATCGGTTAACTGCTCATCGGTCGGGGGCAGGGACTCAACTGGAAGGTTGCCGATATTGGTTCCCTTTCCTGCGATTGCGATTTCCGTATGATAACTTCCAAGACCGGGAATCTCCCTTCCTAATAATGTACGAATATCACCTAATTCCACATTAGTTGCTAATTCCAGCAAGTTTATCTCATTGGACAACTGATCTGGATATTCGGACCTTAAGGGAGTTAGTTCCTGAGCCATGAGAAATAGATAGGCCTCTTTTGGCAGTGCTTCTGAAACGGAACGAAGGACGGTGGAAGATAAATGCTGTTTCACCCCACTGTGCGTGACGGAAATAGATAGTAGAAGAGCACCCAGAACCATGGAACATAACATCCACAACAAGAGTCCTCCACTCTCTCGAACATAGGCTACTGCAATTTTTGGTCGCATGTTTTCTCCTCCGATAGAAGTTGATAGTTTAGCATATGTTAATCTATCACCGGACATTACTAATAGTAGAAAGGCAGCACACGACCAGGGCATACAGGACTCGTCACATTGGTGTTATGGATGGTGATCTGGTTCAAAAAATTGTAAATAATTAAAAAAGCTGGCCTGGAATTCTTCATTATTCCAGGCCAGCTTTTTATTGTTTCCATTATTTGTTCATGTTCATATCTTTGAAGTTCACACTAGGCGCTGCTCCATTTGTTCCATGCATAGACTGATACATTTCTTTTACCTCTTCCTTACCCAACTCTGGGTGCATTTCTTCCATCAAGTTTTTCGCCTGCCCATAATTAATGACAGCATTTGAATCAAACATGTCTTGATGCATTTCCTCCATTTGCGTCATTTGCTTTTCTTTTGGCATCACCATCTGACCGCTTTCAGCCTGGACACCGGTGACTCCGGCACCTGCCACCATTCCTAATGATAGTGCGCCAATAATGATTTTTTTCATTTCACTCATCTCCTTTACTTTATACTTAAATCATGAAGTAAAAATATCAAGAACCCATGGAGAAAATATTACGGAATATTGACATGTATTTGGTTACATTTCTTCTTTTATTCCTTTCTTGACTAACCACCAGTTTGCTGGGTAACTGGTCAAAAATCCTAAGATCAATGCAATCTGCATCATGAACCAATAAGTGGGTTCATGCGGTTTAGGTGGATGGGCAGCAAATATAACAAAGTGGACAAGTGCCATCCATCCGAACATCCCTACCTCAAAGGCAATTAAAGCTAACGAGTCTGCCTTGATGGCATCCTTGAAGTTTTGGAACACCCCTTTTTCCTTGTTCATTGGATAAATTGCATAAAATTGAAAGAAAATACCGAATAGGTATGCCAGGATAAATTCAACAGTAAAGTCTGCAAATATGGTAGCCCCGGCAATGGTCATCCCTGTAATGGCAACGATAGGAATACCGACGATATCCCCAATTGCACATCCGGAAGAGCAGTGGCTGGTTGAAACAAATACTTTTGAAGACCACTTTCGATTATCATCTCTCTCTATGTCTTTCGCCTTTAATCGTCCCCACCTATTATACGCCCACAAATTGAAAGGACCAAAAAACAAGCCGTTGATGGGCCAAACGATATTCATCACCATCATTTGCTGTGGATGTTTGATTACATCGATTAGGATAATAAGAAAACTTAAAAAACCTAACCCTAACGCTATCCAAGAGATAATTGTCAACATATTTCCACCTCCAACTATAAAGCTACAAAACCATACCCCGATAGCGTATAACGATAAACTTCTGACAAAAAATCATTTCTTAACATAATTGCCACAGTTTCTAAAAGTAGAAGTCGTTTAAAATGATCATCTTTAGTAGAAAGTATTGAAAAATTTAGTATAAGGAGGAGTTTGAACAGGAGTATTATCTGAATAACCCAAAAATATGGATCAGTGTATTGAGGCATGTCTTCAATGTTTAAGAGGCTATGAAGAATGTATACAGTTTGCTTACAGAGCCTATAAAAATGCAAGGACTGCGTGCATCCAGACTTTAAATGATCGTGCAAAGAATTGCGTTCAGTCAACACACAGCCTTTTCCGTGCATTATTTGTAGGAACAGCAATAAAAAAATTCATTAAAAAAATAAGCTCAAAGGAACTATATCCCTGAGCTTATTATCTAATCTTCTACAGCCATCTTTACATGTAGAAGATCCATTGAGCCCTATCTCTAAAACCGATAGAACTAACACTTCCGTGCGTTTATATTTTTTGAATACTTCAGTAAAAAACTATTCACTTCTTGTCCATACAGGCACCTATGCCTTGCGGGGATATGGATGAAGGATTTTGCTCAATATTTTCATCGCATTGATTTTTTTACTGGTGATAAAGCTTTCCATTAATTCATTACTCATTGATTTTGTTAATAGATCAAGCTTTTTGTTATCCAGTTTTTCTAAATTCCGGCGTAGGGTGAGGGAATCGTGATAGCCTTCTGACAGTGGTTGGACGAGCTTGTCATACTCCCCAATTCCAACAATATCGTGGGCCGCATAAATTCCAGTCAGCATCGATTCAAATTGACCGAAACCAATCACTGGTGTAATAGCTCCGAAACAGTTTCCTACAAAAAATGTATTGCCTATTCTGGGAGTTTCAATTTTACCGATTCGATAATCCTTAATCGAATATTCGTTAAGAATTTTAAAATCCTGATCCAGCCTCCTGGAACATTCCTCGAAACACATTTTCCATAGCTCATCTTTATCCAGAGACTCATTCTCAGGGTATTGCGGATATACTAATACGAGAGATGCTTCCCTGTCGGAGTGCGGAAGAATATATGCCATTCCTTTAGGAGCAAAATCATTATTGAAAAAAGTATGCACTTCCGTCTGATTAAACTCCCCTTCGACCACCGCACCTTTAAAACTGGCTTTAAATGCCACGTCGAATGGTTGTAATTTTTGCGTATCTAAGGCATCTCCTGTAGCGAGCACCACATGGGTATACTCTTTAGAAATATCTTTATAGGAAACATCCTGATTGAAATGGATGGTTCCTTTTAATTGGTGGGCAAGCTGTTTTTCGTAGGATTCTGGATGTTTCCCTCGCATATTCGTAAATCCCAAATGTCCATCTATAAAAGAGTGTTCATTTTCAGAATAAATGTTTACCTTTTGAATATTCGTCGTAGGCTTGAGGTGGATATGATGGTTTTCGGACAAGTATTTGACTGCATCATCATAGGGAGTGTGAAACATGGAAAACATCGCTTCTGCTACAACAAAACGGTCACCAACCATCGCTCGCCTTTCAAAAATGTCCGCTTGATACCCATACTTCTCCAAGGTCAGGGCGCAAGCGAGGCCTGACAAACCAGCACCCATTATCGCTATTTTCATTAAGATACCCCTTTCTTGGCTTTATTTTCTTAGTATAAGGAAATAAAACATTTCTACACATTAAAAGATTCAAAAAAATGCTGACAAAATTAATAAGGAGCTCTTCATCTTAAACAAAAAAAGTCCCTGACAGTTTGTGGATCAATGGCCAGAGACTTTTAGAACTTAATGATTCCATTGGACTCAAATCAACGCCCTCCACCCTGTCAAGGTAGTCAACTGAATAGAAATGGTTGTGATGATCTTAGATAAAAGCCTTTTTTATTAGTTCTTTCTCATTTGAATAGGATTTATAGTTTTTTCAACCAATTGGGCAGCAACTCGACAACAATTTGGCAACCACAGATTTTCAACATTTAACCTAACCTTATAAATTTTCGTCCTTTTAAAATAAAAGGGTACATATTTCCCCTTTACAAGGTAAAATCCTGTTTCGTTTTTATAGGTTAAGCCGGTCAGATAGAATACTATATCTGATATAATGAAGCCTCCCCCTCAACAAAACTTTGCCATTCTGCTATAATTTTTTCTATAATTTGTTTGACAGGAAGAATTTGTTTAATTTCGTGAACTCTTGCTCCAGAGAAAACGAGACCGTTCTCTACGTCCCCCTCTAGTGATTTAAACAAGGAGTCCAAGGTGCAAAATTGATAGGAGCAATTCTTCAAGCAATCATAACACTTAGCTATTTTCAGCTTGTTTCCTTCACTAATCTTTTCTATAAATCTGTTCTGAATTGCTCTTCCCTGAAGACCCACTGTTGTTTTTACTAAGACCGTATCTTCTTTTCTTGCGTCAATATATTTCTGTTTAAACGCAAGAGGTGCATCGCATTCTTCACTCGCTACAAAACGAGTTCCCATTTGTACTCCGGATGCCCCCAAACGGAAAGCTTCCGCAACATCTTCACCTGTTAGAATTCCACCCGCAGCAATCACCGGTATATTGACTACACTAGTCACTTCTGGCAAAATTTCAAAAAGCGGTCGTTCTGTACCCAAATGTCCTCCCGCTTCGTAACCCTCTACCACTACAGCTGCTGCACCCAACCTTTCAGAAAAGCGGGCTAGTTTCGCAGTAGAAACAATCGATATGACAGGAACGTCATATTCTCTTCCCCATGCATACATATCTCTAGAAATTCCAGCACCCGAAACTATAAAGTCCACCTTTTCCTCCATTGCCACTTTCATTTTCTCTGCAAAATCATTCATGGCAAAAAGAACATTTACTCCTATGTAACCTCTATTGTTTGTAAGTTCTCTCGCCTTTCTTATGTGATACCTTAATTCTTCCACTGAAATTCCAGTTCCAGAGATGGTTCCAATCCCCCCTGCATCAGCAACAGCTGCTGCTAGTTTGCTGAGAGAAATCCCAACTCCCATTCCACCTTGAACGATAGGAAATTTTGGCTCCATATCACCAATTTTTACTTTTTTTAATTCCATCAATAAGATACCCCATTTCGAAAATAGTATTATTTCAAGAAAGCCTTTAACTTGCTCTTCCTTAAGTCTTGTTTTTAGCTACTACTAGTGTATTTGGTTAAAGAGAACAAGAAAAGACATACTTATCATTCTTACTAGATGACATTTGTAATTTTTACCATTTAAACAGTGGAAATGTAGGATATCAGACTTTCCAATATCGCGATTACAAGATCATAATAAAATATAATAATATTTTCATTTTTCCCTTGATTTTGGTATATAAGTTCGTTTTCCGCATAGAGCTTAATAAGCAAACTTGATCAGCCTAAAAAAGACTATCCCCCAGTTTTGGGAAATAGTCTGTAGAGTTAGAAATGTATCTAATGCATGACATGTTCTCATTTTCAGAATGAGAATACTACATCATGCCGCCCATATATGGATGGATACCATATATGATTTCCATTCTTATGCCTTTTTTGTTATTTTATTATAATTCTCTCATTCACAAAAAGGTGATAACTTCTTTTCAATACTCACTATAAAAGCCAAACTTCTATATAAACAAAGCCCTAGACGTAGTTGCTAACATCTGGGCTTTATCTTTTAAAGGCTATTCCATCTCTTTATCCGTTCCACCCATTTATGGAGAAGGTTATTATACCGGGGATTTTAATGGCCACTTCTTCATTAAAGATATGGACGGTCAAATTACGATCATTTACCATTTCCAAAGCTAAACGGCCTCTTCATCCACCAACAATTTGACTTCTCTGCAACTGGGAATGACGCTCTTCGGAGAGCCTTGTCAATCATTCCTTTCCCTGCTTATCTCTTTACTTCTTTATCTATTATTTCTAAAATAAATAAAAAAGCCCCTGACCGTTGCAGGATCAACGGCCAGAGGCTTTTAAGACTTAGTGATTCCGATTGGGCTCGAACCAACGACCTCCACCCTGTCAAGGTGGCGCTCTCCCAGCTGAGCTACGGAATCAAGGGATAAAGTTGTTTTGAATTGGACAAGTACTAATATAATATGATTTCAGTTATGTGTCAATAACTTATCGACAATTTTTTATCATTTTCAGAAAATCTCTCTTCCACTGGCGGCCAGGCCACTTAGCTTCTGCGGAAGAGTTTTCAATTATATGACAATCGTCAGAGCTGTCCTACTTTTTTGAAAATGATATGGTAAAATAGGTGTGTTACATTTATAGATACGTTGTCGTTTTTTGGAGGTGTTCGCTTTGGGACGTGATGGAACGTTCAAGGATTTTGAAATCAATAGTTCCTATTTAGATGAAACATTGACATTGAAAGTATTTCTGCCGGAGAATTATTCTCCGCTTTATAAGTATCATATCGCGATCATGCAGGATGGTGACGATTATTTTCAGATGGGGCGGGTCGCGACATTAAGCGATAAACTGCATAAAGACAAACGGATTGCGGATACGATTTTTGTCGGGATCCATTATCAGGATAAATATGACCGTCAGGACAAGTATCATCCGAACGGGGAAAAGCAGTCCGCTTATATCAAGTTTCTTGTCAATGAAGTTGTCCCGCTTCTGGATGAAGAGCTTCCAGGCTATCATATGGGCAGCGGCAGAACGTTGATGGGTGATTCGCTCGGTGGAACAGTGGCCTTGATGACGGCACTTAAATATCCGAACACATTCGGGAATGTCATCATGCAGTCCCCTTTCGTGAACGATGAGGTGATGGACAAAGTCCAGAACAGCAAGGACATGTCCTCGCTTGCCATTTATCATACGATCGGAAGCGAAGAGACAGATGTGCCAACGACTGATGGGGACCGCAAAGATTTTGTTACACCGAACTATGAACTGAGAAAGCTATTGAATAAGAAGCCGCTCACTTACTTTTTCCATGAACTTGATGGAGACCATACGTGGAAATATTGGCAGCAGGATATGGAGCGAGCCCTGGTTACGATGTTCCGACCGTAAAGCCTATGTAAGGGGAGCAATATTTTGGTATAATAATGACAACCTGAATAACTGACTAATTCACTTTGCATTCAACACGAATAAAAACAGTACTATTAATTATAGGAGGGTATTCCAAATGAAGTATGGTATCGCCATTTTTCCACCGAAAAAAATACAGGATGTCGCAAACTCCTACCGGAAACGTTACGACCCGCATTATGCATTGATCCCACCACACATCACGTTAAAGGATCCGTTTGAGGCAGAGGATAGTGAAATCAAGGAAATGGTGCCTCATTTGAAGGAGATTGCGAAAGAAATGCAGCCCTTCGAAATTGAAATCAACAAAGTCAGCTCATTCACACCAATCACGAATACCATTTATTTGAAGGTCGAGCCTACGGACATCATCATGGGATTGAACGAAAAGCTCTATGGCGAGCACCTCCCTGGTGAGCGGGAACACTCTTTTGTTCCGCATATTACGATTGCTCAAAAACTTTCCGATGACGAGTATTCCGATGTTTATGGCACGCTTCGCATGAAAGGGTTCGATTTGAAAGAGACGGTCGACCGCTTCCAGTTGCTTTACCAATTGGATAACGGATCCTGGACTGTATACGAAACATTCGTGCTCGGTGAGGGGTGATCCAATGCTGATTAGAACGGTAGAGAACGACCAACAGCTGAAAGATGCCTTCGGTGTCCGCCGCACGGTCTTTATCAAAGAACAGCAGGTTCCGGAAGATTTAGAACTTGATGAGTATGATGATTTAGCCGTCCATTTCATCGGCTATGAAAATAACGAGCCGATTGCCGCTGCCCGCCTTCGTTTTGTCGAAGAAAATGGGAAACTGGAGCGGATTTGTGTGATGAAGGAATTCCGCGGCCGCTCATTCGGCAGGCAGATGATTGAAGCGATGGAAAAACGGATCCAAAAAGAAGGCTTGAAGCAGGCGAAATTGAATGCTCAGACGCATGCGGAAGATTTCTACAGGGCCATCGGATATGAAACGATTTCCGGCCAGTTCATGGACGCCGGCATCCCCCATGTCACGATGATTAAAACGCTAGACTGATTTTCCACCTGGAAGAGAGAAATCTTCCAGGTTTTTTGTATAGCTCTTTCTATCTCTGTCTACAATGGTAACAGCAGATAGAAGGATTGTGATGATAATGGACTATTTACGTATTTTATTAGAAGCTTCTTTTGGGTTCGCTGCCCTGTTTGTTTTGGCCAAGGTGCTTGGAAAATCTCAGATCACTCAGCTCACCCCGTTTGACTTCATTTCAGCCATCATTCTCGGTGAACTGGTAGGAAACGCACTCTATGATCCGGAAGTCGGGGTATGGCAGATTGCGTTTGCCGTATTGGTCTGGGGTGTACTCATGTATGTAACAGAAATTTTGACAGAAAAAGTGAAAGCGACACGGGGGTTTTTGGAAGGACAGCCGTCGATTGTCATCCATAAAGGGAAGCTCATCCGCGAAGAGCTGAAAAAAAACAAACTCGATATCAACCAGCTCCAGCACTTGCTCCGTTCCAAGGATGTATTTTCACTTCGCGAAGTCGAGTATGCGGTCCTTGAAACCGATGGATCGATTTCCGTGTTGAGAAAATCGATGGATCAGACACCGACCCGTGGTGATTTGAACCTCACTCCCCAGGCCACACCACTGCCAATGGCCTTCATCAGCGACGGCGAAGTGTTGTGGGATAACCTGAAAGAAGCCGGGTTCGATAAACATTGGCTGTTTACCCAGCTGCAGCAGCAGGAGATCACCGATTACAAAGAAGTTTTATATGCCGAATATAAAGAAGGAGAGGATTTGTATGTGTTACCATACTAATCCTCTCCTTTTTTCAGTTGTTTGAACACCCAGCGGTTTCCTTCGATGGCATACGTGATGGTTCCTCTTTTAATGTGCCCGATCAGGTATGCGGTGACAGCCGTACGGTACAACAGCCACTGGGAAAGCTGGTTGTTCTCGACACCGTAGGCATCACACATATCCACGATCACCTGTTCATGACTGACGCCGTCCGGGTGATCTGAAATATATTCCTCCAGCCAGGTGGAAAGCTGCTCGTGATAGGCGATATTTTTCCTGACGGTGTCCTGGAAATTGGTCTCATATTCCCCATGACCAGGAACCGCTCCATCACACAGGATTTCCTTCACCCTGGACAGACTATCTATTGTCAGCGCGCAGTCAGTAATATATGGAATCTTGTGTTTTTTAAGCTGCGCCTCTGCAAAATAACTGTCAGCGGCATACAGAACATCATAGATTTTCACGCCCAGCTGATGGTAGCTATGGCCTGGCAACGAAAAGGTTTCAAGCTCGAATTCTCCGAACGTAAAGTTCCCTTCCCAGACTTTGTCATCAATCCGTACTGGTGGACCTTCGAGAAATTTATTTCGAATATCATCCAGCGGATCATTACCACCGAATAAGTAAAGCGGTTCGAGTGACGGATTTTCCAGGATTGCAGCCTCGTATTTGGGAGCAATTGTCCGGACGTCATAATTGTCCTGGAGATACTTCGCTCCCCCATAATGATCGGCATGGGCATGGGTAATGAATAAATGGGTAATTGGCAGCCCGTGCTGCTTCAAAGCTTTGATCACTTTTTTGATCGCCGACTTATCGATGCCGGCATCGATGAGCATGCCGTCGTCCCCATTGTAGACATAGCCGATATTGACGGCGCTATGAAAATAGTAGCAGTGACTGTTAATCTGTTTCATTTCCATAAAAAAAGAACGACCCCTTTCAGCGATTCTACTAAATAGTTTCGCTGAAGTGCCGTCCTTTTCCTGTCAGATCGGAATAAACTTTTTCCGAGTAAGCTGCATGGATGTCATTCGGTGCATGCAGTTTTTTCTTTTTATGGAATGCTTTTTTATCAATCTTATCGGTATTTCTCATTTGCAGCTGCCTGTTGTCCAATGTCACTTTATGGACATTGGCATATTGGAAAGGTGACTCTTTCGGCTTGACGGTTCGCTCTTGGTAGTCATCGTACTGATACATCGGTACTGGCAGAATGTAACCCATGAAGCTCCCCTCCTTACAGAATACATACCCTTAATTTAATAGATATATACGTGGAAACGCTACCTTTTGAGGGGGCTATTCGAAAAATTTCCTTAAACGGTCTACTTTTGTTTCCGTCCGCTTCTCGAACTCACCCATTTGCTTTGTTAACAGTTTCTCCAGCGAGACCATCATCTGCTCGAATTCCGTCATCGTTTTTTCCGGCTTTTTCAAGTTCGGTTTTGATGTAATCATATAATCAATTTCATCGATCATCCGTCGCATATGGCGGAGGTTCATGGCCTCACCTTCTTTCCGCACCCGCAACCTTTCCGCTTTCTCGGCCTTGTGCGCTTCACTTGCTTTCGTCTTTCTCTATCCATGATGATCAGTCCTTTTTTCTATAGCTTATTCTCTAGAGCAACGACGGGTGTAGTTCATCTATCCAGAAAGACGCGGAGAATTGCAGCCGCTCCGGCAATTCCAAGCAGCAGTATTACCCATTCAAAATAAGGAATCATTACCCAACCGGCTATAAGGGTGCCACTCGCCCAGATGCCAGTGCACCAATGGCAGCTGAGCAATTCGCCGATAAATGCCTGGATACCCTTCCCTTTCACTTCAATAAATGTTTCCACGTTTCCCTCTTGATCGATCTGTTCTATATAATGATGAAAAGGCGCACGAAGCCAGTCCGTGATCGTGTCATCCACAAGCAGCCGGGTCAATCGAAAACAAGCAAGTGTCAACAGCACGAATTCCATCCATGTAATCCCCAATCAGCCAGCCTCCTTCAAGATGATTATTTATGTAGCCCACCCTTAGGTATCGGATGGGATCTTTTTAGAACCAGTAGGCTCCCCCGCGGTGATCGCTGTCTCCACGGCGGTCATCATCAGTGACGATGGGAGCTGCTTTCCATATCGTCGTGACGGCGTCTACGGCCGAAAAATGGATCTACCCGGTCATCGTCATGGCGACGGGAGCTGCTTTCCATGTCATCGTGACGACGCCTGCGGCCGAAGAACGGATCTACCCGATCATCGTCATGACGACGGGAGCTGCTTTCCATGTCATCGTGACGACGTCTGCGGCCGAAGAGCGGATCCACTCGATCATCATCACGACGACGGGAGCTGCTTTCCATATGATCATCGTGACGGCGTCTGCGGCCGAAGAGCGGGTCCACTCGATCATCATCACGACGACGGGAGCTGCTTTCCATACGGTCATCGTGTCGGCGTCTGCGGCCGAAGAACGGATCTACCCGGTCATCGTCCCGTCGATCATCGTGTCCCCGACGGCCATGGTGGTGGCGGTCGTCATCTGACTTGATGATGACTTTATCAGCCTGGATGACCACTTCATCAGCTCTGATATAGTTTTTATTCATACAGTTATCAGACATGCCCTTTCCTCTCCTTTTACTTCTATTGTTCCTTATTAGTCTATGAATACCTGACAATTGTGTATGGGCTTCCCTCCCCTGATATTTCTTGGGTGATTCACTAAAATCACGACGAATGCCCACACCATAAGGGCGAGTGTTCATATTCTATTAAAGACAATACGTCAATAAAAGACGAAAGGGGAATTATAATGGGCTGTGGAAAAAAACATGACACAGGCAACTGCGTTTGTGACATTCTAAGAGAGATCCTTGATGCTCAAGAAGATGTCGTTACGATGGAATGTGAAACCAGCTGCGAACAATCCATTAATGATTTACTGGGAGAGATGGCTCCAACAGGGAAAGATACGGTTCCAGTACTGCTATACTGTAAAGGAAACTGTAAGCCATTCGAAGGATTCGGAGCTCCAAGGAATAACATCGGTGATGTAATGGGAAGCTTCTATTTCCGTGTCAAAGATGTGGATAAAGATTGCTGCGCAACACTTGAACTTTTGCGCGATCCAAACGACAATGACGACAATCCAAAAGATCCAGTTGACCAAAAAACAGGTAACCTTCGTACTACAGGCATCTGCATCACTGTCGATTTAGATTGCTTCTGCCACATCACTTGCCTTCCAGCAATCGACGCATTCTCGTAACACCTAAAAAAAAGTCGCGTCCAACATGGGCGCGACTTTTTTCTGTTGGTACGGTTTAAAAACCGATCAAGTTAATATCAATAATCTCTGCAAACTTGATTTCTTTCTGGAACGGACGCTGGAATGTTTTCATATGGACGATACCACCCTGATAATCGTTGATATATCCGCGCAGTTTCCCCTCTTCTGTTTCCACTTCACACTTCATTTTTGGAATCTGGGACGGCAGATTTACAAAATACGTCACCTTTTCTTCTAAAGTCATATCCCGGAACCGCTGTCTCCGATCTCTGGCAGATCCTGCCCGCGACTGACTTTTGGTTTCCTGTTCGGCCTCCGGCTGATGATGTTCAACCCTCTGCTTCTTACGGGCAGGGTTATCTTCTAGTTCGCGGGACTGCTTTCCCTCAGGTTCTGGTGCGGATTTTCCTTTCTCTTGTTCCTTGGCTGTTTTTTTACCATGGTAAGTCGTCTGCATTGAAGCCTTGCTGGGGGCGAAATCCGGCTGTGCAATATAAAGCATCGGGCGTTGTTCAAGCTTACTTTGCTTGCCCATAGATGTGCTCCCTCCTTAGCCTGTTCTCCGTCTTTTCATATATATGCCCAGATTTAAGGAAATGTGCATGCTATCTGAATTTCAGTTTTTCAACATACAATCATCCAATTATTGGGATACTTGATGATAGAGTTGCGTATCTTTAGTACTCATCGCATGCTCCTTTAAGTGGTGGATATTGCCATCATAGTATAATCGGTATGATAATTCGGGTTGCAGCCCTTTAACTAGTTGTTATCCTAAGTAATCGGATCTTAAAGGGTAAAGGATCACTTGTTTATGTAAAAACGAGAGAATTATCTTTTTCTTAAACTATAAAAAAGCTTGAGGCACGTTTACCTCAAGCCTTCTGATTGGTTATTTTTTAGAATCCGATGATGTTAAAACCGGAATCGACGTGGATGATTTCCCCGGTCACCCCGCGGGATAGATCACTCAATAGGTAGTACGCTGTATCGCCGACTTCTTCCTGGGAAACCGGACGGCGAAGCGGCGCGCGCTCTTCGATTTCTTTCAGGATCGTGTTGAAGCTGCCGACACCTTTTGCTGATACCGTTCGGATCGGACCAGCGGAAATTGCATTAACACGGATGCCGTGCTTCCCAAGGTCATTAGCAAGGTAGCGCATACTAGCATCCAGGCTAGCCTTTGCAACACCCATGACATTGTAATTATTGACGACTTTTTCGCCGCCCAGATACGTCATGGTAACGATGCCGCCACCTTCGGTCATAAGCGGATAAGCTTCTTTTGCTACGGCAGTTAACGAATACGCGCTGATATCGTGCGCCAGTTTGAAGCCGTCACGTGTAACATTCATATACTCACCGTTCAGCTCGTCCCGGTTGGCAAACGCGATGCAGTGCGCCAGACCATGAATCGTACCAACATCATTTTTGATGTCCGCGAACGTCTTTTTGATCGCTTCATCATCGGTTACGTCACATTCATAGAATAAAGCATCCTGCCCTTCCAATGATTCACCAAGATCTCTGACCGGCTTTTCAAAACGTTCATTCGCATAGGTGAAAATCAGACGTGCTCCTGCTTCATGAAGGGAACGTGCAATTCCCCACGCAATGCTTCGTTTGTTCGCTACGCCCATGACGACGTATGTACGGCCTTCTAAAGAAAAATTCATACCATTAACCTCCTTGAGGTGATTTTTTATAAGTATTATGATTTGTTATTAGTACCTGCTACTATTTTAGCGGAAACCATCCATAAATACAAATGATGATGTAAGTTTTACAGTAGAAACCTGTTGACTCGCTTTTTCATTTGGCATTCGGCGGTAACCAAAAAATCCACCAGTGAATTTATGACTCAGGTGGATAACTCCGCATTTTATATTTAGTATGCTTCTTTATTATTTATTTGGCTCCATTAAGAAATGAGTTTATTACTCATAAAAGCCTTATTCAATAAAAGAGCCGTGTCGAAGACTTAATTTCGAGATATTTTGGGAGTTAGGGTTGTTGGGGAAGGATTCGCTTTCCTGCGGAGGAACTGGCAAGCCTCCTCAGGAAAGCCTTGCAGGATCTCGCCTCACTTCTTCTCCCGGAGGAATCTCACCCTTCCCCCCTCTCCCTTTACCGCAAAAGTCTTCGAAATCGCCTTTAAATTCACTTCCATAAATTTGCGAGGAGAACCCTATTAAAATGCTGAAATAATCGTATTTTATATTTCAAAAGCACGCTATTGTTAAGAGGAGTTTCGAGATTCCCAGCCACCATAATCGCCACAATAAGTCTCGAAACCGATTAAGTTGTCTTATAGTTAAATTAAATTTTCACCAGTCAATGTATGAAGCACTTCATCCACCATTTCCCATTCTTCATCCGAATCGATATGGTATAGAGCAAGATCATCGTCATTACTCTCTTCTTCATCAAAACGGAACGTAAAGACTTCAGCTTCCTCGCCCTCTTTTTGGTCGGCAGGAACTACGGAAATATAGGAATTCCCAGTTTGGTCTACATCAAAAGAGAACAATACTTCAAATAAATGTTCTTCTCCTTTTTCATCAGGAATGATAATCCGCTCATCTCTTTCTAATTCCATTGAGGTTTCCTCCTTTATGTCTGGAAGCTTATCGATTTTATTTTATTACTAACAGCTCGTGAGCTACATGATCTATTCGAGCTATCATAACTATTGCTTCCCTAACATGTCTATTTTCTTCATTTACATCACTTCTTATTCTTTTGGGATTAAGTTACATCCATACAGAAAAAGCCTCCCTGCTATTATAAGCAGGAAGGCTAATTAATCCTCAACACCATTCACAATATTCAAGCTGCATCTTTAGTTCTTCTACGTATTCCGGCGAGCCGGTCACGATCAAGTGATCGAACATCCGCAGTTCGGTATCCCCGTGAGGAACAATCGAATCCTCTCCTCGGAAAATACGAACCATGATGACATCGCCGGTGAATGGAAATTCACGTAGTCGTATCCGATCATACATGGGATTGTTCATGTTAATCTGGAACAATGCACTGTCTTGATCTGTCAGTATTTCTACCACGTCTGGAGCTACGATCATCGCTTTCAGCAGCGCTTTGGTGGAAAGCATTACGGAAAAGACTTCGACTCCAATATTCTTAAGCTCCTGATCGAGCTCTGGAGATTCGGCACGGGCGATAACCCGTTCCACGCCGTTATTTTTGGCGAACTTCGCGATTTCAGCGTTTTTCACCTGGTCGCCGGTGGATGCCACGAGAATGTCGACATCGAAGACGCCCAATTCTTTCATACTATCCAGATCGTATGCCGTAAGCTCCTGGATATCGAAGCAGGAGCGGCTAATATTTTCATCCACTTTATCAACCTTGGTGTGATACAGGTGAGTCTCATACAAATTTTCATCCAGTTCACGAACGACTGGCAATGTCTGGCGGTTGGAGCCAATGAAAGAAACCGTTTGTCTATGATTTTCTTCCTCAAAACGTCCATAAATTTTCTTAAACGCGATCGGCGTAATCAGACAAGTCAGGACGGCAACCAAAATCAGAGCCCCTTCCATCTGCTTGTCGATCATGCCTTCCCGCTCTCCGATGGTTGCAGCCGCAATGACGAGCGATAAGGTGGAAGTCAGCAAAAAACCGGATCCTACCACAGTTTTCCAGTCATACCATTTACGCAAAATCAAAGCTGGAACCATTTTGGATAGGAACAAGGCGATCAATAATAACGGGATTAACAGAACCACTTGCCGATTGCTGAACAACTCCCAAATATCGATTTCAACCCCGACCATAACGAAGAAAATCGGGATCAGGAACCCATAACCGAAGCTATCCATCCGCTTCACGAGCTCAGGGTTAGGAGATAAAAGGGAAACAAGGGTACCCGCAAGGAAAGCGCCAAGAATGTTTTCTGCGCCGACCGTTTCTGAAATAGCCACCAGCAGAATAATCAATGTAAAAACCGCCCGGGTGTCGATTTGGATCGTCCCTTTGGTCATCGTTTCCATGAAGGATTGATGACGATAATATTTCCCGACGAAGTAAAGCAGGACACCTACTCCAAAAAGAACGAGCAGCAGCCACATGTTCCCTTCGCCTTCTCCATAAATAGAAACGAATACAGCAAGCAAAATCATGGTCGCCAAATCGGCAATGACCGCAATCATCAGAATCGTCTGGCCGATCGTCGATTTCATCATTTGGGCATCCTTCAACGTTGGCACGACTACCCCAAGGGAAATGGTAGAAATAATTAATGTCATCAAGAACAGGTTATCAATAAACCCGACTAAAACGAATAGATAAGACAATCCAAGGGAAAGGGCGAAGATAGCCGCAAATACCATCAACGAGATCCAAAGCGGGTTCGGTGGCTCGATGCCTTTATTTTCCGGTTTCTTCGCTTTCTTCTTCTTGCCGAAAATCGAAAAATCAATTTCCAGTCCACTCAGGAACATAAGAAAAATGAACCCGAGCGTCGAGAGGATTTCTATCCAGCTTCCTGATTCATTGACGATATCGAAGCCGCTTTTCCCGATGATCAGACCGACGATAATTTCGGCCACAACCACGGGGATGGCTCTCAACTTGAATCGATGCATAAGAATCGGGGTAAGAAATGCTGCTAAAATTACAATTACTAATGAGGTGACGGAAGCGCCATGCTCCATTCAATCGTCCCCCTTTCCATTTATGTCAATAGGTTCATGAATGCTGTCGCCATCCCGAAATAAATAAGAACCGAGATGATATCATTAATCGTAGTAATAAAAGGGCCAGATGCAACAGCTGGATCGATATTGAGACGATCCATTACTAAAGGAACAAGCGAGCCTGCTAACGTAGCCACGACGAGGGTTGCGAAAATTGACAGACCAACCAACAAGCCGAGATATATGTCTTGCTGCCAAAAAAAGATGATGACCGTAGCTAAAACACCGCAGGAAGCTCCGGTAATCAATCCAGTTGCCGCTTCCCTCATGATTATCTTTCTTTTTCCTTGTTTGTCGACCTCTCCTGTCGCCATTCCGCGGACAGCAACAGCGAGTGCCTGTGTTCCGGTATTACCTGCCATCCCGGCGATTAGTGGAATGAATATCGCCAGAATCGGCACCACATCAAGCGTATCCTCGAACCTGCCGATCAAGCTGGCCGTCAAACTCCCTAAAAACAAGAGGATGATCAGCCATGGAAGCCGTTTTTTCGCTGAGGCGAAAGCATGATCATCAGGGCTGTCGATATCACTGATACCGGCAAGTTTGGAATAGTCCTCATTCGCTTCCTCTTCCATGACATCCAGGACGTCATCGACAGTGATAATCCCAAGGAGATGGTTTTGAAAATCAACTACGGGAAGCGCAAGGAAATCATAGTCACGGAACATGCGCGCGATTTCTTCCTGGTCTTCTCCTACAGCTACAGAAACAAGCCGCTCATTCATCACTTCTGATATCAACCATTCATCTTCCGCGATAATTAGGTCTCTTAATGATATAACACCGACTAAGTGCTTATCTTCATCTATCACATACGTATAATAGATTGTTTCGGCATCTGGTGCTTCCCGGCGGAGATGCAGCATCGCTTCTCTAACGGTCTGGTTGGCTTTCACGACCACGAACTCGGTCGTCATGATACTACCTGCAGTCTTCTCCTCATAATGCAGCAAGTCTTTGATTTCATCAGAATCGTTATCATCCATAATCGTCAAAAAGCTTGCTACTTTGTTTTTATCTAAAGAATTGAGGATGTCGACCGCATCATCCGTCGACATATCCGCGAGCACCTGCGATGCTAGGCGCGGATCCATTTCGGAGAAAAACGGCTCGACATCTTCATAGTCGATATGCTCCATCACTTCCGAAATCTCTTCCGGAGATAAGTACATATAAACTTTCCTACGGACATCAGCGTCCATATCAGTGAAAATACTAGCTTGATCGTATGGATGCATTTCTAGGAATTCGGCACGGAACTGATCTATCTGGTCGTTCAGCAAAGCCTCTTGCACTTTTTCCCACATTCTTTCCCGTTCATCTGTTTCCAAATGTTCCATCAGAAATCCCTCCCCCATGTTCAAGCCAGATTCATTTTGACCGTTATATCGTAATGGCATCAACAAGCTTTGTCAATAAAATAATTCTTTAGAAATACATGATAGTAGTTTATCAAATAAATGTGCAAAAATGGAACCGATAAGACCAGGGATGCCATCATATACTGGCACTTTTCCAGGCTTACTTTTTAGTGTGACCTATCGTGCCGTTCTTATTGAAATTTCACGTCAAACGATTCTAAACACCCGGGATTGGGAATAATAACAGAAGCACTTTTACATAAGGAAGGAGGATTACTATGAAAGTAGATATCATCGGGGACGTACATGGCTGTCTCGACGAAATGAAAGCTTTATTCCACAAGCTGGGCTACGAGGAGGAGGACGGTGTCCCTGTCCATCCAGATGGCAGGATACCTATTTTTCTCGGCGACATTACCGACCGGGGACCCGATTCGATCGGCTGCATCCGTTACGTGTATAAGATAGTAGTAGGAAAAAATAAAGGCAGGTATGTCCCTGGAAACCATTGTAATAAGCTGTACCGCTTTTTTCTGGGAAACAAGGTGCAGGAAAAACATGGGCTCGAGACGACGACCGCAGAATATCGCGCCCTCCCCTCAAAAGAACAAAAGGAAGTACGCCATCACTTTATGAAATTATATGAAGAAGCACCGCTATACTTGGAGCTTCGTGAAGCCAATGCTATCGTGGCTCATGCCGGCATCAAAGAAAGCTTTATTGGACAGCAAGGGAAAAAAGTTCGTACATTCGTGCTTTATGGAGATATTACCGGAGAGAAGCATGAAGATGGAAGGCCGGTGCGCCGCGATTGGGCGCAGGCCTACGAAGGAAGCCGCTGGATCGTCTATGGTCATACACCGGTACGAGAGCCGCGGTTCGTTAATAATACGGTGAACATTGATACCGGGTGTGTATTCGGTAATAAATTGACTGCTTTCCGGCTGCCCGAAGAGGAAATTGTAAGCGTTTCTTCTAAACAGCCATTCGTAGAAGAAAAATTCCGCCTGGATTAAGCTTTGTCCATAGCGGAAACCATATCAATGGGAAGCTCTTTCTGGCAGACAACTACTTCCCCGGTCAATGGATGCACAAAGGCAAGCCTGTGGCAATGCAGGGCTTGCCTTTTCATGAGGTATAGGGATCCTCCATAAAGATCATCGCCGGCAAGGGGATGTCCAAGGCAGCTCATATGGACACGGATCTGGTGGGTCCTTCCTGTAACCAGTTCAACTTCTACCAGCGAATGCTTATTTAAAAATTCCAGAACCTGATATTGGGTGGTGGCAGGCTGGCCGTCTTCACGTACCTGTCGTTCAATGATAGAGCCATCTTTCCTTCCGATTGGAGCTTCGATGGTGCCCTTCGACTGATCCAGGTGTCCTTCCACCAGAGCCAGATAAGTTTTTTCTAGTGGACCACTAGGAGAAGCGGCAAGCAGGGAGTGGCTGTAGGCATGCTTGGCAATCAGCACAAGCCCCGACGTATCCCTATCGAGCCGCGTGACTACATGGATCGTACTCGGAATTCCGTTATGCTGGTAATAAGCCATGATACCATTCGCGAGCGTGACGTCATGGTTCATAGAAGGCATGACTGCAAGCCCTCCTGGTTTATCGACAACCAGGACATCCTCATCCTCATAAACTACAGCCAATTCCATCTCGACCGCTTCCAGCCGCTCCGCTGGTTCCGCAGCTGGAAGAGTCACTTCCAGTTCGTCTCCCGCCTCAAGCTTTTTCCGTACTGTAACAGCTGCACCATTAACTTTTAGCCCTTGTGCGTGCTTTATCTGTTTCAGTAATTGACGAGAAAATGCCCGCACAGAAATCAAATATTCCCGTACGAGCATCCCCTCCTGCTGCTTTGCTATTTTCCACGTCCAGCTCCACTGCTTCATTCTTTATCGTCCGCAACAAATGAATCTCTGACTCGTTTCCAAAATGGGAACGGCCGGAATCTGGCAAACCGGACTTTTTCTCTTGCCACTCGGCACTGAATTGATTTTACTTCTTTATACGTATGGGTATAGTGATCGACCGTGATCAAGAAGCTCTTATCTGAAGTCGGCTTCAGCAGGCACGTATGGTGGCTTGGCAAAATCAACGGGGAACCGATGGTACGAAAGACGCGATTGTTGATCGAAGCCATTTCCGCAATCTGGATTGATTCGAGTGATGGGTGGATAATGGCCCCGCCAAGCGCTTTGTTATAGGCGGTACTTCCTGATGGGGTCGAAATACATAACCCGTCACCGCGGAACGTTTCGAAATGCTCCCCTTTGATATCGACATCGAGCACCACCGAGCCTTCTGAGGTCTTGATGGTACATTCATTGAGTGCTAAATATTGCCCTTCTTCTCCTCCGTTTTTCAAACGGATAATCAGTTCGAGCAATGGATATTCGACCACCTGGAAAGGAGTGCGCGCAACATCGATGATCAACTTTTCCACTTCATCGGGTGTCCAGTCGGCATAGAACCCCAGATGTCCAGTATGTATCCCCATGAAGGCTGTCTTGTCCAAGCGATGGTTGTAGTTATGAAAAGCTTCCAGAAACGTCCCGTCACCGCCAACAGATATCACGATTTCCGGCTCTTCATCACAATATTCCATATCAAACTCTGATAAATAATTTTTTATTTTGGAACGGATTTCATTTGAATTTTTGTCGCCTCTTGATAAAACGGAAAATTTCATACGCTATGCCTGCTCCTTTCCAGCTGCGGATCACTATTCTGGTTGATTCCCTTGTTCTTTTCGGTTAAACGCTTTCTTCGCGTCCTGGATTTCATTTTTGATTTTGGACATTTCCTCATCCAATCGGAAGGCAGCCTCGGCGGCTCGCTTTAAGCGTGCCTTGACTTCCCCCGGAATCTGGCCGGAATATTTATAATTCAACGAATGCTCGTTGGTCGCCCAAAAGTTCATCGCGAGTGTACGAATCTGAATTTCTGCGAGTACTTTTTTCTTGCCATGAATCGTTTCTACAGGATAGCTGATAATAATATGATAAGAGCGGTAGCCGCTATCCTTCTTATCAGAAACATAATCTTTTTCTTCAATGATTTCGAAATCGTGGCGGTTGTGAAGCATATTGGCAATAACATAAATATCATCGACGAATTGGCAGACGACACGCACCCCTGCGATATCCTGGAGTTCCTTTTCAACATCGGCCGGTGTGATACCACGCCGCTTCATCTTTTCAATAATGCTTGTTCTGGGTTTGACACGACCGGTGACAAACTCGATTGGTGAATGCTCCAGTTCATATTCAAACTGGGCACGCATCCCTTTCAGTTTCACTTTCAATTCATCCACCACTTGGGTGTAGGGTGCCAAAAATACTTCCCAATCCATCTTGTCCTTCCCACCTTTAACCATACATCTATGTAGTAAATATGTGATATTAAGTACCCATTCATTGTATCATAAATTATGACAGGAGATAATCTTTGCAATCAACAGGCTCCCACCTCATAATGATTGCAGAGCGCTGGAGGGATATTATGAACCAGGAAATTGAGATCGAATTCAAAAATATGTTGACAAAAGCAGAATACAATCGCCTGAAGACGACTTTACCGTTTGAAAATGCAGTGGCCAAGGAACAAATCAACCACTACTTTGAAACGGAGAATTTTGATTTGAAACAACAAAGGGCTGCCCTGAGAATCAGAGAGAAAAACGGCGGCTATACGTTGACCTTGAAACAGCCGCATCCCGAGGGCCTGCTTGAGACTCATGCCAAACTGACCATGGACGAATTTGAAAGCTGGATTGCCGGTAACCCGGTAGAAAAAGAAAACGTCATCAATCAGCTTAAACAGATGGGTATCGACTATCACGCATTGAAATATTGGGGTGAATTGAAAACGAACCGCCAGGAAATCGACTACCAGGACACCCTCCTGGTCTTAGACCATAGTCTTTATCATGATACGGAAGATTATGAACTTGAACTGGAAGCGACGAACAGAGCGCATGGGGAAAAGATTTTCTACCAGTTATTGACCGATCATGAAATTCCTGAGCGCGATACCGATAATAAGATCAAGCGCTTTTTTCAGGCACGGGCTTGAGTCACATTATTTGAAGGCCATGCCTGGCGTTGCTACAATGAATAACAAGCAGAAAGGGTTCTGATCATGAGTGTACCAGGAACAATTTACGAAGCGATAGGCGGACAACAAGCAGTATTCAAGCTTGTCGATGCCTTTTATACTAAAGTTGGAAGTCACCCGGATCTAATACCGATCTTTCCGGATGACCTGACAGAAACTGCCCGGAAACAAAAACAGTTTTTGACGCAATTTTTCGGCGGACCAGCTTTATATACCGAAGAACATGGCCATCCCATGCTGCGCGCACGGCACCTGCCTTTTCCGATTACACCAACGAGAAGGGATGCCTGGCTGGATTGCATGGCCGCAGCACTCGAAGAAGCGAATATTGAAGAGCCATACCGCACGGCGATTTTCGAACGTCTGACCATGACAGCCAATCATATGATGAATACACCAGAGGATGAGAAAGGAGAATCGATGTGAGTTGGAAAGCTACTGGAGCATCCCAGGAACAATCAAGTGCCCAGTTCGGTTTTTTCGATCTTTTGAAACGGCCATTGGAGCTCTACCTATTCGTAGACCCCCTATGCCCGGAGTGTTGGTCCATCGAGCCGATCATCAAAAAGCTCACCATCGAATATGGACGCTTTTTTACTATAAAACCGATTATCAGCGGGAAAATGACTTCCCTTCATAAAAAAAACGTAGAGAAGCCTTATCATTTGAAAAAAGAATGGGATAAAACAGCCAACCGCACTGGCATGTGCTGTGACGGCGACATTTGGCTGGAGAATCCTGTTTCTTCTCCACTCATCACATCGCTTGCTATCAAAGCAGCAGAACTGCAGGGAAAAAAATCCGGCATGCGGTTCTTGCGTAAAGTTCAGGAGTATGTCTTTCTGGATAAGAAAAACATCTCCGATGAAGAAGTATTGGTAGAATGTGCGGAAAAAAGTAACCTCGATGTCGACGAATTCCGGAAAGACCTTTACTCCGATACCGCTCGGCGTGCACTGCAATGTGATTTCAAGCTGACAAGGGAAATGGACGTCGAATCGATTCCTGCCCTCGTATTGTTCAACCAATCCGAAGAGGAAGCAGGATTGAAAATTTCCGGTTCTTATCCTTATGAAATTTACGTAAATGTATTGAAAGAGATGCTCCAGAAAGACCCGAAACCGGCCAGGAAGCCGACGCTGGAAGCATTCATGCAGCATTATAAATTCGTAGCAACCAAAGAAATCGCCGTCGTTTATGACTGGACCGAACAGCAGGCAAAGCGGGAAATGAAAAAGCTCGTTTTGAAACAAATCGTCAAAGAAGTACCAGTCAAACATGGGGTGTTCTGGAAATACCAGCCCACTGAGCAACAATCCTAAAAAGCGGCTGTCTCAAAAGGGTCTGACTTACGTGCAGACTTTCATTTTGAGACAGTCGCTTTTTCTTTATTTAACATAAGAGAAAGCATTTATTTTCCAAACAGCTAGTGTTATGATATTTTCCGTAGTCTTATTTGTTATGTAAAGGAGTGAACATTACTCTGGATATAAAAAAAGCATTACCTATCTTATTTGCTATCATGTTTTTAGTAATGGTCGGTTTTGGAATCATTATTCCGGTACTTCCTTTTTACGCAGAAGAAATCGGTGCAACACCAACAGAGTTAGGCTTATTAATGGCTGTCTACTCGTTGATGCAGCTGCTTTTCGCACCCATGTGGGGAAGGCTTTCTGACCGGATCGGCCGGAAGCCGGTGATTGCGACAGGCATTGCCGGTCTTGCAATTTCTTTCTTTCTAATGGCGTTGTCTACGCAGCTATGGATGTTGTTCGCCGCCAGAATTATCGGTGGATTCCTATCTTCAGCTAACATGCCGACCATCATGGCTTATGTGGCTGATATCACGTCAGATGAGGATCGCGGGAAAGGCATGGGTATCATAGGAGCGGCTATCGGTCTTGGATTTGTATTCGGACCGGCGATTGGCGGTGTCTTTTCAAAAACCAGCCTGGAAATGCCGTTTTACATAGCCGGATTTTCCTCGCTGCTTACCTTTTTACTAGTTGTGTTCGTATTGAAAGAATCACTGACAGAGGAAGCAAAAGGCCAGCACACCGGCAAAAGAGCCCCTTTGCGTCAGGCTTTGAGCGGCCCAAGCTCGATGTTGTTCTTCCTGCAATTGTTTGTTTCGTTGTCACTCTCCGGACTGGAAGCGACTTTCGCATACTTTGCTGCAGAAAAAGCTGGACTGGGCACAGTAAAGCTGGGCTACATCTTCATGATCATGGGCTTTGCAGGAGCAATTGTTCAAGGAGGATTGGTCGGCAGGCTGACGAAAAGATTTGGTGAACCCTTCGTCATTCAACTCGGAATCGTCGTATCCGTCGTCGGCTTCGCATTAATCTTGTTTGTCCGGGATTTTGTGACGGCTGCGATTTTCCTGTCTATCTTTGGGATAGGTAACGGGGTCATCCGTCCAAGTGTGTCGGCTTTACTGACAAAGAAAACGAAATCAGGATATGGCAGCGCCACCGGGCTGTTATCCTCGTTTGATTCACTGGGAAGGATTGTCGGTCCTCCGCTTGGAGGATGGCTGTTTTCCATCGCGATTGGATTACCGTATATTTCCGGAATCATCCTATCTGTGATCGCCTTCACCTTATTCCAGGTGTATTCCAAACGATCCAAACAACTTTCATCCGTAGCGTGAGTCAAAAGCTTTCCCCTGGGGAGCATCGGTTTGCTTAGCAACCCGATGCTCTTTTTTGTTAAACAAGGCTTGTTAAACACTTTTGTTGATTTTTCATAATATACTTTTTCAACTATTGGGCCGAAAAGTCGAAGACTTGATTTCGAGATGTTGGTAATGTCTAGGGGCGTTGGGGAAGGATTCGCTTTCCTCGGGGAAGCCGGCAAGCCTCCTCGAGCTAAAGCTCTGTGGGGTCTTGCCAGTCTATCCTTTCCCGCAGGAGTCTCAACCTTCCCTCACGCCCCTTACCATATAAGATTATCGAAATCGCTCTTAAATTTACTTACCCTAAATTGTTAGGAGAATACTATTACAATGCCAGATTGATCCGTTCTTATTGCTTCAAAAGTATGCCATTCGTAACAGAAGTTTCGAGATTCTTACAACCATATGGTGGCTGGAAAAACGGTGAGACTCCTGTGGGATGAAGATGATCGGTGAGATCCCGCAAGGCGAAGCCTGAGGAAGCTCACCACATGCCCACGGAAAGCGATCCGTTTTCCCAGCCACCATCATTGCAACCTAAAGTCTCGAAACTGAGTCTTCAGCAAAAGGGAGCTTAACTGTAAGATCAACATGGTGAGTTAACAGAGCCTAAAACAAAAAAATAACCAGCATGGGGGCTGGTTATTATAGGTCCTTTATAAATAAAGGAGGATGGGAGAAAGTGGTCCCTATCAAACTGTTGGGGGGGGTTAATGGGATTTCTTTCACATCTATAATATAGCAAGCAGAAACCATTGGCGCAATACACTTGTTCAATATTTCACGAGTTTGTCACAAGTGTTCTATCTCTTCCTTTAAAGCATAAATTTTTAGTAAGGAGGGTTGGACATGAAAATAGCTGCAGTCATTATTTTCGCCGTCCTGGTGTTGGTAGCCTTTTTAATGAATCTATTCGGGTTGATGCGTCTCTATCCCCTGTATATCACCTCACCTTTATTATTCCTGGTGATCTTCTTTGTGATTAAAAGCCTGTTTCACAGAAGAAAGTTCAAAGGATTCAAGAGCTACCATTGAATAAGGCTGGTGATCTCAACAATCACCAGCCTTTAATCATAGAGTTAATCTGGGTTACTACTAAAAATCCACAAAGAAGGGTTGTGCTTCTTCCTGGAGGCAAAGTTCAATCCTTTGTCTGAAATTGTTCCAGGTCACTTTCTCTAACGCTTCTTCTATTGGAAAAAATCCTACTTCTAAAGCTTCAGGCGTAGGGACCAGTTCTCCGCCGACCGGTCTCCCTAAGAACAATGTGTTGCAAATCGATTTACTGACATTCTGAAACACACCGCAGAACGGGTGACCTCGATGTCCAGACCGCATTCTTCTTTGGTTTCCCTGATAGCTGCTTCTTTTAGTGATTCACCCACTTCAACTTGACCGCCCGGCATCTCCCATCCCCGTTTCGGTCCTTTGATCAACAGTAATTCATTTTTTTCATTTAAGATAACCGTAGCTGCTGAAACAATATGTTTTGGTGTTTCCATTAATACACTCCTTTTTCCAGTCTTTATAAACGTCCTATAGGGCAGTTAGAATAAAGTTTATTCCCTGAAATAACCAAAATGCAGCTATACTAAATATAATGGCGTAGCCAAGCGGAACCCGCTTATTCCTCTTCCCCAACATTTTTATTAAAGGCATATGTAACAGTTTGAACATAATCGCTGCTAATCCTAAGGTTAATAAAATATAAATCGCAATGCTTGAAATGGTGGGGAGGAAACTCAAGTCCATAAGCTTATCCCCTACTTTCATAGCAATAGCAAATATAAGCGTTATCATAAGTGAAGCGACATCCATACCATCATCTTTTTCCTCAGCTGAATCTGCAACCTCTTCGGTTGGATTACCCATTGTTTCTCTCCCTTCATTTAATGGACGATTGTCAGTCTTCTTTTCCCAGCAAACAAAAGCCGTTTGAACGTTCTTACGATTCCAAGTGCTAATATTGATTAATAAAGGAACCATTCAGTCACCTGAATGGTTCCTTTTTCTTTATTTTATTTCAACAGCTCTTCCATTTCATTTAATTTCTCTTCAAATACATCTAATGCAGATAAAATCGGGTCTTTGGAAGTCATATCTACACCCGCCTGCTTCAATACCTCGATCGGGTAGTCACTGCTCCCGGCTTTCAGGAATTTCTTGTAACGTTCTACTGCCGGCTCACCTTCCTCAAGAATCTGGGCAGCAAGTGCAGTAGCCGCGGAATAGCCGGTTGCATACTGGTAGACGTAGTAGTTGTAATAGAAATGTGGAATCCGCGCCCATTCTAGTCCGATTTCATCATCGATGACAATATCATCACCGAAATATTTCTTATTCAAATCATAATAAAGTTCAGTCAGCTTATCGGCAGTTAAAGCTTCGCCGTTTTGAGCACGAACATGAATGTCGTGTTCGAACTCCGCAAACATCGTCTGACGGAAAACGGTGCCCCGGAACCCTTCAAGGAAGTGATTCAACAAATATAACTTTTCTTTTTTATCATCTGTCGCCTTCAACAAGTGGTCATTCAATAAAGCTTCGTTGCAGGTCGAAGCAACTTCCGCTACGAATATCGAATAGTTGCCATAGCGGTAAGGCTGGTTGGCATGGGTATAGTAGCTGTGCATGGAGTGACCAAGCTCATGGGCCAGGGTAAACAGGTTGTTGATGTTGTCCTGCCAGTTCATGAGGATATAAGGATTGGTTCCGTAGTGTCCGGATGAGTACGCACCACTGCGTTTTCCTTTATTTTCATCCACATCAATCCAGCGGTTTTCATAACCCTCCTGGATGATGTTGATATACTCATCTCCAAGCGGCTGCAGCCCTTTGACGACCAGGTCCTTTGCTTCATCATAGCTTACTTCCATCTCGACATCTTTAACGAGCGGAGTGTAAAGGTCGTACATGTGAACATCATCCAGCTCCAAAACTTTTTTACGAAGCGCGATATAACGATGAAGCAAAGGCAGCCTGTCATTTACCGCGTCCACAAGGTTATCATAGACTTTTTCAGGAATATTGTTATTATCAAGGGCCTTCTCACGCGCAGAACCGTAATTTTTTACTTCTGCATAGAAATTGTCTTTTTTGACGTTGCCGCCCAGTGTAGAAGAAAAGGTGTTTTTGAACTTTTCAAATGTATTGTACATCGCCTGAAAAGCGTTTTTACGGACGTCACGATCCTTTGACTCCAAGAAATTGATATAACGGCCATGGGTGAGATCGATTTCGTTGCCGTTTTCGTCCTTGACACTCGGGAACGTCAAATCCGCATTGTTCAACATCCCAAATGTTTGCGATGGATTGGATGCAATCTCAGAAAACCCTGCAAGTAATGCTTCCTCTTTTTCGCTCAACACATGAGCACGTTTACGGGTGATTTCATCAAGTGTGTGTCTGTATAGCTCCAGTTCTTCTTTTTCTTCTAAGTATTTATCGATTTTCCCTTCTTCTAATGATAATATTTCCGGTACAATAAAACTCATTGCTGAGGATACCTGGGTCAGCAGGTTCTCTGCTTTGGAATTCAGCTCCTGGTAAAAGGAATTCGTCGTATCCTGATCCGCACGCATGTGTGCATAAGTATATAGCTTTCCAATCCGGTTAGAAATTTCATCCTGCTTCACAAGCATTTGATATAACTGGTCCGCTGACTCTCCCAGTTTCCCTTTGAACGCTGTTATTTCGGGAATCATTTCTTTAATGGCTTCCAGTTCTTTCTTCCATTCATCATCTGTCGCAAAAATATTTTCAAGCTTCCACGTCCGCTCCACCGGAAGCTCTTCACGCTTTGGCAATTCCTTACTGGCTGTACTCATATTACTTCCTCCTTTTACGCATTTCGTCACCCTAAATAATTTCTCTATAAAATAGGAAATACCTCCCTATTTTATGATATTTCTCATGGTTTTACCCGCTTTTTGAAAGAATTAAAAACAATTTCATCCTGCTTCATTGCTTCTTCGATAGTAAGAGGGTTCACTGCTTCTTTTCGTTTACGGTATTTTCCAGGTTGTTCTTCTACTACCAGGCCGAGACGGCATAACAGATCCAGGTATTCTTTTAATGGATTAGGTTTGACAGATACATGTAAAAGAGGAACAACAGGCTGAGTAAGTTTCATCGGGAGCAGTCCTGAAACCGGTGTTCTTAAAAAGGTGTCGAGGTAATAGCGGGACTGCCAGATCCATGGTGGTTCGGTCAGTTGAATTTGGCTCGGTACGGGGAGGTAAGTAATCGCAGGCAGCAATGACGGGTGATAGCCTTTGGCATAAAGATATTGACGCCAACTTTTTTCTTGCGGTGAGGAATGTCCCAAAGGACGTATCCTTCTTTTTTTAATGAAACTTTTCCAGCCCGCAGGCATATCATTAAGGAGGAGATTTTGAGAGCTGAATATCGCGTTGAACGAGATACCGGTTAAGGAAAAATAATGGAGGTTTGAAAAAGTGATGTTTGAACCGGTCCCCTGGAGATAGGAGCCAATCATAAGCTTATCCGTTATAGGATCAAAATAATGGATGCGATAATCGGGGAAATGATAGATGAAGTTACGATCAAAGCTCGTCAACTGGATCATGTTCGTTCCTTTTCGTTTCAAGCGGTTTCCTCCCAGAATCCAAAAAGGAAAGATACCAGCTTGCAAGTACTGCTTCGTTCGGTTACTGATTTCGGGCTCTGGAATTTTCGCACATTGATACTCAATGGCGATGCGTCTCTTCTTTGTATGCAGCAATATGTCCGGACGCTGCTGGGTTTTCGGCAAATAAGCTTCGAGTTCTACGTCATAACCCTGATTGTTCAGCCACTCCCACAGCCGGGCTTTCCCTTTATGATGGTAGCTCCCTTCACCACCTTTGCTTGACGGGCAGTCACTATTAGGAAAATGAGCAAAATGCGGAGCAACCTTGGATCCAGCCCGGATTAACACTGGCGCCTTGCACTGCGGACAGAAATAACTATCTTGCATTTTTGCTTGTATAAGTTCATGGATATGCCGACCTGCCAATTGAACAAATTGACCCTTGGCATTGATGGCACTAAGCAATTCGTTCATCCCCCCTTTATATAACAAACTTATTCGACATCAATCGGCAAAAATCCTGCTTATCTGCATAAAAGTGAGCGTGTGCTGATGCATAACACTTTGTCTCTGTTACTTTTTTATCCTATATTCACTCCTTCTACTCTGCTATTACTTACCAGTCAACCCAGTGCAACAATTTTCGTGCCATATAGTCCGATGGCAAAACAAAAAAGCATACCATGGCGGCATGCTTATCAATTATAGAGGAAAATAACTTTTTATTTGATTCAGTGCATCTTCTGCAAAAATCGTTTTGCCATATTCCTGCAGGCGATGGATTGTGATATCCGATTCGTTTCCGTACTCTAATATATTGCTTAAAATATTTTCCTGTTCGTCATCATTCATATTATCCTCATTGAATTGAATATATAGATAATAGGCATCTTCAAAATGGTACATGCTTTGCTCGAATTCTTTAACGGATTGAAAACTGTGGCTCAATTGGATTGCATCTTCGAATTCATCAAAGCGGATCGTGAACTGCATAGGCTCCAGATCATTGCTCCAATCAGTATCTTCATCGGTCGTATGCGTATCTGCTTCATTTAATTTTTCATCAAGCATTGATTCTATTTTTTCATCCACGGGCATATCGATGGTTTTACCATTTTCAGTAGGAAGCTCGAGCTTCTGTCCGTCTGAGGAAAGCTGGGCTTTCGTGACGATAACTTCCAAGCCTTTCTCCATCGCTTGCACTTGGATCCATAAGGGACCTTCAGCGTGGAAATTCTCTTTATCATTAACTTCGTCCATCATTTCCCAGAAAAGCTGCTCACTTCTGTCACGGTTATACCAAATATCTTCCCGATCAAACCCGCGTTGTTCAACGTCATGATAAGAAACATAAAATTTGATTGTGTTTTCATTGATTCTTTCGATTTCCATGCATCTCTCTCCCTTCTATATTCGGATAAGCGGAAGGGACTGCTTCACCCTCGTTGTTATTTTATAGTATACCTTACCCCATATTTCAGGACTTTAATCGCATGTTTATACAGGTCAGGTACCTCTTAATTCTATTGTATGATAGCTTTGCCTTTTCTGGAAAACAAAATGCTTCATTTACGGAAAAACAAACGAATATCACGACTTTTATAAAAATCGCTTGAGCGATACTCTCCAAGAACTGCACAGTAGCAATTCTATGGTTAGTTGTCTATTTTAGCTTATTTATAGTCATTTGTCACTACATATCAGGAGGCTTTTTTATGGAATGGGAATTGATCCAAGCAATCTTAATCATCATAGGAATTGATATCGTTCTCGGAGGAGATAATGCCATTGTCATTGCGCTGGCAAGCAGGAATCTGCCGGAGAGACAGCGCAATAAAGCGATTTTCATGGGGACAGGCTTAGCTATTATTGTCCGGGTGTTTTTGACTGCGATTGCCCTGTATCTTCTGCACATTCCCTTCCTCCGATTAATTGGGGGAATACTACTCATATATATCGCAATCAAACTGCTGACCGAAGAGGAAGAAGAACCGGATATCAAAGCCAGTGACAGTCTTATTTCGGCTGTGAAGACGATTGTGTTCGCAGATATAGTGATGGGCTTTGATAATGTGCTTGCGATCGCAGGGGCCTCCCACGACAATATTTTATTAGTAGCAATGGGTCTGCTTGTATCGGTGCCTATTATCATTTGGGGAAGCAAATTGATATTGAAGCTGATGGAGCATTTTCCTTCCCTCGTTTATATCGGAGCGGGCATCCTCGCTTATACAGCAGCTGAAATGATTTTAGAAGAACGACGGCTCCGGCCATTTTTTGAGCAATACGATTCGCTTCACTATATGATGCCGATTGTTATCATTTTTCTTGTCATCTCCTGGGGTTACCGCAACAATAATCCAGCTTCTCAAAATTAGAAAAAACAAAAAAGACCGCCCTTTGCGCGGTCTTTTGCTATTAGTTTACCAGGCGTTGTGCTTCACGAAGCTGGAAAGTACGAACGCTTCTTGGCAGGAAGCGGCGGATTTCATCTTCATTATACCCTACCTGAAGACGCTTTTCATCAATGATAATCGGGCGGCGTAGTAGTCCAGGGTTTTCTTGAATGAGATCGAAAAGATCCTTCAAAGGCATTTGTTCGAAATCAACGTCTAATTTTTGGAAAACTTTGGAGCGAGTGGAAATGATTTCTTCCGTTCCATCCTCTGTCATACGTAGAATTTCTTTAATTTCATCCAGAGTCAAAGACTCAGAGAAAATATTACGTTCTTTGAAAGGGATATTATGTTCTTCTAACCATGCCTTAGCTTTACGGCATGATGTACAGCTTGGTGAGGTATATAGAGTTACCATGGGAACTTCACTCCTCAAAATGTATTTATCATACAAGGTTTGCATGTGCTTGCCAGTTTAAAATAACTTTAATTAACAGCCTATGTATACTATATCATAACTGTCAAGTGTTAGCTAGTAGTATTGTAAGTTTTTTATACAAAACTTGTACAGATTCAGCGATTTCATTGTGACACTTTTAATATACCCTGTTGCACTTCCATTAAACATCTTTTTTCAAACTTTTTCTGCTTCCTATATTTTCAGTTAGCTTTATGAATTGAAAAAAGCTGTCCCCTAATAGCTTCACAGCTTGAAAAAAGCCTGGCGGTTGCTGAAACCGCTCCCTTTCCTGGTCACTGATTGCGCGAAGCTTATAGGAGACAACCCTGTACCTTCCATTATTAAGCTTTTTCTTTTTCTAAGTCTTCCAAGATGTTTGTGTTATCTGCATCTTCGTCATAGGTGAGTACCTCTTCCACAGGCTCGTACGACTTGCCATAAAATTGAGTATCTTTATAGGTGTGGATTTCTTCATACATCTTTTTCATTTGTTCATAAATGTGTTCTTCAGATGCATCTTCAGGGGACCAATAGAGGATTTCCATAGAATTAGGTTCATCAGTAGCTAGAGATTTTCGTGTGTAACCGATGGATTGGGCATGCTTGAACCCTTCCCGCTGGTAGAAACGAAGACGTTTCTCTGTATCGGTGTCATCATAATCGACCGGCTCCACTTCCAGAATGATTGGTTTTCCTTTATCTTTCATTTTTTGCATCAGCTTATGTCCTAAGCCCTGCCCTCTTGAGGCTGCAGATACATAGACATAATCGATGAAAAGGAAAGAAGGGAATTCAGCATACATCAAAACGTGATGAGGACCCTCATCCTTATAATAGACATCGCCTTTCTCCTTTAACAACGTTTCCATATGCTCTTGAGATTTCATTTCTTCGATTGGAAAGTATTGTTTCAATTTTTCATACCAATTCATAAATCTGCTCCCTTACAAGTTAGTCTTTTCTATTATAACGAATTTCTCAGTAATTGTTAAATGGCTTTTGAAAACACTTACAATTTTACTTTTTCCAGCTTTCTTTTTTTTAACACATCATCTAAAATAAAAGTAACCGGTAAAGGAGGGGAGCATGTGGGTGCATTAATGCTCGATATTACGTTGCTTGGGTTAGGGATCATCGGAGCAACAGCGTTTCTCGGAGTTGCCATGAATGGAATAGGCAATAAGCTGTTCAGCCGGGGTAAAAAAGATGAGTTTTTGGACAAGGCACGATCTTATCAGGATACGTGGAGAAACGTCGGAGGAACTCAGAAATAAGCTACATAAAAAAACATGGAAGGCTCACCTTCCATGTTTTTTTATGAGACTGTTTTTTAGTTTAACGGAGTGTAATCGACACCCTGGGTATAACTGTTACCTGGATTCCAAATCAGATATTCATTGATCCCGTTTTCGTTCAGGGCACGGATTTGGGCTTCCACTTCTGCTACTCCATACTGTTTCGCAGGTCCGGAATAAAGCCACGGCGCTTCGAAATCCTGGATCCATGGTCTCGATGTCGGCGGGTTATCCAATTTAGCCAGCACTTCATTTTCCACTTTGGCATATTCAACCGTCAATTTATATGGCTCCATATCCGGCTTCTTAATGCCGAAATAAGAGGTCCAATGACTTGGATAGATCATGGAGGAAATGACGTCGACATTGGAACTGATTTTAGAGAAATTCTGTCCTATTCCAGGTGCTTCCGGAATCGTAGCGGAATATCCGAATATATCAACAGATACATCAACTGCGTAGTAATGTAACTCTTCCCTGGCGTAAGCGACAAAGTCCGTTACAGCTTGCACACGCTTTTGTACCTCATCCATTTCCAGGTTTGCATATTCTCCTTGATTATATTCCAATGTTTTATCACGGTTTTCAAAGCCCTCCGGGAATCGGACATAATCGAACTGGATTTCCTCAAATCCGAGCTTTGCAGCCATTTTGGCGATTTCTACATTATATTCCCAGACTTCCTTCATGAATGGATTGACAAAGGCTTCTCCCCTGCCGTTTTTCCAGATCTGGCCATTCATTTTAAAAGAAAGCTCGGGACGCTTTTCAGCTAAAATCGAATCTTTAAAGACAACCACTCGCGCAATCGGATAAATTCCCTTCTCCTCCAGCACTTCAAGCATTTTTCTCGGCTCTTTGATGTACGGCTGTGCAATATCATAATAAGGAGAGTCTTCGTCGGGCTTAAATGTTATATTACCGTGATCTTCTTTAATATCAATGACCATCGCATTTAAATCTGTCGATCCAACAAGCTCTAATAACGATTCAAATCGACTACCTCCAGCTGAATTACCTGTTACATAAATCCCCCGTACTGCATCTGGATACTCAAACGTCAAACCAGAATCATAGACGAACCTTGCTGCTGGCTTTTCATTGTTTAATAACTCTAATGAAACTTTTCTATCCTGCAAGTTTTTCACCGGCAAAGCTTCTGCCTCATTCGATTCGTCTGCATGCAATGTATGTACCGGGACAATTGCCAAAATAAAAAGAATGGTGATGAACGTGATACTCTTAAGCTGTCTTACCTTTTTCCTCATGATTAATCCTACTCCCCAAGTTTTTTCTATCTCCTATTATAAAAGAGGATTCCTATAAATTGGTAGGCTATTTAGTAAAATTTTGTAGAAAATCACTAAAATATATCAAATGACCTAATTTAAACCTTTTCCCCGTTTTATATATATACAAAAAGACAAGGTGTCATTCCGCCAATCCGGAAAGAACCTTGTCTTTTTACAGCCGTCTTAAACGGACACATATTCTTTTTTATAATGTTCGAATTCTTTCGTTGTACAAAGCACCCAATGGTCCGGGCCAACTTCGCAGAATTCCGGCTCTTCACTTGTATCGTGTTGACTTGGGTCATATTCTTCCCGGACACGGTTTCGTTCGTAATCAGGATCCGGTAATGGAATAGCAGATAGTAAAGATTTGGTGTACGGGTGCATCGGATTCTTATATAAATCATCCGCATCAGCAAGTTCCACAAGCTTACCGAAATACATAACCCCAATTCGGTCACTGATATATTTGACCATCGACAGGTCGTGGGCAATGAACAAGTACGTCAAGTCATTCTCTCTTTGCAGTTTTTTCAACAAGTTGACTACCTGCGCCTGGATCGAAACATCAAGCGCCGAAATAGGCTCGTCAGCAATAATGAAGCTTGGATCAACGGCCAAAGCGCGGGCAATACCGATACGCTGACGCTGTCCACCACTGAATTCGTGAGGATAACGATTGGCATGTTCTTTGTTCAAACCTACCGTCTCCAGCAAATCATGTACACGCTTCTTGCGCGCTTCTTTTGTTTTGGCTAGACCATGAATGTCCAAGCCCTCTGCAATGATATCTTCTACCTTCATACGAGGGTTCAAAGATGCATAAGGATCCTGGAATATCATTTGCATTTCACGATTGAATTGCTTCAAATCTGCTTTATTCTTTTTATCGTGTACATTGACCCCATTGAAATTGACTTCTCCTTCGGTAGCATCGTACAACCGGATGATTGTCCGGCCTGTCGTCGACTTACCACACCCGGACTCACCAACAAGGCCGAAAGTTTCCCCTTTATAAATATCAAAGGTTAAGCCATCGACTGCTTTTACGACACTGTGACGCCCGGTTTTGAAATGCTGCTTTAAGTTTTTGATTTCGACTAATTTTTCTCGACTCATGAGCGATCACCTTTCGTATTAAGTTCAGCCTCTTGAGCAAATCCTTGCATTCTACGTTGTATGGAAGCAGGAGGCTCCACATCCGGGGCATGCTCGTGCAACAACCATGTCGCGGCATAATGCGTATCGGATACTTTGAACATTGGTGGTTGTTGTTCAAAGTCAATCTTCATCGCATAATCATTCCGGGCTGCGAACGCGTCACCTTTAGGTGGAGCGATCAAGTCCGGCGGTGTACCTGGAATGGCATATAAATCTTCATCTGCACTGTCCAAAGAAGGCATAGAGCCAAGCAGTCCCCATGTATAGGGATGTTTTGGATTATAGAAGATTTCATCAACGGTTCCGATTTCTACAATTTTACCTGCATACATGACGGCGACACGATCGGCCACATTAGCAACAACACCAAGGTCATGCGTAATGAAGATAATGGAAGAGTCCGTTTTCTTCTGGATATCCTTCATCAACTCTAAAATTTGTGCCTGTATTGTTACGTCAAGCGCGGTAGTCGGCTCATCAGCAATTAGAAGCTTAGGATTACAGGCAAGCGCAATCGCAACAACGACACGCTGACGCTGTCCACCAGAGAACTGGTGGGGATATTGATCGACACGGTTAGCTGCATCAGGAAGCCCAACCAGTTCCATCAATTCCACTGCACGCTTTTTCGCCTGGGAACGGCTCATTTTCTGGTGCTTGATAAGACCCTCCATAATCTGATTGCCGATTTTCATCGTTGGATTTAATGATGTCATCGGATCCTGAAAAATCATAGAAATATCCTTGCCTCGAATTTTCTCCATTTGCTTTTCACTTAACTTAGCTAAATCTTTACCTTCGAAAAGGATTTCCCCTTCTTTGATACGGCCCGGCGGCTGAGGAATCAGACGCATTAATGCTTTTGTCGTTACCGACTTGCCTGAACCAGATTCACCGACAATTGCCAGGGTTTCTCCTTTGTGTACATCGAAATTGACACCTCTGACAGCCTGGACTTCTCCTCCGTATGTGTCAAAGGATACACTTAAGTTGTTTACCTGTAGAAGTTTTTCCATTTGGTATTCCTTCCTCCTATTCACGCATCTTCGGATCAAACGCATCCCGCAGTCCATCAGCCAGTATGTTAAAGGCAACCATAATCATGGAAATGATGATTGCAGGGAAAATCAACACGTGTGGATTGGTCTGCAATGACTTGAATCCGTCATCGATCAATGTTCCCAAAGATGCAATCGGGGTTGGAAGCCCTAACCCGATGAAGCTTAAGAATGCTTCAAAGAATATAGCACTTGGAATCGTAAACATCGTATTGATGACGATCAAACCAGTAACATTCGGTACGAGGTGTTTTTTCAAAATTCTGCTATCTGGTGCTCCGAGTGTTCTGGATGCCAGTACGAATTCCTGATTCTTCAGTTTCAAAACTTGTCCCCGTATGATCCGTGCCATCGATATCCAGCCGGTAATGGTCAGGGCAATGGTGATCGACAGGATCCCCGGTTCTAATATCAGAATCATCAGAATAACAATAACCAGGTTAGGTATCCCAACTAAGACTTCGATGATCCGTTGCATAATGTTGTCGACACGTCCGCCATAATATGCGGAGACTCCGCCATAAATGACCCCAATTATCATATCGATTGCTGCTGCCAACAAGGCAATATATAAGGAAATTCGCGTTCCGTGCCATGTACGTGTCCATAAGTCACGTCCAAGACTATCTGTTCCGAACCAGTGATTTGTTTCTATCCCTTTTGCTGCATATACGTCAACGGAAGCTTCAACTTTTGCTTTTGTGCCATTCCCGCCTTCATCAATTACGTTATATTCAATAAAATCGGCATTAGCTGCGCCAAGTTTCAATTTAGCGACATTTTTCGCAGCGTCGACAGAATCTCCCTCAATAATCGTCGATTCCATACCATCCACACCAAGCCAGCCGATATTTTCCAGTACTGGAATCTTAGGTGGTGTGTAAGAACGGGATAAATCCTGTTCATATGGATCGAATTGATTCATATATGGGCCAAAAGCTGCCATCAACATTAACACAATTAAAGTGACAACCCCTGCCATTGCCCCGAGATTCTTCCTAAGGCGGTTAAAGGAGTCCTGCCAGAAAGACAGACTAGGACGAGAAATCTTCTCGCTATCCATTCCTCCCCGCTCGACAGGGACAAAAAGATCTTTTGATGGTTTGCTGTTATCCATATTTATTTCTCTCCTTCGGCAAGTCTGATTCTAGGGTCGATGATTCCATATAGAAGGTCAATGACTAAAATGATGAAAATGAAAAAGAAAGAGAAGAACAATGTTGTACCCATAATAATTGGGAAGTCATTTGTTGTAATCGATGTAACGAACTGTTCCCCGATTCCAGGTACTGCGAAAATCTTCTCAATTACCAATGTTCCAGTCATTAATCCTACTGCCAGAGGACCCATTACGGTTACCAAAGGAATCAAAGCGTTACGAACCCCGTGCTTGAAAACGACGCCAAATTTATTGACACCTTTTGCACGTGCGGTCTGGATAAAATCAGAACCAAGCACTTCTAGCATCTCTGTCCGCATGAAACGGGCAGCAATCGCAATCGGGAACATCGCCAGCGCTACGGTCGGCAGCACCGTATGTTGCCAGGATCCCCAAAGTGCAACCGGGAACCAGCCTAATTTAAGGGCTATGAAATATTGCAATAGACCTGCGAAAATAAACGATGGAATAGATTTACCGATAACAGCTACAAATGTGGACGAGTAATCCAGGAAACCATTATGATAGATAGCTGCAACCAAACCAAGCAGCATTCCGATGATCGTACCAATGATCAGAGCCTGTGCCCCTAATTGCATAGAAGGACCGATACGATCCATAATAATGTCTGTAACTTCCCTGTTATCAAACTGGAATGAAATCCCTAGATCGCCTACAGCTAAACCACCCATGTATTTCAAATACTGGATCGGTACCGGGTCATTCAAACCGTACTTTTCAAGAATGATCTCTTTTTGCGTTTCTGACAATTTATCTTCCATGGTCAGTGGTGTACCAGGCAGCATTTTCATCAAGAAAAATGAAAACGTCGCGATTATAATCAGTGTCAACAACATGTAGATTAGTCGTTTAGTGATATAACGAGCCATCCTTGCCCACCTCCTATATTTATAAGTGTTTTCTTATTATTATAAATTACTGAATATTGATTATTATCAGTTATATTTGATGACAGGGAAAAAGAGAGCATATGCCAACAACATGGTCATATACTCTCTCCCCTCCGAGTCAGCTTTATTCAATTATGGTAAGCTATTACTCTTTACCGTCAATATAAGCATACTTGTAAGTGTAGTCTGGTCCCATTGGGTTAGTGATTACACCTTTAACGTAAGGCTTCCAAAGTTTAGCGCTGGCACGTTGATATAGAGGAGCAAGAACTGCATCTTCTTCAATCAACATTTTTTCAGCTTCCAGGAATGTTTCGAAACGCTTAACTGGCTCTAGAGCAAGCTCGTTGTTAGCTTTTTCGATAAGCGCATCATATTCTTCGCTGGAGTAACCAGTTTTGTTGTTTCCGCCATCTGTTACCCACATGTTCAAGAATGTGTTCGGGTCGATGTAGTCAGGGCCCCAACCAGAGTTTTGCAAGTCATATTCCATTTCAGTGTCTAGACGAAGACGCTCTTTAAATGGAACCGGCTTAACTTTCACAGTCAAACCTTCAAGCTGCTCCAATTGGTTCTTCAAGTAAGCATCCATCTCTTTAGCAACTTCAGAGTCGCCGCCAAGAAGTTCAAGCTCTACAGAGTCTTTTCCAAGCTCTTCCATAGCAGTAGCCCAATGTTCTTGTGCTTTTTCTACGTTAGTTTCAACCAACTCACCATTGATATCACGGAAGTCTTCTCCGCTTTCAGGGTGTTTAGCAAAGTTTTGAGGAATGTCACCTACAGCTGGAAGGGATCCGTTAGCAAGAATGACATTAACAAGGTCTTCGCGGTTGATTACAGATTGAATCGCTTTACGTGCATTCACATTACCAAGTACTTCATGTTGCTGGTTCATTTTCAAGTAGAACAGTACTGGTTCTTCTTCTGTCTTCAATTCTTCACTGCCAGCTTTTTGCTGAACGAATTCACCGCTCAAACCAGCAGCATCGATTTCGCCTGAATCATAAAGGTTTACACGAGTTGAAGTTTCTTTAACAACACTTACATTAATTTCTTCAAGGTTTACATTTTCAGCATCCCAGTAATCTTCATTCTTAACAAGTTTCCAGCTTTCTTCATGTTTCCACTCAGTCATCTTGAATGGACCGTTAGAAAGAATGTTTTCTGCTTCAAGTGCAAACTTGTCGCCTTGTTCTTCAACAAAGTCCTGGTTCAACGGCAGGAATGTACCAAATGCAGTCAAGGATAGGAAGTAAGGGATCGGCTTTTCAAGTTCTACTTTCAATGTATAATCATCTTCAGCAGTAACACCTAGCTCTTCCACTGCCATTTCACCGTTAGAAATAGCTTCAGCGTTTTTGATAACGCCATTCATCATGTATGGGCCATACTCGGACCCAGTTTCCGGGTTAACCGCCCGCTGCCAAGCATATACGAAATCGTGTGCCGTAACAGGGTCACCGTTAGTCCAAGTTGCATCTTCACGTAGTTTGAAAGTCCAAGTCAAAGCATCTTCACTTTGCTCATGGCTTTCTGCGATAGCAGGTTCCATTTCAGCATTTTCACCTAGACGATAAAGCCCGTCCATTGTAGAACCTAACCATTGGAATGCAACTGCGTCAGTTGCCATGGAAGGATCCATTGTAGGAATCTCAGCAGAGTCAGTGATATTCAATACTTGCTCTCCGCTAGGCTCACCTTCTGAACCTTCGCTTCCTTCATTACCTTCGTTTTTCTCTTCTGTGTTCCCTTCACCTTCGCCACCGTCGGCGTTATTGTCGCCGCCGCCTGAGCAAGCTACCAGGAACATGCTTAGAACTAATGCTAGTCCAAGCAATAACCAATTTGTCTTTCTCATGAAAGAATGACCTCCCCAAAAATATAATTTTCTAAAAATTAACGCAGATGATTAATCTACAATACGAATTATACAAGTTTTCGAACTATTTTGCATTAATATTTTTTTGATAAAATTGTAAGAACCTTGTTATTATTACATTCTTGTGGCATAAAATAGTCTTAAATACCTAGTTTATTTTACAAATGTCCTACACGATAACGGGGGAATTTTACATAGAGAATTGTATTGTTACAAACTTTTCAGCAAAAATTACTTAAAATTTCATTCTTGTTATTATCCTGGTTGAAATTTACTTTTTACCTCTACTAAAACAGACACATGAAAACATGCTATAATGAAAGAAGTATTTTTTAAGAAAGGATGTGCCTTCTTCTAATGGTATTAAAGAATAAGTGGGTGTTTTTAGGCATTAATTTCACTGTGGTAACACTGCTGTTTTTTATGCGGGCACCTGTGTACGACTTGTTCCATTATATTAACCAGACCTTCTATGTCGCTTTCTTTTATCTTTTTGGCGGGCTTCTTTTGTGGGTAATCCGAGGCGGCTTTTTCGACACGATAACCTATAGTTTTCGCAGATTCTACCATAGAGTAGCAAAAACAGCTGATTATATGGAAGATTGGAAAAAGAAGCCGCTTCCTTCTCAAACCATCGACGGTAAAATATTAAAGTTCTTTCTGTTCCAGGGAATCTTTATGAACTTTGGTATGGTCGCTATGCTTATCTATTACTATCAGGGCTGATCATCTGGCTGTTGCAACTTCCAGAAAACTTATTTATAATTTTCTTGAATATATTGAAATGCGATGAAAAAGTATAGTACCGGACTTCCCTGTTTTAAAGAGAGGCTGTGGTTGGTGAAAACAGCCGACAAAAGGTACCGGGAATTGGGCTTTGGAGCTTCGTTACAGACGACGTACCCCTGCGTTAAAGGACAAGTGATTCCGTGAAATGCGGGATAACAAGGGTGGCACCACGGTTCATTCGTCCCTTCTTTATAGAGGGAGAATGGCCTTTTTTTATTGGAAAAAGCAGCAATTTACATTTAAGGAAACCTGACGAGAATGTTCACAAATAAAATAAATGAGGTGGAAAACATGAAAACCATTTTTTCAGGAATTCAGCCAAGCGGTACATTAACACTCGGTAACTACTTAGGAGCGATGAAACACTTCGTCGAACTTCAGGAAGAGAACCACTGTTACTTCTGTGTGGTCGATGAGCATGCCATCACTGTCCCACAGGACCGATTGAAGCTGCGTGACAATATTCGTTCGCTGGCTGCTTTATACCTTGCTTCTGGCATCGATCCGGAGAAGTCTACACTGTTCATTCAATCGGAAGTTCCAGCCCATACACAGCTGGGATGGATGCTGCAATGTGTCAGCTACATCGGTGAACTGGAACGGATGACGCAATTCAAAGACAAGTCACAAGGGAAAGAAGCAGTCTCCTCTGGACTGTTGACCTATCCGCCATTGATGGCTGCGGATATTCTTCTATATAAAACCGATATTGTTCCAGTCGGGGAAGATCAGAAACAGCACTTGGAGCTTACCCGTAATTTAGCCGAGCGCTTCAATAATAAATACAACGATATATTCACCGTACCAGAAGTTAGCATTCCGAAGGTTGGCGCCAGGATTATGTCACTCCAGGATCCGACCAGAAAAATGAGCAAGTCCGATGAAAACCAGAAAGCCTATATTTCGATGCTCGACGAGCCAAAGAAAATCGAGAAAAAGATCAAGAGTGCTGTCACTGATTCGGAAGGCATCGTTAAATATGATAAAGAAAATAAACCGGGAATTTCCAACCTGCTTACCATCTATTCCACTTGTACCGGAGAGACGGTGGAAGCATTGGAAGCGAAATACGAAGGAAAAGGATATGGGGAATTCAAGCAGGACGTTGCGAATGCTGTCATTCAAACACTCTCCCCTATCCAGGAGCGTTATCATCAATTGTTTGAATCTGAAGAGCTGGATGATGTACTGGATAACGGGGCAGAGCGTGCTAATCAGGCAGCGGAAAAAATGCTTCGCAAAGCGAAAAAAGCGATGGGTCTGGGGCGCGTCAGAAAGAAAAAGAAATAAAGCGGGTTTGACCGCTTACTAAACTACAATAAAAAAACCAGAATTGAAGGAGACCTTCAATTCTGGTTTTTTATTCCTGCTTCTGCTTTATGATTTTCTAATTCCCAAATTTTCTCGAAGAATGGCTGCCCCTTGATGATTTTTCCGCATAACTCCTCATGAGAACGGCTCCACCCTGGGGTTGTTCCTTCATAAAGTTTTTGCCAAGCTTGTTCAATCGTATATTCTTTAACCATCGGATAATGGCTCGGCTCCCATTCGGTCAGCCAATAACGGATTTCTTCCGGATTATCTGTATGCTGTAATTGGTCCAACGCCATCATCAGCAACTGTTTCAGTTGTCTTTCCTTCCTCGTCAGCCCCAGCATGTATTCTGGAGACAAAGAAAGGATATGATGTTCTTTTCTTGCTAAAGCAGGGTCCCAGTCATATTTATTCGGCTTCTGTCCTTCAATCATTTCTAGGGCTAGTCTTTCCTGGCGTGGAATCAGTCTGCTCTTACGGACTGGAAGTGTATAGCCCAGTGTATCGAATGCAAGCACAGAATGACCATTGGTAACAATAGCAGCATAATCGAGCGACTTACGCTCCTGGTTTTTTCTTAAGTAAGCTCTTCTATGGATGGATTCTAACAAACTGATCGGCAAATCCTGTAAATCATTTTCAATATACTGATATAAATCATCTGTTATATACAGCAGCGGAGCTTGATCCAATAGCTCAATCCCATCTTCTTTCCGCCACTCATGAAATGGAGAAACGTTGTATCCGTTCTCCTCCCCTTCGAACCAGTTCACCCAAACATCATGTAAATATAACATACCCGGTACTCACCTTCCATCCCTTAGTTTCATTTGCCATCAGTATGGCCAAATCTGGAAGTTTTATTCTTAAATTGGAATTATTGACAAGGAGATTGTCCAATTTTTAATGTCGAAAGCAGCATAAGAATGATACCAATTGGAAATAACCAGCACTCGCTGCGCGTCTGGACAAACTGAAGGTATTCGAGCCAGGTAAAGCCCGCTGGAAGCAGATTCATATAAGAAATCAAGGATATTCCACCACTAACAGTGAAACCGAACCCTACTAAAAACACGAACCAATAAAAAATATCCATCCCTCCAGCCTGTCCATTTTTTGTTAAATATATGAGACAAACGCTCTTAACATGACATGAAAACGATATCATCCGTAAAAACTATTTACTATCTATGCTATAAACGGTAAATTAATAGATAGTGGTTTTTTTAAATGAGGTGATACTTTGGTGACCACTCGAAAAGAATACAAACAGAAAAACCGAAAGAAGAAAAGGAAAAGGAAAGTTTTCATTGCTGTGGCTCTGATTTTCTTATTAATAGGAATCGGAATTAGCAGCTATGAATATATGGCAGGTAAACGGGACGCTATGGGCGAGTCTGAAGGAGAGCTTGAAAATAGTGAATTCAAAGATGAATTCCAGGGCGTGGATAATAAAGATGGTAAAACAACTGTGCTGATGCTTGGTGTCGATAAACGCAGCAATAAAGAAACGATGCGTACAGATACCATTATGATTGCACAATATGACCCTGAAGAAAATGAAGCAAAACTGGCATCCTTGATGCGGGATACCTACGTGGATATCCCAGGATATGGCTACAATAAGCTGAATGCCGCGTTTGCCTTTGGTGGGCCGGAGCTGCTTAGACAAACGATCAAAAAGAACTTTGGCATTGAAACAGAATATTATTCGATCGTCGATTTTGACGGATTCAAACAGATCGTCGATACCGTAGCACCAGAAGGTATCAAAGTGGATGTAGAGAAAAAAATGTACTATAAAGATAACGCAGGCACCATCAACTTAGAACCAGGCACCCAAAAGCTTAACGGGGAAGAATTATTAGGCTATGCCCGCTACCGTGGGGACGCTTTCAGTGACTTTGGCCGTGTAAAACGGCAGCAGGAAGTCATCCAATTAATGAAGGATGAACTCGTCTCTGCCAAAGGACTGCTAAAGGTGCCTAGATTGATCGGTACGCTGCAGCCCTACATTGATACCAACATCGATTCTGGCAAGATGGTCGGACTCGGGAAAGATTTCATCTTTAATGCTCCTGACAATATTGACACGTTACGTGTTCCCGTGGAAGGTTCCTACTGGGATGAAAGATACAGTCATGCCGGAGCAGTGCTTGCCCATGATGAAAAAAAGAACCGTGAAGCCTTACAAGAGTTTTTCCAACTCGAAGATAAAACAACAGAATAAAATAAAAATGGTGCGATCCCTAAAGGAATCGCACCATTTTTTTATGCACGTATCATTCGTATTTTTTGAAGACGAGGCTGGCATTATGCCCGCCGAATCCAAGCGAGTTACTCATGACAGCATCCACTTGCTGTTTACGAGCTTCATTCGGTACATAATCCAGATCACAATCCGGGTCTGGTGTTTCATAATTGATGGTTGGAGGCAAAATACCATCCTCGATCGCTTTCAAGGAAATGATCGCTTCAATCGCCCCGGCTGCACCAAGCAGATGGCCAGTCATCGATTTGGTGGAAGACATGGCTATTTTACGGGCATGCTCTCCAAATACCTGCTTAGCGGCCATCGTTTCGAATTTGTCATTCAATTCAGTTGATGTACCATGCGCATTGATATAAGAAATTGTTTCCGGACTCATGCCAGCATCTTCAAGTGCCTGCTTCATCGCACGGACGGCACCTTCTCCTTCTGGTGCTGGTGCCGTAATGTGATGGGCATCTCCAGTAGAACCATACCCTACGATTTCTCCGTAAATATGGGCACCTCGTTTTTGTGCAGATTCCAAGGTTTCCATAACCAGGATTCCAGCACCTTCACCCATGACGAAACCATCGCGGTTTTTATCGAACGGACGGCTCGCTGTCTTCGGATCTTCATTAAAGGATAATGCTTTTGCAGAGGAGAAGCCGGCAAACGACATCTTATTCATTGGTGATTCTGTGCCCCCAGTGATCATGATATCAGCATCCCCCCGTTGGATGACTTTAAACGCATCCCCGATCGAGTTTGCTCCAGAAGCACATGCTGTCACGGTACAAGAGTTCATCGCTTTTGCTCCCAGTGTGATCGATACTTGCCCAGCTGCCATATCTGGAATCATCATTGGAATGAAAAACGGGCTAACCCTCCGGTATCCTTTTTTCTGGAACTTTTCGAACTGTTCTTCATAAGTTCCCATACCGCCGATACCTGAGCCAATCCAGACCCCCGTACGATAAGCATTCTCTTCTGTGATTTCAAGGTTGGCGTCTTTGACCGCCATCAAGGAAGCTGCTACCGCGTATTGGGTGAACGGATCCATCTTGCGCGCTTCTTTTTTTTCGATGAAATCAGTCGGGTCGAAATCCTTTACTTCCGCTGCCACTTTGGCAGGGTAATCATCTTTATTAATCTTTGTCATCGTATCTATTCCGGAACGGCCGGAAGTGATACTTTCCCACATATCTTTGACATTGTTTCCTACAGGGGAAATCGCTCCAAGCCCTGTAATGACAACACGTTTATTATCCATACCTGCTTCCTCCTTCTACTTGCCCCAGCGCAGGGCGACTGCTCCCCAAGTCAATCCGCCGCCGAACCCGACAAGGACGACCAGGTCATCTTCTTTTATTTTACCTTCTTGTACTGCTTCAGACAATGCGATCGGGATGGAAGCTGCTGAATTGTTTCCATATTTATTCACTTTGATCGCCATTTTTTCTTCCGATATACCAAGGCGCTCCCGGGCTGCTTCCATAATGCGGATGTTTGCCTGGTGTGGGATAAGATAGTCCACATCCTCTTTATTGAATCCGGCTTTCTCTACCACATTGACTGATGCTTCCGGCATACGGCGCACTGCGAATTTGAACACTTCCCGTCCATTCATGAACAGGTGATCTTCTTCGTCCTGGTATAGATGCTCGCCGCCGGCGCCATCCGCTCCCAATTCATAAGAAAGGATTCCTTTTCCTTCACTGACAGGACCGACGACAGCCGCTCCGGCACCGTCACCGAATAAGACAGCCGTATTCCGATCATCCCAATCGACGATTTTCGATAGCTTTTCTACACCTACGACTAAAATATTTTTATTATCACCAGATTCGATGAATTGCTTAGCTGTCGCTAAGCCGTACATGAAACCAGTACAAGCTGCACTGACATCCATCGCGGCAGCTCCCTTTGCACCAAGGCGTTCCTGAATCATACAGGAAACCGATGGGAAAGGTGTATCCGGTGTCACGGTAGCAACAAGGATCATATCCAGGTCTTCCGCCCTGACTCCGGCATTTTCAAGTGCACGCTCGGAAGCACGGAATGCCATATCAGATGAATCCATATCATCGTCCGCAATCCGGCGTTCTTCTATCCCGGTTCTAGACTTGATCCATTCATCGCTCGTATCAACCATTTTCTCTAAATCTTTATTCGTGAGGACTTTTTCCGGTACAAAGTGGCCAGTACCTAAAATTCCAGCTTTCATATATCCATCCCCTTATGGTAGTGTCTAATACTAATTATTATGACTTGGTCCTAATTTTAATGTATAAGCTTCATTTTAGCAAGTATTCAAAAGTCCCGCGCCCACAAGCGTCGGCCCTGCTTACATAGGATAATGCAGGAGGTGTTAGCTATGCCAGATAACGAAAAGAGACAGGATCCTTTTGATGCTTTCATGTTTGGTAACCATAACCGGGACCGGAATCGTGATACAAGCGTTGCTGAAAAACAAGAGGAAAAATCATCCTTTGATTGGATGGAATTTATGAAAAGCATGTCCGATACCTACCACGCCTTCAACCCCTATATCAAAAACCTATCGAAAGCAATCGATAAGTTCAAAAGCGGAAGCGACCAGTAAGCAGACTATAAAGCACCTCCGCCAACGGAGGTGTTATTTTTAATAAGAAGAAACCTGCTTTCCGTTTTTCAAAAATGTCTCTTATTTGCAGGTTATTTCTCCCCCTCTCCCCAGATACACATATAGAAAGAGCTTGTCTCTCTTCATGCTAATTTCGTTTGTCTTACGCTGATATGCAAAAAAACCGTTGCTTTTATGCTTAAGCAACGGCTTTTCTATATTTATCTCTCTGTCGGGAGCTCTCCTGTTTCAATATAATTATTTACCATGTTGTTGACCTGATCCTTTACCTCTTCAGGAACATTAGGACTGAACTTCCCCATTGAAATGGCACCATCCTGGAAATCAAAGGTTAATACTTCTCCTGGAAGCTTTCCTTCCATTAAGCGTTCCATCGCTATCACATATAATTTCTCCACGTGCTGGACTGTACTGGTCAAAACGGTTCCTTCCCCGAGAGATGACTGGTCGGATACATACCCGATGGCATAATGGCCATCATTTTGAATCTGCTGGATCATCGGCGGATTGAAACCATCTCCGGCAGGATAGAAGACATCGGCTCCCTGCTGGGCCATGCGGTCATATAACCGCATGGCCTGTTCTGTATCATCCCAGCTCCCTACGAAGGAAAAGTTCACCTTCGCCTCCGGGTTGATATATTTGACCCCTTCGTAAAATCCTTCCACTTCCGGCTGCCATTCATGGGCGGCAATCAATCCGATTTGATTAGAATTCGTCATACTGCCGGCTACTACTCCTCCGAAAAAACCCATGGCATCCGCGCTGAAATTTAGGCTCGTGACATTTTCAGCAGAATAGCCGCCGTTAAAATAAACGAACTGGACTTCCGGATAATCCTCATGTATCTTTTTGAAATATTCTCCATAAATACTGCTATGGCCGAAGATGACATTGACTCCTTTATCAACCAGCTCATCTACTGCCTGGTTTACATCAGATTGGTTTTTGATGCCTTCCTTAAAATACACATCGACACCAAATTCTTCTTTTACTTCCAACAATCCTTTATAACCTTTCTGTCCCCATGCCTGGTCATGGATCGTTGTTTCCACCAGCATCCCGACAGATCTAATTTCTCCTTCACTGAAACCGACATTGCAACCAGTCAATATCATCATTGCCAGCATGACTATTACGATAATTTTTTTCACTATAAGCACTCCTACAGCTTCACTTATCACATTGTTATTCTTATTTTAACTATATTTACTATTATAAGTAAATGAATTAGTAGGAATATTAACCTAATATTCATAAATCCGGCGGTATTGTCGGTAATGTTCCTGTAACTGTTCTTTCAATTCTTCGTTATTTTTTGTGGACGGTGACTGGAGAGAAAGTAAATCACTTGCTGAGAAGCTCGTTCCTTTTTCCGAAAAGTTCTTAAAGAAATATACAATAAAGTCTTCTATATAGAGGGAATCCTCCCTATCTACCAGATCGGAAAATAATAATGGTTCTGTCTTACTGATATAAATTGTCTGTTCATCCCGCGGCATCCATTCTCCGTACAGTGGCGGAAGCTCAACACCGTTGCCTTTCCTATTCATGAAACCTTCCACACTTTCATAAACAAACAATTCACCAAAACGGCTTCTTCCATCTGCAGGACTGCCAACACTGATAACTGCTTCAATCGTCTCGTTATGACAATGCCGCTCCATTTCTTCTATAGAATGAAAATGTTGAAAACGGCTGTTTCGACCGATAAAAAAGTACAGGTTCTCCTGCTTTGTACCTTCAAGCGGATCAATTCCAATCACTTCGTACCCTTCTGTCAGCAAATGCTGCGTTAGATGAAATCCTATCCAATGGAAGCATGCATCGATGATATAAACCATGTTCGCGTCCCCCTTCGCTATTCCATATTTATTCATAAGAAGGGGGGTGTTATTCAATTATTCATCGACTAAAGCGATTTCATATTTATTTTTCTTACGGGGTTTGATAAACTAATGAGAGAATGTTAAATGAGGTGAACAGATATGCGTTTCTTTTGGACTATCTTTTGGGCTTTCTTATTAAGCTTTATGATTACGTATGTTATCAGCAATATGCAAAGCTCCGATTTCAGTTTCGTACAAGTTGTTGTTTTAACCGTACTATTCTCTGGAGCTGCGGTTGTTCTTGGTGATGGATTGATCAAGGACGAGGCTTAGATCCTATAAAAACAAATACAAAAAAAAGGCTGTCTCCAATGGTGTGAAGTTGACCATTTATGGAGACAGCCTTTTGTATTCATGATATATTAAGGTTTGCGTTTATACGTCCAAATGCGGTCCTGGTTTTTTGTTTCAGGAAAGCGGTCGCCAGCCTTCAAATGGATTTGCTGCGGCTCTGTGACCATGCTTCCTGTTTCGCCGATTTCTACATATACCCCGTTATTCGGGGCATGATCGCCTGCTCGAAATTGGTGTCTTTGACCCATTGTGCACACTCCTTTTTATTCTATATAGTTTTATCATGTGCATCCGCCTGTCTTTCATACGTGAAGAGTCATTCTCCCCGTGTACAAACATAGGCTAATAATGAATTGTATCTCTGTTGAAGGTTGTTAATTTTTTTAGAGGGCGTAAAATCGTAGACTCGATTCCAAAGCTTTCATGTGTAAAAGGGGGCTTCGGAAAGCGAGTGGTTTCCCAGACCCCCTCCACCATATTCAAATGTAACGAAACCAATGTTCAGCAAGTAAATCTCAAAAAATATCGCGGTTTACCCAGGAGGTTATAGATATGGAAGCAACTACGGAGTTTTGGTTATTAATAAAATACATATTTTTAGGGCTGTTCCAAGGGGTCACAGAGCCCATTCCAATTTCATCAAGCGGCCACTTGTCCCTATTACAGTCTGTTTTCGGTATGAACTTGGAAGGGCTTCAGCTGGAAGTGCTGCTCAATTTCGGCTCACTGATCGCTGTATTGATGGTTTACCGGAAAGATATCATCCGTTTGGCGCAAAATGGGATTAGCTATGCCGTCCATAAAGATGAAAAAAATAAATCGGAATTCATGTTTATTGTCTACTTGATCATCGGAACCATCCCTGCCGGCGTCCTTGGACTGCTCTTCGAGGATTGGATCGGTGAAACCTTCAAAGCGCCTCAATTGGTCGGGGTTACGTTGATCATCACGGGGATAGCGTTATGGATCATCCGTAATATCCGCGGAACAAGAGGGGAAGGCGGACTTAACTGGAAAGATGCTTTAATTGTCGGTCTTGCCCAGTCCGTAGCATTGATTCCAGGAATCAGCCGCTCGGGTGCTACCATAGTGGCAGCAATGCTGCTCGGCATGAAGCAGGAAACCGCCCTGCGCTTTTCTTTCTTATTATATGTACCGATCAGTCTTGGTACGATGGTTATGTCTATTGGGGATTTACTCGAGGAAAACATTTCACAGATGTGGGTACTTTGGACGCTCGCAGTCATCGCATCGATCATCGCAACTTATTTTGCCTTGTTATGGTTCATGAATATCATGGCAAAAGGGAATTTAAAATATTTCACCTTTTATTGCTTCGTCGTTGGGGCGATAGCTATCATGATTTTATAATGGTGTGATAAAGGTCACAACGTCACAAAAGAAAACCCTATAAGCTAAAAGAGGATGGTGGAAACCATCCTCTTTCTTTCTATCATATCTTGACGTAGGTTAGGATATGATTTTAAATGAGTAATAACAACTTGCTAAATATAACCAGCATTCCAGACATGAATAGATAAAGGTGGGATTGTGCATATGGTAAAGCAATTGAGCAAACATTCCATATCTGAAAACTTGAAAGAATTGCTTTCGTCCGTGGATCATGTACAAAAAATCGAAAAGAACCGGTTCTTATTCCAGGAAGGCGAAGATGCCGATCAGATGTTCATCATCCAATCTGGAAGAATCCAAATCAGTAAAATTTCTCCCGATGGCAGGGAACTCTCCCTCCGTATCTGCCAAAAAGGCGATATCATCGGGGAACTTACGCTGTTTACTGATGACGCGACTTACCTCTTGAACGCGAAAGTGATGGAGGATGCCGAAGTTGCCGTTATAAAAAAAGATTACTTAGAGCGGGAATTACTGACCAATACAGAACTCGCTTTTGAATTCATGAAGTGGATGAGCGAGCATTTCCGTAAGACACAAACGAAGTTCCGCGACCTTGTTTTGCATGGCAAAAAAGGTGCCTTGTATTCTACGTTGATCCGTCTCACCAACAGCTACGGCGTTAAACGACCCGATGATATTCTTATTGATATCGTATTGACGAATCAGGAACTAGCCAATTTCTGCGGAACCTCAAGAGAAAGCGTCAATCGGATGCTCAGTGATTTGAAACGAAAAGAAGTCCTTGAGATGGAAAAAAACAAAATCGTAGTCAAGGACCTCCAGTATTTAAAAGATGAAATCAATTGTGAAAATTGTCCGATTGTCTTATGCAGCATTGATTAAAAGAAACCGACGGATAAAATTACTAAGAAAAACAAGGAATTTCCGATTTCCAGGATGCCGATCTGCATCGGCTTCAATTGCCTTCCGTATAAATAGATGGCTCTGGCAAGACTTGGAATGAAAGCAAGCGTTACCATCCATGCTCCTGTAGCAAGGAACAATCCGACCACAATCACATGATAGCCCCACGATATCCAGCGGAATGCTGGATTTTTCTTTTCCCTGATCATGGTTTTAACGAAAAAAGCACTCCCATAGAAAAACAAAATCGCCAATACGAACACCGACCATGCAAGCTCGTCGATATACCCTCCTCCCAAATAATAAGAAGCAATACCACTGATACCAAAAGCGGTGATTGCTGCGAAATCATTCAAAAGCGAGCGGTCTTTGTTTCTTTTTCCAAACCATAAATTGATGATAAAAAAGGGCACCATCATGAATGCAATCAACAATAAGAAAGGTTCGACAATTAAAACTGGTAAAGCAAAAATAACTGCGACGATAAAATATCTGAAAAACCAGTTCATGTGAAACCGGATCTTCTTTTTTTTCACGGCCAAAATCAATGGATAAGTCGCTAAATATAAAGCCACCCATCCAATCAGCAAGGGCAGCTGCAGCCAGTCGAACCCACCCGCTACCATTCCTAAAAGAAACGGCACTGTCAACATCGCCCAAGCCCCGTGCTGTTTAGGGAGAAATAATTTCATACCCGTCACCTCGTTTAAATGGTATAAACTTCATCCGTCATCAGACCGTGCCGGCTTTCTTTTTCCCGCGTAGTGCTTTCGGAATATAGACGCAATACGGTTCACTTTCCATGTAATCCCCTGTCATCGCATAAGCACGTGACCTTGAACCGCCGCATACATGCCGGAATTCACATACCCCGCATTTTCCTTTATAAGCATCCGTATTACGAAGATTTTTGAATACTTCAGACTCCCGATAAATCGTTGCGAGTGGTGTTTCTTTCACATTCCCCGCCTTGATTGGAAGCAGCCCGCTTGGATAGACATCACCGATATGGGAAATGAAAACAAACCCATTGCCATCATTCACCCCTTTTGGTGCCCGGCCTAGACCATCAATCTGTCCTGTCGTCCCATTCATCAACGCATCCTGATAGTTAATTTCCTTATTGGCTGTCGTTTGACTGCTTTCCCTCATCTTGTTCTGAATGACAACTCTCCGGTAATGCTGTGCTGCTGTCGTTTTAATATCGAATGGAACACGCTTAGACAGTTCATATAACCACTTGAATGTTTTTTCGTGCTCCACCGGCGTGATCATATCTTTTTCTTGTCCGCGTCCAGTCGGTACCAAGAAAAACACACTCCACAATACACAGTCCAATTCCTCGATCAACGCGGCCATTTCATCCAGGTGGTCGTAGTTATAACGGGAGATGACGGTATTGATCTGGATTGGCATTTGAAGTTCATGAAGATATTTTATTGCATTCATCGTCAGATTAAACGATCCTGAGGTCCCCCGGAAGTGATCATGAACTGCGGCATTCGGTCCATCCAGGCTGAATGCCCAGCGCGATAACCCTACTTCCTTGGCTTTTTCCATCGCTTCTTTTGTAACATTCGGTGTAGCAGAAGGCGTCATGGAAACACGGACTCCCTTTTTGACTGCGTATTCGGCAATATCGAAAACATCCGGACGCATCAATGGGTCTCCTCCTGTGAAGACCAGCATCGGATTTTCCATTTCATATATGTCATCAATCAGCTTTTTACCATCTTCAAACGATAGCTCACGAGGATCTCGCATATACTGAGCTTCTGCCCGGCAATGGAGACATTTCAATTCACACGCTCTTGTAAGTTCCCAAATCACAATAAAAGGATTTTCATTATAGTCACGGTTGAACATGACGTTCCCTCCTTCGTGCCACCCTAACTTTGGTTAACACTATTTTCATGGTTCAATTGTAGCGAAGAATGTGACCTTTAGTTGTGATTTACATCACAAGACATGGACACTTCCCTTCTTTATTCAAAAAGTTTTCATAAAATATGCAGATAATTGAGTAAGGAAAGAACTTCGCATGAAAAAGCTGCGGCATGAAAGATTCATGCCGCAGTCTCTCCCCTATTATTTTTTAGAAATAGCTACACGCCACTGTTCTGGACCTTCTTCGAGATATTCCCATTCGAACTGGTTTTCCCGCTCCGCCATGAACTGGTACCGCAATGGGCGGGGATCGTGGTCATTGGTCAACTCCATCACTTGACCACTATCCAGTTCATCAAATGTTTCCAGTATCCTTGGGTGACGTATCTTTGGTTCAATCTCCGGCGCATAAATCTTAGCAGCGAATTCTTGACTTTTCATAAAAATCTCCTCCACATCATTGATTATTAATCTTCTTCTACCTCGTCGATTGGTAGCGGCTCTCCTTCTTTATGTGTAGCGGGACGGAGATGGAACATGGATCTCACTGCGAAGACCGCTAAAATCACAACACCGATAATGAAAATCACGTCTGGGATTGCACGGATTGTCAATAGCTCCTGAATGATATCCTGCTGAAGGAATGACGAATCCCTGGACGCCCAGTAACCACTTTCGAATGCTTCCTTCAATTGCAGGAATCCGACTGGTAATAAGGAAATCAGAATCATTCCTGCAAGCCCGATGTTCAATGTCCAACAAGAGATTTTCAGCCACTTGTCATTCCATTTATCTGGCCGGACGATATTCCTTAAGGAATACAGCAATACGGCAATCGCGAACATTCCGTAAACTCCCATCATCGCTCCGTGACCATGAGCTGGTGTCAAGAACTGTCCATGCTCGAAGTAGCTGACGGCTGGCAGGTTGATAAGGAATCCTAACACACCAGCTCCGACCAGGTTCCAAATCGCTGTGGAAATAAGGAACCAGAACGTGGCTTTGTAAGGGAAATCGACTCCCCCGTCACGCATCATTTTGTATTGGTCATAGGCTTCCAATACCAGCAATGTCAATGGAATAACTTCCAGGGCACTGAAGACAGATCCAAGTGCGATCCAGGCTTCAGCTGAACCATTATAGTAATAGTGGTGACCGATACCGATAACGCCACTTCCGAGCAGAATAATCAGCTGGAAGTATAGCGCTTTGACGGTAGAACTCTTGGTAACCAGTTTCATCCGTACTAACAAGAAACCGATGACGACGACCGCGAATACTTCAAAAATACCTTCTACCCAAAGATGGATGATCCACCAGCGCCAGTAGTCAGACATCGTGAAGTTGGCACCTGGGTTGATAAAGAATGCAAAGATATAAAAAGCTGGAACCGCAATCGATGCGTAGAATAATAAGTGGACAAGCCCGCCTTTATCCCGTTCTTTTTTCAAACCATTTCGAATGCCCCGGTAGACGATAAACAGCCAGATCAGCATTCCGACAACGAGAATCACTTGCCAGATCCGCCCGAGCTCTAAGTATTCCCAGCCCTGGTGGCCAAGCAGGAACCATAGGTTGCCAAGATAGCCGTTGACTCCGAGCCATTGGCCGATCATTGAGCCACCGACTAAGACTACTAATGCCCAGAATAAAATATCGACGAGTAAACCTTGACGTTTCGGCTCATGGCCACCGACAATTGGTGCGACAAAGATTCCCATCCCCAGCCATGCGGTTGCTATCCAGAAGATTGCAAGCTGCAAATGGTAGCCTTTGGCGATGCCAAATGGTAATAGTTCAAAGATCCAATCCATTCCGAAGAACGAATCCGGTTCGACGTAATAATGGGCCATCAGGGCACCGAACATGACCTGCACCAGGAACAGTAAGGCTACAACCAGGAAGTACTTGGCTGACTTCACCTGGGAGGATGTCAGACTCTGCTTGGCAAGGTTGAAGGTCGGATAGTTATCCTTGGTGTAAGCCTCCTGCATGCCAAGATGATAACGATAGAATACGAACAAAATCAGACCGACGAATAAGATCAAGACAGTGACACTGGCACCACTCCACCAGACCGCCGAGAAAGCCATCGTATTCCCGGCATCCTCAAAATAAGGCCAGTTGTTTGTATAAGTGATATCATCATCTGGCCGCTCTGTACTGGAAAGCCATGCGGTCCAGAAGAAGAAATGGGAAATCTGCGTAATCTGGTCGCTGTCTGCAACGTATAAACGCTCCCCTTCCCCCGGTACGTGTGATTCCTGGATCAAGCCGGCTTTTAACCCCCAGCCATCTCCATTTTTAAATACATCTTCGTAATAAGCTTCGACCCGCTCCAGTCCAAATACCTGAGCATCGGTCAGCGGCAGTTCACTGGTTTCTTCATTAAACCGGTTGACCCGCATTTCTGTTATGACTTTTTCTTTGATCACCGTCTGCTGCTCTTGATTCAAGTCCGCATAGGCTTGATCGTGTTCTTTCATGGCGTAAAAGTCTTGCATACCGACGGTGTAGACCTTGAGTGCTTCCGCCGTATAGTCAGGACCCATATAGGATCCGTGTCCTAAGACCGTCCCGTAATCCATCAATCCATATTTTTGGAACACAGCCTGACCGCCGATGATGGAATCCTGCGTCATGACGACTTCTCCGTCTGAGCTGGTCGCTTCCATCGGACGAGGGGCCATATTTTCGAATATCCAAAATCCCCCAACGATTAAAACTGTGAAGCTTGCTAATAAAGTAACGATTAAAATAGATTTAAGTAATCCGTTTTTCGTGGTAGGTTTGGCTTCTTTCTGCTGCCATTCCTCCAGTTTGCGAACACCCATCACGTTCACATCCTTTCGTTTGTATGCCTTCATGTTACTCCTGTAATTTTCATCCGGGTGTGAGAAGAAGCAACAGACACCTATGATTTTCATCACAGCCAACGTATAAAGATAGTTATAAATTGTTCAAAAAGTAGTATCAAAAATACCTGTTTTTGATGCTACAATATATAGTAGAAATTGGATAAGAAAGGATGTTTAATGTGAAATTCCATTCTACACAACAATTGTTACAGAATGTTCCTATATTCAAAGATTTGACAGATATAGAAATGGAACCAGTCCTTGAACTGGCTAAATCCCGCCGATACAGAGCCGGCACCCATGTTTTCATGCAAGGGGATCCCTTGCAGAATGTATATTTCATCAATAAAGGAAGAGTGAAAATCTATAAAACAGACTTTCACGGTAAAGAACAGATCGTCAACGTACTTCAGCCTGGCGACATGTTTCCCCACCAGGGTTTCTTTCGGAAAGATGAATGCCCGGCTCATGCGGAAATATTAGATGAAGCAATGCTCGTTCATATTCCGATTCCTTCCTTTGAACAGACATTGATTAATCATCCCGAGATTTCCGTAAAGCTCTTCAAGGTACTCGGAGATAAAATCGTCGACCTGCATAACCGGCTGGAAGAACAGATTCTTCATAACACCTATGAGCAGATCATCATGCTATTGATCCGGCTGGGCAAGTTGTACGGTAAGGAAGAAAAAGATGGCTGGGTAAAGCTCCATTCCCATTTCACCAACCGGGAACTTGCCAACATGATCGGATCGAGCCGGGAAACCGTCAGCCGGACACTGACACAGCTGAAGAAAAACAATCTCGTCTACACCGATTTTGACGGCTATTTCAAATTACACCCGGAAGCATTGGAGGAAGAACTCTTCTAACCCTGTGACGATCATCACTTCCTGTTTAATTGAAAATGATTATCATAGGGGTATAAATCAATGATGGGGTGATAAATATGTCAGAACAAGCTGCTATCGTAGAGTTGGACGTCAGGGAAGATTTGAAACTGAAAAATGACCCGTTCCATAAAATCATGGATACCATAAAAAGTTTGAAGGATGGTGAAGCACTCCTGCTGCACGCACCGTTCAAACCGATCCCCTTACTAAAGGTGTTGGATAAAAAGGGATTTGATCATCATTTAGAGCAAGTGGAGCCAAAACACTGGCAAGTCACTTTTTATAAACGGGATGGTGGATTGCAATGATACTTGATAACCGTGGGTTAGAACCGCCACAGCCGATGATGCGGACCCTGACGGCACTTGAGGAATTGACCGATAAGGAAGCACTTGTCATCATCAATGACCGCCGCCCGATGTTTTTATTCGCTGAACTTGACGAACTTGGCCATCTTTATGAAACGGTTCAACAAGAAGATGGGAGCTTCCGGATAACAATTACGAAATCTGGTGATTAACATGATACCGCAGATGCAGACCAAAACAGAAACCAATATCAAACTGCCGCTCGCCTTCATCCTTTTTGGCCTGGTATCCTTTATCGCTGCCCAGTCGCTTTTATGGATGAACACTGCTGCTTTGAGCAACGGGATATTCCGAATGCCTGACTTATGGATGGCCGCCCACTTCCTCTTACTGGGATGGGCGGTGATGGTCGTCATGGGTGCCATGTACCAGCTCGTTCCTGTCGCTTTTTTGACACCGATTTGGAATGAAAGATTCGGCTTCATTCAATTTTTTATAACAGCTGTCGGGGTTGCTGGTTTATCAATAGCGCTGTCCCTGAAACCTGACGCCGCGATCATTGCAGGGAGCCTGACAGTCCTCGGTATTTTAATGTTCTTGTTTCAAATCGGTATGACTTTACTTAAGCAGGAAAAAGCAAATATCATGAGCTGGTTTGTCGGTGGAGCACTAGTATTCTTCTTACTGACGATTCTGGCCGGACTTTTTTTGACCTGGAACCTGGCGTTCGGAACGCTCGTCTATTATGACTCTTTGTTCAAATCTCATTTGATTTTCGGCCTTACTGGCTGGTTTACGCTTTTAATTTTTGGCTTTTCCTATAAAATGGTGCCCATGTTCAGCCTCTCTCATGGCTTTTCAATGCGATGGGCAAAGCCTGCTTTTATCAGTTATGTTTCTGGCCTTATACTGCTGATACTTGGTGTGTGGTCTTCTGCCGGCTGGCTGCTGACATTCGGATGGGGCTTCCTATGGATCGGTTTTACCGGCTATGCCGTCGACATGGAGGAAATAGTCACAAAGCGAATCAAAAAAAAGCTCGATCAGCCGTTTGTTTTCTCGTTAGTCTCCATTTGCTTCGGGTGGGTGATCCATACATCCGCCCTGGTTATGAGTATGTTCCACGTCAAGGATGTTACCATCTGGAGCTGGATGATCTATCTTTACATCATGATGTGGATCATTTTCAGCATCATGGGTTATCTTTACAAAATAGTTCCATTTTTATGGTGGACCCATAAGTATTCCGGCAGTGTCGGTAAAAAAGATGTACCGACATTGAAGGAAATGATCCAGGAAAAATGGGGTACCATTCTTTTCGCGGCCATGACTGCCGGAGTGCTAATACTGGCGGTCACCGCCATGCTGGAAATGCCAGTATCAGTTTTTACAGCTCAGGGACTTTTAACGATTGTTTCGCTGTTATACGCAGGCTCAATCTTCCGTGTTTTAACTAGATAACCAAGGAGTGATTTATCATGGATTTGACTAAACAAGTCGAAGAAGCACTATATCAAGTGATTGACCCGGAACTTGGCATCAATATCGTTGACCTGGGGCTTGTCTATAAAATAGATGTGAACGAAACAAACGATGTTCATGTGCAAATGACGTTGACCACTCCCGGCTGCCCACTCCATGACAGTATCGTCAGCGGCGCAGAAGCAATGATCTATGGGGTAGATGAAGTCAATGATGTCCATGTCGAGCTGGTCTGGCATCCTGCCTGGTCGCCGGAAAAAATGAGCAGCCGCGCCAAAGAAATGTTGATGTAGTGAAAATGCTCAGCTCCCTCACTTGGGCGCTGAGCATTTTTGTACGTGGAATGTCTCTCTTAAGACTATATCTGTCTCTCTTTTTTCGCTACTCTCCCTTATTAGCGGGATTGTCTCTCATCGGGGATAAACCCCCCCATATATAAGCCCTTTTGGCTCATACACAAAAGAAATGTCTCACTTCCAGTCATCTAATCAGCCACCGCTGACCGGGGGGATAAAGGCAATCGTATCTCCTTCTTTCACGACAAAGTCACCATTGGCGTACTCTTCGTTGACCGCTGCCATCGATGTATCGATTTCCTCCATCTGGTAGCTTTCTTTCAGCATGGATTTTATTTCTGCGATGCTTTTATTTACGGCATTAAGCTCTACTTCAGCCTGGCCTGCCTTTTCCTGAAGTCCGGCAAATAATAGAATTTTATTCATATCAAATCCTCCTCATCTGGTTGTCCTTGCGGGTAAGCTTTCTGTTCCTTTTGATCACCAATCCACTCTTCCCCATTTTCCCAGTGTTCCTTTTTCCATATAGGAACGATTTCTTTAATACGCTCGATGGCATAACGGCTTGCATCATAGGAATCGGCCCGGTGTGGCGTGGATACAGCAATGACAACCGCTATATCGGTAATATCCAAATGTCCGATCCGGTGGGCAATCGCCGTGTCGGCGTCTGGCCATTTTTCGTTAATTTCATCACCGATTTGGGCAAGCTTTTTTTCAGCCATCGGTACATAAGATTGATATTCCAAATAAAGCGTCCGATTTCCTTTCGTGAACTCACGAACCGTACCAATAAACGTGTTAATGGCCCCTGCTTCTCTTCTGGTTACGAGATCAACTACTTCCTGTATATTCAATGGTTGCTCAGAAATCCAAAATTTTTCGCTCATAACTTACACCTCTTTACACAAATATATCAATTCCGCTAAATGGTCATCAATATGCTCTAACTCAAACACCGGAATATCTTCGGATGGATTCTCCAGTTGAGCGTTCCATCGGATGATCGCTTTAATATTGGAGACGGTTGTAATCAATTCGAGGTCCGCTTCTTTCCGAATCATGACAATTTTGGGATGTACTTCTTGTTTGTACCCTTCCACCACCAGTAATCCTGGAGAAAAGCTTTCATAAATTTTAATCAGCTGATCGAGGGAAACGTCGATATCCTCACCGAACTCCAGTTGCAAGGATCCGCCGCCTTCTACTCCCGTTATAAAAGCACCCGACTCTTTATGTGTATAACTGTCTGTACCCGCGTGGATCGGTGTCAAACTATCCTGGTGGCCATGGTGCTTCAGCGAAGCAGTTTTAATATTATGATCCGAAGCGTAGCGAATCAGACGGTTCACCATCGTTGTTTTCCCGCTGTTTTTATACCCGATCACTTGAATGATCGGAAAAGAACTGGCTTTCGGCATATGCGCTCCCCCTTTATTCTCTATGTACAGTTTAAAACTATTGTTTAAAAAATGCTGTGACAATTACAGTAACTCTCCCAGATAACCAAAAGGCTCTGCCGTTGCCGGCAGAGCCTCTCACTCTTTGAAATCAATCTGGAATTCCTAACGCGATTTTCGCATAGCGACTCATCTTGTCCTTTGTCCAAGGCGGATTCCATACAATGTTCACGACCACTTCGTCTACTTCCGGAATGTCAGCAAGCGCACGTTTCACATCTTGCTCAATGACACCTGCTAACGGACAACCCATTGCAGTCAAGGTCATTGTCACCGTGCATGTGTTGTTTTCGTCCACATCTACACCATAAACAAGTCCCAAGTTTACGATATCTATCCCAAGTTCAGGGTCAATGACGTTTTCAAGTGCGCCCATAAGATTTTCTTCCAATGCTTTATCTTCCACGAATCGTTCCCCCTTCCTGAATGTTCATTCTTATTATAAACAAAATTCTTCAGTGATTAAAATGATTCCTATCACTTAATAGGTATTAAATTGATTATCCATCCAATCGACCATTTCCAGAATTGCGAATCGAGTCACTTTATGATCTTTTCCGATTTCCCGCAGGAACCGGATATTTTCCGGATTTTTATAATGATGGATCGCTTCATTGTAAAAGTCATAGGAATGCTCGAATGGTACGACAGGATCTGCATCTCCATGCCAGAAGAAGATAGGGCGGCCATGGAGCTTTTCCACCTGGCGGGACAGGTCGATTTCAGACAAAGCTTTCATCAATGCGTCCATTTGCTCTTCAGTTATCGGCATTTCCACACCCATATTACGGACATCAGCAATCATCTTTTGCGCAAATTCTACTGGTTTAGGGGAGCCCATCATGACTGCAGCGCCATCTATCCATGGGTATTGCGTAAGAGCCGCGGATGTGGTGACGCCTCCCATACTGGTTCCGGCCACAATAAACCGCTGTCCTTTTGTCCAGCCCTTATCGTCAATTGCTGTCTTAATTTTTTTAAGCTCTTCTAAATTGGCCAGGACAATGTCCCAGAACTTGAACTGCAGTTCTTCCTGGGTCTGCTCCACTGCCCTTTCTCCGTGATCCATGCTGTCCGGCAGCAGTACCCGGAAGCCTTTACGTGCTAAAAGATAAGCCTGTGCCAAGTTATGTTCTTTAGCTGAGGTGAACCCATGAAAATATGTAACGACAGGGAGCGGCTGATCATATTTTTCTGCTTCTACGATTACTAATACAGGGATTCCTTCGATAAATTTGCGATTGACCGTTACCATAATTGCTATTTCCCTTCTTTGCAAAAACTTTACTTGCCGTTTAGTTCATCCTAATATTGACATAATATAATCAAATCGTAACATGGGTATACAGATAATTAAAGCAGAATCACTTTGCAAATAGCTGTAAAACCGCTAAACTATAGAGCAACGAGGTGAAAAATATGAGCAGACAACAGCATTTGATCGCATTGGATTTAGATGGCACATTATTGACAGATGAAAAAACTATTAGCGAACGCACAAAACAAACGGTATTGAAAGCGAAAGAGGAAGGCCACATAGTCGTCATCGCTACCGGCCGTCCTCACCGGGCAAGCATTGATTATTACCATGAACTCGGACTCGATACTCCGATGGTCAATTTCAACGGGGCCCTGATTCATCACCCGACAGACCATAAATGGGATGCGCTCCATTCTCCACTTCCGATCCGGACAGCAAAAAGCATCATTCATGACTGCTACGAGATGGAAGTAAAAAACTTGTTAGCCGAAATTAAAGATGATGTCTTCCTGGATCAGCACGACGAGGAAGTTATGGAACTTTTTCATGCAACCGGGGATACTAACCCAGTGACTGTAGGAAACTTGAAACATCAACTGAAAGAAGATCCTACTTCGTTACTTATTTATCCCCACGAACATCAAATTCAATCCCTAAGGCAAGGTTTGGAAGACAATCATGCCGAACTCATCGAGCACCGCAAATGGGGAGCACCTTATCACGTCATTGAAATTGTCCGTAAAGGCTTGAATAAAGCCGTCGGATTAGATAAAATTTCCCGTTATTATCATATCCCCAAAGACCGTATCATCGCATTCGGAGATGAAGATAATGATCTGGAAATGATCGAATACGCAGGTGTAGGCGTCGCAATGAAAAACGGTATTGATGAATTGAAAGGGATTGCTAAGCATATCACGCACTCGAATATGGATAATGGCATTGGAAGCTTCCTTGAGGAGTATCTGAAATTGAATACAAAAGCCATTTAACCCATATTTTGATAACGAATAAGAAGACTCTCCTGAGTCATAATAAGCTTGAGCGTTTTGATAAAAACGTTCAGGCTTTTTAATTCGGGAGGGTCTTGTTATGGCTAAGAACAACAAATCCAAACGTTTTGTACAACAGGGTTCAGACGCAGTCAAAAAGCATGATGAACGGTTCCCCTACCGGGAGCGCTTTTCAGACGTCGAACGGAAACGTGAAGAAGCTGACCGTCACACTGTAGGAGGTTTTTAGGATGGACAACCAACGAAACAATAATAACAATAACGCTATGCAAAATGCCATGGATGCTGTCAATCAAGGCAATAACAATCTTATGCAGAGTGCGAGAAATGCCGTCAATCGTATCACCAACGCAGCTCGCGGACAGTCCAATGAACAGGAAAAACAAGCGGCTCAACAGGCCATTCAGTCCGCTTATGCCACTAGCACTCCTGAAGAAAAGCAGCAGCTACAGCAGCTTGAACAGCAATTAAAGCGCCATAACGAGCTGTAAATTATCACCCGCAAAAAGAGACTGGTTCAGATTAATCTGAACCAGTCTTTGTCTTTGTTCCATTTATTACTCCAATGATTTCAATGCGTCTTCAATTTGCGTATCGCCTTCTACCATTTCGAAGGTTTTACGATAGGCATTCGGTTCCTCAAGCGCTGCAATCATTGTCTTTGCAACATCTGCACGGGATACAGAGCCGCGATCCACCGATTTACCTACCTTGATTTTACTAGTACTTGCCTCGTGAGTCAGCGCTCCTGGACGTACAATGGTATAATTAAGCTCCGTCTTGCGAAGATAATCATCTGCTTCGCCTTTCATTTCTAAATAGTATTTCAATTGCTCCGGGCCTTCTTCCGGATTATCTGCTTTCATGGCGCTCAACATGATAAATTTAGGGGCTCTTCCCAGTTTTTCTGTCTCTTTAATCAAATTGATGGCACCGTCCCTGTCGACATCCTTTGTTTTTTCTGGCGGTGTCTTGGAACCGGACCCAGCTGCAAATATGACTGCATCCATGCCTTTCACCGCATGACCGACGTCGCTTTCTAAGTCGGCAAGTACCGGAATACCTCCTAAGCCTTCCATGGCCTCTTTCTGCTCTTCTTTTCGCACCATAGCATAGGCTTCATGACCTGCAGCATCCAGGTTTTGTACTAACAATCGACCTGTATGACCGTTTGCTCCAGCAACTAATACTTTCATTATATCCGCTCCTTAACAACAAGAATATATGCATAATTCTTGTAACCTGAACCGGCCTGATTCAAACCTGTATTTAACTCATGCGATAAGTGAGCTTCATCACCACTGCGTATAACCCATGCCCTGCGGACCAGATTGCAATGGCTGCGATATCATCGATGGCCGGTGTCTCCTTGATAGCTAAAGCGGTCAGTGGAAAGTATGTCAGACCTGCCAGTGTCGCGAGAGTTAACGCTAGCGACCATTGATGGATTGGGGCGTCACTTACTGAATAGTGCAATAAAAAGACATAAATCACGCCTATTCCCCAGGAAATAATCATATGGAAGAACCACTCCATATAAACAGGCCAATCGATCTGTCCTATCCAGGGAATAAAATCTACATTCATTAATAGCGTATATACTTTGATTCCGGTTGCCGCTTCAGCGGCCCAAAGAACTATTGCCAGCGCCATGCCGGCAATAGTACCCACCAATAAACCAGTCTGGTACATGTACCCTCTTCCTTTCCTGCTCACCTCAATATGTAAATCATTTTACCATCGAAATAATACTGTAAACCTGCGGAAAAAGTAATCTTTTGTGAATCCGTGAATTTTTGATAGAATGAAAACAGATGTATGGAGGAGGTTTTAAAAAAATGAGTGTAAAAGTAGAAGCAACACCAAACCCGAATGCAATGAAATTCACTACGGATTCCATGATTTTCAGCGGTGACGGCAGTGTATCAGTCATGGCAGGACAGACTAGTGAACATGAAATATTGAACGATTTGATGACAGTGGAAGGCGTGGATAACGTTTTCGGTTTCCAGAATTTCATCACCGTCAACAAAAAATTCGATGCTGAGTGGGACAGCCTGACACCGAAGATTGAAGAAGTATTCGAAAAGCACAACTATTAAAACCATACTGCGATTCAATATCGTTAAGTAAAACCAAGGTAAGTATTTTAACTTAATTGACGGCAAAAAAAATCGAGGATAAAATCGTTAAGGTTTTATCCTCGATTTTTTGTTGATGCGTCACTTAGATGAGTATTAAAGGAAGCACACAAAAAAAGCTTAGAGCCTTATATCTCTATGCTTTTTTGTGTTACACTCTTTTAAGCTGTTTAACCTGACAATTATCCCTGAAACTGTTCTAAAGGAATATAATTCACGTTGGTCGGGTTGCCGGTTTTCGGATCGATTTCGAACATGGTTAACGTCAAGGAGCCAAACTGCGGGAGCTCCTCTTGACTAATTTCTATTTCAAGTTTGAACGATGACCAGGAAGGAGCACCTTCATCCACTTGATGGGTGGTGTTTTCAATCAGCATATTATGTCCATCCTCTACATTATATACGAACGAACCTTCAAATACTTTTGCTTCCCCTGTAACAACATAGGAACCTTTTTCTCCAGAAACCTCAATATTACGGAAAGCTTCTCCTTCCGCAACTGAATCGCCAGAGTTACCTTCCTGCTCTTCTGTGGTTTGCTTCCCTTCCACGGTAAATGCTTTAGTCACTTTGAATGGCTTCGCCTCCAGCGATTGCTCGTTGATCGAGTTTACTTCAATGGAGATCGCCGCATCGTATTCTCCTGGCTTGATGTCTGCGGACCATACTTCTTCAAAGCTGATACTCTCTCCTGGTTCAATGGTTTTTGTTTCTAACGCCTGCGTGAACATTTGTCCTTCTGAGTATCGGTATACTTCCTCTCCCTCCTCATTTTTTACAACGATTTCATATTTTTGGCCGGATGAAAAACCAAGATCATATGCTTTGTCCCCTTGATTCTCCATAGAGAAACTGAATGTTACCTTGTCACTTTCAGGCGTAATCGTAGCATCTACAGCCAACTGACTAACCGCCTCCTGGACAGTATTTTGACCTTCGTTGCTGCTTGTCTCTTCCTCTTTCATTACGTCTTCTGCCCCTTCATCTCCAGAGTCCCCTTGACTTTCCTTTGCTCCGCAGGCTGCGACAAGTAGCATTACCATCAGCCCAATAAGAAGCATCCATCCCCTTTTCATTGTCCGTCACTTCCTTCTTTTTAGGTGGGTTCATTAATATAGACGTATGAACTTACCAAAGGTTACATTATTTGTCGTCTTTTCGGAAAAATCCGAAGATCCCTGTCGTTTGGACGATATTTGTGAACGCCTGTGGATCGACTTCATTGATAATTCCCTGCAGATCGTAAAGTTCATAACGTGTGATGACCATGACCAGCATATTTTTATCCTGCTGGGTAAAAGCACCTCGTGCCGGTAAGGTAGTGATCCCGCGTACCATTTTGGAATGGATGGCTTTTTCCAACTCTGCTGCCTTGGTGGTAATGATCATAGCAGTCAGTTTCTCGTGACGGGTGTGTATGGCATCAATGACCCGAGTCGATACATATAAGGTTAATAGGGTATACAAGGCGTTTTCCGGTTCATATAATAGCCCCGCCAGTGCAATAATGCCACTGTTCAAAATTAAAAAATAGATGCCGATCGGACGGTCTTTCATCCTGGACAATACCATTGCTACGATATCGAGACCCCCGGTGGAAGCACCCCACTTTAGTGTCAGGCCGACGCCCGCTCCACCGAGCACTCCACCAAATACAGCATTAAGTATGATATCCTCAGAGAGCTGTTTTACCGGAATGAACCCAAGAAATACAGTGGTGAAAGCTACGGATAGTGCACTGTAGACCGTGAATCCTTTCCCTACTTTATACCAGCCTAATATGGCAACCGGAATATTCAATACGAATAAGAGCAAACCTGTACTGATGCCAGGCACCCCTAAGAAATCCTTGAGAATACTGGCTGTCAGCTGAGCGACACCTGTAAAACCGCTCGCATATACATTCGCTTCAATTAAAAACATATTTAGAGCAAGCGCATTTAAGATGGCGCCGAATATGACAACAACAATCCGTTTGGCTTCAAATGAAAACATAGTTGCCTCCTTTAAAAAGAACTTATAATAGCGAAAAACACTATTCTTTTTTATCACCCCAGTGAACGAAAATCAAGCATCAATTCCCCATTCCCCCACCTAGGAAAAAATAATCACCTATTCCCTTCATTAGCGTGAAATGTTTTGACAGTTTCCTTATATAGGCATAAACTTGAATAAAACAAGTATGATTAATTCCTTACTAATAAGAAGGTGAACGTGATGGAAGTTAAAATCATTTGTGACTCGGCAAGCGATTTATCTCAAGAACATTTCGATCGTAATAACATCGAAATGGTGCCGTTAAAAGTCACCCTGAATGAAGAAGAGTATCTTGATGGTAAGACTATCACGCCAAAAAAGGTATACGATGCGATGCGCGAGGGAGCTGCTCCAAAAACCTCACAAGTATCTCCGCAGGCGTTCAAAGAATTCTTTACACGTTATGCAGAAGCTGGACAACCATGCATTTACTTCGCACTCTCTTCAGAATTATCCGGTACATATCAGACAGCGAAAATGATGGAAGATGAAGTGAAAACAGAGCACCCTGATTTTGACCTGCATATAGTCGATACCAAGTGCGCATCGTTAGGTTATGGACTCGTCGTCCTGCGGGCAGCAGAATTGGCTGCTGACGGCGCATCAATACAGGAAATACTCGATATCGGTACCTATCACGCAGAACATATGGAACACATTTTCACCGTCGATGATCTGGAATACTTATACCGCGGTGGCCGTGTCAGTAAAACAGCGGCATTCGTGGGTACCTTATTGAAGATCAAGCCCCTCTTACATGTCGAAGAAGGCAAGCTGATTCCATTGGAAAAAATCCGCGGCGCCAAAAAAGTTTTGAAACGCATGCTGGACATCATGAAGGAACGTGGCGAAGACCTTTCCAATCAGCCAATTGCCATCAGCCATGCTGACGACTTAGAAAACGCAGAACAGCTCGCGAGCATGATAAAGGAAGAATTCGGCACCGAGCAGATTCATATTGAAATGGTCGGCTCCGCTATCGGGGCACATGCCGGCCCGGGTACCATCGCACTTTTCTTCCTGAACCAGCCATATAAATGATGTCCGTGGGCCAGGTTGTGAACGAGAGAATCTGTTTGGCGGTCAAAAATTATGATTTGTAATTACAAAATAAGCGTTGACGAGCGAAAATATGAGTGTTCATACTCTCCAGGCTGCCTTTTCTCCTAAAAGAGGCGGCTTTTTTTATCTTTTCCTAGTCATGCCCAATTTCTTCAATATTACCGAAAACCTTCCAATGTTCACCCATTCACAATTTTGTAACATAAACTGCTTGTTTACCTGTTGTAATTACCCCCTCCCCGTTATACCATACGGTAAGGGGTATTAATACAATGGTTAGGGAGGAAAACAAAATGTCTAAAAAGATTGTGATTGTTGGAGGAGTTGCTGGTGGTGCTACTGCCGCTGCCAGATTGAGAAGATTAGATGAAGAAAGCCAAATCATTTTGATTGAACGAGGAGAATATATTTCATTCGCAAACTGCGGATTGCCGTACTACATCGGAGGTACCATCGAAGAACGCAGCAAGCTGCTTGTTCAGACCGTCGATCGTATGGAAGCCCGCTTCAATATGGATATCCGAACTTCTGCGGAAGTCATGAAGATCAACCGGGAAGACAAACAAATCGAAATCAAAGATTTGAAGACCGGGGAAGTTTACCACCAAAGCTATGATCATTTGATTTTATCTCCAGGAGCAAAACCTATCGTACCTCCGCTTCCTGGATTGAAAGAAAGCACATATTTTACTTTAAGAAATATTCCTGATACGGATCGGATCAAAGCTTATGTTGATGAAAAACAGCCGAAACACGTAACAGTTATCGGGGGAGGGTTTATCGGTCTGGAAATGGCTGAGAACCTTGCTGATCGCGGGGCTAAAGTAACTGTCGTGGAAAAAGGACCACAAGTCATGGCGCCGATCGACCCTGAAATGGCAGCAATCGTCCACGAACATCTTCGGGAAAAAGGCGTCGAACTGATTCTTGGCGATGGGATCGCTTCCGTAAACGAAGGTGACGTCGTCGCATTAGAAAGCGGCAGGATGCTGGATACTGATATGATCGTCCTTTCCATCGGAGTACAGCCTGAAAGCACACTGGCACATGAAGCAGGATTAGAACTTGGTGCCCGCAGGGGTATCATCGTCAACGAATACATGCAAACAAATGATCCATCCATCTACGCGATAGGTGATGCCATTGAGGTTCAGGACTATATTACAAAAGAACCTGCCATGGTACCGCTCGCTTGGCCTGCCAACCGTCAAGGACGGATCGTTGCGAACAACATCTATGGAAAGAACGAAGCTTATCCTGGCACATTGGGTACATCCATTGTAAAGGTATTTGATTATACCGTTGCTGCTACAGGTGTCAATGAGAAACGCATGAAGAATCTTGGCTGGAAGTATGAAGCGATTCACATCCATCCTGCTTCCCATGCCGGCTACTATCCTGGAGCTGAATCATTAGCAATGAAAATGCTGTTTAACCCGGACAACGGAAAAATCTACGGCGCTCAAATCGTAGGAAAAGATGGCGTGGACAAACGGATTGACGTACTTGCCACGGCTATCAAAGGCGGTCTGACTGTCCATGACCTGCCAGATTTGGAACTTGCTTATGCTCCACCATTCTCTTCTGCAAAAGACCCGGTCAACATGCTTGGCTATGTCGCGGAAAATATTATCGATGGTGCGGTTGAAATCACCCACTGGGATGAAATTGACGAAAAAGTGAACCAAGGCGATCTCGTACTTGACGTACGTGATGCAAAAGAATTGGATCAAGGCTATATCCCTGGAGCGATCAACATTCCGCTTCATGACCTGCGTCATCGGATGGAAGAACTGCCGAAAGATAAACCGATCCACGTGAATTGCCAGGTAGGTCTGCGTGGCTATCTTGCAACTAAGCTGCTCCGTCTTAACGGCTATGATGCTCGTAACCTGGATGGCGGCTGGAAAACTTATTCTGTTGCCAACGGAGTTAAAAAACCTCAAATGGTATAAGAAAAGTGAAAGCGCCCCTGAAAGAAACGAGACGCATAAACAAAACGGCTGGAGGAAGGTGTCCTTCCCATCCGCAATACGGGTTGCTTATGTAGCGAGTGTCTGGGTGTTGAAGCTAGCCAATACTTCGCAGATGTCCAATATTTTATAATTTCTTATTTATTAAGAAAAAGTGCCGCAGGCTTTCTGAAAAGAGAGCCTGCTTTTTTGTAACATTTTTGTTACATAGAACGACTAACTTATTAGAAGGGGGTCGTTACGATGAAAAAAATAATTGGTTTCACCCTGCTGTTTTCTCTGCTTTTGTTAGGAGCCTGCAGCAGTAATGATGAAGCTGGCGAATCCAGCGAAAGTATGGACATGGCGACTGAACAGGAAATGTCTGAACCGAACATGGCACAGGATGGTGACAGTCTTTCTGAAGAAAAGGCGAGTCCGAATTCGGGGAATATGATGGACAACGTTCAAAATCAAATGATGATTTACAATGCGGATATCTCCCTGCGCACAAAAGATTATGACACCTTTTACCAGCAACTGGAAAAACATATGGATAAACAAAAAGCCTACATCGTCGAAGCAAACGTCAACCGACAGGAACATGGACAGCGGAACGCCCATATCCGCCTTCGGGTGCCGCAGGAAAATTTCCAACCCTTCATCGATGAGCTTGGCAGTTACAGCGATAACATTGATTCAAGGAACATTTCAGGGCGAGACGTAACCGAGGAATACGTCGATTTAGAATCTCGCCTGGCCGCTAAAGAAAAAATCGAAGAACGGCTGCTGGCATTCATGGATGAAGCAGAAAAGACAGAGGATTTGATTAAGATTTCTCAAGACCTTGAACGCGTCCAGGAAGAAATCGAAGTGATTCAAGGTAAAATGAAATACTTAGAAAATCAAAGTGACTTTTCTACGATAACCTTGAATATTACTGAGACAAAGGTAAATGTACCTGGCTTGAATGAAGAAGAACTGAATACATGGGAAAAAACGAAGCAGGCATTTGTGCAATCGTTGAACGGGTTGACTCAGTTTGCTTCGTGGATCATGGTCATCCTCATCGGTTACTCACCAGTTATATTTTTGATTGCTATTCCTGTGGTTTGGTTACTGATCCGCCAGAGAAGCAAACGTAAACGTGAAAACAACTAAACAAAACAGGTGCAGCCCCCCTAAGGACTGTACCTTTTTCTATGTTGCCAGGCCAAGTTAACGTTGTTGTTAATTTTTTATAAAGGTTTACTCAACTATAGAGCCGAAAAGTCGAAGACTTGATTTCGAGATATTGGAGGAGATTAGGATCGATGGGGAGCGATTCGCTTTCCGCGGGGAAGACGGCAAGCCTCCTCGAGCTAAAGCTCTGCGGGGTCTTGCCAGTCTATCCTTTCCCGCAGGAGTCTCACCCTTCCCCCACGCCCCTTACCACATAAGATTATCGAAATCGCTCTTAAATTTACTTACCCTAAATTGTTAGGAAAATACTATTACAATGCCAGATTGATCCGTTCTTATTGCTTCAAAAGTATGCCATTCGTAACAGAAGTTTCGAGATTCTTACAACCATATGGTGGCTGGAAAAACGGTGAGACTCCTCGAAAATGCTACGCATTTCCTTCGTGCGGTGTTTCTTCAAGATGCTTATTACAAAGTCCTGTGGGATGAACATGATCGGTGAGATCCCGCAAGGCGAAGCCTGAGGAAGCTCACCACATGCCCACGGAAAGCGATCCGTTTTCCCAGCCACCATCATTGCAACCTAAAGTCTCGAAACTGAGTCTTCAGCAAAAGGGAGCTTATCTGTAAATTTAACAGAGACTATTGCTGAAGGGATTTTTGATAATAACCGGTCGATTTCGTTGCTACAAACCCAAGTTTCCGGTACAACAGATAAGCCCGGTCGTTTTTACTATCCACTTCGAGCGTAACTTTTTGATTGGACAAGCGTCTTGCTTCCTTAATCAGATGCAGCATCATTTCTTTTCCATAACCAAAGCCCTGATGTTCCGGCAACATGCAAACGCCATAAATTGAGGCCGCCTACTCATCAACGGCAATCGCCCCCATGCCAACTGGGCTGCCCTGGTAAAAGGAAAGGAACATATGGTGATGGGACTTTTTTAAAACAGCCGAGATGAAGGTATGAGCGTCTTCTCCTGGCAGATCGAATGCCCGCTCCTGAATGTTTGCCAAAGTATCCACCTGTTCTTCTTTTGCCTTCACGATCTCTAATTTACCAATGTCTTCCTGATCGTCTTGTCCGCGAAGCTCCATCTGGTATTCGGTATATTGATAGGATGCTCCCCTGCTATGTGCTACTGCCTTACCAGTCTCAGAATCTTCATTAAGAACATAAAGCAAAGAAGGGATTTTGTGCTTCTCCCATGTTTCATATAGCTGATTTTCCAACATAGAAAAATACCCTTTTTGCCGGTAGTCCGGATGGGTGACGGCCATCAATTCGATTTCTTTTTTTGCAGGAATGAAGGCAGCTACAGCAGCAATCAACTCATCATTTTCATGCATCGTGAACACCCACGGTAATGTGGTATCAAAATTCAAATTATCGACGATATACATCTCACTGTCGATGCCGTCATGGATTTTCAGTTTGCTTTCTAACGCACGGATTTCCTGTGCTAATTGTGGCTCTACTTGGGTATGGGGCATGATTTTCAACGGGCATTCCTCCACCTGATTGGATTTTTTCTATTATAACCGATAGAAATGCTGGGAGACCGCCCATACAAAAATTTATTTTTCCTGGTTGATTGCTTTTTTCAAATCCTGTTCCTGCCTCCCAAATTGGGTAGTCAGTATGACGCCGGCTATAACAGCGAGAGCACCTGAAATTTGCATCACAGTAATTGATTCTCCCAACCAAAAATAGGCCCCGATCATCGTCACTACCGGAAGAAAATTCAAGAACACCGAAGCTTTAGACGCACTCGTCAGTTCGACTGCCCGATTGTACATGCTCAATGCGATGAAAGAGGGGAAAATCCCTAAATAGAGTAACCCGCTCATGTTGGATAGATTCAAAGATGGCACCCCGACGATGATCCATTCTGCTGCTACGATCGGAAGCAGAACGATAACGGAAATGCCAGTCATGACAAGCAGCGTGCCATAAGTAGGGAAAAGATGCATGTACTGCTTTACCATGATCGAGTAGACTGCCCAGGTCAGGATCGCCCCGATCATGATGGCATCTCCGATATTCCATTCCATAGCAGCCAATTTCAGAATTTTCCCATCCATGACTACCCAAAGAGCTCCCATCAGAGAAAGCACGATTCCTGTCCATTGGATGCTGGCCAGCCTTTCTTTTAAAACAAACGCACTCATGATCACAGTTGCCACCGGAATCACTGTCTCAAGCACGGAGACTTTGGTAGATGTCGTGAATTGCAGTGCGCCATAAATGAATGTATTAAAGAATGTGATTCCGGTCAGCGTAATGATCAAAAATGGCCTTTTATGCTGTAGGTAGCTGTTGCGATACTGCCAGGCTCCACGTAAGCCGAACGGAAGGATTACAAAGAAAGCAACCACCAGTCGGAAGAAAGCAATGGTGAATGGCGGAAGCTCATTGATTGCCTTACCAACGAGGATATTGCCTGAAAAGAATAGGATAACGAATACTAGTAAGATATATGGATAAATAAGTATCCCCCCTTGCCTCCACCTATCCTATCACAATAGGAAAATAGGTTTCTATCTTGAGTTGCAAGTTTTTCTTTTTAGTTTGATAAAAGCAAACAAGCCGTTCCATTGTGGAACAGCCTTTTTGATTTAACCGTTTATATGGTGATATTCCCTTCAGCTGGCAGCTGTTTTTCTTCGCCATTGATAAAAATTGCGAAGTCACTACCTTCCTCCTGTGTAATCACGACTTGCTGATGATTGACGCTTACTTTGATCAAGTGGCCGCGGAAGTTAATTTTGAAGGAGTAATCACCCCAAGCTTTCGGAATGAACGGCTTAAAGTGTAATTCCCCTTTTTCTACCCGCATCCCAGCGAAGCCATGAACGATAGACAGCCAGGATCCAGCCATACTTGTGATATGGAGTCCGTCTTCCGTATCGTTATTATAGTTGTCGAGATCGAGTCTTGCGGTGCGCAAGTACATTTCATATGCTTTTTCTTCGTAACCGATTTCTGCTGCAATGATCGAGTGCACACAAGGTGATAACGATGATTCATGAACAGTCATCGGCTCATAAAAGTCAAAGTTGTTCTTTTTCTCCTCCAACGTGAAGCGGTGATTCAAGAAATACATACTTTGCAATACATCCGCCTGCTTGATGAAGCAGGAACGCAGGATCCGGTCCCACGACCAGTTCTGGTTGAGCGGCAAATGTTTTTCATCTAGATCCGCGACACGTATCAAATCCTTATCGAGGAAGCCGTCCTGCTGTAAATAGACACCAAGCTGTTCATCAACTGGGTAGTACATGTGTTCAATGATGTCTTTCCAGTGGTCGAAGTCGTCCTCCTTCAAGCCCAATTTACTCTTTAATTCTACGAATCGCTTCTGATGGTTACGTTCCAGGTACAAGGCGACAGACAAGGTGTACTCCAATGTCCAGGCGGCCATCCGGTTAGTGTGCCAGTTGTTGTTGACATTGTTTTCGTATTCATTCGGTCCCGTGACTCCAAGAATTATATATTTTCCTTTACGAGGGTTGTAATTAACCCGGCTTGCCCAGTAACGGCTGATTTCTGCCAGCACTTCAAAACCATATTCCGGCAGGTAGGAGGTATCGCCGGTATAGTTGACGTAATTCCAAATCGCATGAGCAATGGCACCGTTACGGTGGATTTCTTCAAATGTGATTTCCCATTCGTTATGCGATTCCTCCCCATTCATCGTTACCATTGGATAGAGAGCGCCCTCCATGCCGAGCTTCGCCGCATTTTCTTTCGCTTTTTCTAAATGTCGATAACGATAGATTAATAGATTGCGGGCGATGGATGAATCAGCTGTACCAAGGTAAAATGGCAGGCAGTAAGCTTCCGTATCCCAATAAGTGCTCCCCCCATATTTCTCTCCCGTAAAGCCTTTCGGACCGATATTCAAAAGCGCGTCCTCACCTGTATACGTGTTATACAGCTGGAAAATGTTATAGCGGATCCCCTGCTGAGCGGACGTATCTCCCCCGATAGTCACATCAGCATGGTTCCAGCGGCGCTCCCACGCTTCCATCTGCTGCTTGAACAAGAAAGTGAATCCGCTATCAGCTGCTTTTGCTACCTGCTTTTTTGCTTCATCCGCAAGCTCGTTTTTATTGAAATACCTGCTTGTCGTAACAGCTACATATTTATAAAAACTTACCTTTCCCCCAGGTTTGATGCTGGCTGTATGCTTTTGATCGACATATTCTTCTTTGTTCACAACATCTTCTACTTTCGTCTCCTGACCGACAAGCTGATTTGTCATCGCAGCAGAAACATCGAATTCCGTCTTGCGGGTACGCATCGTCAAAACGGCCTGTTCCTTGTCAGCTTCATGATGGACAGGCATCCAGAAGTCTTCATCATAATTGGCATCTTCATTCCTGACGTCGCCATCCATATAGGGCTGGAAGGTGATCTTTCCTTCAAAGTCTTCGGACGTAACCTCATACTTGATGGCAATAATCGAAGCATCAATGATGGAAAAGAAACGGGTAACCTTTCCCTTGATATGTTTGCCTTCTGGGCTTGTCACATCAAATTCACGGTAGAGGTAGCCGTGTTTCATATTTAATTCCCGCTTGAATTCGTGTACTTTCCATGTATGAAGGTCAAGTTCTTCGTCATCAGCAAACACCCGGACCCCGGTTACATTCGGCGCATTCAAAACTTTAGCGAAGTATTCCGGGTAACCATTTTTCCACCAGCCGACCCTGGTCTTATCTGGGTAATAGATGCCCCCTACATAGGTGCCTTGATGGGTATCTCCGGAATAGGTTTCTTCAAAGTTGCCACGCATCCCCATCTGGCCGTTGCCGATACTCATTAAGCTTTCTGCAAGACGGTTATCTCCTGGGTGCAGCTTGTCTTCGATGACTTTCCATTCATCCATTCTGCAAATCTGTTTCATCTTTATCACCTCTCATTTAGATTAGGCAAACGTTTGCATTTCTATGGGAAAAAGAGAGAACCGAATCAGGCTCTCTTACTTGTTTCCCTTTTCCACTGTTGTGTAGACATGCGGTGTTTGATTTCAAACGGCACGATGATCCGCTTGGCTGGTTCATTTTTATTCTGTATTTTTTCAACCAGACACTTGCATGCCTGGGCGCCAAGATCATAAATATTGATATCGACGGTTGTCAGCGGCGGTCGGGTGACCTCCGCCATATAGACATTGTTGAAGCTGACGATTGACACGTCTTCTGGTACATACAGACCGAATTCCTCCAGCATATTGATGACCCCGATGCTCATCAGATCATCAGAAATCACCAGGCCGGTCGGCGGTTCCTCTAAAGAAAATAATTCATGGACGGCTTTTCTTCCACCGGATTTCAAAAATTCGGTGTGGACCCTGTATTCTTTTTTGACTGGCAGTCCTGCCTGGTTAAGGGCCTGTTCATAGCCAGTAATACGGTCGACGGTGACAGCCAGATCTTTGGAACCCCCGATAAAACCGATGCGGTGATGCCCCAGCCCAATCAGGTGCTCTGTGATCTCTTTGGATGCCCGGATGTTGTCGTTATCGACATGACTGATTGTATCGATGTTTTCATTTGGCTTCCCTACAATGACAAAGGGAAAGTTCTGTTCATGAAGAAATTCCATGACTTTATCCTTTAACCGGGAATACAACAGAATGACTCCATCCACACGATTGCCATGGACCATCCGCTGGACTCCTTCTAATATTTCCTCTTCCGTTTCTCCCGTCGAAAGCAGCAAAGAATACTCGAGGTCATGGGCTACCGTACTGATTCCACGCAGTACCTCAGGGAAAAATGGATTTTGCAAGGCCTTATCTGCACTTGAAGGCATGACGACTCCAATCGCTTGTGTCGAACTTCTTACCAGGCTTCTCGCATTTACATTCGGGTGGTAGCCAAGTTCTTTCATCGCTTTCCTTACCCGTTTCTTCGTGGCGGGACTGATCCGCGGATTATCCGCTATGACGCGGGATACCGTGGAAGGCGCCACCCCTGCCGCTTTGGCAACTTCTTTAATGGTAACTCCCATGACACTCACCTTCTATTCCTTCTGATTTCCTTGGCAGTTCCTTTACGAATGAAAGTTTGCTGCTTACTCTTTCTCTCTATTATTGTAACTCATTTCAGATGGCTGGATGTCTAGTTCTTCCTGCTTTTTCTACTTAAAATGATGACCGCAACGACAAAGGCAGCAAAGATACCTCCGACAAATAACAGGAAAGACCAGTTCAGACCGGTATTCTCTTCGACCAAGTACACTTCTGATTGTTCCCGTTCCATCGCGATCTTGTAGGTTCCCTTGTCCACTTCCCTGGCGATATCATCGGTCAACATCCCGCGTAACTGTTTGTCTTGGGGAAGGTTATCCAACTCCATGGTTCGCGTTTCAACATCATTGTTGAGGACAACGACTAATGTCTGGTCTTCATAGGTACGTTTATAAGCGGCAAGCCCGTCTTCGTTGTATAGCTCTTCAAAATCCCCTTTTGTCAGTGCCGGGAATTCTTTTCGCATCGATGTCAGCTGTTCAATCCTTTGTTTCAACTCTTCATCAGCGGCTTTGAAGTTCATCATCCGGCGATTATCCAGGTCTTCTCCACCATCCAGCGGCACCTCTGTCCCATAATATGTAATAGGGATTTCAGGCATTGTGAATTGGTAGGTCAACGCCAGCTTCCACCGCGTCACCGGGTTTTGTTTATTCTCAATCGCCTTTCTGGTAAACCGGACATTATCATGATTATCAATGAAAGAACTTAACATACCAGGCTCTTCATATAATTGTTCATTCGCTTTCCACACACTCATTGGGCCATTCAAAGAATTGCCCGCCTTCTTAAACGACTCATTAATCGCATTGAATAATGGATAATCAACAAAAGAATCGATACCTGTTTCTTCATAAGCCGCTATTTCACGCGGACTATCTTGCCATACTTCTCCAAGCAGGAAGAAATCTGGATCAATACTTTTTACATGATCATTGAAATCTTTCCAAAAGTCTTTCGGCACATGCTTAACCGTATCCAAACGGAAACCGTCCACTCCCGTCTCCTCGATCCAGAATTCGGCTGCATCAAATAAGTACTGTTCCACTTCCGGATTTTCAGTATTCAAATCTGGCAGGCCTGCGAGCCAGGCATTTTCTAATACGGATTGGCTTTCTCCCATCATCCGTTTTTCTTCATGGAACCAGTCTTCTTTATTCGAATCCTCCAGCCATGCATGCTGGTAACCAGTATGATTGACGACAAAATCGAACAACACTTTCATGTCACGTTTATGAGCCTCTTCTACAAGGCGCTTGGCATCTTCCATGGTACCGAAATGCTCTTCCACTTCCATGAAATCTTCAATCCAGTAGCCGTGATAGCCTTTCGGTTCATTGTTCATAATCGGTGTCATCCATATTGCTGTGTAGCCAAGGCTCTTAATATAATCCAGCTGCTGGATGACCCCTTCTATATCTCCTCCGTGGTATGCCTTCGGATCACCTGTATCCACTTCATAGTCATTGTCGTAATTCCCATTAAAAAAACGATCGACCATGATGAAATAAATCATTTCATCGTTCCAGTCATTTTCTTCTTTTTCATCAGCTCCTAAAGCAGTCATAGGAAAAGAACAAAAAAGAAGAAACGGAATGATGCACAAAGATAACAGTGCTTTTGTTCTCATTTCCGCTCCCCCTTATCATTAAAATTAAGTATCCCTTTCCTATTATCCTTTGGTAGCTCCAGATGTCAATCCTGAAATCAAATAACGCTGCAGTAATAAGAAGACAAGCGCAATTGGAACAGCGATCAGAATTGCTCCCGCGGAGAAACGGGTAAAGTTATTAGAAAACTGGTCATTGATGAAATTGAATAATCCAAGTGCCAGTGTATACTTCTCCGGACTGGTCAACACGATTCGCGGCAGCAGGAAGTCCATGAACGGAGCCATGAAATTGAAAAGCGCTACAACAGCAAGAATCGGTTTTGCCAAAGGAAGCATGATTGTCCAGAAAATCTTCAAGTGTCCGGCTCCATCCATCTTGGCGGCTTCATCCAATTCTTTCGGGATGGTATCAAAGTAACCTTTGACCAGCCAGGCGTTGAATGGAATCTGTCCGCCAAGATAAATCAATGTCAGACCGACTAAGGAATCGATCAACCCAATCGTACTAAGCAGGATGTATAACGCAACCATCCCCATCAAAGCCGGGAACATTTGTAGTAACAGGAACATATACAGCCCATACTTTTTCCCAATAAACTTGTAACGGGAAAATGCATAAGCGACTAATGAAGTCAAAATGACGGAACCGATTGCATTGGCGAATGCGACCAACAGACTGTTCTTATACCAGATAACATAGTCACTTCTTGGATCAGTGAATAACCATTTATAATGCTCCAGTGTCGGGTTTTCCGGCAGCATTTTCGTCACCAGCATGTTCGTACCAGGGTTGATACTCATCATTACTGTCCATAGTAACGGATAAGCAATCAGCACGAACATCACTGCTAAAAATAAATAAATGAACGTTACTTCTATCCTGGACTTCGTTTTTTTATTCATCGCCATCAGTAACGTCCCTCCTCTTTAAATGCAGCCGTTTTCCGGAATTGGTAGAATGCGAAGATTGATATTACTAATCCCATGATGATCGTGATAGCTGCAGCCATATTATAGTTATTGGTTTCAAATGTCAGTTTGTATACCCAGGAAATCAGGATATCTGTCCCACCGGCAGACTGGCCTCGGACAGCAGGATTCCCTTCGTTGAATAGATAGATGATATTAAAGTTATTGAAGTTCTGGGCATATTGCATGATCAGAAGTGGTGCCGTGGCAAAAAGGATGTGCGGCAGGGTGATGAAACGGAACTTCTGGAATCGTGTTCCGCCATCAACATCGGCAGCTTCGTACATATCCGCCGGCACACTTTGCAAAACTCCAGTGAACAATGCAAATACGAATGGGAAGCCCAGCCATGTCTGAATCATGATCAGAGCGATCTTAGCCCAAAATGGGTCTGACAGCCAAGGGATCATCATCCCGAATTGGCTGAGGATATCACGGTTGATCGCACCGAACGTCGGGTTGAATAATGCTGAAAAAATCAAAATTGATACAAAAGCCGGTACCGCCCATGGTAAAATAAGTACGGTACGGATCGTCCGCTTGAACTTGATCCGTTTATCGTTGACAAGCAATGCCAGGAACAGACCAAGAACAATTTGCAGAGTTGTCGCCACTACTGTCCAAACAATCGTCCAAGTGAATACATTCAAGAATGTATCCTGCCAAATATCCACATTCACTAAGTTGACGAAGTTGTCAAAGCCGACCCAGTCCAACAGTTTTCGCGGAGGTGAATTATACTGGTTGTAGTTGGTGAAGGCCAGCGAGACCATGAACGCCAGCGGCAGTACTACTACGAAAATCAACATGATGAAGCCAGGCAGGATCATGAAATATGGAAATCCGCGATCGTAGAAATCCTGCATCGCTTTGAAAAATGTCGGGTTCGGTCTTCCGGCTTCTCTAGCAATTGCATCATTACGAGCATCTTTAACATTGTAAATATAAATAGCGATTCCAAAGAAAAGCACCACTAATGATATGAAGCCTTGTATCAATAACTGGATGGAATGATGTTCCCGGGGAATCGTACCTAACGTAAATAGCCCCCAGACCCCGATATCGATATAATCCCAAAATGCCATCAAGAAAGAGACAGCAATAACAAACAAAAGTATGCCTTTAATGAAGCGGCGGTTATACATTTGTCCCAGACCTGGAACGAAAACAGATAATAAAGCAGCAATATTGCGGGGTTGTTTGATGTCGAATGCTGCTTTTTTATCATCCTTTGCCATAATAATGTCCTCCCCGGTGGTGATTAGAAAAACTTGGCTTGTCGCCAAGTACTTATGGCGAAAGCTTTAGTCTTTTCTAATCATTTAACAAAGTTAAACTTTCTAAAGTATAAAATGGCAGATGGAAGGCTGTCTGCCTTCCATCTCGCCCTTAATTGACAGAGCTTTTTCCTTTATTTATTGTCCAGCACCTGAAGCTGCGATGTTGTCTTTGATGATTTGAACCGCTTCATCTAGTACTTCGTTTACAGGCTCACCTTTTGAAATAAACGAAAGTGCATTGTTGATCGGTTCCCAAACTTGTTGCATTGCCGGGATACCAGGCATTGGCTCACCATAAGTAGCCTGCTCAGCGAAAGCGGACATGATTTCATCATCCGCGATTGCCGGATCTTCGATGGAATCTTTACGTGCAGGCATTTCACCAGCCATGTCATAGTAAGTCATCGCATTTTCACTGTTTGTGATGAATGCCATCAGCTCTTCTGCCCACTCTTTGTTTTCAGAGTAATAGGAAAGCATGTAGGATTTTACACCTACGAAAGATTTAGGGTTTTCGCCATTTTCAAGCAATGGTAGTGGAGCAGCTGCCAGGTCGTCACCAAGGGCATCCTGGTATTCACGCACCATCCAAGGGCCATTGATTACCGTAGATACTTTTCCTTCTTTGACCAGTCCGTTCATGATATCCGGAGTCAAGTCTTGCGGAATATATCCGTTGTCAAACCAAGACTGGATCAGCTTGCCGCCTTTGACAGCGCCTTCGTTGTTCAACCCGATGTCATCAATGTCATAAGAACCATTTTCGTTAGCGAAAACATAAGCCCCATTCCCAGAGAAGAACGGGTATGTGAAGTAGAAGTTAGCACCTTCCATTAGGAATCCATACTTATCTTCACCTTTTTTGGTATCTCTTTCGGCAATCGCCATCAAATCTTCCATAGTTTCAGGAGCTTCTTCTACTAATGACTTGTTATAGAATAAAGCATATGTTTCTGTTACTGCCGGGTAGCCCCACACGTCGCCTTCATAAGTGACAGCATCGACAGCAGTTTCTGTATATTCGCCCTCTTTATCTCCAAGATTTACAGGGTCTACAAGACCTTTAAGTACGAGGTCACCGATCCGATCATGCGGTTGGAAAATGATGTCTGGACCATTTCCGGCAGGTCCTTCTACGTCCAGCTTTTCAATTTGATCCAACATAGAGATAGGAATGATTTCGACCTCGATGTCATTTTCTTCTGTGAATTTATCTGTGATAGTCTTCAACGCTTCTTCTTGTTTCTCTTCTGCGTTCATCCATACAGTAAGTTTTTCAGGCTTTTCAGGCATTTCACCTTCTGTATTGCCTTCTGTTTCTGTTGACTCTCCGCCTTCTGTGTTCCCTTCCGATTCTTGTCCACTTTCATCAGGACCACAGGCAGCAAGTGCGCCGATCATTAATAGTGCGGCAAACAACATACCTAACCATTTTTTCATTGTATTGACCTCCCAAAGGTATATTAATTACAAGATGTATGTAATCGATTTCAAATATTTTTCATGAAAACGATTGCACACATCTTGAATTCTATTATACAAAAGCTAAAATAATTTGCAAGACAATTTTACTACTTTTAACTAATCACGTTTATTTCTATTACAGACATATGGTTAGCGTTTTCACAATCAGGCTATGAATCTTGTATGTTTTCATTGACTTTCTGTTTACTTTTGTCTACTTTTAGTCTATAAGAAATATTTATAGGGCAATTTTTGTGCAAACGATTGTGCTGAAAGGATGAGATACTTGTTAAAAGAAGCGATTTACCATCGTCCCAAAAACAATTTCGCTTATGCTTATGATGACGACACATTGCATATCATGCTTCAAACCAAGAAAGATGATCTCACTTCCGTTTCCCTCATCCACGGAGACCCTTATCATTGGGAAAAGGAACAATGGATAACCGAAACACTTCCTATGGAGAAAACAGGTTCTTCGGAACTCAACGATTACTGGAAAGCTGCTATCAAGCCTCCTTACCGACGGCTGCGTTATGGATTTGAAGTTTCGGATGGGGCAGAAACAAGCATTTATACGGAGCGGGGATTCTATGATGAAGCGCCTGGTGACACAGCCGATTATTTCGCTTTTCCCTTCCTTAATCCGGCAGATGTCTTTACTGCGCCTGAATGGGTCCGGCAGACAACCTGGTATCAGATTTTTCCAGAGCGTTACGGTAACGGCGACCCATCCTTGAACCCGGAAGGCACGCTTGCATGGGGCAGTGCCGACCCGACGCCGACCAATTTTTTCGGAGGCGATTTCCAAGGGGTGATCGACCACCTGGACCATCTTGTCGAACTCGGCATCAATGGCATTTACTTTACACCGATTTTTAAAGCGTACTCCAATCATAAATATGACACCATCGACTACATGGAAATCGATCCGCAATTCGGAGATAAAGAGACATTTCGTAAGTTAGTAAGGGCATGCCATGAGCGGGGGATTAAAGTGATGCTCGATGCTGTCTTCAATCACAGCGGTTACTACTTCCCTCCCTTCCAGGATGTCTTAGCAAAAGAACAAGCGTCCAAGTATCGCGATTGGTTCCATTTACGTGAGTTACCGATCAAAACAGAGCCCGTGCCGAATTATGATACATTTGCCTTCGTCCATACGATGCCTAAGCTGAATACGGAGCACCCGGAAGTGAAACGATATCTTCTCGATGTCGCTCGTTATTGGATAAAAGAATTCGATATCGATGGCTGGCGCCTCGACGTCGCCAACGAAATCGACCATGCCTTCTGGAGGGAGTTCCGCCGTGTGGTAAAATCCGCAAAACCCGACGCTTATATTCTTGGTGAAATCTGGCACGATTCCATGCCGTGGCTGCAGGGCGATCAGTTTGATGCTGTCATGAACTACCCCTTCACCAATGGAGCGGTGGAATTTTTCGCAAAAGATACCATGAAGGCTGGGGAATTTGCTGATACGATCACAAAGGTGCTTCATATGTATCCTGACAATGTGAATGAAGTCGCGTTTAACCTCCTCGACAGCCATGATACACCAAGAATCCTGACGCTCGCAGGCGAGGAAAAAGCGCGTGTCAAGCTATTATATTTGTTCCAATTATCGTTTATCGGAACGCCGTGCATTTATTATGGCGATGAAATTGGAATGAGTGGCGGCCAGGATCCAGGCTGCCGGGAATGTATGATATGGGACGAAGAAGAACAGGACCGCAATCTATTTTCCTTTGTCCAGCAACTGCTCAATTACAGAGGTGCTGTACCTGCCTTCGGCAACGATGGTTCCTTCCGTTTTCTTGAAACGAATGATGACACAGGTGTCATCGTCTATGAAAAATTCAACGAAAAAAACAGGCTGATTTTTGTCGTCAATAATGGTGATCAACAACAAACGTTCACCTTGGATGCTTTAGCAGACAAACAAGCGAAAACATTATTTACCGGAGAAAACATAAGCTTTAATCATGAAGCAAAAGTGACACTTCCTGCTTTCGGCTTTCAAATTTTTCAACTGAATCATTAGAATCCTGCTAGATAGTCAAGTCGCTCTTTAGAAATGGGCGGCTTGATTTATTTGAATTTGCTTGAAGGAGTCCGGGTGCCATGGCTTTAAAATCTACTAAAAATATGTCATTACTCGCGTTGACTTGGCCTATTTTCATAGAAATATTTCTACATATGCTAATGGGAAATGCCGATACGCTGATGCTCAGTCAATATTCCGATAATGCAGTAGCTGCTGTTGGCGTTTCCAATCAAATTCTTGCTGTTGTGATTGTCATGTTCGGATTTGTCGCTACCGGCTCTGCCATCCTCGTCGCCCAGAACCTTGGTGCCGAACAGGAAAAAGAAGCAGGAGCAATTGCAGTTACTTCCCTCAGCATCAATCTTTGGTTTTCTGTTGTATTAAGTTTTCTATTATTCTTGTTCAGTGAAAAGATTCTCGCGCTTATGGACCTGCCACCCGAATTGATGGGAGAAGCTCAGTTATATATGAATGTGGTCGGCGGCCTGATTTTCATCCAGGCGCTGATCATGACGACAGGAGCCATTCTTCGCAGTTATGGCTTCACAAAAGATACGATGTACGTGACGATCGGAATGAATATAGTGAATGTGATTGCCAACTACTTCGTCATATTCGGCCCGTTCGGCTTCCCTGTCTTTGGCGTCGAGGGCGTTGCTTTTGCTACGGCGGGCAGCCGGTTGATCGGGTTTATCGTGCTGCTTGGACTTTTGATCAAACGTAGCGAGGGATCGCTCCCGAAAGGTTCATTTTTCAGATATCATAAAATCCATGTCAAAAACCTGCTCAGCATTGGCATTCCATCTGCAGGCGAGCATCTTTCCTACAATACGAGTCAGATGGCTATCACCTATTTCATTGCCCAGATGGGAACGATTGCGATCACGACGAAAGTGTATACCCAGAATATCATGATGCTCATCTTCTTATTTTCGATTGCAATCGGACAGGGAACCCAGATCCTTATCGGCCATTACATAGGTGCAAAAGAAACCGAACGAGCGTACCACCGTTGCCTGAAAAGCTTGAAACTGGCGATTGCCATTTCACTTGCTGTTGCCGTTGTCGTGTATGCCTCCAGCAACTTTCTCCTCGGCATATTTACAGATAACGCCACCATCATAGCTCAGGGTTCAATGTTATTACTGCTGACGGTTGTGCTCGAGCCGGGCCGTGCTTTCAATCTCGTCGTCATCAATTCACTGCGGGCCGCTGGAGATGTCAAATTTCCCGTGTACATCGGTATTTTGTCGATGTGGGGAATAGCCGTTACGTTAGCCTGGTTTCTCGGACTCTATCTGGATCTTGGCCTTGTCGGTGTCTGGATCGCCTTCATGGTCGATGAGTGGCTGCGTGGCATCTTCATGCTGTTCCGCTGGCGTTCGCGTGTGTGGGTATCGAAGGCCTTTGTAAAAGACTCCAGTTAGCAGCGTGCGATTTTCCTTTTTTGGAGGGCTCAGGGGTGTGATAATCAGGAGCGGGACAGTTCTCTTACGTTTTCCCATATCAAAAGGACCGGTCCCCCGGTCCTTTCCTGGTTAACTATATAACAGCGTCTCATAGCTTTCAGTTTGTTCATTTTATCGAAACTTGATAGTGTTCGAGCCAATAGTTGATCTGGCAAAGATGGGCAAGTAACTGCGGCCCTGTCATCAGTTGGCCAAACCAAGGAGCATCAATCGCCTGCCCTTTCGTATCAGCGAGCTTACGCAGCTCGTTCCGGTCAAACAAATCAAAAATCGGTGCCTGTTTATCAGCGAGAATTTCATTCATCCAGGCCACTACCGCATGGGTATAAACAGGATTATGGGTTTTCGGATAAGGATTTTTCTTCCGGTACAACACCTCATCAGGCAGAATCCCTTCCAATGCCTTCCGAAGCAGTCCTTTTTCTTTCCCGTCCAAGTGCTTCATCTGCCATGGGACATTCCAGACATACTCGACAAGATGATGATCACTGAAAGGAACGCGCACCTCCAGACTCGCTCCCATAGTCATCCGGTCTTTGCGATCAAGCAGCGTTTGCATAAACCAATGAATATTCAAGTAAAACATCTGCCTGCGCTTTTCCTCTACCGCCGATTCGCCGGCGAGCTTCGGCATTTCATTGACTGTGTCCTGATAGCGGGCCAGCATATACCCTTTCACATCCAGTTTTTGCTGCCACTCCTGAGTAAGCAGCCCATTTCTCAAATTCAGTGAACGGATCCAAGGGAAGCCTTCCCGTTCCAATTCCTCTCGCCTGTAAAACCACGGATATCCACCGAAAATTTCATCGGCGCACTCTCCTGATAAACCAACGGTCACTTTTTTCTTCACTTCTTCGCTGAACCAAAGCAATGACGAATCAACATCCGCCATCCCGGGCAGGTCCCGTAATTTGGTCGCTTTTTTCAGAAGGCGTACTAATTCTTCATTATCGGCGATACAGCTTTGATGATTCGTGCCATGCTCTTTTTGAATTAAGGCAATAAAATCTTTATCGCTTGTGGGTTGAAAGGCATTGGCTTTGAAATGTTTATCGTTACCTTCAAAATCGATCGAAAATGTATCAAGCGCTCCTTTTCCCTGTTTGCGATATTGCTCTGCTGCTATTGCGGTTATGGCACTGGAATCGACCCCGCCGGATAAAAATGTTCCAAGCGGTACATCTGAAACCAATTGACGATCGACCGCATCAAGAAAAAGTGCGCGTACCTTTTCCACGGTCACATCGAGGCTGTCTTCATGAGGTTTGCTTTCCACATTCCAGTATCGCTTTATTCTCAGCCCTTGTTCCCTGGTAAAAATAGCGGAATGACCAGCCCGTAAATCATGGACGCCGCAGAATACCCCGCATCCGGGTGTCCGGGACGGTCCTAATGCCAACAGTTCATGGAGTCCAGTGGTATCCACTTCCGCAGTTACTTTCGGATGGGCGAGCAGCGCTTTAATTTCGGAGGCGAATAACAATCCGCCATCTGTTTCCATATAGAACAACGGCTTGACCCCGAGCCGGTCCCGTGCCAGAAATAATTTTTGTTCCGCATCATCCCAAACAGCAAATGCGAATATTCCATTCAAATGGTTGACGCATGACTCGCCCCATTCCATATAGCTGGTCAATAACACTTCCGTGTCGGAATGGGATCGGAACGTCCAGCCTTTTTGATGCAATACCGTTCTTACGTCTTCTGTATTATATAATTCTCCGTTATAGCATAACGTAAAGCGCTTCTCCCCGACCTTTCGCGTCATTGGCTGACGACCTCCGGCAGGGTCGATGACAATCAGACGTTGATGCCCGAACGCTGTGTGCCGGCTCAGCCATTGGGTCCCTTCATCGGGACCACGGTGCTCCAATGTCGCTGCCATGGCCGCAATCGTATCATAAGCACAACTCAAGTCTTTCCGGAAATCCGTCCATCCGACAATTCCGCACATATATCGAGCCACTCCTTTTTTGTAGCTAAAAAAGATAACCTAATATATGTGAAGTGAGTCGTCCCTATGCTTAAATTTTTCCTATTCGTAATGGTAATCCTCTTTCTCAGCACAATAAACATGGCATAAAAAAAGCTGCCTCGGCAAAATTAGCCAGGCAACTTTCTCATTTATGCTGGAAGAATACCTAATGGCATAAACCCAAAACCTAGAATCAATGCCAATGCGAATGCAATCAGCAGCTGTGTCCACCAGCTGAAAGCAGGCTGTGCCTTGGAAACCTTGATTGCCACCATTTCAATTGCTGCAATCGCCCAAAGACCGACCAGCATTTTAACGATAACCAGTATACCGATATTAGAGTAGGAAGCGAACAGACTGCCACCAGAGTATAAAATAAGTAAATAGAGCAACCGCATAACCATTTGTGTGATTTTAGCAGCTTTCGCATTCCCTGCGCGGGAGAAGGTCAATACTAGAATCAATAATGCTAACGTGATCACCCATGAGGTGATATGTAAGTGTGCCACTAAACTTCCTCCTTTTGCTATCAATCTACCGTTATAGTACCATGTTTACACAAATTTATCCTAATAAAACCTTTCAGGAGGAATTTTTAGACTAGAGAGAAAATTAGCCTGAAACCTGTTATAATGAATGAAGATTTTCGAATTGATATGGAGGGATAGAATGACAAGAACTAGTCAAGAAATCATCGACCAAACGCAGGAATTCGGCGCAAAAAACTATCACCCACTTCCGATTGTGGTAGAAAAAGCGGAGGGTGTTTGGGTAGAAGATCCTGAAGGTAACCGCTACATGGACATGCTCAGCGCTTACTCGGCCGTCAACCAGGGCCATCGCCATCCACGAATCATTGAAGCATTAAAAAACCAAGCAGACCGTGTGACCCTGACGTCACGCGCCTTCCACAATGATCAACTCGGACCATGGTATGAAAAGATTTGCAAGCTCACCAATAAAGAAATGGCCCTTCCGATGAATACGGGAGCTGAAGCAGTCGAAACAGCTATCAAAGCAGCACGCCGCTGGGCTTATGATGTCAAAGGGGTGGCCGATAACCAGGCAGAAATCATCGCCTGCACCGGAAACTTCCATGGACGTACGATGACTGCCGTTTCCCTTTCTTCCGAAGAAGAATATCAGCGTGGCTTTGGTCCAATGCTGCCAGGCATCAAATTAGTTCCATACGGTGATATCGATGCGCTCAAAGAGGCGATCACTGAAAATACAGCCGGATTCTTAATTGAACCGATCCAGGGAGAGGCTGGAATTGTCATCCCTCCAGAAGGTTTCTTGAAAGAAGCATCCGAAGTTTGTAAAGAAAACAAAGTGCTGTTCATCGCTGATGAAATCCAGGCAGGCCTGGCCCGAACCGGCAAAATGTTCGCCTGCGACTGGGAAGACGTAACACCTGACATGTTGATTTTAGGTAAAGCCCTTGGCGGCGGTGTGTTCCCGATTTCCACTGTAGTAGCTAACCGTGAAATCCTAGGTGTCTTCAATCCTGGATCCCATGGCTCTACATTCGGAGGAAACCCACTGGCTTGCGCAGTATCTCTCGCTTCCCTGGAAGTGCTGGAAGATGAAAAACTGGCAGACCGCTCCCTGGAATTAGGCAACTTGATGATGGGCGAATTGAAAAAAATCAATAATCCGATCATCAAGGAAGTACGCGGAAAAGGTTTATTCATCGGAGTCGAACTGACCGAACCTGCACGAAGCTATTGTGAAAAACTGAAGGAGAAAGGCCTCCTATGTAAGGAGACGCATGAAAACGTCATCCGCTTCGCCCCTCCACTGATTATTAATCGTAAGGATTTAGAATGGGCGATCGACCAAATCAAAGAAGTATTGTCTTAATGAAAATGAGCCTGGCGATAATCGCCAGGCTCATTTTTGCTTCTAATACACTTATTCAAGTATAGCGCCGGATTATGGAAGACTCAGTTTCAAGGTAAAAGGGGTTCTTTGCTAAAAAAGAGTCAGGGGTGGGTTGGAAACTACTCGCTTTCCAACTTCATCACCTAGACACTCGCGACATAAGCAGTCCATCAACGGGAAGAAAGAACCCTTCCCTTTTGATGTTCTGCTTATGCGTGTCGTGTCTCCCAAGGCGATTACGCATTCATTTCATTCCTGCGGGGGAACTGGCAAGCCTCCTCGGTCGTTACACTCCCTGCGGGGTCTTGCCTAGCTCCTTCTCCCGCGGGAGATTCCTGTGGGATAATAGAGGGGTCCTTGTATTAAAAAAAGCCCTCCGTTATGATGCATTTGTACAACCAAATACAAACATCAAAAGGAGGACTTCCCCTTGAATTCT
>NZ_FNQR01000003.1 GCF_900107755.1 Thalassobacillus cyri | reverse complement strand
ATCAAATCCAGGTTAAGTGGCATGAGTCCCGTCAAATACCGAGAACGTGCCCAGTTAACTGCTTGAATTAAAAAGTGTCCAATATTAAGGGGTCATTTCAAAGCCCTGCGGGATCTCACCATGTACTATTTTCCCATAGGACTTTGAATAAGCTTCTTGAATAAACTCTGCACGATGGAAATGCGTAGCATTTTCGAGGAGTCTCGCAATTTCCCGGACCTCCTTGCGATGGTGAATAAAACGAAAACATCGGTATGGCTTTCTTCAAACAAATATAGAGCTATTCATAATAGTGCACTGTTACTTGCATCATAGTTCCAATTTTTTCTGGAAGACATCTTCATCTATCGCAGGGGTTCGTTTCTCTCATCCTTCGGAGGGTTGGTTGGGAAACTGGGGGACTCCCGCGGGAGAAGGATCAAGGCGAGATCCCACAGGGCGATAGCCCGAGGAAGCTCGCTAGGTCCCCCGCAGGAAAGCGAGTAGTTTCCCAACCACCCCTCACTCTTTTATGGTAAAGAACCCTTGCTATCTTGAAAATGAGTTTTCCACAACACGACCTTTAGTTGAACAAGATTTTTATGAAAAATCAACAAGTTTTACTTCACCATTAGCCCTCCTGGAAGCCTGATAATTAAGAAAGTTCCCGTGTAACCGTTATCAAGACATAATGCGACAAAATATGTCTGAAAATTAGCATAAAAATAATTGTAATCGTGATAAGAACATCTTATGCTAGTAATACAAGTTTACTTGTACGGGTTTAAAATCAACCAGAAGGGGAGTGGTAGATTGTTAGATTTTACCGCTTTAGAGCATGACGTTTATTTATTTCACCAAGGAAACCACCGATACAGCTATGAACTTCTCGGGGCACATCGAGATATACAAAATGGAACTCCAGGCACCCGATTTCTGGTCTGGGCGCCGAATGCACAACAGGTCAGTGTAGTCGGCAACTTCAATGAATGGGATGGCAGGGAACATCCGATGAAGAAATGGAACGAAAATGGGATCTGGCATACGTTCATTCCTCACCTTGAAAAAGGGGAAATTTACAAATATGAAATCCTCACTCCCCACGGACATCTGCAGTTGAAAGCAGATCCTTACGCATTTTCCAGTGAGTTGCGGCCGGATACAGCCTCGGTCATCTACCCTCTAGACAATTATCGATGGAATGATGATCTATGGATGAAGCGCCGCGATGAGATGAATTTCTATGAATCTCCTATTTCCATCTACGAATTGCATTTAGGGTCATGGAAAAATATCGAACCCGAAGTCTATTATAATTACCGTGATTATGCAGATCAGGTTATTCCCTATGTAAAAGAATTGGGCTACACCCATATTGAACTGCTTCCGATAGCAGAGCACCCGTTTGATCGCTCCTGGGGTTATCAGACTACAGGATATTATGCGGTGACCTCCCGCTATGGGACACCGGATGACTTCCGTTACTTCGTTGACCAGTGCCACCAGCATGGCATCGGTGTGATTCTGGACTGGGTACCGGGTCACTTTTGCAAAGATGCCCATGGTCTTCGCCGGTTCGATGGAGAGGCACTCTATGAATATGAGAATCCTTTGAAAGCGGAGAAGCCGCAATGGGGGACGTTGACGTTCGACTTCGGCCGCAATGAAGTGCAGAGCTTTCTGATTTCAAATGCAATATATTGGCTGAAGGAGTTCCACCTTGATGGCTTGCGTGTCGATGCGGTAGCCAGCATGCTTTATCTAGATTTCGGTAAGGAAAACGATGAATGGGAAACGAATGAGCACGGAGGCAGAGAAAACCTCGAAGCAATCGCATTCATTAAAAAAATGAACGAAGCGATTTTTGAAGAAGTCCCGAATGTATTGATGATGGCAGAGGAATCCACGTCTTATCCACTGGTGAGCGCTCCGACTTATATCGGCGGACTCGGTTTCAACTATAAATGGAACATGGGCTGGATGAACGATATGCTCCGCTATATGGAAATGGACCCAGTGCACCGTAAATACAACCATAATCTCATCACGTTCTCCTTGTTCTACGCTTTTTCCGAGAATTTCGTCCTGCCGATTTCTCATGATGAAGTCGTTCATGGCAAGAAATCATTGTTGAATAAAATGCCGGGTGACTACTGGCAGAAGTTCGCCAACTTACGGGCGTTTTTGGCTTTCATGTACGCCCATCCTGGTAAAAAGCTGTTGTTCATGGGTTCGGAATTCGGTCAGTTCGATGAATGGAAAGACATGGAGGACCTCGATTGGGAGCTGTTGGATTATGATTCCCACGCCTCCGCACTGGACTATGTGAAACAGCTGCATCAATTTTATAAAGACATGCCGGCATTATGGGAGTTGGACCACCATGAAGATGGTTTCTCATGGATTGATCCCCATAATTTTGAGCAGAGTGTCCTATCATTTATACGCTGCAGTCGAACGCCGAAAGACCAGCTTTTGGTTGTCTGCAATTTTACTCCAGTAGTCTATCACGATTATAAAGTCGGTGTCCCGCAGCCGGGACATTATGAGGAAATATTCAATAGTGATGCGGAACATTTTGGTGGTTCCGGGCAGATGAATGGGTTAAAAGCGGCATCTATTCCAGAACCTTGGCAGGGTCAGAACCATCATATCAAGATGACGATACCACCGCTTGCGGTGACTTTTTGGAAACGAACCAATGGACATAAGGGGGATTAAATCATGAAAAAAGAATGTGTAGCGATGCTATTAGCCGGCGGGCAGGGAACAAGGCTGAAATCACTCACCAAGCAGATTGCAAAGCCCGCCGTCTATTTTGGCGGGAAATACCGAATCATTGATTTTCCATTGAGCAACTGTACCAATTCAGGTATTGATACCGTAGGTGTACTCACCCAGTATGAACCATTGATTTTGAATAGTTATATCGGAATCGGAAGTGACTGGGATCTCGACCGCAAATACGGCGGGGTTTCTGTGCTGCCGCCATACGTCCAGTCCGAAGAAGGTGGCGGCTGGTACACAGGAACCGCCAATGCCATCTATCGAAATATCAAATTCCTCACCCAGTATGAACCGGACCATGTGCTTGTTCTGTCTGGAGACCATATTTACAAAATGGATTACAGTGATATGCTCGACTACCATAAAGCGAGCGGTGCGGATGCGACCATATCAGTCATAGAAGTTCCCTGGGAGGAGGCGAGCAGGTTCGGTTTGATGAACACCAACGACTACGGTGTGATTACGGAATTTGAAGAAAAACCGGAAAATCCGAAAAGTAATTTAGCATCGATGGGCGTGTACATTTTCCGGTGGGATGTCTTGAAACGTTATTTGATTGACGATGCCGGTAATGAAAGTTCTTCCCACGATTTTGGAAAAGATATCATCCCGGCGATGCTAGGAGACTACAAGAAGATGATGGCCTACACATTTGATGGCTACTGGAAAGATGTCGGGACGGTTGCGAGTTTATGGGAAGCCAATATGGATTTACTCGAAGAGAAGCCTGAGCTTGAATTGAATGATCACTCGTGGCGAATTTATTCAAAAAGTCCGAATCAGCCGCCTCAGTATATTTCACATGAAGCGAACGTTCATAATGCGCTTATTAATGAAGGCTGCCGTATTCATGGATCGATTGACCATTCCGTCATCTTCTATGGGGTCCATGTCCAGGAAGGTTCCACCATCCGTGACTCGGTCGTCATGCCGGACGTTAAAATCGGTAGAAATGTGACGATCAACCGTGCAATCATCGCAGCGGGAAGTGTCATAGAGGATGGGGCTGTCATCGGCGACCCGTCACTAGACAGCGGTATCACATTAGTTGCTGATGAAGACAGTGTTTTAGCAAAAAGTTATTTGGAGCAAATCATTAAATAGGAGGAGGCTAATCGATGGATCGTATAGCAGGAATCATAAATCTAGACCATGAACAGGACGTATTGGATGAGCTGACTTATTTTCGGTGCAGTGCCGCTGTTCCCTTTGCCGGACGCTACCGGATGATCGATTTTACCATATCCAATATGAGCAACTCCCGGATTGAGTCGATTGCTGTTTTCGCCCGCAGGAAATATCGGTCACTGATGGATCATTTGGAGCAGGGGAAAGCCTGGGATTTGGATCGTAAACGGGGCGGGCTGTTCATCCTTCCTCCGGACTGGAACGATCCGACGGACATATCCCAAGGTGACCTTCAGCATTTTCATAATAATATCGATTTCATCACTCGTACGTTTGCCGACTATGTGGTTGTCTCCGGGACACAGAATATCTGCAACATCAACTTCCGCGATGTACTGGAGGAACATAAAGCATCAGGTGCTGATGTAACTGTCGTTTATAAAAAAGTGGATGAGCTTTACCCGGAACATAAGCGTGCCCATAAACTGACAATCGATGAAAGTGGCCGTGTTACGGATATCCATAATGACCAGCGCAGTACCAATGTCTATATGGACATGTATATCCTTGAGAAGAATTATCTATATAGGATGATTGAAGATTGCATCGCTCACGGCTGTTCTCACTTTTTCCTCGATGGAATAAAAGCGAGACTGCCGCAAATCCATATTCATGCATATGAATACGAAGGAGCGCATGCACTGATCAATTCAATTGAAAGCTATTATCGTCATAGTGCGAGCTTGATAAACGGGGCTAACCATGAGGATTTGTTCAAAGAAGAAGCGCCTATTTTCACGAAGGTGAAAAATGAGCCTCCGACAAAGTATTCACAGGATTCAAAAGTTGCCAATACCCTGGTCGCCAATGGCTGTGTCATTGACGGACATGTGGAAGACAGCATTTTGTTCCGAGGTGTAAAAGTGGCCAAAGGGGCAGTAATCAAAAACTCGATCATTATGCAGCGCTGTGAAATCGACAGCAATGCGGTATTAGAAAATGTCATTTTGGATAAGGACTGTCGTATTTCTAACAGCCGGACGTTGATTGGAGTCCCCGAAAAGCCTTATGTCGTAGCAAAACGGGTTTCCATGTAGGAGATTGCCTATAACGGCAATCTTTTTCCTCTTCCTACATGTGATGAAATGAACAGGTAAAAGGAGTGAACAGGATGAAAATATTGATGGTAGGATCCGAATGCACCCCATTCATCAAAACAGGCGGACTTGCAGATGTGCTAGGTTCACTTCCGCAGGCACTGCAGGAGCAGGAGGAGGATGTTCGTATTGTCCTTCCGAAATACCAGGAAATCAGCGATGAATGGAAAGCTCAAATGAAACCATTGCTGGAATTGAACGTGACACTTGGCTGGCGCAATCAGTATGCCGGCGTCGAATATATCGAACATAATGGCGTTACCGTCTATTTTATTGATAATGAATATTATTTCAAGCGCTCGAATTTGTATGGGTACGGGGATGAAGCGGAACGGTTCGTATTTTTCAACCGCGCCGTAATGGAAATGGTGAAAGAGCTCGACTGGACACCAGATGTCATCCATTGCCATGACTGGCAGAGCGGTTTAATCCCTGTCTTCCTTCACACCCATTACAAGGAAGACCTTGTCTTTGAAAATATGAAAACAGTCTTTACTATCCATAACCTGAAATACCAGGGGGTTTTCTCGGATGCAGTTTTATATGACTTAATGGAGCTGGACGAGCGCCTGATGTCATCGGAAGGACTTGAGTTTTTCGGGGACATCAACTTCATGAAGGGGGCGTTGAATTTTGCTGATCGTATTACCACTGTCAGTGAAACTTACGCAAAAGAGATTCAAACGCCTTATTATGGGGAAAACCTAGATGGAGTATTACGGAGCAAATCCGATCGAATGATCGGAATCGTGAACGGCATCAATATTAAAGATTATGATCCGATGAAAGATGAGGCGCTCGCCTTCCCCTACCGAAGTTCCCTGACGAAAAAATGCCATAATAAACTCTGGCTGCAAAAAGAACTGGGCCTTCCGGTGCGAAGCGATGTTCCGATGATCAGCATCGTTTCCAGGCTTGTTGAGCAAAAAGGGTTCGATTTGATCGCCCGGGTCATCGATGAACTGCTGGATACCGAGGATATCCAGCTAGTCGTACTTGGTACAGGTGATTACGATTATGAACAAATGTTTCAATGGGCACAATCGAAGTATCCAACGAAGATGTCCGCGAATATCTTATTCAGTGAATCCTTTTCCCGTCAAGTGTACGCAGCGAGCGACATGTTCCTGATGCCGTCCCGATTTGAACCATGCGGCATTGGACAATTGATTGCACTCCGCTACCTGGCTGTCCCGATTGTCCGGGAAACAGGTGGTCTTGCTGATACCGTACAGCCATACAATGAACAAACAGGGGAAGGGAACGGCTTCACATTTGCGAATTACAATGCCCATGACATGCTGTTCACCATCCGTCGGGCACTTGAATTTTATCAGGATAAAGAGCTCTGGAAACCACTCATTAAAAATATTACGAAAAGTCAATTTCCATGGAAGTATTCTGCACGCCGGTATCGTGAGGTGTATGCGCAGGCAATGGAATAGGGCAGGATGAATTGGAGGAAAGCGTAATGTTCAGCGACAAAGAGGAATTCAAGCAGGCATTTTCCCAGAAGCTCGAAGCTAAGCTAGGCAAGACAGTTGAAACCGCTACAGAGGTGGATGCATATAGAGCTCTTGGTTCGCTGTTGCGTGAAAGGATAGGAAAAAAATGGCTGGAGACGAATCAGCGTTATGAACAAGAAAAGGAAAAGCAAGTCTACTATTTTTCAATGGAGTTTCTGATTGGAAGATTGATGGGGAATAATCTATTGAACATGCAACTGGTCGATGTTGTCGCGGAAGGTTTGAAAGACTTAGGATTCGACCTTGGTGAATTGGAGGAAGAAGAAAGTGACGCAGGACTTGGTAACGGTGGACTGGGCAGACTCGCTGCCTGCTTTCTGGACTCACTTGCCTCGTTAGGTCTTGCCGGCCATGGCTATGGAATCCGCTATAAATATGGAATGTTCGATCAGCAGATCATCGATGGCAACCAGATCGAATTCCCGGATTTATGGTTGTCCCGTGAATTTGTCTGGGAAGTCCGTCGACCGGAAGAAGCTGTGGAAGTCCGATTCGGCGGCCATGTGTCATCGAGTGAAGATGAAGATGGCAACCTTCATTTTGACCATTATGATTACGAGCAGGTCCAGGCAGTTCCCTACGATGTCCCGGTTGTCGGCTATAACAGTGATACCGTCAACACGCTGCGACTCTGGTCCGTAGAAGCGAACCTGGATGATACGATCAAAAAAGCGGCAAGGCTGAACGAGTTCGGAAATTTTCTCGGCCACAAGCGCTCCCTGGAAGCAATTTCGGAATTCTTATACCCCGATGACTCCCACGAAGAAGGGAAGCGGCTGCGATTGAAACAGGAATACTTTTTAGTATCGGCAGGGGTACAGAGCGCTGTGCGTGCTTTTGAACAGCTGGATCTGCCCTGGTCTGCTTTTCCTGAAAAAGTTGCTCTTCATATCAATGACACCCACCCGGCGATGGTGATTCCGGAACTGATGCGGGTATTGATGGATGAAAAGCAGCTGGGGTGGAAAGAAGCCTGGAAAATCACGCAAGCATCAGTTTCCTACACCAACCATACGACACTCAGTGAAGCACTGGAGGCGTGGCCGGTGGATATGGTCCGTCAGTTACTACCGAGAATTTTTATGATCACTGAAGAAATTAACGAGCGGTTTTGCCAGTCATTATGGAAAAAGTACCCTGGAGAATTCGACCGTATCGCTGAACTTGCCATCATAGCTGATGGTCAGGTAAAGATGGCACATCTATCGATTGTTGGCAGCCATAGCATCAATGGAGTGGCAAGGCTGCACACCGAGATTTTAAAGCTGCGGGAAATGAAAATTTTTTATGATACATTTCCGGAGCGATTCAACAACAAGACGAACGGCATTACACACAGGCGCTGGCTGATGCATGCCAATAAACCGCTTGCCGGACTCATTACAGACACAATCGGCGAAGATTGGATTAATGAACCTGCCCAGCTGACAGACCTGCTGGCATATCGGGACGACGCAGGGGTATTGGATGGTTTAAATCATATCAAGCAAAAAAATAAAGAAAAGCTCGCTTCCTGGGTTTATCAGACAAAAGGAATCTCTCTTGATCCGCAATCGATTTTTGATGTTCATATTAAGCGTCTTCACGGATATAAGCGCCAGCTCTTGAATGCCCTGCACATCATGCATATTTATAATAAGGTTAAAATGGATCCTTCGTTGGATATGGCACCGAGAACCTTCTTTTTCGGAGCGAAAGCAGCACAGGGATACCACTATGCCAAGAAAATCATCAAGCTGATCAATACGATTGCTGACGTAGTGAATAATGACCCGGTGGTAAGCGACAAGCTTAAAGTCGTTTTTCTGGAAAATTATTCTGTTTCCCTTGCGGAAAGAATCATCCCGGCAGCCAATGTCAGTGAACAGATTTCCACTGCAAGCAAAGAAGCTTCCGGCACCGGGAACATGAAGCTGATGATGAATGGAGCGTTGACGCTTGGAACAATGGATGGTGCCAATGTAGAAATACATGAGCTTGTCGGAGATGACAATATCTACACATTCGGCCTAAGCTCAGAGGAAGTTTTGGAATATTACCGGTCCGGCGGCTACTCTTCGAAGCAAGTTTACGAAACAGACGAAGTTGTTCGACTCACTGTTGATCAGCTGATTCATTACAGCCCTTTTTCAAAAGGCGATACAGAGTTTCAGGAAATCTACGATTCTCTCGTGCATCATAACGATGAATTTTTTGTCCTGAAAGACTTTGCTGCTTATGCAGCTTCCCAGCAGCAGATAAACTTCGATTACCAAGAGAAACAGTCCTGGGGCAAAAAAAGTCTGATCAATATCGCACATGCTGGAAAATTTTCCAGTGACCGGACCATTCAGGAATATGCTGCGGATATCTGGCGAATTGCACCGGTGAACACGTTCAAGTGATTGATGAATGGAGGAGGACGTAGTATGAAATCAAATGACGTTTATCATAACAGCTTTAAAACACAATATCGCGAGCCATTCGGTGCTGCACCGAATGGCTCGAATGTCACACTCACCATCGATATCCATAACCGCTACCGTATTTCAAGCGTCATCCTTCATTACATTTTGGATAAAACGGATAAAGAACAGACGCAGGAAATGGATATCTATGCGGAGCAGCACCAGTTTTCCGGATATGAGACGACAATCGTCATGCCGGATGAACCTCAGCTGGTCTGGTACTATTTTGAAATCCAGCTTGAGGATGGCAAGTTTTTTTACGGACGCCGGAACATCGAAGAAAGCGGCGATGGGGTAGTGTATGATCATGTGCCTCCGTCCTGGCAGATTACCGTTTATGATCCTGGCTATGAAACACCAGAGTGGTGGAAGCATGGTACCATCTATCAGATTTTCCCTGACCGCTTCTATGCGGCTGGTGAACGCGAGCTTGCCAAAGCCCCGAAGACAAGTTTGATGCACAGCCATTGGGAGAACGACCCGATTTATATCCGAGATGAAAATGGTGCGGTCATCCGGTGGGATTTTTTCGGTGGAAATATCCGAGGAATCATGGAAAAGCTCGACTATATCGAATCGCTCGGTGTCACGGTGATCTACTTGAATCCTGTTTTTGAAGCAGAAAGCAACCACCGCTATGATACCGGTGATTATCATACGGTTGATCAGCTGCTTGGCAGCAATGAGGATTTAGCAGAACTTGCCCGGAAGGCAAAGGAACGCGGGATTGAAATTATGCTTGACGGTGTCTTTAATCATACCGGAAGCAACAGCATCTATTTCAACCAGCGCGGCCAGTATGATTCACTGGGAGCCTATCAATCGAAAGAATCGCCTTATTATTCCTGGTACATTTTCCATAACTACCCCGATGAATACGAATCATGGTGGGGCGTCGGAACCCTTCCGACCGTCAATAAAGACGATGAAAGCTACCAGAACTTTTTAATCCATGATGAAGATAGTGTCCTGAAGTACTGGCAAAAATACGGGCTGAAGCACTGGCGCCTCGATGTAGCTGATGAACTGACCGATGATTTGATCAAGCAAATCTACCAGCAGTTGAAAAAAGAAGACGTATCCAGTGTTTTGCTGGGAGAGGTGTGGGAAGATGCTACCACAAAAATCGGCCATGGTAAGCGGAGGGAGTATTTCCTTGGCGGTGTATTGGATTCGGTCATGAACTATCCGTTGAGGGGGCTGATGCTTGCGTTCATGAGTGGCGACGCCGATGCCCATGATGTTGAACGGCGGCTGTTGACCTTGAGCGAACACTATCCGAAGCAATATTTTTATGCTTTGATGAATATGTTATCCAGCCATGACGTCGAGCGAATCAAGACGATGCTCGATCTGTTTTTGCCGGCAGACATGGAAGCGGACGACAAAGCTGTCATTGTTGATGCGCAAGTTAAAGCACTGAGCTTGTGGCTCTACACTTTTCCGGGAGTGCCATCACTTTATTATGGAGATGAGGCAGGTTTGACCGGCGGCAGCGACCCGGATAACCGTAAGCCGTATCCGTGGAGCAGGGAAGATGATAGTCTCGTAGAGTGGTATAAAAAGGTAGGGAAATGGCGGCGCGAGCACCCGGCGTTACGTACCGGCTGCTGGAAATCTCATTCCCTTCATCCTGACGTCTATTCCTTTGAACGGTGGATTGAAAATGGGGTCGATAATTTTGGCGGGAGTGCCAGCGATGAACATATGATTTATTTGTTCAACCGTCATATCCATGAAGACCGGGAAGTGACGCTGATGGTGAGAAAAGGGAAGTGGCAGCACATGGAGAATAAAAAGCGTGTGTTTGAGGCGAAAGACGGTGAGCTGACGGTGACACTAGGGCCGTCTGAAAGCATGCTGCTCCGTCATATGCATTAATTGTAAATGGCCAAGGCTAACTCAAATAGGTATCCCTTTTCAGTTATGGGGAGCGTTTTTTACTAGACACAATGTTCATTTACTGAAAGTACAGGTACTAGACATTTTTCAAAATATACTAGACAAAAACTAATATTTATTAAAATTAAAGAGTTATTAGAACGCACAGACGTTTACTAGACCAATTACCGAATTATGGGACAATATATGATCTCCATCAGAATAAACACCTTGGATAAGAAATGAATACTCAAAAAGGCAGCGACTGAGTCGCTGCCTTTTCAAGTTTAATAGACATTGAAATACCTGGCATCTGGATGAGCGAACACGATGGCGGTGACGGAGGCTTCGGGCTCCATCATGAAGCCATCGGTCAGCTCGACGCCGATTTGTTCAGGCTTAATCAGTTTGAATAATTTTTCCTGATCTTCTAAATCCGGACAGGCCGGGTAACCGAAGGAGTAGCGCTGGCCTTGATATTTGGCTGAGAACCGCTGCTGCATCGTGAAATCGACAGGATCCGGGAATCCCCATTTATCACGCATCAGCTGGTGGACATGTTCGGCGAGGCCTTCTGCGGTTTCAAGTGCGAGTGCCTGCAGGGCATGGCTTTCCAGGTATTCGCCATGTTCCTTTAAGGCCTCTGCGCGGTCGCGAATCCCTTTTCCGGCAGTGACGGCGAAGAATCCGACATAATCCATTTCCCCACTGGATAGAGGACGCAGGTAGTCTGCCAAACAGAGGAACGGTTCCCGCGGCTGGCGCGGGAAGGTGAACCGCTCGATTTCCGTTTTTCCATCAGCCGGGTCATAGATGATGACATCGTCTCCGTCCGATTGGGCAGGGAAAAATTGATAGAGAGCAGATGGCTCGATCCAGCGCTCCATTTTAGCTTTCGTCAACAAATCGTCGACTACGCCCTTCAGGTGGACGGCTTTTTCATTATTCTCTGCTATCAACCTGGAAAACTTGCCTTTCAGTCCAAGGTGGTGACCAATCAGCATTTGCATATTGATATAGGGTTCAATGTGGTCGACGGAATAATTCCGGAGCACATGCTGTTTATAATCCTGTGGCTGGTAGACAGGTACCTCGGTTGAAACGGCAGACTTCGGCTTGACGGCTACTGCAGTCCCCCCTTGAGACTGCTCTCGTTCCGCATTTTTGGCGAGGGCAGCCTGCTGTTTTTCATGGAGTTCGCCGACCAGTACGTCCCGTTCTTCTTTGTTGCTGAGACGGTTGGACAGCGCCAGACCATCCATCGCATCTTTCGCATAAAAAACCGGCCCTTCATATTGCGGCAAGATTTTGGTCAATGTAAATTTACGGGACAAAGCAGCTCCGCCGACAAGAATCGGAATGGAAATCTTCTGGTGCGTCAGGTCCTGTGCGGTCAGCACCATTTGCTGGGCGGATTTGACGAGCAAGCCGGATAACCCAACAAAATCAGGATTTTCCTGGTTGATTTGATTAATCAGCTCTGACGGAGTCACTTTGATACCAAGGTCGACCACTTCGAAGCCGTTGTTGCTTAGAATGATTTCGACGAGATTCTTTCCAATGTCATGGACGTCGCCTTTGACGGTGGCGAGCAGAACTTTCCCTTTTTTACTCGAGGAATCCGCAACTTCCATGTGAGGTTCGAGGAATGCAACGGATGCCTTCATCACTTCTGCACTTTGCAGAACTTCTGCAACAATCAGCTGGTTATCGTTGAAGAGGCGCCCAACTTCTGCCATACCGTCCATCAGCGGACCATTGATGACTGCAAGTGGAGTAGGGTACGCTTCAAGAGCCTGTTCTAAGTCAGGAAGAAGTCCCTCCTTCGTTCCCTCGATGACATAATGTGCAAGCCGTTCGGCAAGTGTCATTGTCTCGGTTGGAACTTTCGTTTCTTTTTTCTTGCCACGGTAAAAGGCGGTAAACGCCGCCAGTGTATCGTCATTAGTATCAAAAAGCAGCTTATTGGCTTGCTCAATTTCTTCTTTCGGAATAGAAGCATACCTTTCTAATTTTTCCGTGTTCACAATCGCGTAATCGAGTCCTGCTTTTGTACAGTGATAGAGATAGACCGCGTTCAGCACCTCACGTCCTACAGGCGGCAGTCCGAAAGAGACATTGCTGACGCCAAGCACCGTCTGGCATTCCGATAAGTCTTCTTTTATCAGGCGAATCCCTTCAATGGTAGCTTCGGCTGAACCGATATACTGCTCATCCCCGGTGCCGACTGGGAAGACGAGTGGATCAAAGATGATATCGGCTGGGTCAAGGTCGTATTCGCCAACAAGGATATCATAGGAACGTTTGGCTACCTCTAGCTTTCGCTCAGCAGTGACCGCCATCCCTTCCTCGTCAATCGTACCTACAACCACCGCCGCTCCGAATTTTTTCACGACCGGCAGCACTTCTTTGAAGCGTTCCTCTCCGTCTTCGAGGTTGATCGAGTTAATAATCGCTTTACCCTGGGAAAACTTGAGCGCTTTCTCGATGACCTCCACATCCGTCGAGTCGATGACTAAGGGCACCTTCACTTTGTTGACGACTTGCTTCATGAATGCTTCCACATCCTGCGCTTCATCACGGTCAGGGTCGGCAAGACAGATATCGATGACCTGGGCACCTTTTTTCACCTGTGCACGGGCAACTTCCGATGCTTCCTCGAACTTCTCCTCAGCAATCAGCCGTTTGAACTTACGGGAGCCGATGACATTAGTCCGTTCACCGACAAGAATCGGCCGGTCATTTTTGTCATCATAAATGAATGGCTCGATTCCCGAAACGGCATGGGGATGAGTATCTGGCGCGGTCCGTGGTTCCAAACCTTCCACAGCTTCAGCGATCGCATTAATGTGGTCTGGTGTCGTCCCACAGCAACCTCCGACAAGATTCAGCCAGCCTTTTTCCGCAAAACCGGCAATTTTTGCAGCGAGTGACTGTGGTGTTTCATGATAGTTTCCTTCTTCATCGGGAAGTCCGGCATTTGGATAACAGCTCGTTGCTGTTGTCGCCAGGTCTGATAAGGAGCGGAGGTGATCGCGCATGAATTCTGGTCCAGTAGCACAGTTCAGGCCGACCACAACCGGGTTCATATGCTCCAGTGAAATATAAAAGGCTTCAATGCTTTGGCCGGCAAGTGTCGTCCCCATCGGCTCGATTGTTCCTGAGATGATTAGTGGCAGTTCAGTGCCAGTCGCTTCAAAAGCTCTTGTGATTCCGAGGTAGGCTGCCTTTACATTCAGCATATCCTGAGATGTTTCCAAAAGCAGCAGGTCGACACCGCCGGTAATCAGGCCGCGAGCCTGTTCTTCATAAGCTTTTGCCAAGGCATCGAAGGTTGTTCCCCCTGTGACGGACAAGGTCTTTGTCGTCGGCCCCATCGCACCAGCTACAAATCGTGGTTTCTCTGCCGTTGTAAAAGAATCAGCTGCCTCTTTGGCTAGCTGTGCTGCTTTGATGTTGATCTCCTCAGCAAAGTGGCCAAGGTCATATTCGTCCAAAACTAGGCTCGTCGCCCCAAAGGTATTGGTCTCGATAATATCAGCGCCTGCTTTCAGGTATTCGGTGTGAATTCGTTCCAGCACATGGGGAGCAGTGATATTCAGGTATTCGTTGCACCCGTCATAAGCTTCCCCGCCAAAGTCTTCCGGGGTCAGGTCTGCCTGTTGAAGCATCGTTCCCATCGCACCATCCAATACTAAAATTCTTCTGGCCAGATGTTCCTTAAATGATGTGGATGCCATTGGAAATCTTCCTTTCCTGCTTTTCAGTTTGTTGTTTGATGTATTCCGTCAATTCTACCGTCATTTCATAACGTAGAAAAGGAGTGATCAGATAGATGCCATTAAATAAATCAAGCGCAGCGTCAATCAACGATTTGGCAATCGCGATCCCTTCTGCCTGGGAAAGTTCTTTATCGTGGCTGTGCTTTTCCATGCTTTCCCGGATTTCTTGTGAAAGCTTGATACCTGGAACTTCATGATGTAAAAATTCCGCGTTCCGTGAACTAGTCAGCGGCATGATGCCAATATAGATAGGTGTTGTGAGGTGTTTCGTAGCTTCATAGACTTCCACCATCTGTTTTTCACAGTACACCGGCTGGCTGATGAAATAGTCGGCGCCATAAGAAATCTTTTTCTCTAAGCGGCCGACAGCCCGGTTCAGGTTACGTACATTCGGATTGAACGCAGCAGCAACCGAAAAATCAGTTTTTTCCCCTAAAGATTTACCAGAAAAGGAGATGCCTTCGTTAAGCTGCTTGATGTAGTGAATCAGATCGAATGACGATAAGTCATACACCGAGGTAGCCCCGGGAAAGTCCCCGATTTTCGTAGGGTCTCCGGTTACGGCAAGCACCTCACGGATGCCAAGCGTGTGCAGTCCCATCAGGTGAGATTGGAGGCCGATCAAGTTCCGATCACGGCAGGCGATATGGACAAGCGGGTTGATCGCGTACTCTTGCTTGATGATTGTCGCCATCGCCGTATTGCTGATACGGGGAGAGGCAAGGGAATTGTCCGCCAGCGTGACCGAATCGACACCGGCATCTTTCAATGCCTTTGCTCCGCGCAGATATTTTTCGGTGTTCAGTTTTTTCGGCGGATCGAGCTCGACAATAATAGAACGTCTTTCCTTTGCTATATCATGGAGGTGATCCTCTCGATTACTGGCGTCCGCCTGTTTCGGGACAGAAGGATGTTTAATAGGGACTACTTTATCAGTAATCGGCTGTCTGCCTTTCACTTCTTTTGCGACCGCTGCAATGTGTTCCGGGGTAGTTCCGCAGCAACCGCCGATCAGACGTGCACCCTGGCGGTATAAATCCAGCGCGCTCGTTCGGAAGTAAGTTGGATCAGTGGGATAAATCAATCTTCCATCCTCGTAATCTGGCAGACTGGCATTCGGATATGCGGAAAGCACTGCTTTATCAGGTAATGGAACGTCTTCCAATGATTGAATCATATGATAAGGCCCAAGCCGGCAGTTGACACCGACAACGTCAGCACCTTTTTGTTCCAACAGTTGAAGCGCATCCATAAGCGGCATGCCATTCTGCATGACGCCGGGCTCATGCATCGATACTTGCGTAATCAATGGAAGATCGGTTTCTTGTCGTGCAATTTCTAAAACCGTCGTCAGTTCTTCCAGGTCATAGAAGGTTTCAAAAATCAGTCCGTCTATATCCTCCATCAATAGGCAATAGAGCTGCTCGCGGAAACTGCGTTTCAATTCTTCCATTGATGGGATTTCTTTTTGTATATCCCGGATGCCACCTATGGTACCTACTACATAGGCGTCTTCACCGGCCGCCTCTTTTGCCAGCTGGACGGCAGCCGTATTGATCGCTTTAACGTGATCTTCCAACCCATAGCGGGATAATTTAATATAATTGGCCCCATACGTGTTTGTCTGAATGACATCTGCGCCTGCACGGACATAAGCTTTGTGAACATTCCGTACTTCTTTGGCATGGGATAAGTTCATTTCTTCGAAACAGCGGTCGACCCCGTAAGAATAGAGGAGGGTTCCCATCGCACCGTCTCCGATTAATGTTTTTTCTTGAAGTGCTTGATCTAATCTCATTCGTTATCCTCCTAGTTCGACTTCCAGCTTGGTGGTTTGCTGCAATGCATGGTCAAAATCTTTGATGATATCTTCGGCTTTTTCGAGACCGACAGATAGGCGCAGCAGTCCGTCGGTGATGCCCCGCTTCAGCCTTTCTTGTTCAGGCATGGATGCATGGGACATTTTCGCCGGGTAGGAAAGAATGGATTCCACAGCTCCCAGACTTACGGCAAATACCGGAATTTCTACGTGTTTAGAAAATTCTCGAACGGCCGCTTCATCTTTTAGCCGGAACGAAAGGACAGCACCGGAACCGTACGCTTGATAATTATGGGTCGAATAGCCCGGGTGAGTAGTAAGGCTTGGATGATATACTTCTTCGACCAATGGATGATCGGCTAGATACTTTGTAATTTTGATTGCTGATTCGGTGGACTGTTTCAACCGGCAGTCCAGTGTCTTCAATCCGCGTAAAACGAGCCAGGAGTCATGCGGGCCAAGAATCGATCCGAACGCATTCTGCAAATATGGGAGCTGAGCGGCGATCTCCGGATGGTTCGTAACTGCAAGACCGGCCACGACATCACTATGCCCCGCAATGAATTTAGTGGCACTGTGCAGCACCAGGTCGGCACCAAGTTCCAGTGGCCGCTGCAGGGCTGGGGTCATAAATGTATTATCGACAAAAGTGTAGCAGCCGTGCGCTTTTGCGAGCTTTGCGACAGCGCTGATATCGGTTATGTTTAAGAGAGGATTTGCTGGTGTTTCGATGTACACTACTTTAGTATTCGGCTGGATGGCTGTCGCAACAGCATGCAGATCCGTCATATTTACGAAAGTATGCTCGATTCCGAACCGGTGCAGGACATCGTGAACCAGCCGGAATGTGCCTCCGTAAACATCTTCTGTAATGACCACATGGTCATTTTTGGACAACATCATGAACGAGGTTGAAATGGCAGCCATGCCGGAGGCGAACGCAAGCCCTTGATTGCCGCCTTCGAGTCTGGCAATCTCTTCTTCCAAGGCTTCTCTTGTTGGGTTTCCGGAGCGGCTGTAATCATATTTTCCCGGATTGTCAAAGTCTGCTTGATGAAAAGTGGACGCCTGCTGGATTGGCACGCTTACTCCGCCCGTAGTCGGGTCGAACTTATGATTTCCATGAAGCACGCGTGTCTGAAAAGAATACGAATGATCGGTCATTTATAATTCCTCCTCGTTGAAAAATCATGGGTAAATATAAAAAAAGCCTTCCCATAAGAAGAAGACTTTGTAATGATAAGTTCCTCTTCTTATCTTCCAAGTTGTTGGTACAACTTGCTGGAATTAGCACCTTTCTGGTATCACCAGTGGTTGCTGAGGCTTCAACGGGCCAGTCCCTCTGCCTCTCTAGATAAGAAATAATCGAGTTAGTATTTAATTGGTTCTCACTAACTTACACTAAAGCGATGAATTTTACAAGGGGAAGAAGTGAATTTTTCGAATTTTCTAGTAGAAGAGAATGATTGACAACGGTGTAATCGGGGAAGGTAAAATAAATGTACTACTTTTTTCGAAAAGGAGAATCAGATGATGAGTAAAGAAAAAGAATATAATGAAAAACTGAAGAATTTCAATCCCGCCAAAGCAGTGAAAACAGGGCGTAAATATTTTTCTGAGAACAAATTTTTTGCCAAAATGGGTCGCTATGCCTTATTGCTCGGCTCCAAGATCGCTTACTATAGTTTTCTTTTGTATTACACATTCAAGAGCCCGAAAACCCCGAAAAAAGACAAGCTTACGGTAGCAGGGGCACTTGGATATTTGATTTTCCCGGCCGATGTTATTCCTGACTTCATTCCTATCGTCGGTTTTGCAGATGACAGCCTTGCTATCATTTATGCCATTTACAGTGTTGTTTCCCACATTGATGAGCCGATTAAAGCACAAGCCCATGCCAGCATGATCAAGTATTTCGGCAAAAACTTCAGCAAAGTTGGTATTGATGAAAGATTCATTCCTAATGATTTCGGTGATGACGAAGAAGGAAATCATTCGCAGGCTCAATAATTAATTGGGCAGTTGCAAATAAATGAATAAAAGCAAATATACCTTTAATCTCGCAAATATATCCGGAAAGTCGCTAATATAAGCGAAACCCAGCAATTTAAATCACGCCTATCCTCCATTAAAAGGGGGCAGGCTTGGTCAAATCAATCCCCTCCTCAAGTGAGGGGATTTTGATTTGCTGTCAGCTGCTATTTTGTTATAGGATAAAGCGAAAAGCTAAAGGCTAAACTAACTTTTAATACATGCAAAGGAGATTACTATGCCTGAAACTACACACCAACACCTACACAATTTTCAAGAAGCGAATAAAGATAAGGGACGACTACTGATCTGTTGTCCAGACCAGCCGGGGATTGTCGGGGCTGTTTCTAATTTCCTTTTTCAAAACGGAGCCAACATCATGGAGTCCAGCCAGTATACGACCGATGCTTATGAGGGCACATTTTTCTTGCGGATTGAATTCGATTGTCCTGGATTACAGGGGAAAGAAGAAGAAATGAAGAGTAAGTTTCGGGCTGTTGCCGAAAACTTCAACATGAAGTGGGATATAAAATTCGTTTATGAACTGAGGAGAACGGCAATTTTTGTCTCCAAACAGCTGCATTGCCTGCGTGAGCTTTTATGGGAATGGCATAGCGGCGAGTTAGTAACTGATATTGCCCTTGTTGTCAGCAATCATGAGGATGCAAGGGAATTGGTAGAATCATTTGGCATCCCGTTTCATCATATCCCAGCCAATAAAGATATTCGCAAGGAAGCAGAGGCGAAACAGTTGGAGCTGCTGGAAGAATATAACGTTGACCAAATCGTTTTGGCTCGTTATATGCAAATCCTGACACCTGATTTCGTAGCCGCTTATCCATCACGGATCATCAATATCCACCACTCGTTCCTGCCGGCATTCGTTGGGGCGAATCCTTATGGGCGTGCTTATGAACGAGGAGTAAAACTGATTGGTGCGACCTCCCATTATGTCACTAATGATCTGGATGAAGGGCCGATCATTGAGCAGGATATCATGCGTGTCGACCATCGTGACCATGCAGAAGATATGAAAAAAATCGGCCGTAAAGTCGAACGTAGTGTACTTGCCCGTGGTGTGAAATGGGATTTGGAAGATCGCATCCTTGTGCATAAAAACAAAACAATCGTATTCAATTAATGATAAAAAATATGGAGGTCCTGGGGTGTTTCACTAATACCCCGGGGCCTCCATATTATGGAATGATTAGTCTGATTGTCGGTTATCGGTATAAACAGCCATGGCATCCGCCATGAATTGGGCCAGGGCTTCACCGAACTGATCTATATTTTTCGTGAAACGTTCGTCGGCGATATACATCTGTCCCAATCCCTTGAAGGCCTCCAGTGAATAGCTGCCGATTTCATTTAAGAGGCCATACCATTTAGCAATAGCTTCCTGAGCTTCCTTAGAAGCAGGGTCCTGGTGACGTATCGATGCCAGTTCCCGGTACAATTCATTGATTTCTTCCTGCTTTGCTTCGCTCATCCCATTGACCTTCCTGTTGGCCTCATCTACTGCCCTATCTCCCCAGCATTCCCGTGCTTCTTTTTCATAAGGATTATGACTGAAATCAAATCCTTTGAATTTATCTTCTGCAGTCATTTCAATTTCTCCCTTCCAATGTTGGAGTGTTTTTTCAACCGTATCAATCACCTGATCCAGGCGTCGGCGTTTTTCCACCAGCATTTTCTGGTGCATTTCCAACGTTTCCTCCCGATCGAAGGAAGGGTCCTCAAGAATCATTTTGATCCGTTTAAGCGGAAAACCAACTTCTTTGAAAAATAGAATCTGCTGCAGCGTTTCGAGGTTGGCATCGGAATAGACCCTGTAGCCGGCATTTGTGGTCATGTCTGGCTTCAACAGCCCGATTTCATCATAATGATGCAGCGTGCGCACGCTTATACCAACCAGTTCAGCAACTTCTTTTACTTTCATATTCGGATCCCTCCCATCGCTTTCACTATAAGCTATCACGTAACGTGAGAGTCAATAACTATTATTAAAATCAATGGATGGATTGATATTGTGTGATTGTACACGAATCCAGGGGCGGCCGTTATCCCACTCAAGAGCTAATGGAAGTTCAAGAGTTTCTTGTAAGCTACCCTCGGTTAACGTTCTGTGTTTTTCTCCACTAGCCACTATACGTCCAGAATGAAGCAGCAGAGCATGTGAAATCGATGGAATGACTTCTTCCGTATGGTGAGTCACGTAGATCAAGGTGGGACCGTCAGCTGAATGATTCATCTGATCAATTGTCTGAAGCAGCTCTTCTCTTGATAAGATATCCAGTCCGCTGCATGGCTCGTCCAGAATCAACAGTTCTGGTGACGCCATCCACGCACGTGCTATCATGGTTTTCCGCTTTTCACCCTGAGATAGGGAAGAGAACTTCTGCCCGGCAAGATGCCCAATTCGGAATTGTTGTAAAAGGTGGTTGGCTCTGTTTATATCTTCTGCTGTGATTTCATCATAAATACCGATGGTGGCATGTTTTCCGCTCAACACCACCTCGCTGGCAGTTTCCCCGCCATGATGCTTGAAGCGTTCATCCAGTGAAGTGCTGACCCAGCCGATAGATTTACGCAGCTCCAGTATATTTGTTTCGCCAAACCGACGGTCTAATACGGTAACTTCTCCATTGGTTGGCCATTGGTAGCCGATAATCATATTGAGAAGGGAGGTTTTGCCTGAGCCGTTCAACCCCAGCAGTGCCCAGTGTTCTCCTTTTTCAACATTCCAGGTAATATCTTTTAAAATGGTTTTATCCTTCTGCTTCCATTCAATTCCTTTCAGCGAAATAATTTGTTCGCTCATGCCTGCACCTCCTAGTCGTTTTTGTTAAGGTAACACATTCTCGAAAGGATGGGAAAAACCTTTTTCATGAGGAATAAGGATATTAATGGAAAAATTATTAGTGTTATATGCTAAAGTATTAAGTGGAATAGTTTTAATTGAAAAGGGAGAAGACGGATATGAAACTAGTAAAACATAATCAAAAAGCTTGGGATAAAAAAGTGGAAGATGGAGTCGTCTACACAAAACCGGTAAGCAGTGAAACAATTGAAAAAGCGAAAGCAGGGGAGTGGGAAATAACAGTCACCACTGAAAGACCAGTGCCAAGATCATGGTTTCCATCCTCTTTAAAAGGGATCAAAGTTCTTTGTTTAGCTTCCGGGGGAGGGCAGCAAGCCCCTGTGTTAGCAGCTGCTGGAGCAGATGTATCGGTAGTCGATATATCCGATATGCAATTGGAACAAGACAGGTTTGTGGCTGAAAGGGGAGGGTTATATCTAGATGCGATACAAGGCGATATGTCTGACTTGTATTTCTTTGAGGATGGTTCGTTTGATCTCATCGTCCATCCGGTTTCAAATGTATTTGTAGAAAGTATATTGCCTGTATGGAAAGAGACTTATAGAGTTTTAAAGAATGGCGGCACGCTTATAGCCGGTTTCACTAATCCACTTTTGTACCTGTTTGATGATGACCAGGAAGAAAAAGGCATCCTCGATGTGAAACACTCGATTCCGTTTTCAGGTCTTACCTCAATTTCGGAAGAAGAACTACAGTGTCATGTGGAAAATAACCGGACGGTCGAATTTGGTCACACATTGGAAGAACAAATTCAAGGCCAAATCGATGCTGGATATGTAATCACTGGTTTTTATGAAGATGATTTCGGTGGAAAACGCCTGATTGATAACTACATCAAAACCTTTATCGCTACAAAAGCCGTCAAAATATGATGGGAAATAGAGATCATTCACTCGAAATTGAAAATTATTGCGCGGGAAATAATTAATATAGTCGGTAATATGGCGATTTTGTTGAAAACGGGGTGGGAATTCTATGAAGTCGAATCAGAGCTTGTATCTGTTTATGCTTATTTTTTTGCTGGTTGGATGTAGTGATAGTAGGGAGGACGCACAACCATACCAATTTCATTTGGTCTTGAGTGGTGAAAGTGAACATTGGGAAATAGAAGGTTATGAGCTCCAATATGACGAGAAACGGTATAAGTCTGGAAATGGCAAGTTGGCAATGAAAAACATAGAGGAATATGTTTCTGATTACTTATCTATGAGAATTCAGGTTGTAACGCATGGAAAGGATAAAAGAATTCAAAGTTATTCCGTATCGGGCAGCGATATGAATATTGTCAATCACCAAATTGGTACGATAGAAGGAATTAAAATGGACAGCGATGAAGTTATCAAAAAGGAAGATATCGATCAGATATATGCAACTATTATTTGGCGGGAAAGTCAAGAAAAAAAGGATTTAAAAGAAAGAATATTACTATATGAGAGAGAGGCCGATAGTTTTGATTGAACTTCAGTATTTTACGCAGGATGATTTTGAACAACTAATTCGGTGGATAGATTCAAAAGAGTTCATGATGCAGTGGGCCGGCCCTTCTTTGCATTTTCCATTAGATGAGCACCAGTTGACAGAATACATTTCAGGGGCCAATCATGACCAGGCAGAAAAATTCATCTACAAAGTCGTACATACAGAAACAGGTGCCGTGATTGGTCACATTTCCTTGGCAAGTATAGATAGAGATAATCGTTCAGCAAGAATTGGCAGAGTTTTGGTAGCCGATGAGAATTATAGAGGGCAGGGAATCTGCCAAGAAATGATTAAAAGAGTTGTGAAATTCGCATTCGATGATTTAGGGATGCACCGTGTTAGTTTAGGTGTGTTCGACTTCAATGCTTCAGCAATTTCTTGTTATGAAAAGGCAGGCTTCAAAAAAGAAGGGCTGCTTCGTGACTACAGGAAAGTCGGGGATGAATACTGGAGCCTGTGGGAGATGAGTATCCTTGAGCACGAATGGACGGGCTAATATTTATAAATAAAATTGGTAAGGGAGGCCATCAACATGCCAGTGTGTGATAATTGTAAAAAGAAATGGACTTGGAGAGAAACGGTTTTCAGTAAATTGATGCTAAGCAGTAAAGCAGCGTGTCCTTACTGTGGAGAAAAGCAGTATGCATCTGCTAAGACGCGGAAGCGTGGAGGCTTTATGGTTTTATCTGTAATAATACCGATGTTTGTCGTGTTACTATTTAATTTTTCTATGTTGTTCTATATTGTTTTTGGAATGATCATATTTATGGTCGTCATGGGTCTTTCTCCATTTTATTATGAGCTTAGCAGTAAAGAAGAACCATTGTGGTAATGATTAACGACTCTCTTCCAGCACTGATTATGCCGGATGGAATTAGTGAAATAGCGTAATTAGCAAGAGCTTGTTGTTCAGAAGGAAAAAAGGTGAAAGTGAAATTTTCGGTGGCTTTGTTGCTCACTATAGGTCTGTTGCTTACTGGATGCACTTCAAAAGATAAAATGGACTTTTATGATCAAACTTACAGCATTGATTTATCTGCAGAAGAAATCCAAGAAGTTTCTTTAGGTGCCTCGGAGCAAAAACTTGTAGCAGTTTTCGGTACACCTGCGAAAGTGGAAGAGGTGGATACCCCACCGAGCCGTTACTATGTCTATAATAATTTAGAATTCAAGGTGGAGGATGGAAGTATCATTGGCTATATTCTTTCGCATGAGCGCCATGCTACCGCCCGTAATGTAACCATTGGGGCTACAAAAGAACGCGTCATTGAATTATATGAAAAAAATTACCATGAACGTACAAAGACAGGAGCTGCAATAATTGGATACTTTGATAAACAGCTGGCGAAGAATATTGAATTTACATTTAATGAGGAAGTTTTGATTGGAATTATGGTTTCTGCTATAAAAAGCGGAGCCCATTAAGATTGCACTCCGCTTAGATTTAAACGGGAGTAAAATATCACGTGAGATCATGATATCGTTTTTCATTAGACCTCCAGCTGACCCAGCCATATAAAGCTCCGGCAATCAGCCCGATGACAATCCGTTGTACAACATAGTCGAAAGTTATGCTGTCTTCCCGGAATGCCTGGAACAGGAGGGAAACCAGTACAAAAACGCCCCCGAACCCAAGCAGGCCATAAAGGGCTATGTATTTCCCTTTTCCTGCCTGTCTCGTTTTCTCCCATTTAGATTTTCTCCGATCGTCTGTCATTTTGTCACCACTCTCTATGAGTTGTCTCATATAAGCAAGCATTATATAAAACAATTATACCAAAATGATAAAGTGATATAATATTCATCAACAGTCTATTTCAGTTTCGACACATACTTTTTAAAGAAAACATAGGATGGTTAGCTGTGATAAATCTTATTAGGAGCAGGTGATCTAATGTATTTGACGATACAGGAAACTGCTGAATATCTGGATGTCCCGGTATCTTATATTCATAAATTGGTTATAGAAAATAAAATAAAAAGTATTGATGATGGTCAACAGGTGTTGATCAATAAGAATCAGTTTTCTAATTATTTTGAACAAGTGGAGAAGTACCGTGCTAAGCTCCAGGAATATTTGAGCGAGCCGCTGCCTCCTGATCCGGACATCAAAGATGAAGACTGAAAAGCAGAGCCTGCGTGCTCTGCTTTTTTGTCTGTCTAGGAAAATATAAAATTTAATGATGGTGAATAACTTTTTGAAGATGACTGAATCCAGCTCCGATGCATAGGACGTGCTAGTGCCGATGTCGCCACACTAGAACTACTTCTTTGAAAGTACTTCGCAGAAAAAGACAAAGTCTTTTTTGAGGACGTGGCGTTTTCATCGGCCAGCGCCTACCCCTCGAGGTCTTTAGTCAATTCTCTCTGTGATTAGGAAAAATCGGCTTATCGCCAATGGTTTATGGCGAAAGCCTTCGTTTTACTTATCCTTTAAACCTTTATTAAACTTAATTGGAATGAAAGTAAACAAAACGTCACGGCGAGTCTTGGCTTAAACTTGTCGGGGGTGAGCAAGGCGCTTGCGCTTTTGTTCCTTATAGTGATACCACACAACCATTCAAATTCCTGGAACTTTATCACATTAACGTGAAAAACTAAGGATAAGCAAGTATAACCCTCGCTATTTGAGCTAGAAGCGGTTATTCCTAAAATGTTACCGCTTTATTGCGGTTTGAGAAATTATGGCTCATCCCTAATAATCAGAATAATCCAATTTTGAAGGAGTGGTACATTATCAGCATGACAGTGGAGAAAGAAAAAGTGGTTTATTCTGTAGCAGGAGAAGAAGCAATCGGGTCATTTTCATTGATGTCTCAAGAAGAAGTCAATCAGGCGATAACAAAGGCGAGTAAAGCCCAACAGGCCTGGGCCGAAACAGAAGTATATAAGCGAGCGGACATTCTACATAAATGGGCCGATCGTTTACTCGAACAACAAGAGAAAATTGGTACGATGATTTACAAAGAAGTAGGAAAAAACAAAGCTTCTGCGATGAAAGAAGTAAAACGAACGGCCGATTTGATTCGCTATACTGCTGAGGAAGGATGCCGTATTCATGGCGACATGCTCCGTGGTGATTCATTCCGAGGCGGAAGCTCTAACAAAATAGCGATGGCGGACCGCGAGCCCCTCGGTGTCGTTTTAGCAATATCCCCATTCAACTATCCAGTTAATTTAGCCGCATCAAAAATTGCCCCAGCATTGATTTCTGGAAATTCAGTAGTTTTCAAACCAGCATCTCAAGGTGCTTTAAGCGGCCGTCTCATGATTGATGCTTTGCTTGAAACTGAAATTCCAGAAGATATTGTCCAACTGGTGACAGGGAAGGGCTCTGAAATCGGAGATTTTATTGTTACCCATCCAGAAATCAGCATGATCACATTTACAGGAAGCACGGAGGTCGGTCAATCCATCTCTGAAAAAGCGAAAATGATTCCTGTTGTTCTAGAATTAGGCGGAAAAGATCCGGCAATCGTTTTGAACGATGCTGATCTTGACTTAGCGGCCGACCAAATCGCAAGCGGTGCTTATTCTTATTCCGGTCAGCGCTGTACAGCCATCAAACGGGTCTTGGTCGCTGATTCAGTCGCCGACCAGCTCTCTGAAAAAATCAAACAGAAAGTGGAAGGTCTGACGGTTGGAAATCCGCAAGACGACGCTGCTGTAACCCCGCTGATCGATGGCAAAGCAGCGGACTTTGTACAAGGCTTGATTAATGACGCTCTTGAAAAAGGTGCGAAATTAGTAACAGGCAACAAACGGGAAGGCAACCTGATTTATCCGACATTGATCGATGAAGTAACATCCGATATGGATATTGCCTGGGAAGAGCCATTCGGTCCAGTACTTCCAATTATTCGAATCACTGATGAAAAAGATTTCGTAGCCGTTGCCAATGAATCTCAATATGGCTTGCAGGCGAGTATTTTCACAGCAGATGTCCAAAAAGCAATGGACATCGGAGGAAAGCTTCACGTTGGATCTGTTCAGTTGAATGCAAAAACGGAGCGTGGCCCAGATCATTTTCCATTCATTGGAGCGAAAAATTCCGGACTGGGTGCACAGGGCATACGCCGAAGCATCGAATCCATGACCCGTGATAAGCTATTTGTTCTAAATATGTAAATTCGTTAAAAGCGCCAGCCGTAAAGTTACCACGGCTGGCGTTTTTGACGTTTAGCCAATAAAATGAGGGATTAGCTAATATATTTAAAAAATAGCCAATATATACGAAATTCAGCCAATAAATCTAAGGTTTGGCCAATAAAACGGAAGCAGAACCCCTCGAGGGCTCTGCTTCCGTTTAACTATCCTGTCATGTTACTTGTGCTGCACGTTTCCGAGGCCGTGCCGCCTGGTACCAATAGAGAAAAAGCAGGAAGATAATTACAACATCGATCATATCACCGCCGTAATACATCAGCCTGCTTCCAGCCTGTGCCTGGTCAGCCGGCACCCCGGAAGGCGGATTGGCGTAAATGAATTTTGATAAAATGCCATGACCAGCAAGAGCAATCACCAGCACAATCGCCCGGTAACGGTAGCTGAAACGGTGCGGGATCGGGTCGATGTAAATCATCGAGATAGTAAATAAGTATCCAGCTAAAAAAACATGAATGTGTATGAAAACATGTAAGATTATACTATGGTGCATCATCATATAAAGATCAGTAGTGTAAAGCAGCCACAGGCCGCCGATATTCAGAATCGTCGCTGTCACCGGGTTGCTAAGTACACCGACAGGCTTACTTCGAAGCAGTCTTGTCAGTCGCCGTGCTCCTTTTACAGGCAACGTTCTGAGGAGCAGAGACATGGGGGCAGCCAGCGCCATTAATAGGGGGGCCAGCATTCCTAAAAACAAGTGACCGAGCATGTGTGCAGTAAAGTCAGTGTGCGCGCGCTCTGCTATTGGTCCGGCAACTGATAGAATGGAAAAAGAGACCCCAGCCGTCCATAAGACACTGCGGTATAATGGCCAACGTCTATGGTGGTTGGAAAGATAGACTGCAAGCATGTAAAACCCAAACAATAATACAAAGGGGACACCCAATACAAAAGCAACAATAGTATTATTCATTGGAAAGTGGGTTGGTCACTCCTCCCGTACCAGCCTGACGCCGTGTCTTTAACAAGATGATGGAACCAGTAATAACCATAAGAATCGCCGTGATATTCCAAACCAAATCATAAGGAAGAATGTCGACGTTGTAACGGATTTGGTGCAGCTGCATGAGTTTGTGCTGGACGGTCCCATCATACAATTGGAAGGCGCCCATTCCGAGTAATACGCCACCCCACCATCTGGTTTTCCATAGCGCCTGCCGCCTTCGGAGATCGGCATACATGAAGAGGCCGCCGATTGTCGCAAACCAGCTGAACGCATGAAAGAAACCATCCGATACGATACCAATTTCGGTAGTTGATTTATCATAAAAATGGTGCCAATTCAGCAATTGGTGGAAAACAGATTCGTCAAAGAAAACGACGAGTCCAAGCCCGAATAAGAAACCTGACCATAGGTTGCGGGAATAATAAGAATTTCGTGCACCGTTGGCCATAGAATTCTCCTTTTTAAAATGATCTGTAATGGTTTATATCCCAATATTGGAAAGATAAAACAATCGCATGAAAGAACAACTTCCGGATGCCATTGTTATGCATATACTTTTAGGAGAGTGAAAAAGAAGGGGAGGACACATTAAGATGTATCCGATCTATTATCCATATGTACCGTACTATCAGTCTGGATATGGGTATCTTCCTTATGTTCCAACGAGGTATCCGGAAGAACCGTCCTATCCACCGGTGGATTCTGCCATGTTTTCTGATTCTGCAGCAGCTATGGAAAAATTATTGGATGAAGCGAGCCTTGTCCTGCACCGCCTTGCTGAATCAAAAACATTCGCCCATGATGTGATGGCGGCAGCCCAGGTCAATGACATGGAAAAAGTCGATGCCCTATTGAAATCGACAGGTATTCATTCCGGTGTCCAAACAAAAGTGAATCCCGATGGGCTCAATCTGCAGCTTTCCTCTGAAGTAGAAGGCATCGATTGCTGTCATTTGACGATTGCCCTCAGGTGGAGGCTTTGAACAAAAAGGGGCCAGGTCGTTCTACTGGTCCCTTAAAACTTTTATACTTCAAAAAAGCTGAATTTTGTTAAAGCAATCAAACTAAGGCTTTCGCTATATGAACTTAGCAATAAGTACAGGTTTTCTAATTTGAAAAAATTTTGAAACTTTTTTATAGGAAACTCGTATAATATATGGACAAGCCTTCGTAACATGGTAGAATTTAAGATAGTACATAAAAGGGAGTAATTCATATGAAGCTCTGGTTTAGAAAAGTTTCTGTCGTATTAATTGCAATTCTTACCCTTGGTTTATATATACCGCCGACATATGCTGATGCGGAGACCCCTACAAAAAAAGAGATAGCATCTCCGAAGGAAAAAGAAGATGCCTACATACCAGCTGAAGCAGTTATACCAGAGGAAGAAACAACCCTGGAACCTCCGTCGAATGATTATTTGGTCAATGTCCTGACAGAGCGTGCCAAAGAGCAGGCGGTCACAAAGTTAGGACCTAAAATCGCCACTAAAGTGGAAGATGAGTTTGCTTCTGTCATCCTGCCTGGCATCGAAGAAGTGGTAACAGCCCTTTTAGAAGAAGCGGAAGAGGAAGTACCGTATTATGAAATTTCAGAGCAGCCTGCGGCAGGATATGGAGAGAAGATTTTCCACCTTTCCGACTATCGTACAAAAGAAGAGATTGCCAGATTTGATGTACGCCGGGAAAAGCGTCCAGGTGAAGGATACTGGTTTAATTTCCACTATCATCTGAGCAAGGATGGATTTGAGAAGCATCATAATATCGGTGAGATATATTGGGATAAAAATACACCACCAAAATGGATGGCCTGAACACCTTCTTTTGTGAGGGTGTTTTTTTATTAAGTTGATTACTCTATAGAGTCGCCCAATAAAAGCACGTTTCGCCTAATTCAAAAAAACCGAGCCCACGGGCCCGGCTTCATTATTTTTCTTTTACGGCAATCGCTTCGATCTCCACTTTCGCACCCTTAGGCAATTTGCCTACTTCAACCGCTGCACGGGCAGGGTAAGGCTCGCTCAAAAAGCTGGCATACACCTCATTTACGACAGCAAAATCGTCCATGGAATCAAGATAGATGTTCGCTTTTGCGATATGGCTGTAATCGAGGCCTGCTTCTTCCAGGATACCACCGAGGTTTTTCATAACCTGCTGTGCTTGTTCTTTCACATCGTCTGAGACGAATTCCTGTGTGGATGGATCGAGTGGAATCTGACCGGAAATATAGATGACATCTCCGACATCGACTGCCTGTGAGTAAGGGCCGATAGCGGCAGGCGCTTTATCTGTAGCGATTGGTTTGAACATGCTTTGTCACTCCTCTTATGTATGATTATTTCTATCCTAACACGAGTATGGAAAATTCGGAATCGATTAACTTTGGTCCTTTAAACTCTTGTAGTGGGAATAACGAAATGATATTTTCATATACAAGAGTGTGATAGGAAGTGATTTTTTGGGACAACAACAGCGTACATATAAAAATGGCTACACTTCAAAGGATAAACCATTCTGGATGGCGATCATCGCACTTGCGGCAGCCTCGATCATGACTTTTTCCAACATCTATATGCTTCAGCCGATCCTGCCGATATTCACCCGGGAGTTTGATGTATCGCCGACAGCATCCAGTTTATTAATCTCGCTTACGATAGTTTCCTTGATCATCGGGCTGCTTGTATTCGGCTTGATGTCTGATCGTTGGGGCAGGGTGAAATTGATGAAAGTCACCATACTTCTCTCAATCATCCCGCTGTTCATCATGCCTTTCCTGGAATCTTTCGCACTTCTGCTAGTACTACGGTTCATTCAGGGTTTTTTTGTTGCAGGATTGCCGGCGGCAGCAATCGCCTATATTGGAGAGGAATTCGAACAGCGCAGCGTCCGAATCGGGATTTCCTTTTATATCGCAAGCAACGCAGTCGGCGGCATGTTCGGGAGGGTATTCGTTGGCTATATAGCCGAGTATGCCTCCTGGCAGATGTCCTTATGGCTGCTGTTTGTGTTAGAAGCGTTATTCTTCCTAGCATTCCTAATCCTTCTGCCAAAGTCGCGGAACTTTGAAACGAGCGAACTTCCAATCAAAGAAGATCTGGCGGGGATGTTCATCCATTTGAAAGATAAAAACCTGATTCCGGCATTTTATATGGGGGTTGTCATCCAATTGGCGTTTACCGGTATCTGGACTTATCTTCCATTCTACTTGAGTGAGGCACCTTTCTATTTGTCGATTGGTACCATTACATTCGCTTATTTTGCTTATGGATTGGGACTGGTAAGCTCGCCGGTTGCCAGTAAACTGTCTCTTTCTTTCGGTATGGGGAAAGTTGTGATTACGAGCGTTCTCGTCATGCTTACAGGGATTGTCCTGACTGCGGTACCGATTGTAGCGCTTATATATACAGGTCTCGGTCTGATGTGTTTCGGTTTTTTCGTCGTCCATTCTATGGTGGCAGCCTCCGTTAATCAGACTGCTACCCATCATAAAGGGGGAGCGTCCAGTATTTATCTCGTAAGCTATTATATCGGCGTTGCAACAGGCGGGACATTGACCGGATTTCTCTGGGGAGCAATCGGCTGGCTCGGAGTCATAGCGTTAGCTGTACTGCTGATTCCAGGGGTGTTATGGGGGTCGACAGACATACCTGCGTACTGTTTGATTCATAATCGCATTGACCTAATCAAATAGAATCGCTCAGGCGTAATGCCTGGGCATTTTTTGTTGACAAGGGTGGTAGTGTTGTATACAATCAATATCGGAAATCGATATTGATATCCGATATTGGAAGGGGCAAACTTATGGATAATAAAATTTTGAGGAAGTTATTCTTGGGTTTTATCCACATTCATATCCTGCATCATGCGAAAGAAGAAGCGATTTATGGCTCATGGATGCTGGAAGAACTTCGGGAGCATGGTTATGATATCAGTCCTGGAACGTTGTATCCGATTCTCCATCATATGGAAGTTGATGGCTTATTAGATAAAGAAGAAAAAAATGTAAACGGAAAAATCAGAAAATATTATCGGATTACCACACAGGGAGAAACCATTCTCGAAGAGGCGCGCACGAAGGCGTATGAATTGTTTAAAGAAATCAAGTGAAAGGCGGGAATAAAGGACGATGAAAAGACTTCTGGAAATCTTAGCAGTATCAACAAAACTCGGGCTTACTTCTTTCGGTGGGCCAGTCGCTCATCTTGCTTACTTTAAAGATGAGTACATCGACCGCAGAAAATGGCTCGACGATAAAACATACGCAGACATCATTGCCTTGTGCCAGTTTCTCCCGGGACCAGCAAGCTCGCAAGTCGGTATATCCATCGGCATGCTGCGGGGAGGTATCCTGGGTGGTTTTGTCGCATGGTTCGGTTTCACTGTTCCTTCGATTATTGTGCTAATTATTTTTGCCATGTTGTACCAGACTTTTACGTTAGGGGATGCCGGGTTCATCCACAGCCTGAAAGTAGTTGCGGCGGCGGTGGTATTACATGCATTAATCGGATTAGGAAAAAAGCTGACTCCGGACAAAACGCGAATAGCAATCGCTCTCGTTGCAGCAGCGATTATGTTATTATATCCGTCCGCATGGATGCAGATCATGGTTATCGTCGCGGCTGGATTGCTCGGAATAAAACTGTTCAAAGACAAAGCAGAATCAAAAGTGCAGACGTTCAAGGTTAATATTTCTAAAAAACTTGGAATCACGTCGCTTGGCATACTTGTGTTTACGCTTGTCATGTTGCCGGTATTAACAAAAATGATAGACAATCCGCTCTTAAGCATTTTTGATACCTTTTTCCGTGTCGGCTCGCTAGTCTTCGGAGGCGGCCATGTTGTGCTTCCGATGATCGAACGGGAAATCGTACCTCAGGGATGGCTGACAGCGGATGAATTTCTGGCTGGCTATGGAATGGCACAGGCAGTCCCTGGCCCGTTATTTACCTTTTCCAGCTACCTTGGAACGATGATGGAAGGAATAGCAGGCGCAATCGTTGCCACCATTGGTATCTTCCTGCCTTCCTTTCTATTGATTATTGCTGCTTTACCATTTTTGAATGAATTGCGAAAAAGAAAGGATTTCCAAGGTATCCTGATGGGTGTCAATGCCAGCGTAGTGGGTATATTGCTGGCGGCATTCTATGACCCGGTAATCAAAAGTTCTATTTTCGATGCCACTGATTTTGCCCTGGGAGCGATACTGTTTGCATTATTGAATATTTGGAAAGTGCCTGCCTGGATGATTGTGATTCTTGGTGTGGCAGGCGGTTATATTTTTAGTTTCATCAATTTTTAAAAGCTGCAGGTAAACTGCAGTTTTTTTTTATAAAACATTGCTCAACATTTCACAATTTGTCCATGGTTTTCTCCTCAGGAATGATTATAATAAAAGTATACGAAGATACCGGAAGGGGTAATCAACATGCCGAATACAACTTTTTATGCAACTGCAGAACTACAAGAAGGAATGCAGGTCAAAGCAACATCCAGAAATTTTGAAGTGACATCGATGAACCAGCACAAATGGGGGGAACCAACACTGGTATGAATCCAGTGGAACTGTTGTTAACCGCCCTGGGTGCCTGTCAGGCGATTGTTGCACGTGCCTATGCCCGACAATTTGATATAGCGTTTGATGATTTCAGGGTGGAGATAGCCGGAGACCTTGATACAGACGGTTTTATGCATAAATCTGACGTACGTAGCGGCTATAGCGACATCCGATATACGATTCACATCGAGACAGACGCACCACGAGAGAAAGTGGCAGAGTTCATAGCTTTCATTGAAAAAACATGCCCGGTAGGCGATACGATAGCTAACCCAGTCAATCTGAAGCTGGATGATTTCGTTATCAACAACAAAAAACAAGCAGCTGCAGGATAAGGACAAAGATAAGGACTAGCGATCACACTCCTCGATTGCTAGTTCTTTTTTTGTCTGTGCCCTTCATATAGTAAAAGAGAAAAATAGGATGGAGGGGTACGTCTATGCAATTTTACTATGGACACCAAATGCCATTGCGTGTCCTTGACGAAGCAGAGTTTTGGAAACATCAGGAAGAGGAGCATACCGTCGTCATTCGGGAATTAGTACCTAACCTGGAACAAAACTATGTACAAGCATTAGCCCAGTGGGAAAAAGATTTCGCGGTTGCTCACCAACAAGTGGTCCGCTATATTGAAACAGTAAACCGATCGAAAGGACAAGTTACAACAAAGCTATACCAGGATATTATGCAGCTCGTCTCATTCTGTCTCTCACAAAGCCAGCAATTCATCAACTTCTGCCGCAGCTTAATGGAAGAAAGTGAACCCATCCGTAATAACCCGACCGCCAAAGTAGTATTGAATCATATCATTGTTGAATCGGAATATTTTATTGGGGTCGCCCAGACAATCTTGTACCAGTGTTAGAATTATCGGTGCATCCTGTTGATAAAGGGGTGCACTTTTTTTATTACTTTTAAAAGGGGATTACAGGAAATAGTAGAATAACTAAATTATTACCTTTTATGGAGAAGGGTGATGGGTAAAGTTGAGAGAGGGAGAATTGGATATGAATATAGCATCACAAAAATATTGGCATGACTACTTAGTTGAACATCCCGAAGCAAAAACAACTTCTGTAACCGCCTGGCAATTTGGGGCTGATCCGGATGAGCTGGCGCAGTTAGTGATTGCCGGTTACAAAACCGCTACATGCTCTGGGTACGTTTTCTATGAATTGGAAAGCGAGCCTCTTCCGGCAACTGGGGAATATAGCATCATCCTGAACAGTGAGGACTTGCCAGTTGCCATTATTAAAACTATACAAGTAGAAATTTTGCCGATGAATGAGGTATCGGAAGAGTTTGCGATTGCAGAGGGAGAAGGCGATCGAACCTATCGTTATTGGCGGGAAGTACACGAAAGATTTTTTAAACAAGAATTAAAAGAAATCGGAATGGAGTTTTCTGAGAATATGCTGCTCGTGTGCGAGCGTTTTGAACTAGTGGATATCAATGAAAAGTATTAATCAACCTTTCGCTGAATGTATCAAGGCATATAAGCTAAATTTCAATGAATGAGGGGTGTGGACGATCGCATATGAACTGAAAACCAAGCAAAACGATCACAGTGTCCTTGATTTTATCGAAAATGTAGAAAGTCCGAAGAAGCGGGAGGATGCCTCCCAGCTATTAGACATATTTACCGAAACGACTGGGTACCAGGCCCACATGTGGGGTACGAGTATCATTGGCTTCGGCAGCTATCATTATAAATATGCTTCTGGCCACGAAGGTGACGCCCCATTGGTCGGTTTTTCTCCACGGAAAGCGAAGATCAGCCTGTACTTTGCCACCGGGGATGACAATGAAGAACTGCTGAAAGATTTCGGTAAACATACCAAAGGGAAAGCCTGTGTTTATATCAATAAATTAGCTGATGTAGATGTAGATGTATTAAAGAAATTGATCCATCAATCTGTGAACTTCCTGCAAAAGCCATATCCTGATCAATAATTCACCGATTAGGGCGGATGGAGTCACAGCCTTTTTTCATTAGGGTAGTCAGTAGGATGATCTTCCTATAAAATAAAAGGAAAAGGTTGTTATCGGAGGATACATCGATGAAATGGGGATCATACATAGCACGAGAGGTGACTAAGCCTCTTTTTTTAATCGTTGGTATATTTATTGTAAGCGTTTCACCCTTGTTTATGTATGTGGAGGGTTTTGTGTGGCCTGGTTTGCAAGTGTTCACTAATGTATGGAAGCAATTGATGGAGCCGGGTTCCTTGATATATGTCAACCCGACATCCGGGGTCGAAAGAGATTTATTTCCTTTCATATTAAAAGCATTCGAAAGTTCCATGACCATTTTGGGAATCGCGCTTTCTGCTTCATTTTGTATCGCGCTTCTTGGAACGATACTCTTATGGCGGGCTCCTAAAAAGGTATATAACGCTTTTGTGGCTACAACCTCTTTTTTGCAAAGCATTCCAGATATAGTGTTTGTAGTAGCAGCACAAATGCTATTAGTCTGGCTGTATCAGAAAACGGGGATAAACGTTGCGAAAGTTTCAGGTGCTGGTGCTGAAGAAGCTGTCCTGGCACCAGCGGTAGTATTGGCGGTATTGCCGACGATGTATTTCTTCCAATCCATGCTGGAACTGGTAGAAGAAGAACGGAAAGAACATTATTATGAACTTGCTGTCAGCAAGGGGTTGAGTAAATCCTACATATTGTTCATGCACATTTTGAGAAATATGTTCGTCCGGCTAGCCTACCAGGCAAAATTTCTGGTCAGTATCATGATCAGCAATCTCCTGATCATTGAGTACCTGTTCAACAATCTTGGAATGACATCCTTTTTATTAGATTATTCCCAGCCTCCAGTATTCTTCGTGACAGCTTTACTTTTTTTCATTCCGATTTACCTTTTTCTTAAGTTGATTGAGTTAGTACTTTACTGGTCAACGAAGCAGGAGGTCTCCTTATGATGGAGAAAACTGTCAGACAACCGCTGCTGGTAGCTGGTCTTGGATTTATTGTTGTTATGTTGGCGGCAAGTTTTATACATATGGGTTTCTTTGATTCTTACGTAGCTAAAACACCTTATCTATATGACAGTGAAAATAATATGATCGGTGCCCCGTTCGCTCCTTTCGACTATTCTATTCTGGGGACAGACTTTAATGGCAATCACCTTATTTATTATATATTGAAGGGTGCCAAATACACGATCTTAGGTGCTTTTTCCATTGGAATGGTGAGCTTTTTTGTTGCTTTTATAATCGGGGTACCTCTTGGTTTTAAATTTAAAGGAACAGCCAAAGTAGTAGAAAACACTATTTCCGGTCCTTTATTTTATACCTGCCTCACTTATTGCTTATAATTTGTTAAAACCTTTGCTTTGGCAACCATTTGAAGGGTTTCCGACAAGCCTTACTTTCCGGCTCACGTTGGAAGTACTGGTTATCAGCATGTTGCTGATTCCACCTGCTGCTATATTGATCGCAAGTGAAACGAGTGTCATTTTAAAAAGAGATTTTGTCATCTCCAGTAGAGTATTAGGAGGGGATCCTTTCCATTTATTCCGCTACCACTTGTTCCCTCACCTGAAGCAGAGTTTCATTAACTTGTTTACCAGGCAAACGATTCAAGCCATTTTAGTAATGACTCACTTAGGAGTATTTGAACTCTTCTTTGGAGGAACGCTTATAGATTACAGTTTGATGGGAGGCCGTCCGGTTCCAGTCACCTACGATTGGGCTTCACTGATTGGTATGTATTATTATAATCTACAGACTCATGCACCCTGGTTAGTAGGGATCCCTTTGATTTTTCTTGTATTGTTCGTCCTCTCCCTGCTTGGGATTGCACGTGGAGCAAAGAATATCATAACCCCCGCACTCCTTCCTGCAGGGCTAAGAGATAAGGTGCCAACAGAAAAGAGCACAGAGCCACAAATGAATCCCTCTAATTTTGTAATGATAAGTGGATCAAATTCACATAAGGAAAACCATGGTGAGGAAGGATGACGTGATGAGGAAAGAAAAACTATTGCGAGTAGGGACTACGTATATACCGGTTGCTGATGTCGAGAAAGCCAAAGACTGGTATGTGAATAATTTGGGTGCAGAATTAAGCTATCAGGATGAAGATAAAGCAATTATCAATCTAGCAGACCAAAGCTTTTTTTTAGTTAAAACGAAAGAAAACGAGACAGCTAATTTCATAGACCAGAAAGGAAAGGAACACTTCTCTTTGACATTTGAAGTGGATGGGTGGAATGCGTTGGAAGCACTACATAAGGAGCTTAGAGACAAAGGAGTAAAGGTGGAGGAAATAGAGGACCGCGGGCATGCTGGAAACAATTTTGTGTTCCGGGATTTAGATGAAAATCTGTTTGATGTCTGGAGCGCGTTAAGCCCTGACTTCAAAAGGAGAAAGTAATAAAAAGAATTTTCTATGCAGTCCATTCATAACTCTTCCCATTCATCTACTGATGGGAGGAGTTTTTTCTGCCAATTGGTTTACTGGCTCCAGCTAAAGTTTATCGTTTGACAGTATTTATTTTGCGTATTATATTTATCTTGAAATCGAAATAATTCAGGGATTCAGATAGATCCAATGGAAACAGGAGGTAAAATTATGAATGAATTAAAAGGGATCCACCACGTTACGGCGATTACGAGCAGTGCGGAAAAGAACTATGAATTCTTCACCTATGTGCTCGGCATGCGCCTGGTAAAAAAGACGGTCAACCAGGATGATATCCGCACATACCATTTGTTTTTTTCTGATGATCAAGGCAGCCCGGGAACCGATATGACGTTCTTCGATTTTCCTGGCATTCCGAAGGGTGTCCATGGCACCAACGAGATTTCAAAAACATCTTTCCGCGTGCCGGATGACGGTGCACTTGATTACTGGGTGAAGCGGTTTGACCGGCTGGAAGTGAAGCATGAAGGCATTCAGGTGCAGTTTGGCAAGAAGGTGCTTCCGTTTATCGACTTTGATGACCAGCAATATCAATTGATTTCTGATGAAAATGATAACGGAGTTGCTCCAGGCACTCCTTGGCAGGACGGACCAATTCCCTTAGAATATGCGATTACGGGGTTAGGGCCATTGTTTGTTCGTGTCGATAATATCGATTATTTCAAAAAAGTGATGGAGAAAGTGCTGCTGTTTAAAGAAATCGATCAGGACGACACATTCCATTTGTTTGAAGTAGGAGAAGGCGGTAATGGCGGTCAGGTAGTTGTCGAATATAATACAGTCCTGCCACCAGCCCGCCAAGGATTCGGCACAGTTCACCATGCAGCCTTCCGGGTAGAAGACCGCTCCGTACTTGACGAATGGCAAGAGCGAATGGAAAACTTTAACTTCCGGACATCCGGCTATGTCAATCGCCACTTCTTCGGATCTCTATATAGCAATGTGGCTCCGCAAATCTTATTTGAATTCGCAACCGACGGACCGGGATTCATGGGGGATGAACCTTATGAAACATTAGGAGAAAAATTATCCCTGCCTCCATTCCTGGAGCCGAAGCGGGAAGCGATTGAAGCTAGAGTGCGGCCGATTGATACCGTAAGAAGTACCAAAAATATTGAAAAAGAATATGAATGATAAATTTAGGCGTCTTCTTGAAATAAGAAGACGCCTTTTTGCAGGAATTAAAAGGGAAAAGGAGAATTTATAAATAAGCGAGTATAAAAATTAAATAAGGAGATGGTGTGGTTGAGCGAGGAGAAGTGCCCGAAATGCAGTGGAACGAAACTTGTGGAAGGTACAGATTACACACATGTAAGGCCCTTGGGTAAACCAATGAGCATGGGATCCAATAAGATATACACCTATTGTGTCAACTGTGGAGAAATTGTTTCCATTCGTATCGAGTATCCGCACAAAATTGGATGATAGCACGCCGTCTTGTTCAACTTACAACAGACTGGGAGGTGAAAGGCTTTTTGAGTACTACCTCTATTGTTATGGTAATAGTAGGAGCAGTAATGGCATGGGGGATTCCTATTGCTCTAATTGTTGTCATTTTCCTCTTGCTTAAGAAAAATATACGTTCATATACAACCAAGAACCATTGATAATGCTGGAGGAATTTTTTATGGGAGTTTTATTATACATATTTTCTATTGTTATTTTTTATTTGGTAGTAAAAATAGCTGTTAGAGATGGTATCAACAGCTCAAAAATCGGTCAATCGATAGAAGAGAAGGACGAGGTAAAACAAAGTCCGAGAGCTTCTTTTTTGGATGATGATTTAGATAATTAAGAAATTGAATTTTTTCCAAAAAGCGGAAGCATTTCGTGTTAAAGCAGAATGACCACAACCAGAAAAATGAGAACAGAGGTGTATAGAAAATGCAAATTTATACAGAAAGAAGATTAGATGTCCGTTCCTATGAAGATGAAGATATGGATTTCCTTGCAGGTATGCTGTCAGATCCTCAGATGGTTCGTTATATTGGTGAGGGAACACCGAAAAATAAGGATGAGGCGAAAGATTTTTTACAATGGATCTATCGTACATATGAGCATGGCGAGGATATGGGTTTTAAGGTTCTCGTGAGGAAAGAAGATAATGTTCCTGTGGGTCATGCCGGTCTGGTGCCCCGGGAATTAGATGGCGCAGAAGAAATTGAAATCGGCTATTGGATAGCCCGTGATTATTGGGGGCAAGGCTATGCGACGGAGGCGGCCAAGGCTTTCCTTGATTATGGTCATTACCAGCTTGGTATTAAACGATTCATCGCCATCATCCAGCCCGCCAACATGGCTTCAAGGCATGTAGCTCAGAAAATCGGCATGCATCTGGAAAAGAGAATGGTGCTGGCCGGCCAGGAAGTTTACGTCTACGCGAAGGATTAAAAAAGGTACCGAAGCAGGTGAGCGGTGTTGAAAGAAGAAGTCGATAAACTGGCAGATGTTATTAAAGATAAGGGGACTGATCATCAAAGATACGTAGTAGGAATAGATGGCTTAAGCCGTTCTGGTAAAACCACTTTTGCCAGTGAACTGGGTATAAGGCTTGAAGCAGAGAATATCCTTTTTCGAACATTCCATATGGATGATCATATTGTGGAACGGGGAAAACGTTATGATACTGGTCAGGAAGAATGGTATGAATATTATCGTTTACAGTGGAATGTAAAAGGTTTGCGTAGAGAATTATTTGAAGAGATCAGGAATTCATCTCAGGTGACATTGGATTTTTATAATAATAACTCAGATACACGTCAAAGACGCACGATCACCCTTCCGGAAGATGGTATTATTATCATCGAAGGATTATTTCTGCAGAGAAGTGAATGGAAAGATTACTTTGATTATATGGTATATCTTGATTGTCCACGGGAAAAAAGGTTCCTTCGAGAGAAAGAGGCAATCAGAGCGAATATCTCGAAGTTCATCAACCGCTACTGGAAAGCGGAAGAATATTATATCGATAAAGAGCAGCCGATGGAAAATGCCGATATGGTGGTGGAAGGCTGAAATGGGTGGCATTATGTAGGAGGAATCTCGTGGACTTTTACCGGTTTGATAAAGAATCAGGGCATACGATTACCGAATTTGAATCAGATTTTATCATGAGTCGTATCTTACAAACAGAAAATCCTCTGGACATAGGAGCCATGCATTTGGAAGCTGGAGGGAAAATAGGTTACCATCAAGCGGTTGTTCCTCAAATCCTGCTTATCGTTAGTGGTGAAGGGGAAGTATATGGAGCTGACAAAGTATTTAACCATGTAAAAAGTGGAGTAGCTGTTTTCTGGGAGCAAGACGAATGGCATGAAACGCGATCTGACCATGGGTTGATGGCTATTGTAATAGAAGGCGAGAAATTAAATCCTTCTAATATGACCCCATTTAAAAGGTGATACTTATCTCCGCTCATACCTCTGACAAAATAAAGCAGAAATTGACCAGAATTCCATTAAGGGCTTTGCTACGATCATGTTAAGGGAGTGAGTAACATGACATGGGTAGAATCATTGCAGAGGGCTATCGATTATATCGAAGAACATCTATATGATCAGATTTCTATGGAAGCTATTGCTGACGAGGCTAATGTTTCCGTCTTTCATTTCCAGCGGGTATTTTCCTTGTTGACAGAAATATCGGTTGGTGAATATCTCAGAAGGAGACGGATGACATTAGCAGCTCAGGAATTGAATAAAACAAACGCCCGTATCATTGATATTGCCTATAAGTATGGTTATGACACCCCCGAGGCTTTTTCGAAAGCATTCCGCAGGCAGCATGGTATATCACCAAGTGAAGCGCGGACGTATACGGGAAAGCTGCAATCTTATAACCGCCTGGTCATCCAGGTGAGTCTGAAGGGAGCAGAGCCCATGCAATATAAAGGGGTGGAACAAGAAGGATTTACAATTGTCGGAATCAAACGTCAATTTCCATTAGTCAATGAAGAGAATCTTACAGGTATTCCGAAAATGTGGGAAGAAGTAAACAAGGATGGCACGGGTGATTTACTGTTTAAGGTGAATAATGGAGCTGTCAAAGGTGTATTGGGAGTCTGTGTCGATAAAAGCAACAGCCAATCTAATCGCATAGACTACTGGATAGCAGCCGCCCGTGAAGGAGATATACCTGATGGACTTTCCAGTAAAGAAATCTCGGCTTCTAAATGGGCAGTGTTCGAAGTGCACGGTGCTATGCCAGATGCGATCCAAAACACATGGAAGAAAATTTTTTCTGAATGGTTTCTATCTAGCGGGTATGAACACGCTGGCACCTCAGAGCTGGAAGTGTATACAGGAGGGGATCCTTATGATTCTCATTATTATTCCGAGGTTTGGATTCCGGTAAAATAACACGCTTAAAGCAGTGGCTTATATGAAGTCCACTGCTTTTTTTGAGTTAAAGTAAGAACCAGCGTATTGCTCAAGCGGAAAGGTATGCTGCAAACACATAAAGGGGAATCGAATTTATGAAAATAGTAGAGAAATGTAGCAAGGAAGATTATGACCTGGTAAAGAAGAAAGTGATCGAACATAATATGGAGCAGTTACCTGACCATATCAAAACGCCCAATGAAACAATTGGCTTCCTGTTGAAAGACGAGGAAGGAATCGTGAAGGGTGGCATCACTGGCAATATGTTCTGGCATCATATGCATATTGAGTTTCTCTGGGTTGATAAAAGCTTAAGGGGGAAGGGATATGGCCGGGAGTTACTCAGAAAACTGGAGGAATTCGCTGTTGAAAGTGAGTGCAGACTGATTTATTTAGATACATTCAGTTTCCAGGCGCCTGATTTTTATCAAAACAATGGATTTCAAGTGTTCGGCGTGATTGAAGACCATCCTAAGGGCTTCAATCAATACTTCTTACAAAAGCGGTTGACTGAATAGGATTGAGATTATTAGAATCCTTCTCTGTTAGGCATAGGGTTGGAAATGAAATAGAAGCTTTGCAAAGAGTAAGCAAAAACACTCGTAGCGATTACGAGTGTTTTTTAAGTGGAGTAGCTTGCATACTCTCTTTCTTTGGCAAAACTGGAATCATTACCCCGATTAAAGCGATAGCTGCGCAAGCCAGGAACATCGGTGTAAATCCGGATAAAGCCATTCCGCTTACGGATAGAAAAATGATGATATCGAATCCTGAATCCAGAATCGATAATAGCGATATGGTAGTCGCCCTTACGTTGGAAGGGATGATGTCGTTGGATAGCTGGGAGTATACGGGATACCTTATGGCGTTAACTACCTTCAGAACCAGTAACATACCTAATACTACCCATAAGTAAGCATGGAAAACAGCTACTGCGGCCAGGGCAGCAACTGCAAGCATGCCAGTTATGAATAATAGTGTTACCCGGCTGATTTTTCCGGTCATCCAGCCAATCGCGTGGGACGTGACAAACCCGCTGAACGCACTGACTGCATATACGATACCGATTAAGTACACCGCTAGACCAGCGTCCACCAGTAATTTCTGGTCGAATTTTTCAAAGATGGCTGCAGCGGGAATGAAAACAAGGGAAACATTCATGAACATCCAGAGCACTTGCGGGTTTTTCTTAATGGCAAGAAATCCTTCTTTTACCTGTGAATGAACATGATCAGTGTAGTTGCCTTGCTTTGATGGGTTTTTAATGAATAAAAGAAATATAAATTCAATCGACATGAAAACTACACCAAGCAGAATCAAACGTTGGAATTGCTCATTCGTCAAATCCTTTGCTAAAAATGCGCCAATGATCACTACGATGATGGATACTAAAAAAGCAGCGGAACCAATCTGCCCCATAGCTTTGTCCATGCGGTGCTGTTCATTGGATAGCGTCAATGATTCATAGATTAACGCTTCATCCGCACCACTGAAAAAAGTGGCTGCCAACCCGGTAAGTGCACTGCTGACAAAGAATATCCATGGTTCATAAGCAGCAAGCAATAAAGCGTGACTCCCGATTCCGAGCAATGACCCGCATAAAAAGGATGCTTTAGCACCAAAGCGATCGGCAAATATGCCCGTGGGAATCTCTCCTATTAAAACTCCTACACTGAAGAATGTCATAACAAAAAGTATTTGTGGTTCATCTAATCCACGTGAAAAGTAAAATAGGGTCAATACCGGCGCGATAAATCGAATGCTGCCGAAAATTTTTGATAAGAATAAAATTTTAATATTATGAGATGCTAACGTAATTTTCTTCATTTTTTCCTCCTGCGTATAGTAGACTTATGGCTTACAGGAGTTAAAGCAGTTTGGTTATATCAGCCGACTTGCTGTCCCTCCTGTTTAATATCCGTTATAATGGTTAGTGTTTTTTGCATGATAGAATTACCTCCTATAATTTGTAACTCCCATTTTACGATAAACCATGGTGGATTAGTATATATTTTTGCGCTATGTTTTTTCTTCACAAAACAAAGAAGCAAGCGGAGTGAAATCCGCTTGCTTCCCGTTTTAACTTCCGGTGTTTTGTTTTTCTTTCTCCACAGCTTTAAGTTTATTCTTTTCTTCCGATGTTTCATCACCATTGACCAGGTCGTTGGTTGCATTCTTGAATTCTTTCAAAGTACTCCCAAACGCTCGACCTATTTCAGGGAGCTTGGAAGGCCCGAAGATTATCAGGGCGATGACGAGTACGAGAATCAATCCTGGTATTCCGATATTAGACAACATTCGCTTCACCTCCGAGTATTTTTATAAAATTGGCATGCCATGACGTTCAAATGCTGCTGCTTCGAGATCGGACATTCCTTGCAGCTCAGCAAATGTAGATAAATTGTCCGATACTTGCGGTGCATATTGTTGAGGTGGGGCCGCATGTCCCATCTGTCTTCTGCGTCCCGCATTTTTCTTTGCGAAAGGCCCCCAGATTGCAAAAGTAAGGCCAGGTGACTGGATATTTACAAAGAAGGTATCACCCTGAGTTGAAAAGGTAGGGCCTGCAAGCTCTGAGCCGTTCAACTTGTTTTCGGCAAAAAGGTAGGTTTCTCCCTCGGGAGTCATCCCGATGATCCGGTCGACGCCGTCACCATCTTCAGCGATCCAGAGATCTCCCCACGGCGTAATGCAAATATTGTCAGGCATTTCTAAGTCGTTGGAGGCGGTAGATTCATAGAATAACTCCAGCGTATTGGTAGCTGGGATGTAACGATAGACTCGTCCCAGGTTTTTATTCCCGGCAGATGTGTCGTCAAACCAGAAGACACCTCCTTCGAAGTATGCTCCTTCCAATCGGCTGAATGGAATACACCCCTTTTGGCCTGCTTCCAGTGTTGGTTTCTCCGGATCAACATTTTTCCACACAATCCCGAAACGCTGCCCCGTATAGAATTCGCTTGTATTATCTAAACTCATCTCCTCGATTGCGGCAGCCTGTAAGGTTCCGCCTTTTTGCAATGCACCCGCTCTTTGGCTACGATCACTTGGGATGAATCGATATAAATAGCTTGGTCCACCGTCTTCAGTCAAATAAACAATACCGGTTGCCGGATCAATTGCGGTAGCTTCATGAGAGAAGGCGCCCATGTCACGGATTGGTGTTTTAGATAGGTTATTTTCTGGATCAGCAGGATCTACTTCAAATACATAGCCATGGCCTTCTTCCAACGTTTCCTCGCAAGTCAGCCATGTGCCCCATGGAGTGGCACCTCCCGCACAATTACGAATGGTACCAGAAGATGACACATATTCCTTCTGTACTTTACGATTTGCATCTATTACAAGTGCTGTCGTCCCGCCAGTATGTTCCCGTTGGTAAGGGTTCCGTCCGATTACAGGATACTTTGTGTTTCCGCTTAATTCATGATTGCGTACCAGGATAGTAGAATTATTTTGGCCGGGAAATGCTGCCATGCCATCAAATTTTTCAGGGATTGGACGACCATCTTCAAGAGTTCCACCTTCTTCTGAGATGATTCGGTATTGAAATCCTTTAGGAAGATCGAGGATTCCACCTGGATCTTTTACTAAAGGACCATAACCGCCGCCGGTACCTTTCACTTTGCTTGGAGAAGCTAGTGCCTTGCTTTCACGGAATGAAAAAAAACCTGTTGAACTTAGTGCTACTGCTGCTGTACTCATACCGCCCACTTTAAGAAAATCACGACGGTTCATATTGCTTTTACTATGCATGATTATGGCCTCCTTTAGAAGATCGTTATCTTATCTACACACAAGTATCTTTTCATTTTTTAAGCTACGGTACGGTCTGAAGGTTCATCGGATGATAACCGTTTTTTATAAACAAAGTTAGACAAGCTGATGCTGATTTCATATAAGGTCAAAAGTGGTAAAATCACCAGGACATCCGATAGAAAATCTGGTGGAGTGATCAAGACTGAAATGACTACCATCACAAAGTAGGCGATCTTCCTCGCTCTTTTCAAACGGATTGGGTTCAAAATACCAAGTCTCGTCAAAAACAATACTACTAAGGGCATCTCGAACAACAATCCGAACGGTACAGTCATGTTGATCAGGAACCGAAAATATTTGTCAGCGGTAAACATCATTTCGAACTGGCCTTCGGATAGGGTCATCAAAAATCCCAGGACCAGAGGAAACAATAGAAAGTAACCGAATGCGATACCGAACAAAAATAGGAAAAACAAAGCCGGGATGAATCTTAGCGTCACTTTCCGTTCTTCCTGACTCAATGCTGGTGCGACGAATCGCCATACTTGAAAAGCCGCTACAGGAATTGTTCCAGCCAGGGCAATCACTGCGGCAATCATCAAATAAACCCAAAGAATCTCACTAGGTCCCAATACAGCAAGCTGTGTATCAAGGTCTTTAATCAACCATCCGTACAGCGGTCTAACAAATACAAATCCTCCAATAAGAAATCCGAGGAAGGAAACGAACGTGATGATAACCCTTTTTCGGAGTTCTTCTAAATGACCGATCAACTGTTGGTTTTTGGCTTCCATGGATTACTCCTTTAGTTCGGTTGCTTTTGTTTTCCCTGATTTGTTTGTTTTTTGTGTGCACGGTCATGGGCTTTATGCCTGTCGTCCTCCACTTCATTGGACGACTGTTTACCTTGTGGCACGATGGTCGCGGACACTTCCTTGAGACCAGCTTGATCTTTTTCATAGACAAAAGAGGCTCGAGTAGAAATATCTGCTCCGGAAACAGATACGAATGGAAGTACGCGATAATCTGTTCTCCACTGGGTCGGAGTGACTTCACAGCGGACATAACCGCGGTAATCATTGAAAAATTTAATGTGTTTATTTTGGTCTAGGATCCGATCGGTGTCTGCGCGTTTGTCTGCTCCGTTCCCACCAGAAGTAATCGAAGTACCGACAAATTCAGCACCTAAAATACGGGATTTCAAGTCATCAAAGTCGGCCAGTAAGTTGGACGCCCAATTGGCATGCACGTCACCTGTCAGAACAATCAAGTTATCCATGTTTTCTATGTTGGCAAAGTCGATGATCCGCTTACGGGCAGGGATGTACCCATCCCAGCCATCCATGCTGTAGCGCGGCTCTTCCGGACTTGGGCCATAGTTCCTTTTCGCAAAGAATATTTGCTGTGCCAGGACATTCCAATGTGTGTTTGACTGGTTCATGTTGTCCAGCAGCCATTGTTCCTGCTTGTCCCCGAGCAGGGTGCGAGAAGGGTCCAATGATTCTTCTGTTTGCGGTGAGCTTTTATCACCATTAGCCTGGTCGGAACGATACTGGCGCGTATCCAATACATAAAAGTCAGCTAAATCTCCGTAAGAAAAGTTACGATACAATTGCATGTCAGGGCCATGGGGCATCGATGATTTGCGGAGCGGCATGTGTTCATAGTAAGCCTGGTAGGCGGCGATGCGACGTTGGACGAATTCCTCGACCGATTGCCCTTTTTCCGGAATAGTATCAGCGTAGTTGTTCTCTACTTCATGGTCATCCCAGGTCACTACCCAAGGGAACGCCGCATGAGCGGACTGCAGGTCTTTATCAGAGCGGTATTGCGCATGACGATTACGGTAATCGTCTAAGGTTTTAATTTCTGGTCCTTTATGGGTGCGGACATTTCCTGTCTTTGCCACGTATTCATTCGGGCCATATTCATAAATGTAGTCTCCAAGGTGGAAAACAAGATCAAGGTCTTCCTTGGCCATATGCTTGTAGGCAGTATAATAGCCATGTTCATATTGTTGGCAGGAAGCAAACGCAAACGTAAGACTTGCAGTCGGTGCTCCACTGGCTGGAAGTGTCTTTGTTTTCCCGACTGGACTGAAATCATTTCCAACCTTGAACCGGTAGAAGTACACGGTGTCCGCCTGCAGGTTCTCTACTTCTGCATGAATGGAGTGGGCCAGCTCTGGACTCGCAATTTCCGTACCTCGTTGGACAAGTTGACGGAAGTGAGCATCTTTGGCCAATTCCCATTTAACAGGGATATTCCTGTTTGGCATCCCGCCACCATTTAGTGGGTCAGTAGCTAATCTTGTCCACAAAACAACACTGTCAGAAAGAGGGTCTCCAGAAGCGACACCAAGTGTAAATGGGTAATCACTAAAGCTTTCTTCCTCCGCTTCGACACTTATTCCGCCCATCGATTGAGCTACTACCATCCCTAGAGAAATTCCGGCAATTTTACCGGCTCCCTGTAGAAATCCTCTTCTGTCGACATCCTTCTGTAACGTTTCTTCGTTCAATCGTTGAATCAATTCATCCATCGATCTTTTTTCAGACATGTGCTCGTCCCCTTTCTTCATTCCTATTGTTTGGAACAATTGCAATTATAGGGAGTAAACATTAACTCCCTGTTAAGGAATGTAAATTGAGGGAATAGCAGGTAGGTATTTAAACGTAGAAGGAAAGAAGCAGAATGAGACGGGGACAGACTAAGACGCACTCAACCCGTGGATAAAGTCCGGTATCTGTTTTGTTTAATGGGTCTAATATCATGGTCGTTATTACCTGTATTTTTTAACATCTACTAAACAATTTTTTTAAATGAAAATAGAGTGCAAGGGTCATCATGGACATACAAAAGAAGAAATAATACTGCTGAGAACAAGCAACAAACCGAAGAGCAGTCTTGTTTTTAAAGCTGCTTCATTTTTATTGATAAGGATGTATTTATGAACAATACGTGAAAACTCTGAATCTAGCTAGCGAGCAGGTTGACAATGAGAATCATTCTCTATATAATTATTTTTGCAAATGAAATTCATTATCAATTAATACATAAGTACAGGGGGAACCGAAATGTTTAAGAAGAGTGTTCTGTTATATCTGTTGTTAGCTATTGGACTGGTACTAGCTGCATGTGGGCAGAGTGATCAGGGTTCTGAGGATAAAAGTAAAGAAGAAGAAACAACGCAAGGCAACGAAGAGGAAAAAGCTTCGGAGGAAAGCGGCAGTGAGAGCGAAGAAGCCAATGATAAAGAAGAAGATGCTGATTTTGTAGCTGCTTACAAGGAAGGTAAAGACGAGCTTGCAAAAGCAGGCGAAGGCGAAGAAGTAGATTACCAAAAAGTGATTGACCTTTATAATAATCAACTACAGCCACTGGTAGCAGAACGTGACGGTAACATTGATCAGCAGATTTCTACAGCTTTAGAAGCTGGGAAAAATGGTGAAATGGATGGTCAGGTCGTCAAACAAATCTTCGATAAATTAACTCAAAAAGTTTTCTATTTAACTATCAAACATGAATTCCAGGAGATCGACGAAAACTGGGGTAAGAAAGAAGAAGTAAACGAAGAGATTGCTGAAGCAAAAGAATATTATGAAGTGTTGAAGGAAACAGTCGAAAAACGTGACGCTGCTTATGAAACCAATATGGTGGATCAAATTGACGCTGGATTCAGTGAAATTGAAAAAGCTGTTGAAAATGATGATAACCTCGGTTTCCAATTAGGTAAGCAAGTGGTCGACAAGACATTGATGAAGACATTCTACCTTGCAGCAGGGGCTGTACCTAATGGATATGCAACGAAGGCCGCTAAAGAAGCGGAAGAAGATCCGGACAAAGCAAAAGTAGAACAAGCAGAAGGCTGGGCATTCTACCAATCTATCTCTGAATATATAACAAAGTATGCCGAAGAAGATGCGAAAATCATTGAAAAGAATTTCAACCTTGAAACAGATGTGAAAGAGCTTGACCCGGAAGCCGTAAACCATGCATTTGTCCGTGGTCTATCTAAAGTAGCTCTTCATGAATATGAAGAAAGTGAAGAATATTGGGGCGAAGATAAATCTGCCATTACTGCTCTTGAAGGTGCACTATTCATTGATATGATCGCCAGTGATATCAAACGTATGCAAGGAGAAGATGCATACAATACCTTGAATGAACAGGCGCAGACATATTTAGATGCGGTCAAGTCTGATGAAAAAGAAAAAGCGATGGAAGTCCTTGAAAAGATTGAAGGAACACTTAATTCCATCATTGAAAAAGCGAAGTAAATCAGCCTGAAATAGGTTATGATAGATGTAAGAAACCTTGTTTCCACAGAACAAGGTTTTTTACTTTGAGAACCGATGATCGAGGTGGCAAGGTTGCGTATATTAGTTACGGGCGGAGCGGGCTTTATTGGATCGCACGTCTGCTCCAGACTCATTAAAGAAAATCATGATATTACCATTGTTGATAATTTTGATCCCTATTATGATCCCGATAGAAAAAAACAGCAGTTGGAGCAAGTGAAAATGATTGGTGATTTTCATTTTGTTCATGCTGATCTGATGGATAAACAGGAGTGCCGGAAAATATTTCAAGCAAAGCAATTCGATGTAGTCATCCACCTGGCTGCACTACCGGGAGTGGCATACTCTGTGAAGGAACCCTTGGCTTATGTTCAATATGACATTGAAATGACGATCAATGTGTTGAGGTATGCAGGGGAAACAGGGGTCTCTCATGTGGTTTTTTCATCATCATCTTCTGTATATGGAAATAAAGCAGATAAGCCGCTATCAGAGGGGATGGCGGATGGGAAAGTAGTATCCCCATATGCAGCTTCTAAATACGGAGCTGAATCTTTCTGTCATTCTTTCCAGCACTTATATGGATTTCAGTTGTCCATCCTGCGCTTTTTCACTGTCTATGGACCATGGGCGCGTCCCGACATGGCGATTCCTAAGTTTACAGAGCGATTATCCAAAGGATTGCCCATAGAGATATATGGAAGTGGGACATCACGGGACTACACCTATATTGATGATATTGTAGATGGAGTCAGTGCTGTTCTGGAAACGCGCCACGAGAATGAAACATTCAATATTGGTTATGGCGATCCCATTTCAATGGAGCGATTACTGGATAACTTCCGAAAGTTTTATCCAACTATGGAAATTATTCAAAAACCGTGGCGTATGGGAGATGTGGTGACCACTTGGGCGGATATAGCAAAAGCGGAAGCTCAACTTGGTTACAAGCCCAAAATTTCCATTGGAGAGGGAATCGAAAAAATGGTTCGTTGGACAGATTCATGCAGCGGGTAAAGCGATATGTATTTTGGGGAGGCAGGCTGGTCGTCGGCATATGCTTTATTTGGTTGACCTACTTGGTTTTCGACCTTTCCTATATTTTATCACAAGTTAAGCAGCTATTTGGAAACTTCTGGTTAGTGACGACGATGACATGCTTTTATTTGGCTGCTTTTATTATTCGAGCAAAAGCCTGGCAGCTGTATGTAGGAAAGCAAATAAGTGTGAAAGTGTTTGTGGATGGAGTAATGTACAGTCTATTCATAAACCATCTCCTTCCCATTAAAGTAGGAGATATTGTACGAACAGGCTATCTGGCTCAGTCGGAAAAAGTGACATGGAAAACTGCTTTGCAATCAGTCGTAGTCATGAGGCTGCTTGATTTGATGGTTTTAGGGCTGATCGCGATTATCGGAGTCCTGTATTTAGGGTTATCGTTATCATACTATTTTCTTATTATGTTGGTTATTGGCGGGGGTCTTCTATTAGGTTTGCTTCTGCTTAAAGAAAAATGGCGAAATGTCCTGATTAATCATGCCAGGCAAATCTTATCTATTTTATTCGCGGCCAAAGGTATGATTATCTTTACCCTTATTATACTAAGCTGGTGCCTGGAAGCGCTGGTTATATTCGCAGTAACTACCGAGTTCAGCCTATCATTATCCTACCTGCAATCCCTTTGGATAAATAGTTTTACCATTGCCGGGCAAGTCTTTCATTTTTCCCCTGGGGGAATCGGTACTTACGAGAGCTTTATGAGTTTTGCATTGGCGGCCTATCGAGTCCCGATAAAGGAAGCCTATACCATAGCAGTCATTACCCACGGGTTTAAATTCATCTTTTCATTTGTAGTAGGTATTTATCTTATTTTAAGTGTTCCTATTTCATGGTCAACGATCAAGCATTGGTTGAAAAGAAAGGAAGATTAATATGAAGCAGGCATCCACATTTGAGGTGATTGCTGCAAGAGGTTGGAACTTGTTGAATGAAGGGAAACCGTTCACACCGATTTTTGTCGTCGGTACGATACTCCTCTTTTATATAGGAGAATGGGGGAATCCTTCTTTCTGGCAAACGGCAGGATTCAGTTTGTTATTAATTGTGCCGTTGCTGGCATTACATTATCACTTTGATTTCCCCTTGCTTTTACGTAATTATTTATGGCTGCCGTTTGTGGCCTACTTAATCCTTTGGGGTGAGGTGAATCTCCCTCTATTAACGTTTGCGCTTGGTCTATATTTCTTTTTTACGGTCTTTTTTTGGGGCACCTTTTATTATCATTTACGTATTGGCACTTCATGGCTCAATTTCACACGTTTCTGGAAGCTTGTATTGAAAAATAGTGATTCGACAAGTGGAAATGCCCAGGAGCAGCTGCCTAAGTTTCTACTGATTCTTTCCGTATGGGATTTGTTTTACGACAAGCTAGGCAACGGCATGGCGGTTGACTATACGTCATACGCTTTGTTCCTGTTGGGAGTATGGGCGTTAAGCTGGATTCTTCACCGCTATTTGTTTGACTGGAAGCCAGAAGTAAAAGAAACCTTAACAGAACCTATTGAGGACACCGGTGAGAAAAGTGATAAAGTAATCATGATTGTCATCGATGGAATGAGAAAGGAACGTTTCCAGGAAGCGAATACTCCTTTCCTGGACAAACTTCGGAAAAATGGTACGGAATATGCTCAGATGGAAACCGTTTACCCCGCAAGGACTGTCGTCTGCTTTTCTTCCATGATGACCGGCACCTATCCTCAGGAGCATGGCATTAAATCGAATATGGTGTGGAAGCTGGGTATCAAGGTGGAATCAATTTTTGACTCTTTACGCAAAATAGGGAAAAAAGGCCGTCTTCTAGGGGTGGCTCATTTGATAGATGCCATGGGAGACGACGTAGATGCCTATACGGCTGTAATGGACAACGATTCTGTCGACAAGGGAATTCTGGAAAATGCAAAACGCATCATGGAAAAGGAAGACTTGGACTTTTTCAATATTCAATTGATCAGTACGGATCAAACAGGTCATAGTCGTGGTGTCCTCTATGATGAATATATCCAAAAAATCGAGGAGGCCGACCACTTGATCGAGGAGTTCGTTTCCTGGATGGATACGAAGGGATATATGAAGAATACCACCTTGCTTATCTGTGCGGATCATGGCCAGGCAGATGGTATCGGAGGACATGGTCACCTTGATGAAGGGGAGCGTTATGTCCCATTCTTCATGTATGGGCCACAGATTGAACAAGGGAAAGTGATTGATGATAAACATAGTTTGATTTCTGTAGCACCGACCGTAGCTCAATTATTAGGAGCCCCTTATCCTGGCCATAGCAGAGGATCCGTACTTACAGATGCACTCAAATATGCAAGAAAGGAACATAAACATGAAACAGAAAGTCATCGTATTTCTACCAGCTCATAATGAAGAAGAATCTATTGGACAGGTTATTCGTAAAGTGCCTCGAAACTTTCACCCGCAAATTGAAGTCGAAATTCTTGTCATCAATGACGGATCGACGGACAGGACGGTGGAAGTGGCGAAGGAAGCAGGAGCCGACCATATTTATACACACACCGTCAATAAAGGGTTAGGGGCCTCTGTGCGGGAAGGACTCAAGCAATCTTATCAGCTGAGAGCGGATGTCGCTGTCATGATAGATGCTGATAATGAGTACCCCGCCTGGGAAATTCCAGAATTGATCCAGCCGATTTTAGATGGAGAATACGACTATACCATGGGTTCACGATTTCTCGGTACAATTGATGGGATGAAGATCCATCGCCGTTTAGGCAATTATTTCTTTACCTTTCTTCAATCCATTCTTCTTAGAAAATGGATCTATGATGGCCAGTCAGGCATGCGCGCGTTCTCAAGACAGGCTATCCAACATGCTGAAATCATTCATGATTATAATTATGCGCAAGTATTGACATTGAACCTGGTGAGAAAAGGCTTCCGTGTCAAGGAAATCCCGATTACGTATCAAGTACGCTCTAAAGGGCAGTCGTTCATCAAGTTCCGTGCCTATATGACTTCTGTGCTTCCTGCGATTGTCAAAGAGATGTCTCGTTGTCACATAAAAGTCGATATTGTACGTAAACCGTTAGAAACCAAGGGTTCGGTCGATAAAAAGACAGGCTGAAGGCGCTTTTTTATTGACATTGATATTGATAATCTTTATCATTTATTTTGACAGGAGTTGCTATCGATGAAAAAATTCAGTTTGTTTATAGCAATCATGGTATTGCTGACATTTTCCATACAATCAAATGCAGCTGCATACTCTTATGGCGACCCGAGTGAAGAGAAAATCGCTCAGGTATATGAAAAGATGGTAGCGAAATTGAACCAGTCTCCGCCAGACTTCGAGGAAGCTGAAGCATTGTTCAATACGGTTAAAGAAGAAGTCGATATGCACATGGGGAAAGAGGCATCAGAGCTGGTCCTGAACTCCATTGAAGAGGAAGACAAAGAAGCTACGATCAATAATATGCAAAAGCTGTTAGGCTTGAATATAGCCAGACGCTTAAACGCGATAGAGAACAATTTTGAAGAGTATGATACGAGTAAAAAGCTTCTGGCCAAGGGGTTTGCTACATATAAAGCTTTATCCCCGGCCATAGAAGAGCAGGATTCTGAGCTTGATGCTCAAATCAGAGAACAATTCGATTTAGCTTTGGATGCTCTTGGAAACCCTGGTTTGTTCGGGGTAGGGGAGAAAGAATCTGATAAGGAACAATATCTTGAAAGCAAATCTTTCATATTAGAAGCTTTGAAAGAACCGTTGAATATTGAAGAATTTAATGCCGGCCATTTTACTGGGAGTGCCACAGCAGAAGAAAACGACAATCAATCCACCAATGATAAGTACACCGATTTCACCGAGTGGAAAAATTGGCTGCCGCTCATTGTCTTAATCGGCGTCATTATTGCCGTTGTACTTTACTTTTTGAAAAGAAGGAAAAGATCTTAAGTCTAAAGAGGTGTGGAAATCATGGAAATCCAGGCGCTGTTAATCACCTTTCGTGAAGTGTTAGAAGCACTCTTGATCATTGGTATTATCACCACCTATCTCAAGAGGACAGAAAATAAGCAATACTCCAAGTTTGTCTGGCTCGGTGCAGGTCTTGCTGTCCTCGCCAGTATCGGTGTGGCGATGTTGTTCCAAGTCGTATTTACGAGTTTTGCAGCAATGGGAAGTGAAATGTACCTAAAAGTCACTATCATGCTTGTATCCTCTTTCTTATTGACTCAAATGGTATTTTGGATGGCAAAACACAGCAAAAACCTGAAAGGTGAAATGGAAGGAAAGATGGGGCAGCTCGTCACAACAGGAAATGTGATTGGGATGGTCATCCACTCTTTTCTAGTAGTGCTTCGTGAAGGTGTGGAAACAGTGTTTTTCTTCGCTGCTATAACTGGCGGAGATATCGGGAAAGGTTTACAGGGCTGGGGCGCGATCACTGGGGTAGTCATCGCAGCCACAGTAAGTTACCTGTTTTTCAAGGGAACCATGCGCATCCCTTTGAAGACCTTCTTCAAAGTAACGGGAGCATTCATTGTATTGATTGCTGCAGGCCTGTTCGTCCAAGGGATTTCTATGATGCAAGACTTGCAGATAATCGGAAGTGTCATGCCGCATGTATATGATATTACATGGCTCTTGCCGGAGCATCCGATTGATTACGCCCATTACTTGCGTGATACTGGTGTGGCACCGGTATTCTCAGGCGATGTAGGTATTTTCCTAAAAGCGTTGTTCGGATATTCATCGATGCCGTCGCTTGAAGAAATCATTGGTTATATCGGCTACTTTGTAGTCATTTACCTGCTTGTTCAAGCAAAGAATGATGAACCGGAAAAACAAAAAGTGACGAAGATGGAAAAACAGTCGAAAGCTGCTTATACCAATAACACTGCAGGACAAAACATTAAATAATTTGATTTTCTACAAGGCGTAATTCAATTACGCCTTGTTTTGTGTTCAATAAAGAAGGAGAAGGACGTATGAATAAGGCGGGATTTCCTACTAACAGAAAGAATTTTTTGGCATGGGCAGCATTCCTGGCATTTATAGGATTAACTTTGTTTTTCCGTCTCCTTTACGTAAGCCCATTTGCCAGATCCTGGGATCAGGTTGATTTTGCATTAGGTGTTACGGACTTCGATCTGTATACGATGCAGCCGCATTTTCCTGGTTATCCTTACTTCGTGTTGGGCGGGATGCTTATCAACGGCTTTTTAGATGACCCTGCCCGAGCGCTTTCCATTTTCAATTCTCTCCTGACAGCTTCTTCTGTCATTCCTATGTACCTGTTGTTCAGACGCCACTATGTGACAACATCTGCTTTATTGTTCGTCGCTGTTACTCATTCGATGAGCTATATGTGGGTGATGAGCACAGAACCGATGAGTGAAGCGGCTGCCGTGGCGGTGCTTTGGTGGTATATTTGGAGTTTATATCAGGCCTGTACAAAGTCGTCCTTTTATTGGATGCTGCTTCCCTTGTTACTATTCAGCATACTTACGGGGACACGCTTGTCTTACCTTCCATTTGGATTGGGTATCCTTTTGCTATGGTGGAATAAGAGGGATCAATTTGATACAAGGAAATCTTATATCCGATTTATCTTAAAGCATACACTCTTGGCGATAGCTTTTCAGTTGGTTTGGGTTGCCGGATTGGTTCTTTCTACTGGCGGTCTCGGTACATTCACGGATCTCGCCTTTGGATTCGTTAATGGCCATTTTACTGAATGGGGCGGAGCCGTTACGGTTGATTCCGTGCCGCTATGGAAGCGGATATATATCCTTTTATTTCATAATCTATTATGGAAGGCATGGTTCGTGGAGGCATGGCCAATCGCTGGATTATATACAGGCTTGATCATATTGGTGGTTTTTTTATCTATCAAAAATAAAGTTAATATAAAAAATTTTGATCGCTGGCTTTTGGTATTATGGATATGCTATTTTTTATGGGCGTTATTTGCACAGAATGTGGAGAAACCGAGGCATATCCTGCCATTGACTGGATTATCGGTGTATTTATTGTTCGTGAACCTGGCGGGACGTGTGAAGCTTTTGACTGTCAGCCTATGTCTTGTTTTGATTACGATCCAGTCTTGGCAAGGACTGGCACTGGCCAAGGAAAAAGCAACAGAGCCACCGGCTGTTTATCAGCTTTCCAATTACTTGTCTCAACTAGAAGAACCTATGATTATCTATACATGGGAGGAATCGAGGGTCATGGAATATCTTGATATTGGCTTTTCCTATAAGAAGTTATACACCTATGATTATTTCCAATCAAGATTATCTTATAGCAAAGAAAAACGGGTGTTTTTGACGGATCACGTAGTGAAGGGATTTGAAATACAGGGACATAAAGTACAGGACAAGATACGAAAAGTAGCTGTATTTCAGTCTGAGGACCTTTTTGATCCGGTTTACAACGATATTCAACTGTACGAATGGCTTGGTGAATGAAGGGGTGGCAACCATTGAAAATAAGCATAATAGGAACTGGGTATGTAGGGTTGGTTACAGGAGCTTGTCTTGCAGAGATAGGCCACCACGTGACATGCGTAGATATAGATGAACAAAAGGTCGGAATGATGCAGGCAGGGCACTCTCCCATCTATGAAGCTGGTTTGGAGGCTTTGATGCAGAAAAATATGGAAGCTGAGAAGTTATCTTTCACGACTGATTCCCGGGGAGGATTCCAACATGCAGACGTCATCTATATCGCCGTAGGAACTCCACAAAACCCAGATGGTACAACTGATCTAACGGCTGTAGAGGTGGCAGCAGAACTTATAGCACAGCACGTTGTCAAAGACGTCATTGTTGTGACAAAAAGTACGTTGCCAGTCGGTACGAATGCCTGGGTTAAAGAGCAGATCAGATTAAATTTGCGGCGTGATGTAACGGTAGAAGTCGTGCATAACCCGGAATTTTTACGGGAGGGGTCGGCTGTATATGACACGTTTAACGGAGACCGGATCGTAATTGGAGCAGAGAGCCGGGAAGCAGCATTGATTATTGAGAAAATTAATGAACCTTTTGATGTTCCTGTTTTTATGACAGACATCAATAATGCGGAGATGATCAAGTATGCCTCCAACGCATTTTTAGCCACCAAAATCAGTTTCATCAATGAAATTGCTAACATATGTGAAAAAATCGGAGCGGACGTGGGAGAGGTGTCCTATGGAATGGGGCTGGATAAACGGATCGGGTCTCATTTTTTACAGGCAGGTATCGGTTATGGCGGTTCCTGCTTCCCGAAAGATACCAGTGCCCTCGTCCATCTGGCAGGTGGAGTGGAGCATGATTTTGAACTGTTGAAGTCTGTCATTCGAGTGAACAATCATCAGCAGGCTACATTGGTTGATAAGGCAAAGCAACGCTTTGGCTCCCTTGCTGGAAAGCGGATTGCGATACTTGGTCTTGCTTATAAACCTAATACAGATGACATGCGAGAGGCAGCATCATTGACAGTCATAGAAAGGCTGGTTGAAGAGAAAGCCGCCGTGATTGCTTATGACCCCCATGCTATAGAAAAGGCAAAACCCATACTGCCACGAAGTATAGCTTATGGAGGTTCTTTGCAGGAAGCACTGACCGAGGCTGATGCTGCATTTATCCTGACAGAATGGGATGAAATCAAGCGTTTTCCGTTAAGTGATGTGGAGAGTTTGATGAACAGTCCAATCCTTTTTGACGGGAGAAATTGCTTCCAGTTGGAAGAAATACGCAAGCATAATATTGAATACCATTCTGTCGGGCGTCCAAGTATAAAAAGAGCGTTCCTGTAATATACAGGAACGCTCTTTTTAGATTCATGCTAATGTGGATAGCTATAAAAATGTATTTTTACTTTTTTATATGGCTTATAATGGAAAATGGAGGTGGGGGAACTTGAAACGAATTATGGTTTTAGGGGTCTCAGCAGGAGTAGGGAAGTCTACTTTTGCGCGAAAAATGGGAGAAGCGTTGCAGCTAAATGTCTATCATCTAGATGCGTTGTATTGGAAGCCGGGCTGGGTGGAAGCCTCATTAGAGGAGTTTAAAGACGCGCAACGGGAAATTGTAAAAAAGGAAAACTGGATTATTGAAGGCAATTACAGCAAAACTTTTGATATCCGTTCAAAACGGGCAGATACCATTATATATTTGGAACTTCCACGTTATATCTGTCTTTATCGTGCCGTTAAACGGTGGCTAATGAACATTGGTAAAACGCGGTCAGATATGGGGGCAGAGTGTAAGGAGAAATTAGATTGGGAGTTCCTTAAATACATATATACCACTTATAAATCTCGTAAAAGGAATATGAAGGAAAGGTTACATACTCTTCAAATATATGATCATATAAATGAAATCATCTACTTAAGAAGCAAATATGAAATTAAGTCTTATTTGGATAGTTTACAACGGGAGAAGGACAGGTCATTTATTATCCATTCATAACTGCTGCTCTGTTTAAACAATTTTATAAAATATGATTAACCGGTCTAGTCAGCATTCGTTTTCGTTCATATAATAAATGTACTATGCCGTATTAAATCACGCGCCGACAAAACCTACTACGCATAACATTCTTAGAGAAAGCTCTCCTATCCGGAGGGCTTTTTCATAAGATCATAAATAACTTTTAACTTTTCAAAGCAGGTTATCTTTGGTATGGGTATTTAATTTTTCGGCCAAATGTTTGGCTTCATTATAATCAGTAAAAATCTTAACTGTTTGATCCATGGGGTTTTTCAATATTTCTGTCTCACGGGAAAGATGCCTTATCAGTTTGTACAAAATTAACAACTCCTCGATTTGTATAATTGTTGTATAACTTAAGTATAACTAATTTTAATAATAATGCAATTATTTTATTTTCCATTAACCAAAAATGATAGGGATTGTTTAGCTATAAGAATTAAAGGAAAAATTATTGGTACAACAGCACTTAACGAGGAGTGAAGCATACATGAAAAATAAAATGGAGCTTGAACTATATACCAGACCGACCTGCTCGGATTGTCAGGCGGCAAAAGAGTATCTGGCCTCTCATGACATTGAGTATGAGCTCAAGGATGTCGAAGGAAATCGCAGCTTAGAAGAGGACTTAAAAGAAGTGTCAGGCACACGAATCGTCCCATCCTTCGCCTTTTACAAGAGAGGATTATTTGGTAAGAAGAAGCTGGTTAAGAACTTCATTGGTTTTGAAAATAACAAAGAAGAAATTAAAAGTATGTTGAACAGTTCATAAAATCTTAAAAGCCCTTTGCCTTTGCAGAGGGCTTTTAAGTTGTATAAAAGTTATTGAAAAGTCAGGGAATTATCGGTACAATGACGTAATATTTTATTTTCATATAGGGGGTAGGAGATGAGACAGGAACTGGCCGTGAAAAAGATTGTCAAGAGTTTGAAAAAGGACTCCAGTGTGAAGAGTATATATTTAAAAGGGTCGATGGGCAGAGGAGAACATGATGAGCATTCTGATGTGGATTTATATTGTCTTGTTAAAGAAGGAGAAGAAAAAGAATTTCTATCACGTCGTTTGGAGCATCTTAAAGTCTACAAAGAAATCATTTTTTATGATGATATTTTTATAATAGCCCCTCAGATAATAGCGGTGTACGATGATTGGCTGCATATTGATTTATTTACCGTGACGGAAAAAAACATACAAAATAAAGATTTTTTTACTGTACTTTACGACCCGGAAGGATTGATGGAAAGCTATGAGTCTAAGCAGCACTTGACATTGACCCAAGAAGAGTTCCATGATCATGTGCTCGATACAGTATGGTTCCTTTTTCAGTATAAGAAGGCTGCTGAACGAGGGAATCTTACCTGGGCAGTAGAAATGCTGCGCTATGTTATGAGACACCTGTCCTATGTGTTGTTACATCACTATGCGCCAGACCGGGCCTTACTGGGATTGAAGGCAGTACATAAATTTTTACCTCATAAGAAGCGATCCAGCTATGAAGGTATATATGAAAAAGTGACACCTTCCTCTCATCAAAAGGCTGTTCAAGAAATCACTCAGTTATTGAATAATGAATTCGAATGGATTCAGTCGCAGCTGAAATCTGATGCTCAAACTCTTCCTTTTCTTAAATTAATGATTGGTACATTTATGGAAAAAGCTTATGCTAAAGGAGAGTCAGAGGTATAGAATAGATTACTATTTTTATAGTATTTTTTAATGAGATGATTAAAACTTATTTGGGAGGTTTCTTTCGATCTGGATGAGAAGGTGAATAAAAGTATAGAAAGGAAGGGTTACCATTTTAGATTACACAAAAGAAATCAGAGGATTAATTGGAACAAGACCATTGATTTTACCTGGTTCTACCTTGCTTGTATTCAATGATTCACAAGAATTATTACTGCAGCACCGCTCTGACACAAAGGAATGGGGATTGCCTGGTGGCAACATGGAGCCAGGAGAAAGTCTGGAACAAACAGCCAGGCGGGAACTATTAGAAGAAACAGGGTTGCAAGCGGAAGAATTACAATTCAGAAATTTGCTGTCTGGTGATGAATTCTATTTCAAGTATCCAAATGGAGATGAAGTCTACAATGTTATTGGAGTTTACCAGGCGATAAACACATATGGAGAATTAGTGATGGAAGATGGAGAAAGTTTGGCACTAGGTTATTTTCCATTGAATGACTTGCCAAAAATAATGGACTATCGAGCACGGCTTATCATCGAAAAGACATTATTATAATATTTTTTGGAAAACGTGGAATAGGGGAAGCGAATGAAACCATATGAAAAGCTGGATCCAGTAAATGCAGCATATAAGTTTTTAGATAAATATTATCCTGGTTGTCAGTGTGCCATATTAGCAGGTAGTGTCGTACGTGGTGAAGCTACAGAAACTTCAGACCTGGATATAGTCATATTCGACCGTACGCTTCCTTCCTCTTATCGGGAGTCATTAATTGAATTTAATTGGCGGATCGAAGTTTTCGTACATAACTTAACTTCTTATAGACAGTATTTTGAAAGTGATTGCGAAAGAGCAAGACCATCCTTGCCACAAATGGTGGTTGAAGGAATTGTCCTAAAAGACGATGGGATAATCGTATCTATTAAGCAAGAGGCCCGAACATTATTAGAAAAAGGACCAGAAGAATGGCCTGCAAAAACAATTGAAATGAAACGTTACTTCATTACAGATATACTGGAAGATTTAATCGGAAGCTCTCAAAGGGAAGAAGAGTTGTTCATTGCGAATACCCTGGCTGAGCTGGTAAGTGATTTTGTTTTACGTACAAACCGAAGGTGGCTTGGCACATCCAAATGGACGGTGCGAGCGCTGAAAAGCTATGATGAACGATTTGCTAAGGAGTTTGTAGAAGTGTTTGATGTATTCTATAAAACTGGCGATAAAAGTAAGATTATTTTCCTTGTCGATAAAATTCTGGAACCATATGGGGGACGGTTGTTTGAAGGGTTCTCATTAGGAAAAGATGGATGATTCACAACATAAAGAGACGCTTGTCCAGTAACGGGGAAGCGTCTTGGAGAAAGTATTGTGTTAATCTTCTGATTTTGAAATAATTGGTATCAGTAGAGAGTATGTGTGTAAGAAAGAACTTCCTTTTCAGAAAGAGTCAAAAGCAATGCTATTAAAAATCTTGAATAAGAGACTTCTTTAATTATAGGGCCGTATAATGGAACACTCGATTTCGAGATGTTTATCTAAATAACGGTGCGGTGGGGAACGACTTCCTTCTCCTGACTCGGCGACCATAAAGGAAATAGTTTCTCTTGAAACTGAGTCTTCAGCAAAAGGGAGCTTTAACTGTAAAATCAATACTGTGATTTGCCAGAGCTAAGCAGCCCTTTAGGTTGGAAGGAGGAGGAGAGCATGACGATAAAAGGGTTGAATCATTTTTTATTTTCCGTATCTAACCTGGATAAATCCATTAAATTTTATCAGGACGTCTTTGAAGCAAAGCTGCTGGTGAAAGGAAGAAAAACTGCTTATTTCGATTTAAATGGAATGTGGCTTGCATTAAACGAAGAAGCTGACATTCCACGTAAGGAAATTGAGTATTCCTATACCCATATAGCTTTCACCATAGAAGAAAAGGAATTTAAAGATATTTATCAGAAGCTTGATGAATTAGCTGTGAATATCCTCCCGGGGCGCTCTAGAACAGATAAAGATAAAAAATCTATTTACTTTACAGATCCAGATGGTCACAAATTTGAATTTCACACAGGGACTTTGCAGGACAGAATCGATTACTATAAACAAGAGAAGGCTCATATGAGTTTTTACGATTGATCCTGGTTAAAGGAGAAGGTTAGAAATCATGGTAGAAATAATCGGAGAAAAAATTACACTTACAGAAGCCACAGAACAATATATTGATGAATTATTTTTTTGGAAATACGAAGAAACAGAACAGGCAGCTAAAAAGTGGAATGGACCTTATATTCCAGAACCAAAACTGACGATGAAAGAGTACCGGGAAAGCTGGGAGAACGATTATTACATCTTTCCCTCTGTGCCAAATACACTGATCATTACCGTAGAGGGTCAGTTGATAGGAACAGTCGGCTCCTATTGGGTGGATAAAAATACGAACTGGTTAGAAACAGGGATTGTCATCTATGATAAAAATTATTGGAACGGCGGTTATGGCTCAGAAGCTTACAGCCGCTGGATCGATTATCTCTTTCAATCTACTGACATAAACCGCTTAGGGATGTCAACGTGGTCAGGCAATATCCGAATGGTAAAAGTTGCTGAAAAAATCGGGATGAAAGAAGAAGCTAGAATCAGGCAAGCTCGCATGGTCGATGGTATCTACTATGATGCCATTAAAATGGGGGTTATGAGAAAAGAATGGGAAGAGCTGCAAATGAGGAGGCGGGATTAGTTGAACTTTGCAACGGAAAGGGCTGGGTTAGTAAAGACGTGCTTTAAGTGAGGAGCTATCATGAATGGAACAAGCCAAATTAAACAAAGTTATCGAAGGTGTTGTCAAGACAGTTGATTTCTCGGGTGTTGTGTATATAAAAGAAAGAGATGAGGTTACTTTCCAATCGGCTTATGGCTTAGCCCACAGGTCGGCAAGACTGTCCAATACCGTCCATACTCGATTCGGGATAGCTTCTGGCTGTAAGTTGTTCACCGCAATTGGTATTTGCCAACTGGTAGAAACAGGGGCTATTAGCTTTGATACTAAATTAAAAGACTGCTTAAATTTGGAATTTCCCAACTTTGATAAAAATATCACCATCCATCATCTTTTGACCCATACCTCAGGTATCTCCGATTATTTCGATGAGGAAGAAATGATGGACTTCGAAGAGTTATGGAAAGACCGGCCAGTTTATGAAATGACAAGTCTCCATGACTTCCTACCTTTATTTCAAGATAGCTAAATGAAGTTTTTACCTGGTGAAAGGTTTCATTACAACAATGCTGGCTATATCATACTGGGATTAATCATCGAACAACAGACCGGTGAAAGTTTTACAGACTTTATCGAAACGGAAATTTTTAAGAAATGCAGAATGAGAGACTCCGGGTATTTTTCTTTGGATCAGCTGCCTGAAAACACGGCATTGGGATACATAGACAACTCGGATGATGGGACCTGGAGGACCAACATTTATTCTGTTCCAGTAAAAGGAGGTGCCGACGGGGGAGCTTTTGTAACCGCTCCGGACATGGTCAAGTTATGGGAGGCACTTTTCAATAACGAGCTGTTAAAAAAAGAAACCACAGCATACTTATTAGAACCTCATGTGGTTGGTGGAGATGTGGATTATGGTTACGGCGTATGGATAAACAGGAAAAATGCGAAGATTTTTAACTATCATGTAATGGGATATGATCCTGGCGTCAGCTTCCATTCAGCTGTCTACCCGGAAACAGATATAAAACTTGCTATTCCCTCTAATAAAGAAAACGGTCCGTTTGACGTAATGAGAGCCATTGAAAAACAATTCTAACAAGGGAGGAGTTATTATTTCTTATAAAGAAGGTCGGCCTACCAATGATGCTATGGAACACTTATCAAAACATGAAGGATATCCCACCAGGCGGGCTAATCTGAATCAGTTGCCCAAAGGGGTACGTTATATCGGCTATTTTATTATCGGCTGCGTTGTGTTGATGTTTCTAAGTGTATTCGTAAGTTTCTTTCTTAAATGATTTCTTAGTAACAATCATGATGAAATTGACAGGGGTGATTTTTCATTTTAGATCTTATGATATTTTTCTTTGTTGCGATAGGTGGAGGGATCGTAGCGCTTATCAGTTTTATCCTTATTTTGGGTCAAAAAATTACTGCACCTAATAAAGAACTGCAGCAAAAGGTCTATGAACTTGAAAACAAAGTGAAGCAGTTAGAAAGAAAAGGATGACAGAAAGGAAATAGGATGAAAAGACTTTATTGGATATCTACGTTCATATTTCTGTTACTGATAAGTGCTGGATGTACGAAAGATATTGAAACCCCGGCGACCATAGCTAAAACGCCTGATTCAGATTACAGAAATACATTTGAAGGCTTGAATTTAGGGATGCTGTGGGATTTTGAATTTTATTTACCTGAGGCGGATAAAAGATGGGTGACTCTATGGGTGGAAAGGTATGAAGAAGGGGAGAAAGAATCAGAGCCTGTCACGCAGTTGTCCTATGGGATGGGCCCTAAGGAAGTAGAAGAGGGACAATTAGGATTGGGCATCATCAGCCCTCATTTAGAAGAACCTTCCGTTTTTCTTTATGCACCTGGGTCGTCCCAATCACCAAGAAAAATGACTGAAGGTTTCAAACCTGAATTTCCAAGTGCATGGGGGTACGCCATCGGGGAAGAAAAAGTAGAACTGAAACTGGGCGAAACAATGGTTTTAGGAGGTTACAGGCAGTCTTCGACAGAAGGCTCTATCCAGGTACAGGATTTTCAAAGCAAAGAATCTATTGAAGAAATGATTAAAGAAGATCATACAATGTTGTTGTTGAAAATTAAAATAGAAGAAAGAACAGATGCAAAGTAACTATTATAAGGAGGAGCTATGGAAAATCATATCACTCTAAAAGCATTGCAAGAATACATTAAGAGGGAAAGACTTCAAAAATGCTTACTTCCAGAAGCTGATTGAAGAAGTGGGAGAGCTTGCTGAAGCAATACGAAAAGATTAGCGGTTGGACAAGCATGATGGGATCAAAGGAACAATCGAGGAAGAATTGTAGGATGCCCTTTATTATATTGTTGCTTTAGCGAACGTGTATGAAATCGATTTAGATAAGGCGTTTTATTTAAAGGAAAAAATCAACGAAGAGAAATATAAGTGAGCACGTAACTTGAGAATAAAGGAAGTAGGTTGTAATGGAATTTAACTTGAAAAATGGAAAAACACTAAGTGTGCATGATTATGCCGACAAATACTTTCCTGCTATCCAAGAGTTGAATAAGCAAGAACAGTGGATGAATCTGTTTGAGAAAGGGAAAGAAACCAGGCAGGCATGGGGAAATTCCAATATCGCCTTTGTCGTGAAGGATAAAGAGAATGTAGTGGGTTATATAAGAGGACTTACAGATAAGCACGTTTCCCTGTATATTTGTGAACTCTTAATAGCTAAGGATTATCGAGGAAAAGGAATTGGTGGAGGATTGCTGGATTACGTACATAAGCTGTATCCCAAGACCAGGATGGAAATGCTCGCAACGAGCGCCTCACACACTTATTATGAATCGCATAGATTCCGACCATTTTATGGTTTCAGAAAGACATACCATGAGTAATGGCAACTAGTCACACTCAAAACCTAACACCTTATGAACGTTAGGTTTTGAGTGTTTTCTACGTTAATGGAGTAATAGCTTAAAGCTGTGACAGTTATACAAAATAACAACCACTTCAATCGTTTGAACTATATAAGGCAGCGTATCCGCCTTTTTTCGTTGTAACAGCCTCCGAAATTTAACGTGACATTATAGGATATCTTCCAGTTCCATATCCGTGTGCTGCCCAATCAACACCACGGCTGGTTTGTCCCCGATATTTTTCACAAAATGGGGTACGCTTGCGTTCCAACTGAATGAATCCCCATCCTCTAAAACATAGGATTCTTCTCCTTGCTGGGCGAACACCTTTCCTTCCAGCACTAGATGAACCTCTTCTCCTTGGTGCGCATGTCCTTCAGCTGTAGAGACTCCAGGAGGAATTTCAACTCGTTTCATTCGTAGGCCACCCTTGGAAGTTAAATGTTCGACCTTCAATTTTCCTTTATTATGAGTAGTGATTTGACGTTCAGTTTTTCTCACTACACCCATACGCTGATTTTTCTCTAACAATAGATAGGGCAGTGGAATCCCCAGAAATTGTGCAACTGTCTGTAATGTAGAAATAGACGGTGAAGTGTTGTTATTTTCCATGTTGCTGATAAATCCTTTAGACAGGCCGGTTCCTTCACTCATTTGGGCAATGGTAATCTGTTTTCTTTTTCTGATTGCTCGAATTGTTGACCCTATTTCCATGACATTTACCCCCGATTGTTCACTTATATGAAACTTATATCTATATTAACAAAATAACCATTGACATTCCAGTTGTCTTGGTGTTATCCTATAGAAAATTAATATTCATATTAAGAAACACTACAATATGGAGGTGAAGTAACGATATGATGCCATCTTACTTTGTTGCGCATGGTGCACCGTTACTGGCTCTTGAAGATAATTCGTACACCAGATTTTTGAAAGAGTTAGGGGGTGCTTTGCCTCGGCCTAAAGCAATTGTGATATTTTCCGCTCATTGGGAATCAAGGACCCAACAGGTGAGTGAGGTAGAAGAATATAGCACGATTTATGATTTCGGGGGATTTTCAGAAGCTTTATATCAGATCAAGTATCCGGCAAAAGGAAATCATCGTGTGACCGAAAAAATTACAAAAGCATTTTCACAGCATGATGTGCCATTTGAAGTGGAAACAACAAGAGGGTTAGATCACGGTGCCTGGGTGGTGCTCCGGCTGCTTTATCCCGAGGCCGATGTCCCAGTCATTTCTATGTCAGTGAATCCAGCATTATCACCGCAACAACAGTACGCAATTGGAAAATCTCTGGCTGCTTTGCGGCAGGAGGATATTCTGATTGTAGGAAGCGGCGGGACCGTCCACAACCTGGGAGCTGTAAAATTGCATCAGGACAACGGGCAAGTTGATAACTGGGCCGTAGAATTTGATGACTGGCTGGAGCATCAATTGCAGCACTGGAATTTGGAGGCCTTGTTCAATTATAAACAGGAAACTCCTGTGGCTGAGTTGGCGGTACCTCCATATGGAAACGAACATTTCATACCGATTTTTTATGCAATGGGAGCGGCCGATGACGAACAAAGCGCCAGGTTAGCACATAGAAGTTACCGGTATGGCAATCTAAGCCACAGCGTCTGGCAGTTCGGTGAGTGAATTTCCTGGGGAATATGGTAAGAGCAGCGGCATAGACCGCTGCTCTTATTTGGTTATTGACCACGACGCTCTTCTGAAGGTTCTTCATCAGGGTCTGGTTCTTCTTCATCCATGTTATTAGGAGTGTCACCCTCATCAGGATCCCTAACATCGCGAGGGTCAGTGTCCATATCCGGCCCTTGGTTGTTATTCATGTCGTTGTTTCTCATATCGTTATCTCTCATATCATTATCCCCGTTGTCGTAACGTACTGGATCGTAATCAATGTCTTCAGGTTGCTCGTTCATTTCATTGTCATCTACGTTACATGCAGTCAAGATACCAGTTGAGATAGCGAAAGACATCATTAGAAGCATCCATTTCTTTTTCATCATTTCACCTCCAAACGTATAAAAATAACATCATTTTTAATGTTTGCATGTCTGGCTTTTTTACTCTTTTTAGATTGGAATTATGAAAAATATTTTTGAGGGAAATATAAAAAGGCAGCGATTCCGCTGCCTTACCAGGAAATTGTATATTCAGATTTTTAATGGGTAATACGTTCGGGGTGTGTATAGACATTAAATGATCCACCGCGGATAAATCCTACAGCAGTGATATTCAAATCATTAGCCAGTTCAATCGCTAAATCTGTCGGCGCAGATTTCGATAGCACGATGCCGACTCCGATCTTGGCGGCTTTCGTCAACACTTCGGAAGAAATCCTTCCACTGAACACAAGAACTTTGTCGCGAACGGAAATTTTATTCAACAGGCAATGCCCATATAACTTGTCCAGCGCATTGTGTCTTCCAATATCAGCTCTTCCGACGATCATTTCTTCGCTGGAGCAAATCGCTGCATTATGCACACCACCAGTTCCTTTGAAAACATGACTGGTCGCTTGCATTATATCCATCAGCTTGATGCACTGATCTGCTGAAATGGTAGTAGTTGAGGTAGAGGTTTTGGTTGTCTTGACATCATTTTGAAAATAAAACTGTCTGCTTTTCCCGCAACAGGAACCGATAAATCGTTTGGAAAAATCACGTTGTGTATTGATGGTTCCCTCAATTTCAATATAGGCGAAGCCTTGTTCTTCATCAATTTGGAAATTTTTAATTTCTCTTCGAAACCGAATGACCCCCTCTGATGCCAAAAATCCGATCACCATTTCTTCGAGGTGAGCAGGGGTACAGACCATTGTTGCGAATTCCTCATCATTAATATAAATCGTCAATGGGAACTCCGTAACGATGTCATCTTCAACAGATTGGAACTCTCCATCATCGTATCTTATAATTGGTTTTTTTATACTTTTTTGGTCTCTCACTTCTTTCACCTCACTTGTAACCGGCGTTGTAAATTTCTCGTTATTAAAATATACCGAGTAGAACAGACAAAATACAAGCGATAAGAATTGATAAATGTAAAATTCAGAAAAAGAATTGAAATTCTGGCAAAAAACAGCTATGATAATTTATGTTCATAAAATTGTAACATTTAAGATGCGAGATAGCGATCCTGTCGTCGATTTTAAATGCCGCAAACAATGTAAACGATTACTTTGGTGTACAAGTAGTGTACCTGCTTGATCTAAAAACGTCGTCATTTTCTTTTGCATGGGAAAATTATGCAAAAGGGAAGTGAGGCGTTTTTTTATTTAAAAAAGGAGTGAATAGTATGAAAAAGACGAAAAATCGTTGGCTTATTGCGTTATCAGCTGTAGGAATCCACATTTCTATCGGCTCCGTCTATGCCTGGAGCGTATTTACGAATCCGTTGATTGAACAATATGGCTGGAGTTTAAGTGGAGTATCCCTGACCTTCAGTATCGCTATTTTATTCTTAGGTTTGTCCGCTGCCTTTATGGGACATTTCGTAGAAAAATACGGCCCTCGTGTGTCAGGGATGGTGGCAGCAAGTTTCTTTGGAATTGGAATGGTCGGTTCGGGTGTGGCTGCAACGCTGGAATCCCTTTGGCTTTTATATTTTACATATGGTGTATTAGCAGGGATCGGTCTTGGAATCGGCTATATAACTCCTGTATCCACATTGGTAAAATGGTTTCCTGACCGAAGGGGTCTTGCAACAGGTCTTGCGATTATGGGATTTGGGTTTGCAGCGATGATAGCCAGTCCGGTGATGGCAAATTTAATTGAATCCGTCGGCATTCCAGCAACATTCTTTGGTTTGGGTGCTGTGTACTTTGTCATTATGATCTCATCTGCGACTTATTTAGAAAGACCGCCAGAAGACTATATGAAAGACTTTGTTCAGGATAAAAAGAAAACACCTGACCTTTCTCAATTGACTGCGAATGAAGCAGTTAAGACGCATCGTTTCTGGTATCTATGGATAATGCTGTTCATCAATGTCACCTGCGGAATTGCCATCCTGTCTGTAGCTTCTCCGATGGCTCAGGAAATTGCAGGGCTGACAGCTGCAGCTGCAGCAACGATGGTTGGCTTGATGGGCTTTTTCAATGGAGCCGGCCGGATTGCCTGGGCGACGATTTCTGATTATATCGGGCGGCCGAATGTGTATACCACTTTCTTTGTCATTCAGGTCATTACGTTCTTCGCGTTGCCAAGTATCACGCATGCACTCTTGTTTCAGGCGGTTTTATTCTTAATCATTACTTGCTATGGCGGTGGCTTTTCTTCGGTACCAGCATATATCGGAGACTTGTTTGGAACGAAGCAATTGGGTGCGATTCATGGTTATATTCTAACTGCCTGGGCAGCAGCCGGGTTGGTCGGACCGATCTTAGCATCATGGATCAGAGAAGTGACTGAAAGCTATGCATTGACCTTGTCGATTTTTGGGGGCATGTTTATTGTAGCGCTTCTTATATCACTCGTTATCCGCATGGATATCAATCAACTGAAAAAAGTACAGAACTCCGTATCTGCTGAGCAGAAGCTTTCTAGTTGATTTATGACGTCTGTGAGCATACGATTTAAATAAGTATATTTTTAGAAAAGGTTGAAGCAGCGATGAATAAATACGAAGCAGAATTCAGCAATCTGGTTAAAGCTTTTCGTAAACGGCATATGGGAAAAGGGCCGAGTAAAATCAGTACCACTTTTTGCAAGAATTGGGCCATTTGCGAGATGGAAGGCAATCTGTCCCCAGTAGAAAAATTCATTGCCAATGCAGACGATGGCAAGCAAATGGTGCGTGCCGCTCGAACGGAAATGGTCAAAAACATGTACCGTCAGAACCATCCTGTGGAAATGGAAGAATTTCTGCAATGTGACTTCGTCGATCTATTTGTCGACATCGATATTGAAAAAGATTTTGGGATGTCCATCTTCGTATTCAGTGAAGATTTAGAAAAGAAGTTTTTATAACAGTAAGGTTTGGTACTTCGCAGCGACCCTGCAAAAGGCTTAACCACCATTCTCCGTTGTTGTTGACATAACTCCTGGAGGGTGGTGGTTTTTTCTTTGGTTGGATGAATTAAAAAAAGTAAGGAGAAATAAATATGGGACAAACAAAACACCAGGGACCAATGAAGAAATCAAAAATACCAGCACCGCAGCATTGGGTGAGCCCAATTCCGTTCGGCTTGGGAAAAGTGAAGCCGAAGCACATCCGGGATACGATGAAAGTAGCATGGGATAACAAAGATAACTTAGGGTATGCCAAAAACATCATAACAAAAGGTGTGTGTGATGGTTGCGCATTAGGCGTTTCGGGTCTTTATGACCAGACGCTGACAGGCCCGCATATTTGTACGACACGGTTGAACGTACTCCGACTGAATACAATGCCAGCTATTGATGAAGAGATTTTTCACGCTGATATCGATGAATTACGTCAATATTCCAGCACCGAGTTAAGGGAGCTTGGACGGATTCCTTATCCGATGATACGGAGAAAAGGGGAGCGCAAGTTTTCCCGGCTCACCTGGGATGATGCCATGGATATGATTGCAGGTAAAATGAAGCAGCTGGATCCAAAACAATATGCTTTTTACCTGACATCCAGGGGTATCACGAATGAATCCTATTATGTAGCGGGAAAAGTGGCACGTTTTCTAGGAGCGAATCATATCGACAATGCATCCCGGATCTGTCATTCGCCTAGTAAGACAGCTTTGAAGCGTTCTGTTGGCGTGGGTGCTTCGACGGCGAACTACCAGGATTGGATCGGGACAGATGTCCTGTTGTTCTGGGGGAGTGTCGCTTCAAATAGTTCACCGGTTTCAACTAAATACATGCTGGAAGCGAAGAAAAAGGGGACGAAAATCATTGTCATCAACCCTTACCGTGAACCTTCAATGGAGAAGTATTGGATTCCATCCAACCCGGAGTCCGCTTTATTCGGTACAAAAGTGGCTGATGACTTCTATCAAATCAATATTGGTGGAGACATTGCATTCATGCATGGAATCATGAAGCACTGGTTCGATAAGGAAGAAGTGCAGCATGGGGCTGCCATCAATCACTCCTTTGTAGAAGAACATGTAAAGGGCTATGAAGAATTGAAGCAGCAAGTGACATCCCAATCATGGGAAGAAATCACTGCCTCATCCGGTGTGACGAAAGAACGGATCATTGAACTTTCCGAGCTGTTAGCGAACAGTAAGAATGCTGTTTTCGCCTGGGCGCTTGGACTGACGATGCACTCCTTCGCTACAGATAATATTTCCCAAGTAGCTAATCTGGCGCTGCTCCGTGGGTTTTTAGGTCGAGAACACAATGGATTGATGCCGTTCCGCGGCCACTCCAGTGTCCAGGGAAGTGGCGAAATGGGAGCTGATCCATTTGTCTTGCCTGGTGGTGATTTCAAGGGAAACAATATCGAACGAATCGAAAAACTATGGGGATTTGAGCTTGCGAAGTGGCAGGGTGATGTAGTAGGGGTGACGCTCGAGAATATTTTGCTGCCGGAAGATCATGAACGAAAAGTGAAGCTTTACTACTTATCCGGCGGTAACTTCTTAGAGACAATGCCTGATCCTGAGTTTGTTGAGAAGGCATTATCGGAGCTTGATATCCGTGTCCATCAGGATATAATCCTGAATACATCGACACTCGTTGATGCCAAGGAAGCAGTCATCGTGTTGCCGGCAAAAACCCGCTATGAACAGGAAGGTGGCGGAACTTCTACTTCCACGGAGCGGATGGTTTACTTTTCACCAGAAATTGAAGGGAATAAAAATAAAATAGAAGAAGCACGTACAGAATGGAAAATCTACATTGACCTTGCCAAGCGTGTGAAACCGGAAACCGCTCACTTAGTCGATTTCAAAGATGGGCAGGCAGTTCGCGAAGAAATTGCTAAGGCGAACCCAAGTTATGATGGTGTCCAGCACTTGAAGAAACAGGGGGATGTCTTTCAGTGGGGTGGTGCCTGGTTATGCGAAGGCGGTGTGTGTCCGACACCGGATGGAAAAGGCAATTTGATACCGGTAGAGATACCAGACTTGAACAAAAAGCCAGGTGATTTTTACCTCACGACACGCCGCGGCAAGCAGTTCAATTCCATGGTATACAAAGAGACCGATCCTATTAACGGAGCGGAACGGTATGATGTTTTGTTGAATGCTGAAGATGCTGAGGAGAATAGAATTCAGGATGGAGAAGCTGTCGTGCTGTACAACCAGTATGGGATTTTCCAGGGACAGGCTAAGCTTGCCAGCATTGCAAAAGGAAACCTTGGTGTGCATTTTCCAGAAGGCAACTTCTTACTTCCAAAAGGCCGTTATGAACAATTCGCTAAAATTCCTGATTATAATATTGGTGTGAAGGTTGAAAAAGCGGAGAAGTTCAACGCAAGGAAAGACACACAGTATTTAGAGAAACGAATTGATGATCTGGAAGATACACCAGGTGCATAAATGCTAAACCTGATTGAGCTTAGAAAGTTCAATCAGGTTTTTTTGTATAAAAGGAAATTCTGCGGTGGGAATGGTATAAGTACATAAAGGGAGAAGTCAAAAAATGAGTAAAAATCAGTGCTGTCATTGAATAAAAAAGCTAAAATTCCCTTAAAAATGATAAAAGAAGTAGAAGTAGAAGTGGAACGGCTCCCTCATATACAATGTGGCGGTATCATGATTGTTATTACATAAAGAAAAGAGAGGGTTCATCCTTGAACCCTCTCTTTTTATATATTAGTTGGTGGAGTCAGCAAGCTTCACTAACACATGTGCCATATGCTTCCGTTCTTCTTCATCAGCGAATTTCCAAAGTTCATTAAGCAATTTTTCCTCGCGGTTTCTTGGATCTTCATTCTTGGCGAGGTAGTCACCTACACGCTTGGCACCTTTAGTAAGTCCTTCTTCACCTAATCCGATTTTTTCACCTTTGTTAACCTGGTCTCCTAAATAATCCTTGAACTGTTGGAAGTTCTGCATGATATCGTCTTTTTTATCTTCGCTCATATTAGCTGCTGCGTCACGTGGATCTTTCATGTTATCAAGCTCCTTTTTGTGTGATGGTAGACAATACCACCTCAGGAATAATATTAAACATTTTGTTAAATGATTGTATAACTAATCTGTAAGAAATTATTTCTATATACCACAGGAGAGGGGAATGTATGATGGGGAAGTTTGATTACAAAATAGTAACATTGCCCGCTTATCGAGGGGTTGGTTTGAAATGGAATGGAGCTTATGCAGAAGTCAGTTCGTTGAACGAGCTGATTACAGAAATGAAGGATAGGGTGGGAGAGCTTGAGGGTGCGGTGAATACTGACCTGCAGCTTGGATTGTACTACCATTTAAGGCCAGATGGCATCACCCATTATTCTGTCTATGAAGTTAAAGGAACCCAGCAAGTTCCGGAAGGGATGGTGGAAATAAATATACCTGAACTCACCTATTTAATGACCCATCATGAACAGGGGCGGGACATTGGAGAAACGTATACGAATATCTATGAATGGTTTAAAGAAAATGATTACAAACCTTATATAGATGAGCGCAAATACTTTGACGACCTGCCAATTAAACATGAGCGCTACCCAGCTGGCCGGAACCTGATTGATCCTCACTTTGACATTTTGATACCTATAGAAAAGATATGATTTTAAGGATGAATAAAAACTCCTGTGCCAATTGGTACAATCCGTGCCAGTTCCTCAACATCTTTGTTGTACATACGAATGCAGCCGCGCGAAACTGCCTTGCCGATGGAACTCGGGTCGTTCGTTCCATGGATACCATAATGCTGTTTGGACAGACTCATCCACATAGTCCCAAACGGCCCGCCAGGATTCGGTGCTTTATTAATAATGATAAAATTCCCAGTCGGTGTATGATGAAGAATTCTTCCAACCGCAATTGGATATTGTTTTTGCAGAACACCATTTTTCATTAATCGGAGCTTGCGGTTATTAAGAGAAACATCGATTTTGTAAGGAATAGTGGCTGGAGAAGGGTAGCCTGGTATGACAATTGGTTGGCCAGGATAAATGAGATTCGGGTTGATGGCTGGATTTGCGCGGATTATCGCAACCAGGGGCGTGCGGTAATCACGGGAAATCTGCGTAAGCGTTTCGCCAGCTTTGACAGTATGGATCAATGGATACACCTCCATATATATTCCTTTTATCTTTATGTAAACACTCGTGGTTGGTGATTAACCAGGGGATGAAAGAGAGGATTTTTTTCTTGGTTATTGAGTTTAATATTAAAAAATTACTACAACTTCCAATGTTATATTGATGACAGGTCAATGGCTGCTATCTATTAAAACGAGAGGCTGTCCCTGAAATGGGACAGCCTCATTATTGTTAATCTTCTATATTTATTTCTAATTTTTCTAATCCCCTCAGCAAAAACACAGGGCGCCATTCGGGTTCCTGGAATGGATTAGAGAGGCGGATATCTGGAAACGCAGTAAGCAGTTTTTCCAGAGCGATTCTTCCCTCTAATCTTGCCAGGGGAGCTCCCAGACAGAAGTGGATACCGAAGCCAAACGCTACATGAGGATTATGTTTTCTTTTTATATCAAACTGGTCTGCATTTTCAAATATAGCTTCATCTCGATTAGCGGAACTCAAGGAAGCCAACACGAGATCCCCACGTTTTAACGTTTTGCCGTGGAATTCGGTATCTTCTTCCGCCCAGCGGGCTGTTGAGAAATCGACAGGACTATAAAAGCGGAGGCCTTCTTCAATAGCGGATTCAACTAGAGACAGGTCTGTTTTTAATTTTTCGAGCTGAGCTGGATGCTCAAAAAGCGCATACATTGTATTTGTAATCAGATTGACAGTTGTTTCATGACCGGCAATGATTAGGAGCACAATCATTGAATAAAGCTCATCCTTATTCAGTTTTTCTCCTTCTTCTTCTGCCTGCAACAGTTTAGAAATCAGATCATCTTTGGGATAAGTTTTTCGCTCTTCGAAAAGGTGGGTCAGATAGGTAATGAATGCTTCTACATCCTCAACAAAGTCAGTAGCCAAGTTATCGGCTGCTGCCAAAATAGTGTTTGACCATTTTCGGAATTTGTTGCGGTCTTCTGCAGGAACTCCTAGTAATTCACTGATAACAATAATTGGGAGTGGAAATGCGTAATCATTCAGGAGGTCGATGGGGCTTCCCTTTTTCTTCATGTCAGTTAGTAAATCATCTGCTATTTCTCTGATTCTGGGTTCTAATCCCTTAATTGTCCTGGGATTGAAATAAGGCTGAACCAGCTTACGGAGTCTGGTGTGGTTGGGGGGATCGACGTCCAGCATCATATGGCGAAAAATGGCATCGATTTCACCAAGATGATCTTCGGCATGATCCCCGGAGAAAAATTTACTCTGGTCTTTAATGAAGCTGGGCGATTTCAATAGTTCCTTGACATGCTCATATTTAGTCACGATCCATGAGTTTTCTGACATAGCAAAAACAGGATCATCCTTTCGCAGTTCTTTATAAAAAGGGTAGGCCTCTACTTTGAAATTAGACTGGAATACCGTCTCTGTATTAACCATTGAATAATTCCTCCTAACTGAATGGCTTTCTTGTAAAATTATAATAGATTTATAAGAGGTGAACAAACAATTTATGGAAATGAATATAGAGTAGATATAGGTTTTAACCTCTCCCGTCGACAAAGATCCTTTTTTTACACAGGTATGACACATAAAATCCATAGAAAATGCAAATTTACCAGGAAAAATATAGTTGTATTGTTTTTTATGGTATAAAGATATCATCATGATTTTGTTGACTGCCCATAAAAGCTGAAATGGATAAGAGGGAAATCAACATAGCTGGGAAATGAGAGGTTGGGAAAGTTGAAGAAAAGTCTAATTACTATAGTAGTGATAATCATAGCGGTCTTGTATGTTTATACAGATAATAGAAATGATTCTGTTAATCACCAAACCAGAGCGGAAAACAGCGGAGGTGAGGGCCAGGCAGAAGAAAATGCTGTAAAGGTTGAGGCTGCACAACTGCCTATTCCACCTTTGTTAGAAGATAAGAACCCTGACCCTGATAAGGCAGAATTCCATTTAACCGCACAACAATCGACAAAGGAATTTTTAAAAGGAAAAGAGACGGAAACCCTAGGTTATAACGGAGACTACCTAGGACCTGTCATCAAAGCAAGAAAAGGTGAAGAAGTGTCTGTAAAGGTTAAGAATAAGTTAGATGAAGCGACGACTGTCCATTGGCATGGCCTTGAGGTTAATGGCAAGCAGGATGGAGGCCCGCATAGCGGCATCCAGTCAGGAGAAAGCTGGAATCCCAAGTTCACGATTGATCAGCCGGCCGCAACCTTGTGGTATCATCCTCACTTACTCCATAAAACCGGGGAGCAGGTCTATATGGGACTGGCTGGACTATTTTACATTGAGGACGAGATATCAGAGAGTTTAGATATCCCGAAAGAATATGGAGTCAATGATATTCCGCTTGTCATTCAGGATAAACAATTATTTGAAAATGGAACATATGAATATGACCTGACCATGCATGATATTATGATGGGTCTTCAGGGGAATGTAGTTTTGGTTAACGGCGCAATCCAGCCTTATTTAGAAGTTCCTAAGGGGAAGGTACGGCTTCGCTTACTGAATGGATCGAACGCAAAAACTTATGATTTTCAGTTGAGTGATGGGGAGTCCTTCCAGCAAATTGCAAGTGACGGCGGCTTTTTGGAAAAACCAGTAGAAATGTCCGGTCTGACAATGAGCGCTGCGGAAAGAGCAGAGATCATTGTAGATTTTTCAGACTACGAAACAGGGGATATAGTTGAATTGTCCCACCAGGACTATGATTTGATGAAGTTTGTAGTTACTGATCAAGAATCAAAAGAATATACGATTCCTGAAAAATTGACAGATATCCCAGAGATTGATACAGATACCGCTGTCAGGACACGAGAGTTTGTGATGTCAGGAATGGGGCGCAGCGTATCGATAAACGGTAAACAAATGGATATGGATCGGGTTGATGAAGAAGTAAAACTGGGAGACACCGAAATCTGGGAAGTGTCTAATGACGGCTCCGGTATGATGGGTGGGATGCCTCATCCATTTCATGTGCATGGCGTACAGTTCAGAATAATTGACCGTGGCGGAGATCCACCTCCACCTAATGAACGAGGGTGGAAGGATACAGTAAATGTCTATCCCGGAGAAATGGTGAGGCTCATAGCAACCTTTGATCACAGCGGGCTGTTTATGTACCACTGTCATATATTAGAACATGAAGATTCCGGTATGATGGGGCAGTACGAAGTAGATGAATAATATTTTTAAAGCTGTGGATCGACTGGTCCATGGCTTTTTTTGTGTAGATGGATCTCTTCTTGTACGGTAAAATTCATAAGATATAGTAAGAATAATTGGAAAGGGGGAAGGGGCATGAGTAATGGCTGGAATACATTCTATATGTTTTTATTAGGAATCGTGGCTTTTTTTACACGAGAAATTGTAACGTTCATTATGCTGGGTTTTGTGCTGGTCACATTGAACAACATACATACTACAATGAAAAACATCTATAAAGTGACTGCGGATAGAGAAGCTCGCAAATATTGGGAGATTGATTGAAATCGCTCTCATGATAAAATAGATAAAAAAGATTTCAATCATCAGGAGCGTGGGCGAATGCTGGAGATATTAGAGAATTACCGGGACGGGATTCTGGAGACAATTTTTGGAAATGTCAATCATAGTATTGTCGTTGTCGATCGAAATGGTTTCGTTTCTTATATGAATGACAGCTATTGTGATTTTCTTGGTATAGATAAAGAGAGTGTCCGTGGGAAGCATGTGACTGACGTGATTGAAAACAGCCGAATGCACATCGTAGCAGAAACAGGAAAAGAGGAATTAGCCGATTTGCAGTATATCCGCGGCAACTACATGATTGCCCATCGGATTCCGCTGCGGGCGGATGGTGAAGTAGTCGGCGCGCTCGGCATGGTGTTGTTCCGGGATACGGAGGAATGGCTGAAGCTGAACAGCCATATCAAAGATTTGTTCTTGGAACTGGAATCCTACCGAAACCAAATGAAACAACTGAATGGTGTTTCCTACTCGCTTCATGACATCATTAGCAATTCTTCAGAAATGCATATTTTAAAGGATAAAATTAAGAAAGTGGCCCCAGGAGATGTGTCGGTACTGCTCAGGGGGGAGAGCGGGACAGGGAAAGAACTGTTTGCCCATAGCATCCATCACTTGAGTGAACGTAATACGAAGCCGTTCGTCAAGGTCAATTGTGCGGCAATTCCAGCAGACCTTCTCGAGTCTGAGCTGTTCGGCTACCAGGAGGGTGCGTTTACTGGGGCCAAAAGAGGCGGTAAGCCAGGGAAATTCCAATTGGCAGACGGCGGGACACTTTTTCTTGATGAAATTGGGGATATGCCGCTACAGGCACAGGTGAAAATTCTCCGCGTCCTGCAGGAAGGGGAAGTTGAAGCGATCGGATCGGTTACACCACAGAAAGTGGATGTAAGGATTATTGCCGCGACCAACCAGCCGCTCGAAGAGTTAATAGCTCAGCAGAAGTTTCGGGAAGATTTATTTTACCGGATAAACGTTGTCCAAATTGACATTCCACCGCTTCGGAAACGTCCGGGGGATCTCCGGTTGCTCGCAAAATATTTGCTGGAAAAGGTAACCGAGCGGATCGGTAAACGGGTTGTCGATTTTGAGCCCGCCGTGTATGACTGTTTCCTGGAATATCACTGGCCAGGTAACGTCCGGGAGCTGGAAAACGTTATTGAGGCTGCTGTCCACTTGACGAGCAACGAAATCATTGAACTTGATGATCTGCCGGATCACATTAAGCCAGACGCACTGTTAGTGGATGAAGATCGAAGCTTGAAGGCGATCATGGAAGCCGCAGAGCGCCAGGCGATTGAGCGGACATTGAAAAAAGTCCATGGAGACAAAGGAAAAGCTGCAACAATGCTTGGCATCGGGAAATCAAGTCTGTATGACAAAGTCAAAAAGTATGATTTATAAACCATTCCGAAAACCCGGAAAACCATTCCGATATTTTGGAATGGTTTATTTTTTGCCGTTTAAGTAAGGGTTTTCATTATTGTGATGGTAACATTCTAATTATTTTTCCGAGAATTCGTAATCCGATTGTTAGCGCTTTCAAGTGAATCTCCCTCATTATTGAATTTTCATCCAGAATAAAAGTTGGCACGCTTCTTGCATTATTTAAAGGTGAAGGGAGTGTAACATGATGAAAACTATTTATACATCATTTGAAGAAGCGGTAAAAGATATTAAAGATTACTCGACAATTATGGTTGGAGGGTTCGGCCTGGTAGGAATTCCGGAGAATCTGATTCTTGCCTTAGTGGAATCAAAGGTGAAGCATTTGACGGTGATTTCCAATAACTGTGGCGTAGACGACTGGGGGCTTGGTTTGCTCCTTGAAAACAAACAGATTGATAAAATGATCGGCTCCTATGTCGGTGAAAATAAAGAATTTGAACGTCAGGTGCTGGCTGGAGAATTAGAAGTGGAATTGACTCCACAAGGAACATTGGCAGAACGTATCCGTGCGGGTGGAGCAGGGATCCCGGCATTCTATACACCAGCAGGAGTAGGGACACCGATTGCGGAAGGGAAAGAAGTACGTAATTTTGACGGAAAAGATTATTTGATGGTGACAGGTTTGAAAGCTGATTTCAGCCTTGTAAGGGCGGCAAAAGGCGATCGACTAGGTAACCTCGTTTATAATAAGACGGCCCGTAATTTCAATCCTGAAATAGCAGCAGCCGGTACAACAACGATTGCAGAAGTGGAAGAGTTAGTGGATGCTGGAACACTGGATCCGGACCACATTCATACACCGGGCATTTACGTGCAAGGGTTGATCGAAGGCAAGCAGGAAAAGCGCATCGAACGTCTGACTTTAAGAAGAGAAGCATAATAGGAGGGAACAGCATGGCAGTTAATTTGGATAAAGCACTAGTAAGAGAGAAAATCGCGAAACGAGCAGAGCGTGAAATTGAAAACGGTTTCTATGTCAACTTAGGGATCGGAATGCCGACGATGGTAGCGAACTACATCCAGGAAGATAAAGAAATCGTTCTTCAGTCTGAAAACGGCCTGGTTGGAATCGGACGCTCTCCGTATGAGAACGAAGTGGACCCAGACTTGATCAATGCTGGAAAAGAAACAGTGACAGCAGCGGTCGGAGCATCTTATTGCAGCAGTGCTGAATCATTTGCGATGATTCGTGGAGAACACTTGGATCTTGCCATCCTTGGTGGTATGGAAGTCTCTGAAACTGGTAATCTGGCAAACTGGATGATTCCGGGAAAGATGATTAAAGGTATGGGCGGTGCGATGGATATTGTCCACGGTGCTAAGAAGATCGTCATTATCATGGATCATGTAAATAAACATGGAGAGCCGAAAATTCTAAAAGAATGCAGTCTCCCTTTAACTGGTGAAGGTGTGGTCGATCGCATTATCACCGATCGCGCTGTCATTGATGTTACAGACAACGGGCTAGTACTGGTTGAAGTAGCAGAAGGTTGGACAGTACAAGAAGTAGTAGAAGCGACTGGCGCGCATCTTCAGGTCAGCGAAAACCTATTATCAGCAACGTTCTGATTTTTTAATCAAGGGGGATAAATAGAATGGTAGATAACAAAGTAGTATTCATAACAGGTGCAGCAAGTGGGATCGGCCACGAAATCGGAGTAGAGTTCGTGAAAAATGGCGCGAAAGTCGCGTTCAGTGACATCAATGAAGAAAAATTGCAGGAAGCGACGAAGAAGCTCACGGATGAAGGATATGACTGCATCGGTGTGAAGTGCGATGTCACTAAAGAGGAAGAATTGCAGCAGGCAATCGACCAGACAGTGGAAGAATACGGCCGACTCGATGTCTTGATCAATAATGCCGGACTTCAACATGTAGCATCGATCGAAGACTTCCCGACAGAAAAATTCGAATTCATCACAAAAGTTATGCTGGTGGCCCCATTCATGGCAACTAAGCATGCATTTCCAATTATGAAAAAGCAAGGATTTGGGCGAATCATTAATATGGCATCGATCAACGGACTTGTCGGTTTTGCCGGAAAATCTGCGTATAACAGTTCCAAGCATGGTGTCATCGGCCTGACAAAAGTTACCGCATTAGAAGGTGCAGAGCATGGTATCACCGTAAATGCGGTATGCCCTGGCTATGTCGATACACCGCTGGTCCGCAACCAGTTGGAGGACCTGGCGAAAAATCGTAACGTGTCATTGGAAAAAGTATTGGAGGAAGTGATCTATCCGTTAGTGCCACAAAAACGCTTGCTTCAAGTGCAGGAAATTGCAGATTATACATTATTCCTCACCAGTGACCAGGCAAAAGGAGTCACCGGGCAGGCAGTTGTCATCGATGGCGGCTATACCGCTCAATAAAAGGAGGAAGGTTAACATGGAAAGCGTTTATATTTTAGAAGGTGCACGGACAGCATTTGGAAGCTTCGGCGGGTCACTAAAAGACGTTGATCCGACCGACCTTGGTGTGACTGTCAGCAAAGAAGCAATCAAGCGAAGCGGCATCACTCCGGAAGATGTTGATTTGACTGTGATGGGGAATGTCATTCATTCCGCAAACAACGCACCATACATGGTCAGACATATCGCGTTGAAATCCGGGGTGCCGATGGAAAGCCCGGCGCTTACGGTCAACAGACTATGTGGATCCGGACTGCAATCGGTAGTATCTGCAGCCCAGTCTATTAAGCTGGGAGAAGGGAAAGTCGCCCTGACTGGTGGAGTGGAGAACATGAGCCAGTCCCCATATGCCATGCGTGGCAGCCGTTTCGGTACCAAGCTTGGCACGCCGAAAGTCGATGACATGCTCTGGGCAGCATTGACTGATGAATACATTGGTAAAGGTATGGGTGTTACAGCAGAGAATCTATCAGAAAAATACGAGATCAGTAGAGAAGATCAGGACGCGTACGCGGCAGAAAGCCACAAGCGTGCAGCAGAAGCGCGTAACAGTGGAAAATTCGAAGAAGAAATCGTTCCGGTAGAAGTGAAATCACGCAAAGGTACCACTGTTGTAGATACCGATGAACATATCCGTGAAGATACAACTCCTGAAGGGCTGGCAAAGCTGAAGCCTGCTTTCAAAAAGGACGGTACTGTAACCGGTGGAAACGCAAGCGGCATTAATGATGGAGCTGGAGCAGTTGTATTAGCGGGCGAAAGCTTTGTGAAAGAAAAGAACCTCCAGCCAGTAGCGAAAATCGTATCGTGGGGAGTAGCCGGCGTTGATCCAGCCTACATGGGAATCGGACCGGTACCAGCCATCAAAAAAGCACTGGCACAAACGGACTTGTCTTTAGATGATATTGCTTTGATTGAAGTCAATGAAGCATTTGCTGCCCAGTACCTGGCAGTAGAAAAGGAACTTGGCTTAGACCGAAGCAAAGTGAATGTCAACGGAGGAGCTATTTCGCTTGGCCATCCAATTGGAGCAAGCGGCACACGCGTCTTATATACAGTCATCAAAGAATTAAAACGCAGAAATGAAAAGTACGGGATCGCGTCCTTATGCATCGGGGGAGGACAAGGAATCGCAATGCTCGTAGAAATCGTGTAATTAAACAGATAAAAGAGGTTTGGGAGAAATTATTCAACTAGTGGAGGAATCAACATGTTTGGAATATTATTAGGTCTCATTGTGTTGATGGCATTGGCCTATCTCGGCTGGTCCATCATCTGGGTAGCCCCGATCGCTGCGGGAGTCGTAGCGGTCACAGGCGGCCTTGATTTGTTAGAAGCCTATAAAGATACGTATATGGGCGGGTTCGTAGATTTTGCTAAAGCATGGTTCCCTGTCTTCATGCTTGGGGCTATTTTTGGGAAACTGATGGAAGACACCGGCATGGCCCGGTCTGTCGCGGTCGCATTGACAAAACTGATTGGAACAAAGCGTGCCATCCTAGGAGTGCTGGCATCCGCAGCAGTATTGACTTACGGAGGCGTCAGCTTGTTCGTTGTTGTTTTCGCTGTCTATCCACTTGCTCTATCGCTGTTCCGTGAGGCGAATATCTCCAGGAAACTGATCCCGGCAACTGTCGCGTTAGGGGCCTTTACCTTTACGATGACCGCCATCCCGGGAACACCGCAGATTCAGAATCTGATCCCGATGCAATATTTCCAGACAGACGCTATGGCTGCACCTGCTATGGGTATCATTGCAGCGATTATCATGGCAGTCGGGGGATATTTTTACTTAAGATGGCAGGAGAAGAAACTGACCAAAAGAGGGGAAGTCTTCACCGAGCCAAATGATAAAAATATGATGAAAGTTGAAGAAGAGGACGATCCTAATTTCATCCTGTCTATATTACCACTTTTGACTGTACTTATAACTTTGAATGTTTTCGGATGGGATGTCGTCGCGGCCTTGATTGCAGGTATTTTATTAATCATGGTATTGAATCCGACAAAATTCAAGCGATTCATTACTTCCATGAACAAAGGGGCAAACGGCTCTGTTATTGCCATCATCAACACTAGTGCTGCCGTTGGTTTCGGTACCGTAGTACGTGAAGTCCCAGGGTTTGAACGTCTGACCGAATTGTTGATGGGAGTCAAAGGACATCCGCTCATTTCTGAAGCAATCGCCGTCAACATCCTTGCCGGTGCTACCGGTTCCGCATCTGGGGGGATGGGAATCGCACTGGAAGCACTCGGCTCGAAGTATTATGAAATCGCACAGAACACCGGTATCAGCCCGGAAGCCTTCCACCGAATTGCTTCCTTGTCATCCGGGGGTCTTGATGCCCTGCCGCATAACGGTGCGGTATTGACGTTGTTCGCGATTACGGGCATGACCCATAAAGACAGCTATAAAGATATCTTTGTAGTAGCCGTCCTGATTCCGGTCATCTCTGTTGCAGTTGTCATCTTGCTGGCAGCTATCGGAATCTTATAAATATAGAAACAAGCCAGGTCAACGCTATCATGCAGCGGCCTGGTTTTTTACGTCATAATTCAGCATATATTTTACGTGAAGATATTCCGTTGGTTTGATGATATAGGAAAACCCGGAGACTGACCCCAATGGACAGTTTCCGGGTTTATTCATTATCTTAGCTTAATTCAGCACTCATGTTAGTAGGGATCAAACCAGCATCTTCATAAATCTTGTCCAGCTTCTCCTGGAACTGGTCAAAATGATTTTGAGCCTCTGACAAGTCTGCCTTCTTAGGTGAACTTTCCAAAGTGCTTTGCACTTCACCATAATGAATCAAGCGCACTTGTATATTGCTCCTTGAGATCGTCAGGAAGTTCACCGTTAATTTCGAAACCTTCCAAGGCAGTTACAGCCTCGCCAGCTGCGATTTTAGCTTCGTCTGCAGCTGCTTGTAAGTCTTCGTCAGCAGGCGGCTCTTCTTCATTTGCCTTCATGTCCTGGTCAATTTTTGAATGGTGTGGGCGAAGCTTATTAGCAAGACTGAAGCTGAAACCCGTTTTTCAAAAAGACGGCACGATAACTGCCGGAAATGCATGTCCGATGAATGATGGAGCAGCTGCGGTGTTGATGATGTCAGAATCTAAAGCGAAGGAACACGGGCTGAGTCCTTTGGTCAAGGTAAAAGCTTATGCTAGTGCAGGGGTGGATCCCCACGTCATGGGAATCGGACCTGTGCCCGCTACAAAGAAAGCACTGGATAAAGCCGGGTTGACGTTATCGGATATTGGCCGAATCGAACTGAATGAAGCATTTGCCGCCCAGTCCCTGTCCGTCGTCAAGGATTTAGAGCTTGATCCAGCCATTGTCAATGTGAATGGAGGAGCTATTGCATTAGGGCATCCCGTTGGCGCTACAGGAGCTAAGCTGACGGTTACTTTAGTGAATGAAATGCTTCGCTCAAATGTGAAATATGGATTAGTCACTGCCTGTATGGCAGGTGGAATGGGAATCAGCATCATCTATGAAAATATGAATGTCGAGAGGTGAGAGAGCAATTGGCACAACTAAAGGAAAATATCAAAAGTGAAGTCCATCAATGGCTCACCGACCATCAAGAGGAAGGGATAAATCTGCTTCAAAGCCTTGTCCAGGCAGATAGTACACAAGGGAATGAAGCAGAGGCGCAACAGATTGTAATAGATACGCTGAATGAGCTGGGTTTAGACGTGGATAGATGGGACCCTGATGGTGAATCGTTAAGTAAGCATCCTTATTTCGCGTCCTCAAGGGATAATTTTAATGGCAGTCCAAATGTCGTAGGGGTACAGAAAGGCACAGGAGATGGCCGGTCCATCATTTTTAACGGCCATATTGATGTAGTACCCGCAGGGGATCGCGAGCAGTGGGATTTTGACCCTTATAGTGGGAAAGTAGTCGACGGAAAAATGTACGGGCGTGGAGTAACGGATATGAAGGGTGGCAATGTAGCCATGCTTCTTGCCATAAAAGCCCTTCAGAATATTGGGATTCAATTAAAAGGAGACGTCATCTTTCAAAGTGTAGTCGAAGAAGAAAGTGGTGGTTCTGGTACGCTCGCCGCTGTCCTTAAAGGATACAAAGCCGATGCAGCTATTATTCCGGAGCCTACAAATATGAAGGTCTTCCCTAAACAGCAAGGTTCTATGTGGTTCCGTGTTCATGTGAAAGGACGTTCAGCTCATGGCGGTACTCGTTATCAAGGGGTCAGTGCAATTGAAAAGAGCCTGGCTGTAGTGGACCATATCAGACAGTTGGAAAAGAAGCGAAATGACCGTATCTCTGATCCTTTATATCAAAACATTCCAATCCCTATCCCTATTAATGTTGGCAAGATTGAAGGAGGAGACTGGCCTTCTTCCGTAGCTGACTTAGTGAAAATTGAAGGGCGGATGGGAATTTCTCCAGAGGAAACGATGGAAAATGCCAAGGCTGAGATGGAAGAATGGCTGGAAAAATTGAAAGAAGTTAATCCCTGGTTTGAAGAATCCCCTGTAAGGCTTGAATGGTTTGGGGCCCGCTGGCTGCCTGGATCTATTGATCTTGAGCATAAGCTAATGAATACGCTCGTCTCCACGTATCGTGATGTTTTAGATGAAGAACCGATCGTTGAAGCTTCCCCCTGGGGAACAGACGGCGGGTTATTAACGGAAGTTGGAAGCACCCCTTCCTTGGTTTTTGGACCAGGAGTAACCGGGATGGCTCACTTCCCGAACGAATATATTGAGCTGGATAAAGTGTTTGAAGTAGCAGAAATAATGGCATTAACTTTGGTAGATTGGTGTGGAATAGAAGAATCATAATTGGATGAAGTTTAATAGGAATGATGGCAGGCTTTTCATACTTTTGACAGTATGAAGAGCCTTTACTTTTATAATATGCTTAACATTCACAATCCATAGAATTATTATTTTTTTCTGAAAAATAACTAGAAAAATGATATTTGTTACGTTAGAATGATATATAACTTAGAAAGATTGTATACAATCTGAGGATACAATGGTGGGTTAATTATGAAAAACAAGAAGAATAACGAAGAGCTGGCTTATGAAAAAGTGAAGCGGGCGATCATGCTGAAGAAACTGAATCCTGGTCAACGTGTGACAGAGGATTGGGTAAGTAAAGAGCTGGAGATGAGTCGTACTCCGATTCGTGCAGCATTTAAACGTTTGGAAAATGAAGGGCTGATTGAATTAGTGCCGAACAAGGGTGCTGTCGTGTATAACCCTTCCAACAAAGAACTGGAGGATGTCTTCCATCTACGTGTAGTGTTGGAACAGTATGCTGCTCAATTAGCAGTCCCCCATCTGTCAGTCCAGCACATCGCTGCTATGGAACAGCTAGTGAAAGAAGAGTTGGACGCCTATGAAAAGAAAGATTTTGAGGCATTTATGCAGGTGAATGCTTGTATTCACACCTATCCGGCTAAAATTTCAGGCAACAAGTTTTTATTACAGCAAATAGAGACACTCAACCAATGGTCGGATGGCTACTTGATTTTAAAAGATGAATTCTACTCGACCCCTATGGATGAGGTAAAGTCTGCATCTGAACATAAAAAAATCATTGAAGCATTCAGAAAAAGGGATGTCAACAAAGCGAGAAGTGCCATAGAAACTCATTTATTGTCCACCTTAGGAGATTTGTCAAAAGACTTATCATATCGAACATCAATTTTTAATTAAGTAAAGGGGAGATTGTAATGTCAAATCATGCTTCAGTTAAAACAAATTTACCAGGACCGCTTGCCAGTGATCTGCTGGAGCGTCGTCACCAGATTGTTCCAAACGCTGTCAGTTATGGGATTCCGACTTTCGCAGCAAAGGCAGAGGGAGCCAAGGTGACAGATGTCGATGGCAATACATTCATCGATTTTGCTGGAGCAATCGGAACGATTAATGTCGGTCATTGCCATCCGAAAGTGACAGAAGCGCTTCACGATCAAGTGGATAAATTCATTCACACCGGCTTCAATGTCATGATGTACGAGCCTTACATTGCATTAGCGGAAAAGCTGGCAGAATTATCACCAGGCAGCCATGCCAAAAAAGTGCTTCTTCAAAACAGTGGAGCAGAAGCGGTTGAAAATGCGGTGAAAGTAGCCAGGAAGTATACGGGAAGGCAAGGAGTTGTGACTTTTGCAAACGCTTTCCACGGGCGGACGTTGATGACGATGTCCATGACGAGCAAGGTAAAACCTTACAAATATGAATTCGGTCCATTTGCACCGGAAGTATATAAAGCACCATTCCCATATGCTTACCGTCGCCCAAAAGAGATGAGCGAAGAAGCCTATGTTGACTTTATGATCGAGCAATTCAACGATTTCCTCATTAAAGAAGTTGCGCCGGAGACGATTGCTGCTGTTGTCATGGAGCCGGTCCAAGGGGAAGGCGGGTTCATCGTACCTGACAAGAGGTTTGTCCAGGCAGTGAGGGAACTTTGCAATCAGCATGGCATTTTGTTTGTAGCAGATGAAATTCAGACGGGCTTTGGCCGGACGGGCAAATATTTTGCCATGGACCATTATGACATCGTCCCTGATCTTATTACCGTTTCTAAATCATTAGGAGCAGGTACCCCAATCAGTGGTGTCATTGGAAGACAGGAAATCATGGATGCTGCCAATGCCGGTGAATTAGGCGGAACCTATAGTGGTAACCCATTAGGCTGCCGTGCTGCGCTTGCCGCTATTGACATCATCGAGGAAGAAGGACTGAACCAACGCGCCGATGAGATTGGCAACAAAGTGAAAGACACATTCATTAAATTATCTGAAGAAGTCGATTGTATCGGTGATATTCGAGGTTTAGGTGCTATGGTTGCTGTTGAAATCGTCAGCGATAAAGAAAATAAAACGCCTGATAAAGCACTTGCCGGACAAATGATTTCCCACGCTCAACAACAAGGCCTGCTGGTATTAGGAGCCGGGGTTTATAACAATGTTATCCGCTTCTTAATGCCATTGGTTATCACAGACGAAGAATTGGAAGAAGGCCTGGAGATTATCCAAAGTTCTGTAAAAGCTGTTTGGAAAGACAACTCGCAGGTTTCTGTATAACAACAAAGGAGTGTTTTGATGAAAGAAGAGAAACAATTGAAAAAAGTATTGTCCAAATTCGATTTACTATTCCTGGCCCTGGGAGCCATGCTTGGCTGGGGATGGGTCGTCCTGTCTGGGACATGGATTACATCCGCCGGATCCATGGGGGCAGTGATCGCGTTTGCTATCGGCGGGCTGCTGGTTGTATTTGTCGGTCTGAACTATGCAGAATTAGCCTCTGCCATGCCGAAAGTAGGCGGGGAGCATGAATATGTCCACAGAGCGCTTGGCAAAAACATGTCCTTCGTGGCTTCCTGGGCGATAACGTTAGGATATATTTCGGTAGCAACATTTGAAGCTGTTGCTCTGCCGACGGTTGTTGACTATTTGCTTCCGAACTATCAGATGGGTTATTTATGGACCATTGCAGGGTGGGACGTCCACTTAAACTGGGTATTGATCGGTTCCGTAGGAGCATTGATCATTACGGTAATCAATTACATTGGGGTAAAGCAGGCCGCTGCTATGCAGACGTTCTTCACCCTAATGATTGTCGGAGTCGGCCTGTTGTTGATTTTTGGCTCTGGTCTTCACGGGGAACCGGCTAACTTGTCTCCATTCTTTGTGGGTGGAATGGGCGGAATGGTGACGGTATTGGTGATGGTTCCGTTCTTATTTGTCGGCTTTGATGTCATCCCTCAGGTGGCGGAAGAAGCTAAACTTCCCCAAAGACAAATTGGTAAGCTCCTGGTCATTTCTGTTGTGGGTGCAGTCGTCTTTTACCTGGCAATTGCTATTGGCGTTGCACTTGGGCTGGACCAGACACAGCTTGCCGGTTCTGAACTGGCTACTGCAGATGCCATCGCTTCATTGTTTGGTTCACAATTCTTTGCTCAGCTATTGATTATCGGTGGTGTGGCAGGGATCATTACTAGCTGGAACTCTTTCATCATCGGCGGCAGCCGGGTACTTTACGCTATGGCGGAATCAGGGATGCTTCCCGCTTGGTTCGGTAAACTACACCCGAAATACAACACCCCATCCAATGGGATTCTCTTCATCGGTGTCCTTTCTATGCTGGCACCTCTGCTGGGCAGGTCCGCGTTAGTATGGTTTGTTGATGCTGGTGGTTTGGGAATTGTAGTAGCTTACTTCTTTGTCGCTTTATCTTTTATCGTTCTGAGAAAGAAAGCACCTGAAATGAAGCGTCCATTCCAGGCTGGAAAATCACCGATTTATGGCTATCTGGCACTGGTTTTGAGCTTTGGGTTCATTACTTTATATTTTCCAGGGATGCCAGCGGCGCTCGTCTGGCCGTATGAATGGTTCCTTTTTGCAGCTTGGACCATTTTAGGAGTTTATTTCTTTATAAATATGAAAAATGGCAAATATGAAGAAAGTGTGGAACAAGAAAAAGAAGCATTATAACGAGGAGGAATACAATGGATAATTTTATAAATGGGAAACCTTACACTACAGATGCCACTTTCGATGTTACGAATCCAATCAATCAGGAGCGACTCGATTCTGTACCAAATGCAGGAGAAAAAGAAGCGAAGCTTGCCATCGATGCGGCATATGAACAGTTCCATCAATGGAAAGAAACGACCGCGAATGAACGAGCCGCTTTCCTGTGGCGCTGGTACGAATTGATTGAACAACATAAGGAAGAATTGGCAGAAACCATGACGAAAGAACAAGGAAAACCATTAAAAGAAGCTTTAGGAGAAATTAATTACGCTAATGACTTTGTAGCCTGGTACGCTGAAGAAGCGAAACGGATTTATGGCGAAACCATCCCGGCTTCGAAACGCAATAAACGTATCCTTGTCCAAAAACAGCCGGTCGGCGTCATGGCAGCGATCACCCCGTGGAACTTCCCGGCTGCGATGATCACAAGGAAAGTCGCGCCAGCTATTGCTGCAGGGTGTACCGTATTGATCAAACCTGCCAGTCAAACACCTTTGACAGCACTTCGACTGGTAGAACTTGCTATTGAAGCAGGAGCACCGGCAGGACTAATCAATATTATAACGGGTAGTGCAAGGACAATCAGTGAAGTATGGTTATCTGATTCACGTGTTCACAAACTGTCTTTTACCGGTTCTACGGAAGTAGGAAAAGTATTGATGAAACAATCTGCCGACACGATGAAACGGATTTCTCTTGAACTTGGTGGACAGGCACCTTTTGTTGTTCTGAAAGATGCGGACCTTGATAAAGCAGTAGCCGGTGCGATTGCCTCTAAATTCCGCAATGCTGGACAGACATGTATCTGTTCAAACCGATTCTATGTGCATGAAGACATTCTGGAACCATTCACCCAGAAATTGAAGGAAGCCGTCGAGAAATTAAAGGTGGGTGATGGTCTGGATGAACAGACGGATATCGGGCCATTGATCGACCAGGATGCCTATGAAAAGGTGACCCAACATATTGATGATGCTGTCAAAAATGGTGCCGAAGTTGTGGTCGGTGGGAAAGGGTTTGAGTCAGACAGCGGCTACTTCATTGAACCTACGGTATTGACAAATGCTGAAGATACAATGCTGTGTATGAGTGAAGAAACCTTTGGGCCAGTTGTGCCCGTATCTACTTTCACGGATGAAGACGAAGCGATCAAACGGGCCAACGATACACCATTTGGCCTTGCTGCTTACCTTTTCACCGAAAATCTAAGTAAAGCTTTGACATTATCTGAAAAACTGGACTATGGCATTGTTGGTTTGAACGACGGGGCCCCTTCAGCTGCACAGGCGCCATTTGGCGGCTTCAAAGAAAGCGGACTAGGAAGAGAAGGCGGACACTTCGGTATTGAAGAATACTTAGAAACAAAATATATTTCGATTGGCCTGTAAGGAACCTTGTAAAAGGACTAAGTCGATGCTCTTAAAAGCGTCGGCTTGGTTCTTTTTGTTTAATAACGCCCAATTTTGCTAGGTGCCCATTACACTTCTGCCCATTTCACATAGATTGAAGTGAGTAAACGAAAGGGGTGGACACCATTGGCTTCCAAGAAGAAAAGCAACCTGCCTAATATCTTTGATGACTCATTTTATGAATTCCTAAGATCCGTTGAGAATTTTTTTGATAAATCCATGCAACAGCTGAAACCGTTTTTAAATCATGAAACAATTCCGATCGATATCCACGAAACATCCTCTGAAGTGGTGGTAGAAGCACAGCTGTCTGGTTACAACAAAGACCAAATAAAAGTTGAAATCTCCGGAAACCAAATATGGATCTCTGCGGAGAAAAAAGAAATCACAGAAACGATTGATGAAAACAGTAACCATTATTATAAAGAACAGTCACTGCAAAAAGCGGAACGATCGTTGACGTTGCCGTTCATCGTTTCTGAAGAAGAAACGAAAACGACTTATCACGATGGTATACTGAAAATTATTACTCCTAAAAAGAAGCAACTTGAATCACGAATGGACTATTTCTGATTTAAGCAGAAAGTGCAAGTTAACTTTTTTATTTTTTGTATAATATACAACTCTCTTAAGAGTAAGAGACCGGTGAACGAATATGTTCAGCGGTTTCTTTAATGGACTTCAGTCTGCGTATGTATATTATTTCCTTTGTTAATATCGATTTTATCAGATAATATAATAAAAAAATTATGAATTTTTAAATAAACTTATGCAAAAGTGGGTAGAAAAGCCTTTTAATTTATCTGAAAATAGCGAATAAATCGAATAAATAGAATTGGCATGTATCTTGCATATTAGTTAAGTGATCGGTCCTGATTACCTTCAGGATACGAAAAACTAATAGAGAGAGGGATTTATAGTGAATGGAAAGTTTAATAAGAAGGCGGTAAAAACACCATCACTTAAAGTAGCGATGATACCGATTGCCTTTATGATTGTATCGTTGTATGTGGGTATTGCGGAGTTTGGTCTCGATCCCCACGTTCCATTATTGTTAAGTGCAGTCGTAGCTACCATCGTTGCTTTGTGGCTTGGCCATACCTGGAATGATATCGAAACCTCATTTCTTAATACCATCCGGTTATCGATGCAAGCGGTCATCATTTTACTAATCATCGGGGCAATTATTGGTACCTGGATAGCTGCAGGTATTGTACCGACGATGATTTATTATGGATTGTCGTTGTTATCGCCTACATACTTCCTTGTATCTGCTTGTGCAATTTCTGCAGTAGTTGCGTTAGCCTCGGGAAATGCGTGGACGGCAGCAGGGACAATCGGTATCGCTATTATGGGAATCGGTCAAGGACTTGGTGTAGATTTGGCGATGGTTGCCGGTGCAGTCATCTCTGGGGTGTACTTTGGAGACAAAGTTTCCCCATTATCTGAGACGACAAACATGGCACCTGGTATTACTGGAGCAGAGCTGTTCGAACATATCAAGCACATGATGTACACGACGATACCGGCTCTTGTTATTGCGTTAATTTTATACACCATACTTGGACTGCAATTTTCTGAAACACAATCAAGTATTGCAGAAGTCCAAGCTCTACAAAATCAATTGAATGATATTTTTGTAATTTCTCCATGGCTTTTATTAGCTCCAGTAGCCGTCATAGTCATGATGGTCTTCAAAATGCCTGCAATACCAGGCCTTACAATTGGCGCACTGATCGGTGTTGTTTTCGCCATTGGCTTTCAGGGTGTGGCTCCAGGTGAAGCGTTGAGTGTTATGTATTATGGTTTTTCCAAAGAAGTTGGTATTGAAGTAGTAGACAACCTTCTTAATAACGGTGGAATGGAGAGCATGATGTATACGGTGGCGTTGATATTGATTGCCATGTCATTTGGCGGTATTTTGGAGAAAGCTGGAATACTGGAAGCGATTGTTTTGGCACTATTATCCTATGCCAAGAAAACGGGAAGCTTAATAGCTACAACGGTGGCGACTTGTGTTGCTGCAAACATCATTGCATGTGACCAGTATCTTGCGATCATATTACCAGGGCGTATGTATTCTAAAGCATATAAAGATCGAAATCTCCATCCGAAAAATCTATCCAGGACAATCGAAGATGCCGGAACGATGACATCTCCTTTGGTTCCTTGGAACACCTGTGGGGCTTTCATGTTTGCCACACTTGGTGTATCCGCACTAAGCTATGCTCCTTTTGCGTTTTTATCCCTCATTAGCCCAATCATTGCAGTCATTTATGGCTATCTGAATATCAAGATCGAATATTTACCTGAAAAAGAAAGTAATATGAACATCGAATTTCAAAGCAAGAGAAGTGCACAAGCTTAATCAATTTAGATAGCGCTTTCAATAGGGAGGAATCCAAGGTTATGCATGGTTATGAATTGGTCGTCAGCCCCTGTGAAGGGGTTGTAGAAGAGATTTCTATAGGAGAGAGAAGCAGGGTATATGAATGGGAATCCTTATTCAAGATTCGTACTGAAAATGGCGAACTGGAAAATGTGGCGATCGGTGTTAGTGGATTAGTTCATTCATTAGAGGTAAGTGAAGGAGAAGAGGTGATTGCCGGGATGGTGATGGCTCAACTCCAGGAAGATGTGGTCATAAGTGGAAGTGACTGAATAGAAAAAGCTTGGGGAAGTACAGTGTATCTACTGTGGCTTCCCTTTTCCGCTGTACGCCCCGTGGTAATTTTCCGAATTTTATTTTAAATTGGTATAATAGATACAGAAACAGTCAGAATCACGGGAAGGAGATAAACAAATGAACCATTCAATCACTGACAAATTAATACCTCTCACTTATCTTTCCCTCGACCCTCTGGATCGTGATTGGAAGACACGTTTATCAGAAACCGATGAGCCGTTCGTATTTTTGACGAAAAATGAAGAGGTAGTCGCATATGTATACCTCGATGATTTAGATAAAAAGCAGCTGACAGGACCAGCGTTCACGACAAAAGATCTCGAAGTGCATGCTGTTCCGATATCCAATGTCGGGGAATGGAAAATGGAACAGCCTGTCTCACTGCCGTTCATATTCCAGGTTCTTGGGGAGCATATAACATTAATCAAAAACGAAACTGATGAATGGATTGGATATGTCCGTAGAGAAGATGCCCTCGTAGAACTATTCCGTCAGGATAACCCGAATCTCAACCTATTGAAAGTCATGCTGTCCTCGATTCCAATGGGTGTGTTCGTCATCAATGAAGATACTAAAATTGTCAACTGTAATGAATCGGGATTGAAGATGATCAAATCTTCTTACGAGGAAGTAATCAATAACAAGGCTGGTGTGATATTCAATCAGGAGCATATTAATAAGGTTCTTGACTCTGGGGAAACAATGTTAAACCAAATCCATATCACTGATGATATGGGGGTGCTGGTCGATTACAGTCCGATTTTGAAAGACGGTAAGCAGGTAGAGGGGATGATCATCATCGTCCAGGATCTTCCGATGGTGGAAGAGATGGCGATGGAAATTGAATATGTCAAAAACCTGAATACGGATTTGAATGCTATTCTAGCTACGATGTACGATGAAATCCTTGTCGTTAATCAGAATGGTGAGTTACTTCGTTACAGTGAGAATTTTTTAGCTGATTTCTGGGGCGTCGAAGATATGAATGAATTGCTTGGGAAAAGCCTGTTAGAATTTGAAGAAAGAGGTATTTTCAGTCCATCAGTAACGAGACTGGTGTTAGAAAAGAAGAAAAAAGTATCTGTCGTTCAGCAGACTCCTGATGGAAAAAATGTATTGGCTGTCGGCAATCCGGTACTTAATGACGATGGGGAAGTCCACCGGATTATTATAGCTTCCCGGGATATTACGGAAACGACCAAGTTGAAAACAGAACTTCGAGAAACAAAGCGGCTTACTAAAAACTATAAGGAAGAGTTGGATAAGCTGAAAAATAGGGATGCCTATGCCAACAAAATTATTTATTGTAGTAATAAAATGGAAAAAGTGATGAACAGGACAAGGAAATTGGCAGATTTCAATTCCACGGTACTGATCCTGGGAGAATCAGGAGTGGGAAAAGAACTGATCGCCAAGTCAATCCACCGTGAAGGGAATCGTGCAGACCAACCATATCTGGCCCTCAACTGTGGAGCAATAACGGAAGATCTATTAGAAAGTGAACTATTCGGCTATACCAAAGGTGCGTTTACTGGAGCAGATTCAAAAGGAAAAATAGGTTATTTTGAGCAAGCAAATCAAGGTGTTCTTTTTCTTGATGAAATAAGCGAAATCCCACCGCGTCTGCAGGTGAAACTGCTAAGGGTCCTGCAGGAAAAAGAAGTCACTCCAGTCGGTAGTACGCAGTCTATTCCTGTTGATGTCCAAATAATAGCTGCGACAAACCGTAACTTAGAAAAGATGGTAGCGGATGGTACCTTTCGTGAGGATTTGTTTTATCGTATCAATGTTATTCCAATCCAGGTTCCCCCACTCAGGGAGAGGCCGGAAGATGTCCCATTATTAGCGTTTCACTTTATTCAGCAGCTAAATGAAAAATACAATAAAAAATATCATCTTTCGCCGGAGGCTCTTAATTTATTAGAAGTATATGATTGGCCGGGAAATGTCCGGGAGTTGCAAAATCTTATGGAAAGGCTGGTCGTGACAGCTGATGATGATGTCATTACAGCCGACTTTGTCAACCAATCATTGAAGTTCGGGGAAACAAAACAGGCGAAACCAGTTGTCACTGGAATTCTGCCTCTACAAGAAGCACGAGATCATCTGGAAGAACAATTGATTATGCTGGCGATGAAGAAATACAAAACAACCACGAAAGCTGCTGCAGCTTTGGGTATCAGTCAATCGGCAGTCAGTCGTAAATATCAAAAAATCATGAAAAACAAAGAGACGATTGAATTATAAGTGAGATGCCAAGCCCCATCCCTTTTCATAAGAGACGGGGCGTTTTTTATGCACCAAAAGATAGGGTATGCATAGATGCATAAATATCAGAATTTTCATAATTGATAATCCCCTGCTCTACTTGTTTTTTGACTTGGCATGGATTTTGCATTGTATAAAGTGAAACCGAAAACCAATTAGGAGGGATTTGCAATGACAGATCAATTATCTGTATCACCAACAGCTCTCGTAGATTTAGAAGAATTAGATAAAAAACATTATCTCCATCCAACCACCATCCCTAAAATCCATGCAGAGCAGGGACCGAAACTTTCATTTACAGAAGGGAACGGTATTTATGTCAAAGATACGAAAGGGGACGAATATATCGATGGACTTTCCATGCTCTGGAATGTAAATCTTGGACACGGCAACCAGGAGCTCGCGAATACAGCCAAAGAGCAGATGACTAAATTGGCTTTCAGTTCTTCCTTTGCCGGGTATTCAAATGAGCCGGCTGTACGACTTGCTGAGAAAATGACATCGATGGCGCCAGGAGACTTAAATGCAGTTTTCTACACTTCAGGAGGATCGGAATCAAATGATACCGCTTTTAAGTTGTCGCGGTTCTACTGGTCAATGAAAGGTAAGCCGGAAAAGAAGAAAATCATCAGTTTGAAGCAGGGTTATCATGGAGTGACAATTGCGGCGCAGACAGCTACTGCTATTCCGTTATTCCACCAGTTCTCAAGCTCAGGAATTTCAGATGTCTTCCATGCTAAGCCGCACCTTACGGACTGTGAGCTAGGGGGTAGAAGCCATCCAGACTATGAAGGATCCATTCGGGATATCGTTGAAAAAGAAGGCGCAGACACCATTGCGGCAGTAATCGTGGAACCAGTTCAAGGTTCGGGCGGGGTGCATATGCCGCCAGATGGTTATCTGGAAGCAGTAAGAAAACTGTGTGATGAGTTTGGTATTTTATTCATTGCCGATGAAGTGATTTGCGGCTTCGGCCGTACTGGAAAAATGTTCGGTGTCGACAATTGGGATGTCGTTCCAGACTTGATGTGTGTAGCAAAAGGGATATCAAGCGGATATAGTCAGCTCGGAGGTGTCTTGATCAAACAAGAAATCAGGGACACGCTAGTTCAATACGATCAAGTACTGGCTCACGGTTTCACTTATAGCGGCCATCCGACAGCATGTGCGGTTGCTCTGAAAAATATAGAAATCCTGGAAAGAGATGAAGTTGTTGCTAACGTAAAGAGTATGGAGCATGAATTGAACGCTGGATTCGAATATTTGAAAGACAAACATCCTACTGTGACAAAGACACGTGCGCTTGGTTTATTGGCGGGATTTGAACTGTATAAGGACCGTGATGAGGAAATACCATTTGATTCATCAATCCTTCCATCGACCGAAGTCGTAGAAGAATGCTTCAATCGCAAGTTGATTCTTAGACCGCTCGCTTCCCAGGTAGGCAGGAACATTGTAGCTATTGCTCCTCCATTGATCATTAACAAACGGCAAGTAGAGGATATGGTTGCAATTATAGATGATTCTATATCTGATTTTGAAAAGAAACACCTTTAATATAACTAGTTAAATATGAAGTTGGGAAAGGAGCAAGCATCTATGATTAAGAGGTTGGAACTTAAAGGTACTCCAAGAGAACTAGGAAGGCAGCATGGAAAAAAAGGGAAACAAGAAGTCCTGAAAAGCCTGGAAACCTATGAAAAGCTGTTCCAGGGGTATAAACAAATCAGCTGGGAGGAAGCGAAGGATATTGCACATGAACACCTTTATGCGATTGAGAAATATGATCCTGATTTGATAGAAGAAATGGCAGGAATCGCAGAAGGAGCCGGAGTTGCTTTCGAGGATATTCTCGCTTTGAACAGCCGTAGCGAAATTGCACTTGCAAACTATAAAGGGGCTGTATTTTCAGATGGCTGCACTGCGATGTCAGTAGCACCACCCCTTACCCAGGACACGATTATCGGTCAAAACTGGGATTGGAAAGGAACACAAAAAGATAGCCTGCTCCTGTTAGATATCCAACAGGAATCGAAACCTGATATCACCATGGTCACAGAGGGAGGTATCATTGGAAAAATCGGCTTCAACTCTTCCGGGCTCGGCCTCTGTTTCAATGCACTGTTGACTGACAAAAAGTCAGATGAATTACCAATCCATATTGGGTTACGTGCTGTACTAGATTCTTATTCGTTACATGAGGCTATTTCAAAAATCAAAGATGGGAAAATTGCGGCAGCTGCCAGTTATCTGATTGGTATCGACGAAGGCGGCCAGAAAGGGATGGCTGTCAATATCGAAGTATCCCCGTTTGGAATCGATATGGTAGGTGGAGATAATGGGAAGCTTGTACATACCAACCATTTATGCTCCGAGCGGATAACTAAGAATCTGACCGATATGAATGAATTCGTATTCGATGACTCAATGATTCGCAAAAAAAGGGCTGAGCAGTTGATCGATACTGAAATTGCCAACAAACAAAACATCGATGAAGCATCATTCAAGCGGTGGTTATCGGATGAGTTCAACGCCCCTAATTCTATCAACCACTATGAAAATGAGCGTGCCCCTGAGCATAGAAGAATGGAAACAGTATTCTCTATCATTATGAATCTATCGCAACGCAAAATGTGGTTGAGTGTCGGACACCCGACGGAAGAAAAATTTGAAGAAATTCAAGGAGGATGACACATGCTTTATATCAATGGGGAATGGAAAGAAGCATATTCAGGAAACAAATTGGATGTATACAACCCTGCAACTGGGGAGTTGATCGACTCTGTAGCGTCTGGTGGGAAAGAGGAGGCGAAAGAAGCGATTCAGGCAGCAAAAGAAGCGTTTAAAACATGGAAAAAAGCAACTGGTCAGGAAAAGGGAAAGTATCTCGCTAAAGTAGCAGCCATCATGAAAGAAAGAGTCGATCAATTAGCAGAAACGATTACACTAGAAATGGGCAAGCCTCTTCCCGATGCCAAACGTGAAGTATTAGGGGGGATCAGCTATGTGGAATGGTATGCAGAAGAAGCAAAGCGTGTGTATGGAGAAACCATTCCAGCATCCCATCCCAATAAACACCTTATGGTATTGAGACAACCAGTCGGAGTGACAGCAGCTATCACGCCATGGAATTTCCCTGTCTCCATGATCACCCGCAAGATCGCTCCTGCGATTGCTGCTGGCTGTACAGTTGTATTAAAGCCAGCGCCAGATACGCCTATATCAGCCATCAAAGTGTTCGAGTGTTTCCATGAAGCTGGTCTGCCAAAAGGTGTAGCCAATCTGGTAGTCGGTAACGCGGAAGAAATCGGAAGTGAAATGACAGAGAGCTCTGATGTACGAAAGTTGACTTTTACCGGATCGACACCTGTAGGAAAATTACTCCTCAGGAATTCAGCCAATACGGTCAAAAAGGTATCAATGGAGCTCGGAGGACATGCGCCGTTAATCGTTTTTGAAGATGCTGATATCGGGATGGCAATAAAAGGTGTGTTGGGGACAAAATTCAAAAATTCCGGTCAGACCTGCATCAGCACTAACCGTGTCTATGTTCACGAAAGCATCGCGGAAGAGTTTGGGCAAAAGCTTGCTGAAGCGACATCCAACCTAAAGATTGGAAACGGGATTGAAGCTGGAATCGATGTAGGACCACTTATTAATTCCCAGGCATTAGAAAAAGTCGAAAGCCATGTCAGCGATGCGGTCGAACGAAATGGAAAAGTACTCTGTGGCGGTAATCGCTACGATACTGATGGAAACGGGACTTTTTACGAACCGACAGTCATCAATTATGCCACTGAGCAAATGAAAATCTCTACCGAAGAGACATTCGGTCCGGTAGCTCCTATTTTCACTTTCAAAGATGAAGAGGAAATCATCGAACGGGCCAACCATGTCAGCTACGGTCTTGCAGCTTATTGCTTCACCAATGATCTGGGAAGAGGCTACCGGATGATGGAGGAGTTGGAATATGGCATCGTCGGTATCAATGACCCAGCTCCGATTGTAGCCCAAGCGCCATTTGGCGGAGTCAAGGAAAGTGGAATCGGAAAAGAAGGCGGAAGGTCAGGATTAACGGAATATCTGGAAGAGAAGTTCGTCTCTGTAGGTACAGCGAAGTAATAAGAATTGTGGAAGGGAGAAGGGTTAGTGTATGACGAACGTTGATTTCCCTGGATTAGAAAAAGGAATTGTCATACGAAAAATTACACCAGATGACATTGAAGAAGTGGCAGCTTTATCGGATAACAGCTTCGGTCCGGATATTTCTTTTAAGCGTGATCACTTCGCAAGCCAGGCGGAAATTTTTCCGGAAGGACAGCTTTGTGTCGAATACGAAGGAAAAATCGTAGGATCTTGTTCCAGTTTGATCGTCAACTTTGATGACTATAAGGATAAGCATGACTATGAAGCTATTTCAGATAAGGGATATATCCGAAATCATAATCCAGAAGGGGTCAATCTCTATGGAGTGGAAGTCAGTGTCCATCCTGATTATAGGAAATTGAAATTAGGTCGGCGCTTATATGACGCCAGAAAAAAAGTATGCAAAAATTTAGGTTTGAAAAGCATCATCATTGGAGGAAGAATTCCTTATTATTACAAACATGCGGATGAAATGTCTGCTGAGGAATATGCAGAAAAAGTGGTCAACAAGGAGCTGTATGATCCGGTACTTACCTTCCAGGCAAACAATGGTTTTGTATTAAGAGGGGTTATTCCGAACTACCTCCCCGATGACGATGCTTCACTTGGTTATGCAACATCAATGGAATGGTTCAACGAAGATTACCGCCGGGAATAATTTAGTAACAAGTTAGGAGGGAATAATATGCGTATTGGTATTCCAACCGAAATCAAAAATAATGAAAACCGTGTAGCGCTGGCTCCTTCCGGTGTCCTGCACCTGGTTACTGACGGACATGAAGTTTATGTGGAAGCAGGAGCGGGCTTTGGTTCCGGTTTTCCGGATGAAGCATATGTGCAGGCGGGAGCCAACATCGTCCCTACAGCAGAGGAAGCATGGATGACGGATATGGTGATGAAAGTAAAAGAGCCACAGCAAGAGGAATATAACTACTTCCGCGAAGAATTACTCCTTTTCACTTACCTGCATTTGGCTGCTGAACCAGAATTGACGAAAGCGCTGGTAGATAAGAAAGTGACGGCTATCGCATATGAAACGGTTCAGAAAGAAAATGGTTCCCTTCCTCTTTTGACTCCGATGAGTGAAGTTGCAGGTAGAATGGCTGCTCAAGTCGGAGCCCAGTTCCTTGAAAAACCGAAGGGTGGGCAGGGGGTCCTGTTGAGTGGTATACCTGGTGTCAAGCGCAGTAAGGTGGCTATTATTGGTGGAGGAGTAGTCGGTACGAATGTAGCGAAACTCGCGGTAGGACTAGGAGCGGATGTTACGATTCTTGACCTGGACCCTGAGCGGCTGCGTGAACTGGATGATATATTTGGTAAGGATATCAACACATTGATGTCGAATCCGTTGAATATTGCTGAATCGGTAGCCGAAGCTGACCTGGTCATCGGTACCGTGTTAATCCCGGGAGCTAAAGCGCCGAAATTAGTTACAGTAGATATGGTGAAAACTATGAAAAAAGGAGTCGTAATCGTAGACGTGGCTATTGATCAAGGCGGTATTTTCGAAACTGGTGACCGCATTACGACTCATGACAATCCCACCTATGAAAAGCATGGTATCCTCCATTATGCAGTTGCCAATATGCCTGGAGCCGTACCGAAAACTTCGACAATCGGCTTGACGAATGTCACTGTTCCTTATGCGCTCGAAATTGCTAAGAAAGGATTTGTCAAAGCGAGTCATGAAAATCCTGCAGTTGCAAAGGGGATTAACATACTTGACGGTATAGTTACATACGAAGCGGTGGCTGATGCTCATAGACTGGAGTATCGTGCTTTAGAAGACCTTCTAGCAGAGAAGGAAATGATGGCAGTTTCGAAATAAAACGGAAAGTATAGGCTTTTCAGGCTGTTTCAGCTTGGAAAGCCTTTTTAAACTCTAATCGAAAAGATGGGTAAGTCTTATTAGCTAAGTATTAGTAAGCCATTAGGAAGCTTCTAGAGGAAGGTGTAAAATAAAGACATAACAATTCAAACAAGCAGGTAATTATAATGAAGAAGCTATCTGCAGGGCTTATTTTGACAGACGGAGAAAAGTTCCTCGGCTGTCATTCAACCGGAAATTGGTTCTATGATTTGCCTAAAGGAGAGGTAGGACGAGACGAAACCCCAAAAGAGACATGTATTCGGGAAGCGAAAGAAGAGACCAATCTGGTTGTTCCGGAAGATCAATTGGTCGATCTAGGAGTGTTCGATTATAACCCCAAGAAGAATCTTCATCTATTCTTATGGAAGGTGGAAGAACTCCCAGGTACTGATGAGATGAGCTGTTCCTCCTATTTCATCCATCGTTATACCAAAAAGGAAACACCAGAAGTAGACGGCTATAAATATATTCGGTTTGGGGAACAAGCGAGCTTTATGACGAAGAATATGGTTAAGGTAACAGAGAAAGTTGAAAAAAGTATAATTAAACGATAATGTTCAAAAAAACGAAAAAATTATTTTCGTGAAATGGCCTTTGATAGGAGATAATGGAGGTGAAGAATACTTATCGTGAAAGTGGGGGATAGCCGTGAATTTTTTTGCCATCTTCAGTATTGTTTGGGGTGTATTAATGATCGGAATTCGTTCACTCATTCATCTCATACCGAAATCATGGAATGAATTTGAATTGAATCAAGTTTACAAAGAAAAAAAGCCAAGGTGGGTATGGGCCCTAGCTGCCATCTCTTTGGGAATAGTTTTTTTTACGTGGTACAAGGAGCTGACTACCGCTGTCCCATATTCGTTATTACTGACCATACTTGTGACACTTACGCTGGTAAAAGTAAGTCAGCTAGTTTTCAATTACAAACAATTCAGAGGCTTCGTCAAAAAAGCCTTGGTGGAAGATCGCCAGCTCATTAGAAAAATAAATGCGGGGACAACGATAGTAGGAATCATCTTGATTATATTGGGAATATATGTTTACTAGAATATAAAATTAAAGGAGATAATAATGCCTTTATATAATAAATTAGTCAGAGATAAAATACCGCTTATCATTGAAAGTAACGGTAAACAGTATAATGCTAGGACGCTGAATGAAAAGGACTATCGGCAAGCCTTAAAGTCTAAATTAGTAGAGGAAACAGAAGAATATCTACAAGCCGAAAAGGATAGTGAGGCAATTGAGGAATTGGCTGATATTCTTGAGGTAATAAAAAATATAGCGGCTATGCATAAAAGTGATATAGGGGAAGTTGAAAATGTAAGAGAGAAAAAAGAAAAGGAATGTGGATCTTTCCAGGATAGAATACTATTAATAGAGGTTGAAGATTAATTCAATTTAAATGAAGAAATAGAGCCATAAAGGGTAAACCAAAGGAGGGCTGAAATGGATAAGTTAATTCTTAGTAGAAAAGGTTTTGACTCTTCTTCTGGATATGGATACTCACCTTATGATCCTAAGACTGGCAACTATATCGTTTTACCTATACCGGAAGATAAAGAAAAAAGTAGAGGATTTAAATATAATGAGCTTTTACTTGAAGATAATTATCTTGAAGGAATGGATGCAAAAAACTTAAGAGAACTTATCGAAGACCCATTAATGGGATATAGCCGTAAAACCCTTAAAATCATTAATGATGCTATTGCCCATTACGATCCTGTATTAGGAAAGAGTCCATGGTTGACTAACGGACCAGCTTTTGGGGCGTTTGGTCAATCTGAATCTGCGGCTGGACATCTTAGGAATCATCAAGTGAAAGAAGGAAGTATTTTTTTATTCTTCAGTAGATTTAAACCGATGAAGAACCGTGTACACCCTCTGGATCCAAGAGGTGCCTGGACGGAAGGGGCCTATTATATATATGGATGGTTAAAGGTTGGGAAAGTCATTGATAAAAGCAACAAGGATGAGTTACCGGCCTTGGTTAGAGAAGAGCATCCTCATGGTTCTGATGAAGATTTTTTGAGACGGGAAAATAATACGCTTTACTTAGCTGCTGATAAATTGTTCGATAATATGGATATTCCAGGATGTGGCTACTTTCCCAAATTAACAAATGAATTGTTGCTCTCATCTGAGCTACATAAAAATAAGCCAAGTATATGGAAAGTTCCATCCTTCTTTAATGAGGATGACTATCGTCCGACTTACTTGAATGTTGATAAGAAGCTAGAGGAACGTTGGCTTTTATGCCCAGACAATGAAGAGTTTTGTTTTGTACAATCTACTGGGCGTGGCCAGGAGTATGTTTCTAATCTAAAGGATAAATCTTCACAGTGGTTACGCTCGCTATTTTTAAATGGGGATACATTTTAGTATAGAAGAAAGCTGCTGAAGTTCCAGCAGCTTTTTTTATTATTAATTTTGTACAACAGGCTTTCTATCTACAACTTGCTGTGGCTTCTCTTTTGATAAAAACCAGCCACCAACACCTATAGAAAGAAGAACAGACCAGAAGACTATTTTCCAGCCGGCACTTTTCGCAAAGCCTTCAGCCAGGATGGCGAGCTCCGGGTGCGCCAGGGTATAGACGGCGAGCTTGACACCGACCCAGGCGACAATCAGATAGGCAGCAGTTTCGAGGCCTGGTCTGCGGTCGAGCAAACCGACAAAGTAGCTGGCTGCAAATCGCATGATCACAAGGCCGATGATGCCTCCGACAAGGATAACAGCGAAGTGACCGCCATCCATCCCTCCGATTTCAGGCAAGCTGGTCATTGGCAATGTAACGGCTAAGGCGACTGCGGCAAGAATAGAATCTACAGCAAATGCGATGTCTGCTAATTCTACTTTGATAACGGTTGCCCAGAATCCTGAGCCCTTTTTTGTTTCCTTTACTGCTTTCTGCTTCGGTTTTAGGACATGCTTTTTCAACAGGTGATAGACAGCGATGCCAAACAAGTAGAGGGCCCCGATCGCCTGAACCTGCCAAATGTGCACGAGGTAAGAAATGATGAACAAAGATCCGAAGCGGAATACAAATGCCCCTGCTAATCCGTAAAATAATGCTTTCTTTCTTTTTTCTTCCGGAAGGTGTTTGACCATTGTAGCGATAACGAGCGCGTTATCTGCTGCCAATATCCCTTCTAGACCAATGAGAATCAGTAATACCCATCCATATTCCATCAATAAAGAAATGTCCAATTCATTTTCTCCTTCAAAATAGTTATTTTTTAATTCGTAACGACGATTTCATCATGATCAAAGCTTTTGACATCGTCTTTAAAGACAATCTTTGTCTGTAAGCGGTAGGTTATGCCTTCTGTAGTAGGAGGCAGTTCTTCCGGTAACTGATAGTGGAACGGAATTTCCGTTTTATCGTTTGCTTCGATTGTTTTTGACATTAAAACCGTGGTTACTGGCTCGATGAATTCTGGTTTTTTGCCAGCCTGTTCTTTCACTAAATCGCATTCCAGTCGGTTTACCCTTTGTCTTACCCAGCCGCCATATAAGTGAAAGGAACCGGAGATATTGCTGCCGGGGGTGAGCTCTTTTGTATTTAAGACCAAATCCACTTTAGGTGAACCGACCTTCAGCTTACTTAACACTTTCGTAATCATTTGCAAGTTACCTCCTTGAGTTAAGGTTGATATAAGTGGCGTTTTACTTTCGTTACCCGTGTTTCTGAGATGATAGACATAAATGATTAGATGCTGTTCTCCTCCTTATAGGCATAAAAAAACCTTTACCAGCAATGTGGTAAAGGTTTTGTGAAGTTCATTGATATACCTTTACCATTTTGGCAAAGGTCTCGCAAACAACGTAATGTTGCCAGTTAAGCCGGTGATCATGGATCACGTATTGGCGACATAACTGTCAGCTACTCCCCTTTGGAGTTTTATTCGGTTTTTAGGAAACTCAAATCTGTATATTTATAATAATATATTTCTGCTGCGCCGTCCACCTATTTTTTGAAAATTTTATCTTTTATTTCCAGGTGAATGGCGTCTCCTGATATACATAGTAATTCAGCCAGTTATAGAACATCAAATAAGCATGGGAACGCCAACGGTTCAATGGCTTCTGCTCCGGGTCATTGTCGGGGAAATAATCAACTGGTACATGAGGCTCGAGTCCTCTATTTGTATCCCTGTGGTATTCGTCTGCCAGTGTTTCGGCGTCATACTCGATGTGGCCGGTGATCATCACGTGTTTCTGATCCTTAGAAAGAATGGTACACGGACCGGCTTCCTCGGAAGAAGATAAAAGGATCAGGTCATCGTGTGCCAGGATTTCTTCCTCGGAAACACTGGTATAACGGGAATGAGGAACCACAAATTCATCATCACTCCCTCGGGCAAGCTTAATATTGTCCTGCAGCAAGCGGTGCTTGAAGACGCCTGTCAATTTCTTTGGCAAATCATATTTACCAATGTCGTAATGGTGATAAAGCGCCGCTTGGGCACCCCAGCAAATATGCATGACGGAAGTGACGTGGTCTTTCGTCCATTCCATAATCTCCGTAAGTTCTTCCCAGTACACCACCTCTTCGAATGGCAGTTGCTCAATCGGCGCACCGGTCACAATCATGCCGTCAAAACGCTGGTGTTTGATATCTTTGAAGCTTTTATAAAACTGCTGAAGGTGAGACTTGCTCACATTTTTTGATTCATACGTAGCAGTATGTAAAAACTCGACATTTACCTGAAGTGGAGAGTTACTGAGCAATCTTAGCAGTTGGGTTTCTGTCCGCTCTTTTTCTGGCATCAGATTCAGGATTAGTATATTCAAAGGACGGATATCCTGGGTTTTCGCCCGTTCTTCGTCCATCGTAAAAATATTTTCTTCTGAAAGAATTTCTCCTGCTGGCAAGTCTTTCGGGATATTAATAGGCAAACCAAGTTCCTCCTTCGAAAAAAGAATAATATATTCATTATAGCGACGTAACCCGCTTCGGGCAATGGAGATGCAAGATAAATATCATTCTATTCGGAAGTTTTTGAAAGTATACGAGATCAATAGTAAAGCTATATAAAATAAGCTTGCAGAAAAACCAAGAGGTTTCTCTACAAGCTGAGGATGCGTCCATTCTTTTTTCTGATAAAACCAATTAGAACCAATGAAGAGGCTTTGGATTGGTATTTTCAAAAACATGTTTCACTTCGGTATATTCTTCTAGTCCCAGCTTTCCGAGTTCTCTGCCGATTCCGGATGATTTATACCCTCCCCATGGGGCCTGGGCGAAATAAGGGTGGAAGTCATTGATCCAGACGGTTCCCATTCGCAGTTCACTTGATACTCTTTCTGCTTTTCGAATTTCCTTTGTCCATATAGCCCCGGCCAGTCCATACTTGGAGTCGTTGGCCAATTGGATTGCCTGCTTTTCTGTTTCAAAGCGTTCAATTGTCAAGATGGGACCGAACGTTTCTTCCTGCACAATGCGCATGGAAGTATTACAGTTGGTAAAGATGGTTGGTTCAAAAAAGAAACCTTGCTGTAGACCTTCACCTTCAGGGCGTTTCCCGCCGATTGCCAGCTCCGCTCCTTCATTGATACCGATCCTGACATAGTTTTCTACTTTTTCGCGATGTTCCGCAGAAATTAACGGTCCGGATTGGGTTGTATCTTCAAACCCACTGCCTAACTTGATTTGTTTCGTACGTTCAACCAGGGCAGTGACAAAGTCATCGTGAATATTTTTTTGTACTAATAATCGGGCACCGGCAGAACATACTTGTCCCGCGTGGAAAAATATTGCATTCATAGCCTGGTCGACTGCCGTTTCGAAATCAGCATCATCAAAAACTATATTAGGGTTTTTACCTCCAAGCTCCAGGGCGATTTTCTTAAAGTTGGCGGAGGCGGCTGTCATGACTTTGCGACCTGTTTCAATTCCACCGGTAAAGGAGATGAGATCAACCAAATGACTTTCAGCCAACACTTGTCCTGTCTTAGCTCCGTTGCCCAAAACCAGATTGACGACTCCAGCTGGAACACCGGCTTCTTCCATTAATTTTGTCACCTTTATGGTTGTTAAGGGAGTAATCTCACTAGGTTTGATGATCAGTGTATTGCCTGCCGCTAATGCTGGAGCTATCTTCCAGGCTGCCTGTAATAAAGGATAATTCCATGGTGTGATCTGGCCACAAACACCGACAGGTTCACGGACGACTTTACTTCTTGAATCCGGAATAGGTGACTCGATGACTTCCCCGCCGTCTTTATCCGCGAGACCGCCATAGTAACGAAAGACTTCAGCGATATCTTCTATGTCAGCCATGCTTTCTGTAAACGTTTTGCCGGTATCGAGGGTTTCAAGCTCTGCCAATTCTTGTTTGTCGCGTTCTATCAGCTCTGCAATTTTCAATACCATTTTTCCCCTTTCTACAGCGGGAGTATGGCGCCATTCTCCCTTGTCGAAGGCTTTTCTGGCAGCTTCGATGGCGGATTGCGTATCCTTTTCGTTTCCCTCTGCTACTTCAGCGATTACTTCCTGGTTGAATGGATTGATGATCGTTCTTGTTTGACCACTTTCGGCAGATAGCCAATGGCCATTAATGTACATCTGTTTTTCGTTCATATAGAAACCTCCTACTTTTAAAAACTATTAATCAGCACACCTAATGTTCCAGAGAGCATAATAACCCAAACCGGCGATACGTTTTTTACCAAGAGTCCAATCGAGAGAATCAAAATGAAATAAGGCGAATATTCCCTTGGATAAGTGAACAGGCCGGTTTGCAGTCCCAAACGGATTCCTGCAAATAATATGAGAGCCACAATCACCGGATGGATTCCATTCAAGCTTTGAGAAAGGAGCTTTGGCTGGGAACGGAGCGTCAACAGTTTGATCAATATCATTACCATTAGAAAAGAAGGTAGCAAATTACTGATAACAGCTATGGATGCTCCTATTATTCCAGCTGTCTGATAACCGATGAACAAAGCTGAGTTGGTCGCAATAGGCCCCGGTGATGATCCTGCAATCGCGATAATATCTGCGAACCGTTCTTGTGATATCCATTGATGTTTCAGGATTGCTTGTTCCATCAGTGGAATCATCGCGTAGCCTCCGCCAAAACCAAATAACCCTATTTTGAAAAATTCAATGAACAGGTTCAACATCAGCATGTATCATCACCTTCTATTCCAGATGCTTTGATAAATAACGCCAGCCAGTCCCCCGCCGATTATCATGAGAAAAGGGGAGACGGCAAGAATGATAAGCAATCCAGCTGATAATAAAAAAATGACCAGAGTAAAACGATCATAAATGGCTCTTTTTCCAATCTTATAAGCGGTGAACATAATGAGTCCTACAATAGCAGGCCGGATACCCTGAAAAGCACCTTGTACCAATGGCAGTTCCTGATAAGTCATATACATATAGGTCAGTATGCTAATAATGAAGGCCGCCGGGAATATTATTCCTAGAACTGCCGAGATGGCCCCCGTCAGTCCTTGCAGTGTATAACCAATGTAAATGGCCGTATTGATTGCGACGGAACCTGGTGATGATTGAGCCACTGTAACAATATTAGGGATATCATCATGCTTCATCCATTTTCTTTTATGAACGACTTCACTTTCTATATAAGCCAATATCGCTACTCCCCCGCCGAAGGTGAGCGGGCTGATTTTCATAAACACTAAAAATATTGATATGACATTTAGCTGATGGCTTTCCCCTGCTTCATTGTTTTTATAGATGGAAAAGCTCATGCTCCGCTTAACACGCTGGTGCTATGAGGGGGCTGGATTCTTGTATCAGGATCGATGAAATGCTTGGCCTGGCTGATAGCAGTAGGAGCTTCACCAAATCCGGATGCAATGAGCTTTACTTTCCCTGCATGTGTGGTGATATCACCAGCTGCGTAAATTCCGGAGATGTTTGTCTCCATCTTCTGGTTAACGATAATGGAATTCTTATCAAGCTCTAACCCCCATTCCTTTATCGCTCCAAGACTGGAAATAAAGCCATGATTGACGATCAAAGAATCGATGGCCAGATTCTCCGTTAGGTCGCCTTTATTCTCCTTTAGGGTTATAGTTTCGATACATTCTTCGGTTCCGATCAAATTTTCTATGATCATCGGTGTCTTGATCTGGACGGTAGATGCTTTAAGTTGGTTGACACTGTGTTCATGGGCTCTGAACTTATCGCGTCGATGGACAAGTGTCACCTTATCTGCAATTCCCTCAAGCATCAGTGACCAATCGACAGCAGAGTCCCCGCCGCCGGCAACACAGACCCTTTGTCCTTGGAAGGCATGCAGATCGGTTATTGAGTAGAAGAGGTTTTTCCCTTCGTATTTCCCGGCAGTTTCGTGCTTAAGCCTACGCGGCTGGAAGGCTCCTGCTCCACTTGTAATAATAACGGTTTTTGCATAGTGGATCGCTTTTGTTGTCGTCACTTTGAAAAGTTTTTCATCTAATTTTTCTACGTCCAGCACACTTTCTTCCAGGCAAATTTCAGGGTCGAATTGCTGTGCCTGTTCTTCCAGTTGGCTGACGAGATCCTTGGCACGTACTTTAGGAAAGCCGGCGACGTCATAAATGTATTTTTCCGGGTACAGAGCGGACAACTGACCGCCAAGCTGTGGCAGACTGTCTATCAATTTCACAGACATCTGCCTCATGCCGCCATAGAAGGCGGCAAATAACCCTGTCGGACCTCCACCAATAATGATGGTATCGACTACTTGATCGTTATGGTTCATTTTCATCACCTTCTTGCTCCGTTATTTATAAACAATGACATTTTCATTTTCTACCCGTACTTTAAAGCTCGGGATTTTCTTGCTGGGATTAGCTAGCATTCTTCCTTCATTTTTGATAGAAAATTCTCTTCCATGCCATGGGCAGCGGATCACTTCTCCTTCATGGCAGTAATCATACGAGCCAGGTTTACTTTTATCGGTAGTAGCTCCGCAAATCATTCCTTTATCAAGCGGGGCTCCCTGGTGGATACATTGGTTCATAAAGGCGTAAAAATTCCCGTCAGGTGTCCTGCATACCAATACTTCCTGTCTTCCAAAACTGGTTTCTTTCATTTCACCAGGTTGTATATCCGAAGTTTTACAAACTACTTGCTCTTTCATCGTTAGCCCTCCTTCTTGTTTGGCAGTTTCGGATAAAATGCTCTAGCATTTTCTGCGAATATTTTCTGCTTCAATTCAGTATCCAGGTTCGGTAAGGCACGATAAGGAGAGTCATAATCCCAGTGTGGATAGTCTGTAGAGAAGCATAGCATTTCGTCTGTCCCCATTTGTTCAAGCAGTGACATGAATTCTTTCTTAGTCAATTCTTCCGCAGGTTGGGTAGTGAATCGGACTTGCTCTTTCATAATCTGGCTTGGTTTCCTCTTCAGCCATGGTACTTCATGGCGTAAGTCCCTGTATTGCTGGTCCATTTTCCACATTAAATGAGGGATGAAGGTGAAGCCACCTTCAATCATCATCAGCCCAAGATTCGGGAACTTATCGAAAACCCCATTGAACATCATGCTGGTGATTTGTTTCATATGGGCCGTAGGGATCAGCGTGTGCCATTCGATGAAATATCTTGGCCACTTCCCATAGTAGACTGGTGGTTCATTATGGTGCATGCCAATCATTAAATTGTGTTTTTCAGCAGCTTCAAAAATCGGGTGGTAGAAGGGGTCGCCCCACATAATGTCATCGATTGGCAGCAGGACCTGTACCATCTTCGGATGGGGACCGATTCTATCAATCTCTTTAATAGCAGCATCGCGATCTTGTGCTGCGATATGAACGGACCCATATAATCGCTCATCTTTCTCCAGCCAGTTCTCAATCTGCCAATCATTATAGGCAGACGCCAAAGCAACAGCCATTTCATGCCAGCCGTGCATGGAGGAAGGGGACGGGTCTAATGCACTGGTTAAAATCCCGACTTCATGACCGATATCATCCAGGAGTTGTTTTTGCATAAATTTCAGGTCGGAGCCTGCAGGCCGTCCATCCGGAATTTTAGCGTCTGCACGATCCACTCCAGCTACCGAAGGCTGGGTGTAGGGCATGTGTTTTTCTTGAATCCAATGACAATTAGTAATGTAGTGTTTATAAGGTTCATCCAGGTATTCGAGGATATCCTTATATTGCACACGTTCATGAATATCTGTATCAACGATGGGTATTTGGTATTTAGGCAAAGTGTATTCCTCCCTTTTCTTGGTTTGCACATGTGTTACATCGTATCAGCAGCCTGAAAAGTCTCCAAACCTACTAAAGCGTGATGAGTGGCAGTTAGATATTTCAGTGAAGCTCAGTGAAGCTCAGTAACGTTCAGTGACAGTTTTTTAATTTTTTGATAAATTTGCAATTAAACAGAAATCTATGTAATATATGAAACTGTTGCTGTCGCCCACTTATGAACAATTTGTCTATTAATACACAGAGAGGTGATTATATGAAAAATGCAACATCAGTTTTTTGGTATGGTCTTGCTGTATGTGGATTATTTGTGTTGTGGGGAGTAGTCGCACCCGAGCACTTGAAGACTGTTACTTCCGATATAACCGGGGCTATATCCACACGATTTGGATGGTATTATTTACTTATCATTGTAGTAATGCTGGTTTTTTGCGTTTATTTGATTTTTTCCCGGTTCAACCATATTAAGCTTGGGAAAGAGGATGACCAGCCGGACTTCAATCTCCCGACCTGGTTTGCTATGCTGTTCAGTGCCGGAATGGGGATGGGGCTTGTATTCTGGACGACCGCGGAACCGATTTCCCATGCGTTCAATAAAAGTCCGGTCGCGCCTGAAGGGTCTCCTGAGGCCATTAAACAGGCGCTTCAATATTCATTTTTTCATTGGGGCATTCATGCATGGGCAGTATATGCCATTGTAGCGCTTGTATTGGCATATTTTAAATTCCATAAAGGTTACCCCGGGTTAATCAGTGCTACACTGGTTCCATTGTTCGGGGAGAAACAGATGCAGGGGATTGCAGGTAAATTGATCGACATTTTAGCTGTAGTAGCAACTGTGGTAGGTGTAGCAGCGACGCTCGGGTTTGGGTCTGCTCAAATTAATGAGGGACTAGCTTTTCTATTCGATACTCCAAGTAATTTCTCTTCTCAACTAATCATTCTTGTAATATCTACGGCTCTATTTATTTTTTCAGCCTGGTCAGGCCTCAGTAAGGGTATTAAATACTTAAGTAACATAAATATGATACTGGGCTTTGCTCTCATGGTCCTTTTATTAATCGTGGGACCGACCATATATATTCTGAATATGTTCACCAATTCTCTAGGGGGATATATAACTAATTTCTTTGAAATGAGCTTTCGGATAGCTCCTTTGAATGAGGGGAATCGCTCCTGGATTGATGGCTGGACGATCTTCTACTGGGCATGGTGGATCTCCTGGTCACCATTTGTAGGAATCTTCATTGCCAGAATTTCTAAAGGCCGGACAATAAAAGAATTCATGTTGGGTGTATTATTTGTCCCGGCAATTGTATGCTTCATTTTCTTTGCTGTATTCGGGGTATCTGCTCTCGATATACAGCAGCAGGGAATCGATGTCATTTCTGATTATCCGATGGAGACAGCGACATTTGCTACGCTCCAGCATTATCCTATTGGGGAATTCATGTCCCTCCTGACTATCATCGTCATCGCGATATTTTTTATTACTTCGGCGGACTCTGCTACATTTGTACTGGGAATGTTAAGTACTTCAGGTTCATTGAATCCTTCTGGTTCCGTGAAAATTCTTTGGGGATTATGCTTATCGGCAATGGCAGCCATTATCGTTTATTTTGGAGGTACCCAAGGACTTCAAAATGTACTTATCATAGCGGCACTACCTTTTTCCGTTGTGATATTAATGATGGGATACTCCTTCTTCCGAGCTGCTAATAAAGAAGTTGTATCTAAACGAAGTAAAAAGAGGAAACAGACGAAAGGAACGACAAGTCCCCCTCGTACCGAATCTCTATAAACAGTAATAAAACCAGACCTTCTCTATTAGGTCTGGTTTTTCCTTTATTATAATTTAGTTGTTTTTTTTGAATTCGGAGTGATTAGCGTTACCACAATCAATACGACGACTGCAACCGGCAGTGCTACGATGACACTATTTAATTCAAACGGTTTGGCTAGTGGTATTTCCCAAATAAGAGTGGTCAGTACTCCAGCAACCATCGACGATACACCACCAGCAACATTAACCCGTTTCCAAAAGAATACTGCCAATAATGCTGGGGTAAATCCAGCTCCGTATACTGTGTAAGCATACATTTGTACCTCGAGGACCGTAGGGAAAAAACTAATTAAAATATAGGCAAAGACACCGAGAATAACGATAAAGAGTTTAGTCATCTTTAATAACTCACGATCCGAAGCGTCTTTTTTAATATACTTGCCGACAATGTCATACGTCACGTTAGTAGCGGCAGATAATAAATAAGAGTTGCCGGTAGTTACGATGAAGGCGGTAGCAGCTGCAAGCAGAATTCCTCCGACTGCTGTAGGCATAACAACGGTAGTTGCCATCAATGCCATACCAGGGTCGATGTCAGGAAACATCGAACGTGATGCAAAGGCTATGAAGGAAATAGATGGAGAAATGAGAATCATACCGATTAACCAGCCGATTTGTGCTTTCTTCGATGATTTATCCCCACTTGAAGAGGCCAGCCTTTGATACATATTTTGATCGCCTAATAATAAGAAGAGGGAAGGTAATAAGAACCCTAGTAGCTGCGCATTACTGAGGGTACTCGTAGCAGTCAAGTGCTCGGCAGGAACATTGGAAGTTATTGTATCCCAGCCTCCTGCAATTACGATGATGGTTGGAAGTGTAATGAATAAAGCCGCAATAGCGAGAAAGGCACTTAATGCGTCGGTCGGGGCAACCGAACGTAACCCTCCAATTGTAGCAAGAAATATAATCATTACTGCCCCGATAATGGTTCCTGTCTCAACAGATATTCCTGTGGTTAAGTTCAATATAAAGCCTAGTCCGGTCATCTGATAAGATACAATTCCTACAAATGCCAGAATAATGATAATGCTGGCAATCATTCGTGCAGTTTGTCCGTACTTTTCTTCTAAAATTCCAGAAACAGTATACTTACCGAACGCTCGTATTTTTGGAGCAATTAAATATAAAATAGCAATACCCACAAGCGTTGGAATCATCATAAGCAGTGCTGGAATAATTCCATAACTGAATGCCATGGATGTTTCGCCGCCTGAGATACTTCCGCTTCCTGTCCAGGTAGCGAGCAAGGTTCCGGTTAAAACAACGGTTCCTAGTCCTTTTCCAGCTAAGATGAAGTCTTCGCTGTTGGAGATTTTACGTGAAAAGTAAATCCCCATCAGGATCATAATTACCCCATATGCTCCTACAAACCAGAGCAGGGCAGGGGTGTTTGTGATTTCCAAAATAATCTCTCCTTTTTAAGTCTTGTTGCCCTTGGATATTATTACACTTTACATAAAAAAATTCAAAAATGGCTGGGGGGATGTCTTTAAGAGCGAAAAAAAGAAGTCCTTAAATCAGGACTTCTACAGTTATTTTAAGTGAGTATTTACTTCTATTCTTTTTATCCCACAGTCTTCCAGTGCCTGGTGAAGGCTTGCGAATGTTTTGATCCCTTTGAAGTTGATTCCTAACGAGGTGATGGTTTGAGCTATTTGGGGACGTATACCGCTTATCCGCGTTTCGATGCCCAATAGATTCAATGAATTGATGATGGTGAATAGTTCATTGCTCACCATAGTGTCTAACACTGGAACGCCAGAGATATCAAAAATCACTTCCTCGAGACCAAGGCGATTGGCCTCTGTCAGGGCTACTTCATTGATTAAAGCTGCCCGATGGGTATCGATAGCTCCGACAAGTGGAATCACGGCAAGGCCTTCAGCAATAGGAACTATAGGAACCGACAGTTCTTCCAGTGCGCTATGAGCAGTATCAGCGATCAATTGTTGGTGCTCCTCATGCACTCTGCCGTATACACGGGTTACGATATCGACGAGCCTGTCAATTTTTTTAGAGATCTCTATCACTGTTCTTGGGCTGATATGCTGCTGGTCTAATTCTTCCTGAAAAAAATCCCAGATGGTAGGTTGAAAAAAAGAAATGACCCGGAGTGCCTGCGTCAGTGATACATCATATTCGATGGTTCGCTTAGCGGCTACTTCAGCCCAATCACGCACCTGTTGCTGCACTTCATTTTCATTTTTATATAGAACTTCACCAAAAGATTTAAATAAATCTGCCCTAATCTTGTAATATTCAGCTTCTGGCATACCTGTATCCGCGAAATTATCCGGATAAACTTTCATGACTTCTTCATTGAAGGTCTCTGTCAGCTCATAGCGATTGTCCACTATCTTTTCTCCTGTATATTGGAACTCCTTTTGCATCGCAGATTCTCCTCTATATTCGACCTTTTTATCGAAATAAAACCTTAACTTCAATCTTTTATTATCATACCAAAAAACTGGATATAAACAAGCAATGCAGATATAGCATAAGAATTGGATTGTAATCGATTTCAATTACTACTTGACAATAGATAGCAGCAATTATACGATAAATACAGAGAATCAGTAAAGGTCGCTTTTCGGCCTTGTTATTTTTTTGTCTATTTGTGCAATCGATTGCACATAATCTATATATTAAAACGACAACAGGTTAGGAGCAGGCTATTATGAGCAGGAAATGGTGGAAAGAAGCAGTAGCATATCAAATTTATCCTCGCAGTTTCATGGACTCTAACGGGGATGGAATCGGCGACATTCAGGGTGTCATTTCCAAACTGGATTATCTGAAGAATCTCGGCATAGATGTGATTTGGATTTGCCCTATTTACAGCTCTCCGAATGACGATAATGGTTATGATATCAGTGATTATAAAGGCATCATGGAGGAATTCGGAACGATGGCTGATTTTGAACAGCTGTTGAAGGAAGTGCATAAGCGCGGCATGCGACTGATCATGGATCTCGTCATCAACCATACATCCGATGAACATCCGTGGTTTATCGAATCCCGCTCTTCCAAAGATAACCCATACCGTGATTATTATATCTGGCATCCCGGGAAAGACGGCAGGGAGCCGAACAATTGGGAATCGATTTTTGGCGGGTCAGCATGGGAGTTTGAGCCGAAGACAAAAGAGTATTACATGCATGTGTTTTCCCGGAAGCAGCCCGATTTGAATTGGGAGAACCCGGAAGTACGTGAAAATCTTTATGAAATGGTCAATTGGTGGCTCGACAAAGGGATCGACGGATTCCGTATCGATGCGATTTCCCATATTAAAAAAATCCCTGGCTTCCCTGATTTGCCTAATCCGGAAAACAAGAAGTATGTTCCTTCCTTCGAAGGGCATATGAACCGTGAAGGCATTCAGGTTTTCCTGGAGGAACTGAAAGAAAAGACGTTCGACAATTACGACATCATGACCGTTGGAGAAGCAAACGGTGTCAAAGTCGAGCAGGCTGAGGAATGGGTCGGCGAGGAAAATGGCAAGTTCAATATGATTTTTCAATTTGAGCATTTGGACCTCTGGGGCAAAAGCACCAATGGCAAACTCGATATCCACGCTCTAAAAGAAACATTGACCAAGTGGCAAAAGGGGCTCGAAGGCAGAGGTTGGAACGCTTTATTCCTGGAAAACCATGACCAGCCGAGGTCAGTTTCTACCTGGGGAAACGACAAGGAGTATTTAAATAAGTCGGCAAAAAGTCTGGCGACGCTGTATTTTTTAATGCAAGGGACGCCATTCATTTATCAGGGGCAGGAAATCGGCATGACCAATGCAAAGTTTGATTCTATTGATGACTACGATGACGTCGCCATTAAGAATATGTATTACAACGATTTGGAAGAGGGGAATTCTCACGAAGAGATCATGGAGGTCATCTGGAAAAATGGCCGAGACAACTCCCGGACGCCGATGCAATGGAATGATACCGAGAATGCGGGTTTTACAACCGGAACACCATGGCTGAAGTTGAACCCAAACTATACAGAAATCAATGTACAAAAAGCGATGAATGATCCAGACTCCGTATATCATTACTATAAGCAGCTGATTGATTTGAGAAAAGGCAGTGACGTTCTTATATATGGCAGCTATGACCTTGTATTGGAAGGTTACGATAGTATTTATGCCTATTCTCGTACTTTGGACGATGAAAAGGTCCTTGTTTTCACGAATCTTTTTGAAGAAGAGGCTGTTTTGGAACTGCCGGCAGATCAACAGGACAAAGAGGCAGAGCTTTTGATCAGCAACTATGACATTGATCCAGGAGAAGGTTTAACGTCTGCAACATTCAAACCTTATGAGGCTCGCGTTTATAAACTGAATTCATCTAAATAACTACAAGAAATGCACCTATCAACGATAGGTGCATTTCTTAATTGGTTAACGAGATAAAAACTAAAGCAGCTATGGAGGCGAGGAAAATACTGTATAGAAGAAGCCATGATTTCAGTAGAATTGATCCATGCTTTATCACCTTGGTCAACTTGTCTTTTCTAGTTGTCCAGGCTTTGTACTCTTCTTCACTCTTCATGTTATTGATTTTTTTATTCCAAAACCTTTTTCCTTCTTCAGTGAACTGGAACCAATAAATCGACAATGATCCTCCTAATAGTATGGAACCTTGGCTTAGCCATTTTAATATAGGTATGAAATTATCCATCTTTTGACTCCCATATGTTTTGCTTCTTTTTATTTTCTTCTAACTGTTTAATATACGGCTTTTCTTTGGAAAGCTTAATGATAAGAGCAAGGACCAGTAAGGCGAAAAGACTGACAGGGCTACCTCCTCTGGTAGTATCAACCTCAAGCCACTGCTGATAAAAATCCCGGGGGATAAGTTCAAGTAATACAGAAAAAATTTCTCCTGATCCAATAGGTATCAAAGTAAATATAATTCCTTTAAGGATGGGATCGACCCCAAGAAAGACCAGGAGATACAAGAGGATGCCAATAAAAAATAGGGTGAGGCGCTGTCCCCATATTAAAGATACACTGGTCCAAATTAGAGAACCAATCAGTAATAGGATAATGCTAATAAGGGTAATCAAGTAAAGCAAATAGTTGTTCCGAAGTTTATGTACCATATATTTCAATTCATTACACACACCTGTATATGTATTAGTTTTATTTTATTTTCCTGCTTTTTTTCTGTACGCTTTGAAGCTCTCAGAAACTCTGCTGATCGCAATCAATTGGGAAAGAGTAAGTAAAATAAGAAATCCCATGACTACTAACGTTTCAAGGACGGTACCCTTAGCTAAAATACCAATTACTATCCCTAATCCTGCACCTAACAAAATTGAGGGGTACAATTTAGCTTTTAAGATTGCACCTTTGTTTTCATATCGTTTTAAGACAAATAAACCCACTATAAGAAGAATAGCTGTGGAGCTGATAAAAATTACTGTATCCAAAATAAAACCTCCTAATTAAATTCCAGCACCACTATAACAAACTCCTATTATATATAGGCGTGGAAATATCATCCATCTCATGTTCATTTGTTTCGGAGGCATGAAAAATAGAGCTTAGCAAAAGCTAGAGGTTGAGGTGATAAATGTGAAAAAGCAGCCGGAAAAGAAATTTAATATCCCTACGGGGGCAAATGGTACAGGGGAAATAGGCATGCAAAATACGGTAAAGTCCAATCAGCCATTTGACGCCGAGGATAGACTTTCTGGAGACTCAGTGGATGAACATAAGAAAATCGAGTCTTTCAACGAGAGTCAGGCGGAAAAGGAGATCGGCCAGGCTTTCAATAATTCATGATGGCTACAAATAAGAACCCAACCGCAAATTTTAGCGGTTGGGTTCAATTCGTTACTTCAGCCATCAGTGATTCACCTGCTCTCTAACTGTTATTTTTTTACTGTTGAATAAGCGTGACCAAAAGCTTTCTTTCTTTTTTTGTTCCATCATTTCTTTCAGCGTTTTCATTAATAGCTCATCTCTCCTGCTAATGTTGCTGATTACTGCTTCATGAGAGGCCTTACTTGTTTGATGGATATGCTCAAATTGTTCTCTCAGTTCTTCGAATTCTTTCTTACGTTCCTGATTCTGCCTATGAAAGGTATCATTCTGTTCCCGAAGTAAGTTGTTCTGTGCTTTTATCTCTTGAAGGAATGCTTCATATCCATCCTGGATGGTGTTGATAACTGGCTTCGGCAGGAGGTCATTTGAGTCATCCTTGGTTTTCATCGTAAAAGAACTTCTCAATACATCCCGTATTTTTTCTTTCGGTTCTCCTCTTCCTTTCAGCTTCTCAATCGTCATAAAAATTTCGAGCGCTTCGTCTTCGTAACGCCTACTTCTTCCACTTCCCACAGACGGTATGAATTCCGAAAACTGCTCTTTCCAGGATTGTAAGGTCGGGCGCGGCCGATTCATCTTTTTGGCAATGTCAGCCAGGGAGTAAGTCCGTTCGTAATCGATCATTAACACCTCCTTTCGTCAAGTGATCATAGAGCACCAAATATCAAGTTATGTTATATGGTGAATTCGCTATTGTCTTTGAAATTTCCTTTGATGAAAAATAGGAGCTTTTAAGATATATTGTTAAAATTTGGAGCTTTCTTTAGTATTGGTGAATGGTAAATAATTTGTTATTCCGGCACACCCACTAAAATAACTAGAATTCTCCATGGTTCTCCTCACATACATATAACTTAGAAGACTGAAAGGTAAGGGGTGTGTATTTGAAAAAGTCATTGATCGATTGGCCGTTCTTTCTCGTGGCGTTTTTGTCCTTGTTAATACTATGCAGCATTGTTTTTTTCTACCCGAATGTTACACATACCTGGTTGGAACAGATGCATGTACAATTAACGGATATGACAGGGGTCCTGTATTTATGGATCGGTTTTTCTTCTTTGATTTTTTTAATATGGGCAGCTTTTAGCAAGCACGGGCAAATTAGGCTTGGTAAAAAGGATGAGTCGCCGGAGTTCTCTACATTCAGTTGGATTTCCATGATTTTTTGCGCGGGTATTGGGTCGGGAATTATGTATTGGGGAGCGATTGAGTGGGGGTATTATTATCTTGAGCCTCCGCTGGGTCTCATTCCTGGTACACCATTTGCAGTGGAATGGAGTGCGGCTTATGGATTATTCCACTATGGACCGACAGCGTGGGCGATTTATTGTCTGCCTGCACTTCCGATTGCTTATCTTTATCATGTGAAAAAAGTTCCGATTCTTAAAATCAGCGAGGCTTGCCGCCCAGTGCTGAATCATCATACCGATGGTTTCGTGGGAAAGTTGATTGATATGTTCTTTATGATCGGTTTGCTGGGAGCGTCCGGGACAACCCTCGGCATCAGTATACCGATGATGGCTGAAGGGGTAAAACGGCTCACCGGAATACAGCATACTTATCTTCTGGATATCATCCTGCTCCTCGTCTGTACGATTGTGTTTGCGGTCAGTGTTTTTGCTGGAATGGAAAAAGGGGTGAAACGGCTAAGCAATATAAATGTCTATTTAGTTTTCTCTTTGCTCATATTTGTCACCATATTTGGACCGACTTTTTTCATTTTAGAGATTTCGACCAATAGTGTCGGGCTTGTCCTGAATAATTTCTTCCGCTTGAATACGTGGATGGATCCGATTGCGCAGTCAGGTTTTCCGGAAAAATGGACAATCTTCTACTGGGCCTGGTGGATTGTCTATGCTCCTTTTATCGGTTTGTTTATTGCTAAAATATCCAGGGGAAGGACGATCAAGGAAATGATACTGGGGACGATTATTTTTGGCCCCGTCGGCTGCTGGCTATTTTTCTTTGTACTCGGAAACTATGGCCTTTATCTTCAGAATACGACTCAATTAGATGTAGCGTCAATGATCAAGCAGGGTCATTCAAATGAAGCGGTTATTTCTATTATTCACTCGCTGCCCTTCGGCGATTTCACCCTGATTTTATTTTTGATCCTGGCTATAATCTTTGTAGCAACCACCTATGATACCTCATCTTATATGCTGGCTGCTGTAACCCAACGAAAGATTGAGGGCGAACCGATCCGGTTGAATCGCTTGTTTTGGGCTTTTTCGCTTGCACTTCCGCCAATGGCCTTGTTGATCATAGGAGGATTGACATCCTTGCAGGCTGTCACATTGTTAGTTGCCATCCCTTCATGTATTATCATGGTACTTTTATCGCTATCGTTTTTAAAATTGTTATAGTTCTGTTTTTCTTTCCATGGTTCTTTTCGTTATACTATGGAAAAGAAGAGGGATTAAATTTATTATAAACGATAGGTAATCGAGGTGGCAGCTTTGGAGAAACGTAAAATTACTGTTTCACTTATTTTCCTGCATGCAATCGTATTTTTAGGAATCATTGGTTATATGATTACGGAAAATCTAAGTTTCTTTGATTCTCTATGGCTTGCAGTCGTTTCCATTCTGACAATCGGTTATGGGGATATAGCCCCGGTTACGAAAAGCGGGAAAGTAATGACCTTAATTTTGATCCCAATTGCCATTGGCTTGACCACCTACATGCTAGCTCAATTTGCGGGTGCGATTATAAGCGGAAAGATATCCAGTAATATGAGGAGACGGAAGATGAATCAAAAAATGGAGAACCTGAATGACCATCTCATCATTTGTGGTTATGGAAGAGTGGGGCAGCAAGTATTTCACCAATTACATAGAGAAAAACACGCGATGGTCATTATAGAAAGAGATCCTGAGGTAATTAAAAACCTGCCCGAAGAGGTTGTATATGTTGAAGGAAATGCTACGGAAGATGACGTTTTACTACAGGCAGGATTGGAACGTGCGAAGGGGGTTGTTGTAACCCTTCCCAATGATGCCGACAATGTATTTATCACTGTTACTGTCAAAGGGATAAAACCTGATATTCTTACGGTGGTTCGTGCTGAAAGGGAGTTTTCCGAGGAGAAGTTATACCGTGCTGGCGCTGATAAAGTCATCAACACCTCTAACATAGGGGGAAAAAGAATGGCTACAGCAATTACCAAACCGATTAGTGTAGAGTATGTGGAAACCATCCTCCATGATCAAAGCAATGAATATAATATTGAAGAAATTTTGGTTTCTTCCACTTCCCACCTTCGGGATAAGACATTAAAAGAGTCTCGAATCAGGGAAGAGTACGGCATCAATATTGTTGCGATAAAACGGGATGATCAAATAATCAGCAACCCTTCAGCTGCTGAGGAGCTGAATGCCAACGATCTAGTGATTGTATTCGGAAAATCCACTCAGTTGAAGCTATTTGAAAAAGCCGCTATCAGTAATTCCCATAGCTTATAAAACGAGATGGAAAAATCAAGTTCTTGCATCCAGTTTCCGTCTATTGTACTGTGAATTACAGTGCTGATAAAACTAAAACTTCATAGTTATCTTATCAAGAGAAGCAGAGGAACTGGTCCGTTGAAGCTTCAGCAACCTCCCGAATGGGAAGGTGCTAATTCCAGCAAGTCATTGAACTTGGCAGATAAGAAGGAAAGTAAATCAAAGCCTTCTTGCGCCTGCAAGAGGTTTTTTTATTACGAAAAAATCCACCCAGAATGGACATAATGTAAGTAATTGGAGGGAAATGTATGCAAGATAAAAAAATAACAGGAAATCCGCTTTCGCTGATTCCGTTTGGGATATTCATCATACTATTCATAGGTTCAGGGGTTGTCACGGGGGACTTTTACAAGATGCCCGTCCTCGTTGCTGTTTTCGTTGCTGTTTTTGCTGCATTATTTATGAATCGAAAAGAGAGTTTTCAAACGAAAGTGATGCAGCTTGCTGAAGGAGGTGGACACCCGAATATCATCTTGATGGTGATCATTTTCTTATTGGCGGGTGCGTTTGCCTCTGTCGCAGAAGGAATGGGAGCGGTTGAGTCGACGGTCAACCTCGGATTGACGTTCTTGCCGCAGAGTTTGCTTGTCGTGGGGCTGTTCCTCATTGGCTGTTTCATCTCGATTTCCATGGGGACGTCGGTCGGAACCATCGTTGCCCTTGCCCCGATTGGAATCGGGGTTGCAGAGCAGGCAGGCATCCCGGTCGCACTGGTAATGGGAGCGGTTATCAGCGGCGCGATGTTCGGGGACAACTTGTCGATTATTTCTGACACGACAATTGCCGCTGTCCGGACACAAGGTACTAAAATGAAAGACAAGTTTAAAGCGAACTTATTCATCGTCCTTCCAGCGGCTGTCATAACAGCGGTGGTTTTTGGTGTGTTGAGTTCTGACGCTGCCGGCTCTTTAGATGAAAGCCATCCATTTAACCTGATAAAAGTATTGCCGTACCTTTCCGTGCTCGGTTTTGCGATAGCTGGGGTCAATGTCATCTTTGTACTGATCGGCGGTATTGTTTTTGCGGGGATTGTCGGGTTTGCTCTTGGAGAGTTTTCTCTCATGGATTTTGTTACGTTGATCAGTGAAGGTTTCACAGGCATGCAGGAACTGACTATGCTCGTCATCTTGCTTGGTGGATTGGTAGAACTGATTCGCCGGAATGGCGGCATTGATTACCTGCTGGAAAGTATAACGAAGCGGATTGTTAGCAATAAAGGCGGGGAATCAGGAATTGCCGGACTGGTCACAGCGGTCAATCTGGCGACAGCCAACAACACGATTTCAATCATAACCGCCGGTCCGCTGGCAAAGCAGATTTCAGAGCGGTTTGCTATCGACAATCGGAGATCAGCCAGTCTTCTTGATATCTTTTCCAGTGCTGTTCAGGGTCTGATTCCTTATGGCGCACAGATACTGGCAGCTGCTGGAGTAGCGAAGATTTCTCCAGTGGAAATTGTCCCTTACAGCTTTTACCCGATGCTGCTAGCCGTATCAGGGATACTCGCCATTGTTTTCCGATTCCCGAAGTTCACCCGGACACCGGTGGAAAAAAGAAAAAAAGTAGATGCGACTTCTTCATAACAGGCAGGCTCCGTAATAGTGCGGAGCCTGTTTTTTTGTTCCAACTGACTCTCATCATTGAAAACTTTTTCTGGAGTTGTTCGTATATATAGTTAGTAAACGGGGAAAGCGGGAGGAACACTTGGATGACAAGCTTATTATGGATTGGTTTCTTCCTCTTCTTATTGCTCGGAGTTAGCAGATTGATGGGGGAGCGGAAAGGTAATATTACGTTTGATAACTATTATCTTCACTTAAAAGACCAAGTCCGTGTCATTACGGAAGAATTACATGCCCAGGGCAGGGAAGTGGAATGCATCTATTATCGCACGTTCCTGGTTGATGGCGAGGATTATCTGCTGCGTGAAGCGCATGTCAGAGGGGATCAACGGCTGTTTCTGAAAAAAATCGATCGCAGGAAGAACCATTAAATGGAAGGCTGGTGCATAATATAGCGTATATAAGTTTTAAGATTTTGTGGAGGTGAACGATGAAAGTAAAGCTCTGGATGATTCTATGTTTTATGATAGTGATGATGGCCGGTTGTTTCGGTCAAAAAACACTAGAGTTTCATGGTAAAAGTGAAAGATGGGAAGTCAAATACCAGGCCGATATTAGAGGAGAAGACAGTGAATCGACCAGCTTTAAAATAAGGTTTATAGGTGAAGGAGAGCCACCGGAGAAGATTGGATATAAGATTGATAGTCCATCTGGGGGAGCCGCTGGTAATGATCATTTAAAAAATGGGGTCCTGGATTCTGCTGGGGCCAGTTGTTCTGGCTGCGCGATTACCAGGGAAGATCATAAGATAAGTGTAACGATTGAATGGGATGGAGAAACAGAACGGATGGTTTTAGAAAATGAATAAAAAGACTTTATTTAGCGCTGCTTTTAATAAGCAGGCGCTTTTTTACAGCAATAAAGTATTGTTTTAATTTTCTGTTTTTGAAATAATTGGTAGGGATAGAGTTGATGGAAATGGAACAATATGGCCCTCCACCTGGTTTTTGGCTGGATTTCCTAAATGTCATGGCATTGGTGATTTATATGGTGATCCTAATCCCAAGTTTCCTTCGCCGTATTATGAAGGCAGATAAACAACCATTGTTTTTCCATAGTTATCTGAACCCGCTTCACAAAAAAGGAGCTATTGGGATTCGTATAGTTGGATTAATAGCATTTATTATTTTAGTCATCTTATATCCGACTCAGTATACACTTTTTGTCGTCCCGTTTGTCATTAATATGACTGAGTTAGGCTTTAGGGCTTATATGGAATGGGATGTTTCTGATAACCGTAGCAACTATAAGGTGACGCTGATTGAGATATTTTTATCAACCCTGGCGATTTCATGGGTTTTATGGTGGCTGGGGAACAATGTAATGTCATGGTAAAGAAAGAGGTTTTGTATGAAACGGCTAGTATGTTTGCTGTCAGTTTTTATCTTTATAGCAGGATGTCAGAATAAAGAGTCAGAAATGACTACTATGACAGACATGTTAGATAAGGAGGAGCCTGTAGCATTCCTTGAGATGAATAGTAATGACTTTCATTATAGTATGGATGAGCAGGCAAAAACTACAGAGGAAGATAAAATTCAAAAATTCAAAAATATGATCAATGGGTTTGAATTACAAGCAGTAAAGAAAGAAGAGAACAGTGAGGTATATAAAGGGTTGAATAAGCTAAGAAACGAAGGAAAGTCGCTTATTACTTTTTTGAGACCCGGTAAAAACTCGGAAGATTCATTAATGCTTGAATTAACTGCTGATGGTTCAGGTTTGTTCGTCAATTTTGACAAAGGTAATGCCGGTCCCTTATATAAGGTAGTAAATGGAAGTTCGGAAATATATGAAAAGTTGCATTCGTACTATTTATCTATTAATAAAGAAGTGCCTCTGCAAGAAAATGAAGGTAAGGAGAGGGAGGGTTAAGCATTGAATATTAGGAAAGTGGTGTTAGAAACGACGGAGTTGAAAGAGATGAAAGATTTCTATGTCAGCAGGCTTGGTTTTCTGGTATTGCAAGAGAATGCTACCAGTTTTCGTATCGCAGTCGGTACCAGTGAATTAGAGTTTACATCAGAAAACGTTGAAGGAGATCCTTATTATCATTTTGCTTTCAACATCCCTTCTAACAAATTTACCGAAGCAAAAGCCTGGGCGAAAGAGAAGGTTCGTTTAAATGTGGAAGATGGAGAAGATGACGTATATTTTTCTCATATGGATGCATATGCATTTTATTTCTATGATCCTGCTGGAAATATAGTAGAGTTTATTGCCCGATCAACTTCAGATGAAAAGATGGAAGCTTTTTCGGCAGCAAGTATTTTGAACATCAGTGAAATGAGTTTAACAGTCGATGATGCGATAACTGCCGGGAAAGAGCTTAAGGATATTGGGATTAAGGAGCGAGACGATGAGTCCATAAGTTCCACCTCCCTTAACTTTATGGGAGATAGGGCATCAGGAGTGTTTCTTTTATTAGTACAGCCAGGGAGGAAGTGGATTTTCTCGGATAAAGTATCGGTGACTTTCCCTCAAGAGATTACACTTCAAGGCAATAGTCAGATAAGTATTAATAAAGATAACAAATTAACCATAGATCCATAACAGGTCAGCTTAGGAGGGTTTCATGCGTTACACACTAGGGGTTGTTTTAATGGCATTTGCTCTGGGTTTTTTTCCTATATCAAATACCACCGGTGCAGGTGTTCTTTTCTTCCAATGACTTGAACGGAATGTTCCAGCTCGCCAGCTTTTTGATATTGGTTCATATCCTTTACCTATTGATTAAGAGAGAAAGAAAGTAATAATTAATTAAGAACTGTAATTCTAAGTGCCGGGGGATTATGCATGATATTAGATAATGAAAATGGCTTACTGCTGATGCGCCATGATGGCCTGGAAGAGCGGACCTGGAGAAGCGACACTTGTTATAAATTGATATTCTCCTATTTTGGAAGAGGGGCGTATCAGACACACAGTGGCGACCTGTCCATCGAAAAAGACGAGTTCTTCATTTTCAATCCAGAGATAGACCATAAACAACTGAGCGTTACCCAGGAAAAGTTCCTTGTGGAAATCCAGCCATCATTGCTCAGGGAGGCGGCCGAGCGGATGGGAATCAAACAAGCGGAACCTGAGTTTGCTTTGATTTCTTATAAGCATCCTCAGGTTCGCCAGTGGGTGTCATTTATTCGTGATTTTCTTTCCATCCACGAACTCTCAGGTTCGATTTCTGGTCAATTTTTTTTAGATAATAGTCTGACACAACTTTCTATTCTGATGCTTCAATTTGGTCCAGGATCCCATATGAATACGTTTCCTGCGGTCAAATGTGAAGCAAATATTAACCTGGTGCTAACTGCCCTACGTGAAAGTTATAATGAAGACTGGACTTTAGATCAAATGGCAATGGTAGCAAGAATGAATAAGTATCAATTTGCACACATGTTTAAGTCAGAGCTCGGGGTCTCTCCCTATTCCTGGCTGCAATTGTATCGGTTGTTTCGCAGTCAGTATTCCCTTTTGAATACCCATGAATCGATTCTTTCCATTGCTCTTCAGCACGGTTTTAAAAGTGTCTCTTCCTACAACCAGCTATTTAAGAAAGTGTATCGTAAAACGCCTGGTGAATTTCGAAGATTTAATGGGCTTAAAAAGTAATGCCCCCGTACTTATGATAATGATGAATAAGCCGCTGGAGATCATTAATGTTTTTATTGGAACAATTAAAATTAAGAGACCATACAGCCCTAAGGAAATCGTGTTGGAGAAATACAAGAGCACAGCATTAGAGCTGAAGGCTCTACCCAGTTTTTCTTCGGGAACCAGTGTTTGCAAAAGATAAACACGTGCCAGCCCTGCAATTGGAAGTCCTACACCTACGATTGCAGCTCCGATAAAGAAATGGGGAATATCATAGAGAAGACCATAATATAAAATCCCTGTTCCCCATATCAACGCCCCGATCAAGTAGTGACGCAGCGTCATGGTTTTAATGAAATAAGGGAGCAGGAGGTTTGTGACGATAACTATTCCACCAAACACCCCCTGCAAAATACTGTACAATTCTTCGCTTTGCACATTCATTTCTGTTAGTGCAAGCAATAGCCCGACTTGCCAGACCCATGTATTGAAAAAGACAGTGATAAAAGTGAATAGAAATAACTGCCGGATAGTACGGTGTGCTTTTATCCATTCGGCAAAGTCTATAATTGTAGCATACACGGCCTTAATTGATTTGGTAGCAGTGTTTTTTGTTTCCTTTAAATCGACCTGGTATATAAAAAGGGCACTGATAGCATAGGTAAATGCATCCACTGTAAAAAAGTGTACGACGCCAAATGAGTTTAAAAGCCATACGGATAAAACAGGACTGATCACTGTCACACCTCGTGTCAGTGTGTCATTTACACTATTTGCAGCTGTTCGTTCTTGTTCCCTGGTTATGGCAGGTAATATAGAGCGATGAGCCGGATTGAAGAAACAGCCGATACTCTGGATGAGAAAACTTACAATCAGTAAGTAAATATAGGTAAGCATGTCAAAGTAGTATAGGAAAACAATGGACGAAATTAACGGAATGCGGGCAATATCCAAATAGATTAACCATTTCTTTTTTGGCAGCCAATCTGCCATAACTCCCCCAATCAAACCGAATAGTAAATAGGGGATAGTCTCAGCCATCGCCATCCCTGTTGTATGGAAGCTGGATCCAGTCAGGTCATAGGCTAAGAACAAGAAAGCCATTCCAGAAAGGATGTCACCCAGACGGGATATGCCTCCAGCCAATAAATAAAAGCGAATATTTTTATTTTTCCAGATTGTCTTATACATACAAATCACCTCACTTCTAAGCGTAAAAGGAAGTGAGGAGGGCGTCTTTCTGATTATTGCTGAAATATGGAGCAACATTTCGAATAAGGAGGAAAACAGATGAGAAATAAGCACTTTTTATTATATGGGTTGATAGCGGTGCTGGTTGTTTCCGGCGGGTGGGCCTATCAGAAAATTACAGACGATACTTATGAAGGAATGAGCATCATTCCGGAAGAACATAAAGACATTCCGGTATTTGAGGGATTGGAACCTAAAAGGAGCAGATATGTTATCCAAGGAAATCGATGGAGAGAAATTTACACCTTTTATTCCAACGCGCTTCCTGATTACGGCTGGGATGTCGAATATGAGGATTCTGCGCTTGCAGATAGCAATGAAGAGAATGACTGGTCCGGGTTTCAGTCATATTGGAGAAAAGAAGGGTTTGACGGTGAACTTGGAATTTCCGCGAGCTATAACCGCATAGAAGATGAGACGAAAGTGATTTTTGATAAAACTCCTATCTATCAATCTACTGCATGGTTCGGTAAAGTGCCTGAAAGCATCTGTGTGGACGGAAAACAAAACAGCGAAAATTGCGAAGCAATCGAAGAAGAGGCGGATAGAGAGAAAATCGTCAACTTCATCAATGACGCTATAGACTGGGAAAGCAAGGGCGCACCTGGTGTGGAAATGAGTGTAATGACCTTAGGGGATATCGAGGTAAAAGTTTTGTATGGGAAAGATAAAGAAATCTTTTTTCAGTCTGAAAAAGGGATGAAAATGATGAAACCGGACCCGGATTTTTTTGAAGCAGCCAACCTTTCACCGTGAATTTCCTACACAAGACGAAGGAGTGATTCCTATAAAGGAAGAGAAACACCACCCCATTCTGGATGACCCATACACAAGAACGCCGGAGATTACATGGACGAGCATTATAGCTGCAGCTATTTTTTTCCTGTCTCCGTATATCTTTGCTCTACAACATATAACGCAGAGTTTCGCTTTGGCTTATATTCCTTTTCTAATTAAACATATCTATGATAAGGAAAAATGGAAGGTAATAGCAGGGGACATCATTAAGATCACATTTCTTTTGCTAATATGGTTTCTTAGCTATAGATAATGCTTCTTTACGGGGGATAAGCACGGTTACATGCTTGGTGAAAAATTGGATTCCTGCTGTTATTGGAATAGTAGTTGCTATTTGCATTAAGTTTGTGGGTGCAAGAAATGTTTGCAAGTGGCGTAACAGTTTGGAAAGGAAATAAAATAAATATCAACCTAGCCTTAGGGTTATAGAAAAAGTTTCACCAGGCCACCGATCAGCAAAAGTATCGAGCCAGCTAGAAGGGCTATTTTTGTGGGCCGGTTAGCTTTATGAAATATACGAGGGAACATTTTACCACCTCACTTATGGTAGTTGACTTCCTAATAGTTATACGTGTGAGGTATTTGAAACGCTTCATTTTTTATAAAAAAATACACCCGAAAAACCCGGGTGTAATGCTCAATCTTTCTTTTCTTCGGAATCTTCATTGAACCATAGCGGGGAATCGTTCTCGGCTTCTCCATTATAGTTGATGAAGATTTCTTCGCCTGCTTTTATATCTTTGAAAGCATAGAAGTCAAACGAGTCATTGTCAAAATTTATTTCGTAAATCGCGTTCGGCTGGTAGGAATGGTTGAACATCATCCCATAGCCTAACAAAAATGCTGTGTGGTTCTTACCATACTCGAAAGCATAATCGGCCAGGTACGTTTTCTCAATGTGTTCATGTTCTTCATTAGGATAAGGAAGCACTGGTGCCTGGTGGATCAGTTCCCCTTCCGCTATATCTTGTGTGGCGAATACGCCTTTATCGAGTTCATCATCAGAAATGGTAGATGTTTTTACTTCAATCAAATTTTCACCGTCGCCTTCTTTATTATTAGTTATTGTTTAACTTTCCCCAGTCTGACAGGTAGTGTGCAAGAATGCAATCCCATTACGCCAAGGGAGTATCTTGATTACCCGTACTGTTAGTGAAAATGCGTATATCTAGTTTTCCTTTTGAATACAGGTATTATGTTATATCTTCGGAAAAGCGGGACAGTTATAAGATAAAACAAAGGGGATAAGGACATGGGCGAAAAAAAAGAAAACGAATAGCAATGCGGTATTTTCATTAGTATTAGGAATACTGGCTATCATGACTCCAGTGATCGGATTAATTCCTTGGTGCGGTTGGTATGTTTGTTTCGAGATAAGCACTTTGTGAAATTTTTAGGAGTGCTTTGCATTTTCACATCGAAGAAAATGGATAAGTAACTATATCTACATAGATACAAAAAGCGATGAAACCAGTGGAAGGATCCATCGCTTTTATACTTTTCTCAACCAGCAGCTGTAAATTTATAAGCTGGCAGGTTTTGCTTTAATGCATTTATTTCTTCGCTGTTCAGAGGAACCATCGGCAGTCTTACATCACCAACAGGGATGCCCATCAGGTTCAAGGCTGCTTTTACCGGAGATGGACTTGGCTGGGCAAACATCGCTTTCATCACCGGAAGGATTTCCTGGTGAATGGCTGCTGCGCGTTTGACATCACCGTAATTGTAGCTGTTGACCATTTCCTGCATTTCATTTCCGAGGATATGAGCGGATACAGATACAATCCCTGTGCCGCCGATTGCCAGTACCGGTAGGGTCAATCCATCGTCACCACTGTACAAGGTGAAATTATCAGGAGTTTTCGTGATGATTTCTGTCATGGCATCCAAATCTCCGCTCGCTTCTTTGACAGAAACGATGTTGTCGATTTCGGACAAGCGGATAACTGTTTCCGGTGCTATTTTTGCAGCGCTTCGTCCTGGAATATTGTACAGCATCACTGGCAGGGGGGTTACTTCCGCTACTGCTTTGTAGTGCTGGTACAACCCTTCCTGAGAAGGCTTGTTGTAATATGGCGTTGTAAGCATAATCGCATCGACGCCCGTCTGTTCTGCCTGTCTTGTCAACTCGACCGATGCTCGTGTATTATTCGAACCGGTCCCTGCAACTACAGCTACTCTTCCGTCTGCTACCTGTGCGACGAAACGGAATAACTCAAGCTTTTCTGCGTCGGTCAATGTAGGGGATTCACCTGTAGTCCCCGCTACCACTAATCCGTCCGAGCCGTTAGCGATTAAGTAATTGACTAATGTACGTGTAGCATTGAAATCGATCTCACCATTCTGGTCAAATGGGGTAACCATTGCGGTTAACACTTGGCCGAAATTCATAGCATTTCACACCCTTTTGGAAAAATTTTAAATAAGAGGCGTTTTATAGAGCCATTCCCATTTATCGCATTAAAAAAACAACAACGAGGGTTCGCTGTTGCAGTAGAAACGTCAATTGATGCGTTCCATTGCGTAAGATAGCCCTCCATATAGTCGCCTATATGACAGTCCTGTATTTATTCAATACCAGAACCAACTTCGAGAACATGAGATTCTCTCCGCTTCGGCGAATTCCCCTTTCCACAATTTTCGCTGGACCTCATGATCCTCCTACTGTGTACTGATGGTTTTCGCACCTCTATCCCGCTTCAACTTATTGAAGCAAGAAAATATTTAATTGACTGTACTGTAACAAAAATTCATTATAATTACAAGGGATTTGAGAGGAAAAATTGTGATTATCCTTCATTGGTTTGGGGAAAAAGGAAGGTAGTGGAAGATGACGCACTGTCATTGACTAATTGACCTATGACAAGGTGTCATATATAGTATAAACATAGAACATAGATGACATAATGTCACATAGAGGTGCATAAAAATATGGAAATTAACCCTGTTTATGTAGAGAAGCTAAAGAAGCTAGCCTTCGATTTACGACACAAAGGTGTAGATGTGAAAATATGTAAAAAACCGATGATTAAGCAGCTTGTACAAAGGGAAGATTGAATACTAACTTTATTTTTTAGAAAAGGGGAAATCACATGAATTTTTCCATGACGGATATGCCGAATTCTGTGAAGCGAGAGGTCGAGGAATTAGAAAAAAACCTGTCACCAGTTACTAAAAAAGCTGCAAAGTATGTATTTTTGTCATTCCCTTTAATCGCAATCGCAACCGTTAACCTCCTCACATTGTTATTCATGGTACCGGAGGAAGAAGTAAGATTATCCTCCATTGCCATTTATGCGTTTATCGGTGCAATTGGTATGGCTTTATCAAAGGAAGCGAAGCATAAACAAAAAGAAATCCAGAAGCGAAGTGTCGATTATATCATCGACCGAATCCGAAAAAGTAATATCGCGACGGAGCGAGCCAAAAAGGATTTTACTGATCAGGTAAAGTCCCAGCCGATGAATGCCATGAAGCATTTTGTTGCCTTCTTAGAAGAAGAAAAAAGACAAGAAAAATTGAATTTATATAGAGGATATTAGAAAAAGAAACACCACTTGCTGGTGTTTTCTTTACATAGAGAATGGTGGGAGATTATTGCCGAAACAAACTTTTTTCAATTTGCCAGAAGAAAAGAAACAGATCCTGATACAGTCCGCGGAAAAAGAATTTTCCCGCGTCCCATTATTTCAAGCATCCATATCCAATATCGTCAAAGCTGCCGGCATTCCACGCGGCAGCTTTTATCAGTATTTTGAAGGAAAAGAAGATATCTACTTTTATTTGCTGGATGAACTGGCTAAGGTGCGCAAGGACAAATTTATCGCCTTTTTGCAAAAACATGATGGAGACCTGGTTGACGCAATGATTGCGATGTTCGAGTGTATGCTGAACGAGGAAGATAACGTCAACTTTATGAAGAATGCCTTCCTGAATATGACATACAAAGTGGAACATAGCTTTCTCGGTATTTACAGTGATAAAGAAAGCATCGATGAATTTGGCGAAGTGAGTGAGCAGATAGATACAAATAAGCTGAATATATCAGGGGAGCAGGAGTTGTACCATGTTATGCAAATCATTACAGCTGTGACGTTCCGAAACTTCGTCGAGAAATTCGCCCATGGGTTGTCTGAAGATCAGGCGATGAAGTCTTATCGTATGGAAATGACCCTGTTGAAAAAAGGCATCTATATCGGTTAATAGTAAGGCTGCCTCCAGCATACTCAGAGGCAGTTTTTATCCCATTAGAATAGTCAGTGAACTGGGGGAAGGATGAGGAAGGTTGTGAGGTGCAGCAGCGGCACGCTATGAAAAAAGCGGCCAGCTTTCCCGGAATAGACTAGGAATTCCGTATAAAGATAAAACCATTAAGAGGATATAAAAGCCGAGGAGGAGATTATCTTCTCCTTTTTTAATGCCAAAATTTAACTTGTGTATCTCTTTCACATGAACATCGAGCATCTTTGCCATACTATCCGTGGGAGGATGCCTATGTTAAATGCATTTTTAATGATGTTATTATTTATACAGCCAATGATTCATGATCAAGATTTATCAATTACCCATGATGACCAGTTGATTCAGCATATCAATCGCAATCATTTCCTGGAGAATGAGATGCTCAAACCATTTATTGACCAGGGAAAGATCAGGCAGTTAATTTTACAGGTGGAAAAGGAAGTTCATCAACAAGCCCGGAATGCGAAAATCACGCCTGAAGGGAATATTAAGCCTGAAAAAGTCGGTTACCAATTGAACCGTGAGAAGTTCACAGAAGGATTGTTCAACTATTTATTTGGGAGTGGCAGCTATAAGATGGAAGTGCCTGAACATACTGTCCACCCAAAAGTAGATAGTGAACTTCTGGCGAATATCCGAACACAAGAGATCGGAAGTTACATCACTTACTTCAATCCCAATAATAAAGAGCGGTCGCACAATATCAAGCTGGCTGCTGAGGCAATCGATAGTCACGTCGTGTTTCCAGGGGAGACTTTTTCTTTTAACGAAGTAGTTGGGAAACGGACGAAAGAAAAAGGCTATAAGCCTGCTCCTGTGATTGTAAAGGGAGAAGTAACTGAAGGGATCGGAGGAGGGATTTGCCAGATTTCTTCGACGATGTATAATGCAGTGGATAATGCCGGAGTGAAAATTTTGGAACGGTATTCCCATAGTAAACGTGTACCTTATGTGCCTGAAGGCCGGGACGCTACAGTAAGCTGGTATGGGCCTGATTTCACATTCAAAAATGTTTATAATCAACCGTTGTTGATCCGGACAAAAGTGACCAATGGACAAGTGAGCATCACCGTGTATTCGTCGGACGTAGTCGACTTTGAATCACGAAAAATCCCGGGCTCAACAAAGAAACTGCCCGAAGAAATTGAGTTGGATTCCCAAGATTAAAAAGAAGGAAGGTGGAGACCATGGAATGGGAAATAGCTGATTTGTCAGAACAACAGACAAGAAGGATCATGGAACTGGAGAGTGAATTGGGTTATGTATTGATAGCCTACAATAACGGGAAACAAGGGTTTACAACCTCCGATGAAAAAGTTGATTATTATGCAATGCTGCATGGCAGTGTTGAAGAATAGTGAAAGCTGACAGTCTCTTGAACTGTTAGCTTTTCACCTTTTTACACTTGGCAATCCTAATTGCCTTTCTACTGAAAAAAAGTTCCACTGAAAAGCTTCAACCTCCTATCACTTTATATCGAAATACACCGTTTTCGACTGTCTTAGTCACTATTTCTTGGTGTTCCAGATAGTCGAGTTGACCGATTATTTCCGACATTACAAGAGAGAATTGCTGCTTATAAGTGTTTCCGTAATAGGTTTTTGCGATTTCACTTCCGGTAGAAGCTCCATTTTTGATCAGAGAAATGATTTTATTTCCTTTTTCATCGATGCGGCGAAGGCGTTTAGCAATAAGTGCATGAGGGTTTTCGATAGGAACCCCGTGTCCTGAATAGACAAGATCAACCGGAAGGGAAGCTATTTTATTAAGGGATTGGACACTCTGGTGTACCGTAGGAAGCCGTCTGCCTTTCTTGTCTGGTTCAACTAATGCGTTGCTTGAAATGTGTTGAATTAATACGTCTGCCCCGAGTAATATGTGATTTTCTTCATCCCATAGACCGATTTGATCGGGAGCATGGCCTGGAAAGTGAAAGACTTCCAGGTTTTGCAGGGGCGCATCTTCTATAGATTTGATAGGAGGGATGATCGCGGCATCACGGTTTTTATAAAATGATTCAATCAGGTAGTCGACCTGCCATTTTCCTCGTTCGCCGCAATCGAAACGTTCGTATAAATCTTCATAAAAACCGATCCGCATCTGCAAGAAATCCGGGTCCCGTTTCAGTCGTGGAATCGCCTTTTCATGGCTGTAAACAGGGACGTCGTGTTTTTCCACGATTTGATTGACGAGGCCGCAATGATCAACGTGGTTGTGACTGATGACAATCCCGGTCAAATCATTTAAGTTGAAGCCATTTTCTTTCAATGTGTGCTGTAAAGCTTGCCAGTATTGATTGCCGTCCCAGCCAGCATCATATAATATCAATTGATCATCGTAAGAAAGAAGATAAAAGTTCACGGTTTTCAAGGGATTCATTTCCGAAAGCGTAACCGTTATCGGATAATACTTGTATGTTCTCGTTTTAGAGTCGTACATGATAACCCACCTTTGAAAAATAATTTCATTGCTCCCAATTCGATTTTATATTTGAATTATAGTTTACTTTACTCTCAGGCGTAAGGGAAAAGCTGGTACATCCTGAAAGGAGTACCAGCTCTTTTTATTTATTAGTTACAGGTGTCTCGAAAGGCTGATCAGATACTTGAATAGATTCCGTAGGGCAGCCTTCTTCAGCATCTATCAGGTCTTCTTCTAAATCTCCAGTGATTTCTGTAATTCCTCTGTTGCCATCCAGAATCGCTTCTGCCAAACCTTCTTCATCATAGTCGAAAATATCTGGAGCAGTCGCTCCACATGCGCCACAAGCAATACAAGTATCCTTCTCCACTTTAGTATAACAAGCCATTCTTTTTTACCTCCTTATTTTATGTGAAAGCAGATCATCCAATATTAAAGATCAAGCAAACACGCTTGTGCTGTGCTTCGGCTGGACTTTCGCTTTCGGGTCGATATAGGCTTTGGCATTATTCACTGCTGTAGGTCCTTCTCCGAAACCAGTAGCTATCAATTTTATTTTACCGTCATAAGTGCAAATGTCTCCGGCAGCATATATGCCTGGAATATTAGTTTCCATCCTTGAGTTTACTACGATTGAATTCTTTTCAATTTCAAGATTCCATTGCTTCATCGGACCGAGTGAAGCGAGGAAACCGTAATTGACAATGACATCATCTACGGGAAGGGAATGTTTTTCCTCTTCTTTTTTGCTATGGACGAGTACGGTTTCCCGTATGCAGGCTTCATCACCGTTAAAGCATTCCGGTTTGTATGGGGTTTTTACTTCAACATTGCTATTGAAGAGCTGTTTGACACTATGCTCGTGTGCCCGAAATTTATCGCGACGATGGCATAGTGTCACTTTTTCAGCAATCTGTTCGAGCATCAGCGCCCAATCGACAGCGGAATCGCCTCCTCCTAACACCAGGACATTTTTCCTTTTGAAGTCATTCAGGTTTTTAATAGAGTAATGAAGGTTTTTTCCTTCATAATGAAGAGCGTTTTCGAGATCGATTTTTCTAGGACTGAAAGCACCGTTGCCAGCTGTGATCACAACTGTTTTCGTCAAGTGAGTACCTTTGCTGGTGGTAAGCTCGATCGTTTCATCTTCGAATCGTTCCACATCTTCTACCCTTTCTTCCAGGCATATGGCTGGGTTGAAATAGTTTGCCTGTTCTGTCAATTGGTCGACCAGGTCCTGTGCTTTCACCTTCGGGAAGCCGGCGACGTCATAAATATATTTTTCTGGATAAAGAGCAGTCAGTTGACCTCCTAAATGTGGAAGACTCTCTACTATCTTTACCGACATCTGCCTCATCCCGGCGTAAAAAGCGGTGAATAATCCTACAGGTCCGCCGCCAATGATGGTGATATCGTAGATCTTTTCTTCGTAGTACATAGACATCCTCCTATTAATATTATGTTTATTGAACTTTCGTAATTATAAAATAATATAGTTTAGATTCATTTAGGTGTCAAGTAATAAAAAGGAATTGATTTTACGTAATTTATATAGATATAAGGTGATATTTTGATATTTTCAAAAAAAAGAGTAAATCTATGTAAAAGTAAGATATTAATAGTTATTACATTGTAAATGAGTGAAATGGACGGAAATAAGGATTTGAAAAATGATGGAGAATCATTTACATTATGTACAAGAAACGAAAGAAAAAATATCATAATGAAAATAGGAGGAATTTAAATGAGCACTGCAACTGAAACGAAAAACTTGACTGTTAAGAAAGAGGACGGCATCGCAGAAGTACACATCCATGTGAACAAATCTAACTCTTATAATCTCGACTATTACCGAGAGTTCAATGCGGCCATCGACGATATACGTTTTGATCAGGACATAAAAGTAGCAATATTGATGAGTGATATGCCGAAGTTCTTCTCGGCTGGAGCGGATGTAAGTTTTCTGAAGTCAGCGGACCCCAAATTCAAAACGCAGTTCTGCCTGTTTTGTAACGAGACATTAGATAAAATTGCACGTTCTCCGCAAATCTGGATCGCCTGTCTGGAAGGCCATACCGTCGGCGGCGGTTTGGAAATGGCGCTAGCCTGCGACCTCCGTTTCATGGGTGATCAAGCGGGTCAAATCGGGCTTCCAGAAATCAGCCTTGGCGTCCTTGCCGGTACGGGTGGAACACAGCGTTTGCTTCGTCAGGTAGGACACTCGAAAGCACTGGATATGAACATCACCGGTGAAACTGTTTCCCCGCAGGAAGCACTGGACATCAACCTTGTTGATAAAGTGTACCCTCAGGAGGAAATCCGCCAGAAGACATTAGAATATGCAGAAAAGATTGTAAATAATGCGACGTATGCGGCATCCAACATTAAACTTTCCATTATGAATGGGAAAGAAATGCCGCTCAATGCAGCTATCCGTTATGAAGGGGAATTACAGAACTTATTGTTCCGTTCTGAAGATGCACAGGAAGGTCTTGGGGCATTCTTGGAAAAGCGCCAGCCAGATTGGAGCGGTCGGTAAATTGCTGCAGTAGAAAATGAATGGCGGTACCGGCGTCCCGGTATCGCCATTCATTTTCCTAATTATTAAGATTGAGGTGATGGTAAATGAAAGAGAAGTTAGAAACATTAGAGCAAGCCATAAAGAATCATATCAATGATGGGGATTCTGTCGTCATGGGTGCTTGCCTGGAACCGATGATTCCTTTTGCTGCTGCCTATGAAATCCTTCGTCAAAAGAAGAAAAGTTTGAATGTCATCGCTCCGATTTCAGATATTCTTTTCGACATGCTGATTGGGGCTGGAGCTGTTAAAAAGGTGACAGCTGCCTGGGCGGGCAACGTTAGTGCCGGTCTTGGTCATAATTACCGTCGCGCAGTAGAGAAAGGTGATCCATTTCCGATTGAAATCGAAGACCATAGCAACTTTTCGATTGGTCTTGCATTGTTAGGGGGAGCTATGGGGGCACCTTTCTTGCCGACTAAGTCGTTGTTGGGTACAGGAATTGTAGAGAGCAATCCTAATTTGAAGCAAGAAGTATATAACGGTGAGAAGCTTATATATGTTCCTTCCATCAATCCTGATGTAGCAATTCTCGGCGTCCAGAGGGCAGATAAAAATGGTAATGCCCATCTATGGGGAAACTTGGGGATTGCACAAGATGCCGCTATGGCTGGAAAGAAAGTGATTTTACTTGCGGAAGAAATCGTGGAAACCAGTGATGTTGATAGTGACCCGAACCGTGTGCTGGTCCCAGGATTCAAAGTGACTTCGGTAGTGGAATGTCCTGGTTTTGCCCATCCATCACCGGTACAGGGCTATTACCAGCGTGATCATGAATTTTTCCATACGTATCATAAGGAAACGAAAACAGTTGATGGTTTCAAACACTGGCTTGACCAGTATGTGCTGAGTGTTTCATCCCATGAAGAATACTTAAAACAAGTGGGCAAAGAGCGATTAGATAGTCTTCGTATCAAACAGATAAAACTTGCCGCACCTGTAAATTATGCTGCGGATTAATAAGGAGGGATAGGTATGGATTATACGACAGGAGAATTGATGGTGGTGGCCGCTGCCAGAGAAATCCAGGATGAGGAAGTAGTATTTGTCGGCATGAGGCTTCCGATGCTTGCCTTCGCTGTTGCTAAGCGTACCCATGCACCAAATGTCGTTGGATTTTATGAATGTGGAATTGTCCGTGATTTTCCTTCAGAGCAATTACTTTACACCATGGGAGACACGCCGAATATAGAAGGGGCTCAATGGTGTACCTCGACCAACCATCTTATGTTCCTCATGCAGCAGGGAAATGTCGATTGTGGTTTCATCGGCGGAGCCGAAATCGATCGGTTTGGAAATGTCAATACTTCCTATATTGGCAACCATAACAACCCGAAGGTCAAGCTTCCAGGAAGTGGAGGTGCGGCGGATATTGCCGGGCTTTCCAACCGTTTGCTTGTTATCATGAATCACGAGAAAAGAAGACTGACTGAAAAAGTAGATTACATTACCTCGCCTGGAGCAGGGGAGGGAGGAAACTGGCGTGAAGAGCAAGGGATTCCGAGGGGAGGCATCGGATCCTTGATAACGACGTTGGGGGTCATGCGTCCTGGGGGAAATAACGAACTTGAACTGGCGTCGATCCATCCTGGGATAGCCCTTGAAGAGGTTAAGGAGAATACGGGATGGGATTTGAAAGCGGGAAATAATTTAACGGAAACAGATCCGCCAAAACCGGAAGAGCTTGACGTTATCCGATCCATCGACCCGGATGGTTTCTGGACTGGGTGATAAAAAGGAGGATCTATCATGCGTACAAATGAAATTCAGTTTTTAATTAATTGGGGTGATACGGATATGGCAGGTATCGTCTACTACCCTAATTACTTCAAATGGTTTGATATTGCTGGCCACCAATTTTTCCGGGACTGCAACCTGGCACCGAATCAACTGGATCAGGAGCAAGGGATCATCCTGCCGATGATCGATACCCGCTGCAATTTCGAAAAACCTTTGTATTATGATGATACGATTACGGTCGTCACCACTGCAGAGGAAGTGAACAATAAAACGATCAAATTGAGACATGAAGTATATCGAGGAGAAGAAAGGACAGGTCATGGCTATGAACTGCGAGGCTGGGTAAAGAAAATGGATGATGGCATCAAAGCAGTCCCCATTCCGGATGACGTCCGGGAAATATTGGAGACGGATAAAATTACGAAAGCCAAAAAACCGCAGTTTAATGCATAACCCATAATATTCCTCTATAATAAGAAGTAGTTTTAGCATAAGTAATGAAGGTATGGACGGTGAAAATATGAAACCAAGGTCACTGATGTTCACTCTTTTTGGGGAGTACATCCAATATTATGGGGATGAAATATGGGTAGGAAGTTTGATTCGGATGATGAAGCGCTTCGGAGTATCGGAGTCATCCGTCCGTGGGGCAATTTTAAGGATGGTTCAAAAAGACTTGATGACTGTCCGGAAAATTGGCAACCGCAGTTATTATTCCTATACTTCCCCTGCTCTGAAACAAATCGATGAAGGGGTTAAACGAGTCTATAACCAGCGGAACACTAGCTGGGATGGCAAGTGGAGGATTCTGACGTATTCCTTTCCAGAAGCAAAACGGGATATGCGCAACGAAATCCGGAAAGAACTGTCATGGACCGGCTTTGGACCAATTTCCCACAGTACATGGGTCAGCCCTAACCCGATCGAAGACCAGGTGCTGGAAATGATGGAATACTACCAGCTTCAAGATTACATGACATTATTCGCTTCTTCACAAGTGTTGTCCCATGATGATCAGACGATTGTCAACAAAGGATGGGACCTGCAAGCGATTTCAGAAGAATACGAACGGTTCATTGAAACTTATTCCGAGAAATTCGATCAGCTGCAACGTAAAGCATTGCAAAATACATTGACAGACGAAGAGAGTTTTATCGAACGGACCAAGCTTGTACATGAATACCGGAAGTTTCTGTTCCAGGATCCAAGTTTTCCGGATGAATTATTGCCAGAAAATTGGCTGGGGAATAAGGCGAGGGAGCTGTTTTGGAAAATCCATCAGATGCTCTCTATATCTGCTATCCGCTTTTTTGAATCATTATATGAAGCGGCACCGGATAGGGAAGTAGAAGCACACCGGGAAAAAGCCATCAATCCATTCGATAAAGTTTATCTCTGATACTTATGAAATAAAGTTGGGGGATGCTATATGGATAAAGTAATGTTTGAAAAGGAAGGTCATCTGGGCTTGATAACAATCAACCGCCCGGACCGACTGAATTGTTTCGATTATGAAACGCTGGTGCAGCTTAGCGGATTTATTGAGGATATCCAAATGGATCAGGATATCCGTGCTGTCATCATCACTGGTGCAGGGAGGAAAGCATTCAGTGCCGGTGCTGACTTGAAAGAAAGAAGGACACTTTCTGAAAAGGAAGTCCGCCGTAATGTACGGGCGATCCGAGATGTTTTTACAGCGATCGAAAACCTGCCTCAGCCGACAATTGCTGCCATCAACGGTTATGCACTCGGCGGAGGGCTGGAACTTGCACTCGTTTGTGATTTCCGCTACGCCGTAAAGGGAGCTTCCATGGGGCTGACGGAGGTGAGCTGGGCGATCATCCCAGGTGCAGGAGGTACACAGCGGTTGACTCGGCTGATCGGCTCGTCCCGGGCAAAAGAACTGATTTTGACTGCCCGCCGTATCGAAGCTGAAAAAGCATTGGAAATTGGGTTGGTCAATGAGGTGTTTTCAGAAGAAGGTTTAATGGCTGGAGCCCATGCCCTTGCAAACGAAATAATGAAAAATGGTCCACTTGCTGTAACACAGGCAAAGTATGCCATCAATCAAGGCAGCAACGCTGATATCAACACAGGTCTGGCAATCGAGGCAAAAGCATATGAAGTGATAATTCCAACAGAGGATCGAATCGAAGCGCTGGAAGCTTTTAAAGAAAAGCGACCGGCTGATTTTAAAGGAAAGTGATGCGGTTGACATCTGGCCAAATAAATAGTCAGGAGGCGGGGAAGTTGAATTTTACTAAGGTTGAGGGGGGCGGATACCGGATCGGCATTCCGGTTCCTTTTCCGATGCAATATGTCTATTGCTATTTATTGCCGAAGGAAGATGCTTTTGTTTTGATTGATACCGGTTATAATTACCGAAAAGCCCGGGAAGCATGGGAAGAGGTCTTTCGTGAACTCAGTTTGTCACCGGGCAGGATCGAGGCGATATTTGTCACCCATTTCCATCCGGATCATTCCGGCCTTGCTGATTGGATGCAAAATAAAACAGGCGCACCCGTATATATGCACACGCTTGATCTTCAAATGATGGAGCAAGTGTGGGGAGAAGGCAGCATACAATCGCAGCGGATCAGGGTGATGGCAGAAAGGCATGGGGTACCAGAAACACTTAGCAAGGAAATTGCTTTGCATATGGATAAAATGGCTGAGACTATGAGACCGCTTCCTTCGATTCAGAAGTTGGACCATGAGCCTGTTTTTATGGGTAGGCAATGGAAGGTACTTCTTACTCCTGGTCATAGCGACGGTATGTTTTGTCTATATGAAGAAAGTACAGGGACAATATTCCTTTCTGATTTGATTCTCGATCCGATCACCCCCAACATCAGTGTGTGGCCGGGGACCAGCCAACGCCCGCTCCATGAGTATTTCGAATCCTTAGAAAAAATCAGAGAACTGCCGATCAACATAGCCTATACGGCCCATGGAAATCCAATATATCACGTGAAAGAACGGATCGATGAATTGATAAAACATCATGAAAAAAGACTTTCAGCTATGGAAACGTTGGCTGATCATAGTACTGTCTATCAAATAGCATCAGCCATATTCAGTCACAGAAAGTTGAATCCTCATCAATGGCGGTTTGCCATCGCAGAAACCATCGCTCATATGCATTATTTAGAAGAAGAAGGCAGGGTCAAACATATAACTGATAAGCATGGAGCCATCACTTATCAGCAGAATCACCAGCCTGCAACCTGAATACGGAAGGTTAACGAACCTTCCGTCAGCTTGTAGAGAAACCCTATGTTTTTTACAAGCTTTTTTGTGCGCACGGGCGGGCAGCTATCGGTAACATCTTTTCTCGTACATTTTCCTTTCCGCATAAAAGACAATAACGCAGCCTATGCAGTTTTTTGAATCTGCGAAGCTACGTTCCACTTTCTCTTTTCTTATTCTATAAATTTTCCACGATCTTCTCGATCCTTGCGTACAGCCCTATCTAACTCTTCCATATACTCGGCTGTTGCTACTAACACTTCTTGTTTGGAGAATTTTTTCTTATTCGCATTGGCCTTTAAATGGGTGAAATCCGTAAATAGGATACGCCCGGATACCATCGGTGGGTCATGGCCTGAAGAACAATTTTAACGGAAATTTCCTGGAAGATATCCGTACCTTTGAAACGAATTCGAAGTGAATAATTAAAAGCCAACTGAAATAAATAAGGCTGTTGAGAGTTTCTCGACAGCCTGACGGAAGGTTAACCAACCTTCCGTGTTTTTTTATGTCTTTTAACCTTGGGTTTTAACTTTTGACAAGGTTAATACTATTGTTAATTTAATTATCGTCAAAAAAACATAATATAACCATTGACATTCACTGTGACTTATCTTATATTATTATTTAAATACGAAAATTAAAAAAACATAATAAAAGAGGTGGAGTAATGAGCAAGTCAGAGGTTTTGCAGGAAAAAGTACGTAAAGGCTTCATGGTAGAACGCATGGAAGATATGGATGAAGATTATTTAAAAGCTTTAAAACAAACATTGATGATTGTAGGGGATACCGAATTGTTGAGTGTTCCACCATTATTGACGGTTTATCAGGAAGCGCCGAACTTGAATTATAAAATTACAGCGCTGGCGGTCATGCAGGATGAACTTGGGCATGCACATATCGCCTACCGGTTACTGGAGGAGCTTGGAGAAGATACGGTAAGACTTGTTTATGAGCGGCCATCAAATCGGTGGAAAAATCCATACGCATTCGACTTCAAGCTGAACAATTGGATCGAACTTGGAGTATTTAACGGGTTGTTCGATAGGGCAGGTTATACGCTTTTGGGAGATGCTTACGAGAACACTTCTTACGGCCCTTGGAAGCGGGCTTTGGTTAAAGTGGATAAAGAAGAACTGTTTCACTTGAGAAATGGCGAAATCATCATGAAAAGTGCGATGAAAAAACCAGAGACAGCCAAACAAGTCCAGGGAGCGGTGGACTGGATGTTCATGATGGGATTGGAATTCTTTGGAGTATCCGATCAGAAGAAGAGCCGTTCGGCACAGATCGATTATCGCCTCAAAGGGAAAACGAATGACGAGCTTCGTCAGAAATGGTTATCGACCGCTGTACCTTTCTGTGAATCCATTGGAGTAAAGGTGCCGGCTCATTATGATGAAGACCAGGAAAAATATGTTGTAGATGTACCGTTTCCATGTAAATTCGATGTAGAAAACAGAAGATGGAAATTTGACGAGCCGGATACATGGGAAGGTATGATTGAACGATTCAAGAAACGTGGACCAGAGAACGAAGAATTTGTTGCGCGTATTCAAAAAGGCGCAAAAGAAATGGAAAAGATGCGCCAAGAGGAGGCTTCATAATGAACGATACAAAACAAGCGACTGAAAAGTACTGGGACGCTCTTAAAGAAGTTATGGACCCAGAATTCCCTATTAGCGTAGTGGATATGGGGTTAATCAGAGGGATTGATAAAGAAGGCAGCATGATTAAGGTGACAATGACCTATACATCTACTGGATGTGCATGTATGGTATGGATCGAAAGTGATATCAAAGAGCGCCTTTTAAAGGAAGAGGAAGTTGAAAACGTAGAAATCGAAGTGCAATGGAGTCCCGCCTGGACGGTCCACGATATGACGGAAGAAGGGAAAAACAAAATGCAGCACTGGGGGGTTCGTTCATGAGCTATTCTTCTGAAGGGAATGACTACTTCCTTTTCACTCGCATCAAGCGGGGGGATGATCTGGTACAGGTCGGTTCCTTCCGGGCAGGAAGTGATGAGCTGGCAAAGGTCTATGCCCAGCGAATATATGACGAGGAAGATTGGGTGGAAATGCACCTTGTAAAGAATTCCGATTTGATCCCTGTTCGAGTACCAGAAGGACTTTTTGAAAAGGAAGGAGTGAAATAAATGAATGAACAACAAATCAATGCACTGGTAGAACTGGCTGAAACTATAGCAGATAACAAGTTCATTATGGGAGAACAACTTGTAGAGCTTGGTGTAAGCGGACCTAACCTGGAAGCCTCATTAGCATCAATTTCAATGGCACAAGGAGACCTTGGTCATGCGCGGTTGTTGTATCGGTGGTCTTTCGAAGTACAAGGAAAACGTGCCGGCAAAGTAGATGTGAAAGAACAGACAGGGAAAGCCTTCAACCAAATTGTAAACGCCTCCAACTGGGTGGAGCTGCTCGCTGGTTTATATGTGAATAATGTTGCTATCAATCTAGTGATGGAAGAGTTGATGAAGAACAAAGGGGAAGAGCTTAACGCGCAGTTTGCTAAAATGTCCAATGAATTGACAGAGCACGTTATGTATGCGAAAAACTGGTGTCTCCAGCTGCTTGAAGACCAGGGATCGATTCCGAGGAGAACAAGAGTGGATCTCGAAAAAGCTTATCACCATGCCGGTGAATGGATAAGACAGGTAGAAGGAAGCCAACCATTGATAGAAGCAGGTGTAGTTTCCGAGTCTAGCAAACTATCATCCGCATTCGCTTCAGCGATGAATGAAGTACTTGGTGAGCGGTATGTTTCCCATGTCTGAGACAGACAAAAAAATCGCCTGTCCCTTCTGCTCTTCGGATAATGTACAAATCATCGCCCCGTTTGGCACGGCCCAGCTGGTAAGGCAATATTACTGCAACGCATGCAAAAGTTGTTTTGAATATATCAAATGGCAAGAAACGACGCACAAGGAATGAGGGTGAGAGAGCCGAAATGGTAAAAATCAAACATATTGCTGTCATTGGATCAGGTACCATGGGGGCCGGAATTGCCCAGGTCGCGGTAGAACATGGTTTTGATGCCACACTTTATGATATCGATCAGCAGCAGGTAGACAAAGCGATGGCAAGCATTTACAAACGGCTGGACCGCCATGTGGAAAAAGGCCGTGCTGAAGCCTCGGTTATGGCTGAAGCCAAAGAAAAGCTGTCAGTCACAACTGACCTTCTCAGTATCGGTAGTGTGGATCTGGTGGTAGAAGCGGCTCCAGAAAAACTGGAGATCAAACAATCGATTTTTCAACAATTGGAAGAGTATTGTCCCTCTGAAACTATTTTTGCAACCAATACATCTTCTTTATCAATCACGGAAATTGGCGGAAAGGTGAAAGATCCATCCAGGCTGGCCGGCCTGCACTTTTTCAACCCAGCTCCCCTTATGCTGCTTGTCGAAGTCGTTCGGGGAGTGGAAACCGGACAAGAAACAATCGATATCTTGACAGCTTTCTCAGAACAACTGAATAAATATCCGGTCGTCTGCAGGGATACGCCAGGTTTTATCGTCAACCGGGTAGCGCGTCCATTTTATAATGAAGCGCTGAGGATTGAGAATGATGGCGTTGCCAGTGTCGAACAAATTGACCGAATTTTGAAAAAAGCAGGCGGTTTCAAAATGGGACCGTTTGAACTGCAGGATATGATCGGCATCGATATCAATTTTGCTACAACCAATACTGTTTACAGCAGCTTCTACGGAGATAGTCGTTTCCGTCCGCACTATAACCAGGAACGGATGGTACAGGCGGGGCGGCTTGGTCGTAAAACAGAAGGAGGGTTTTATGACTATGCCACATAACATCAGCATTATTGGTAAGAACAAGGTTGCTGAAGCGTTGTTCACATATTGGAAGGATCACGCGGATAGTAATGTGTCCTGGAATGATGAACAACGGCTGGCCGAAGCGGAGCTGGTAATAGAAACTGTCAACCTTGATCAATACGATAAAAGGCAGAATCTAAGCCTTATTGAGTCTATTGCTCCGAGAACAACTACTATTCTATCGACCTCTTTTCAATGGACAGCAAACGAATTGGCTTCCTGGCTTAAGCATCCTGAGAGGCTGGTAGGATTTGCTGCTTTCGATAACTTTGCTGACACCAAGCTGACAGAGTTGGCTCCAGCTCTTCAGACGGATCCTGCGCATTTAGAGGCTGCGCGTAAACAGTTGGAAGCTATCGGAAAGGAAACGGAAACCGTCGACGATGAACCAGGAATGGTTTTCCCAAGAATCATCAGTTTAATTATCAATGAATCAGTGTTTGCTTATATGGAAAAGACAGCAAGAGCGGCAGATATCGATACAGCGATGAAAAAGGGAACGAATTATCCTTATGGACCGCTGGAATGGGTAGAAAAGGTAGGCATAGAGAATGTCTACGCGGTGCTTGAAGGATTGCATCGTCACCTTGGGGAGGAACGGTATCGTCCCGCTTCTCTGCTACGTAAGTTTGTTTACGCAGGCTGGGGTGGATCCGGACGAGGATTTTGTGAACATGAGAAGAAAGAAGTCAAGGAGCTAGTGAAATGAGAGATCCGGTAATTGTAGATGCACTAAGAACACCGATCGGCAAGTTCAATGGAACACTTACAAATGTCCGGCCGGATGACCTTGCAGCCCACGTAGTCAGGGAGCTGGTCAAGAGGACCGGCATAGACCCTGAGCTGGTGGAAGATGTTTTCATGGGGTGTGCCAATCAGGCAGGAGAGGATAATAGGAATATCGCGCGAATGGGCGCACTGTTGGCGGGTCTGCCCAAGAGTGTGCCGGGAGTGACCGTAAACAGGCTGTGCGGTTCAGGCCTTGAAGCGGTAAATCAATCAGCGATGTCGATCCAGTCTGACCGTGGTGATTTGTTCATTGCCGGAGGGACAGAAAGTATGTCCCGTGCCCCATATGTGATGATGAAACCTCAAGTAACCGGGGGGCGAGGCGACGAGAAGCTTTATGACACGACGCTCGGCTGGCGGCTCGTCAATCCGGAAATGGAAAAGATGTACCCGCCTGTCAGCTTGGGAGAAACAGCCGAGAATGTCGCTGGGGAATACAAGGTCGATAGGAAAGCGCAGGATAAACTGGCTTTAGAAAGTCAAAAGCGCGCAGCATATGCGATTGAGGAAGGCCGCTTTGACGATGAAATTGTACCGATAAATGTGCCGCAACGTAAGGGGGATCCGGAAACTTTTACTAAAGATGAGCACCCGCGTCCCTCAGCTTCAATGGAAGGTTTGGCGAAACTGAAACCAGTTTTCAGAAAGGACGGGACTGTCACTGCAGGGAATTCATCGGGCATCAATGATGGAGCGAGCGCCTTGCTGGTTGCGGAGAAGAACACAGCAGAAGAATTAGGATTGAAGCCGAAAGCTCGTATTGTTACCTCCGCGGTCGCAGGGGTCGATCCAGCATACATGGGAGTAGGGCCGATACCAGCGTCAAGGAAAGCATTGAAAAGGGCAGGGCTGACAATTGACGATATCGACTTGGTAGAATTGAATGAAGCCTTTGCCTCTCAGGCAGTTGCCTGTATTCGTGAGCTTGAGCTTGATCCCGCGATTGTCAATGTAAACGGCGGGGCAATTGCACTTGGTCATCCGTTAGGGTGCAGTGGTGCTAGAATTTTGACGACACTTGTCCATGAAATGCAAAAGCGGGACTGCCGTTATGGTTTGGCCAGCATGTGTGTCGGCGTAGGACAAGGAATTTCGGTAATTATTGAAAAAGTGTAAAAAACTTCTAAGGAGGATTTTGAAATGGAGGTAGGAACTACGAAAGTAAAAGTAGTAAAAGATACGTATCAGCTTTTGATAAACGGTGAATATACCGACAGCAGCAAAGGAGAATTTTTTGAAATCTATAATCCAGCTAACGGAGAGAGGCTGGCAAAGGTAGCGAAAGCATCGAAAGAAGATGTCGACCGTGCCGTCGAAGCAGCCCGGGTTGCTTTCACTTCAGGAAAGTGGCCAAGGCATACAGCTGCCAAGCGATCCAGGCTTTTGAACAAAGTTGCCTCAATTATGCGTAAGCGCTTTAATGAGTTGGTTGAAGCGGAAGTGCTGGATACCGGGAAGACAGCCGCAGCTGCTCAAGGACAGATTTCCCAGGCGATTGAAGATTTCGAGTATTATGCTGGAGCGATCACTACGTTTGGCGGCAGTACAAATCCGATGCCAAATGGTTTTTTCAACTATACGGAAAAGGAGCCGGTGGGTGTCTGCGCTCAAATCATTCCATGGAACTACCCACTGATGATGGCGGCCTGGAAAGTAGCACCGGCGCTTGCGGCGGGATGCACCATCGTTTTGAAGCCTGCAAGTCACACACCCATCACCGCTTACATGCTTGCTGAAATCTGTCAGGAAGCAGGTGTTCCGGAAGGTGTATTAAATGTTGTCACCGGGAGCGGTTCCGAAATCGGTCCGTATCTGACTGAACATTCTGGTGTTGATAAAGTGGCATTTACTGGTGAAACAGACACCGGCAAGGATATCATGTCACGAGCTTCGAATACTTTGAAACGTGTCACTCTTGAACTAGGTGGAAAATCCCCGAGCATCGTCTGTAACGACTGCGACCTGGAAGGTGCAGTGGACGGTTCATTGTTCGGTATCTTTTATAATACAGGCCAGTCTTGTGAGGCCAGGTCCCGCGTCTTCATCCATGAAGATATTTATGATGACTTCGTCGATCGCTTTGTTGAAAAAGCTAAAAGGATCAAATTAGGAGATCCGTTTGATAAAGCTACCCATATGGGAGCGCTCATTTCTGAAGGACATCTTCAAACCGTCGATGACTATGTGAAGCTTGCCAAAGAAGAAGGCGGTGAAGTACTTTGCGGAGGGAAGCCTGTCAAAGTAGAAGGTTATGAAAACGGCCACTGGTATGAGCCGACTATCATTGCCAATGTGACTAATGATATGCGGATTGCACAGGAAGAGGTTTTCGGCCCTGTCGTCGTATTGATGAAGTTCAGCGATGAAAAAGAAGTATTGAAACGTGCGAACGACTCCATTTACGGGCTCGGTTCAGCAATCTGGACGAAAGATCATGGAAAAGCCCATCGCCTTGCTTCTGGTTTACGGGCTGGCATCGTAATGGTCAATAATCCGATCTCCGCGTTTCCGGGGGCTCCATTCGGAGGCTATAAACAATCCGGGTTCGGTCGTGAACTAAGTGCAGAGACCTTGGATTTATATTCAGAAACAAAAAGCGTCGTATCTTATATCGGTGAGAAACCACTTAATATTTTAGGTGTTGAATAAAGAATATAAAAGATTTAAATTACAAGGAGGATTATCATGAGTACAGAAACATTGACAGAAAAAAAGAATTTGACGGTGAAAAAGCAGAATGGAATTGCAGAGGTACACATCCACGTAAACAAATCCAACTCTTATGACCTGGATTATTACCGAGAGTTCAATGCGGCGATAGACGATATTCGTTTTGATCAGGACATTAAGGTAGCGGTATTGATGAGCGACATGCCGAAATTTTTCTCGGCTGGTGCAGATGTAAGCTTTCTGAAGTCAGCGGATCCGAAATTCAAAACACAATTTTGCCTGTTCTGTAACGAGACGTTAGATAAAATTGCACGTTCTCCGCAAATCTGGATTGCCTGCCTGGAAGGCCATACCGTCGGCGGCGGTTTGGAAATGGCACTTGCCTGCGATCTCCGATTCATGGGCGATCAAGCCGGTAAAATCGGACTTCCGGAAATCAGCCTTGGCGTCCTTGCTGGTACTGGCGGAACTCAGCGTCTGCTTCGCCAGGTCGGGCACTCGAAAGCATTGGATATGAATATAACCGGCGAAACTGTATCTCCACAGGAAGCATTTGACATCAACCTTGTCGATAAAGTGTATCCTCAAGAAGAAATCCGTCAAAAGACACTAGAGTATGCTGAGAATATTGCAAGTAACGCGACATATGCTGCATCCAATATCAAGCTTTCCATCATGAACGGCAAGGAGATGCCACTCAACGCAGCGATCCGTTATGAAGGGGAATTACAGAACTTGTTATTCCGTTCTGAAGATGCCCAGGAAGGACTCAGTTCTTTCTTAGAAAAACGTGAGCCGAACTGGAGCGGTAAGTAAGCTGATTGCCACAGAAAGAGTTAAGGCGATAAATCTGCCTTAGCTCTTTCTAAAGCTATTGTTTGAATGCGTTTTCAAATATAGATGGGAGGCTAACGATGATTGAATCTATAGAACAGCTCCGGGGTTTGGAGAAACACTATAATGCTGCAGTACACTTTGTAGATAGAAATGTGAAGAATGGAAATCATAATAAAACAGCTATTATTTGCGGGGATGAAGAGCTTACGTATCAGCAGGTACAGAGCCTTATGAATCAGTTCGGGAATGCTTTGAAGTCAATTCATGTCGAAATTGAAAATCGTATCTTAATATCCACAGCGGATTGCCCAGAGTTTGTCGCTTCGTTTTTTGGTGCTTTGAAAATAGGAGCCGTACCGATACCGGTTAATAATAAAATACAACCCCAGGATTATGAATATTTCCTTAATCACAGCCGGGCTAAAGTTTTTGTCGTTCACAAAGATATTTGGGAAGAAATAAAAGAATATAAATCGCGTTTTCTTTTCTTGAAGCATGTCATTGTTTTATCAGATGAGACCCCTTATACGGAAGAAATTGATTTTTATGAATTTATAAATAATCGATCCCCAGAGTTAGAAACAGCCTATACATCTTCAGAAGATACGGCTTTTTGGTTGTACAGCTCTGGTAGTACAGGAAAACCGAAAGGTGTTATCCACAGACAGGGAAGTATGGAAGCAGCTTTCAAAAATTATGCCTCAAATATTCTAAATATTCGTGAAACGGACCGGACATTTTCAGCTTCCAAGCTTTACTTTGCTTATGGACTAGGGAATGGACTGTACTTTCCATTTGGTGCAGGTGCAACATCGATCATGTTGAAGGACAAGCCGACCCCGGAAAATGTATTTAAGGTTCTCGAAGAACAACGCCCAACTATTTTCTTTGGAGTCCCGACCTTATACGGGGCGATGATAAATTACGTGAAAAAGACAGGTCGGTTACCTGATCTTTCGTCAGTAAGGGTTTGTGTGTCAGCGGGTGAAGCACTCCCGGCTTCGTATATTGAAAAGTGGAAAGATTTGTTCGGCATCGACATCCTCGACGGCATCGGATCGACGGAAGCATTGCATATTTTTTTATCTAACCGAAGCGGAGAAGTGCAGCCGGGAAGTACAGGTCGGATTGTCCCTGGCTATCAGGCGAAAATTGTCGATGAAGAAGGGAAAGAAGTCGAAAAGAATGAAATTGGTGATCTGGTCATCAAGGGAGACAGTATAGCTACTGCTTATTGGAACAACCTTGAGGAGAACTACCATAAATTCCGAGGCGAATGGATGTTTACCGGAGATAAGTATTATGAAGATGAAGAGGGATGTTTCTGGTATTGCGGACGTTCAGATGACATGCTGAAAGTCGGAGGTATTTGGGTCTCTCCAGTTGAAATCGAATCAACTTTGCTGGAGCATCAATCCGTACTGGAAGTTGCTGTTGTAGGTGAGAAGGATCAAGATGGTCTTCTTTATCCAAAAGCTAACATTGTACTGGTTGATAGCGGAGAAGCCTGCGATGATTTGTGTGAAGAACTTAAGCAATTTGTCAAACAGAAATTGGCTCCGTATAAATATCCCAGAAAAATCCAATTCATTACAGATTTACCTAAGACAACTACCGGGAAAATCCAGCGATTCAAATTGAGACAACCATAGTAATAAAAGATAACTCACTTATTTTTAATGCTGATACCTAAATAGAGAGGGGCTCGATTGGGCCCTTTCTTTTTATGATGTTTAATTATGAAATAAAAACGAAAGTTAAAATAACGTTTGTTTATTTGATGTTATTAAGTAGTTAAGTAGCTATAACATCAAATAATAGAAATATTTCATAATGTTTTAATGACGAAAGTACAAAAAGCATTGTAATTTTCAGAATATTAGGATACTATAAAACTACCAATAAAAAAAGAGGAGGACAGTTTTTTGAAAGCGGTTTCTAACTTAGTCACATTAAAAAACTTGCGAGGGGGAAAAACATGAAAATCACTAAGATAGGGTTCATTTGTACCATCCTGTTTGTACTTGTGTTATCTGCCTGTGGGAATAGTGCAATTCAACAGTCAGGGGGTTCGGGAGGAGAAGCTGATGCTTCAGAAGACAAGGTCAAAATTGGAGCAATTCTACCGTTTTCCGGGGTCTATGCTTCCCTTGGAAAAGATCTGTCAGATGGAATGAAACTGTACTTTGAAAGTGTCGACTGGGAAGCTGGTGGCAAAAGAATTGAGATGATTGAAGAAGATACAGGGGCAGACCCTCAGGAGGCGTTGAAGCGGACGAGAAAACTGATCGACCAGGATGATATCGACATCTTGACTGGGGCCGTAAGTACAGCTGTCGCCTACGCAATCCGTGACGAAATAGTTACGAATAAGCTGCCTTACTTAACCTCCCATGCTGGAGGGAATGATTTGACGAGGGAACAGAAAAGCGATTATATATGGCGCTCCTCTTTTTCTTCCTGGCAAATCGGCAATTCCATGGGGAAATGGGCTTATGAAAATATCGGTGACCGCATCTATGTAGCTGCTGCCGATTACGCTTTCGGAAGAGAGGTCTCTGCTGCTTTTATGGAATCGTATAAAGAGGCGGGAGGAGAGGTAGTCGGTCAAGTGTATCCACCACTTGGAAACAATGATTATGCTTCTTACTTGACTACTATACGTGATTCCGACGCAGATGGTGTCTATGCTTTCTTTGCAGGCAGTGATGCAGTGCGTTTCGTTCAACAATACGAAGAGTATGGACTGAAAGATAAGTTTCAACTATTGGGTTCGGGGTGGCTTGTTTCTGAAGATTTAAGAGAATCCATCGGAAATGCAGCAGAAGGAGTCCATGCAGCAAGTTTCTGGGATTACAATCTGGAGAACGAAGAAAATGGTAAATTCACAGAAGCCTATGAGGAAGCCTACGACAGACGGCCGACCATCGAGTCTTTGGAAGGGTATGATGCCGCTCGGATATTAGTAGAAACGATCGAAGCACTGGATGGAGATGTATCAGATCCAGAGGAAATAGTAAAGGCGATGGCGGCTGTAGAGTTCGATAGTCCTCGGGGACCGTTCGCTTTTGATCAGAATACCCATCATGTCATACAGGATATGTATATCCTTGAGACAATACAAGAAGAAGGACGTACAGAAAATAGCATGATCGATCAAATAGAAAATGTACAGGACCCTGGAAAATAATCAATCAACAACGTTGGAGGTGGACAAAATAGATATTCTCATTGCTCAGATGGTCAATGGACTGTCTTATGGAATGTTGCTGTTTGTTATTACATGTGGCTTAGCTCTTGTATTCGGAATTTTAGGAGTTCTTAATTTAGCACATGGATCTCTATACATGATTGGAGGCTATGTCGGTTATTCAGTAACAGCCACGTACACACAAAGTTTTTGGCTGGCACTCTTGACAGCGCCGCTTGTCGTAGCTTTTATAGCCTTGATCATGGAAAGGACATTACTGCACTATACGTATAAATTAGGGCACTTGTCGCAAGTTCTTTTGACTCTGGGAGTTGCTTATGTATTTCATGACATCGCTAAGATAATCTGGGGAACGAATGTCCTTTCCATTCGTGTCCCGGAATCATTGGCAGGATCGGTTTCCATTGCTGGTCAATTATTCCCGCTTTACAGGCTGGTGATCATTGCTGTGGGGATAGTGATTGCTGTGGGGATTTGGTGGGTACAAAATAAAACTAGATGGGGTGCTATCATCAGGGCCGGATTAAGCGATCGTGAAATGATTGGAGCATTAGGCGTTAATATCAGTTTGGTATTCACCTCTGTTTTTGTACTCGGTGGTATACTTGCCGGTTTTGGCGGCGTGGTCGCTGCTCCAATTCTTGGGCTATATCCAGATATGGAGTTCCAAACGCTTATTCTTGCTTTGGTCGTGCTTGTCATCGGCGGGCTTGGTTCCATTGCAGGAACGTTTACTGCAAGTATTCTGGTTGGAGTACTTGAGACATTCGGCCGTTATCTGGTCCCCGAGTTGAGTATGTTCCTCGTTTTCACACTGATGGCCATTATTCTCGTGTGGCGCCCAAATGGCCTATTAGGGAAGCAGGTGGCTGAAGGATAATGAAAATATACTTAAAATTTTCAACCGCTCTTCTGTTGTTCGCTGCTTCACCTTTTATTTTAACTTCTTTTCATATCAACCTGCTGACTGAAATTCTTATATTTGGAATTTTTGCCCTTAGTTTAAATGTCATTGTGGGTTATACAGGTTTGGTTTCCCTTGGTCATGCAGCCTTTTTTGGTGCAGGGGCTTACACGGCTGGCATCATTGCACAAAATATATCGGCAAACTTACTTTTCACGTTAGGGGGAGCGGTTTTACTCTCTGTCATTCTTGCCTGTATCATCGGTCTCTTTTGTTTGAAAGTAAGCGGGTTCTATTTTCTGATGCTGACCCTGGCATTTTCCCAAATGGTATATTCATTTGTCTATCAGTCTACTGGATGGACAGGCGGATCGAACGGGTTATCTGGTATCCCTAACCCGATTTTGTTTGGATGGGAGCTATCAAATACTGTCTGGGTATTTTATGTGGTAGCCTCGTTATTCCTGGTTGTGTATGCGATTCTTGGCATCATAACTGAATCCCCTTTTGGGAAAGTATTGGTCGGTATCAAGGAAAATGAAAAGCGATTAAAATCAATGGGTTATCACACAAATATCTATAAATATGCAGCCTTCGTCATCTCTGGTATTTTTGGCGGAGTGGCAGGTGCTTTATATACGTATTTCAACGGGTTCATAGCACCAAGTGATATTTATTGGACGATGTCAGGGACTGTACTGATCATGGTATTGATCGGTGGTGCCGGAACGATGCTTGGACCGGTTCTTGGGGCTGCATTGATAGTCCTACTTGAAACAATCGTTTCTACTTATACAAACATGTGGATGATGATTCTGGGAGCAGTGTTCATTATATTTGTCATCTTTTTTCCATCAGGGATATACGGGATTAGCAAAGATATTTTTAAAGGTATACAAAACCATACAGTACGTCCCAAAGTTAAAAACATAAGTAATGAAAAAGTTTCATAGGAGGGCGAGAAAATAGATGTATGAGGAAACTATATTAGAGGTGAACGCTATCAATAAACGGTTTGGTGGTCTTGAAATTCTAAAAGAAGTATCCTTTGATGTCTCCCGAGGAGAGCGTATAGGCATCATCGGACCGAATGGAGCTGGTAAAACCACTTTTTTCAACCTGTTGACCGGCGATCTTACTCCGACGCAAGGTACCATAGCTTTCCATGGAAAACACATCACAAACGAGCCTAATTACAAGCGGACAAGGCGAGGAATCGCCAGAACCTTCCAAAAGAATAATCTGCTGGAAAAGTTATCGATATTCGAGAATCTATTATTGGTACTTCAACGGAAGCATGGAATAAAGAGTACCTGGTTCAAAGTACGAAATAACCGATCCTATCGAGCTCTTTATGAAGAAGCTGAAGCATTGTTGGAAACCTGGGGACTTCATGGGCGAAGAAATACGAAAGTCGAAAACCTCTCTTATGGAGAGCAAAGGCAAATTGAAATCATGCTTGGAGTAGCTACAGATCCATCGGTGCTTTTATTGGATGAACCAACAGCCGGCATGTCACAATCAGAAACGGACTATATTGTCGAACTACTTAAAAACCTTCCGGAGGCCTTGACCTTGATGATTATTGAACATGACTTGGATGTGATTTTCGGTTTATCTGACCGGATGCTGGTTTTATACAATGGGCATGTGCTGGCCGATGACACGCCTGAGGCTATACGTGACAATCAGCAAGTCAACGAAATATATATGGGGAAAGCGAGGGTGGTTTGATGCTACAGATTAAAAACTTGAATGCCTATTATGGAGAAAGTCACGTGTTGCATAACCTTTCTTTGAAGGTTGGACAAGGTCAGGTCTGTGCCATTTTAGGGCGTAATGGGATGGGGAAAACAACTACTATATATTCCATTATGGGAATGGTTCCAAAAAGGGAAGGTACAATAGAGGTCGCAGGACGAAATATGGTAACAGCCAAAAGTTACCACATCTCCAAGTCAGGGGTCGGCCTGGTACCTCAGGGCAGGAGGATATTCCCCAATTTGACAGTGAAAGAGAACCTGCTTACCACAAAAACGAATACCGAAAATGGATGGAAGCATGATGATGTTTTTAAATTATTTCCCCGTATAGAAGAACGCCAGCATTCAATGGGTGGAAATTTGAGCGGTGGAGAACAGCAAATGCTTTCTATTGGAAGAGCGCTATTGACAAACCCAAAACTCCTCCTTCTTGATGAACCTTCTGAAGGACTTTCTCCATTGATGGTGCAGGAAGTAAGTAAAATTATCAGGCAATTAAAACAAGCAGGCCTTACGATGCTGCTAGTAGAGCAAAACTTGGCGATGGCCAAAGAAATAGCTGACTATATATATATTTTAAATAAAGGCAGGATTGTCTTTGAAGGCGCTGTAGAGGAATTCAATGGCGATATTCAAAAGAAGCATCTTTCTCTCAGTTCCTGATAGGAAAATAGAAAAGAGGCCCCCTTTGATAGTAAGGGCGGCCTCTTTTATGGTGACTAACTTTCCGTTGTAAAATAGGCGTGAATGATCATTTCCAGCATTTCTCGTGACATATGGAGATGATGGATATCGGTGCCGTTAATCAACTTTTTTGTATTGTCATCTTTAAACGTGATATCACTAGCTAAATAAACTTTAAACGTATCGATCATTTCATTCAATTTTTCTTCTTCTGGACTAAGCTCATAATTATGATGGTCGTCTACTGTAGTCAATCGGTGGAAACCCAAAGCGTCCTGGAACATATCGAGCACTTCTGCGTTGGTCGGAGGGTTTGGATTGGTAATATTATAAATTCCGTAAGGTTCTGCTTTCGTTATAGCAAGTGCTAATATTTCCGCTACATAATCGACTGGAACAAAATTAGACGTGCCAATCGGGTTGGCGACCACACGGTAAACCCTATTATTTCCAGACTCATTTTTACGTACGATTCTACGTCTGAAAATATCCAATGCCCGCATAAAGCCGTAAAGCGTGAACTCCGAATCCGCTTCCCCGGTTTTTGAATCCCCCACAATGATGGATGGCCGGAAAATGGACACATCCATTTCATCTCCATAGCTGAACACGAGGTGTTCAGCTTTTACTTTACTCTCTTCATAAGGGTTATGGTAGCTGTCATCCTCCGGGTAGAGAACCTCGACTCCTGTGTGCCTTTTTCCGACGGTATAGGCGGTACTTACATAGAAGAATTTACGCACCCTGAGTTTTTTAGCCAGTTCCAGGGCATACTTTGTACCCTCGTAGTTGATGGCAAATAACTCCTCTCGTAGAGATTCATCAAATTTTACCAGAGCCGCGGAATGGTAGAAGCAATCAATTTTGCCAGTGAGCGAGCTGATAAGTTCATCTTCCATGCCGAAAGATGGAAGTGTGATGTCGCCGGTTATCAAATGGAGTCGGTGTTGTTCTTCAGTAGTGAAGCTGTCTTTCAACTGTTCTGCTTTTTTACGATTTCTTGCGAGGATATATAAGTGGTGGCCTGTCCCGTGGATCAGTTCTTTCATGACTTTTCCTCCGAGAAAACCGGTGGAGCCAGTTAATAATATATTCAAAGGTGTTCACTCCCGTAATTCATTTCCCTTATTCTTTCCCGATAAAAGATACTGACGAAACTCCTCGGTACCTGCTCCGCTAAAAATACTGTATTTTTTCTTTCCTGTCAAAACTTCATTTAACCCTATTAATTTCAGAAAATTCGAAAATAACATTGACTTTCTATTATTTTAACGGTAAATTTAGTGTTAAATAACATAATATTTATATGTCGTATTATTTACGTCATATTATAAGTCTATTTGTTTGGTGGTGTCTTGGGCTAATACAATGCAAGGGGAGAGATGGGGAATGATATTGCACGGAGTTGAAAGCGCTTCATCAGAAGAGATGAAAGGACTGCAGTTAAAAAGGCTTCAGGAGACCGTTCACCGTGTCTATGAAAATGTACCTTATTTCAAGCAAAAGTTTGACGAAATGGGGTTAGTACCTGAGGATATTCGTTCGCTGGATGATGTAACCAAGCTGCCGTTTCTGGAAAAAAAAGCCCTGAGGGATAACTATCCATTTGGATTGTTCGCAGTAGATCGTAGTGAGCTGGTGCGTATCCATGCTTCTTCCGGCACCAGCGGAAAGCCTACCGTTGTCGGCTATACGAAAAATGATATCTGCATGTGGTCGGAATTGGTTGCACGGGCAATTACGATCGGCGGCGGTAAGCCGGGCGAAGTACTTCATAACGCTTATGGTTACGGGTTATTTACAGGTGGCCTGGGGCTGCATTGCGGAAGTGAAGAATTGGGAATGGCTACTGTCCCGATTTCAGGTGGAAACACAGAACGCCAGATTAGCTTGATTGAGGATTTCAAACCGACTGTCATTTGCGGAACACCATCTTACCTTTTGAACATTGCCGAGCATATGGAACAGGACGGAAAAGATCCCCGTCAGACATCGTTGAAATTTGGCATATTCGGAGCTGAACCTTGGTCAGAAGAAATGCGACGTACCCTGGAAGAAAAATTCGATATCAAGGCTTGTGACATTTATGGGTTGAGTGAAGTGTTAGGGCCTGGGGTGGCGATGGAATGCCATGAAGCACAAGACGGGCTACATATTGCAGAGGACCATTTCCTCGCTGAAGTCATCGACCCTGATACACTTGAACCTGTACCGGATGGTGAAGATGGTGAACTGGTTTTCACCAGTTTGACGAAGGAAGCATTCCCGGTCATACGATACCGGACCGGTGATATTGCTTCTTTGCAGCGCGGCAAGTGTAAATGCGGAAGGACGACTGTCAAGATGTCCAGGGTGAAAGGGCGTATTGATGACATGCTGATTATCAGAGGTGTAAATGTGTTCCCTTCAGAAATTGAACATTATCTGTTGAGTGTAGAGGGCATCGTCCCTCACTATCAGCTCCATGTCTTTAAAAAGGGAAGCATGCAGCATGTAGAACTACAAGTCGAGGTAGACGAACCCTTTTTCAATCAGATCGAGGAAGATTTGGATCACCCCGACGTAGGGAAGCTTGGTAAGCACATACAGAAAGTGATGAAAAATAATTGTCTTATTTCCGTGGAAGTCAAAGTGCTTGGACCGAAGTCGGTTCCACGCTCAGAAGGAAAAGCAGTGCGCATTGTTGACCGTACCAATGATACGATCGAAGTATAAAAAGAGTATGTATATGATGAATATATTCGTCCGGTTAAATTACCGTAATGGAATTGCGTGCTCAAGGGAGAATAGATTTAATGACAGATTCGTTGCAATTTAAATTTCTGGACTATCAATCGGAACCATGCAAAAGTTTCCAGTGGAAATGAACGTAAAAAAAAATTAAGGAAGGAGGGGACGTCAAAAAGGATGTCCCTTTCCTGTATGGGGGAGAATGAAAAATGAAAGAAGCGATTTTAGAACGGGTCTCCAGAGACCCGTATGCCAGATTCCTGGGAATAGAAATTGACCATGTCGGTGAAGGAGCAGCGACAGTTTCGATGACGATTACAGAGAATATGATGAATTTTCATGGTGCGGCTAACGGAGGCGTCCTATTCTCCCTGGCAGATGTAGCATTTGCGATCGCCAGCAATTCTTATGGTCAGACAGCGGTCGGTATCAATGTAAATATGAATTATATGCGCGCGGGCATGCTTGGGGATAGAATTATTGCTACGGCCAAGGAAGAATCAAAGAACCCGAAGCTCGGCCTGTACCGGATGATGGTTAACAATGAAGCTGGAGAGCTGCTGGCAACTGCTGATGGGATGGTTTACCGTAAAAAAGAGATATTTGCGTAAAAGACGGACATGATGATGTCTGTCTTTTTTACACTTTAAGAAAGTTTAACTTTGTTAAAGGATTAAAATATAAGAAATTACTAAGGCTTTCGCCATAAGTACTTGGCGACAAGCCAAGTTTTAATAGAAAAAATGCCTGGGAAGAACATTGACCTGTTAGGGAGGAACACGCCTGAATTAAGTCAGAAGGTTACTGAAATAATTCGTAAGACAGCTTAAAAAGGGGCGTATAGTAACTAATCAGGAATAATTATTTCCCCTTACTGCAAAATAAGGTAAACTAATTATAGTCTGAATATTCATACGAATTAAATCCAAGGGGGGAGAACATGAAGGCAGCTTATATAAAAGAAGAGCATGATATGTTACGAGAATCATTGCGCAAGTTTTTAGAGAAAGAAGCTTATCCCTATTTTGAAGAATGGGAGCGGAATGGGCTGATTCCCAAATCTTTTTGGGAAAAGATGGGGGCACAGGGGTATCTATGTCCATGGCTGGATGAAAGATATGGAGGGGTTGAAGCAGACTTTGGTTACTCGGTTATCATCAATGAGGAGCTGGAGAAAGTAGGAACCGGCCTGATTGGAATCGGATTACACAGTGACATCGTTGTCCCATATCTGGAGCAGTATGGTACAGAGGAACAAAAGAAGTGTTGGCTGCCTAAATGCGCGGCAGGAGAAATTATAACAGCGATCGCTATGACGGAACCTGGTGCTGGTTCTGACCTGGCTGGCATCAAAACATCGGCAGTCCGTGACGGAGACAACTACATAGTAAATGGAGAAAAGACGTTCATCACGAATGGCATCCAGGCAGACTTAGTGCTTGTCGTCTGTAAAACTAATCCGAAAGCAAAGCCCGCTCATAAAGGAATAAGCCTGCTAGTGGTCGAAAAGGATAGTCCTGGTTTTTCGAAAGGGAAAAAACTTAGTAAAATTGGCTTACATAGTCAGGACACGGCTGAATTGATTTTTGAAGATGCCAAAGTACCCGCCTCTAACTTGATCGGCAAAGAAGGCGAAGGTTTCTACTATTTAATGAAAAATCTCCAGCAGGAGCGGTTGATTGTAGCTATCGGGGGAATCGCTGCATCGGAAAGGATGCTGGAAATCACTACGCAATACGTTAAAGATCGGAAGGCATTCGGGAGAAGTATTGCATCATTCCAAAACACACAATTCAAGCTGGCAGAACTCGAAACAGAAGTAGAAATCGGCCGGACATTCCTGGACCGCGTGGTAGATTCCCATATCAAAGGGGAAGATGTCGTCAAAGAAGTTTCCATGGCGAAGTGGTGGATTACCGATCTGACTAAAAAAGTGGCGGAGGAATGTATGCACCTGCATGGCGGCTATGGCTATATGGAAGAATACGAGATTGCAAGAAGATATCGGGATGCACCCGTTTCCGCTATTTATGCAGGGTCCAATGAAATCATGAAAACAATCATCGCGAAAAAGATGGGGTTGGAGTGATGGAACGGATGCTGGAGGGAATCCGTGTCCTGGACTTTTCGAGGTATCTCCCGGGCCCTTATGCTACATTGAGGCTGGCGGAAAAAGGGGCCGATGTTGTGCTGGTGGAACCACCTGAAGGTGAGCCGGCGCGAAGTTTGAATAGTATAGCCTTTGCTGTAAACAATCGAATGAAAAGAAGCTTAATGCTTGATTTGAAAGACGCAAATGACCAGGCTACAGCGTTTGAACTTGCTTCAACTGCCGATGTTATCGTAGAAAGCTACCGTCCAGGTGTTATGAAACGGATGGGCCTTGACTATGCAAAAGTACAGGAGCACAATCCCGGTATTGTCTACTGCTCGATTTCAGGTTATGGTCAGGCTACTGCCCAAATGAATACTCTGGCTAGTCATGATTTAAATTATATGGCCCTTAGTGGAATGCTGTCGCAACTGAAAGATAAGCAGGGAAAGCCAGTACACCCTTCGATCCAGATTGCTGATTTTCTCGGCGGTTTGACCGCGTCTGAGATGATACTCTCTGCGCTCGTAAACCGTTACCGGAATGGGGAAGGCTCCTATCTCGACGTTGCACTGACGGATGGTCTTTATGCGATGTTAAATACCAACGTTGCCCTTGCAAAAGAAAGTGGTTATAACAAAGGAATTAAAGAAATCAGTGGAGAAAAAGTATGTTATCACATCTATGAAACGATGGATGGACGTTATATCGCCCTTGCCGCATTGGAACCTAAATTTTGGCATTCATTTTGTCAGTTTGCTGGAAGAAGTGATTGGATCAAACATCAATTTACACGTGCGGAAGAGGGTTTTTCTATTTTTGAACAAGTAAGCGCTTACTTCCGTTCTAAGCCATTGGAAGAGTGGACGGAAATTTCGTTACAGGTGGATTGCTGTTTGACTCCAGTATTGGAAGTAGGAGAACTGGAACATCATCCATTATGGAAGCAGCGTGTGATGGAGATCAGGGAAGGCGGCTTGACACAACTGGCCACCATGTATCCAGTGCCTGCCACGAGTAAACGCTCCCCCAAAAAAGGAGAGCACCAAACAGAAATAGTAGAAACATGGCTCCAGAAAGGAGTCCATTCAACAGGAGGAGATAGCAAATGAGAGAAGTTGTCATCGTTGAAGCGTTACGCAGTCCGGTTGGAAGGAGAAAAGGGCTGCTGAGTCAAAAGCGGCCAGACGATTTATTAGGAGATGTTTTAAAGGAATTGTTGGATCAGGCGCAGGTTGATCCGGCGTCGGTGGAAGATGTGATTGCAGGCTGTGTGTCCCAGGTCGGGGAGCAAGGGATGGATATCGCGCGTACAGCAGCCTTGATAGCGGGATTCCCGAAAGAAGTGCCCGGAGTGACCATCGACCGCCAGTGTGGGTCGAGCCAGCAGGCGGTTCATTTCGGAGCCCAGGCGATTGCCAGTGGTGATATGGAAACAGTCGTTGCCTGTGGCGTTGAAAATATGACACGCGTGCCAATGTTCTCTAATATTCAAGGGACGGAGCACAGCAAAAGACTTACGGACAATTATGAAATCATCAATCAAGGGCTGTCTGCAGAACGGATTGCTGAGCACTGTGGCTTTTCAAAGCAGGAGCTAGACCAGTTTGCTGTAGAAAGCCATGAAAAAGCACTGAAGGCAATAAAGGAAGGACGTTTTAAAAAAGAAATCATGCCGGTGACCGATAGGAATGGAACCGTCAATTTAATGGATACCGATGAAGGACCGCGGCCAGGAACTTCGCTCGAAACGTTGGCAGAATTGAAACCTGCTTTCAAAGAAGACGGAAAGATAACGGCCGGGAACGCCAGTCAAATCAGTGATGGTGCATCGGCAGTATTGCTGATGTCCCGTGAAAAGGCGGAGCAGTTAGGTTTGAAGCCACGATTCAGGATTGTAGCAAGATCTGTAGTTGGTTCGGATCCTACATTCATGCTGACGGGGCCGGTTCCTGCCACTTATAAAGTGTTGCAAAAAGCTGGGCTTAGTTTAGAAGATATGGACTTGTTTGAAGTGAATGAAGCCTTTGCGCCGGTTCCTTTGTTCTGGCTGAAAGAGACAGGTGCAAATCCTGCTAAGCTTAATGTCAATGGAGGAGCCATCGCACTTGGTCATCCTCTCGGAGCGACAGGAACGAGGCTGATGACCACCTTAGTCCATGAATTAGAACGGACAGGAAAGCGGTACGGCTTGCAGGCTGTCTGTGAAGGAATGGGAATGGCAAACGCAACCATCATCGAACGATTGGAGGAATAATAAATGATGCTTAAAAATATCGTAGCAATCGTGACTGGCGGCGCTTCCGGACTTGGAGAAGCTACTGTAAGAAAAATTATCACAGCTGGCGGAAGAGCAGTGATTGCGGACCGAAATGAGGAACGTGCCGCAGACCTGGCCCAGGAACTTGGTGATCGTTGTCTGTTTCATACGACAGATATAACTTCTGAACAGGATATCAGCCAGCTGCTGGACTTGACAATCGATCAATTCGGAAGTCTTAACGCGGTCATCAATTGTGCCGGCATTGCTATTGCCGAAAAAGTTGTCGGGAAAGAGGGGGCCCATGATTTAGGGAGCTTTTCTAAAGTGATCGAGGTCAATCTGATCGGTACTTTCAATATGATCCGGCTGGCAGGGGAACGGATGCAAAGCAATGAGGTCAATGCTGATGATGAGCGCGGGGTCATCATCAATACAGCTTCCGTCGCCGCATTCGAAGGACAGATTGGACAAGCAGCCTACAGCGCCTCCAAAGGTGGAGTAGCCAGTATGACATTGCCGATAGCACGAGAATTTGCCCTCTATGGGGTGAGAGTCATGACGATAGCGCCGGGTTTATTTGAAACACCAATGTTCGCGACGCTTCCGGAATCCGCTCGTGAGGCGCTTGGTAAGATGACACCGTTCCCGAGCAGGTTAGGACGGCCGGCAGAATATGCCGAGCTTGTGGCAAGCATCATTGGTAATCCGATGTTGAACGGGGAGGTGATCCGGTTAGACGGAGCGATTCGGATGCAGCCAAAGTAAGGACAGTAGAGATGACTGGCAATTCAACTTTTAATAAGGGGAGACGAATCGATGGGACCAACTTTGCGTAGCATGTTTGAACAGACGGTGGCGAAATATCCGGAGAAAGAGGGATTAGTTGATGTTCGCTTAGGAAAACGGTGGACGTATCGTGAGTGGGATGAAGAAGTCAATTGTCTTGCCAATACACTGAAGGATGCTGGAGTCGGTAAGGGAGATAAAGTATCGACCGTTTTATTCAATACAGCAGAGTTTGCGACTACGTTATTTGCCTGTATGAAAATAGGAGCAGTTTTCAACCCGATCAACTTTCGTTTGACCGCGAAAGAAATCTCGTTTATCTTGCAGGATGCCCAGCCTAAGATTGTCGTATTTGAAAAAGCGACCCATCCCCAGGTAGAACAAGCAGCCGGGGAAGTGAAGAGTGTTCAGTTTTGGTCGATCGACCAGCATGATCTTGACTTTGCCGTGAATTATGAAGCCCAGATGGAGGGAGCTTCCCGGGAAAGGCCGGACTGTGAGCTGGATGAAAATGACCTATACGCCATCATGTACACCTCAGGTACGACCGGTCTGCCGAAAGGGGTGCTGCACACGCACCGCGACATGATCGATCAGGCGTTGATTATGGGGACGGTTATGCAGGTGACCGACAAAGAGCGTGGACTAAGTGTCGGTCCCATGTTCCATTGTGCCGAGCTGCACTGCGCCTTTTTCCCACGGGTGATGATGGGAGGCGCCAATATCATCATGCATCATTTCGAAACTAAGTCCGTGATTCGGACTGTCAAAGAAGAAGCGATCACTTCCTTTTTTGCTGCCCCGACGATGTGGAATATGATGCTGCAGGAAGACTTGGCTGAAGCTGACTTTTCCGCGTTGAATAAAGGTTTGTATGGCGGTGCTCCAATGGCGCCGGCACTAGTGAAGAAGTTACACGATACATTGGGAATCCGTTTATTTGAAGCTTATGGTATGACGGAAATGGGACCAGCCATTACAGTGCTGACCGAGGATGAACAGATTGATAAAGCTGGATCGGCTGGGAGACCTTTGTTGAATCATGAAGTAAGAGTGGTTCGCACCAGAGAAGACGGACCAGCAGATCCAGCAGATATTTGCGAACCAGGGGAGCTCGGAGAAATCATCGTCCAGGGTCCAAGTATGATGCCAGGTTATTATAACCGTCCGGAGGCGACTGAGGAAGTAATGTATAAAGGCTGGTACCATTCCGGTGACATCGGTTCCTTTGATGAAGACGGGTACCTCTGGGTCAGCGATCGTGTCAAGGACATGATTATCTCGGGTGGCGAGAATATCTATTCACGGGAAGTAGAGGACGTCCTGTTCGACCATAGCCAGGTAATGGATACTGCTGTCATTGGTGAACCAGACGAAATGTGGGGAGAACGTGTCGTGGCTTATATTGTAAAAAAAGACGATTCACTTACGGAAAAAGAGTTAGATGAGTTCTGTACCGCCAATGAGCGGCTCGCAAGGTATAAGCGTCCTCGGCGTTATGAATTTGTCGATGAATTGCCTCGTAACGCAAGTGGTAAGCTGCAGAAATTCAAATTGAGGGAAGAATTGATGAAAGAAGTTTAATTGGTTTAAATAGAGCCGGAGACAGATATATCAGAAATGCTAAAGTAATTTTACAAATAAAAAAATAGATTGATCCCCTTTATTGCCTGAAGTTAGAGACTTCGGGCTTTTTTATGTTCTCTTTGATACTGGTCATGATTACCCTGAAACATCATAAAAATGATAAGGAGGGATTTAATGAAATTATATTTTAGATAAAGGGGGAAGGCGGGATGAAAAAGAAAACAAGTATACGTTCAACGAAAAAAATGACGCCTCCACAGCTTCAGCAAATGGTAATTCATTTAAAATCTGAGCTATCTAAGTATCAGCAGGAACAAGAAGAACAGCGTCCGAAATTTAATCAAATTCGGGAAGAGAACAATCAGCTGATTGAAGAATTAGAAAAGCTTAAGCTGGCGAATGATGAGTTAAGTAAAGAAAATACGCGGTTTAAGACGAAACTCCCACAGCTTTATTTAAATAAGGAGCGTGTAACAGAGGAACTGAAGAAAAGCAATGAGAGTCTTAGAAATAAGCTTAGGGAAAGTAAAGAAAGTCATACCAAGCTAGAAGAAAAATATAAGAGTCTGGAATTGGATATAAGCTTTATGGAAAAGCAGTTAAAAGAAACGAATGAGCTGGTTCGTAAAGAGCAGGTGAAAAGGGAGATCAGTTCTTCGGAAAGTCGGGAACAGCTAGAGAAACAGCGGGAGAGAGAGCAGCTTTTATTAAAACAAGTAAAAGATTATGAACGGAAGGAACAAGAAAATGAGCAAAGCTTTCAAGAGTTCCAGCACTATATGCAGGAACTTAAGGAGCGGCTGACTTCAACAAATGAAGCACTTGAAAAGGAAAAAAGAGAAAAAATAATGCTTAGTAATAAAAAAGAATCCTGCCAAAAAGAAATCAACCAGCTTAAGAAATCTATCGATAAAGAAAGGTATAGGAATATAAATTATGCAAATAAACTGGAGGGCTTGAATAAAGATTACGGGCTTCTTCACCAGGACTTCTTAAGGGTCAGAAAGGAATTTGAAACGAGTAAAGCAGAAAACCATAGCCTGGAAGAAAAGTTGCAGAGTCATTTTAATAAAGTAAGTACGCTTCAGCAGGAAAAGGAACAGACTGGAAAAATTGTAGATGAGCTTAAGGTTAAAGTGGATAAAGCTCTAAAGGACTTAAAAAAAGAGGAAGAACATACACAGGCATTACGTAGTGAAAATGAGCAGTTAAAAAAGGAAAATTATCTTGAATTAAGCGAGCGAATGGATAGAGAACAGAATCTTAAAGCCACCTACGCCCAGCTGAACAAGCACTATAAGGCCGCTATTCATAAAAAAGAAGAACTATTAGAAGAAAATAGAAATCAGAAAATGCAATTGAAAGGTCTGGAACAATTTTATCAGTCTTTAGCGGAATACCAGGCAGAACATTTAAAGAAACTGGATTATTTGGAAAAAAAGTTAAAGGAAGAACAGAAAGAAAACAAGTCATCTGATACGAGAATTGAAACGCTTGAAAGTAAGCTTGATGCTTTGGAAAAGGAGTGTGATAGGCTACAAATCTTAAAAGATAAACAAGAGGAAAAAGTTAAAGAGTGGGAAGCAGGTTATAACCAGCTGGAAGGAGAACTCGAAGAAGATAAAATGCTAATACAAAAACTAGAAAAAAGTATAAGGCAATCAAAAGACAGGGAAGAATCTCTGCGAAACAAAGTCAACCGGTTAAAAAGTGAAACAGTCAATTTTTAAACCGGAATATCTGTCTGCAGGATATCCCAGGGCTGAATAAGCATCATTACATTCAGTAATTAGTGGCTGAAATAGATGATTACCGGAAGGAAAGCGTCAGTAGTGATGCGTAATCTGGAGAAAGAAATCCATACTCCCCGGTGAGATAACGGTAATATAAAAGCGGGACATTTGATTGTCCTGCTTTTTTGCCTGCCTCAAGATCATGATCAGGCTGTCAGTAACCTTCGATGGAATTATTACATATAGATAATATACACGTCAGCCCAAGCATACATTACGGGAGGTTACGGTATGAATAAAAACAATATGGGGGACCCGGTTCAGCTTCAGCAGAAGATTATTTATTTCAAAGCAGAGCTAGCGAAGTATAAAGAGAAAGTGAAGGATTACCAGGAAAACTATCATTATGCCCAGCTTGATAACTTGAAAGAACAAAATATTAAGTTGCTGGAAGATAAAGCAGAATTAGATTACCAGGTAGAAAAAATGGAGAAAGAGCTGCAGACAGCTGAGGAGATCATCGCAGAGCAGCAAAGTGATCGTTCGCGGATGCATATTAAAAATAAGTCGTTACAGGAACTGCTGCAAAAACAAGAAAGCGAATTCCGTGTCATGAAAGAAAATCTTATAGCGAAAAATGAACACATCATGAAAGAGAAAGAGAAAATTCAAAATAAGGCTATCGAGTTAGAACAATCCAACCGGGAGCTGCAGGAAAAATACCAGAAAATTGTAAAGCAGTTGGAAAATAATATGAATGTAAAACAAAAGGAAGAGGGAGCTCTCGAAGAGAAATGCAAAGAATTGGCGGGGACCATCGATCAATTGAAGGAGCAGATATCTGTTCATGAACAAACAGAAACACAGCTGAAAAGCAAGTTGGAGGAATACCATTCCAAAAAAGAAGCTTCTTCGACGGAATCTCTAGATTGGAAAAAATGGAAGCAGGCAAAGGAAGAAACAATTGAATCGCTGACCCAGGATAATCTGATTTTGAAATCACAAGTGGATAAATTGAAACAGAAATTGGAGTCTAATAAGTAACCATAAAAACGGTGGGAAAACCACCGTTTTTTCCTTGCTGTGGCAATGTAACCGCTTAATATTAAAGAATAAAGAAAATTTTCAGAAAAAATGTTGTTTTTTGTCTGATTCCGTTATAGAATACTCCCTATCATTAATTTTTGAAGGGAGGCTCAGCGATGCTTACATTTGTCGCATCCATCGCATTATTACTCGCAGGTTATTTCGTTTACGCTAAGGTGGTCGAACGAATTTTTGGCATTGACGATGAACAAAAAACTCCAGCATACACCAACAATGACGGCTTTGATTACATGCCGATGAGCTGGTGGAAGGCAAGCTTGATCCAGCTATTGAATATCGCTGGGCTTGGTCCGATTTTTGGCGCGATTCTTGGAGCATTATATGGTCCGATTGCGTTCATCTGGATTGTCGTCGGTTCCATTTTTGCAGGAGCCGTCCATGATTATTTTTCAGGGATGTTGTCGCTTCGGCATAATGGAGCACAGTACCCGACCCTTGTAGGAAAATACTTAGGCAAACACGCTAAAACGATTATCAATATATTATCGATTGGATTAATGATCCTCGTGGCGGCCGCATTTACGGCTGGACCGGCACAACTGATGGCAGAGGTCACTCCACTAGGCTTTCTTGCATCGCTGCTGATCATTTTTGCTTATTTCTTAATAGCAACAGTATTGCCGGTCAATAAAATCATTGGAAAAGTTTATCCGATTTTCGGAGCAGTACTGATTTTCATGGCAGTTGCCATTGGTATCGGATTATTCTTTTTTGAAAATCCAGTCCCGAATTTAACAATCAATAGTCTTCATCCTGATAATCTGCCAGTCTGGCCGCTATTGATGGTCACCATTTCTTGCGGTGCTATCTCCGGATTCCATAGTACCCAGAGCCCGATCTTAGCTCGTACGTTGAAAAAAGAAAGTGAAGGACGCAAAGTATTTTACGGAGCGATGATTGCAGAAGGGGTCATTGCGTTGATCTGGGCTGCTGCCGGGATGGCGTTCTTTGGCAGTACTGGAGGTCTTCAAGAAGCATTGGCTGCAGGCGGACCAGCTGGCGTAGTCAATGAAATCAGCACCACCACGCTTGGCACATTAGGAGGCATCCTTGCTGTGCTTGGTGTCATTATCCTGCCAATCACTACAGGCGATACAGCGCTCCGTTCTTCGAGAATGATGCTGGCCGATTTATTGAAGCAAGTGAGTAAAAAGGAATTGAAGGGGAACTGGGCGAAAATAGGTCTTGTCTTTCCGGTAGCTATTCCAACATTTTTGTTAACACAAATGGACTACAGCTTCCTTTGGCGGTATGTCGGCTGGTCCAACCAGGTTGTCGCCACCGTCATGCTTTGGACAGCCGCTATGTATTTGCTTCAGCATAAAAAGTTCCACTGGATTGCCAGTGTACCGGCTTTGTTTATGACCGGTGTTGTGAGTACGTATATCTTCTATGCACCCGAAGGGTTCGGATTAGCTTATTCGACATCCATGATTATCGGTTCGGTCATCTGGCTGGCAGTCGCTGTCTGGTTTGTCGTACAAATCCTGAAACATAAGGGAATGCTCAGTAAACAAGTTATTGCCAGAAAAGCAAGCTGATTATACGAAACCCCGATCCTCTGATAGCTGGATCGGGGTTTTTCTGTACTAAAAAGTTACCGGGGTTCGGACAAGATCTTGTATGCTGTTATCCTTCGCACTTCTACTAAACACCCAAACTTCCCCCGTACTGCTTGTCGGCTGCCGGTCAAACGGGAGCGTACTGCTGAAAAAACCATAAGCAGGAGCACCTTCGGAAGCGGTCGTGAAGCGTTCCCGGGAAACGACTACATTATTACTATCACGAACCTGGTGTTGTACGGAAGCCTCAAATACCCGCGCAAACCCTTCTAACTGCTGGCCGTTCTGGATTTGTGTACCAGGCAGGGGAGTAGTGACGAAAATATTATCAGAAATAGGAATGGGAATGGCAAGATAGTAGCCAGGCCAGATGACATCTCTCTGAAAACCGGGCCTGTCACTATTGGCCGCTTCTATCTCAGCGACTGTTACTCCAAACCGTGTGGCAATTTTATAAAGGGTATCACCAGTTTCGATTTCATTCGCGAATGCAGGGACAAGCAGCAGCTGATCAATATAAATGAGGTTCGGATTAGCGATGTTATTAATCCCTGCAAGCAAATCTACGGAAGTTTGGAAAGAAGCAGCGATTCCTCGCAACCCGTCCCCAGGGTAGACAACATAACTCATAATTGATGGCTGATCGGCAGCAGGGATAACCAGGACATCTTCAGGAAAAATCAAGCCACGGTCCGTAACAGGCGGGTATAAGTGGTTGGCCTGTTCAATCGCTTCAACAGTACTATCGAATCTCCTGGCAATTGAATATAACGTATCCCCACGCTTTATTGTGTACATGTAGCTTTTCTGCTGAATTATTGGCAAAATACACACCTCCTCAAATACACACTATGAGGAGAGTAGGAAGGAATAGAACAGGAATATGATGCAGTTGAATGGTTATCCAAGAAAGGAAGGCTTGGATAAGTAGAAACAAGTCTGAACAACTCACCCATTTTTCTTATAAATAGACGATTGTACAGCCATTATTGCGGTATCTCCATAGATTATTAGTGCAACAAAAATAAAAGAAAAAAAGGAGAGATTTTTAATGAGCTGTGGTGGCGGAAAAGATTTTGACAATTGTGTTTGCGAAACTGTTCGTGAAATCATCAAGGCACAGGATGAAGTAGCTGGCGTAGGGGATGATTGTTGTGATACAGGTTGTGAGCAGTCCATTCGTGACTTGCTTTCACCAGTAGGAAACGGCAATGGTCCAACTACAATTCCATTCAGTCTAATTTGTAAGGGGGACTGTGAGCCATTTATCGGAAGAAGTGTCGTCTTCAGGGAAGTGGGAATGAGTGACAATGCTACGTTTAACTGCGTAGAAACCCCTATCTTCAGAGCAAAAAAATTCGTTGATGAAGATGAATGTTGTGTTCAACTTGAATTGCTAGTACCAGTAACTCAAGGACAAAGCACTCCTGGACCAGGTGGCGATGACTTCTGCGCTTACTTCCCTGGTAACTCCATCCGTAACTTTGTAGCATCTGGGCTTTGTATTACTGTAGATTTAGACTGCTTCTGTGGTATTGCTTGTCTGGATCCTGTGACTCCACTTCCTTCATCTGAATTACCATTAGGAAATGGCGGCGGTTCATCTAAACATTAATTTAAATGGTAAAGTGAAAAAGCCAGAGGAAAATTATCCTCTGGCTTTTTTTATAAAAAATTTAGAATTGACCGACAATTGCATTGTTATATATAATTCAGAAAAGGTATTGGGGGTGAGCGAATGGAAAGTGTACAAACAGCTGGCGTAACGTTCAGGGATATTTGGAGGGCAAAAAAACGAATTACTAGTGTGGTAGAGAAAACACCGTTGCTATATTCGCAACCTTTGTCGGACAAGGCTGGCACAAATGTATACTTGAAGCTTGAGAATATGCAGCCGACCGGTGCATTTAAATTGAGAGGTGCGGCCAATAAAATGCTATCACTATCAGAGGAAGCACGGAAAAAGGGAGTTGCTACTTTCTCGACAGGAAACCATGGGATTGCCGTAGCTCATGTCGCAGGGTTGAATAATATCCCGGCGACCGTGTGTATTTCCAGGAGAGTGCCACAGGAAAAGGTCAAAAAGCTGAAACGACTCGGTGCACATGTAGAAATCGTCGGTGAAAATCAGGACGATGCCGAACAGTACTGCTATGAGCTGGAAAAGCAGTCTGGGATTACGGTGGTCAAGCCATTTGATGACCCTGAAGTGATTGCGGGACAGGGTACGATAGGGCTGGAGATTTTAGAAGAATGTCCGGAGGTAGATCAAGCTATTATTCCCCTTTCAGGCGGAGGATTGCTTGCCGGAATCAGTCTGGCATTGAAATCTGTTGATTCCAAAATTGACATCACCGGTGTGTCCATGGAAAAGGGGGCAGTCATGCATGAAAGCCTGAAGCGCGGTAAGCCAGTTGTTTTGAAAGAATCTGATACATTAGCGGATAGCCTGCTAGGCGGGCTTGGCCCGGACAATCGCTACACGTTTCCCGTGGTCCAACAGTTGATGGATAAAAGTGTATTGGTCTCAGAGGAATCGATTGCAAAAGGAATAATGTTTATGCTCGAGTATCATAAAATGGCAATAGAGGGGGCGGCTGGAGCAGGAATTGGCTGGCTGCTGGGAGAAGAAACTAGTAGACATAAGCACATTGTCATTGTCATTAGCGGAAATAATGTGGATCATGACACAATCCGTTCCTTGGCCGACAAGTATTAGCTTAACAGGGATGAGGTGGGGATATGGGGTTAACGGTGAAAGATATCATCCAGCTTCCGATTATGGAAACAGCCAAAGTAAAAGCGGGGAGGGCTGTTTTGAATGAAAAAGAGGTTGATTGGATATCGGTGATCGAGACGCCAGTGGAGAATTTTGTCCGTAGTAATGAATTTGTCCTGAGTACTGGGATTGGCTGTGAGAATGATCCGTTGTTATTAGAGGAATTCACCAAAGATGTCATCCAGTCGGGAGCTTCTGTTTTGGCATTTGCCACAGGGCGCTATATTTATGATATTCCAGACCGTATTCTGCAGCTGGGCGAGCAAAATGACTTGATTATTATCGATCTCCCCTGGGAAGTCCGTTTTGGGGATATCCTGCAAGTGGTTTTGGAAGAAATAAGCCAGGAAAAAAAGGCGGAAAGACAGCAAGCCGAGGAAATCAGACAGGAATTGATCACGTTTGTTTTGAATGGGAAAGGACTGCAGGAGATTTCCAACCTCTTATACCAAAAGACAAACATTCCGATTGCGATCAGCGATCATAATAAGCGTATCCGGGCAAATCATGATGTCGACCCCCACCTGCTTGATGTTTTCAATGGTAAGGTAGATGGACAGGTCCAGCAGATTCCTCAAACTGACATTCAGTTCAGTGAACACCCGTTGTATCATCATATTGAGGAGTTTGTCATCGACCAACAGACGTGCTATCAGCTGCCAATCTTGTCGAATCAGAAAAAACAGGGGTATTTGATTTTTAAACCAGACGACCGTCATCAGCTGACATGGCTGGTGATGAATATTCTGGAACATGCACTGACCGCATGTGCTCTTTACTTTTTGCAGGAAAATGCCATAGAAATGACAGAGATTCGCTTGAAGGATAATTTCTTATTGGATCTTGCTAAAAATGAAAATGACATTACCAAACAAACATTATCGAAAGGCCAATTGCTGGGATATGACTTGACGAAGTCCTATATCTGTATGGTAGGAGAAATCAGTTTCATAGAAACCAATAAGCAATTGAAAAAAACCGATCGATCAGCCGGATCTTCGCTGCACAGCAGGAATTATTATATTCAGAAAGAAATCACCCAGGCTGGAGAACTGTTGAATCGCAGTACGATGGCTACCTTTGAAGACGGGGAAGTAATCGTATATTTGGAAGCAGACCACCATCCGTATATGGAGGCCTCTAATCAGTTCCTGGATATGGTTGAAAGACGGTTGAACGACTTGTTGGCCGGGATTGAAATTTCCTGGGGAATAGCGATTCATAAGGATGGCCATTATTCGTTCCATAAAAGTTACCAGGAAGCGAAGACGGCTCTGGATATTGGGAAGCAGCAGTACGGAAAAGGAGAGCGGACTTTTTTCAGCGACACTAGGATCAACCGATTGCTGATGGCTTTATCCCACGATCCTGATATTTCATCGATTGTCAAAGACACATTAGAGAAGCTGATTGAATACGATAAGAAGCGGCAGACAGATTTGATTCATACATTCATTGTCTATAACAAGTACAACAGCAATGTCAGCCAGACAGCCCGTGCACTGAATTTGCACCGTCAATCTTTATTGCACCGGCTAAGGAATATTGAACATCTGACCCAGCTATCTTTGGTAGACTCAGATGACCTGTTCCTATTGGAATTAAGTGTCCGCTTATGGATGCTAAAAAAACTTGAATAACTATCAGGACATGGCGCGCCAGGGAGAACCAATATATGGTTCTCCCTGGCGCGCCTATTTGCTGTGACATAAAAGTAAATTATTACTGTTTGTAATAAAGGGGCTTCGTCCAGCTCCATCGTCCAGCTCCATCGTCCAGCGACTAGTGTACTTCCCTCCCCTCTGTACGATAAGTCGATATCGAATCGCTGCCGCTCATCGTATCTCCTTTATCTCCTACGGGTCAGTCCAGTGCATACGTCGCTGAACGGCCGCTTCCGCTTTAGTCTAATTAATTTGTATAAAGCCTAGCTGTAAAAGTTCATACAGATTGGACATTACATCTGAGGAGTTAGATGAATACAATGATAAGTAAGAATTATATAAATATTCAGTTATTGTAAGGAGGGATATGATGATGCTTCCGTTTGATATTTTGGAATATCATGAACGTCTGGAAAAAACGAAGAAGCGTATGGAAGAGAAAGGGGTAGAGGTGCTGCTAATCACAGACCCCGCCAATATGAACTACCTTTCCGGATACGATGCGTGGTCTTTTTATGTCCATCAGATGCTTGTGATTATCATTGATGAAGCACAGCCGCTATGGATAGGCAGATTCCAGGATGCCAATGGTGCCAGGAAGACGACCTGGATCTATGATGAAAATGTAATCGCTTACCCGGATTATTATGTGCATTCTGCTATATACCATCCGATGGATTTTATTGCCGAAATTTTGACGCAGATCGGTCAAGGCAACCGGACGATCGGTGTGGAAATGGATAACTATTATTTTTCAGCGAAAGCTTTTGAACAGTTAAAAAATAACCTGCCGAACGCGACTTTCAAAAATGCGGACTTACTTGTTAATGGGGTTCGGATCGTCAAATCGGACCAGGAAATTGAATACATGAAACGGGCAGCTATAATCGCCGAACATGCCATGGAAAAAGGTATTGAAAGCATTTATGCAGGTGCAAAGGAATCTGATGTAGCTGCAACGATATATTATCACTTAGTAAAAGGTTCCAATGGTCATGGGGGTGATTATCCGTCAATCGTTCCGCTGTTGCCGGCAGGAGAAAACACGTGTACCCCGCATCTTACCTGGTCAGAGCGAGCATTTATGAGCGGAGAAGCTGTGATCATTGAATTGGCTGGCTGCTATAAACGCTACCATGTGCCTTTAGCAAGGACGGTCTCGATCGGGACGCCTTCAGAAGAAATGACGACACTTTCTCCGATTGTGACAGAAGGGATACAGGAAGTGCTGGCATCGATCAAACCTGGAATCACCTGTGGCGACATTGAGGAAACGTGGCGTAAGTCTATTAAAAAATATGGGATGGAAAAAGAATCAAGACTCGGATATTCAGTCGGATTAGGCTACCCGCCTGACTGGGGTGAGCATACGGCAAGTCTGAGAAAAGGTGATCAAACCGTGCTTGAGCCGAATATGACATTCCATCTGATTCCAGGGTTGTGGTTCGATAATTACGGTATTGAAATCTCTGAGACATTCCGGGTGACGGATACAGGATGTGAACGGTTCACCAATTATCCGCAAGGGTTGATCGTACGGGATCCATTGAATATCAATCCAACCGATAAGATCAGCTAGGGGGTCTGGTTATGAAGCTTTTCACTAAGGAGGAGATCGAAAAAGTCATCCGTCTCGACAACAGGGTAGTCGCTGTGGTCGAGGAGGCATTCAATGATTTGGTTCAGAAAAAGGTACAGATGCCACCGATCATGCGGATAGATGTCCCCGAACATAATGGGGAAATTGACATCAAATCGGCTTATGTAGCAGGTTATGACAGTTTTGCCGTCAAGCTGTCTTCTGGTTTTTTCGATAACGATAAACGAGGACTGCCAAGCGCTAGTGGGATGATGCTGCTGTTGAATTCAGAAACAGGGATTCCCAAAGCGGTGCTTGCTGATAACGGTTATCTCACAGAAGTCCGGACGGCAGCTGCCGGAGCAGTCGCAGCCAGACATTTGGCGCGAGAAAATATTAAAACAGTCGGGGTTATCGGAACAGGAGCTCAAGCACGTCTGCAAGTCAAAGCGCTTAAGCTAGTCCGTGGTTTTGATAAATTGCTCGTTTACGGACGTACGCCTGAAAAAACGGCACAGTATCAAAAGGATATGTTACAGGACCTGGACATTGATGTAGAAATTGTCAGTTCCCCCGAAGAAGTGGTGACGGAAAGCGATGTAGTGATTACAACGACACCCTCTACAGAACCGCTGATACAAGCTGAATGGTTCCACCCAGGTTTGCATATCACTGCTATGGGATCGGATGCCGAGCATAAGCAGGAACTCGAAAGCAGCGTATTGGAGAGAGCGGACTACGTTGTATGTGATGTCAAAGCGCAGTCACTTCGACTCGGAGAAATGAGGTCCTGTAACGACCAGCGAGTGATCGATGAAGCAATTGAACTTGGGGAGATCACTGCTGGCAATAAACAAGGCCGCATAAATGAAAACCAAATCACTGTTTGTGATTTGACTGGAACGGGTGTTCAGGATACAGCCATTGCCAGATTTGCCTACGACAGGCTTACTGAATAAAGATAAGGGAGGAATTTAGGATGAAAAAAACAAATATCGGCACACGTGCCATTTGGGCGGGAGAAAAGGATTCATTAGCATTTGGTGCAACACAAGTACCAGTTGTGCACAGTGTATCGTTCGGTTATGACGATATGGATGATTGGTATGAGGTAGCCGTAGGCAATAAAGAAGGACACATCTACGGACGTAACACGAACCCGACCGTCCAGGCTTTTGAAGAGAAAATCAGAATCCTGGAAGATGCTGAAGCGGCAACCAGCTTTTCGACAGGGATGGCAGCCATCAGCAATACACTTGGTACCTTGCTTTTCCCTGGCGACCGGATCGTATCCATCAAAGATACGTACGGTGGCACGAACAAGATTTTTACGGAATTTCTTCCACAACAGCACATTGAGGTGGAACTGTGTGATACAGGGGATCATGAAGCGATTGAAAAAGAGGTAATGAAAGGCTGTAAAGTGCTGTATTTGGAGACACCCACCAACCCGACTGTCAAAATCACCGACATTGAGCGAGTAGCAAAAGTGGCCAAAAAAGTTGGAGCCATCGTGGTGGTCGATAATACGTTCGCAACTCCTGTGAACCAGAATCCATTAGCACTAGGTGCGGATCTTGTCATCCACAGTGCAACCAAGTTCTTAGGCGGGCATGCAGATGCACTTGGTGGTGCCTTAGTCGGCAGCAAAGAGCTGGTCGAAAAAGTGTACCATTACCGTGAAATTAACGGTGCAACGCTCGATCCAATGGCAGCATACTTGCTCCTTCGCGGTATGAAGACGTTAAAGTTGCGGATTGACCGTCAAAATGAAAACGCACTGGCCATTGCCCGTCATTTGAAAACTATCGATATAGTCGATGACGTATTCTATCCTGGGCTGGAAGAGCATAAAGGCCATGATATTGCTAAGACGCAAATGAAGGGGTTCGGAGGCATGCTCAGCTTTTCTGTCAAGGGTGGCATGGACACTGTCCGTCACTTGCTGCCAAAACTGAACTATTCCAATCGTGCGGCTAACCTTGGAGCAGTCGAAACAATCGTCGGCCCAGCCAGAACGACTAGTCATGTGGAGTGTACGCCGGAAGAGCGGGCAGCGATGGGAATTCCGGAAGGGTTGATCCGCTACTCGGCTGGTATAGAAGATATCGAGGATTTGAAGGAGGATTTAAATCAAGCATTCCAGTCGCTGCCAGAGAGCTTGACAGTGAAAGGCTGATAGGGAGGGATCCTGTTGCAGATCAAACATGATCCAGTAACCGTAAATGTAGAAAGAATCAAAGCAGATTTAATCCGGTGGCGGCGTCATTTGCACCGCCATCCGGAACTTAGTTTCCAGGAAAGAGAAACGAGTGCCTACGTCAGGCAGGAATTAGAAAAGATGGATGCTTTTGATTTTGAAACCAATGTCGGAGGATACGGTATTATCGCTACCTTGACTGGCAGAGAAGGCCCTACGGTCGGATTACGTGCAGATATGGACGCTCTGCCTATTAATGAACACAATGATTTAGACTATCAATCTGTTCATCCCGGGGTCATGCACGCTTGTGGCCATGATGCTCATACCGCTATTTTGCTTGGTACTGCCAAACTGCTGAGTGAAGAGTCCAAAGCAGGTAAACTGGCTGGAACCATCAAGTTCATTTTCCAGCCTGCTGAAGAAGATACCAATGAAGCTGGAATGACAGGGGCGCCATTGATGCTGAAGTCGGGGCTTTTGGATGATATTGAGGCTTTCCTGGCATTGCATGTATGTCCCTGGCGTCCAACCGGAGAAATCCAGGTGAACGACGGACCGAGTATGGCGAATATCGATAACTTCCGGATGACCATCAAAGCAACAGGCGGGCATGGCGGGTATCCTCACCTGGCTACCGATCCGATATGGATGTCGAGCTACTTTTTGCAGGCCTTGTATAGTCTGATCAGTCGTAAAGTCGATCCATTATCCGTAGGTGCGATCAGTGTAGGTGAAATACACGGAGGGGAGACGGCGAACGTCATTCCCGATGAAGTGACGATTACTGGCACGATGCGATCTTACACAAAAGCAATGCGGGCGCAGTTAGTCCGGGAATTGGAACAGATAGCTGGCGTCATTCCTCCACTTGGTGGCTCCTATGATTTATATATTGAAACAGGAGAGCCTGCTTTGGATAACGATAAAATTGTAAATGAACAGATTAAAGCAGCTGCTAAACACCTTTATCCGAATATGAAAATCCATGAAGGGCCATTTGGTATGGGGGGCGAAGATTTCGCCCATATGATCGATAACAAACCCGGTGCAATGTTTTTCCTGGGATGTGCCCAGAAAGGTGCCCCGGAACGAAAACTCCATACAGGAGATTTTCAAATAGATGAAAATGCGCTTCCTATTGGTGCAGCAATTTTAACGAACTGTATTCACCGGTTGTTACAAGTTCAAGAAGGGAGGAAGGTCGATGACTAAAATAGCTTTTGTCGGCTTTGGTGGTGTCGGTCAGGCGCTTGCCGAAATTTTACTGGAACGCAAGGTACATCTCGAGAGTTCTTATGGACTTGAAGCGGAAGTAGTAGCTGTCTCGGATATGATGAAAGGTGCGGTTTATCAGCCGGATGGGTTGGATATTGAGCAGTTATTGGAAGCAGTACGGGAGACCGGTAATGTGGAAAATTATCCGGACGGACCAGGTGTGACAAAGGGGCTTGACAGTATGGCAACCATCCAGCAGAGCAATGCAGATATGATTGTCGAAGTGACCTTTACAGACGTTGAAACAGGGCAGCCCGCTATCGATCATTGCCGGGCCGCTTTTGAGAAAGGGAAAAGTGTTGTCACGACTAACAAAGGACCGGTAGCCCTCGCTTACGAAGAACTAAGTAAACTGGCAGAAAAAAATGGCGCTTATTGGGGGTTTGAAGGCACAGTAATGAGCGGAACTCCGGCGTTAAGGATGCCTGTCGCTACCCTGGCTGGCAATGAAATTAAGGAAATCAAAGGGATTTTGAACGGTACGACTAATTATATTTTGACAGAAATGGAAAAAGGAAATTCCTATGAAACTGCTTTACAAAAAGCGAAGGAATTAGGCTATGCCGAAGCGGATCCGACGAATGATGTCGAAGGATATGATGCTCGTTATAAAGCAGCCATCCTATCCGGATACCTGATGGGTACACCAATTTCATCAAAAGATATTCCTTGCAAGGGTATCAGTGATATGACACTTGAAATGGTCAATGACGCCCTTGAGCAAAATAAAAAGTGGCGCTTGTTAGCACAGGTGAAAAAAGAGAATGGCACCGTCACAGCTTCCGTAGAGCCGCAGCTATTGGACACTGATGACCCACTTGCAGGAGTCACAGGCGCAACCAACGCGATTTTGTATGAATGCGATCTGGCAGGACCGATCATGCTGACGGGAGCAGGTGCCGGGCTTAAGGAAACGGGTTTCTCCTTATTGATCGATTTGATTGACTATCAGCGCCAAAAGACGATGGAAAAAATTTAAGGAAGGTGGTGTTTTCATGCATACCAAAGTGAAAGCAGTGAAGATGTTGATCGGAGGGGAATGGGTCCATTCTAATCAAACATTTGATGTAGTCGATCCCCAGAATGACCGTCCAATCGCTTCCGTACCATCAGCAAGCAGTAAAGATATGCTCGCAGCCATCGAAAAAGCGGAAGAGGCTTATACGAAAACGGTAGTCTGGCCGACGCATGAACGGATCCGTGTTTTATCTGAAGCAGCAGCTTATATGAAAGAAAATGCTGAGGATTTTGCCAGGACATTGGCTTCGGAAGGCAGTAAGACAATCAATGAAGCACGCGGGGAAGTGAAGCGGGCGATCCAAACCATACAGATTAGTGCGGAAGAAGCACGCCGGATCAATGGAGAAACCATCAACTTTGATCAGAATGAAGGCAGCGAAAACCGTGTCGGTTATCATTACCGTTTTCCGGTTGGGGTCGTTGGTGCAATCACCCCATTCAATGATCCATTGAACCTTGTGGCGCATAAAGTCGGACCTGCGATAGCTGCGGGTAACGCGATAGTCGTCAAACCGGCTTCTGTAACGCCGTTAAGTGCACTTAAATTAGCAGAAGCGTTCGTGCATGCAGGCTTACCGGATGGTTTCTTGTCCGTGGTAACTGGATCTGGCCGTGAAATTGGTGAAACTCTCGTGACTCACCCAGCGGTCAAGGTGCTGTCGTTCACCGGCGGTCCGGATGCCGGGAAAAAGATATCCGAACAAGCGGGTCCTAAAAAAGTGAGCATGGAGCTGGGTTCCAATTCTCCGGTAATTGTGTTGAACGATGCTAACTTGAATGATGCGGTTCAATCCTGTGTTTCCGGCGCTTTCTCTGCCGTCGGTCAAAATTGTATCGGCGTCCAGCGAATCTACGTGGAAAAAGATAGTTATTCCCGCTTCCTTGATACCTTCATCAGTCGTACGGGGGAGTTGAAGGTCGGCGATAAAATGGATGAACTGACGGATGTCGGGCCAATGATCAATGAAAGGGAAGCAAAGCGTGTCGATAGCTGGGTCAATGAAGCATTAATGAAAGGAGCAAAACTCCACATCGGCGGAAAACGCGAAGGAAGTTTTTATTATCCAACCGTTCTAAGTGATGTACCGAAAACGGCTAAAATCGCTTACGAAGAAATTTTCGGTCCTGTCGTGTTGATTATGCCGGTGGAAAACCTCCATGATGCAGTCGAGCGTTCCAATGATGTGGATTACGGCCTGCAGGCAGGTATTTTTACATCCGATATCAATAACGCTTTTCACGCAATTAAAGGCTTGGACGTCGGCGGTATCATGATTAACGACAGCAGCGACTACCGAATCGATGCGATGCCATTCGGCGGGACGAAAGGTTCCGGAATCGGACGTGAGGGTGTACGTTACGCAATTGAATCGATGACCGAACAGAAAGTAGTCTGCTTCCGACTGCAGGAAAATCTATTATAATGATGAAACCACCTGGACGGCCAGGTGGTTTTTCTATTCTTTCATTCCTGACAAACCATCAGTTATTTACTATGAATGGCCTGCAAAGCTTTATGCTCGTCTTCCTTTTTGACATAAAACTTATATTCACTGCCGTAGTCATTTTTTGTCACTCCGGTATGGTAGGACATATGAGCGTTCGAAGCGACCCGGTATTTGATGGTTGCCGACTTAAGTTTAGACACAATCCTGTAGTATTCTTTCAAGCTGTAGGTTGAGTAAATGAATGTTCTTTTTGAAGAAATCAAGTAATCGATTAAGTTGACGAGGAAGTTCATAAAGCTCCTCCTTTAATTTTTGTATGAGTACTTAGTTCTATGAACAGGATTAATTATCCTAGTTATTTCCTAAAAAAGATTATAGGAAAAGTAGATTGCCACCAGGTCAAGTTGTAAATGTTTCGTAATAAACAGGAAATAGGATTAATTAGTCGTAATTATTAGCAATGCGATAAATACCTAATAAAAATCATGGAATATGAATAAATATGACAAAATACATATAATTCAGAAAATTTTAATTAATAACGAATTTTGAGATAATTAATTACGCACATAAAAAGGGGGAAGAAACATGGTAAAAAGAAAAGGGTACTTATTTATTCTTGTAATTGCACTATCAGCTCTTCTGTTAGCTGGCTGTAATTCCGGTGATGCAGCAGAAGAGTACACGGTTGCTACAGATAACAACTTCGTTCCATTCGAATTCTTGAACGAAGACACAGGTGAGATGGAAGGTTTCGATATCGATTTGATCAAAGCAGTTGCTGATGAAGCAGGTTTCAAGGTCAACATCGAGTCGATGAAATTTGATGGTGTTGTAAGTGGCATGCAGTCCGGTCGTTTCGATATCGGGATTGCAGGGATGACGATTACAGAAGAACGTAAAGAAACTATTGATTTTTCTGATCCATATTATGATGCTGGTCTGATGATCGCTGTTAATAAAGATAATAATGAAATCAAATCAGAAGATGACCTTGCTGGCAAAAAAGTAGGGACACGTTCTGGTACTACTAGTGAAGCTTACATTAAAGAAAACCATCCAGATGCCGAGCTGGTAACATTCCCGGGTATCGTTGAAGCATATATGGACTTGGAGTCCGGTCGACTTGATGCGGTTATGTATGACGTGCCAAACGTCCAGTATTATGTATCCAATGATTCTGCTAAATTGAAAACAGTCGGGGATATTCTTCAAGGGGAGAAGTATGGTATCGCATTCCCGAAAGATTCCGACCTGGTTGAAGATGTAAACAAGGCACTGGAAACTTTAAAAGAAAACGGTACGTATGATGACATTTATGAAAAATGGTTCGGTGAGCGTAAATACGGTACAGAATCATCTGAATAACGTTTAATGACACCAAGAGAAGAGGTATAGCTGATCGGTAAAAGCGTAGCAAGTGATTAGCTTGTTACGCTTTTATATTGAAAAAATCCACTTCATTTATCGCACAATTCGTAGAATAAGGAGCGAAAACACATATGGACTTTATAACAGAATCCCATTATTACCGAGTCATGCCCATGCTGTTTGAAGGACTGGTATGGACGTTATTGATTACTGGTGTCGGGTTGATCTTCGGTTTTATCCTCGGGGCTATCTTCGGCTTTGCCCGTCTTTCCAAAAATAAACTCATTTACGGTCTTGCCACGGTGTATGTAGAGGTTGTCCGTGGTACACCGATTCTTGCCCAAATCTTATTCATTTATTTTGGTCTATCTGATTTGATGGGAGTCAATATCGATAAAATCACTGCGTCTATCATAGCGATTGCGATCAACGCAGGGGCTTATATTGCTGAAATCGTCCGCGGAGCCGTTTACTCGATCGATAAAGGCCAAGATGAAGCAGGCCGTTCGATCGGTCTTACACGCAACCAGACGATGAGGTATATCATCTGGCCGCAGGCATTCAGACGAATGATTCCACCGCTCGGTAACCAGTTTGTCATCAGCCTGAAAGACACCTCTCTTTTCTCTGTTATCGCTGTTGGAGAATTACTTTACATGGGGCAGCAATATTATGGTGCTACCTTTGCTGCGTTTGAGGCATTGACGATGGTTTGTATCATGTATCTCGTCATTACAGTACCGACAGCCGTTTACTTGAGAAGAGTGGAAAGGAGACTTGACGTATGATGATCAGCGTGAGAGATTTGCATAAATCATTCGGTTCCGTTGAGGTATTGAAAGGAATAGATGCTGAAATCAAAGAGCAGGAAGTAGTTTGTGTCATCGGCCCTTCAGGGTCAGGAAAAAGTACATTTTTGCGTTGTTTGAATTTGCTTGAAGAAGTAACCTCCGGGGAGGTTTATATTGAAGGAGATAACCTGACCGATCCCAAGATCAATATCAATGAAGTACGCTCACGAGTCGGAATGGTGTTCCAGCATTTCAACTTGTTTCCTCATAGAACCGTACTCGAAAATATTACCCTGGGTCCGATCAAAGTAAAGGGAATAAAGAAAAAAGATGCAGAAGAAGCAGCTTTGCCATTATTGGAAAAAGTTGGACTAAGCGATAAAGCGGATGTCTACCCGGAAAGTTTGTCCGGCGGGCAAAAGCAGCGTGTCGCCATTGCTCGTTCACTTGCGATGGAGCCAAGAATCATGTTGTTTGATGAGCCGACATCAGCGCTCGATCCGGAACTTGTCGGGGACGTGCTTGAGGTCATGAAAGACCTTGCCAAAGAAGGCATGACAATGGTCGTTGTCACCCATGAAATGGGCTTTGCCCGTGAAGTAGGGGACCGAGTCCTGTTCATGGATGAGGGCGTCATCATGGAAGAAGATGTCCCAGAGAATCTGTTCGGTAATCCACAGAATCCGAGAACACAGGAATTCTTGAGTAAAGTATTATAAAAATAAAGATTGTGTTTACCAGATAAGCGTGGTATAGTAATTGAGCTATGAGCTAACTTGTGTAAGACGAATGGATATGCTTTTATAAGCTCAACGACGAATGTGGTCGTCGGTCCTTCGCCACAAAGCATAGAAAGCCTTCCCTGAAACACGGGAAGGCTTTTTTACGTTCCAGAATCTATGGCTCACCTAGCCCGCATATCCACAGGAATCTGCTATTATCACCATATAAAAGTTAAAAACATTGTTGACAGAAAATTTCGATTGTTATATGATAGATATCAGAAAGCAACCTTTAGAAAGGCACCCCCCTTTCAAAGCCGGTTTGCTAGATTATTAGAAATTCATTTGAATATATGACTGTCAAGACTGCTATAACTCTGAACGCCAGAGCACCCACGCAGTTTAGAAGCCAGTATTTTTCCTTTTAATCAAGGGATAATACTGGCTTTTTTTAATACTTTAAGAGTTTAACTTTGTTAAAGGATTAAAGTATAAGAAAATTAAGGCTTTCGCTATAAATACCCGGCGGTAAGCCGAGGTTTTCTAATCGCTGAAAGGGCCCGTCAGCAACCAAACAACTAACTAAAAAACTCGGGAGGTTTTTAATAATGTGTGCGATGGATCTAAAAAAAGGTAAATTAGAGCTTCAAACTGGAAAAGGGTACAAGGTGGAACAGCATCCGAAGCATCATCGTCTTTATCATATCGAATTTGAAAATGAAGTAATTGACAAGTTTATTGAGGATTTAAAGGATGTCAGTGATGAGCAGTTGGAATATGTACCATATATGCGGTTGATGGCAGCTGATAAACTAGTAGAATTAGTGGGAGAAGAGTTCATTCAAACGATTCGCGGCATTCTCCATGATCGGCAGACAGGAGGATTCACAGTAGGATTGCAAGGACGTACGAAAGACGATCAGGATTATGTGAAGTTCTCAACGGCTCTTACTCATCTTGTCGGTACACCGAACTTCGATGCCATGTCAGGGAAATACTACGCACGCTTTTCTGTTAAGCATACGGATGACAGTGATTCCTACCTGCGCCAGGCGTATCGTACATTCACACTTCACACCGATGGAACGTATGTCGATGAGCCGACAGACTGGCTGTTGATGATGAAGTTTGAGGAAGAAAATGCGGTAGGTGGACGTTCCCGTATCCTGCATTTAGATGATTGGGAAGACATGGATTATTTTTATAACCACCCTTTAGCAAAATACAAGTTTACCTACAAAGCTCCAGCTAGTAAAAATGTTTCGGAAGATATTCTTCGCCAAACATTCTATGAGCATAACAACGGTCCTTGTATCTGCTTTATTGACCAGTTTGTGTATCCGGAAACGATCGATCAAGCGAAGTATCTGAAGGATTTGTCCCATTCGATGGAAAATTCGCCAGCTACCTTCGGTTTGGATCTGCCGGAAGGTGACTTGATTATGCTTAACAACCGTTTCTGGCTTCATGGCAGAGAAGCTTTTGAAAAAAATACCGAACTTCATAGAGAGTTGTTACGTCAACGAGGCCGTTTCGCCGAGTAATTGTTGGATGAGGAGGGAGTAGTCAGCATGTATGATTTTACCATCATCGGTGGAGGGATAGTCGGTTTATCGACCGCCTATTCCCTTATCAAAAAATATCCAGCCGCAAAGATCGCGGTCATTGAAAAAGAGAAATCCTGGGCCAGTCATCAGACCGGCCGCAATAGCGGGGTCATTCACTCCGGTGTCTATTATAAGCCCGGCAGCTTGAAGGCGAAACTTGCAAAACAAGGTGCCGCTTCCATGGTCGAATTTTGTAAAGAACATGGGGTCGATCATGAAGTTTGCGGTAAAGTCCTGGTCGCAACAGACAATGAAGAAATTCCAAGAATGGAAAAGCTTCATCAAAATGCCCATAAAAATGGACTGAATGTGACGAAGCTGAATCGCGAAGAGCTGCTTGAAATAGAGCCCCACGTCAATGGGATAGCTGGTCTGAAGGTATCGACGACCGGGATTGTCGACTATAAGCAGGTGACCGAGACCCTTGCCCGGCTGGTAGAGGAAGCCGGTGTCGATCTGCTGCTTGGTACGAAAGTGATGAATATCGATGAGTCCTCACGTGAAGTGTTCATTGATACGGACAAGAAAACGATCATGTCCCGCTTTCTGATTAACTGTGCCGGTCTTCATAGTGACCGTCTGGTAAAGATGGCGAAGATCCAAACGGATGTCAAGATCGTTCCTTTCCGGGGAGAATATTTTACCCTCACAGAGGAAAAACGTCACCTGGTAAAAGGATTGATTTATCCGATCCCGAACCCCGATTTTCCATTCCTGGGCGTTCATCTTACCAGGATGATTGATGGGAGTATCCATGCCGGTCCGAATGCTGTGCTGAGCTTCAAGCGTGAAGGTTATCACAAGACTGCTTTCCATCTTAAAGATACGCTGGATACGATCTCGTTCCCTGGGTTCTGGAGAATGGCGGGAAGCAATCTTCAGGAAGGCATGAAAGAAATGGTTCGCTCTTTCCATAAGCAGACGTTTGTGAAAAGCTTACAGCGTCTTGTACCAGAGATCCAGGTGGATGATGTCGTTCCAACTCATGCCGGGGTCCGGGCGCAAGCGATGCTGCGGGATGGGCGTCTGGTCGATGATTTTTATATCATTCCTGGGCGAAAATCTATTCATGTTTGCAACGCGCCGTCACCAGCGGCGACCGCATCCCTGGAAATCGGAAAAGAGATTGTACACCGTATCCCTCCTCAGGACCATCTGAAGGCGACGGATGATCTCAAGCCAAGCCTTGTCACTAATTAACTTTTCATGGAGCCACTTCATCCTGGAGTTGGCTCCATTTTTTGTGGGAAAATCACGGTGAGATGTAATAGGTCCGGCCTGTATAGTCGAAGACACGATTCCGAAAGGAGGAGGCGTTGGGGAACGACTCCCTTTCCGCGGCCATGCGCTGATCCTCCTCAGACTTCGTCTTCCGGGGTCTCACCTGTCATTTTCATCCTGCAGGAGTCCCGTCGTTCCCCGACGCCCCTTGCCTTAAAAGTTTGTTTTGAATCGACTTTCTCTAATTCTATCCAGGAAGTTAAAAATAGCAGATACCCATGGTAGCGCCTTTTGCATAATGCTTCCATTATAAGTATGAAAAGGTGGTTTCATTACTCCATTCATGGTAATGGGGGCTTGGAAATGGTAAGACTCCTGCTGGAAAGGATTGCCTTCTTCCCCGCGGAAAACGAGCTATTTTCAAGACCCCATTTTCTTTAAGTAAATGTAACGAAACCGATGTTCAACAAATGGGAGTATTAACTGTAAAATTAATACTTAGATTTAACAGAGCCAATATTAAAAAAAACAGCCGCGGTTCAAAGCGGCTGTCCTGATTAATCATGCATTTGATATTGTTTGTAAGAGTCCTTCAAAGCTGCCGCAATAGCATTGCCTGCTTTTCCACGGTAGCCGTCTTCCAGTTGTTTTAAAGGTTCATCTAATCCTTCTTTTAAACTGTAGCCCTTCAATAGGTTTTTTACATATTCTCTACCGTGATCGGTAGCAAGTGTACAAGAGGCGTCAACGATTACCCCATACTTTTTATCGATTTCAAGTGTCAATGTCAGAGATTCGGATATATGGTTGGCGGCAATCCCTGTCGGCAGTTTAGAATGTCCAGCTACAAATATCGTGTTCATGTTTTCTCCTCCTAACAGCTAATTAGTTGCCATATTTATCTTGCAAATCATAGATTTCACGCATCAAATTTTCCCCGACGACCGCTTCGACATCGTCATAGATAGATGTTAATCTTCGTTTCCATGCTTCCCGTTGTGCTTGTGTCAGATAATCGATCTGTAAGTTTTCCTGTTGCCTTAATCTCCTGGTATGTTCGTCGTTCAACTCGATAGCATGACGGCGAATCCAGCTGGTTGTTTCTGCCATCGATGACTCGATGATTTGTTTATGTTCTTTTGAAAGGCTGTCCCAAAATTCTTGATTGATCAGCACAGCATAACCAAGATAGCCATGATTGCTGATCGTCATGTAGGACTGATCCTGGTATAATTTTTTTGAATAAATATTGGACGCAGTATTTTCCTGGCCATTAACAAATCCTACTTCCAGGTTACGGTAGGTTTTATTAAAAGGAAGGACACTGGTGCTTGCACCTAATTGTTCGAACTGGGCTTCGATAACAGGGCTTGGCATGATCCGGAAATGAAGACGGTCGAAATCGTTCGGATATATAATCGGCCGGCTGTTATTGGTGACTTGTTTGTAACCATTATACCAAAATGTCAAACCCTTGATGCCCTCCTGCTCCAGATCCTGGAGCAATGTCTCTCCGATGGCACCTTCATATACTTCCTCGACAGCCTGGTGGCTCGGAAAGGCGAAGGGAAGGTCAAGCACTTGCCATTTCGGAAAGCGTTCAGTCAAATTAGAGGTAGCAGGCGCAATCATTTCCACGCGGCCTTCTTTTAACGCCTGGTATTCTTGCTGGTCATTATAGAGGGTGCCATTGGAATGGACTTGTACTTTGATTTCTCCATCCGTACGTGATTCTACTAGAGAGGCGAACCTTCTTGCTGCCATGCCTTTTGGAGTGTTTTCGGCAACCACGTGACTGAATTGGATGATGAGCTCGTCCTGGATGCCTTCCTGCTCATCATCATATTCCAGCGTTCTGGATGCTTCACTCAAATCAAAACCGAAAAATAAGGCAGTGAAAATGCCGGTAATGATGAAAAGCGTAATCGTGATGACTGTACGCAATGCTTTCACCTCTCCCGTAATCGTTTTCAACAGTGTAACACAATAAAGAATAAATGGTACACTAGGGTTAGCCTGATGGGAAGGAAGATTTCTCATGAAACTCAAGCACATGCCGATCCGTTGGAAAATTACAATCTTATCGTTTGGCGTCGTTTTATTCTCTATTGTCATCGGTGGTATTATTGTCATCGGCAATACGATCGAATCGAAAGAGGATGCGCTGGGAAAACAAGCGATGATTACAGGGCGTACGGTAGCGAACCTTCCGGATATCAAGGAAAACTTAATGGAGCCTGGCGGATGGACAAAAATTAATCCCATCGTAGAGAGAATTCGTACCGTCAACGACGCTGACTATATCGTTATACTTAATATGAACCGGATACGTTACTCCCATCCTGTATCGGAACAGCTTGGAAAGGTTTCTTCTGGAAAAGATGAAGGACCGGCTTTTGCTGAGCATAGTTATACGGCAAAAGCGCAAGGGGAGATGGGAACAGCAATCCGTGCATTCGTACCGATCATGAATAATGAACATGAACAGATTGGCATAGCTATCGTGGGAAATATCCTTCCATCTGTTGGTGAAATTCTGTTTGATATTAAAAATGAAATCCTGTTCATACTATTTCTGACAGCATTGTTCGGTGTTACCGGCTCCTGGCTGCTGGCCCGCCATCTGAAGCAGCAGACTTTCCGGCTGGAGCCTCATGAAATCGTGCAGTTGCTGGTAGAACGGACAGCAACCTTCCAGGCGATGAATGAAGGTATTATTGCCATTGATAAGGAAGGAAAGGTCACTATTTTAAATGATAAAGCTAAGCAGATATTAGGAATTGAAGGGGATTGGGTAGGCCAGCCAATTGAAGCTGTCATCCGTGAGACAAAGTTATTGAAGGTACTGCGTGAGGGCATTCCTGTCTATCATGAAGAAATGAGAATTGGGGACAAGCTGATCATGAGTACACGGGTGCCAATTCGGGTTGAAAATGAAATCGTAGGTGCTGTTGCGGTTTTCCAGGACAGAACAGAAGCAACCAAGCTCGCTGAAGAATTGACTGGTGTCAAAGCTTTTGTTGATGCACTTCGTGTCCAGAATCATGAACATTTGAACAAATTACATACGATTGCAGGGCTGATCCAGTTGGATAAAAAAGAACAGGCGTTGCAATTTGTGTTTGATGCTTCTGAAAAGCAAGAAGAATTATCACGCTTTTTAATTACAAAAATGAAAGATTACAGTATTTCTGGATTGTTACTTAGTAAAGTCAGCCGTGGCCGGGAGATAGGCGTCGATGTTTCCATTGACGAGGCAAGTGAGCTGAAAGCTTATCCTCCACTTTTGGATAAGCATGATTTTGTGCTTGTTTTAGGCAACTTGATTGAAAATGCATTCCATTCCTTTCAGGGTGTCAAACGGGATCAGAAGTGGGTGGACATTTCCATCAGTCAGGACGACCATGTTTGTACAATAGCAGTGGAGGACAACGGTAGAGGGATTCCCAAACAGCAAATCGACCATATTTTTAAAAAAGGTTATACAACCAAAGGAGAAGAAGGCTCAGGATTTGGATTGTATCTCGTCAATAACGTAGTTGAAAAAGGGCTTGGAGAGGTAGAAGTCGTTTCTCAGGAAGGTGAAGGGACAAGCATATTATTGACATTCCCAATGAGTTTGGAGGAGGAATCCACATGACGCAGCCGGTGATTGAGGTATTGTTGATTGAAGATGATCCCATGGTTCAGGAAGTGAACCGGCAGTTCATCGAACAGGTCGCTGGCTTCCAGGTAGCAGCGATTGCATCGGATGGAGAGGAGGGGCTGGCACTTGCAAGGGAGTTAACCCCCGATCTTATTCTATTAGATATCTATATGCCAGAAAAAGACGGGGTGGAAACTTTAGAGTATCTCCGGGGTGAACAACTGGATATTGATGTCATTGTCATTACGGCCGCCAACGATAAAGGTACCATAAAGAAAATGCTGCAGCATGGAGCTGCTGACTATATCGTCAAGCCATTCAAATTCGATAGGCTGGAGCAGGCATTGACCCGCTACCGGGAACTTCATGTGCGTTTCTCCGGAGAAGGGGAGCTTGGCCAGCAGCAGATTGACGATATCATCCAGACACCTAAACAAAGATCGTTTGAACCAAAGGATTTGCCAAAGGGGCTCAATGAACAAACGCTTCACCAGATTACGCTTTTTTTGAAAGAGCAGCAAGAAGCACTATCTGCAGAACAAGTTGCTGACGGTATTGGTATTGCCCGTGTGACCGCAAGAAGGTACCTGGATTACTTGAAGAATACCGGCGATGTCGTTCTTGATATCCAGTATGGGGGAGTAGGACGGCCGGTGAATCGTTATAAAATCTCTCAGTAAAAAGATTGTCTCGAATGCAAAGAGACAATCTTTTTTACTATTTAATACTAGTGTTAATGGTTCAATTTTTATGACCAAAATGACCAAAATGTCCAATATGGTCATAATATTCAAAAAATATCATGTAAGCGATAACATAGAGATAGTTCTAAATTCGAAATGGGGGTTAATTATATGATAAAGAAATTATCTTTTATTCTTGCTTTGACTTTTGTCATGCTGCTGGCTGCTTGTGGCGGTGGCGGCGGAGAGTCTGAAGGTTCTGGCGGAGGAGAATCCGGCGATGGTGCTCAGTCTCTAGTATTTGGTACAGGTGGTACTTCTGGAACCTATTATCCGATCGGTGGTGCACTGAAGCCGATTTTTGAAGAAAGCGATCAAGTAGGAAATGTAACGGTTGAATCTACTGGTGCTTCTGTGGCGAACATCCAGAATATTCAGGATGGACTGAACCAGATGGCTATCATCATGAGTGATGTCGGCTTTGACGCAATTGAAGGTAAGGGTCAATTTGAAGGCAATGCTGTCGATGTCCAGGCGGTTGCCGGAATGTACCAGAACGTCGTACAAGTTGTCGCCTTGAAAGACAGCGGAATTGAATCAATCGAAGATCTGAAAGGTAAAAAAGTAGGCGTTGGTAAGGTTGGTTCGGGGGTAGAACAAAGTGCGAAGAAAGTGCTAGAAGCTGTCGACCTTACTTATGAGGACCTTGGGAAAGTTACACATACAGGCTATGCGGACAGTGTGCAGGAAATGAAAAACGGCAACCTTGATGCTGCTTTCTTCACATCTGGAGTACCAAACAGCAACATCACTGATTTGATGCAGCAGACAGATATTAATTTTGTTGAAATCAAAGGGGATGTAGCTTCCAAGCTAATGGAAAAATACCCTTTCTATAAAGAATATACCATTGAGGCAGGTAATGAAGCTCAATACAATCTGGAAAACAAAGTAGTAACAGTAGGTATTCAAAACATGATTATCGTATCTCCTGATTTAAGTGAAGACCTGGTTTACGATATCACAAAACGTTATTACGAGTACCTGGGTACAGAAGAAGTAGCTGTTGGCGCACTTAAGCAGCTGGATCGGGATGAAATTGCCAAAGGCTTGATTGCACCGCTTCATCCTGGGGCGAAAAAATTCTATGAAGAACAAGGAATTTTGGAGTAATCAAAAAAGGGCATCGACTTTGGTGCCCTTTTTAAAATAATTCTATGAAACGACTATTGCTGCTTCTAGCTGCTATCATTCTCCTCCTGCTGCCGCTGCTTTTCATCAAACTAACAGTACTCACCGTCTCTGTTAATAACGATCTGGAGAGAGCCCTTTTTATTCAAAAGAAGAAATCTTTTTCCATTCGTTGGATCCATTCGGTGGAGAAAGAAGAATGGGAAGAAATGTTTGTAGTCGAAGATGGACAGATCGTCTTAGATTCTACCAGGTTCAAGACGTTTGGTGCCGGGGTGCCAAATGATGCAGGTGAGGATACTTTCATAAAAGACGGCTGGGTATACATGACAGAAATCTATCAGCCGATCGGCAGTCAGCTGGTCACAAGAACCGGAAAAACGACAGAGCACCGTTTCATTACAGGGGATGAGGTTTTTAAATTAGAACCCGCCAAATCTTATCGTGTGACTGTTGAAAAAATAAACTTATTGCATGCCATCGGCTATTTTATTGCTACTAGAATGAGGTGAGAGTATGGGGAAGAATCAACAAAAATCCGCAGAAGATTATGACCGCGAAAGTACTGTGCGGACGGGAATTGCCAAACCAGTTGCGTTAGTGATTTCCGTCCTGGCGATTTCCCTGTCGCTATTTCATTTATATACTTCTTACGCTGGATCGCTTGTCGACATCAAACAACGGAGCATTCATTTATACACGTTAATGACGCTTGGATTCCTATTGTATCCATTCATAAGAAAAAAGGGAAAAGGGGCAAAGTCAGTACCTTTCTATGATTACATTACTGCCGCTTTATCGCTTGGTGTAGGAATATACATGTTCATGACCGCGGAACGGATTATCGAATCTGGTGGACGGATCAATGACACCGATTTCTATGTCGGTATTTTGATCATTTTCCTATTGTTTGATATTACTCGCAGGGTCACTGGATGGGGGCTTGCTTTATTAGGCCTTGGCTTCTTGATCTATGGTTTCTATGTAAAACTATCCATATATCCAGAGTTGACAACTCCGGTAGTCACTAGTGTTTCCAAACAAATTATTGCTCAACTTGTTTTTATCACGGAAGGGGTTCTGGGTACCGCCATCGGGGTCTCGGCAAGTTATATTATTCTATTTATCCTGTTCGGGGCATTCCTGGGTCGCTCAGGGATGGGCCAATTGTTCAATGATCTTGCTCTTGCAGTAGCTGGTCATACGAAAGGTGGTCCGGCAAAAGTTGCGGTCATCTCGAGTGGATTTCTTGGCTCTATCAACGGATCTGCAATTGCTAACGTTGTAACCACAGGTGCATTTACGATTCCATTGATGAAAAAGATCGGGTATAAGAAAAACTTTGCAGGGGCCGTTGAATCAGCAGCCAGTGTTGGTGGACAAATATTGCCACCGATCATGGGTGCAGCTGCGTTCATCATGGCTGAAAATTTAAATCTCGCTTACACAAAAATCATTCTTGCTGGTATCATTCCCGCTTTGCTATTTTATGTTGGCATTTTGCTTCAAGTTCACTTCCGTGCCTCCAAACGAGGACTGCAGGGGATGCCTAAAAGTGAACTGCCAAAGCTGAGAGATGTTATCGCGAAGCGTGGCCATTTGATTATTCCAATGTTGATCCTGTTGTATTTATTATTTTCTGGTAAGACGCCGTTTTACGCGGCATTCTGGTCCATCATCGCTACAGTAGTAATTGCAGGTTCGAAGCAGATGATGCCAGTCATTACAGGAATTGCGTTGTTCCTTATCTTCCAGCCACAGCTCACTGCGTTACTCAGCGGCCGTGCCATCCCGAATGTACGGGGAGACTGGTGGGAACTGTTATTGATTATTGCCATTCCATTGGCAATCAATCTATGGAGAAAGTGGTTGAAGCTTGAAGCGGATGAAGTCGGGGTGAAAGATGCCCTTAACGCTTTAGAAGATGGGGCGAGGACCACCGTTCCGGTTGCGATTGCCTGTGGTGCAGTCGGCATCGTTGTGGGTATCGCCTCGTTAACCGGGGTAGCGCTTGAAATAGCTAACAGTATCGTTAATATCGGAAGTGCGGTCAACAGTCCATTGATCCAGTTGATCATTACGTTGTTCTTGACCATGATCACTTCGATTATCCTTGGTATGGGTCTGCCGAGCATTCCAACCTATATTATCACAAGTACAATGGCAGCTCCGATTTTGCTGCAGCTCCCCTTGTACAGGGAGCTGGCTGGTTCTACAGAAACAGCTACGTTTGTAGCGCACATGTTCGTATTCTATTTCGGGATTTTTGCCAATATTACACCCCCGGTTGCCCTGGCAGCTTTCGCCGGTGCCGGTATAGCGGGAGGAAACCCGAACCAGACCGGATTTCAGGCGATGAAGCTTGCAATCGCAGGATTCATTGTACCGTTTATGTTCGTTTTCTCTCATGAAATGCTGATGATTGATGCTAATTTCATGAATATCCTCATTATTACCATCACTTCACTGATCGGTGTCTTCTTATTATCCGTCATGACGGAAGGGTATGTGATGAAAGAGGTCCCTGGCTGGTTGAGGGCGGTATCCGGACTAGCAGCATTGTTGTTGATTTATCCAGGTATCTGGACAGATGTTATCGGATTGGTCGTATTCGCTTACGTGTTGTTCACCAATTTTAAAAATAAGCCTGACTTACGATCGAACCAACCGATAGAAGCAAGGAATTAGGGGGAAGTAGCAGATGAGGCTTGCAACGATTGAAAAAGATAGAACGGAGATGGCAGCAATAGTAGATGGGGAGCGTCTGCTTCCCATCGCATCTATTAATGAAGTACTTAAAATGGACTGGCCGATCAGCCTGTTTGATTTGATTGATACTGGGAAGGTATCTCATTAGCTGAATGGTATAGTGATCAACCAGCTGATGAGAAAAATCGGCTTGATTCTCACTTTCTTGCAAGTGATGAAGGGTTATATCGTCCGCTTTATCGTGAGCCAAGAAAAATTTGGGGAATCGGACTCAATTACATCGATCATGCTTCCGATTTGAACGAGAAAGCCCCAAGCACTGAGCCAGCGAGTTTTATGAAACCATCCACCACTATAATCGGCAATGGGGATACCATTAAGGTACCAGTCCAGTCGGAGCGGACCACGGGTGAAGCAGAATTAGGGGTGGTCATCGGGAAGACGTGTAAAAATATTTCCGAATCAGAGGCAGCAGATGTCATTGCTGGCTATACGACTGTCATCGATATGACCGCAGAAGATATCCTGCAGCGCAATCCCCGTTATTTGACGAGGTCGAAAAGTTTTGACACCTTTTTCAGCTTTGGTCCCCAGCTGGTTACACCGGATGAAGTGGACAATGTGTTCCAATTGAATGTGTCTACCATTATCAACGGGAAATCCCACCGTAAGAATGTAGTAAGCAATATGACATTTGATCCCTATTATCTCATCGCATTCCATTCCGAGGTGATGACATTACAGCCGGGAGATATTATTTCGACAGGGACTCCTGGCGCCATCGTCATTCGTGACGGAGATGTGATTGAATGTCAGATAGATGGATTTCCACCACTAAAAAATAATGTAGTAGATTTGAAGAAACGATAGAAAGGATGAATATTTTGGACTTTCAATTGCAAGGAAAATCGGTAATTGTAACAGCATCTAGTAAAGGTCTTGGAAAAGCAACAGCCCTGGAGTTTGCAAAAGAGGGTGCCCATGTCTTGATTTCAAGCCGGAATGAGGAAGAGCTTCAGGCAGCAAAAAAAGAGATTCAAGAAGTGAGCGGCAACCGTCATGTGGATTATGCCATATGTGATGTTACCAATTCAGACCAAATCAAGCAGCTGGTTCAGAAAGCGATGGACTGGAATGGTACTGTAGACGTATTGATCAATAATGCCGGCGGGCCTCCTGCTGGTACATTTGATAAATTCACAGATGAAGATTGGGAGAATGCGTTCGAATTAAATCTGCTCAGTTTTGTCCGGACCGTCAGGGAAGTATTACCTTCTATGCGTAAGCAGCAGAGCGGAAGGATCATCAATATCGCTTCGTCTTCGATCAAGCAGACCCTGGATAATCTGATTTTATCCAATACGTTCCGGGCCGGCATCGTCGGTTTATCAAAATCCCTTTCTCAGGAGCTTGCCGGTGATAATATTTTGATTAACACCGTTGGGCCTGGCCGGATAGCTACTGACAGAGTAGCTCAGCTTGATGAAAAAAGAGCAGAAAAGCTGGGAACTACCGCAGAGGAAGTAAAAAAACAAACCGAACAATCGATTCCAATCGGGCGATATGGAGAGCCGGACGAATTTGCCAGAGCGGTAGTATTTCTCGCTTCGGGCGCCAATACTTATTTGACAGGCCAGGCACTTGTCGTTGATGGTGGATTGGTAAAAGCACTATAATTATTAAGAAAGTCCAGTCGATGACAGAGAAAGCTGGATTTTCTTATCTTTACAAACAAGAAAAGGTTGTATATAATGAATGTTAGTGACAACTAACATATTAATATCTTCAACTGAAATAGTTGAAGTTTTTTTTAATCTTAACGTTAGTTATCACTAACATTCTTTTAAGGGGAGGACAAACATGAAGTTTTTACAGAAGTTATCCAAGCTATTAATCAATCATCCGATGCGTATTATATTCATAGCTTTACTGGTCATATTATTGCTCGGAGTGGGAGCGCGTAATGTGAATATGGCCACTGGTAACGAAACATTGGTAAGTACGGATACAGATGTATATCAGGATAATAAAAAATTGGAAGAAGAATTTGGTGGAGAGTCCATCACCGTATTGTATGAAGGGGAGGATTTACTTACCCCGGATAACTTGAATCATATGAAAGGGCTAGAGGATCAACTTGAACAAAATAATGCTATTTTCAGCATTTTTAGCCCGGTTACGTTAGTAGAAAATATGTCAACAAAGCAGCAGGAAAACTACCAGGAAGGGTTAATAGATATTATAGATGGTTTAGACGAAATGGGTACTAAGTTAAAAGAATCCGGAGAAAAACTAACCGAAAATTCTCGTGATGACAGCCAGACCAAGCTTCCGGACATAGAGAGTAAAATGGCTGAGTTAGATGAAGCTTTTGCAAAGATGACCTCTGGTCAGGAAAAGCTGAAATCGGGAACAGGACAGCTGAAAACAGGGTTAGCCGAATATGGAAAGCAGACACAGGAAGTCGGGGAAAATCTGCATAAGATGTCCCAGGAAATGAATGCAGCACAAAACCCACAAGCCCGACAATTAGAACAACTAGGTGAGCAGTTGATGCAGTTATCCCAGAAAATGATGCAGACTTCAGAAAAATCTGCTTCCCTGACTCAAATACCTGATCGTACCATTAATGGACTGAACAATATGGAACAAGGACTGAACCAGCAAATCGGCGAGCTCCAGAATTTCCAAGCAGAACAGGAGCAGCAGCTGGAAGAGCTGGCCAAGCTAGGTGATGGCTTGACAGAAATGGGGGATAACCTTATTTACATCAGTAAGAACATGGAAGAGATGATAGCTTATTCTGATACGATGAAGGCTGGGCTGCCGGAAAAACAATCGACCCTTGACCATATGATTTATAATGATGACAATCAGCTTAGAAGCTCTTTTGAAGAAATTGTCATTGATGATAAGTATATGTTAATGATTATTAAGTTTGAGGGAAATGTTGACGATGTCACTAAGAGTGGTACCGTAGCAGCGATCAATAACTATATGAAAGAAAACCCGAACGATCATGCAGAAATAATGGTGTCTGGAAAGCCTGTCTTGGATGATTCAATCCGTACCTCCATGAAAGAAAGCATGCAGAAAATGATGATGCTCTCTGTGGCATTCATGATCATTGTCCTTTCTGTGGTCTTTAAGGTAAGTTGGCGCTTACTACCATTAGTTGTGATTCTAGTTGCTGTTGTAGGAACAGTCGGTTTAATGGGGTGGCTCAATATCCCGATTACAATGGTATCCATGGCCGTATTCCCGATTTTGATTGGATTAGGTATTGACTATGCTATCCAGTTCCATAGCCGTTACACCGAAGAATTGCGTGAAGGAGAGGATTCTTATGAAGAATAAATTTTTTACAAGCCAGTCAGGAAAAAGTGTGTTGCGTACCGTTACAAAGATGGTTCCAGCGGTCATGACCGCTTTGATAGCAACAGCATTAGGTTTCATATCTCTCTATACCTCGCCGGTTCCTATGATACAGGATTTCGGTAAAATGTTGACATTAGGGATGATTGTAAGTTTTTTTGTCGGGTTATTTTTGCTGATTCCTATCTTATATACACGAGATCATTTTTTTGGAAGCAAGAGGAAAAAGGAATCCAAGAGTAAAAAGGAAGGAAAGGCTGATCGATATCTTGATAAATTAACGAAAATATTAATTAAATTAAGGTGGCTTATCATTACCCTGGCTATTATAACTGCAGCGTTAGGGATTTGGGTCGACACAGACGCCGGCGTGGAAACCGATGTTGAAAACTTCATGCCCCAGGATGACCCGGCGCTTGCAGATATTCATAAGCTCAGAGATATCATTGGTACGACTGATCAGGTGTCACTCGTTTATAAAGGCGAGGACGTAGTAAACCCTGAAATTATGCGATGGGTGGACGATGTCAGTGAATCGTTGGATGAGGAATTTGCAGAAGTCGTAGATACGAAGTCAATCACAACTGCTGTCAAGCAGATGAATGATGGGGAGCTCCCTGAAAATGGGGAATGGTTAACGCATTTGGAAGATATGCCAGAGGAACAGGCCAAGCTGCTGATCAATGAAGAGCATACCCAGGGTGTGATCAATATAGGAATCAAGCATATGGAATCCGAACCTCTGCAAGCGTTCCTAAATGATTTAGAAGTTTATTTAGAAAAAAACGAGGCTGCAGATGTAGAAACTACGATTACGGGAAAATCCGTTCTTGATGTTGAGATGATTTCTGCATTGACTTCAGGAAGGTACCAAATGACCTTGCTCGGAATGGGGCTTGTCTTCTTAGGACTCCTTCTTATCTATCGCCACCCGGTAAAAGCGTTCATTCCCTTGATTCCGATCATCCTGATTGTCGGTTGGTCCGGGGCAGCGATGTACTTTTTGGGTATTGATTATACACCGTTGACGGCTACTTTAGGAGCGCTGATCATTGGTATTGGCACAGAATTTACAGTCCTTATCATGGAGCGTTATTATGAAGAACGAAAAAAAGGCAACGATAGTGAAGCGGCAATCAGGATCTCCAACCAGAAAATCGGAAAGGCGATTTTCACTTCGGCATTGACCACCATTGGCGGTTTCAGTGCCTTGCTGATATCTGACTTTGTGATTTTAAGTAATTTTGGCTTGATGACCTTGATCAATATCTCGTTGGCACTGTTCAGTACTGTCATTGTCATGCCTGCTATCTTGATTATTCTGGACCGTTTTGTGAAAATAAAGGTTAAGAAGGAAGTACAAGTGGGGTGAAGGGCTTGAGAGATAAAACAGATCAGATATTAAAGGCGGCTGTCACAGTTTTTGTTAAGAAAGGGCTGCAGGCGACCACACAGGAAATAGCTAAGGAAGCGGATGTAGCTGAAGTGACGTTGTATCGTAAATTTGCTACCAAGCAAAATCTATTCATCACTGTCATTAAGCATGTGCTGGAAAATCAGTTCAATTCCCACGTCATGAAGCTGGCAAACGAAGGGAATACCGAGTATTTCTTTAAATCAATCATTGAAAACCGGTTAGAGGTGCTTTCGAAAAACACCCCATTGGTAAAGATGTTGATTTCAGAAAGCCTGATGGGAAATCTCACAGAAGAGATCGACCTTCCGAATATTATATTCACGAGTTTGAAACATGGCCTGGACCATCACTTTGACGAAGAAGATGTTAATACAGAACTATGTGCGCGGCAGTTAGGCGGGATATTCCTAAGCCACATAGTACTTCCGAATCAGCACCCTTTCCATACGTTGGATAGAATGGAAAAGGATAAACTTGTGGAAAAGTACGCCAAATCATTGAAGGTCCTAATATGAAATAAAAAGTCAGTGTGCTTAGGCATACTGACTTTTTTGCGGCGTTATTATTGTATAACATGGGTTTAGTTTTACGCCCTGCCTAGCAGGTACTTATGCTTTCCATTTATTTGTGCCCCATCGCATTTGCTAATGATGATTTAATGGAAACATCATCGAAAGCGATACCAAGTTGAATAGCTGTCTGGGCGATTTCTGGGCGCATACCGGAGATCGTCGGTTTGATACCCAGCAGTTGCAGGGACTGGATCAAGTTTGAGATTTGATGGGCGACCAGGGTATCAATCGTTGCCACGCCAGATAAGTCGATATATAATTGACCGATTCCCAGCTTCGAACATTGGTTAAGGGTGTTCTCAAGAATTACTCCGGCACGCTCACTATCGATTTCACCGATAAGCGGAAGCAATGCCCGTTTGTCATCGAGAGCAATGACGGGAGCGCTCAACTGCTGAATAATATCTTCTTTCGCTTTTAAAAGTTCTTTGGAGTTTTTATTTGCACCTTCGACAAATTGAAGGATAGCGTTATCAAAACCACGGATAATCAGTTCATTCCAATTATTGATCTCCTGTTGAGTGATTTCTCCTTCATATTCCTGGATGAATTTTTTCAAATAAGTAATGTACTGCATGCGTACCCGCATGAACTCGCGGATGACATAGTGGCTTGGTGTAGTCAAGTGGTTTTCATCGCTTGATATGTCTGATGCCCACTCTTGAAATGTTTCTTTCCATTTTTCTTCATCCAGGATAAAAATCTGAGTGAAAAAAGGATGGAACTGATTATTTTGTTCTTTCAACTTTTCAGCGACTTCAGGCGTTCTTACAGCATAGATAGAAGCTGGATCGTTTTCTTCTAATGTTTCATACCATTCGTCAGTCATTTGCTGCGCATGGTCAAGAAAATATGCACGTAATGCTTCATTTTTTGTCAATTTGCACTCCCCCAAAAATCAATAATCTCCCTTTTGGTATTACCCGTTAGAGGTTGGTTTCACACATGAATTTTATACCTCATGCCTGCTTTTCAAATAATCTGGCGATTTCCACAAGGACTTGTGTCGCTTTTTCCATATTTTCTACAGAAATGTATTCGTATTTCCCATGGAAATTTTCCCCGCCTGTAAAAATATTAGGTGTCGGCAGACCCATATAGGAGAGCTGGGAGCCATCTGTACCTCCCCGGATCGGTTTGACGAGCGTTCATTGAATTCCATCGCCAATTTAGTGGAATTGACCATTTTTCCTTTTGCTGTACCGGGGTGGACGCTGTTTCCTTTAAAAGTGAGACGGGCTCCTGCCGCATTGAAGCTTTCATATTGGAGTTCACCGAGGGGCCCTCCATCTACCGTATAAGCGAATACCGCATGGAACCGATCGACATCGAACTTGTGGGGACCACGGCCGATTTCTTCATCAGGAGTAAAAGCGATCCGGATATCCCCGTGTTTGATTTCAGGATGATTAAGCAGAAAATCCATCGCTGTCATAATTTCAGTGACGCCGGCTTTATTATCAGCGCCAAGCAGTGTAGTACCGTCCGTGGTTATAAGCGTATGACCTATATATCCAGCGAGTTCCGGAAATTCGTCCGGTGACAAAATGGTTTTATGTATAGAATTCAAGATTATATCTTTACCATTATAATTTTCTATAACCTGAGGGTTGACGTTTTTTCCTGTGAAATCAGTAGCTGTATCCATATGGGCAAGGAATCCGGTAGCTGGTACCTGTTTATCAGTGTTTGAAGGCAACAAGGCCATCACATAACCGTGTTCATCGATAGATACTTCGTGCATACCTATTTCTTTCAACTCATTGACAAGCATATTAGCAAGGGTAAGCTGGCCTGGAGTAGAAGGGCACTGCGGATTGTTTTCATCAGACTGGGTATCTATTTTGACATATCTCGTAAAACGATCGATCAATATATCTTTCATTATAGTGAGCCTCCAATGCTTTTTCATCCATTATATAGCATGAAAGTAATAGATAGCCAGACAGAGCTTAAGACTGTCGAGAGTATAAAATGAAAAAAGCTCCCAATCTGGATTGGGAGCTTTGGCTTTCAAACAATTAATCTTCTACTAATGGGTAAACACCATTTTCGTCATGAGTTTCTTGTCCTGTAATCGGAGGGTTGAAGACGCATACCATGCGCATATCTGTTTTGGCGCGCAGGTAATGTTCGTCATTTTGATCCAACACATAGATAGTATCCTTTTCGATTGGCCATACTTTTCCGTCTTTTACTGTTTCTACTTCGCCTTCGCCTTCGATGCAGTAGACAGATTCTAAATGGTTCTGGTACCAAATGTGTGTTTCTGTACCAGCTTTGATGATTGTATCGTGGACAGAATAGCCCATGTTGTCTTTTTTCAAAACCAGACGTCTGCTTTCCCAAGTGTCTGCTTTTACGTGATTTTCTGAATCGATTACGTCTTGTAGTTTTACTGTTTTCATGTCTGATTCCTCCTGGCTAGTTGGTAGTTTAGTTAGTTACTGGTTCGCTTACTAGTGCTTTCACACTTTCTTCTATGATGTCAAAGCCTTTTTGAAGACCTTCGTCATCAATATTCAATGGCGGGAACAATTTGAATACTTCGCTTTTTGGTCCGGATGTTTCCATGATCAAGCCACGATCAAAGGCTTCCGCTGCGACTTCATCGGCAAGACCTTCCTTACCACATTCAATTCCGACCATCAGTCCACGGCCACAGAAAGTACCTTGAAGTTCAGGATATTTCTCTGTGATATTTTCAAGGAAATCTTTTACCTTGGCAGCTTTTTGCTTGATGTTCTTCTCAAATTGTTCATCTTTCCAATAGTCTAATGCAGCAGATGCTGTAATGAACGCATGATTAAAACCGCGGAATGTTCCGTTGTGTTCACCTGGAGCCCAGATATCAAGGTCTGGACGGAATAACGTGATTGCAAATGGCAGTCCGTAACCGCTCAATGATTTAGACATACATACGATGTCAGGTTTGATGCCTGCTGGTTCGAAACTGAAGAAGGTTCCTGTACGTCCAACTCCTGCTTGCACATCGTCGATGATCAACAGGATGTCCCAGCGCTTACAGATTTCGTCGACTCTTTTCAGCCATTCCATACGTGCAGCATTGATGCCGCCTTCGCCCTGGACAGTTTCTAGAATCATTGCAGCAGGTAAGTCGACACCACTGCCATTGTCTTCCAGGAAGCGCTCTAAATAGTCCAGTGTATCCATGCTTTCGTCAACAAAGTTGTCGTACGGCATAGTCACGGTGTTATTCAATGGGATTCCGGCACCTTTACGCTTCATTGCATTGCCCGTAACGGATAGAGAACCGATTGTCATACCATGGAAGCCGTTCGTAAAGCTGATCACATCTGTACGGCCAGTTACTTTACGAGCAAGCTTCAATGCACTTTCTACCGTGTTAGTTCCGGTTGGGCCAGGGAACATGATTTTGTAATCCAGGTCGCGTGGTTTCAAAATGACATCATTGAATTTTTGCAGGAAGTTCGCTTTTTCAGTCGTAGCCATATCTAACGTATGGGTAGGACCGTCACTTTTGATATAATCCACGAGCTTATCCTGCATATGGTCATCATTATGTCCGTAGTTTAACGCCCCGGCTCCTGAGAAGAAGTCGATATATTCTTTTCCGTTTTCATCCCACATTTTATAACCTTTCGCTTTAGAAAAGACAGTAGGGAAGCCGCGGCAATAGCTGCGTACCTCAGATTCATATTTTTCAAAGATATTCATATCAGTTTTAGTCATTGTTTTCCTCCTTGTTTTATCATCGGTTTACTTGATATTTATTTTGAAATTTACCGTTTAAATGGTCCAATTCGGAAATTCAATTCTTCTTCGTGATCGTCACCCGGGAACATTTCTTCGGTGAAACGCTCCGTCACTTTGCATTCGGTGTCGTGATCACGTGCTAGTCTTCGGAATAATGATTGAGATGCTTCATTCGATGGGGTGACTGTCGCTTCAAGGTAGCGGACTTCCCGGCATGCTTCTCGTGATACAAGTTCATTGAGAAGTTTGGATGCGACTCCTTTGCCGCGCTGGGAGGAATCGACGCCAATCTGCCAGACAAACACCACATCAGGATGTTCAGGGGGGATAAACGCGGTAACAAATCCAACTAACTTTTCATCTTCTTTGGCTATTACACAAGTATCAGAAAAAAACTCACTCATCATGAGATATTTATAAGCTGAATTTTGATCAAGACTGGAATTATCTACTAATTCCCACATTGCTTTTCCATCATCCAAGTTTGGTTCGCTGAATGTTAATGTTGCGGTTGAGACTGCTCGTTCTTTGGTCGTTTGAGTGATGGTGGATTCTCCTTTCCATTTTTTATAATGGTGACCTTACATACTTGATAATATTAAATCGAGCTTATTTTTTTATCAAACTAGCTTAATCATGCTGAATGAGGTTTATTGTCGCTGAGTTATACTGAGTGACACTTAAGCCTTAATTCTTTAAAAAATGCTTTAGTATCCTATAATTTTCTAAAAGTTTTAAAAAAAGAGAAAGTTAAACCCTTGATATGATAAGGTTTTCAAAAGTGGGATAAAATTACTTTTTATTTAGCTGTTTTTTAGTCATCAACCTCCTTGTGTGTAAATAACCTCATTTGATAATGCTTATTTTTAGGCTGCTCATAGAACGATGAACACTGTCATAGCAGCGTTCAACCTTTAAATACCCAGCGGGAAAAATTATAAACAGCAATTGTTCAGTGATAAAGTATAGGTGAAAGGAGTTAGTTATGAAAAATCAGCATAATTTTACGAGTGGAAATATAGGGAGACAGCTGGTTGCCTTTTCTGGGCCGATCCTGTTGACCAATCTGCTGCAGGTATCCTATCAATTTATCGACAGCATGTGGGTCGGAAACCTCCTTGGCGGAAATGCATTGGGCGCTGTTGCTGTTGCAAGTACCGTAATATTTACTCTGCTTTCCTTCATCATAGGGCTGAACAACGCGACATTGACGGTTTTATCCCAACAGAAGGGGATGGATGACACAGAGGGGCTGAAGCGATATTTAAATGCTTTTGTGGTGGTTTTATTATTTATATCCACCGTCCTTGGTTTGCTTGGATTTGTTATGGCTGAACGGGTGTTATTGCTGCTTGGAACCCCAGAAGCAATGCTCCCTGGGGCGAAAGCCTATTTACAGATCAATTCTATCGGTATCCTTTTCTTAATGGGATATAACTTCATAGGAACAGTCATGCGTGCAATAGGAGACAGCAAAACCCCGCTCAGGTTTGTCATAGTGGCCGTTCTATTGAATACTATTCTTGACCCTATCTTCATTTTTGTTTTCAACCTTGGTATTGAAGGAGCGGCTTATGCAACTGTTGTTTCACAGGGAATATCTTTCCTATACGGGGTTTACATAGTTCTTAAACACCATTTGGCTCCATTCACTATTCCAACCATTCCAAATAAACAGGAAGTAGCGGTAATCCTGCAATTAGGGATTCCTTCCGGGCTTCAGATGGCCGTTATATCAGCAGGAGTGGCTGCCATCATGAGTGTAGTTACAGCTTTTGGAGAGGATGTAGTAGCAGGTTTCAGCGCAGCCCAGCGTTTGGATAGTGTATTGATGCTGCCGCCGATGGCTTTAGCCACAGCTGTTAACAGTATGGCAGGACAGAATATCGGTGTACAAAATTGGGATAGGGTACATAAAATCGCTCGTTTTGGATTGTTATATACTTTGATTATTATGATGGTTGTGGCTCTTGCGTTAGTGATGTTCGGAGAGTATGGAATCAAATTATTTGTACAGGACGAGGCTCCTGTTGATTTCGGTGGTGAGTACCTCCGCATTGTAGCCTTCTTTTACCCATTCTTAGGCATAAACTTTATTTTGAATGGCATCGTCCGGGCGTCAGGTGCGATGTATCAGGTATTAGTGCTGAATATCATCTCTTTCTGGGTTCTCCGTTACCCTTTGACCGCACTATTTTCAAATCGGTTTGGAGAGTCGGGAATTGCACTAGGCATGGGGGTGAGTTTTATCATTAGCAGTGTGGTAGCCACCCTTTATTATCTCTACGGAAATTGGGGCAGTAAGCAGTTATTTGAGCAACAATGAGGTCATAATTTTGCATGGATGAATTCTTTCGAAAAGGAGAATTCATCCTTTTTCTTTTTCCTACCTTCGTATTGTTAACTTTTTGTCAATCACAGGCCTCTGTTTCACTGGCAGGTGTCGAAAATTGGTCATATTATTGCCAAACGAATGACACAGACATACAAATACCCCTGTGTGTATAATGAAGGCATCAAGTACAAGGGAGGAATAACAATGAGTGAGCAAATACCTTCATTGGCATTGATTTTGATGTCAGAGGATTTGGAAAAGCTCCATGCCGGGTCATTAGTGGGTTCGGTAGCTTCGATGTCAGGTATGAAAGTGAATGTTTTCGTTACGATGAACGCGTTAGCCCCTTTCCATAAGAAAAATTTTGACGAAGCGGATTTTAAGTACGGAGTAGTCGGCAAGGAAATTTTAGCGAAAAAGATTCCGTTGTTCGATCATTTGCTGCAAGAAGGAAAAGACTTCGGTGAAGTTAACGTTTATGGCTGCGCGCTGGCGATGGATCTGATGGAGTGGAAGAAAGAAGATATGATTGATGTCTTTGATGATGTCATCGGTGTCACTGCTTTTCTAGGCATGACCAACAATGCTCAAGTTATCACAATGTAAAGGGAGGAAATGATTATGAGTCAAGTAGAAATCACCAAACAATTGGATGCTAGAGGAACTTATTGCCCTGGGCCGTTGATGGAATTAGTAAAAGGAATCAAACGGGGACAAGTCGGAGATGTAATCGAGTTAATATCCGATGATAAAGGGTCCCGTGTCGATATTCCAGAGTGGGTCAATAAAATGGGGCATGAAATTGCAAATGAACGACTCGAGGGAGAAGACTACTACATTGCTGTCCGTAAAGTGAAATGATCAATTGCTGCCATGCTTTTCCTGGCGGTAGATAAAAGGAGCGTTTCTTATGGCGAAAAAAATAGTGATTGTTGGCGGGGGCAGCGGTGGGATGATGGTTGCCAATCGACTTGCCCGGCAATTGCAGGAGGAAATCAAGAAAAGTGAAGTAGAAATTACATTATTAAGCAATACGGAAAAACATATTTATCAACCTGGCTATCTATTCATAGCTTTCAATGAGCAACAGCCGGAACACTTTATCCGAAAGCAGGAAAGGCTGGCCCACAGACTGGTAAACCTGGTTTATGACGATATCCAGAAAATCGATCCAGGATCCAAACGACTGGATGGGGAAAAGGCTTCATACAGCTATGATTACCTGGTCATTGCCACTGGTTCCCATCCTGATATGAATAGCATTCCGGGCCTGGCAAAGGGAGCAGATAACTTTTATACATTAGATGGAGCTGAAAAGCTGCGTGATAAGCTGGCAGACTTCAAGGAAGGCAAAATTCTGATTACGATTGATGTCCCGCATAAATGTCCGGCAGCCCCGTTAGAGGTCACATTAATGCTGGATGATTATTTTCGGAAAAAAGGTGTCCGCGACCAGGTAGATATCAAGTATACGTATCCAATCGGCCGAATTCACTCGCTCCAGCCCGTAGCTGATTGGGGACTGCCGGAATTCGAAAAACGGAACATTGAATATGAGACCTTTTTTAATCTTGAAGAAGTAGACCCGGAAAAGAAAGCTGCGATTACGATGGATGGAGAAGAACACCCATATGACATCCTCATCTCGATCCCGGCACATACAGGGGCAAAGGCAATTATCGATTCTGGACTTGGCGATGAGGATGGCTTTATTCCAACCAATCGCTATAGTTTGAAAATGGAAGGGTCTGATGACGTCTATGTGGTAGGTGATGCTACTAATCTCCCAATCAGCAAGGCAGGGTCGACTGCTCACTATCAGTCAGAAACATTGGTGCATAATCTTGTCAGCCGTGTGAAAGGCAGACCTGAAACCGCTCGTTATAGTGGCAAAGTCGCCTGCTTTTTAGAAAATAGTCTCGAGGATGCCAGTATGATTACGTTCGACTATCAGCACCCGCCTAAACCGGCAACGACTTCCGACATGCTCCATTGGTTTAAATCGGTCTACAATGAGTTGTATTGGTTGAATGCCAGAGGTATCTTGTGAGGAGGGGTTAGGATGACTACGACAGTGACAGAGCCTCGGGCGGAAACAAAAGTGAAACTGGAGTCTTTTACCGAAGCAGCCATGCAGGCTGTTACTGCTGAAATGGTGACAGGGATAGCAGAAAAAGTAGTGGAAATGATTGAAGTTGCCGATGATGTCCTTCAGCCCGAAACCATTGATTTACTTAGAGTCCTGCCTCAGGTTAGCGGGAATTTACAACAGACGTTGATGGAGGTGAAAAAACTTGAAGAAAGCGGTACGCTGAAGACTTTGGTTGAAGCGGCCGAGCTTGTTCAAAGTATGAAGTCCGCTGTGACTGGACCTATGATTTCCGACATGATGGACAAAGCGATCAAAGGAATCGAACTTGGAGATGAATTGGTACAAAAAGGAGCTGTAGAGCTTGCTGATGGTATGGTCGGTGCTTTTGATCGTGCGGTACAGGAGCAAGCTGATGAGGAACCCCCTTCCATGGTGCAGTTGATTCGGATGATGAACGATAAAGAGACACGGAAAGGTCTCAGTCTAATGCTATCGTTTGTAAAGAAACTGCCAAATGAACTTTATAAATGACAAAGCAGCCCATAACAGGGCTGCTTTTTTTGTTGTCTAAGAAGTTATAAAATTTAATGATTGGGGATAACATTTTGAAGTGGGCTGAATCCAGCTCCAGCTCCTACCCCCTCGAGGTCTTAAATCAATCCTCTCTGTGATTAGGAAAACTCGGCTTATCGCCAATGGTTTATAGCGAAAGCCTTCGTTTTACTTATACTTTAAACCTTCATTAAACTTAATTAGAATGAAAGTACAAAAAACGTCACGACGAGGCTTGGCTTAAGCTTGTCGGGGGGTGAGCAAGGCGCTTGCGCTTTTGTTCTATTAATGATTTATGGATTCTTACCATTACACAATTTTGACATGGATGGTGGACACGGCATTGTAGCCATACCCTTTGCGATTCCAGAAAGGGACGAGTGGTTGTGTGCGCCCCTTTGAATCTTTGGCCTTAGCCAAGATAGTATACTCCCCGGTTTCCTGTACATGCCATGTATAGCTCCATACCTTCCAGGAATATTTCCCGGAAGGTTTGTTTTTAAGTTTAGCAGTATGCCAGCTTTTCCCTTCATCCAGACTGATGCTGACTTCATTAATCGTTCCTTCTCCAGTCCAGGCAATACCACTGATTGTATGTGTACCAGTATCCAGCTGTGTATAATCAAGCGGTTGTTGGATCGTTGAATTCACGTGCAGGGTTGTTACCGGACGCTTACCATTGTCATTTTCTTTATGAGGGTAGTATACATAGTCTGTGGTTTGGAAAGGGCCTTGGAAATTGTGGTCGATGACTGTAATAGTTTGGAGCCATTTTACGGAAGCCATGGCATACCAATTTGGCACAATTAGCCGGAAAGGCCAGCCATGTTTATAAGGAATAGGATTACCATTATATTGAAATGCTATAATAATATCTGGATGAAGTGCCTTCTTCAATGGCAGGCTTCTTTGAAAGAATACTTCCTTATCCATATCCTCCCGTTTCCCATGGTCCGTTCCTGTGAATACAATTTCTACTGCGTTTTGGCTGACTCCCGCATAGTCGAGCAGCGTCCGTAGTGGTACTCCTGTCCAAACCCCTCTGCTAATGGCACCCGATTCCCATTGCTCCCCAAATACTTTTGGCTCAAAGTGAGCCCGCTTATTACCAGCGCATTCCAAAGTGACATCCAAGTCGACAGGGTCCATTTGAAGCAGGTAGTGATAAGGGATTCTAAGCGGTCGATTTACTAGCCCATTGATGAATAATTCACTTGATGGGAGTTCTTTTTCCGGGTAGGGGAAGTGATTTCTTCGATATAAAAATCTTGGAGGAATCACGACAGGTTTTAAAAAGTGGATAGGGGATTCCTGATTTTCTGGTGCCAGGTTTCTCGTAATTAAATAAGGTCTGTTCCTTTGAGTCATTTCTTCACTCCTTCCAACTCACTGTTATAGTAAGAAGATATTCGAAGGTGAATGTAACATTCCTTTTCTGTTATTCTGTAAAAAGTTATGATGTTATATTAAAATGAGGTCAGCAAATGAGAGGACGTGTTAGCTATGAATATAAAATTAATCGCACTAGATATGGATGGAACCCTTGTTAATAACGAAGGACACGTATCAAAAGAGAATGAACAAGCAATTCAAAGAGCTAAGGAAAAAGGCATTCATGTAGTATTGAGCACTGGCCGTTCGCTGCCGAACTGTCGTGACATTGCTGAAGAACTTGGCCGTTCTTCCTATATTGTCACAGTTAATGGCGGAGAGATTTATGATCACCATTTTAACTTGGTTGATCGTCAGCCCCTTGATGCCACTCTGGTCAAACGGCTATGGGAACTGAAAGAGCAGCACGATACTATTTTTTGGTCAACCACCTCTGAAGGGATGTTCAATTCAGGACAGCCATTCGATAGAGACATCGAAAGTTATGAATGGCTCAAATTCGGTTTTGATATAGAAGACGATGAAGTGCGGCAAGTGATTTTTGACGAATTAGTAAAGAATGAGGCACTGGAAGTTACTAATTCCAGCCTGACCAACATCGAGGTCAATGCTTCTGGTGTCAATAAAGCTGCTGCATTGAGGAAAGTAAGCAAATGGCTTGACCTATCCATGAATCAAATGATGGCGGTTGGTGACAGCTTGAATGATATCGCAATGATCCGCGAGGCGGGTATAGGGGTAGCGATGGGTAATGCCCAGGATATCGTTAAAAAAGAAGCGGACTGGGTGACTTTGTCGAATACCGATCACGGAGTTGCGCATGCAATTGAACGAATTTTGAACGGTTGACCAGAAAGTCCGCTAATAGGTAAAAATATGGTATAATATAGGTAGATTCCTAGAGAAGGGAAGGGATAATATGGTCAAGAAATACGTCGTTCCGGTAGACGGTTCAGAGCACTCCCTGCGCGCCCTTGATTATGCAGCTAAGCTGGCCAGGGAAAATGGAAATCGTATCCTTCTCGTCAATGTACAACCCTTATTCGACACGTATAATACCCATCGTGTTTTTACTAATGAAGAAATTGAAGCCCAGCAGGAAAAAGCTGCTAACGAAGCGATTGCTTTGGCAGATGAACATCTGAAGAGCGTTCCTGTCTCGGTAGAAACGAGAAAGATGGTTGGGAAAATAGCTCCAGCTATATGTGAAGTAGCGGATGAGGACGACATCGAAGGAGTCATTATGGGATCACGTGGAAGAGGCGCATTGAGAGGTGCGATTCTAGGCAGCATAAGCTACAGCGTGCTTCATTCAGCAAAAGTTCCAGTAACTATTGTGCCATAACTAAATCTTAGAAGCTTAAGCCAGCCCAACTTGAAGGCTGGCTTTTTTTGGTGCTAGTCACACTATGATAGCAGAAGCCACTATAGAGCGTTTTTCACTTCTTTCATTTGTTCAAGATGGCGGAGCTCATGAAAGCCGATGAACTCGACCCATTGCTCTAGATTCATTTTTCCAAAAGCAGGATGCGGGAGGGCTCTTTTTTGAAGTTGTTCCTGGTCATAGTTTCTAATGAGAAATAATAACGAATCTCTTGTTTTGGCAAGACTGTCAGTGGCTTCCTCGATAGAGTCGAACTGGCCTTTCGGGCGCAGAGAATCTGGGACATCCATTTTATGAGAGCGATCTACGGTACGTCCAACCGGCTTTTCCCTGACTTCTTGAACTTCTTCTTTCGCTAAAGCCTCTTTTAATTGTTGCGTGACCCAACCTTCAATCAAGTACAAATGTTCAAGCGTTTCGAGGATCGACCATGTATGTTCATCAGGTTTTGTACGTGCATCTTCATCATGTAAACCATTAACAAAGTCCAGGACTTGCTGGCGCTTCTCTTCTATTTGATACAATGGATTCACCCTTTCGTTTGGAATGAATTACTTCTTCTATCATAAAATAATTCCATTCATTTGAAAAATGATGACGATTATAGGTAGGATTATGACATTACATACTTTGACAAAAAAGAGGGATCATCTTGAAGGAAATACATAGTGACATACTACAATTCAGAGGCACGCATTATGATTTTGGCTATAAGCAGGGAGAGTTATTACGAGACTCTTTGACGGTGATGAATCGTGAAAAACAATGGAAGGTGCGGATACCACGTTTCACGGTCGAAGAAGCTGAAGTAAAAGCGGCCATTACAAAATTCGCTCCGGGAGTCTGGGCTGAGCTGGAAGGGCTGCGGGATTCACTTGATTGGCCGATGGAGCGGGTCATGAAGGAATTTGGCGGCTATCGGGTTAATTATCAAAAGTCTGGTTGCTCCATTTTGACAGGAACCAATTATTTTGTACGTAATTATGATTACCAGCCGAAAACGTATGAAGGCCGATATGTATTTTTTCAGCCGAAGGACCAGGGCTACGCAATTGCGGGTCCCTCTCAGCGGATTACAGGACGCATGGACGGAATGAATGAAAAAGGACTCGTGATGGGATACAATTTTATGCATCGCAAAAAGCCGGGCTTAGGTTTTATCTGCTGTATGATCGGACGCCTCGTGTTAGAGAGCTGTGCTGACGTGGCAGAAGCGATAGCGATGTTAAAAGAAATTCCTCATCGTCATTCATTCAGCTATATTGTTTATGACCGAAGTGAAGAGGCCTATGTTATCGAGGCTTCTCCACGGGGAGTAGAGGTAAGGAAATCGGCGATGTGTACCAACCATTTTGAAATTATGAAGCATGAAAACCGTAACCACCTTGTCGACTCCTATAAGCGGATGACCGCAATGGAGCAGGGCGAGACAGAAGAAGCTTATGATGCTTTCCGGTTAATGAATGATACCGATAAAGGGGTATTTTCGAAGAAATATAAAAGCTGGGCTGGCACCATCCATACGTCTGCTTACTTTCCTCATGATGGGAAAGCCTGGTTTGCATTGGGCGGAGACCAGGAGCCGGTCGAACTGGATTTCGGTCAATGGCTGAAAGGCGAAGACATACCAATGAATCAAATAACGGGAGAAGTCGATACAGCCATCCCATTTGTTCATAGCGAGGATGGGGCGCACTTCAGTTCTAAATAGAATAGATTAGCCCGAAATGGAGGACTATAAGCTTAACTGCTTATGGTTTTCTTTTTGTGATGAAAAAGTGCTTACATAATTATATGGTACGATAGAAGGCAGGTAAGACTAACCGAGAAACTCAACGGACAGGGGAAGTGAAGAATTTGGACACAGATAAACTATACGATTTAGTCGGAGTCGGCGTAGGACCGTTCAACTTGAGCCTTGCCGCATTGCTGGATGATCAACCTGAGGTAGAGGCGCTTTTTTTCGAACAGAAAGAAAAATTTGAATGGCATCCTGGAATGTTGATTGAAGGAACGAAACTGCAAGTCCCGTTCCTGGCTGATTTGGTTACGATGGCCGACCCACGCAGCAAGTACACTTTTTTGAACTATATCAATGAACATGAACGTATGTATCAATTTTATTTTTTACAGCGCCTTGATATTCCGCGGCGGGAATATAATGATTATTGCCAGTGGGTAGCCCAACAGCTGGAAAGCTGCCAGTTTGGACATAGGGTAACAAATCTGCGGCATGTAAAAGATAATGAAAGTTATTTCGAAGTAGAAATCCTGAATCTGAGTACGAATGAAAAAGGTGCTTTCCGCACTAAAAATTTGGTGTTAGGAACAGGGAGTGTGCCTGCAGTACCATCCTCCTTCCAAGGCCTGCCTGAAGAAGATGTTTTTCATACGGCGGACTTCTTGAAACATCAAGACCGTTGCAAACAAGCAAAGTCGGTTACCGTCATTGGATCCGGCCAAAGTGCTGCCGAAGCTTTCCGTGAATTATTAAAAGAACAAAAGAGATACGGCTACAGACTCGATTGGATAACACGATCTCCTGGTTTTGATTCGATGGAAGAGTCAAAACTGAGTCTAGAGCATTTTTCCCCGGATTACGTCAATTATTTTTACCAGCTGCCACAGGAGAAAAAGGATGAAATTTTCCCGACCCAGGGACTTTACTATAAAGGGATCAGCAATCATACGGTGACTGACATCTACAATCTGCTATATGAACATTCGGTAGGCCAGGAAGAATTGGATGTCGGGCTTCAAGTATTGTCAGAAGTAGAGAATATTGAAGCAAAGGCAAATGGGAATGAATATCGAATCAATTGTAAACAGACGGAAACGGGGGAAACATTCATCCATGAGAGTGAAGTGGTAATTACAGCCACAGGTTATAAGCCGCTTGTTCCTGAATTCATTGATAGTCTTAAATCGATCATCGAATGGGACGAAAAGGGACGATATAAGGTTGAAGGGGACTACCGTTTGAAAACAACAGAAGATGCGAATGAAATTTATGTTCACAGCGGGATTTCTCATACTCATGGCGTCGGGTCTACCAATCTTGGTCTGGCCATTCATCGAAATAAAGTGATTATCAATCATTTACTCAACCGCCAAATATATAAGCTCCCGAAGAAAAACGTATTTCAAAATTTCAGCGCACACAATAAGGGAACGGCCAGCTCTTCTAACTAAGAAGAGCTGGCCGTTTATGGATCGGAAATTTTTAAAAGCGAACAAAAAAATGATTTGAGACAAAAAAGGTTCATTTGCGAACGGATTTATTATTTACGATAAACACCCAGATAATACGAGCGTTCACATGACAAAGGACAATGCAAAGTATATGGCAGCAGCCACACCGGCAGCAATCAGAGCGGGCTTAAGCTTGAATTTTGCGTATTTTACAGGATTCAACTTCAATATTCCGGCCGTAGTGTTTGTGTCATCGCTTAAAGGAGAAGCAAAGGCACCAAATGTGCCACTTGCGAACACAGCTCCGATAACGATAGGCAGGGAGCTGCCTGCAGTCACGGCAATGGACAAGCCGACTGGCATGAGTATCCCCCATGTTCCCCATGAAGAGCCGATGAAATAGGACAACCCGCAGCCTACTACAAATAATACAACGGCGACGTAACCGGGCGGTATCCATTCAAACGATGAAGAAACCGTATCAGCAAACTTCAATTCTTCTGATCCTTTACTCAGCCCCCACACCATGGCGAGCAGGACAATGACCCCCATCATTTCGTTCCCTTCATTGATCACCGTGTTCATCATCTGCCTTAGGGGCTGGTTGACGATTTTTAGATATACCATCAAGAATACAATGGTCAATACTACTGCCAATACCATCGCATCGAGGACGTTGGCATTGATTAACGCCTTGAGTCCTTCTTTATCTTTTTTCAATCCTAATACATACATAAGTAAGAAAGTCAGAATGATGACGCTGAAAAGAGGCAGTATTAGTGTCCAGGGACGGGAGGGTAAATCTTTAGCAACAGCAGGGTGGCAGTCTTCCCACTGATCATCATCGTCAGCGGTTTCATTTGTGCCATCTTGCGCGTCGGTTGCTGATTTTTTATTACGATGAAAAAAACTTAGATAAAAGCCGATGACAAGCATAGCGAAGGCGAAAAAATTAAACGGGATGCTCTGTAAATAAAGCATATAAGGATCTCCTTCTGTACCTGCCTGATGCAGTGACATTTCAATGACCGAGCTCATATAGCCTACAAAAGCAGTAGCTACAGGAATTAGGACCACCAGAGGAGAAGCGGTCGTTTCAATGACGAATCCCAGCTCCTGCTTGGTCATCGGCAGTTTTTTTCTCATCGCTTTCATGACAGGTGCTATCGTTACGATACGGAAGCTGGGTGCACTGAAAGTACCGAGAGAAGATAACCATGTGAGCATAAATGCGCCACGTTTGGTATTGACTTTTTCTGTTGCAGCTCGGACGAACCCTTTGATGCCGCCAGCAAATTTGATTAAACCGATCAACGACGAGAAAGCATAGAGAAAGATGATGATTTTTAAATTGTTTTCATCCTGTAAGCCTTTGATGATAAATCCCAAAGAAGTAGTCATCCCGCCAAGCCAGTCAGGCTCTGCCAGGTAACCAGCAACGACTACAGCCAACAATAGACTGGGCACTACTTGTTTCGTCCAAATAGCAGCAATGACAACAGCGATAAATGGTATTACCGACAACCAACCCATATGTACACCTCTTTCCCTGAACATGCTCCATATAGGTTGTGGAAAATGAAAGTAAAGTATTCGAAAAAAATGGTTTTTATCTCTTTACTTCGGCATAGAGTTTATTGTAAGATAAGAATTACAAATTTAAATACTATCGTTAACTTCTTATCCAGAGAGGCGGAGGGACTGGCCCTTTGATGCCCGGCAACCATCGAATTTTTTTAATAATTCGAACGGTGCCAATTCCTGCAGGATGAATGATCCTGAAAGATGAGAGGACGTATGCATAAACGTACGGATCCCTTTCTTTTGGATAAGAGAGGGATCTTTTTGTACTTTAAGAAAATTTAACGTTAGTTAAAGGATTAAAGTATAAGAAATACTTAGGCTTTTGCCATAAGACTTGGCGAGAAGCCAAGTTTTTCTAAACGTATAAAGCCTCGTCAATCTCTTGCGAAAGAAGTTACGTGAGTGGAAAGGAAGCGATGAGTGATGGCAACAGCAGTATTTGCAGCAGGATGTTTTTGGGGAGTAGAAGCATGGTTTGAAAGAATAAATGGAGTAGAACAGACAAGAGTAGGATACAGTGGGGGTAACGTCGAAAGCCCTTCTTATGAATTAGTGAAAACAGGTAAAACCGGCCATGCAGAATCAGTGAAGGTCGATTTCGATCCTGAAAAAATATCTTATGAGGCACTTATTGATGCATTTTTTGAATGTCATAACCCGACGACACGTAATCGTCAGGGAGAAGACATCGGTTCTCAATATCGTTCTATCATTTTTTATACTAATGAAAGGCAACTGCAGGCAGCCCAGCAAAAGTTGATCGAATGGAACCAAAAGGGTGTTTTCAAAACGGAGATTGTTACAGAAATTGAAGCAGCAGGCCCTTTTTATGACGCTGAAGAGTATCACCAAAAATACTTACAAAAGAATGGAACTGCTTCTTGCGGAATCGTGTGAGTCAATCACACGATTTTTTTATCGCTATTTTTTGACTGTGATAGAGTTTTTTTGCGATTTTTGTCATAAATTCCAAGATAATGTTAAGTTTACAAGAAATTTTCCGATATAAAAGCTGATTGGTTCAAGGTACCGAGTGACAACTTAGATGATATAAAAGCAGAAAACAAATTAACAGGAGGTTTGACAAATGATGAAAAAGTTAGTTGGAATGATGCTTTTATCTATTGTTTTGGCATTATCCACGGGGGTTAATGTATTCGCTGCAGATTCAGAAGACGAAAAAACGGAAACAGCATTAAAGCTTGTGGACGCAACCAACAGCCAAATTGAATGGTTGATTGAAAAAGCCCAAGAGGCAGGAGACGTACTTCAAAAAGATTACTTAGCGGATATGGAAACAATTGAAGATGAAGAGGAAGCGGCTGCACGTACAGAAAAATATAATCAAGACCTGGATTTACTGATTGATGTCCTGGATCATACAACACGAACATTGACACAAACCACGATTGCCACTGTCGGTGAACTCGGAGTAACCGCTGAGTGTGAATGGGTACTTGTCGAAATCGCAGACAGGCAGGTATGGATTGATCCTGTGCGAGTAGTAGGCGTATGATTTTACGGTTTGTAAGGAGGAGTGAATGTGGAAGGCATCAAAATAGCTAAAAGCGGCTCATACCTAGATAAATATAAAGTAAGCTCCCATGAACTCAGCCTGTTAGAGCATGGTGATGGAGTAGAAATCATGCTTCAAACCGTATATGAAAATAATATATTTTATATTTATCCAAGCGAAAATAAAGAGGTAATGGAGTTTTTCTATATTTTAAACGGAGAGCTTCAAGGTGAAGTGGAAGGACGTAAGATTAATCTTAAGGCTAATGATTATTTTTCTGCAAAAAAACTTTCCTCACCTGTACATTTTACAGCAAACAGTGACACCAGATATTTATGGGTGATAACAGAGCCTACATTTAAAAATGTAAGTGACTATATAAAGAAGCTGAAAGATATCGTCTACACAGTAGAAAGAAAAGATCGATATACTTACATGCATAGTAAAAGGGTCGCTCATTATACAGTAAAAGTAGCTCAAAAGCTTAATTTGAATAAACAGCAATTAGAAGATGCGCATTTAGCTGCTGAACTGCATGATGTAGGAAAGATAAGTATTCCTGAAGAAATTCTGAATAAGCCTGGTAAACTCACTACGAGAGAATTCGACCTTATTAAAAAGCATCCTGGTGAAGGTGCGGATATGGTAGGAAAAACTTATTATAAAGACCTCGCGCCTATCATCATCCAGCACCATGAACGCCTGGATGGTTCTGGGTACCCGTATGGTCTGACCGGGGAAGAGATTAGTCTTGAAGCAAAAATCATTGCTGTTTGTGATACATTTGATGCGATGACGGAAGATCGTACATATCGCAAAGCTTTCCCAGCAGAATACGCAATTGAAGAAATTAAAAGTCTTGTAGGCATCCATTATGAGCCTGAGATCGTATCTGTATTTGAAGAGGTATTGAAAGAAGAAGGAAAATTAATATAAATAAAAAGCATCCCGAATCCGGGGTGCTTTTTATTGTGTAGTAAAATTTAATGATATTGTGGATAACATTTTGTAGTGGGCTGAATCCAGCTCCAGCGCCTATCCCCTCGAGGTCTTAAGTCAATCCTCTCTGTGATTAGGAAAACTCGGCTTATCGCCAATGGTTTATTGCGAAAGCCTTCGTTTTACTTATACTTTAAACCTTTATAAAACTTAATTGGAATGAAAGTACAAAAAACGTCACGACGAGGCTTGGCTTAAGCTTGTCGGGGGTGAGCAAGGCGCTTGCGGTTTTGTTCTTGGCTCCAGCGAAAATTGGGAGGGCACACACGCTTATAGGCATATGCACATATGATACTCCAAAATCGGGTTATTGACTCGAAAGGAGACATCAAGATGGTATTGACTGCAGCTCATTGGGTTTATGCAATTGTGACGCTCGCTGTCATTTTTACCATGATATTCAGAAAGGGAGTTGTTCTACCGACATTACTCGGTACTTTTCTGGTCGCATGGGTGTATAATGGCAGTCTCGTCAGTGGGTTCACGTCTGTATTTAATGCAAACTTGACCGCTGCAAAAGAGTTATTCAGTATTTTCCTCATCATTACATTCATGGTCGCTTTACTGCATGCATTAAAAGATTTAGGTGCCGATCGTCAAATGATTGCACCCATTCAAAAAGTGATGACAAATGGCCATATCGCCTTTGTCATGCTGATTATTGTAACGTTTGTCATCTCGTTATTTTTCTGGCCGACACCGGCTGTACCTTTGATATGTGCGCTGCTTGTGCCCGCAGCCGTAAGGGCAGGACTTCCAGTAATGGGAGCGGCGATGATTGTCGCTTTATCCGGGCAAGGCATGGCCTTGTCTTCTGACTATGTCATCCAGGTGGCTCCAATGCTCAGTGCCAAATCGGCTGGTATAGAAACAGCGGCAGTCGCTGATAAAGCACTGCTTCTATCGGTAATTACGGGTGCTGTTGCAATTGGCATCGCATATATGATGATTCGAAAACAAATACGTAAGCCGAATGATCCACAGAATGAAGAGGCATTGAATACTCTTCCCGGTGGCCATACAAAAGCAGCTGCTTCCTCTTCCCGGGGAAAAGTATTTGCTATTGTTGTGCCGCTTTCTATGCTCTTTGTTATGTTGTATATGGCTTACACGAAATTCAGTGGCGGCAGGATGGGTGGTTTTGAAGGAGGGGATGGTGCTGCTTTCATTGGCGGTGTGGCCGTATTATTGCTATCTTTCGCCACTCTTGCTTTTGGAAAAAGTAAAGCGCTGGACCGTATTTCCGAGCATATTACAGACGGTTTTGTTTTTGCATTTAAGGCGATGGGTCCCGTTATTCCGATAGCAGGTTTTTTCTTCCTTGGAAGCGGAGATTTTGCCGGAAGCATTATGTCATTAGGAGAAGAGGCTAGTCCGGCATTTTTGTTCGACCTTGTGCAGGCAGGACAAAATGTGATTCCTGAAAATATGGTCCTTTCCGCCTTCGGTATTTTGATTATTGGAATGATTACCGGGCTGGATGGTTCTGGTTTTTCAGGGCTGCCCTTGACAGGTGCGTTATCCGGAGCACTTGCTTCAGGCAATGTCGATCCTGCCACACTGGCAGCAATCGGGCAGATGGGTTCGATTTGGGTTGGTGGAGGTACATTGATTGCATGGTCATCCCTGGTAGCTGTTGCCGGTTTCTGTGGCGTTTCGGTAATGGAACTGGTCCGCAAAAACTTCTTCCCAGTAATCATGGGGCTAATCATATCCACCACCCTCGCCTTGTTCATATGGTGAATTAATATAAAGAAGAACAGCATTTCGTTGCTGTTCTTTTTTATATTAGTGTCGTTCTTACAGTTAAGCTCCCTTTAATTGAAGGCTCAATTTCAAGACTTTAGGTTGCAATGATGGTGGCTGGAAAAACGGATCGCTTTCCGTAGGTATGAGGTGAGCTTCCTCAGGCTTCACCTTACGGGATCTCACCGCTCATGTTCATCCCACAGGACTTTGAATTTGCATCTTAAATAATCACCGCACGAAGAAAACGCATAGCATTTTCGAGGATTCTCGCCGTTTTCCCAGCCACTATGCAAGGATTATAATCTCGAGACTCCTCTAAAAAAATGATGTGTATTTGAAGCAGAAAATACAATCAATTCGGCATTAGAGCAGGGAATCTTCTCGAAATTAAATAGTACATTCAAGGTGATTTCGATATGCTTATTCGGCAAGGGGCGTGGGGGAAGGGTGAGACTCCTGCGGGAAAGGATAGACTGGCAAGACCCCGCAGAGCTTTAGCTGGAGGAGGCCTTGCCGTCTTCCCCGCGGAAAGCGAATCCTTCCCCAACGCCCCTAACCTCCCCAAACAATATCTCGAAATCAAGTCTTCGACTTTACGGCTCTTTAATTGAATAAGCCTTATATGAAAAATCAACAACAACGTTTAACAGAGCCATATCAATTCGTAAAAATGGGCGATCCACTTAAATTCAGGCTTGCTGGTGGGAAGCTTCTAATGCCTGTTGTAAATCCTGTAATAGGTCTTCTATATTTTCAATACCTACAGACATACGAAGCAGCCGGTTACAGACTCCGTAACTGCTGCGGACTTCTTCTGGAATATCGTAATGGGTCTGGGTAGCTGGATAGGTTATGAATGTCTCTGTACCGCCCAGGCTTTCCGCGAAAGTGATGAGCTTCAATTGCTCAAGAAGATGGGGGACAGAACTTTCTTTTTTTACGCGAAAAGAAACCATGCCTCCCTGCCCGGGATAAAGGACACCATGGATAAAAGCACTGCGTTCGAGAAATTCGACCATTCGTTTAGCGTTTTCCTCGTGTTGACGCATACGCAGGCCTAAAGTTTTAAGGCCTCTCATCAATAACCAGCTGTCAAAAGGAGATAGCACCGCTCCGGAAGAATTTTGCTCCAGACGAAGCTCTTCTAAATATTTCTCATCCTTGGCAACGACTAGCCCTGCCAGGACATCATTATGACCGCCTAAATATTTGGTTCCACTGTGAATGACAATATCTGCTCCTTGTTCAAGAGGCCTCTGCAAATATGGGGTGTAAAACGTATTGTCCACAATTAATACAATCCCATTTCGTTGGGCAATCTGAGCAAGTGATTCAATATTAACCTGGGTCATCAACGGATTGGTCGGTGTTTCGATAAATAATCCTTTGGTGCGTTCGGTAATAGCTTGTTCAAAATCTGCTGGATCCGAGCTATTTACATAACAGAATTGCAAGCCGAATTTTTTAAAATGAGTTTCAAAAATACGATAGGAGCCTCCGTAAACATCTTTTGTAACGATGAATTCATCTCCCGGTTCAAAAATGGAGAAAGTAGCCTGGATGGCGGCCATCCCCGAGCTGAAAGCAAGACCTCCAGACCCGTTTTCTAAATCAGCGATAGCCTGTTCTAATAAGTCCCTGGTAGGATTCCCGGTTCGCGAATAATCGTATCCGGTTGATTTTCCTATACCTTCATGGCGATAAGCAGTAGAAAAATATACGGGAGGGTTCACCGCTCCTGTTGTAGTTTCGCTGCGGTTTCCTGTTTGTGCTAATGTCGTATCAAGATGATATGTCCCCATGATTCCGTCTCCTTTATCGTAAAATAAAAAAATCAGCTCTCGAGAAGAAGAGCTGATTTATCCGTAAATTAGCCACTTCTTCTTATTTTTCAAACGGCTTAGCCGTTCGCTGGATGTAGCACCTCACCGTAATTCGGCAGGTTGCTGAAGCTTCGTCGGTCCAGTTCCCTCAGCTTCTCTTCATAAGAATAGTGAATATTCAATTGATTTAATTTCCAACATACAGGAATTTTGAATATTATGCAATCATTTTTTGAAAAAAATTAGGCAGACCATTTATCTTAAGTGGTCTGCCTTTGCTGGTTAAACAGGTTCTGGTACTTTGGTGTGCATTGGCGGTGTCACTAACCAGCCTTTTTCTTTATTGAGTCGAAGTGCTTTTGCAGCTGCCTGGGCTTTATTCATGTGGAACTGTCCAAACATCATAGCGACATCTTCCCTTGTGCACTGTCCCATGACGGTACTGCATGAAACCAGTCCTGCTGCTAAATCGGCTGAAACTTGGGCGCTGATTTCGGGGTCATTGAACCGGGCACCTACAGGGATATCCTCAAGTGTCGCATTTGAGCGTTCTGGAGCTGATGGAGGCAATGCGATTCCATTGGTTTTTAAAATTTCCTCAATGCTTTCTGATTCATGCTTGATGCCTTCGATTAGCTCCTCAAGCAACTTCATCAATTCTTTATCACCAGTATGGTTCATAAACGTTTGATAACGTGTGTAATTACCTTTTGCAACTGTCAAATAGGACCACATTCCAAACACTTCCCCGTAATGAAGGGGCTGTTCTTTAGGATCGCCTGTTAATATACCCATTGGAAACACTCCTTTTAAATTTGTGGTACACAAGTAGTATTCATATGTTGTAATAAACGTATACCTTCCTAAAACAGGCAGCGATGTTTATAAATGCAGCCAACGCGGAACATAATAAACAAATATGACGTGGAGGTGAGCATAATGCCTTGGGATAAGAAGGATTATCCAAGCTCATTAAAAAACTTGAACACTGCTGTGAGGAATAAAGCAATTGATATTGCGAATGCTATGGTAGATGAAGGTTATGATGAAAACCGTGCGATCCCTATTGCTACCAGTCAGGCGAAGGAATGGTATGATAATGCTTCCAAAAAAGAAATCAACGAAATGAAGGACGCCGACGATAAAGAGTTGAAGGAACGTGACGAAGAAGATAAACAATATGACAATCGGCCTGAATTATTGAACCGTGGCGAGCATGTTGTCGCACATGATGACGGCTGGGCTGTCCAGGCGAAAGGCGCCAAAAAGCCAGACCAGGTATTCGATAATAAAGACGAAGCGATCAAGCGCGCTAAAGAAATTGCTGAAAATAAAGGAACAAAAGCAGTCATCCATAAGAAAAACGGTGACGTCCAGAACGAACACAGTTATGAGAATAGCAATAAATAAGGTAAGCAGACCTTCACATGAGGGTCTGTTTTCTTATTGAATAGTATTTTTGGGAGTTGTATGTAAAACGTATAGGTCCAAGGCATCTTTTTGTTAGGGCGATGTTCCTGACTTTAGTTTTTTTGACAGGATTCCCCGAAAACCGTCTAGAAAGGTCACAAGGAACCCCGAATAAAATGACGAAAGGATGGATGGATCTTGAAAAGAAAAGCATTGAATATCGCATTATCTGGAGTACTGCTCAGTTCTGGAGTAGTGTTAGGAACAGGTGTAAACTCTGTAAGTGCGGATGGACCGAACTACAATGGTAATGAAACGATTCAGAATGAACGGTTGCATTCCTATAGCGAAATGGTAAAGCTTCTTGAAAGGGTCGATCAACAGTCCGAAAACCTGACTTTAGAAGTATATGGGCAGTCCGTAAAAGATAGGGACTTGTATCTTGCAAAATTTGGGGAAAATGAAGAAAATCCAACGATTTTGTTTTTGACCCAGCAGCATGGGAACGAAACATTGACCACAGAAGCTGCCTTGAAAATGATCCAATACTTAAGCACAAATAGCAAGGAAGTCCAAAATATCCTTGAGAATGTCAATGTTTTGATAGCACCGCGGCTGAATGTCGATGGGGCAGAAGGAGATGTTAACTTCCCACTCGATGATTATGTCTCCGGTACACATACCCGCTACAACGCAAATGGTGTAGATCTGAACCGTGATCATGTTGACCGTGAGCAGCCGGAAACAAAAGCTTTGCATGAAAATGTCCTGCAAAAATACAGCCCGGACTACATGATCGACCTTCATCATCAAGGAACACAGGTGACCAAAGGTGAAGACGGACCACTAGTTTCAGGCTCCATTCTTTACCCAACCAATGAAACGGTCGATTCTGAGGTTTTGGAAGGCTCTAAGAAGCTTGGTGCAGTTGTCTATGATGCGGTAGAATCGAAAGGATATGGTACATTATCCAAGTATCCTGGCGGAACTGCCAACACCATCAGTCGAAATGGGCTGGCGAATGAGTATGGTATTTCTACTTTGTTATTTGAAATGCGAGGGATGGCCGATCATTATCGTGAAGACTATGTATTAGGCCAAAAAAGTAACGGCTACCTGATCCAGCAGGGCGTAGTAACGATGAAGGCGGCTTTGAAAGCGATCGCTGATGACTCGATTGAAGATGCCGATACATCTTTCTGGGATACGTTAACACAAAGCTATTATCATGGAGAAGAATAATTAAAGAGAGCGCCTGCATTAATTGCAGGCGCTCTGATTTTATTGGTTATAACTTTACGATGTTCCTTCCACGGGCTTTTCCTTCCAGGAGAGTATGGATCGTTTCTGGCAACTCTTCTAAGGTTACTTCATTTTTCATTTGCTCAAATAGTCCTTCTGGTTTCAAATCAGTCGCCATACGGTTCCAGATTTGCCTGCGAATCGTCATTGGGCATTGGACGGAATCGACGCCAAGCAGGCTGACCCCACGTAAGATGAACGGGAAGACAGTTGTCGGTACGTCCGTTCCAGCTGTCAGGCCGCTGACAGCAACTGCACCGCTGTATTGGAGCTTACTTAAGATGGCAGCCAGGTTATTGCCACCGGTGGCATCGACTGCTCCGGCCCAAAGCTGTTTGTCCAATGGCTTGATTTTGCCACTATAGACAGCTTCCCGGGAGATGACCTCTTTTGCCCCTAGTTCTTTTAAATAACTATGTTCGCTTTCTTTTCCGGTACTGGCCACCACGCAATAACCGAGTTTAGCCAGCATCGCGATAGCCATACTGCCAACCCCGCCGGTCGCACCAGTGACAAGTATGGCGCCATCCTCCGGCCTGATTCCCGCTTCCTCCAGTCGGTGGACGGATAACGCAGCCGTGAACCCTGCTGTGCCGTAGATCATCGATTCCTCAAGCGTCAGCCCTTCTGGCAGTTCAACAATCCATTCTGATGGAATTCGGGCGTATTCACTGTAGCCGCCATCCTTGGCAACTCCGATGTCATAACTGGTTGCAATCACTTTGTCCCCTTCACGGAATTGTTCTGAATGGGACTCGACTACCTCACCGGAAAGGTCGATTCCTGGCGTCAACGGATATTTCTGTGCAATTTTACTATTTTTCACACTCGCCATTGCATCCTTATAGTTGACACTAGAATAATGAACTTTGATTACTACGTCGCCTTCAGATAAATCCTCCAGTTCCAGTTCTTCTATGCCTGATGAAAATTCTTCTTCTTGCTGGTTGACTCGAAAAGCTTTGAATGTCATTTATAACTCCCCTTTCCTTATCTATCAGTCTAGCATTTGTTTACCCTGCTTACAGTTCTCGCACACTGCACCTTAAGTAGGATTTAATCTAGGTACACCAGCCTTAACCGCCTCCCATAGAATAGCTTTACAAGCATAAAATAAGTGGATATTGTTCGTCGTCCGGTAAACCGTAATATCCATTCCAGAAGTTTAGAAGCCAGTAAACGTGCTTGCCTTTTTTATTTGCAGGAATGTATGCAAGTGATAATATTTTTTAATTTTACATACGATGTACTATGGATGAAATAGGTGAGCGCAATGCATGAAGTTAGTCTGATCTATGAAGTGTTAGTACATGTGGAACAAGCATCAAGACAGGAAGGAATGGATAAGGTTACGACGATCAAATTAACGATTGGTAACCAGATGATGGTCATGCCTGAGGCGCTGCAGTTTGCCTTTGATACGCTGCGGAAGGAACCGGCAGCTGAAGCAGAGCTGAAATGGGAGATTGTCGAAGGAAATGATTTTTATATCGATTATATTGAAGGAGAGGAAGCAAGTGACTAAACATATCCCCATGAAACAGGATGTGCTCCAAACCAATAAGACATATGCAGAGCAGAATCGTACCCGTTTTTATGATGAAAATATCTTCACGATTAATTTGATCAGCAGCCCAGGTTCAGGGAAAACCTCTGTCCTGGAAAAAACAATCGAGCATTTGAAAACTTTCATGAATATCGGAGTGATTGAAGGGGATGTGGCAACTGACTTAGATGCGGCCCGTATTGCGAAACACAATGTAAAGGCGGTGCAGATCAATACGCACGGAGCCTGCCACCTGGATGCCAAAATGGTAGCAGGGGTGCTTTCTCGGTTTCCATTGAATGAGATTGATCTGATGGTGATCGAGAATGTCGGCAACCTTGTCTGTCCAGCAGCGTTCGATTTAGGCGAGCATGTGGATGTCGCGCTGCTAAGCACCACAGAAGGTGTCGATAAGGTGGTTAAATATCCAACTGTTTTTGAAAAAGCTGATGTCATTCTTCTGAATAAAATAGATTTACTGCCTTATGTAGGATTTGATTTGAAGCAATTCAGAGATGATGTCCAACAGCTCAATCCAGATGCCCCGATTTTTGAATTATCCGCACACAATGGAGAAGGGATCGGGAGGTGGACTAAGTGGCTAAAGGAAAGCTGGGTGGCGCAAACACAGGTAAAAGACTTCGACTGGACGTGACAGGTGTCGTTCAGGGGGTAGGTTTTCGTCCCTACATTTATCGGCTGGCTCAGAAGAACCACCTGACTGGATTTGTCCTTAACAATGCTGGAAAAGTATCCATTGAAGTGGAAGGAAGAAAAGGAGACATTGATGCTTTCTACCATGCTTTGAAAACAGAGACAGCTGCGCCGGCCCGGATCGATGCTCTCAAAGGTAAAGTGCTGTTTCCTTCGGGAGATGAAAATTTCTCAATCAAGCAAAGTGAAAAGAATGATAAAGCTGCCACCGCTTTTCCGGCCGACCTAGCTGTTTGTGAGGAATGTCTCGCAGAAATTCACGATGAGACAAGCCGTTATTATCAGTATCCGTTCACCAGCTGTACGTACTGCGGTCCAAGGTATACGGTGATTGAGAAACTTCCCTATGACCGGAAAACTACCTCCATGAGCACGTTTGTATTATGTGAAGATTGCCAGCAAGTATATGAAGACCCGAATAATAGGCGTTTTCATGCCCAGACGATCGCTTGTCCTGTCTGTGGGCCGCAGATGAAGTTTGTCAATGAAAATGGAAAAGAGCAGGAGAATGATTGGCTGCGGAGAGCTGCCGATGTCCTGGGCACTAATGGCACGCTTGCAGTAAAAGGAATCGGCGGTTTCCATTTGATGTGCAACGCCTTGAGCAAACAAGCTATTGAACGCTTGCGAAAACGAAAGAATCGTCCGAGCAAGCCGCTTGCTTTAATGGCAGGGGACATCAACGTAATCGAACAGTATTTTAATCTCGATGAAACGGAACGCAAAGCGTTGAAATCCCCACAGGCTCCAATCGTCTTGCTTACTCCTAAACAAAAAGCGAAGGAAGCCCTGCCTTTGGATGCAATTGCCCCTGGCTTGTACAGAATTGGAGTGATGATGGCTTATACCCCGCTCCACCACTTGCTATTCACCCAAGGTCCTGAGTTGATCATAGCAACGAGTGGCAACCGAAGCGGTCTTCCTATTGCCAAAACAAATGATGAGGCCCTGACCCAGTTGAAGGGGATGGTTGAAGGCTTTTTGATACATGACCGCGCTATTGTCACTCGTATTGATGATTCGGTGGGCCAAAGCATGAACGGGCAATTTTCTCTGATCAGAAGAGCGAGAGGGTTCGTCCCTGACTCGATCTCCATTCCCACAAGTGGGGAAGCACCTGCTGTTCTGGGGGCAGGGGCAGAAATGAAGAACACTTTTTGCGTTTTAGACAACGATAAAGCATTGCTCAGTCAGCACATCGGAGATATCGATAGTTTAGAAAGTCTAGCAAGCTATCAGGAGCGGCTGGATCATGTGCTGTCCCTGTCGGAAAAAAATCCGGAAGTGATCGCTTACGATCCCCATCCTGCTTATATGATTTCAAAGGAGCTAACCGCTGGCCTGGAAAATCCCTTACCTGTCTATCACCATCATGCCCATATGGCTGCTTGCATGGCTGAACACCAGCTGGAAACCCCTGTCATTGGTTGCATTCTTGATGGGACCGGATATGGAACAGACGGCACGATGTGGGGATTTGAAATACTCACCGGAGACTATAGCAATTTCGAGCGCAATGTCCATCTGCAACCCGTTAGTCTTCCAGGTGGAGAAGCAGCAATCCGTCATCCATGGATGATGGCAGTTTCACTGATTTACGAAGCTGTAGAGGATAAAGAAATGGCGAGTAAAACTGCAGCGGAACTTTTTACGGAATATCAGGTCCCTCTTGTAGCTGCTCAATTACAAGGAAGTCAGGGGATTCGGGTGAGCAGCGCGGGAAGATTGTTTGACGCGGTAGCTGCGATGCTTGGTTTATGTAAAAAAAGTTCGTATGAAGGGGAAGCCGCTGTTCTGTTGAGTGAAATGATGGAGAAGCAATCCTTAGAACCCGAGACTTCAGACATTTATGAGTTTACGATCGCTCAAGGAGAATGGAAGATTGATGGAATGATCCAGGGAATTCTGGCAGATATCCATCACGGTATAGCAAAAGAGACGATTGCAGCAAAGTTTCATCATACGATTGCTGAAATGGTTTGCGCGGGAGTTTGTATCGCTGCAGGGGAAACGAGTAAACTTCCGGTTGTACTAAGTGGCGGAGTGTGGCAGAACCGATATCTCGTAAAAGTTACGAAGCATCTGCTCGAACAGCATGGATATTCCGAATTCACTCATCGGCAGGTGCCAGCAGGAGATGGCAACATCGCTTTGGGGCAAGCGGCTGTAGCAAAATGGAGGTGTAGCAAAAATAATGTGTCTATCAATGCCGGCAAGGGTCGTTGAAATTGGGGAGAAAAAATGTACCGCTATTGTTGATTATTTAGGAAGCAGGATCATGGTGGGCGTGGAATTACTTGAGGCGGTGGAAACCGGACAGTATGTGCTGGTGCATGCAGGAGAAGCAATCCAGGTCATTGACGAAGAACAGGCCATACAATCATTAGATTTTTGGAAGGAGCTGTTGGAATGAACCTGTTGGCTTATCGTAATGGTCCATTGTTCAAGCGACTTTTCCGCAAGGCAGCACCTCTGTTAAAAGAACAACACGAACGCGTGGGGAGAAAGCTCAATTTCATGGAAGTGTGCGGTACTCATACGGTCGCTTTTTCAAAAACCGGAGTAAGAGATTTGCTGGCTCCTTATGTCAATCTGATCAGCGGTCCCGGTTGCCCTGTCTGTGTTACGGATCAAAGCGATATTGATCAAATGATTGCCTATGCGAAATGTGAGGACGTCATCGTAACGACTTTCGGAGATATGATGAAGGTGCCGGGGACAAAGTCGAACTTATACCAGGAGCGGGCGAATGGGGCGGATATCCGCATCGTACATGCTCCGTCACAAGCGTTAGAAATCGCAAAAGATAATCCCGGTAAGCGGGTCGTTTTTTTAGGAGTAGGATTTGAAACGACTGCCCCCAGTATTGCGCTGACGTTGAAAAAAGCCAAAGACCAGGAAGTAGATAACTATTATGTCTATGCCGCCCATAAGCTGACACCTCCTGCTGTGGAATCTCTGCTTCAAGATAGTGACCATAAAATTGACGGCTTTGTACTGCCTGGTCACGTGTCAGTGATTATCGGCCGTGATGGCTGGCGAGGCCTGGAAAAGTACAATGTTCCGGCTGTCATCAGTGGATTTGAACCGATTGATTTATTGACATCGGTCGTATTATTGCTGAAGGAAATGGAGAAGCCGATGCGTGTCATCCAAAATAATTATCAACGAAATGTAAGGGAATTCGGTAATGAACGCGCTAAGCATTTACTTGGTGAAGTGTTTAAAGTCCATTCTCCCTCCTGGCGGGGATTTGGCAAGCTTCCGGAAAGTGGGCTGACCATTCATTCTGATTATGAGAAGTTTGATGCCAGGAAAAACATTCTCGCTGTCAAGCCGAAGTCGAGGGTGGTGAAAGGGTGCCGTTGCGGAGAAATTGTGAAAGGGAAAGAGGGGCCGTTTGATTGCAAGCTGTTCGCCACAGCCTGTACGCCGGATAATCCTCTCGGACCATGCATGGTATCTTCCGAGGGCACCTGCTCGACCTACTATCAATATGAACGGCAAAAGCATTCGTTGTCCAAATGAAGGAGCGGTTAGGATGAAGAAAATTTTATTGTCCCACGGAGATGGTGGGAGCCAGACGCATCAGTTGATAAGTGAAGTTTTTCAAGCTGCATTCGGTGATGCTGAATTGGAACAGGAACATGATGCGGCAGTTCTGCCATTTCAGAGCGGGGATCTGGTGGTCAGCACGGATTCATTTGTCATCAATCCGGTAGAATTCCCAGGCGGGGATATCGGGAAGCTTGCAGTGACCGGTACAATCAATGATCTGGCTGTCAGTGGTGCCCGGCCTGCTTACATGTCTGTTGGGTTTATATTAGAAGAAGGACTGGAAATGAAGCTTTTAAAGAAAATTGTCCAGTCGTTTGCTGCGACAGCAAAGGAAGCAGGAATCCGGATTGTAACAGGTGATACCAAGGTAGTGGAAAGAGGTAAGTGCGACCAGCTGTATATTAATACCACAGGCATCGGGTATCGTGAGCAGGGCGTCCAACTAGCTTATCATCATATTCAGCCAGGAGATCGAGTAATTATAAATGGAGGGATAGGCGAGCATGCCGCAGCCGTATTAGGGGAACGGATGGGAATTCCTTTTACAGCTCCGATTACGAGTGACTGCCAGCTGCTTCATGCGGTGATAAAAAAGATTACGGAGGAATTTAAAACGGTACGTTTCATGCGTGATCCGACGAGAGGAGGAATTGCAACAACCTTAAAAGAAATCGCCTTGAAAACAACCTTGAATATTGTACTTGAAGAAGAACGGATACCGGTCAAGCCAGAGGTGAGGGGCACCCTGGAATTGATGGGGCTGGATGCAGCCTACATGGCGAATGAGGGAAAAGTGCTGTTGATTGCAGGTCCGCAAGAAGCGGAAGCACTTGTCCAATTTTTGCAGGATATCCCGGGTCATGAAATGGCTGCAGCGATAGGGGAAGTGACAGAGGGCAGTGGTCAGTTGCTATTGAAAACCGAGTTTGGAGGTACACGCGTATTAGATATGTTGTCCGGAGAACCCTTGCCCCGGATTTGTTAACACAAGGAGAAGGAGTGGTTGGATGTGCCAGGGAAAATTGAACCGTCAGGAGGCGCAGCTGGCATTCAGACAGCTGCAGGAATCGATTGCAAACGTTCATACGTATATTGGCTGCTGGAAACAGCTTGTGGCAGATAAAGAGGGGACAAAGTGCCGTCTGGATTTTGAAGAAACGGAACGTTCCACCGAGCAATTGATCGGCCAGCTGCGGCAAATCGAACTGAACTACCTTTCCGGAGGTCAGACGGAGAAGGAAGTTACCATAACGGAATATTGACAGGGCAAGACAGCATGAACCTCATCTTTGGAAAGGAAGGTGCCCTGAATGGCAGATATGGTAACGATACAAAGGCAGATGGACTTGACGTTTGCTGAAATCAACTATTTGATTCGCTTAATGTATGCAACAGAGGATGAACATACGAAAAACCTTACATTGAATCAGATGTGGAATAAGATTGCCCACCTGCAATTCTTGAACCAGCTGCTTGTTGCGGCGAGTTTCCAACAGGGGCAAGCAGCCATACCATTACAAAACTCTCCACAAACCATGCTTCCCGATTCTACAAACGCTCCTACTGCCAATAACCAAATGGAGTTCACTCGTGAACAGCTGGCTCAATTCACTGGTATGAATGGTCAGCCTGCCTATGTGGCGGTAAATGGCGTCGTTTATGATGTTACCAATAATGCCGCCTGGTCGGTTGCTACTCATTTCGGTTTGTCAGCAGGCAGGGATTTGACTCAGGAATTCGCTTCCTGCCACACCGGCCAGCAATGGATTCTCGACACACTTGTACCGGTAGGGAGGCTGATAGCGTGAGTGAGCATCCTGTATTGCCCCCAGAGTCTACAGATAACGAATCAGTGGCAGCAAGATTGGCAAGGGAAGCGAAACGGCAAGTGGCCCAAGGCAATTTGAAAAAAAAGAAATTAGTCTATCTGGAGCTGAACGGCTGTTCTGGCAATATCATCTCTCTTCTGAACGGATCGAATCCGGATTTCGAATATATGATTACCTCGATGGTGGATCTCTTGTACAGCAACAGTCTGATGGCAGCCGAAGGAGAACAGGCGGTGCAGCGGCTGTTTGATCTTGCCGCTGGTGATGAAGAATTTATCCTGGCTGTCGAGGGGGCTGTGGCTTTAAAGAATAACGGCATGTATCATCTGGTCGGAAAAATTGGGGATAGACCTGTTACGGGGCTTGAAATGGCTGAACTGCTTGGAAAAAAGGCGACTCATGTCATCTCTGTCGGCGCGTGTTCTGTCGATGGCGGGCCTTCTGCTGCACGTCCGAACCTTTCACAGTCGGTTGGACTGCAAGGAGTGCTGGATCGGCATATTATCAAGCTGCCAGGCTGTCCGGTCAATCCAGACTGGTTTCTTGGGACACTTGCTCACCTGTTAATGTTCGGGGAACCGAAGCTTGATGATATGAACAGACCGCTGATGTTTTACAGCACACTTATCCATGACCGCTGTCCAAGAAGGCCATTTTTTGACCAGGGAATTTTTGCAGAAAAGTTGGGGGAGCCATATTGTTTGTTCAAGGTCGGATGCCGTGGTCCGGTGACACGTACGGATTGCCCTACCAGGAAGTGGAACGATCATGTCAACTGGCCAATCGGAGCCAGCACCTGCATCGGCTGTGCGCAATTCGGATTTCCGGACCGGATGGCCCCATTCATTTCGTATGACACAACAAAGGAGTAATTCGTATGGCACGAAAAATCATCATCAACCCAGTGACCAGAATTAGCGGATTTTTGGAACTGGATGTCACGGTAGAAAATGGAGTAGTAAGCGAAGCACGAACGAAAGGTATGATGTTCCGTGGTTTTGAACAAATGATGAAAGGGAGGAAACCGTTTGACGCCATCTATTTGACCCAGCGGATTTGCGGGATTTGTTCGACTGCCCATTCGGTAGGCTCATCCCTTGCTTTGGAAGATGCGTTGAATGTGACCATGGAGGAGCAGGGACGCTATTTGAGAGACATCATCCACGGCTGTGAATTTTTACAGAATCATATCCGCCACTTCTACCAGTACTCCGTTCCAGACTACGTAAAAATGCCTCCCGAACATCCACTTTTCACTTCTTACGAAGGAACGGCAAGGCTGCCGGAACGAGAAAATGCTGCCATCGTGGAACACTATTTTGAATCGCTTGCCATCAGCCGGCTCGCCCATCAACTGTTAGCGCTATTTGGCGGGAAAGCCCCGCATAATCATGGGGTTTATGTAGGCGGCTACACGACGCCTGCGACCGCAGTGAAAATCATTGAAGCCAAGTCGATGCTGCAGAAAATAAGAAACTTCATCGTTGATAAGATGATTCCCGATACGTATACCATCAGCCGCTATTATCCAGAGTTATTCCAGATGGGAAAAGGACCGGGAAACCTCATGTCTTGTGGCGCTTTCAACGGGTATGAGGCGCTCGGCACTTTGTACACAGAACCCCTTGTTTTTAATGGCAAGACAAATGAAACTTCCCGTTTTAATGCGGATTTGATTATGGAGAATATCAATTATTCCTGGTATCAAGGGAAAAAGACATATAAGCCATTTGAAACAATGCCGGAACCCGACATGGAAAAAGAAGACGCTTATACCTGGGTCAAGGCCCCCCGCTATGACGGGATGGCGGTAGAGGTGGGCCCTTTGGCAAGGCTATGGTTGAGCGGTGATTACCGCAATGGTATATCCGCCATGGACCGGACAATAGCCAGATCACTGGAAGCAGGGAAGGTTGTTGGTATTATATCGACGTTACTCGATCAAGTCGTCCCTGATTACATGGTCCAGAAAGAGTGGGAGCTCCCTTCATCGGCTCAGGGAGCCGGCTTAGTGGAAACCACTCGTGGCACCTTGGGTCATTGGATGAAAATAGAAGATGGAGTGATTTCCTTTTATCAAATCATTACACCATCTGCCTGGGATTATTCTGCTTCGGACGAGAATAGCCTGGGGACTGCTGAGCAGGCTGTTATGGGTACAACTATCACTGATCCGGAACAGCCGGTAGAGCTTGGACGGATACTCCGCTCCTTTGACCCCTGTATGTCATGCGCCACCCATGTCTCAAGTCCCGGTCAAGAAACGAAAACGATCCAGGTGTTTTAATGAAAATAGTAGTGCTTGGAATCGGAAATATATTAATGAGGGACGATGGAATAGGTGTATATGTGGTGGAAAGTTTAAAAGGATTGGGACAGCTGGATGTCACGTATATTATCGGGGAGACAGACCTGGATTATTGTCTCGACGCGGCTGAGGGCTCCTCATTTCTGTTTGTGATTGACGCTATTACGACCGGAAAACCACCAGGGACGATCAGCCGGTTTGAACTGAGGCAAATGCCGGTAATGGAGTTAGGAATATCCGCTCATAACCTTCATCTTTTCCATATGCTTCATGACAGCAAAGTTAAAGGGCAATTGATCGGCATCGAGGCTGCCACCATTGATTTTCACTTGGGATTAAGCGATATATTGGAGCGGAAGTTTTTGAAGATAGTAGAGCATGTGAGGCGGACCATGGAAGACGAGATTGAAATATTAGGAAAATAGTGTGAACAGTCACCATATAGATAAGATGGAGAGGGAAATATAGGGAGGGGGTTTTATATGTATTATCCATATTATTATCCGTATTATCAGCCGATGAACCGGCAGAATCAACAGCAGTTGATCAGTAACATCGCGCATGCAATCAATGGGGAATACAGTGCGGTTGAATGCTACGCTAAGTTAATTGAATTAGCACCTACCAATGAAGAAAAACGCCAAATCAGGGAAATCCGCCGGGATGAAGAAAAACATCTGAGGCAGTTCAGTCGCATATACAGGAGTCTAACAGGGAGACAACCGGATCCACAGCAAATCGAAGAATGCCCGACGAACTATCGTAAGGGCCTGGAATTCTCGTTTAAAGACGAACAGGAAACTGCTGATTTTTATCAGGATATCGCCGAGCAATCCACTGATCCTTTCATTCAGCAAACGTTCCGCCGTGCTTCTGCAGACGAACAAAACCATGCTGTCTGGTTCTTATATTTTATGACAAAAAGACGCTAGAAAAGGAGTTGAAAGTTGGTGAACGCCTATACTGGCTGATGAGATGCCTAATTAATTACCTTAAGTATATAAGAGTTGCCTCAAAAAATGCCGACCCAGCTGGATCGGCATTTTACTGTTTTACAAATCTTTTTTACATAGATACCAGTCGACGCACTCCATTCCTTTGTCGGCTTCCCGCTCTTTGGCACCTTTCGTGGTGGTGGAAGGAGGAACGATAACTTTGTCACCTTCCTGCCAGTTGGCAGGAGTAGCATACCCATATTTATCCGTTGTCTGTAAAGCTTTTACAGCACGTACGATTTCATCCATGTTTCGGCCAGTAGAAAGTGGATAGTAGATGATCGAGCGGACTTTACCTTTATCGTCAATGATGAAGACAGCTCGGGAGGTTTCAGTCGAGCTTTCGTCCGGCATGATCATGCCATATTTCTGAGCGACGTCTTTATTCAAGTCTGCTATGACTGGAAATTCGATTTCCACATTAAAGTTCTTTTCTATGTTCCGGATCCAGGCGATGTGTGAATGGACACTGTCGATACTAAGACCGAGCAATTCTGTATCCATCTCACGTAATTTCGGATAAATCTCCTGAAACGCTACAAATTCTGTTGTACAAACAGGAGTGAAATCAGCAGGATGAGAAAAAAGTACAAGCCATTTTCCTTCGTAATCCTTTAAACGTAATGTTCCGTGGGTAGTAGTAGCTTCAAATTCAGGGGCTTTTGAGTTGATTCTGGGTAGGGACCATACTTCTTTTTCTTCCTGGTTTGCATGCAGGTCACTCATGATCACAACATCCTTTCCTGAAAATTAAGTAGATTACCTAATAAATTTTCCCTCCTTTTTTTGCTCATAAACACTCCAGAATTAAAATGAGTAAACATGCATAGGGTTATGCTTGTATATGGTAAAATTATCAATCTATACTCCTGGTCGTATATTTAGCTTGCAGGAATGAGAAATTAGCGTCAGAATGAAAGAAGTAAATTTGTTATGGAAGGTATGTGAAAGCAATGAGCAAAAGCGGTCAAAACCGTAAAGATATCCAGCCAGGAGCAGAAGTGGCTATCGTTTTGAAGCAGGATCAACGGACTGGAAAACTTACCAGAGGGTTAGTCAAGGACATTCTTACCAAGTCAGCTCAGCACCCCCATGGGATTAAAGTGCGTTTGGAGGATGGCCAGGTTGGTAGAGTGAAGGAAGTTTTTGAATAGCACAGGAAATGAAGCTCAAGCTCTATCAGGCAGCTTGAGCCTTTATTTTTGTTCTTTATAAAAAACGAAAAGTCTTTATTATCTCATTTTAAAACTTTAAAATAAAAGGTTAGTTCTTTAAAGGGAACGAGGAGGAGATCTTAATTTGCTGCGTCTATGAAATGGTATTTATATAGCCCACGTCCAAGGATAGTATGTTGCATTTGAAAATAGTAGGAAATAATCGCTGTGAAATTTACATAAACAGTGCTTACAAAATCGGTCTGTTTGATTACATAAAAGAAAAATTAATCTGTTTGAACAGCTACAAACAACCATGTACCAGAATTAGAATACATCGAAGACTCGGTATTTTTCCGGGCACTTAACGGGAAGATGATCGATGTAAAAATATGAAACCATTGGAAAAAGCGGCCCCGACCTTAGTCAGACCCGCTTTGTAGTTTAAACGTTTGGAAATGCTTTTTATGTTGCACACTTTTTTGTTGTGTGTGTCTATTTGCCGCGGTTATAATTCCGTTTGGTAGTTTTCTAACTTAGACGACGCAAGCCCTACCTCTCTTGCATCCTTACGGCTCCGAAGCCGATCCAGTGTGAATAAGTGTTTCAAAAACTTAGCACAGAATGCCAGTTTAGTTTCGTCAAAAGTTCGATCATACTACACTCTCGACGTATCTATACATTTCTACGTTCCATTCGCTATATAGCTACAAACGACAATATTACAGGATATCCAGCATCATGTCAACAAATAGTTTTTGAAAATCAAACTCCAAACAAGCGGCTACTTATAGTCTTTCTTATATTTTTCTTCTGAACCTGAATCTTTCTTTGTTTTATCTTTTTTCTTTTCTTCCTTCATTTCTTTATTTAAGTCATCCATCGGAATTGGATCAGTCAGCTGCTCATCTTTATGCTTGTCCAACAAGCTTTCATTGTCAGACTCAATTTGTTCAGGCTGATTCCTTCTTGCCATACCTTTTGGCTGGCGGTCCTTTTTTTCTTGATTTTCAGCCATTTTCAGTCACCTCATTCATCAGCGTTATATGTGGTATATTCCTCATACAAGGAAACCCTAAACCTTATCTATTTTTCAATTTCTTTACAAAGTGTTGCACCGATTTTGTGTGATATAGCACATCAAACGCAGTACTGATGATGATACCGTGCAGAATAACGCCGAGTATGGTCAGAATCACTACGATAGTTTGACCGATTCCTGTCGATGGTTCAAATGCCGTCCTGCCGAAAAAAGTAATGGCGGTAAGGGCACCAATCATAGCTTCGGCATAGCTTTCTACACCTGATTCGAATTGGTAAAGCGGGATAATGGCGAGAAAGAGGATAACTGCTGTAGCCCCAGCGACAAAACCTAAATGCTGGCGTTTCAAATATTGGATGAATGGCATCGTGTAAAATTTGGTGATTGATTTAAGTCTTAGTAAATGAAGAATTCTTGCAAACCGGGCAAACTGGAAAACGGCATCCAGGGGGATTGCCGCAATCAACAGGAAGGGGTGCTTTTTAATAAACTGCCACTTGCTTTCACTTATATATAAACGGTAGAGAAAATCGAGGAAAAAAATTACCCATGTCGTCCACACGATTATACTGTTATAATCAGTTTCTTTCCAAATGGTGGCCACTGAAACTGTAGCAAGAAGCAGCATGAAGATTTCATATATCGTTTGTGTTTTAGTTCGGTCAGTGAAAAAAAACATGGCGTCCATCCTTAAGATTTTTACTAATATTTATCTGAATTATGCTAAGATTATAGAAACATAGATTTGCTGGTAAAAACATACTTTATACCAGTTTATCACATCTCATAATTAAAAAAGGGGAAGAGAAATGACGGACATCATATTGGCGGGAGAGCATCAGGCGGAAGAAGTCTTAAATCTTTACCAGGCTTGTGCAGAGGTGCTGGCAGCACAAGCGATTTCTCAATGGGATCAAAATTATCCAGGCAGGGATTTTATTACACGGGCAATAAAGAATAAGGAACTGCATGTAATGATGGAGGATAATAGTATTATCGGAGCGGTAATATTGAATGAAGAGGAGACGCTTGAGTGGGAAGCAATCGAATGGCGGGATGTAATTGGCAAGCCGTTAGTTTTGCATGGTCTCTGTATTTCCCCGACCCATCAGGGGAAAGGATACGGACGCCAGTTGGTGGATTGGTGTGACAAGTATGCAAAAGAACAAGATTACACAAGCATCCGCCTGGACACTTTCGATGGGAATCCTGTCTCCAACCAGCTATATCTCCATAATGATTTTCAATTGCGAGGATTTGTAGAGTTTACTCACCGGCCTATTGATGCACAACGATATAATTGCTATGAAAAGTGGATTACGATTTGAAGTAAGCAAAAAAACAGCCCTGAAAAATGGGCTGTTTTTATATCAAGCATTTTCGAATGGTTTAATGATTCCGTAAATCGATTCAATATAAGGAAGTTTCAGATCTACAGCTTCCCCTAGTCGAAGCGCTCCACCATGTAAATGTTCCACTTCCAGAGTCAGACCTTTACGGCGATCCTGGTGCATAGAAGAAGTAGCTTCACCATCTAAATTATTAATGCTCTCAAACGCCTTGTCTACGTGTTTATCGGTTAATTCGATACCATGACTATTCGCCAGCTGTTTCATCTCTTCTAAAATCTTCCGTGCGATGTGATGGGTTTCTGGATGCTTGCGAATCTCACCAATTGGCAGATTGGTTGCTGTTGTAATTCCTGAAAAAGCTGTGATGAACATATACTTTTTCCATAATTCTTTTAAAATATCAGTGCTTAACCTTCCATCAAAATTAGCTTGATCACAGGCTAGGCCTAATTCATCAACCAGCTCCTGTTGGGACTGGTGGAGGGCGCCGAATACGAGGTCATGTACCTTGGCTGAATGGACGACATGGCCTTGTTCATCCAATGTGGCAATGATGAAGGATAGTCCCCCGATTACCGTTTCTTCGCCAAGTTCTTTTTGTAATGTAGGGATGTGTTCAACACCATTGAGAACCGGAAGGACTTTCGCTCCTTTTGAGGTCAGTGTCTTCAAGTCTTCCATTGTACCTGGAAGATGGTACCCTTTTACCGATAAAAAGACGAGGTCTACATCTTCCGCTTCGTCTGCCTCGCGGATAATAGCAGGATTCTCCATTTTATAATCGCCATAAGGGCTATGTATATGGATGCCATTCACCTGAATCTGCTTTGCCCGTCGTTCGCGAACCAAAAATGTAACTTCATGTCCTGCTTCTTGCCAGCGTCCTCCGAAATATGCGCCTAAGGCTCCTGCGCCGATAACAACAATCTTCATTTTTCCACCTCCAAATCATATAATCTTATCTTAGCATGTAGCTGATCATTTATCATTGCAGACCTATTGAGAGAGGATTATGTGAAATTGTGAACAAACTGTCATGGTCTTCACAGAACCTTCGTAATTGGAAGCGTTTGCTGTTTTTTATAATAAAGGTATCTTAGATAGAAAAGGTGTGGGGATCATGACATTTCTAGAAATAATAACAGCGTTGATGCCTGTCTTAGCGGTATTTGTATTACTTATCATAATCCGCTTCCCTGCCTCGACGGCAATGCCTGTCAGTTTTTTAATTGTAGCGGTTTTAGCAGTGATGGTATGGAAAGTTCCCATTGTCCAGGTAGCTGCAGCTTCCATGGAAGGGATCATTATCGCAGTGTCTATTTTATGGATTGTATTTGGTGCGATATTGCTGTTGAATACACTTACAAACAGTGGAGCGTTAGATACGATACGAAATGGGTTTTCGGGCATAACTGCTGATCGTCGTGTGCAATTGATTATTATCGCTTGGTTATTCGGTTCGTTTATTGAAGGGGCTGCCGGTTTCGGTACACCTGCAGCAATCGGGGCACCGTTATTGGTTGCATTAGGCTTTCCTCCGCTGGCGGCTGTGTCTCTGGCCTTGATTGCTGATAGCAGTGCTGTGTCGTTCGGTGCTGTCGGAACTCCTTTGATTGTCGGAGTAGACCAAGGGTTGAGGGAGGGGGCTATGGTTGCGCCTCAAGTACAGGCAGCCATGGGAAAACAATCGATGGGTGAATATTTACAGGAAATTGCTCAAACGACTGTTATGATCGATTTGTTTATAGGAAGCTTTATCCCACTAATCCTTGTCGTGATGCTGACAAAGTTTTTTGGCCAAAACAAATCTGCGCGTGATGGTTTGAAAATATGGAAATTCGCTTTATTTGCGGGGGGGAGTTTTACGGTACCAGCATTTTTAGTAGCAACCCTGTTGGGGCCGGAATTCCCTTCGATCATCGGTGGCCTGGCAGGCCTCGCCATTGTTATTCCTGCTGCCAAAAAGGGTTTTTTGCTGCCGGAAGAGCCATGGTATTTCGGACCGGATGATGCCGGCCTTAAAAGTGGTGATGCAGATGCTGTAAAACACATGCCATTAGTAAAGGCCTGGGTACCTTATATACTGGTTGCCATATTCCTGGTTTTGACTCGATTGAATGCTCTTCCATTAAAGAGTTGGCTGACTTCCGTAAAAGTGGGTTGGTCGAACATTCTTGGTACAGAAATCAGTACATCCTTTGAACCGTTATATTTGCCGGGGAGTATTTTTTTAATCGTAGTAAGCATCACGATTTTTTATCACAAAATGAGCAGGCAAGCGATCAAAGAAACCTTCTTCCATTCAGCGAAATCGATGGCAGGGAGTGTAATCGCGTTGGGAGCAGCCGTTCCGATGGTAAGAGTGTTTATCAACTCAGGATTGAATAATGCTGAATTGATGAGTATGCCAATGGAACTAGCTGAAATGGTCGCAAATATGGTAGGGGGAGCCTGGCCGTTGGCAGCACCATTGATTGGTGCATTAGGTTCTTTCATTTCTGGAAGTGCAACCTTCAGTAATATGATGTTTTCTTTATTCCAATTCAGTGTCGCTGATCAAATCGGGATAGACGGTCACATGGTAGTCGCACTGCAGGTGCTCGGATCGAATGCGGGAAATATGGTCTGTGTATTGAATGTAGTAGCAGCCGCTTCCGTCGTCAATAAAAGCGGGGAAGAAGGAACGATTATTCGGATGACGCTGGTGCCGATGTTGCTTTATGTTGTAATGGCCGGGGCGCTTGGAATGCTGTTCATTTATCTTATATGAACTTAAGGTGCCAGGACTCGTTATATCAGAGTTACTGGCACCTTGATTATTGCGGGGCCTTAATAGTGGAACCGATAGGAAGAGTACCGGGGTGGTAATTGAGGATCCTTCTTTAACATAATTAAAGCTGGCTGACCGAGAATAGAGATCGGTCCACCAGCTTGATATGCATCACTTGATTATATCAGCATAATGTTTTGAAACATATCCGCTGCTGATTTGATACATATTGTTCGTTTCGCCAAGCAATTTTTCTTTTTCTCCTTCATAAAACACTCCTACTCGTGATGAGGCATTGAAATCTGGTGTAGCATGAATCCAAACATTACCTTTAGATTCTACGTAAGAGGTTTGACTATCGGATTCCGAACTTCCGGGAATGGTAATCGTCGAGCCGATGACCAGGTAACGTGGGGAAATTCCAGGATTGGCATCGATCAATTCTTGCGTTGTTACGTCATGGTAGGATGCAGCAATACCACTGAACGTATCTCCTGGTTGAATGGTATAGCTCTTGCTTGGATTTGTTGGAGCGGTTGTGCTGCCGGGAAGTTGGATGGTTGCACCAATCTGCAGGTATCTAGGTTCGATAGACGGATTCAAGCCCATCAGTCTATCGATCGAGGTGTCATGTTCAAGAGCAATTTTATATAAGGTATCACCGGGTTTGATCCTATAAGCAGTAGAGGAATCTGAGTCCTGACTGGTAGATAAATAGGTTTCCAGAGTCATATTTTGACCCATGATTTCACGGGCGTGATCTATCCCCACATACCGTAAGTGCCACGGTTCATAGCTATACCCAGTTACATGTTCTTTCCCTTGGGGATAACGGACAATGAAGCCGTAAGATGCGGCATTTTGTTCAATCCATTGGCCGGCACGGGTGTCTCCGAATGCCTTCACTAATTCAAAGTTTACAGCTGAACTTGTTACGTCCATAACTAAACCTGTCTGGTGTTCACTTTCGCCAGCTTTCGCACTGATCCGGTTAGCTTCTTCCTCCCCATATTGATTCACCCAGTACTGGTGCAAGTCTTCCTGATAATCATAAGAGCGATAACCGGAAGCGGCATATAGTTGAATTCCATCTTGTTTAGCGGCATAGAACATATTTTCTAAAGCATCAGCGGCATACGACCGCATCCGTTCTCTATCACCGGAATAGGCAACGTCAGGATAAACAAGATTACCAGGTACATAGCTTTCCGATAAGGAGTGGCTTTTATTGACGAGTAAAATATCACCTTTATCGTGTGCTTTAACTGTAGCAGGCCAAGCCGCGAATGCGCTGATGGTTAATATCATTAAAACATTTATTATTCTTGCAGACTGTTCACGGATATTCAAAAAAATCATCCTCCTTATAGTTGTTAAAATCCAACACAACAACAAGGAAGTTCCAGCTAGAACACGCAATAAAATAACTGATTAATGATACCCCTCCTTAAGTGGCCTTCAGTAATCATTATGTAATAACCGTAACATAAATGAAATGTAAGGTAAAATATGGAAAGTCACCAAGCAGGAAAGGATAATGGATATTAACCCTTCTATATAAATAGAAAATGCCAAGCCTCAGGTAAATAGGGCTCGGCATGTAGCGTTATGGAATATTAATGGCGGCATCGATAGGAAGCTGGTTTGGGTCGACATGATCATTTACGTCCATCAATAGTCCAGGAGTGACACCTGAATATTTGGCTGCCACCTCTGAAATGGTATCGCCTTTTTCTACTATATGGATCTCTTGACCTGGTAATTGAATTTCAGAACCTACAGGAAGGGAACGAGTATTTATTTTAGGATTTAAAGCCAGGACATATTCGACGGTGGTTCCGTTGTTTTTCGCAATACTGTAAACTGTATCTCCAGCCTGTACCGTGTAGGTATTTGGCATGCTATCCATATCATGCGAAAGGTAAGTTTCCAAGGTGATATTAAAATTTGTGATAGTCTTAGAGTGGTCTTTTCCAACATATCTTAGGTGCCAGGGTTCATAATCGTACCCTGTGACCGGCTCTTTATTTTCCTGATACCGGATGATGAAGCCATATTCTGCGGCATACATTTCAATCCATTGACCAGCCGCTGTGTCACCAAATGATTGTTTAAGCTTGAAGTCAACATCCTCACTAGTTATATCCATCGTCAAACCTGTCTGATGCTCACTTTCGCCAGGCTTGGCACTGATACGGTTTGCCTGCTCTTCACCATATTGACTCACCCAAAATTGGAAGAGGTTCTTCTGATATTCATAGGAACGATATCCAGAAGCAGCATACAACTGTACGCCATCCTTTTCAGCAGCTTTGAACATGGATTCTAAAGCTGTGGCTGCTTTGGGTTGCAGTCGTTCTTCCTCTCCGGAAAAAGCTACATCAGGGGTTACGAGCTCATTAGGTACGTAATCTGCTGAAAGAGAATGTTGTTTGTTGGCAAGCATTATATCGTTCTTATCATGAGCTGAGGATGTTGCAGGCCATGTTAAGAACAAGGGGAAAATAAAAGCTGCCAATAGATAGACGATTTTTTTAGTTGGCATAATAGGCATGAATGTTCCTCCTTCTATGTAATATCTATAAGATTATCATTCAGAGGAAATGTTAAGAATACATTTAGGGAAATACAGTCAAAATAAGCCCATCTTCACAAAATGGGATAGGGGCAGAGGGAACATTATAATGCAAAAAAAGGAAAACTTCCTATCACACTATGAGAAAGGTGCAGGGAATAAATGAGGGCAGGGTACAGATGGTCATCCTCCATAAAATGATGTTCAGTAAATGATCTCCATTATTAAAAAAATGCCTTAAAGAAGGCTTATTCCAGTAATTTGGAATAAGCCTTCTTTAACGGTTATTTTGCACTATTCATCGCTTTTGAAGGGATGGAAGCGTCAATGACCAATACGATCGCTGTAATGGTATGCATCAACCAGCCGATCCCCGGGATGATGCCGACAACGCTGGTGATCAGGCCCAGTACACTTCCGGCGCTGAAGCGGCTGTCTTTAACGGAAAAGATAAGGGTAATCAAGTGAAGGACAAACATGAACATCAATGGCTGCCATCCGGAGCCGAGGATGAATAATCCACCGGCGATAGGGATGGCCAGCAGACCTTCTAATATACCTGTTACCCATTTTAAGGTTGTTGATATCATAGCGATTCACTCCTAATCTATATGAAAACTATTAGTAGTTCTATTTTATCAGTTTACCTGTTCAACAGGACATATAAACTATTTTTCAAAAAAAAGCAGAGCAACATCATCGTTGCTCTGTTTTAACGGATTGTATGCTTATTAATAGAGAAATTCCTGGGGCTTACTTAGCTGCTTTTTGTAGTTTTTGAATCATCTTGATGGAACGTCCTGTTCCGATGGCTACTGATTCTAGTGGGTTAGGAGCCAGATGGACAGGAACGACGATTACCTCAGAAAGCCATTCCTGCATGCCTTTCAGCAAGGAGCCGCCGCCGGTAAGGATGACACCGTGGTCGACGATATCTCCGCTCAGTTCAGGCGGGCAGTCTTCCAAAGTGGCTCGAATTGTTTCCAGGATTTGCTCGAGGGATTCGCGCAAAGCTCCTTGTACTTCTTTAGATCCTAGTTCGATTGTTTTTGGCAATCCGGTGACCATGTCTCGGCCGCGGACTTCCATTTTTTCTTCATTATGGTCAACCAGTGCGTGTCCGATCTCCATTTTGATTTGTTCAGCTGTGCGTTCTCCGATAAGAATGTTGTATTCTTTACGGACATACTGGATAATTTCTTCATCCATTTTATCTCCGCCAGTGCGAATTGAACGACAGGAAACAACTCCGCCGAATGAAATGATGGCCACTTCACTCGTTCCGCCACCAATATCAACGATGACGTTTGCAACCGGTTCTTCAACCGGAAGGTCTGCACCGATGGCAGCAGCAATCGGTTCTTCGATCAAGTGGACGTTTTTCGCACCATAACTTTTAACTGCATTGTGGATGGCGCGGCGTTCGACTGAGGTGGAGCCAGATGGTGTACAGACGACCACAGTAGGTTTACGCATGGAAGCACCTGCTTCTTTACTTGCCTTTTTCAATAATTCTTTCAATAATTGTGCCGTCATATCGTAGTCAGCAATTACGCCATCCTTTAGTGGGCGGACAGGGATGACATTTTTTGGTGTTTTACCGACCATTTCCTTTGCTTCTTTACCGACAGCGACGACTTCTTTCGTATCTGTGTTATAAGCTACGACAGAAGGTTCGTTCAAGATGATACCTTTGGACTTCGAATAAATCAATATATTGGCAGTTCCTAAATCAATTCCGATCTCAGCAGTTGCAAACATGTAAGACGTACCTCCAATGATGACAGATTTCTTCTAATATTAATTCGACATAATTTTATCAATTACGGGGGTGGATGATAGGAAATCTATCAAAAGTTTTGTTATGAAAAAAAGGACAGGGAGCAAGCCCCCTGTCCTAGTATAAACTTAATCTTCTTTTTCGGCTAATAGGTTTGCAAGAATGTGCTTTTTATACTTTTCTACTTTTCTTCCTTGAATCGTATTTACACCATGTTCTTTCAATTTTTCAACGTACCAGCCTTTGCTTCCTACGTGCATCCCTATCATCCTTTCTGCTTATTTTTCATGTGCTTCGAATGCGTGTGCCATTGTAACATCTCAAAAAAAAGAACGAAAGAGGAACAAGGGAATTCTTCATATATTTCAATAGGTAGTCTAATAAGTACAGCTAGATGTATAATGAAAGAAATCGATTGTTTTAGAAAAGGAGTATCTCCATGACGGAATATTTAAAACACCAAGAAATACTCGATAAGTGCGAGCGGCTGAATAAAAATTACGAGGTCGATCCCGTATTTTTCGATAACATCATAGATGAATTGCTGGATAGTGAGATGGACACGCAATCCGTTATCCTGAACGGTTTCAAACGCCTTTTAAGTGAAGTCGATCATGAAATAGAACGGATGGAAGACTATGCCGGTATGAAGGCAAGCTGTTTCAAGGGTTGTGCATTTTGTTGCTATTTCCCGATCATCGTTACAAAAATGGAAGCGAAAATGATGCTGAAGGAAATCGAGCAGTTTCCAGAAGAGCGGAAAGAAAAAATCTATCAGCACTGGAACTCCTATTTTGATGACCATGCAGGGAAGTTGGATACAGCTTTGAATATGGATCTACAGGCAGACGAGACAAAGTTAAATTATAAACGTTTGGACTTGCCTTGCCCTATGCTGGATCCGGAAACAAAAACGTGTATGGCTTATGAAATCCGTCCGATTCCTTGCCGTACCTACCTGAACTATGCTAATCCCAAAGTCTGTGCGGAGAATCATATGCCTGACGAACCGTTCAGCTATGAATTTTTATATGAATACTATATGGGCGCTTTAAACGAAATCATGCAGGCTTTATATGAAAATGGAGAAGAGCTGTTCGTCGATTATCCAAGTGATGTATGGAGTTATGATTATTTGCCTGCCTGGATTAAGCGAAGGAGTGAGGTGGAGAGTGACGCATTTTAATGTAGAAGCGATCAGTGTTGGGAAACCTGTCAATTTAGAGACAGAAAAGGGTCCTTTGAAAACAGCGATCCAAAAACAGAGAGTTGAGGAACCAATTCGGTTAAGTAAACTTAACTTCACGGGGGACTACCAAGCGGATCAAAAACACCATGGCGGTCCTGACAAAGCCGTATGCCTGTATCCTGCTCAGCACTACCGCCATTGGGAAGAGGAGTACCAACGGGAATTCCCTTACCCATCATTTGGAGAAAATTTAACGGTCAATGGAGTGGACGAACGGGAAATAGCTATAGGAGATCGATTCATTTTAGGCGAAACGGAACTCGAAGTAACTGAGCCCAGGAAGCCCTGTTATATCATTGCCAGGAAACATGGGCTCGTAGATTTTCCAGTGAAAATGATCGAAAAAGGACTGTCAGGTTTTTACTTACGTGTGATTAAGGAAGGAACTGTTTCCCCAAAAGACAAGTTGATACTAAAACAAAAGGATCCCCGTCAAGTAACCATAGACGATGTGAATGAGGTTTTTTTCCACGATAAAGATAATAAAGCGAAGGTTTTACGAATATTAGAAGTCCCTGCCTTAGCTGCAGGTGTAAAAGCCTCTTTACAGCAAAAAATGTAACATAATAGTAATATACCGTAACAAAAAAGTGCCGTTTTGACGCCTGTCAACGGCTTTTTTTATGAAAAATCTAGCAACCTATTTGATTTTTTCCAGCTTATTTTCTGTATAATCTAGTTCATTTTCCTTATTTGATAGGTTTTATGAATTGATAGCGCTTTCTTTGTTAGTCAATGGAAAACCTTGGTGCCTATGTTACAGAAAAGCGATGCTATGATGATATTGTACAAAAAACACCAAAGGAGAGGATTAACGCATGTTTAAGAAAGTAAGTACTGCATTCGTATTATCAACAGCATTGCTTCTAGGTGGTGCTTTTACAGCAGACGCACACGCTGGAGGCGAGCAACAAGCACCTTCTATTAAAGCATTCTATAAAATACAATCCTATGGAGGTTCTTTCTCCCAGGATGATGTAAATAAATGGCTGCAAGATATTCTTAAAAACTATAATGTACAGGGGAACCAAGTAGAAACTCCACAGCAAGAACAGTCTAAAGAACAACCTAAGCAGAAGCAGCCGAAAAAAGATAAGCCAGCTAAAAAAGATAAGCAAAAAGAAAAAGAGCAAGCACCTGCTCCTGCTCCGGAGAAAAATGAAGCGCCAGAACAACCTGCTGAAGAACAGCCAGCTCCAGAGCAACAGCAAGCACCAGCTCCACAGCCTGCTCCAGAGCAAACACAACAAGCGCCAGCTGAACAACCAGCTGCTGAGCAGAACAGCCAGTTGAATCAATTCGAACAGCAAGTAGTAGAATTGACTAACCAAGAGCGCCAAAAGCAAGGTCTTGCACCGCTTAAAGCTGACGCAGAACTAAGCAAGGTAGCACGTGATAAGTCACAGGATATGGCTTCTAATGGATATTTCTCTCATAACAGCCCAAATTACGGTTCTCCATTTGATATGATGAAATCTTATGGCATCGATTACCGTACAGCTGGGGAAAACATTGCTAAAGGACAACGCAGCCCGCAGGAAGTTGTCAATGCGTGGATGAACAGTGAAGGACACCGTAAGAACATCATGAACCCTAACTTCACTCACATCGGCGTAGGCTATGTTGAGAATGGCAATGTATGGACCCAAATGTTCATCGGAAAATAATAAAGCAAGCAAAGAGTCTGGCCAACGCCAGGCTCTTTTTCGATTTTCGTTTTCTTTTTTATGAGAGTCTTATTCAACTATAGGACGGTAAAGTTGAAAACTTGATTTCGGGATAATATTGGAGTTTAGGGGCCCCGGGAAACGGTTCGCTTTCCCTTAGTCTCCTCAGGCTTCGCCTGCGGGGCCTCACCTATCACTCAACTCCCACAGGACTTGAATTGTCATCCTTGATAAACACCGCACGAAGAAATGCGTAGCATTTCGAGGAGTCTCACCGTTTCCCTACGCCCTTTGCCATAACAATTTCTTTGGAATCGAGCATGCGTACTACTTTGTTGAATGATAGAAATAAAGCTTCCCCCCAACATAGAGGCTTTTTGAGCTGATCCCTGTTTAATTTGAGAGAAGGTTTCGTTACTCCATTCATGGTAATGGGGTCTTGGAAATGGCGAGACTCCTCGAAAATGTATCCACATTTTCTTCGTGCGTGGGTTAAGTCAGGATGACAATTCAATGTCCTGCGGGAAAGGATAGACTGGCAAGACCCCGCAGAGCTTTAGCTGGAGGAGGCTTGCCGTCTTCCCCGCGGATAGCGAGTTATTTTCAAGACCCTATTTACTCCAAGTAAAAGTCACGAAACCAATGTTCAACAAAAGGGAGCTTAACTGTAAAATCAACACTGGATTGCATGATTAAAATCAAGGGCAGAAATTCATGCTATACTATATACAAAGATTTCCTTATTATAAAAAGGAGGAAATAGTATGGACTTCACCTCGATTGTAGAAGAGAAAATCAAGCAATCAATCCGTAATGGTGACTTTGACAATTTGCCTGGTAAAGGAAAGCCATTGCCAAAGGACGACATGGGTCATATGCCAGCCGATCTCAGAAACAGTTATAAAATTTTAAAAAACGCCAACATGATACCAGAAGAGATGCAGCTGAAGAAAGAGATAGTCTCCTTAGAAGAATTGATTGCCTGCTGTCGTAATTCCGAAGAAAAAGAAACGTATAAAAAGCGGCTAAGTGAAAAGCAGCTTCGTTTCCAAGTGATGATGGAAAAGAGAAAACTTAAAAGCTCCGGCACATTTCGTCGTTACGGAAGGCAAATCAACAAGAGGATGGGCTTTTAGGTCTGTCTCTTTTTTTATTGAATGTAAAATGAGTGAGTGCTCACTTTACATATTATTTAAATAAACTATACTAAAAGTGAGTAATCACTCATTTATAGTAATATAGAAAGGGAGTGCTTTTATGGAAACGGTAATCGAGTTGGATTATATCGCTCATTCTTTTGGAAGCGAATCAGTTATCAAGGCGATAGATATGACAGTTGATAAGGGTGAAATATTTGGTTTGCTTGGCCCTTCCGGGGCGGGAAAGACAACCCTGGTAAAAATCATCGTAGGTATTTTGAAGCCATCCGAAGGAAGTGCCAGTGTCCTTGGTACTCCCATGCCTTCCCTGGAAAAAATGAAGAACATAGGTTTCATGGCTCAGTCTGATGCTTTATACTCCGAACTTTCGGGGAGAGAGAATTTAGATTTTTTCGCTTCTATATATGGTCTTTCCAAATCAGAACGTAAAGAGAAAATTCAAGAGGTTTTGGAAGTAGTCGATCTGACATCTGAGATCGATAAGCCGGTAGAAAAGTTTTCAGGGGGAATGAAAAGGAGGTTGTCGCTAGCCGCTTCTATCCTCCACCAGCCTGAAGTGTTAATACTGGATGAACCTACGGTTGGTATAGATCCTGTGCTCCGTCAATCGATATGGAAGGAGCTGAAAATCTTGAAAGAGAAAGGAACGACAATTATATTGACCACTCACGTAATGGATGAAGCGGATAAATGTGATCGTCTGGCTTTAATACGTGAAGGGTATATAATCGCACAAGGCACCCCGCAGTCATTGAAGCAAGGTATAGGCGCCAACACTATTGAGGAAGCTTTTCTTCATTATGGGAGTGCTGTCCAATGAGGACAGCGGCAATTATCAAACGAATTTTACGTCAACTTCGGAGAGATAAAAGAAGTCTGGCCCTTATGATTGTTGCTCCGTTATTCATTTTGACTTTGATGAGGCTTGTATTAGATGGAGATAGTTATGTACCGGAAATTGCGGTGGTCGACCTGCCATCGCCGATGGTTGATGCGTTGGAAGAGCAGGAGGCAGAGGTACACCATATGTCTGAACAAGAAGCACATGAAGAACTCCGAAATGAAGAATTAGATGCGATGATTACATGGGATGGATCAAAATCAGAGGTATTGCTTGAAGGAAGCGACCCCACTGCCAATGGCGCCGTTCAGCAAGTTCTGCAACAGGCTATGAAGGAAAAGACAGCTCAACCTGCCCCGGAGCCTGAATTGAAATTTCTTCACGGTTCTGAAGAGCTGAATTTATTTGATAATACTGGTCCGGTGCTGATAGGGTTTTTTGTCTTTTTCTTCGTGTTTATTGTGGGTGGTATTTCATTCCTGCGTGAGCGTACGCAGGGTACATTGGAACGTTTATTGTCAACTCCTCTAAAAAGGTGGGAAATCGTTTTAGGCTATTTAGGCGGTTTTGGATTTTTTACTATTATCCAGTCAATCATTATTGCGGCCTTTTCCATCTATGTATTGAATATGTACATGAGTGGTGCATTCTGGCATGTCATGCTGATCACTTTCTTGTTAGCGGTGGCAGCTTTAAGTCTTGGAACACTGCTGTCAGCTTACGCAAATAATGAATTTCAGATGATGCAATTCATCCCACTCGTTATTGTGCCTCAGGTGTTCTTTTCAGGGATTTTCAATTTAGAAACGATGGAACCATGGCTGAGGGCAATTGGAAAAGTGATGCCTTTGACTTATGGTGGTGAAGCACTGAGAGATATCATGATACGTGGAAAAGGGTTCGCTGTATTTTCAGATGAGGTCTATATCCTCATCGCTTTCTCTATTCTCTTCATAGCCCTGAATATATTGGCATTGAAGCGTCATCGAACGCTATAATGATAGGTAACAAGAGGGGGGCGGACAGCGATGGATGAAAAAAACTACTTGAATCAGTTAATAGAAGCGGGCGAAAAAGAAGATGAGCTGACCCCGAAACAAGCGAGGATACTGGAAGCTGCTATTGAGATTTTTGCAGAAAAAGGCTATGCTTCTACGTCAACGAGTGAAATAGCAAAAAAAGCTGGTGTAGCTGAAGGGACGATTTTCCGTCATTTCAAAACCAAGAAAGAACTGCTTTTTTCAATAGTGACCCCGGTAATCACAAAATTTGCGGTCCCATTCTTTGCAACACATTTTGTCAATCAAGTATTCAATGAAAAAACTCCTGATTACGAACAGCTGTTGCGAAAATTAATTATGAACCGCTTTGAATTTGTAAAGAATAATATACCATTACTGAAAATACTTCTTCAGGAAATGGCCTTCCATACAGAAATCCAGCAATCCTATCAGGAAGTATTCCGACGTGAAGTATTCCCGAAGTTCGACGAAGCGGTCAAATATTATCAGGAGAATGGCAAGCTGATTGCCTATCCATCAGAGACTATCATCAGGTTTACCATGACTACGATCATTGGCTTTTTAATCACAAGGTTTATTGTTATGCCTGATGTGAATTGGAATGATGAGGAGGAAATAGATCGCACGATCCACTTTTTGATGTATGGGTTATCGACAGAAAAAAGTGAAAGTTAATCAAAGGAAGGAGACTGTGTAAATGTGCGGACGTTATACATTGTTAGCAGAAGAAGTGGAAATTCTGAAGGAGTTTGGGCTTGATCACAAAATACCGAATTATGAACCCAGGTATAATATCGCACCTGGCCAGAAAGTGCTTGCCATTATCCATGATGGCAAGGAAAAAAGGGCAGGCTTCCTGAAATGGGGATTGGTGCCATTCTGGGCGAAGGATCCGAAAATCGGCTATAAGGTGATCAATGCACGTAGCGAGACAGCACATGAAAAGCCCAGCTTCAAGCAGCTTATGGCTAAAAGGCGATGCTTGATCGTGGCGGACAGTTTTTATGAATGGCAACGTACCGACGAGGGGAAGCAGGCAAAGCGGATTTCCCCGAAGGATAGGAAATTGTTTGCCTTTGCTGGCTTATGGGATAAGTGGGGAAAAGATGAAGAGGATATGTTCACGTGCACTATTTTAACAAAGGAAGCAAACGAATTTATGTCACCGATTCATGACCGGATGCCGGTTATCCTGCCGCATGAAAAACAAGAAGAATGGATCGAGCCGGTAAAATGGGGGGCAGATGAGGCTGCCGGTTTTATCAGTCAGCTTAAGACAGATGAGCTGGATGCCTACGATGTCAGCGATATTGTCAACTCCCCAAAGAACGATGATCCCGAATGTATCAAACCGATTGCCTGATATGGAAAAACATCCAGCATCACATAGTCATAAAATCACCTTTTTCATAGTTGAGAAGAAAATTATTATAGGTTATAGGACTGTATAAAAGCTTACTCCTAAGTGGTAGTAGGCTTTTTTTAATGGGTACATTCGTTTATACTTAAGGAAAGATTGTCGAATCATAACGAATATTGGGTAAAGGTGGATACCATGAACATTTTGAACTTGGATACTTCGAATGATCGTACAAAATTTAAGCGTTTGCTTGAAAGTTTAAACTATCACATCAAGGATGAGCAGGTACGAGAAACGATCGATGAATTAGAAGCGCTGGTACATGGGTACCTGAACAAGTACCATGATCTTAAATATGCAATGGAACAAGCCCTGACTATCACAGTTACTGACATAAAAGGAAGAATCATTTATGCGGATGATCAGTTTTGCTCCCTTACCCAATACAATCGAAGAGAACTAATAGGGAACACCCATCGACTATTAAAATCTAAACAGCATCCTCCTGCTTTTTATAAAGAATTATGGTCTGAAATATTACAAGGTAATGTGTGGAATGGGAATATATGCAACCGGAAAAAATCAGGGGAGATTTTTTGGGTGAAAACTACGATTGTTCCCTTGCTGACAGCAGAGGGGAGGCCTTATTCCTTCATTGCTTTTCGCTCAGATATAACGGATGCCAAGCAAATGGAAGCGAGCTTGGCTGATCAGGTGGAAAATGATTTTCAACGTACCGTAGAAGCTTTGATGAACATGGTATTTAAGGTGCAGCATCATCAAAATGATTATTATCATTTTACGATGTATGAAGGAAAGCTGGCCAGGGATTTAGGACTGACTACTTCTTATGTGAAAGGTAAAAAGCTGGAAGAAATTTTTGATCCTGTCAAGGCTGCTTACCTGAAAGACAAATACAATCAGGCATTTGCTGGTGAACATATTACATATAAACATAAGCTGAAGAATCGTTATCTTTATTCGACGCTTGCACCAATCCGCCAGAATGGGGAAGTAGTAGAGATAATTGGTTCTTCCGTGGATATTACCGTGCACGCGGAAGCAGAGTTAAGAGTCAGGCATATGGCCTATCACGATCCATTGACCGATTTGCCTAACAGGAGAAAAGTACAAGAGGATTTAGAAGTTAAGATTTTTCATGCGGAAAAGCAGGAGACGCCGCTTGCCATTTTCTTATGTGATTTGGATCGCTTTAAATATGTTAATGATGCTCTTGGACATACGGCAGGGGATGAGGTCATCCAGTTGATGGGTGCTCGTATCAAGGAAGCCATCAAAGGAAAAGGAGAACTGTACCGCCTTGGGGGAGATGAGTTTCTTGTCATCTCAGAACAGGTGACATCGAAAAAAATCGCACGTGAGCTCGGCGAGGCGATTTTAGACCAGGTCAGCAAACCTATCCTTATGATGGGGAAAAAATTCTTCATAACAACCAGTATCGGGATTGCACAGTACTCCGGGAGAGGTATGACTGCAGGTAAATTGATTGGGAATGCTGATATCGCCATGCATTATTGTAAATTGAGTGGACGCCAGAGTTTACTTTTTTATACTGCTTCTATGAATGCATATTATAATGAACTGGTTTCTTTGGAAGGGGATTTACGTGAGGCTATCAGTAAAAAAGAATTAATGCTGTATTACCAGCCTAAAATAGATGTCCGCTCGGGGGTGATCAGCGGGATGGAAGCTTTGGTCCGATGGAATCATCCTCAAAGAGGTTTTATTTCCCCAGGGAAATTCATCCCTATTGCCGAAGAGACCGGGCTGATTGTCCAGTTGGGAGAGTGGGTACTGTATGAAGCTTGCCGCCAGAATCAAGAGTGGATAGAAAAGGGATATGCACCGGAGCGCGTAGCCATCAATGTGTCAGCAGAAGAAATCCAGCGTCATGAATTTGCTGGTCGTGTCCAAAAAGTATTAGAGAAGACGGGTATGCCAGCTGAATTTTTGGAAATTGAAATCACTGAAAATAGTATCATGCAGAATACAGAAGCATGCATCAGGACGATGCAGGAGCTGAGAAGGCTGGGAATCGCACTGTCATTGATGATTTTGGAACAGGGTACTCTTCTTTGGGTTATTTGCGTAAATTTCCGATCAACTACTTGAAAATCGACCAATCTTTTATCAAGGATATCGGTACAGATCCAAGTGATGCGGAAATTGTAAAGGCTATGATTCAACTGGGTCACACGTTTAAACTCGAAGTAGTAGGAGAAGGTGTAGAAAAACCTGCTATACTTGGGTTTCTTGAGCAGAATGGATGCGATCATTACCAAGGGTATCATTTCAGTAAGCCGCTCCCGCCAGCTGAATTTGAAAGCTTATTGACAAAAAGAAACCATTATATCTATCACAAGACCAAATAAAGCAACGCCAGGCTGGCATTGCTTTATTTTAAGCATAAAATTTTGCTTTGATTAGGAATAGGAAGATTGTTTCTCTTGCCGCTTTTCTTCCTTAGCGACTTTCATGAAACGCTTGGTTTCGGCTGCTACTACCCCGGAAAGAAGCAGGAGACCGATTAAGTTAGGGAACGCCATCAATCCGTTCATAATATCTGCAAATGTCCAAACAATACCCAACTCTTGTACGGCACCGACGAAAACGAATAAAACGAATGCAATTTTATAAAGCGGCAGTGCGCGGTCCTTCGTCAAGAATCCGAAGCATTTTTCACCATAATAAGACCAGCCGACAATGGTAGAAAAGGCGAAGAAAACAAGACCGAGTGATACGATATAACCGCCAAAATCACCTAAGAAAATGGAGAAGGAAGCAGTAGTCAAATCAGCTCCATCCAAATCGCCATTGCCATATTGGCCGGCCATGACGATGGTCAAACCAGTCATTGTACAAACAATGATTGTATCGATCAAAACCTGGGTCATGGATACTAAAGCCTGACGTCCAGGGTAGTCGGTTTTTGCTGCAGCGGCAGCAATCGGGGCGGAACCTAGACCCGCTTCGTTCGAGAACACGCCTCGAGCGACACCGAAACGGATAGCTGTACCTAATAACCCGCCTCCTACGGCACTTCCCGTGAATGCGTCATTGAATATAGTCCCAAATGCAGCGGGAACAAGTTGAAAATTAGTGATGATAATAATAAGTGCCCCAATGACATAAAATATCGCCATGATCGGTACAAAGAATGCGGTTACTTTACCAATGCTTTTGATTCCACCAAGTAGTACCAGGGCAGCCAGTATTGTAAGAATCAACCCGGTAATCCACGTAGGGACGGAGAAAGTTGATTGGAGAGCATCAGAAACGGAATTGGACTGTACCATGTTTCCAATACCGAATGCAGCGATAGCACCAAAGATAGCAAATAGTATACCGAGTGTTTTACCAAGCCCTTTCATTTTCAGGCCACGGTCTAAGTAATACATCGGGCCGCCAGACATGTTTCCGTATTTATCGGTGGTACGATATTTGACCGCCAATACTGCCTCTGCATATTTAGTCGCCATCCCAAAAATGGCTGTAATCCACATCCAGAACACGGCACCAGGACCGCCGAGTACGACTGCAGTCGCAACTCCCGCGATGTTACCGGTTCCAATAGTTGCCGCCATGGCTGTGGTCAAGGCTTGATAGTGGGAAATATCCCCTTTCGAATTCTTGTCCTGTTTCCCCGGACTGAATGCGAGCTTCAACGCATAGGGAAGTGCTGAGAACTGTAAGAATCCAAGCCGAAGTGTCAGGTAGATACCTGTACCGACAAGTAAAATCAATAGCACAGGACCCCACACAATGCCGGAGATGTTACTTAAGACATCTTGCATGATGATTACCCCCTTTTTTTCGTATATATAAAATATTCCGAAAACTTTGGAGAAATGTCAAGCTATTTTGGGTATAATAGTGGATGAGAAAGCGGTTTTTTACCTGTAATATGGGGGTATTGGGCGCTTATATACAATATTTGTGTGCTATAAAATGAAAGGTATTGGGGGAGAAGAAATAATGATAAATGTTTTATTCGTCTGTTTAGGAAATATCTGTCGATCACCGATGGCAGAAGCGATTTTTCGGGATCTTATTAAAAAAGAAGGTTTGGAATCGGAAATAAATGTAGATTCGGCAGGTGTAGGCCATTGGCATGTGGGTGATCTTCCACATGAAGGGACTAGAGGCGTTTTAGAACAGTATGATATTTCTTATGAAGGAATGGCTGCCAGGCAAATTCATGAAAAGGATTGGGACGAGTTTGATTACTTAATTGCCATGGATGCCAAAAATGTTACAGATATGGCGGGTATCCGTAAAAGTGATGAGGTGACCGTAGCCCGACTGCTGGACTTTATTCCGGACTCAGAAGTGAAAGATGTGCCGGACCCATTTTTTACCGGCAATTTTGAGTATGTATATGAACTTGTTTCAACAGGGTGTCGGGAGCTTTTATATAAAATAAAACAAAAGCACCATTTATCAAAGGAGGAATAGGGAATGATGGAAGAGCATAAGTTTTGGAAAGGGGTAATGATCGGCGCTGTTTTAGGAGGTGCTGTGACATTACTGGACAAGCACACAAGGAATTATGTTTGGGACAGCACGAAACAAGCGGGCAGATCTGCCAGGAGTTATTCGTCAAACCCATCGGAAGCAATCCGACAGCTGCGACTCCAATACAATCAATTGACTAATCGTCTTGCAGATGGAGCGAAAGATGTGCTGGAAGTATTGAATAAAGTAGAAGCATTGCTTGATAAGGTAAGCGAATGGGAAAAAGAAATAGAAAAGGATGTTGAAAAAATAGCGGATCACCGGGACATATCATAACAGAGTGTTTATGGTTAGGAGAGGGATATCATGAAGGGTCTATTTAGTATGATAAAAGAGGTAGGTGCAAGCTTCAACAAGGATGATATCAGCGGGATGGCCGCCCAACTGTCCTACTTCTTTTTATTATCATTATTTCCTTTTATGATATTCCTCGTCACTCTTTTAGGTTATATGCGCTTGTCTCAGGAAAGGTTGTTAGTCTTTATTCATACATACGCCCCGCCGGAAACCTACACGCTGATCCAGGAAAACTTGACAGAACTTATGGAAAACCAGAATGGTGGTTTGCTATCAATTGGAATAATTGGTACGTTATGGTCTGCATCAAATGGAGTAAATTCTATTATGCGGGCATTCAATCGTGCTTATGAAGTGGAAGAAAGCCGTTCACCGGTCGTTGGAAGGATCATTGCGATTGTATTGACGGTTTCGATGATCGGGGTCATCGCTGTTGCATTTTTACTCCCTGTCTTCGGGAAAATGATTGGCGTTTATTTGTTTTCTATCTTCGGACTATCGGCAGGTTTTCTCGAACTTTGGAATGCGTTGCGCTGGGTGATATCATCGATTATCTTTTTTGTTGTATTGATGTTTTTATATATGCTGGCACCGAACAAATATATCAAGATTAAACATGCTTTTCCAGGAGCGGTTTTTGCTACCATCGGGTGGCAGATTGTTTCCTTATTATTTTCCTTTTACGTCACCAGTATGGGAAACTACTCAGCTACTTATGGAAGTCTGGGTGGGTTTATTGTCCTGATGATCTGGTTTTATCTGTCAGGGATCATCATTATTTTAGGCGGGGAAATTAATGCGATACTACGCCGGAGAAAACTTGGCATTCATTCCTGAGATAGCCAGGAATAGTTACTGCCAATCGTGTGGAAACTAAGAGCAAATTCGGCAAAGGAGTGGCAGAGTTATGAGTGATAATAAACAAAACCATAATAATAAGAACAATAAAAAACAAAAGAGTGACGCACCAAAGCACAAAACTAGCAGTTCCGCGAATAAGCAGAATAAATTCCATTAAAAGAAGGGCTTCCTAAGAGGGAGCCCTTTATTTTGGCAAGTAGGAAATTGAAATTTTTAAAGTATTATGACAGCCGGGGAATCCATGAGGAGTTCCACCAGCCTCTATACTTCAAAATCCTAACACGCAATTTTTTAAGGAGTAAACTTATTCATTTAGGTTTTCAACAAGCGCAAGCCGTTTAGGATGACGAGTATGGTGCTTCCCTCATGGCCGATGACACCCAAAGGAAGGTCCAATAATTGCAGAAAGTTGGAAATGATAAGGACCATAATCACAAGGATTGAAAAGACAACATTTTGTCTCACGATCTTGTTCATGCGTTCGGAAAGTTTAATGGCATTTGCAATTTTTGGTAAGTCATTTTTCATCAAAACGATGTCTGCTGTTTCTAATGCCACGTCGGTTCCTTCTCCCATGGCGATACCCACGTTCGCCGTCGCAAGAGCAGGAGCATCATTAATTCCATCTCCGACCATCCCGACATTTTCGAAGGTATTACGCAATATCTTCACTTGTTCGACTTTTTCTTCAGGCATACATTCCGCGACGTAATTATCCAGGCCGGCTTCTTTTGCAATTGCTTTAGCGGTCGTTTCGTTATCTCCTGTCAGCATGACTGTGTATATCCCGTGCTTCTGTAATACTTTAATGGCATCTTTTGTTTCTTTACGGACCGTATCCTTCAAAGCGACAACTCCGGCGATTCCTTCATCGTCCCCGATGAATACTACTGTTTTACCTTGCTGTGCCAATGTTTCTAAAACACCATTATGAAATGTTTCTGCCGCATCTTTCCCTAAGAATCCAGGCTTTCCGATTTTCCAGGTAACTTCGTCTACTTCAGCTGTTACACCGTTTCCAGCCAAGTCCTGCATATTTGTAATTTCCATTCTTTCTATGTCTGGAAGGGTATCGGTGTAGTTGACGATTGCCTGAGCCAACGGGTGGTTGGATTCGCGCTCGATGGATGCTAAAACGGATAACACTTTAGCGGATTCCTGATCAGAACGGAAATAGACATCGGTCACTTCCGGCTTTCCTTTTGTTAATGTACCTGTCTTGTCAAAAGCGATCGCTTTCAAGTGGGACAGGTTTTCCAAATGGACACCACCTTTGAATAATACGCCGTTCCGCGCTCCGTTAGAGATAGCAGATAACGTGGCGGGCATGATGGATGCGACCAGCGCACATGGTGAAGCAACCACTAACAAAATCATGGCCCGGTAAATCGTGTCGGTCCAGCTCCAGCCAAATAGAAAGTGTGGCAAAAACATCATTAATGCTACGACAATCAATACGATTTTGACATAAGTACCTTCAAATCGTTCGATGAATAATTGGGAAGGTGACTTCTCACTTTGCGCGGATTGGACAAGCTGGATGATTTTTTGGAATAGGGTTTCATCCGATGGTTTTGTGATTTCTACGGTAATACTGCCATTAATATTCACCGTACCGGCGAAAACTTCCCCGTCTGTTTCTTTTGTTACTGGAACAGATTCCCCGGTGATTGCACTTTCATCCAGGCTCGTTCTACCTTTGATGATTTTGCCATCGGATGGTACACGTTCGCCAGCTTTAATGAGGATATGATCCCCTAGTTGAAGATCCTTTACAGAAATTAGTTCTTCTCTACCGTTACGAAGACGTAAAGCCTCTTCTGGCTGTAAATCCATCAGAGAAGATATTTCTCGCTGACTTTTATTCATGGTATAGGTTTCTAAGGCGCCGCTTAAGGCAAAAATGAAAATTAAAATAGCGCCTTCAGTCCAATAACCAATCATAGCAGAACCGGCTGCAGCAAAAATCATCAGCATTTCCACATTGAGTTCTTTATTCTCAATCGTTTCTTCAATACCTTCTTTTGCCTTTGCGAATCCCCCGATTACGAACGCAGACAGATGAAGCGCTACAAATAACCTATAGCTCATCGAACCTTCAAAGATCCAGGCAGTAATAATAAAGATACCACTAACGATAGCAGCGATAAGTTCGATATGTTCTTTAAATTTCTCCCACCAGATTATTGGTTGTTGTTTATGTGCTGCAGGTACTTGCTTGGTGCTGACGGCACGTGCTTCTGAACTCATATTTCTCAACTCCTTTTTTATAATTGAGAATAGTAATCAACATCATTTAGGTGATTTAAATGATAAAAGCTATCAATTGGGGATTGATAGCAGTGTTCTTAATTAAAATAATTATAATTTAGTACCTGTTATTATCATAGCACATTATTATATATAATCAAGTGAGAATTGATGGGTTTTTTATCCTTTTTTAAACTGTGAGCACGGATAGTTGCAAAGGAAAAGCCTCGTTGCTATATTGGTGAAGTGTGAATTTTAAATAGGAGGAAAATACCCATGAAAAATAAAGGACTCTTTTTTATACTTATGGTAATTAACGCACTCGTGTTAGCAGCATGCGGTTCTGATAACAGCGGACAATCCGGTTCTACAGAATCCTCTGGAAAATCGGATCAGAAATGGACAGAGGTGCAAGAGAAAAAGGAACTTGTTGTCGGTACATCCGGAACACTTTATCCTGCCTCTTTTTACCCGGAAGATTCTGATAAACTGACTGGATATGATGTGGAAATCATGCGTGAAATCGCCGATCGCCTTGGAATGGAAGTTAAGTTTGAAGAATATGGAGTGGATGGCCTTCTGTCCGCTATTAAGAGTGGCCGGGTCGATATGGTTATCAACGATATGGAAGTAACGGAAGAACGTAAGAAACAATTCGCTTTCAGTGATCCTTATAAATATTCTTATTCTACCATGATTGTGCGGGAGGATGGTTTGTCAGGAATAGAAAAACTGGAAGACCTGGAAGGAAAAGTAGCTGGAGGCGGAGCAACGACAGTTTTCGCTGAAATTTCCCGTCATTTCGGGGCAGAAGTGAAAACATATGGCAATGTCACCAATGATGTTTATTTACGTGATGTTGAAAATGGCCGTACAGATTTGATCATCAATGACTACTATCTGCAATCATTAGCATTGAAAGCTTTACCGGAGATTGAGGTAACCCTGCATCCAGATTTGAAGTTTCATCCAACTAACTCAGCAATTGTGATGCCAAAAGAAGCAGATACTTTGAAGCAAAAAGTTAACGAGACATTAAAAGAAATGCGTGAAGATGGCACGTTGACGAAAATCTCTAAAGAATTTTTCGGTGGTAAAGACGCATCCAAGAAGCCGGATGAAGAAATTCGAGAGATCGAAGGCCTGGATTTGTAGGTGAATGACTATGTTCGGCATTGAAATAAAAAAAGTGGATATCGATGAATTGTTCAATGCCCAGCGTGCCTGGGATAACCTGCCGTTTGTACTGCAGGGTGTTCCGTTAACCTTATTAGTAGCTATTCTGGGCATGTTGCTAGGTTTGTTTCTAGGGTTATTCATTGCACTGGCGAGAAGGTCGGATAAGCGGTTGTTACGCTGGCCGGCGAGAGTCTATATCTCGTTCATGCGAGGTACACCCATTTTAGTTTTTTTATTCATCCTTTACTTTGGTCTTCCAGTTGTCGGTATCGAATTGACAGCTACGATGGCTGCTGTTCTTGGTTTCGGATTGAACTCAGCTGCCTATATCGCTGAAATCAACCGTTCCTCTTTAAGCAGTGTCGATAAGGGCCAATGGGAATCAGCACAGGCTCTTGGCTTCGGTTATTGGCAGACGATGCGCCGAATCATTTTGCCCCAGGCTACCAGAATTGCTATCCCGCCATTGACGAACGTCTTCCTTGATTTACTTAAGGCTACGTCGCTTGCTGCGATGATATCTGTACCGGAATTATTCAATAAGGCACAGATTGTGGCGGGCAGAAACTATGATACGATGACCATGTATATTCTGGCTGCATTGATTTATTGGCCGTTGACTATGGTATTCGCTGCCCTGCAGGATTATTTGGAACATCGATATAATAAATATTTGTAAATAAAGAAGCTCTCCTGGACTTTTCCAGAGAGCTTCTTTTTTATTGGGCTTTGCCTTACATGGCGGACCGGATCAGGGGATTATCCTTTTGTTAGGCCTTTGTTAAATCTAATTGTTGATTTTACAGTTAAAGCTCCCTTTCGCTGAAGACTCCGTTTCGAGAGAAACTGTTTCCGTTATAGTGGTGAGCGTTTGGAGGTCCGGGAAATCACTCGCTTTCCGTGGGCATGTGGTGTGCTTCCTCAGGCTTCGCCTTGCGGGCTCTCACCAATCATGTTCATCCCACAGGACTTTGAATAAGCTTCTTGAATTAACACCGCACGAAGAAAATGCGTAGCATTTTCGAGGAGTCTCGCAATTTCCCGGACCTCCTTGCTTTGGTGAGAAAAACGGAAACATAGGTATGCCGTCTTTCAACCATAGGGAGAGCTACACAATAAAAACGTGCTTATCACCTGCATCATAGTTCTATATGACTTGTGGAAGACATCTTCATTTATGGCAGGAGTTCGTATCTCTCATCCTTCGGATAGGGTGGGTGGGAAACTTCGAGACTCCCGCGGGAGAAGGAGCTAGGCAAGACCCCGCAGGAAAGGGAGTAGTTTCCCAGCCATCCCTTACTCTTTTTTGGAAAAGAACACCTTTTACCTTGAAACTGAGTCTTCCATAATCCGGCCCTTTTATTGAATAAGGCTCTTAAGAAAAAGTAACAAAAGTTTAACAGTGTCTTGTTAAAAAAATGTAATAGTAATGATTACGGATTAATCACTTGTATGAGGGGAGTTTACCCGATATAATGTAATTCGTAATCATTATGATTTAAAGAGGGGTTAATATGTATGTGAATAATATTTTAGAATTGAACGATGTGTCATTTAAATATGAAAAAGAAACAGTAGTAAAAGACGTGTCGATGACGATTGAAGAGGGGCAGTTCTTTGGCCTTGTTGGACCGAACGGTTCAGGTAAATCGACCTTGATCAAGTTGATGCTTGGTTTATTAAAGCCGACAAGGGGCAGTATCAAGCTGTTCGGCGAACCGGTTCGAAACTTCAAGCACTGGGAAGATATAGGCTTTGTTTCACAAAAAGCTAACAGCTTCAATTCAGGTTTTCCGGCAACTGTCTTAGAGGTAGTCAAAACAGGCCTTGTCTCGAAAACGGGACTGTTCCGTTTTTATAATAAGAAGGACCGGGAAAAAGCAATGCAAGCTCTGAAGACAGTCGAAATGGAAGCATACTTTGATTACAATATCGGCGAGCTTTCCGGTGGTCAGCAGCAACGCGTATTTATTGCCCGTGCACTCGTCAGTGACCCAAAGTTTTTAATCCTGGATGAACCGACAGTCGGTGTCGATGCCAAACACGTAGCTGACTTTTATCAGCTGCTTCGTAAATTGAATCGGGAAGAAGGCATCACCTTGCTGATGGTTTCGCATGATATTGGCACCATTACAGAGCACGCCAGTCATGTCGTATGTATGAACAAAACGATTCACTTTCATGGGGCGTCTCATGAATATAAAGCTTTTTCCAATGAAGACCTCAGTCAACTTTATGGTCATCCGGTTCAACAGCTGACCCATAATCATGGGGAGGTGGAGAACAATGATTGAAAGCTTTATGACCTATGAATTTCTTCAGAACGCTGCCCTTGCCGGAATCATGATCGGATTTGTAGCCCCGCTGCTTGGTGTATTCATTGTGGTGCGGCGGTTGTCACTGATTGCAGATGCCTTGTCCCATATTACCCTGACAGGAATTGCGGCAAGTCTATTATTAGAAAAACGAGTCAGCGCCATCAACGATTGGAATCCAGTATATATGGGGATGGCTTTTTCTGTTGCCGGGGCTGTTCTGATTGAAAAACTGAGAAAAGTTTATAAACATTACGAAGAGCTGGCTATCCCAATTATTCTATCTGGAGGGATCGGGCTTGGAGTTATTCTAATTTCTCTGGCAGATGGTTTTAATACCGATCTATTCAGTTATTTATTCGGAAGTGTCACAGCAGTCAGCCGCTCGAATATGCTGACCGTTTTAGTGATTACGATCCTTGTTCTGGCAATTGTCCTTTTATTTTATAAAGAGTTGTTTGTGCTTTCTTTTGATGAAGACCATGCATCGGTGTCCGGGGTGAATGGCAAGATGATTCATTTGTTGTTTATCGTGATGGTAGCCTTAGTAATTGCTTCGGCAATGCAGATTGTAGGTATCTTGCTTGTATCAGCACTGATGACGCTGCCAGTAGCAGCCGCATTACGGATTGCTAAAAGTTTCAAGCAGACAATAGGATTGTCGATTTTTTTTGGGGAGCTTTCGGTCATCATAGGGTTGATTACTTCTTACCAATTAAGTGTACCGCCAGGCGGTACGATTGTGGTGACAGCCATTCTTATTTTAATAATGGCGATTACGTATCGGAAAGTTTCGACTCAATTTTCATTAAAGGGTGAAACATTATGAATATAGAAAAAGCAATTAACAAACTGAAGGAAAAAGGGTATAAGCGTACAAAGCAGCGGAAGCGGATTCTGGAGATTTTTGCTGAACAGGATCAAGGTTATATCCCCGCGAAGACGATGCTAAAAGAAATCCAGAAGGACTTTCCTGGGGTAAGCTATGATACGATCTACCGGAATTTATATTTGCTTGCAGATGAGCATGTCCTTGAATCGACAGAGCTGGAAGGGGAAAAGCATTTCCGTTTTCATTGTGATACCCATGGGCATCATCATCATTTTATCTGTACAGCGTGCGGGAAAACTAAAGCAGTAGAATTTTGCCCGATGGATAAAATAAGACAAAGCCTGGATGGTTATGCGGTTGATGACCATAAATTTGAAATCTATGGCAAGTGTCCAGGATGTTTATAGGATAGGCGTATCTGAGTAAGGTACGCTTATCTTTCTCTGCAATTTTATTTAGAGTGAGAAGAAGGAGGATAAGAGGATGAATAAGTACTTATTATTTATATTTATTTTAACCGCTGTTTCGTTAGCTGCATGTGGAAATGACGATAGCAGCTCTAGTAAAAAAGAAAACCAACCACTTACGATATATACGACTGTCTACCCTTTGATGGACTTTACTGAAAAAATTGGGGGCGAGCATGTAGAAGCGGACACCATCCTTCCTCCTGGTGCAGATTCCCATACATTTGAGCCGGATACGAAACAGATGATCGATGTAGCAGAAGCAGATGGCTTTCTATACAGCAGCAAGGAATTTGAGTCCTATGCAGGAAAGATTTCTGCTGCTGTTGAAGCGGAAGATGTAAAGATTTTAGAAGCAGCTGAAGGAATCAATTTAGAGTCACATGTCCATCAACAGGACGAAGGGGCACACGAAGATGAGAAAGATCATAAGGAAGATGGACATGACGATGAAGAGGAGGGGCACGACAGTACTGACAGTCATGAGCATGGAGACCATGATCCGCATGTCTGGCTCGATCCTGTCCGTTCAATTCAGCTTGCTGAAAACATCACAGACTTTCTAATAGACCTTAAACCACAAGAGAAAGAGACTTTCGAGGCGAATTTTGAGAACCTTAAGAAAGAGTTACAAGCTTTAGATACTGCATTCCATGAAGAACTTGAAACACTGCCGCAAAATAAAATCATCGTTTCGCATGCTGCCTATGGCTACTGGGAACAAGCGTATGGACTGGAACAAATCGCGGTCAGTGGTTTAAGTCCTACCGAAGAGCCATCACAAAAACAGTTAGAACAAATTATTGAAACAGCGGAAGCGAATGATCTGAAATATGTTCTGTTTGAACAGAATGTCACACCCAAGATAGCAGAAGTGGTACAAAAAGAAATCAACGGAGAAGCCCTTCGGCTTCATAATCTATCCGTTTTAACAGAAGAAGATATCGAAAATCGAGAAGACTACTTTAGCTTAATGAACCAAAACCTTGAAGTATTGAAAAAAGCATTGCAATAATAAAATGACTCCCGCCACATTTAGTAATTCAGATAACTTAAAGATACACCGCACGAAGGAAATGCATTGGCATTTCCTTTTTGTGTTTTTGTTTAGGTGTTTGATTGGGCGCTATTGATGCCGGGCTCTGCTTTGAAAATATTAGCCATAAGAACTATTGCCAGCAGGGCAACAATAACATAAAAGAATGATATGTTTGGAAATAAATCAATGAATGAGCCACTTAAAAAAGGTCCACTGATACTGCCGACACTGAAGGCTATCCCACACATGATATTTCCAGCTGGCAGCAGTGATTTTGGTAGGATATCCGTCATATAAGACAATCCCAGCGAATAAAGAGACCCGACACACAGTCCGGCAAATGCGAAGAGGACGAACAGCCACAAAGCGGAACTCTCGAATAAGGCTGCAAGAATGAAAGCGGCCATTCCTCCGGAAACAACGATGGAGATCACTTTCTTACGGCCGATTTTATCGCTCCATATTCCTAAAGGTATTTGAGACAACATACTTGCTGCCGCAAAAAAAGGTATGATCAATGACAGGATATTCACATCATGACCGATCCGCATGCCATATACGGGAAAGATACCATGTAGGGTTGCTTCCAGGAAACCATAAGTAAGCGGTGGCAGAAAAGCGATCCATGCCAATTTGATTGCTTGTCCGAATCTGTTCATTGAGCTGGACATATCAATGGTTTGATGATCTTTATCCGGCATGTCGTTTCTTACCCAGAACATCGCCGACCATACGATAATGCTTAATAGTGATGATAACAGGAATGGTAAATACATATGGACGGATAATAAGTTCGTCATCAATGGTCCGAGTGTGAAGCCTGCGCTGAAGAATAATCCATAGTATGCGATACTTTTTCCTCTCGTTTCTGGAGAAGAAGTGGAGGTGATCCACGTCTGCGTTCCAAAGTGGAGCATATGATCTCCGATACCGATTGTCATCCGCAAAATGAACCAAAACCATAGCGCCTGCCAGAAAGGGAATAATGCCATGGAAATGAATACTAAAGCCCCTCCAAGCAGGATTATCGGTTTATAACCGGTTTTTTGCATCGGTTTTTCCATGAATGGTGAAGCGATCAGGACGCCTATGTATAACCCTGTGGCATGAAGGCCGTTGATAGCGGAAGATATTCCATTTTGTTCTAAAATGACAGCAAGTAATGGAAGCAGCATTCCCTGGGAAAAGCCTGAAATTGCTACTAATGCTACGAGGATTTTAAAGCGTGTTTTTGCTGTAACCAACCTTCCCCCTCCTTTGCTTTCTCCTGGAAAAAATCTCTTTCATCCTATCGGAGAACGAAGGGAATGGCAAGAAATACGTTAGTAATTGAGACAAAACATGTTAATACCTGTTCGTGTTCTGTTAGAATAGGTAAAAGAGAAATTGGAAGGAGTGGTGTTTGGTGGAATTTTTTATGAGAGAGAATGGCATCCGTACCCAGCTTGAATATGGAGAGTTGAACATCTCAAGCAATGAAGATTTCGGATTTCGCCCATACCAATTGATGGTTTCCTCAATTGTTGGGTGCAGTGTAGGAGTTTATCGCAAAATCTTAGATAAACAACGTGTGCAATATGAAGATATCAAGGTTACGGTCGATGTCACCCGTAATCCGGACAAAGCCAACCGCATTGAAAAAGTGGCCATTCACTACATGGTCAAAGGCTATCATTTAAACCAGGATAAGCTGCAAAAAAACCTGGAAGTTGCCCGCAATAATTGTTCCATGGTACAGTCCGTCAAAGACAGTATTGAAGTGGAAGAGTCTGTTGAATATTTAGAGCTTAGTATGTAAATTATTCCTATAAAGCGTGTACCTTGTTGATGGGGCGCGCTTTTTCATTTTCAGATGATTTACGTGATGCATAAAATGCCCTTCAAATCAAAAGCTAACAAAAAAAGAAAGGGGCTCCATCACATGCGAAAATGGATGCTGTCCATCATGGCATTATTATTGGTGCTTTCTGCAGTCGAGCCGACGATTCTTTCTGCGGAAGAAAAGAAAGAAGAGGGAAGACTGCCTAGTCATGTTTTAAATATATCGAAGGACAATACCTATCCCAATTCGACCGAGGATCAGGTTGTACTTGAACCAAGTGAATTAACGGGCGAACTAATTGAAGAATCTAAAGTGAAAATCACCAATCCCCAATTGATTGAATTGTTGAATGAAACAAGCTTGAGACCTTCTCCATTAGCAATCGGCTACCGAGGCGAGGTTTATTTAGGAAAATGGCCATTGAATTATACTTCTAAGGAAACAAGCATCAATTGGGAATACCAGCACATCAACACAAATGAATTGAACAATCAAGCAAGCCAAACCACAGAAAAAATGAATTATCTGCAAAAGGAAGAAAAGCATATCAAAGGCGGTTTGACAGCCAAAATTGACGCACCTGACCAGGTAAAGCGGATGCTTCTCCTGGAAGCGCAGAATAATACCAACTTGCCGCTATCTTTTCATACTGTCGTAGGAAGTGGTACGAAACAGCAGAACTCTTATGCCGTCCCGGTTAAAAAAATTGGTGTCCTGCAAGCTTATGCACCAGCAGTCAATGAAAAAGGCACCGTTGCCTTCGGGGAAGTATATATCCAACTGAAGGGATCAAAAAAAGAATTGGTAGTTAAAAACATTAAAAAGCAGGGTATCGGAGCATGGATACCGATCCAGGACCATGTATCTTATTCCTTCCAGCTTAAATAATAATAAAGTTCACGCCTGCTCCGGATTACTGGAATAGGCGTATTTTAATATTTATTATTTTCCCTAACATAGACAAACCCGATGTTTTCTACTATGATAATGCTTGGTATCATCAGAAAAACGTCATTCAAGGAACACAACTGAAAAAGGAGTATATGCATGGCTCAAGAAGAGAAACTGCAAGACCTTAAACTACGATTAGCAGCATTCATGTCCCGGCTTGAGGAAATGGAGCCGGAGGAAACATCAGTCCAGGACATCGACCAGCTCATTCATATGCTGGAAGAATTAGAAAAAAAGATGTAGCTTCAGAAGACAAACCGCACTGTTCTCCAAAACGTGCGGTTTTTAATAGTTTAGATATTTTTATTTATAAAAGACTGTGAGGCAACGGTTCGCTTTCCCCCTATATTGGGCATGCTTTGAAAAAATTGGGGGTTGATTTTTTTTAGCCGATTCTTTATCATGGTAAATCGTTAACGAACTAAAATTAATTTATGTGAGAGGAGAATATATATGGCATGGGCTGTTATAATTTCTGTGCTGATAATGACTGTGCTTAGTCTGTTGCGTGTCAATGTAATCATAGCTATTATCGCTGCAGCTTTATCAGCAGGGCTCATAGCTGGAGAGTCGCTTCAAAACTCCCTTGATCTGATGATCGGCGGCATGGGGAATCAGGCAAGCGTTGCTTTAAGCTATATTTTATTAGGTGCTTTTGCAGTAGCAATCAGTTATTCAGGTATTACGAATATTTTAGTGAATTATTTATTGAGGGTGTTAAAAAATAAACGTGTGATCATGTTATTAGTGATTGCAGGGGTTGCTTCACTTTCTCAAAACGTCATTCCTGTGCATATTGCATTCATACCGATTTTAATTCCACCTTTATTGAAATTGTTCGATCAAATGAACCTGGACCGACGCGGTGTTGCAACCGCTTTGACGTTCGGTTTAAAGGCTCCTTATATTATGATTCCAGCAGGTTTTGGTTTGATTTTCCACCAAACTATTCAGGATGCAATGGGGAGCAGCGGGGTAGAAATAGGAATAGGGAATATAGCACTGTCGCTATTACTTCCCGGAGCTGGTATGATCCTTGGTTTGTTTGTAGCCGTATTTTTCTCTTACCGTAAACCGAGAGATAAGTACCAGGTCAGTGAGTTAGAAGACGAAAACAAGGTGGTTGCAGTACCGGAGGCTAAGTTCGAAGCAAAACATGCCTGGACCCTGGTTGCTGTTGCCGGAGCGCTCGGTGTCCAAATATGGACGGGCAACCTTGTATTTGGGGCATTGACAGGGATTGTCCTCATGTTTGTCTTTCTAGTTGTACCATTCAGCCGTGGTGACGAAGTGGTTACGAATGGCATCGGCATGATGGGCATGATCGCATTCGTCATGTTGATTGCAGCCGGTTACGCTAATGTGCTACAAGAAACAGGTTCCATTGATGCGTTAGTGGAGTCCAGTTCCGGTATGATCGGCGACAATAAAGGTCTGATTGCCTTTATCTTATTGCTGGTCGGACTGTTGGTAACGATGGGAATCGGTTCTTCTTTTGGTACGGTACCTATTTTAGCTGCATTATTCGTTCCGATCGGGGTAGCCGCAGGATTTTCACCGATGGCGTTAGCAGCCCTGATTGGTACGGCAGGTGCACTTGGCGATGCAGGTTCTCCTGCTTCAGACAGCACCTTAGGACCGACTTCAGGACTTGCAGCTGATGGTAAGCATCATCATATTTGGGATACTTGTGTACCTACTTTTTTGCATTATAATATTCCGTTATTCATTTTTGGCTGGATTGCCGCTATGGTTTTATAAATTATTGTGAAGAGCACCTGCAGGATAGGTGCTTTTTTCTTTGTGAATTACAAGACACTGGAAAAGTAAGTCAGGTATATATGCTTTTTGTAGTTGTAAACTAAGAGAAAAGCAGGTGAAGACGTTTATGAAAAAACTCCTGATTTTCGTGATTTCCTTAGCGGTTATAGGTAATTTTCCTATTTCGGCTTCAGCCTATGGGTGGGGTTACCAAAAAAATAATGAAGGTGCGCCCCCGGACGTAGGCTTTTATGGACAGTTATTAAGTGAATATGATGGCTTTTACATTGATGAATCCGGGGATAAAGAGATTTACCTAACCTTTGATAATGGTTATGAAGAGGGGTATACAGGCAAAATTCTTGATGTATTAAAAGAAAAAGACGTTCCAGCGGCTTTTTTCATTACGGGTCATTATATTAATAGTGCTCCGGATCTGGTGAAGCGAATGAACAAAGAAGGCCATATCATCGGCAATCATTCCTGGCATCATCCAGATTTCACAACTTCTTCAAAAGCCCGCATCAAAGAAGAACTGGATAAGGTCGAAAGTGCGGTAGCAGATCTTACTGATCAAGAAGAAATGCTTTATTTACGCTCTCCACGCGGAACTTTTAATAAAAAAACCCTAGATTGGACCAGAGAAATGGGTTATATCAACACTTTTTGGTCAATTGGTTTTGTAGATTGGAACACGGGGGAGCAAAAGGGATGGAAATATGCTTATGACAGTCTAATGAAGCAAATACATCCAGGGGCCGTCCTATTACTTCATAGTGTATCGGAGGACAACGCATTGGCATTAGAAAAGCTCATTGAGGATTTACGAGGGAAGGGCTATACCTTTCGTAGCCTTGATCACTTAATGATGAAAAAGTTACTGCCTCGGGGAAGTTATTGGTACTGATTGTAGAGACACTGAAAAAAGTGTCTCTATTTTATGTTTTTCGACAAAATATTCATTTCTTATCTGATATGATAATGGTAATTGCAGGTAGTAAAGGTGGAGGCAAGTTGAATCTGAAGCAGCTTTGTTTGGACATCCCTAAATCTCTCGATGGCGAACAGCAATATCTAACGGCAAGCCAGATTTAATAGAGAAGTTTAGAAGAGGTTTAAAAAGTCAGGCATAAATGACTGTTTTTAGTGAGTCATTTGGAGTTCATGCGTTCGTGAACCTGTTGATAACAGGGTGGACACAAATACCCTTATTATAAGGGGTTTTACCTAATTTCCACATAATTGTAAGAATATATTTAAAATTTAAATAATTTTGTTATAATAGTACCTGCGGAGCATATTATCGTTACCTTAAGTATCAAAAGGAAAGAGGTAGTCCATTGATGTTAATTGAGAGGATGCATTGTGGTTTGGAGGAAAGTGACGTTTTAGCGCTTTTTGATTTAATCGATCAGAATGTTTGTCTAATTAATCTGGAAACGAAGACGGTAACATGCAGTCGTTCTTTGCAGAAAGAAAGTTATGCAAAGGAACAACTTCACCTGGATGATTGGGTGGATTTGTTTTACGTGTATGACCAATTCGGCATTCAGCATTCGTTGAAGCATGTAACCAAACAAAAGACTCTTTACAGCAAAGCGCGCCTTCTCTTCAAAGAAAATCATCAATGGGTGCGGTGTGCATTTAAACAGCTATCCCATCGGCGAATCGTTGTAGTCATTGATCCTTTATATCAAGATGAAGAAGTCAGTATACCCCACCGTTTGCCTTTCACCAAGGACATTCAACAAACCTCAACGGTAAAGGAAAGCTCCGAAGAATTTACATTAAGAACTAAAAATCAAACGAGAACCTTGGACAACCCTCCAGATATGAATTTTGCAGAATTGCACAAACAAATGAAAGCTATAACTGAAAACTTCCCCCATGGTTTAGCTTTAATCAACAAGAAATGGGAATTGACGTATGCAAATCCGCAAATGGAAAAAATGCTAGGGAAGGATTTGCAGTCCCATTACAAACATAAGTTATGGCAGTTATACCCGATTAGTGATTACTACCTGTTTTACCGACATTATTATATGGCATTAGAGATGGAACAACCGGTAACCTTCGATGCTTATATGCAAGAGCGGAAAATGTATGCCCGAATCACCATCTACCCTACGGATGATGGTTTTACTATTTTCATTCAGGATGTAACGGTCAGGAAAAAGTATTTGCATGCCTTACAAGAAGCGGAAAAACGTTTTTCTCTGCTGGCTGATAATATTAAAGATGTATTTTGGATATGTGATGAATCTTTTGCAAAGCTGATTTATGTCAGTCCACGCTTCAGGGACTTGTTCGGCCTTCCACTGGAGGAAAGGGAGCAAGATCCTTTAACCTGGTGGGAACAAATAGCAGATGCTGATTGCTATTCTTACATCAGAGACGGCTACCGTAAAATGAGAAAAGAAAATTCTCAAATTGAATACAGGATTACCACACCCGAAAATGAAGTGAAATGGATCCGTACCAGAGGATTTCCAGTGCAGGATGGGAAAGAAAAGTATATCGTCGGAATTAGTGAAGATATTACTGAGATGAAGGAAAAGGAATCATTCATGCGGAAGTCTGAGCAACTTTCTGCTATTACACAGATGTCTGCAGGAATAGCTCATGAAATTAAAAATCCTCTGACCGCATTAAAAGGGTTTATGCAGCTGGGAACGGCTAATCCTGATTTACGAGAGTCTTATAACGAACTGTTGTTAAGTGAAGTAAATCGAATCGAGTCGATTGTGAATGATTTTATGATGCTCGCTAAGCCTGCCTCGTCTATCCAAATTGAAGAGGTGAATATTAAACAGACAGTTGATTACGTTATTGAACTGTATCAATCACTGATTTCAGAGAAAGATATATCGATTCACACATCGATTGCCTGTTCCGATTCGGCTATTCATTCGGATCCGAACCGGTTTAAGCAAATTTTAATAAATATTATTAAGAACGCAATTGAGGCAGTAGATTGCCATGGGGAAATCCGGGTTGATGTAGTCTGCGAGGACGAAGAAGCATTAATCAAAATTTCGGACGATGGAAAAGGTCTGTCACAAGAAAAACTCAAACGGCTCGGAGAACCTTTCTTCACTACGAAAAAAGATGGCACAGGATTAGGCATCATGGTTACGAGAAAGATGGTAGACGATTTAGGTGGTAGAATAAGCTACGCTAGTGAAGAAGGAGAAGGCACATCGGTTACCATTCTATTTCCAATCAAATAGGTAAAAAACAGATCCTTATGGGTCTGTTTTTTTTCGACATATTTCCTGGGAAATGAGGAAGGTGCAGTTAAAAGATTTTTACAATTATGAATGGTGAAACTGCTTAAATCGCTTACATGAAAGTTTTTATAAAGTTTGTTGCATAGCTGTTTACAAACAATGAAAGCCTCGTTATAATCCCGATTGTACTGAAAAAAGAAACGGGAATTGTAAAACGAAAAAATTCAACAAGGGGGCTTTCTGATGCTTAAAAAATTATTATCATTTTTACTAATAAATGTTGGTGCATTTGCTGTTGCGATTAACGTACATTTTTTCTTATCTCCAAACGATCTCGCAACTGGTGGGGTCAGTGGGCTCTCGATTGTATTGAATAAGGTGTTTCCTGAAGTATCGCTTGGTATCATCATGGTGATTTTAAATATTATTTTATTCATAGTTGGTATTATCTTTCTCGGCTTTCAGTTTGGTGCCAAGACCATCCATGCGAGCTTTGCGCTCTCTTTCATGGTATGGGGGCTGGAAGTGGTTTATCCGATGGAATCAGCTCTAAGCAATGATATCTTAATCCAACTGATCATTGGACAAATCATTGCTGCCTCCGGGATGGCGATTGTCTTCCACCAGGGAGCATCCACAGGAGGTACTGATATTCTCGCAATGATCATGAACAAGTACTTCTCCTTTGAAGTCGGCAAAGGCGTATTAATGTCTGATATTGCAATTGCTGCATCTTCTGTTTTCTTATTTGGACCGACTGTTGGTATGTACGCATTCTTCGGAGTGATCTTAAACGGTCTGGTCATAGATTACGCTCTACAACAATTCGACCATAAAAATGAAATTGTCATTATCAGCAGAGAAAGTGAACAAGTCCGTGAATTTATTGTCAGGACCCTTGGGAAAGGAGCTACGATTCATACAGCCCGCGGCGCTTTTAATTATGAAGACAAAGAGGTAATAACGACGATTTTGGGAAGAAAAGATTTTACTCGACTGAAGAAATATATTTCTTCGATTGATGACAGGGCTTTTGTTACGGTTCATTCGATGAACGAAATTCTCGGGGAAAACTTCAAACGTCTGGCATAGTGGATGTAGCCGGCTGAAACGTAAAGGTTTCAGCCGGCTTTTTACTTTCCTTGAAATGAACACATTATTGGCTGGAATATGTATGTCTATTAAATCTCAGTGTTGACTTTACAGTTAAAGCTCCCTTTTGTTGAAGACTCAGTTTCGAGAGAAACTGTTTCCGTTATGGTGGTGAGCGTTTGGAGGTCCGGGAAATCACTCGCTTTCCATGGGTGTACGGTGAGCTTCCTCGGGCTAAAGCCCTGCGGGATCTCACCATGTACTATTTTCCCATAGAACTTTGAATAAGCTTTTTGAATAAACACCGCACGAAGAAAATGCGTAGCATTTTCGAGGAGTCTCGCAATTTTCCGGCCCTCCTTGCTTTTATAAAAGTAACGGAAACATCGGTAGCCAGTATCATTTATCCAGCGTAACACCATTAAAAAGGTCTTGTTTCCTCAATCATAAGGTCTTGTCATGCAGGAAATGTGGAAGATATCTTCTCACAACACAGAGTTCGTTCGTCAAAATATGGATAAGGTGGCGGGGAAACGGTGAGACTCCCGTGGGAGAAGGGGCTAGGCAAGACCCCACAGGTCGTGAAACGACCGAGGAGGCTTGCCAGTTCCCCCACAGGAAAGAAATGAATGCGTAATCGCCTTGGGAGATACGACACGCATAAGCAGAACAGCAAAAGGGAAGGGTTCTTTCTTCCCGTTGATGGACTGCTTATGTCGCGAGTGTCTAGGCGATGAAGCTGGAAAGCGAGTAGTTTCCAAGCCACCCCTGACACTATTTTGTTAAAGAAGCCCTTCTATCTTGAAACTGAGTTTTCTACAATTCGGCCCTATAGCTGTATAAGATTTTTATGAAACAAACACGTTTAACAAAACCTTTTGAATAAATGAATTACCCTTCTCAAAATTCCCTTGTTTAACACCAGTCCAACTTTCTTAAAAATCCCTTTCCTATTTAAATTTCAACAATTGTGAATTGTTTGATATAATACAGGTGGATAATGTTACTTTATTTTGGGGAAGGGGATGTACCATGGATAGAGAATCGTTGATAGCTCCAGAATCTTATAATGTAGTGAGTGAAATTGAAAAGTTTGCAAAGGAACCTGATCGCAAAGCTTTGCAGTGGGAAGATGATCAGGGAAATCAAAAAGAGATTACATATTCAGAACTGATTCAAAATGCCAACAAAATTGGTAACGCTTTCAAACAAGAGGGTTTGAAAAAAGGCGATAAAGTTCTAATTATGATCCCTCGCCTGATAGAAGCCTATCAGGTATATGTCGGGGCTTTAAAAGCTGGGTTGGTTGTCATACCAAGCTCTGAAATGCTCCGCGCGAAAGATTTGCAATATCGAATTTCACATGGTGAGGTAAGCGGGGTTGTGAGCTTCCATCCATATACGGAACAGTTTGATGATATTAAAGAAATAGGTTCACTCAAAAAGTTTACGGTTGGTGCAGCTGTTGAAGGCTGGACGTACCTTGATGATTTGCTTGAGGAAGAAAAAGTCTCGTCTGAACTGGACATGGCTGATACTACGCGGGATGATATGGCTTTCTTATCCTACACGTCCGGAACTACCGGCAATCCAAAAGGTGTGGTCCATACGCATGGATGGGGTTACGCCCATTTGAAAACAGCTGCTGAGAACTGGCTTAGTATTCAAGACGGAGATACAGTATGGGCTACGGCAGGTCCTGGCTGGCAGAAGTGGATTTGGAGTCCGTTTTTATCTGTCCTTGGTTCCGGGGCAACCGGACTTGTCTATCAGGGTAAATTTGATCCTAAAACCTATTTAAGTATATTAGAGCGCTATACGGTGAATGTCCTCTGTTGTACACCAACTGAATATCGTTTGATGGCTAAAGTGGACAACCTGGGTGATTATCATCTTCCTGCATTGCATAGTGCTGTATCAGCCGGTGAACCATTGAACAGGGAAGTCATCGATACTTTCCAAAAACACTTCAATGTCACTGTGCGGGACGGATATGGCCAAACAGAAAACACATTGCTTGTCGGTGTCATGAAAGACATGGATGTCAAACCAGGGTCCATGGGGAAACCAACGCCTGGAAATCGGGTAGAAATCATCGACGAGATGGGAGAGCCGGTAGGACCAGGAGAGGTTGGAGATATTGCAGTCCATTTAGAAACGCCTGCTTTATTCAAAGCGTATTACAAGGACCCGGAACGTACGAAGATGTCGTATCGCGGCGATTATTATGTAACAGGGGATCAGGCTTCTAAAGACGAAGAAGGTTATTTCTGGTTTGAAGGCAGAAGTGATGATATCATTATCAGCTCTGGCTACACGATTGGACCCTTCGAAGTAGAAGATGCATTGGTAAAGCATCCTGCTGTCCAGGAATGTGCTGTAGTGGCAAGCCCGGATGAAGTCCGTGGCAATATCGTCAAGGCGTACATCGTTCTGAAGGAAGATGTGGATGGGGATGAATCCTTGACCAAAGAGCTGCAGGATCATGTCAAAGAACTGACGGCTCCATATAAATACCCTAGAAAAATCGAGTTCATCACAGAATTGCCGAAAACAACCTCAGGGAAAATCCGAAGAGTAGAATTAAGACAAAAAGAAAAGCAGCAATCATAATCAACAACAAGTTAGAGCAGGTGGCCGTCAAATGTCACCTGCTTTTAAAAAATTACTTTTTTATCCTTATTACCAAGGTTGGGATATGATAAGCTTAAATTAATAATCTGCATAGGGGGCAAAACGTGAACTGGATAAAGAGAATTGCTTTTATAATTGTCATAGGTATTGCTCTGGCGGTAATTCCATTTCAAGTCCAAAGCCCACAAATAGACAAACAAGAGAAGTGGGAGAGTTTTGAGGGAACAAAATCCAAATGAATATTGAAGTATAGCCTTTCTCTATCCAGGGGAGGGCTTTTATTTTAGAGGGGGACAAATATGATTCGTAAGGCGGAACTAGAAGATGTGGGAGAATTAGCAAGGCTGATGACAGTGTTAAGCTATCCCACTACTAAACAGGAAATGGCCGTAAGATTTGCGAAAATAAAGATGAAGACCGATTATCAAACGTACGTATATGAAGAGAATGAACGCCTGTTGGGGATGATAGGAATGGTTCATGGATTCCGGTATGAGGGGAATGATACATACATAAGAGTAGTAGCGGTTGTTGTAGATGAAGAGCATCGAGGAAAAGGAATTGGTAAACAGCTCTTTGATCAGGCAGAAAAGTGGGGAAAAGCGAAAGGTGCTGGTGCTGTAATATTGAATAGTGGTAATCGACCAGAAAGGGCTGCAACGCACAGCGTCTATGAGCACTGGGGTTTTGTGAAGAAATCTACTGGCTTCGCTAAACCGCTCAAACAAGAAAATACCTTTCAATAATAATGCTATAAAGTCTATCCTGTCACTAGGGTAGACTTTATTATTTATAGACTCTATTAACAAAACCTGTGGCTTTCAGACATTACCATATAGAGAATAGCGGTTGTATTTCATAAGAAAAATTCATTTTCCATGAAACGAAAAGGAGGATTTACACGTATAACCAATTAAATATCTTTTCTTACATACATAGACAAGGGAGGGATTGGTTGAAAAGAATAGCAACAGTTTTTATCACTTTACTTGTTATATTAACAGCAGCATATATTTATCTCGACACCCAATACTTATATACTCCGTTTACATTCAAGAAAGACTCGGTTACCCCGCATGATTGGTGGGAGTATAAAAGACCGTTAACGATGAAGTTTCATAATATTTCTGGAGATTATGAGGGGTATGTAATAGAAGATAAGAACGAAATTAAACGAATATTGACGGTGCTAAAGAAGTCAGAGGCTGCTAAGGGAAGCATTTCTAACATTCAGGCAGTAGAAGCTGGACTGACAGTGGAAAATGAGCAGGAGAATCTAGTGGAAATTTTAATTTACACCGATCACTGGGAAGTACTTAAATATGATGCCAAACCTTACCAACGTACAGAAAGGATGGATAACTTATTAAACATGTAAGCCAACTCCCAGGAAGTGGAGTTGGCTTATGTTGTTTAAAATAACTGAATATCATACGCCTTTAAAATGTGGTCAGGGACAAAAAATCTCGCTGTCACAAGCGGATCTACTACCTGACTCACTTGGACTTCTCCTGCTGCGCTCATCAGCATGGTGAGGTGTGAAAGTGTAAGATCGGTGTGTGGGAGCAACAGTTCTGCCATTTGCTCTACAGCTGTATGGACCGCATCGTCCAATGTTTCTTTAGAAACAAGTAAGGCTATACCCTCTTCATTCGCTACAAGTGGGTAAGAAAGCGATTTGTTTTTTATAACATCAAAGGTTACGGTTACTTCACCTGGGACTTCAATTCCCGACACACTGACTTCACCGTCACCCATAGCAGCATGGAAGTCACCTGTAGCGAACAAAGCGCCCGGCGCGAAGACAGGGAAATACAACTCGGCACCTTCCGTAATCAACTTTGTATCCATGTTTCCACCATGTGCACCAGGAGTTCCACAGTTTACTTCTTCATCCTCAGGAGCTACTCCTATGACACCAATCATAGGATTTAAAGGTAAGGAAAGTTTGTCATCAAAAATAGCTCGGTTATCTTGAATCGGAATAATTTTGACATCGAAATCTTCAAAATAACTGCCTAAGACGCCGAGGTCTTTACCAGTGACCATAACACCGCGTTCCCCGATTTCCAGTCTATCGATCTTCACCTTCAATATGTCTCCAGGATCTGCCCCTTCAATGTAAACCGGTCCAGTAGCTGGATTGATCTGATTCCAATCAATTGCGTTGATTTCTGTTTTTTCTGATTGAATCTGATTCTGAAAACAATCATATGTCTCAATGGTGATCCTCTCTCCTGGTTGTACGTGGATAGCAGGAGAGTGGTCTTTACTTAAAGAATATACCGAGGACCGGCACGTGAGGTTTCGTGTCATCTATAATTCCTCCTTCTAGATAAGTAATTAAGGGAATTTTCTGTCATATCCAATTTTAATGTTTCTACCTTGTAAAAGCAAAAGTATTTCTATAAAGTTTTAAGCGAATGATATAATATAACTGAATTTAACCATACAAGGAGTGGACAAGTGTGAGCAGACGTTTCACCCATATATTTAATTCATTGGTCGGTATTTTGCTGATCATTGAAGGGGGTCTATATATTTTTATGATGAATAAAGACGATACTTTTCACTTACAGAGCATCATTGTAACTTTTCTCCTGCTCTTGGCATGGGGGATGTCTTACCGTAAACAATTGACCCAAGAAAACTCTATTCCCTGGTTGACGGTCACACTTATCATTATGATTCCGATGATTTTACCGTGGCTATTTTTCATTTGAAACCTGGAGAAGCGCTGTATTTTTTAAAAAAACATATATCCTAATGAACCAAAAATCACAGAACTTCCCAGGTAAAGGTGGCCGAACGTACGATGTTTTGTTTCCTCCGAACTCATTTCTACGATCCCCGCAAAGACTAGAAACAGGGCCGCAATAATAAAAGTGGTCAATTCCACTGTACTCCAGGCTTTTCTCTGGATCAGAATCAACAGCCATATTTCAATTGGAATAGCTGTTATTAGTGGGAAATACAAGGGATTGAACCATTCATCCCAGTTTCTCCACTTACGCATAACCTTCACTTCCTTTCCTCATAGTAGCAGTACGGTAATTAGACTGCCGGCTGTGCCAAGCCACAAAGCATGTTTTTATTCCATATGGTAATAGTATAAGGGTTTCTTCTCGTCCATTCACTCATGATTGTCAACGTTTTGTTGAACGTCCCCTCGGCGTCATTTGCCAACGTCAATTCCACCTCGTACATTCCTGTCTTAACCAAATAATTAATAAAAGGGGAAAAAATAGAGTAAACTTAATAGCAGGGCTAGAGGTCATATATTCAGGCAGCCTGGTTACCGGTGTCTCCGACTGGACGGATATCTAGAGTCCGATTCCAATAAATAACAGGGTTATGATTTGGAAGGTCCGATTGGCGCCGGGATTAGTCACACCTCCATTCTCGACAAAAATTATGTATATTCGACATAAATACACTTATTGTGTGTTATTTACTCTATAACCTGGTATAAGAAACTTTAAGAGGTTTGTCGATGTATTTCATCTTTGATAAAGTTACTCCTTGGTTACGTAACAAGGTGTATGATTTCCATTTATCACGCATTTCCTCCCAAATTATTTATTTTTAAACAGGTTTCCTGGTGTTGTGCAGTAAGGATAACAAAATATGAAGGGAAAGTTTTAAATGAATACAAAATTAATTGATTGGCCTACATTTATAGGGGCGTTTGTCTTATTGCTTGGGGTCGTTGTTCCACTTATTATATTCCCTGAGGCTGGCGTGGAAGTTGTCAATCAGGCGAATACATTCATGACCTCTAATTTTGGGGTGTTATACTTAATCATGGGTTTACTGGTATTTGCATTTTTGATTTTTGTAGCCTTTAGTGCAAATGGCCACATTTTATTAGGAGATGAAGGAGAAAAGCCTGAATTCAATTCCTTCTCCTGGGCAGCGATGTTATTTGCTGCCGGGATAGGTTCGAGTATTCTATATTGGGCTGTAATCGAATGGGCTTACTACTATCAAGGCCCTCCTTTCGGCATTGAACCGGAATCGAAAGAAGCGATCCAATGGTCGACGGCTTATGGCATTTTCCACTGGGGGCCTATTGCATGGGCAATTTACACGCTTCCGGCACTACCGATCGCCTATTTTTATTATGTTCGTAAGAAACCTGTACTGAAAATCAGTGAGGCATGCCGTCCTTTATTAGGTCGGACTGTAGACGGTCCGGTCGGTCATATCATCGATATTCTTTTCATGTTTGGTTTGATGGGTGGGGCAGGTACCACACTTGCACTTGGTACTCCTATGATTGCTGAAGGGATCAGTGAATTGACTGGTCTGGAAGCGGATATGACGATGCAAACCTTCATTCTGTTATTATGTACGGCAATATTTGCTTTCAGTGCTTATTCCGGTCTGAAAAAAGGGATCAAACTGCTAAGTGACATCAATTTATGGCTGGCATTATTCTTACTAGGATTCATTTTCTTGTTCGGCCCGACCCGCTTTTTAACAGAGACAACCACGAACAGTATCGGAATCTTAATGGATAACTTCTTTAAAATGGCGACATGGACCGAACCGTTTGGTGATATAGGAGCCTTTGAAGAAACAGGATTTCCTGAAGGATGGACGATTTTCTACTGGGCCTGGTGGCTCGTTTATGCTCCGTTTGTCGGTTTATTCGTCGCTCGTATTTCCAGAGGCCGTACGATCCGCCAAATGGTGCTTGGTACCATGGTATATGGGACGCTTGGGTGTGTGCTATTTTTTGGTATCATGGGGAACTTCGGGTTGTACTTACAGATGACAGGCAGCTTTGATGCCATTGGTTATATGAATGAATACGGCGCTCCTGCTGCGATAATAGCGATTATCGGACAATTGCCGCTAGCCAAGTTCATGGTGTTGATATTCACGGTACTGGCGATTATTTTTCTTGCCACGACATTTGATTCCAGTTCTTATATTTTATCTGCGGTAGTTCAAAAAGAAGTAGAAAATGAACCATTGCGTTGGAACCGATTGTTTTGGGCATTTGCTTTATGTCTGCTGCCATTAGCGCTGATGTTCCTTGGTGGACTGGGCACCTTACAAACAGCGAGTATTGTTGGTGGTTTTCCACTGATTTTCATCATGTTCATGCTGGCGTTATCGTTTATGAAAGCCTCCAATGAAGACATCAGGGCCAGTGAAGGATATGAACCTAAAACCATCCACATTAATCGCAAAAAAATTCTTGAACGGTTAAGAAAAAAACGATACCAGCAAAAGCCGCCGGAACAATAATCTGTACAGACCCTCCACTTCGTAAACAAGTGGAGGGTCTGTTATTTCTCCTGAGGCAAGTAATCAAGTGTATGAACGATGTCCAATTCTCCGCTGGCATCGAAGAAGTGGGAGAGAAGTGGCAGGTGGTCTTTTCCAATCATAAGCAACATACGGTCGCTTTGGGCTGCTATTCGGCTAACATTAGCAAAAATGGCTAAGTCTCTATGATGCCACTGTTTAAGCCAAGCAGCGCCTACTTGATGCTGAGGGTCACCTACCAAAGCGAGCTTCATATACAGTTTTCCTATCAATTTCCGGTATTCAGGGCTGTTGATAGCTTGAAGCTGGGTTAATGGCTCATCATCATGAGTGTATGCAACTAATTGTTGTTGGATTTCTGCGATTTCCTGAAGTAACCCTGGCTGATAATTCTCTGCCCATTTGAACACCTGGTTCAGCGACGGAGCGTTCATGTTCACATCTTCATCAACCGGGAAAACCTCCTCCAAGCCAAGTTGTTCAGCAAGGCGATAACCGAGTTGATCGACTATATCGTATCCAAGTTTAAAATTGCCGCTTTTATACGCTTCAAGTTTCCGATTGAGTTCATTTTTAAGCAGAAATGTTTTTTCTACTGCTATTTTTGTAGGTTCAAACGCTTTAAGCGACTGGGTGATTCTGCTTATTTCTTTTTGGTGGTGGTTTACCAGGTCCGGGTTCATTTCCAAATGAAAAGTTCCTAATAAAAGCAGCTTAGGATTAGTACCCATTTCGATTTGCCTCCTCCAATTTATTCCCACTGGAAATGGGGAAGTACATATTCACCAAGTTCTTCTACTACCTCTTTTGCCGGGCGTTTGCTTTGAGCCAAATTAAAGAAAATGTGGTTGACACCTGCGTCTTGATATTCAGCTAAAATATCCAGTAGGTTGTTCCGTCCGGTTCGGTAGCCAGCTGGGATCTTTTCATAGGGATGATTAGGGTCTTCCATCAAGTCGAGCGGAAGCGGCATAAGAAACGCTCGGAACGCCCCAGGAGAGTAGCTCTCCACAAGTTCGCGATACTTAGCGACCGTTTCCTGTTGCTGCTCAGGACGTTGTGGGTAGAACATCCATCCATGTCCATTTTGGGCAATCCAATCGAGGGTTTGCTGGGCATACCCTGTAAGGAAAAGAGGAATTTCTTTTGTGGGTTTTGGAACCAGGTTGGCTTTATCTATTTTGCCAAACAGGGAATCGATCGTTGGGAATTCTCCGTAAAGCACCTCTTGGAAATAGTGAAAGGCATTCCGGAACCACTGGCCTCGTTCCATAATCGGGATATCCAACCCTGAGAAATCCTTCCGTCTGTCCCCTGATGAGACGCCCAGCATCAAGCGCTCTGGGAATAATCGTTCGATGCTGGCCACCTCTTTGGCGGTTCGTAACGGGTGGCGTAAAGAAAATACAATGGCAGCTGTACCTAAATTAATAGAATTAGTATGACTGGCCAAGTAGGTGAGGTAAATAAAGCTATCGAATATCTGACCAGTCGCAGGGTCTTCAAAGGTAGGGTCCTCTAACACGACATCCTGCAGCCATAAACTTGTAAAACCTTTTTGTTCAGCAAGCTGTGCCATTTCAATTTGATTATCCATACGAGGTGACTGTTTGCCATAATTCTCGATTGGAATGGACAAGCCAAAAGAGAGGTAGCCGGGCTTGATCATTTTTTGAAAGCCTGTATGGTTTTTCATTATTATCAAACTCCTGGGAATTGGTCATTTTAGTATGAAGCAAACATTTTAACGCTACAAAAAATTTGCTTCAATCCTTATCCTCTGAACCTTAATACCTATCTATATAATAATATTCTGAAAACTTTGTTATATAAAATAAGCCTTATCACCTGTTCTTTGTTAAAAAGTATAAAAAGGAAGTCGGATAATGTTAAAATATACATACTTAATAAAAATATAGAAATATAATTAAACATTCGTATTCACTACATCGTACAGACCTCCCGTTGCAGAAACAAGTTTAAGATCGTTTCACAATTTTTAGAGTGTGGAGGGGGAATATAAGTGAGCTATAAGGTAGTTGCATGGTTCAATAAAAAAACCGAGATTAACTTTTTATGTAGTGAAAGCAAAGTGGATTTATGTTTCCAAACAAAAACAGAAGCAGAGCGTTTTATTGCTTCATTGAAAGATTCGGGCTATATGCAAGGAAAATATCATTTTACTATCGAAACGGTTGATTCTGAACCTCTCGTCGAAAATAATATAGTTACCATGTAAACCTATGTTTATGCAAATATAAAAACATAGGTTTTTTATTTTGTTAAGCAAGTACGTAGTAGAAAATTTTCAGAAATTTCTATATAATGGGAGTCGTACCAAGGATAAAAGGAGGGCTCCTGCAATGAATACATATAATCAGAGATGGGATCTCGACAGCATATTCCCAGGTGGAAGCGAGTCAAAGGAACTTAGAAATTATGTGCAGGAAACAGAGCGTTTATTGGAGCGGCTGGATAAAGAAGTAGTTGATTTCCAATTGCCAAGCTATCAATCAGGTATAGGAACGATGATGGAGGTAGTTGATCTATTACAAAGCGTCACCAAGAGAATCAGAGAAATCGGTGCATTTGTCAGCTGTTTGACTGCGCAAAATGTTAAGGACGTTAAAGCAAAGGAGTGGCTGGCAAAACGGAGTCAACTCGGAGCTCAATATGGTAACATTCTTACAAAGTTGGACCAGAAGTTTATCCAGGTGGACGAAGACAGTTGGAGCAGGTTATTACAACAGGAAATGGTCGCTCCAATCGCATTCGTATTGGATGAGCGCCGCGGCCGAGCCAAAGAAAAGCTTCCTCTGGAGCAAGAATCATTGATCAATGATTTGAGTGTTGATGGCTATCATTCCTGGGGACAAATGTATAACAGTATGGTAGGAAAAATGACGATTGACTTTCAAGGTAAGGAGTTATCGGTAGGGCAGGCTTCCAATAAATTGAGTTCCTCTAATCGTGAAGTGAGGAAGGAAGTGGCAGGAAAGCTGAAGGAAGCATGGCGGGGGCAAAGTGATTTATTCACAGAAACAATCAATCATTTAGCAGGTTTCCGACTGCAGACATACAAACACCGTGGCTGGAAGAATGTTTTGAAAGAACCACTCGATTTCAATCGCATGAGCGGGAAAACGTTGGATGCCATGTGGACAGCGATTACTAAACATAAAGATACTTATAAAACTTACCTTCAGCGAAAAGCGGATTTATTGGGACTTGATAAGCTAAGTATGTATGATGTTGGGGCTCCCCTTGAAGAAACCGAACAAACGATGTCTTACGATGAAGGGGCAGCATTTATTGTAGAACAGTTCCGTAAGTTCAGCCCGAAAATGGCTGATTTTGCTAAAATGGCTTTTGAAAACAGGTGGATTGAAGCGGAGGACCGTTCGGGGAAACGGCCGGGAGGTTTTTGTACCAGTTTTCCAGACAGTAAGCAGACGAGAATTTTTATGACTTATTCTGGTACAGCTTCTAATGTAGCCACACTGGCTCATGAACTTGGCCATGCCTATCATCAGCATGTCATGAACGATCTTCCAATTTTGAATCAGGGGTATGCGATGAATGTAGCAGAAACCGCTTCTACATTTGCGGAAATGATCGTTGCTGATGCTGCCGTGAAGAATGCTAAAACAGAAGCTGAAAAGCTGTCATTACTCGAGGATAAAGTACAGCGGAGTGTCGCATTTTTTATGAACATCCATGCAAGGTTTTTATTTGAGATTCGTTTTTATGAGGAGAGGAAGCAAGGAATGGTTCCAACCGACCGGTTGAATGAAATGATGGTCGATGCTCAAAAGGAGGCTTATCAAGAAGCGCTCGGTGAGTATGACCCCTATTTTTGGGCATCCAAGCTCCATTTTCATATTACCGGCGTACCATTCTATAACTTTCCGTATACATTCGGATATTTGTTCAGCCTGGGGATCTATGCGAAAGCTGCGAAAGAAGGGAAAGGTTTTGAAGATAAGTATAGTTCACTGCTTCAGGACACCGGTAAAATGAGAGTGGAAGACCTGGCTATGAAACACTTAGGGGTGGACTTGGAAGAAGAGGAATTCTGGGAAGATGCGTTTAAGTTGTGTACCGCTGATGTAGAGGAGTTTCTCAGCTTAACTGAAGCTGCTGCATCAAATTGAGAATCTTTGGTAAAGGAGGATGAATAGTGGAAAGACTATCAGATCAGCAGAAGAACCAAGAAGTAAGTAAGCTGAAAGGTTGGAAGCTGGAAGACGATAAATGGATTGTGAAGCGTTACCGTTTCAAACGGTACTTGTCAGGCATTCATTTCGTCGAACAAGTAGCGGAGTATGCCGAGGAAATCCAACATCACCCTTTGATCCATATTGATTATAAAGTAGTTACCATGAAGCTGACTTCCTGGAATGCGAAAGGACTTACGGACCTGGATATCAGAAGTGCTGAAGAATATGATCGGATTTATGGAAGTATAAAAGAATAAATGCAAAAAGCAGACCGGAATCAGGTCTGCTTTATAGCTCTTATTCATCGTCGTCGTTTTTTCTGTCTCTGGTTTTCGGAAGCGGGTGATCGGTTTAATGGCTATCGCCATTGCCTTCCATATCATCGTCTTTCTTGTCTTCGGTAATTTCCACATCCCCGACAGGAAACTTCTTCTTAGGCATGACATGCATGTCACGTGCTTGGGTGTGGGCGAAAAGATAGTAAGCCCCTTCTTCTTCAAAGGTATAGGAGACTTCATAGACACCGTCGCCTTTATGTTCTGCTTCAATTTTTTCGTGATCTTCCTCGGATGCCCCTTCGGCCCAGAATTCAAATTTTACATAGTCTGCATCTTCTACTGCTTCTTCCCCTTGAGTCACTTTAGCCTGGAAAGTGACTTCTTCGTTTGGCTGGATATCTTCTGGCATGACGACTTTGGTCGCAAGCATCGGTTCCATGCCGTCTTCTTCTTCAGCATTTCCCGATTGATCTCCGCCACAGGCACTAAGAACAATAGCAGTAATGAATAGACCTAAAAATAAAAGTTGTTTTTTCATCATGATGGCTCCCTTATTTGAAAATAATTACATTCTCATATAGCTTAACACGTCGATTTTTGAAAAACTATGACCCCGTCGGGCTATCCTTGTGGCAACTTTGTGACAATCGGTTTACTTTACCCATCCATTTTCGTAAGCCAATCGGGTCAATTCCACCCGGTTTTTGATGCCGAGCTTTCTCAGCATGCTTTTTAGGTGATTTTTTACTGTGTTTTCCGATATATGCAATTGCTGGGATATTTCTTTGTTTTTTGCCCCTGTGACTGCCAGTCTCATGATTTCTATCTCACGTTCCGTTAAGGGAGGACGGTTCGTCGTCTGTTTATTTTCAACCAAGGTCTGAAGAGTTTCATTCACAAGGGTTTTCGAAAAGCTATCTGTTTCGTTCATGACAGCATCAATGTAGCTGCCCCAATCGGTAGGGTTCACATTTTTCAAAAGATATCCCTGAGCACCTTCACGCAATGCCTCGAAAAGATGCAGGCTGTCATCAGAGACCGTAAGAATGATGATTTTGATATGCGGCCATTGGTCTTTAATGAACTTTGTCGCCTGCAGCCCATCCATCGTGGGCATCTGGATATCCATCAATATCAAATCTGGTTGCAGTTCTTTTGCCATCTCAACTACTTCTTCCCCGTTAACAGCTTCTCCAGCGATTTGGTAGTTAGGAAAAGTACTTAATATTTCACGGATACCCTCCCGTGCGTCTTCATGGTCATCTGCAATCACAACATGATACATAGTCAAATGTTTCCTCCTTCGTTACGGACAGAGACGATTGTTTTATCTTGTACCCGTTCATAAGAGAATTCCCAACCCATTTGATTTGCTCGGTCCCTCATCATATCCATTCCATAATGGGGCGCTTTTGGGGTATCTATTTCGCAAGGGCTACCGTCATCGACTACTTGAAATTCCCAGCCGCTGTCTGTATTTATACCGTAAAGGCCCACGTGCTCAACCCGGTTGGCGTGTTTGATGATGTTGGTTAATGCTTCTCTGATTATGAAATAAGCCTGAACCTTTTCTTCCATATTCCAAATCTCATCGTCCAAGTTCCAAACGTTTTCGATACGGACTGTCGGAAGTGTTTCTTTTACGTGTTCCATCAATTCTTGCAGAGCAGCATCCCATTTCTGGATGACAGGCTCAGGCTTTCTTAATTGTTTGATGGATTCCCGGACATTTTTTTGGATGCCCATAATGGTGTTATCAATCTGCAGCCACTGTTTTTCTTCATTATCTTCCCGATCACGTAATTTATTTATTTTGACTCCGAGTAAAAATAAGGACTGTGAAATCGAGTCATGAAGTTCCCGTGAGATCGCCTGTCTCTCTTCCATGACAGCTTGTTTCATTTTTTCTTCTTCCAGTTCTTCTTGATGTCTTTCAAGAATATGGAATAGTCGCTTGTTTTACAAGCAGTGTAATGGCCAGCACTATGAAAGGGGAGAGGAGATTACCTGCGTTCATAGATAGATAAGGAAGTAAGAATTCATGACGTATATATTCCCATAAACCGATTGCTACTGCCGGGACAAGTAAAATCAGCCATTTGATTTGTGTGTAAGATAACATATACAACACCTGCTTTGTGTTAGTTGTTTTAATTGTACTGCGAATGGAGATAATAGCAAAATATAAGATAGGTGTATTATCATAGTGATTAGTGTGTTATAATAGAAAAGTTGAATAATTTTTGTGCTTTAAGTAGATTTAACTCAAATAAAAGGATTCATGTACAGAAAGACTAATGCTTTTGCTATAAGGACTTGGCGACAAGCTAAGTTTTTCTAACTGTTAAAGAGGAGTGTGTGCACCATGCAACACAGAAACGATATTCGTAACGTCGCGATCATCGCCCACGTCGATCACGGTAAAACTACTTTAGTGGATCAGCTGCTACGCTATTCCGGTACGTTCCGTGACAATGAGCAAGTGGACGAACGCGCAATGGATTCCAACGATTTAGAAAGAGAACGCGGCATTACTATTTTAGCTAAAAATACCGCGATTAATTATAACGATACTCGTATTAATATTATGGATACACCAGGTCACGCTGACTTTGGTGGTGAAGTAGAACGGATCATGAAAATGGTCGATGGTGTTTTGCTTGTCGTAGATGCTTATGAAGGGTGTATGCCTCAGACTCGCTTTGTATTGAAAAAAGCGCTGGAACAAAAATTGACTCCTGTAGTCGTATTGAATAAAATTGACCGCCCGAGTGCCCGTCCTGATGAAGTCGTAGATGAAGTCCTGGACCTTTTCATTGAGCTTGGCGCCGATGAAGATCAATTGGAATTCCCGGTTGTTTACGCATCTGCCTTGAATGGTACTTCCAGTGAAGAACCTGAGCTGGATACTCAGAAAGAAACGATGGACCCGGTGTTTACGACCATTATGGATAATATCCCGGCACCGGACGAGAATTCAGACGAGCCATTGCAATTCCAGGTGACTTTGCTTGATTATAATGACTACGTCGGACGTATTGGTATCGGTCGTATTTTCCGCGGCAGTATCAAAGTCGGCCAGTCGGTTGTATTGATGAAAAAAGATGGATCTGTCAAAAACTTCCGCGTGACGAAATTGTTCGGCTTCATAGGCTTGAAGCGAATTGAAATCCAGGAAGCACAAGCTGGAGACATCGTCGCGATTTCTGGTATGGAAGACATCAACGTAGGGGAAACCATCTGTCCTCCTGATCATCAAGAGGCAATGGAGATCCCTCGAATTGATGAGCCGACCCTTGAAATGACTTTCCTTGTCAACAACAGTCCATTTGCCGGACGCGAAGGTAAGTATGTAACTTCCCGTCAAATTGAAGAGCGTTTGATGACACAATTAGAGACAGATGTCAGTTTGCGTGTAACACCAACCGAATCTCCGGATGTCTGGACAGTCTCAGGCCGTGGCGAACTTCACCTTTCTATTTTAGTAGAAAATATGCGTCGTGAAGGATTTGAATTGCAGCTATCCAAGCCAAAAGTCATCCTGAAGGAAGTCGATGGCGTTACTTGTGAACCGGTTGAACGTGTTCAGATTGATGTACCGGAAGACTACCAGGGCGCTGTCATGGAATCTATTGGTTATCGTAAAGGTGAAATGCAAGATATGGTCAATGATGGCAACGGGCAAGTCCGTTTGGAATTCTTAGTACCTTCACGTGGCTTGATCGGCTACACGACTGAATTCTTATCACAGACTCGTGGCTATGGAATCCTGAATCACACGTTTGATGGCTATGCTCCACTTGTCCAGGGACAAGTAGGCGGTCGTCGACAAGGTGTACTTGTTTCCCTCGATAAAGGGAAAGCATCTACGTATGGTATCATGAACCTCGAAGACCGTGGTACAATTTTTGTCGAGCCTGGTACAGAGGTGTATGAAGGGATGGTGGTCGGAGAGCATAACCGTGATAATGACTTGACAGTCAATATTACGAAAGAAAAGCACTTGACCAATATCCGTTCCGCTAACAAAGATACGACGAATACTATTAAAAAGACACGTAAGCTAACGCTTGAAGAAGCGATCGAATACCTGGATGATGACGAGTACTGTGAGGTTACTCCAGAATCCATCCGTATCCGTAAAAAGATCTTGAACAAGAACGAGCGTGAGAAAGAAGCGAAGAAGAAGAAGCTTCAAAATGTTGAAAAGTAATCAAAAAGCCCACCCGACTGAGTAATCCGGTCGGGGGGCTTTTTTATATTTGAGATTAATTTATCAGTCTTTCTGCTGAAAAAATCACGGACTGATATGATACTCTGTTTAATAATAGACTGAAATGACTATGAAAAATTTTATAAAGGGGAGAAGAACGCAATATGAAACGTACAGCTGAAATCGTCCTGACGGGAATCGGGGTCGTTCTATACGGATTGATTGCCGGAATGCTGAGTATTGTTGTAAATGTTAAAGACAACCCTGAATTCCGGGAAAGTCTGGAAGGTACGATACAACAAGATCCGGAGGCAAATCTGGAGGAGATTAATGTCGATCAGATGATAGAAGGGATCGCGGATGGAGCGATGATCATTATTATTACGGGTATAATTGCCTTATTGATCGGGGTCGTAGCCATTTATTTTATCAAGGGGAATAAAAAGCCGAAACTTGCAGGTATATTATTGATTGTTACAGCAGTAATCGCAACGGTAATAACAGTCGGTGTCGGAGTGGTGGCCGGCTTGTTCTATATTGTAGCTGGGATAATAGGGATTGTCCGTAAACCCAAACCATTATGAAAATAAATGTAGTTTGGGTTAAAAAAGGCTTTGTTAATTAGATGGCAGTGTTGATGTTACAGTTAAGCTCCCTTTAATTGAAGATTCAATTTCGAGAGAAACGGTTTCCGTTTTCCCTGCCACCATATGATTGTGAGAATCTCAAAACGTCTATCAAGAATAGTGTGCTTTTGAACCAGAAAGTACGATCAGTCCGTGATTGTGATAGGATATCACTCAAACATTATATAAGGACATTCAAGGGTGATTTCGATAATCTTTTGTGGCAAGGGGCGTAGGGGAACGGGGGACTCCAACGGAAATAGAGTTCCAGGTGAGACCCTACAGAGCGTCAGCTTGAGGAGGCTCAGCGAACTCCCGTGGAAAGCGACTCGTTCCCCTACGTCCCTTCCCTTCTTACAATATCTCGAAATCAAGTCTTCGACTTTACGGCCCTTTAATTGAGTAAGGCTCTTATAAAATTAAACAACAGAGCCTTTCAATAAAAAAGCAGTTCAGTTAAAGGGTACAAAGTGTATGTTGCACCCCCAAAATGAACTACTTGATTGGTAGGAGATTGCCTATTTATTATCGAACTTATCTTTCATCTGACCGCTCTTCTTTTGAAATTCACCTTTATCTTTCTCATTTTTACCTTCTGCCTGCATCTTCGGATCATTTTTAGCATTACCTGCCTGGTCCTTCATTTCACCTTTTGCTTTTGAAACGCCTGCTTTTACTTTATCGCTGAGCCCTTTTTTATCTGCCATTGGTAACATGCTCCTTTCCGAATAATGATATTAATTGTTTACCCTGCTGATAGGAAGGTGAAACAATACAAAGAAAATGCTGCCCTTCTGGACAGCATTTATTTTACCTGATCATTTTCCCATTTATAGCTGTAGAAGCTTTCCTTCGTGACCCACTTCAATGCTTCTGGATCATTGACTTTCATACCTTCTTCAATCATTTCCAGGATGCGGGCCGTTTGAGAAATATGGGCGCGCATGGCATCCAGTTTTTGTTCTTTGACCGCTTCAATATCATTGATGACATCCGGTGCGCCTAATTCCTCATAGGTGTTATTGGCAAAAGCCAGACAATGGAGTTTCGGACGTTCAGCCGGATCAAATTCACGGACAGCCCGGATGACCGCCCTTGCGGTAGCTTCGTGGTCTGGATGGACGGCGTAGCCTGGATAAAACGTAATAATCAATGAAGGATGAAGTTCAAGGATCAAATCACGAACCAGCTGGGTCATTTTTTCATCATCTTCAAATTCTAATGTTTTATCGCGGAAACCCATCATTCGCAAGTCTTCAAGCCCCATCGCTTTCGCGGCCAGCTTCAATTCCTCTTTCCTGATTAGCGGCAGGGTTTCGCGGTTGGCAAACTGCGGCTTTCCAAGATTCCTTCCCATTTCACCCAAGGTTAAGCAAGCATAAGTCAATGGTGTTCCCTGGTTGATATAAGAGGCGATGGTACCTGATACACCGAAAGCTTCATCATCTGGATGGGGGAATATGACAAGCACTTGCCGTTCTTTTTCTATCATAATCAGCACTCCTTTAAAACGACTGCAAATAATTAATTATCTGTCTGTTATTATCCCGCAGGATGAAAAGTTTTTAAAGTCATTTGTTCCAAGGAGGTTGATTATGCTGTAGTTTTCTGCTTGAAGGATTTGATATTATCGGAATTACCGAATATGATCAATATATCTTCAGGTTGAATAGATAAATCTTTATCCGCTAAACTGATAAATTCTCCTTCACGTTGAACGCCTAGGATCGAAACACCGTACTCCTTATGCAAAGGCAATTCGGTCACTTTATTGTTGGTAAGGAAAGAGCCGTGAGAAATTTTTATTTCTTCCACTTGATAGTGATCGGATTCAGCATGAATGATGGAATCAATGTAATGCATGCTGGTCGGTTTAATCATGGAAAGTGCCATTCTTCTTCCGCCAAGGTCGCTGGTGTTTACAACATGATCAGCTCCCGCCCGTTTAATTTTATCTTCCGTTTCAAATGCTTCTGCTCTTACAATCGCTTCGATATCCTCATTCAATCCCTTGGCTGTCAGCGTGATAAATACATTAGTCGCATCATCGGCTGTTGTAATGACGATACCTTTTGCTTTCTCTATTCCTGCATGCTCAAGTACCGCATTCTTTTTAGCATCTGCAATGATATAAGGGATGTCTTCCGGGATTCCTTCTACAGCTCCCTCGTCATTATCGACGATGACTGCCTGATAATTGTGCTGGGAGAATTCTTTCACCACTTGCTCCCCGACACGACCATATCCACAAATGATATAGTGATCGTTCATTCGACTGATTTGCTTATCCATCTTTTTTCTCTCCCACTTTTTTGATAGTCGACCTTCAATCATGGATGCTGCGATAAATGTCAATAAGTAAGTTGAAAACCCCATCGTTACAGGGATTAAAAACATAGCAAAAATTTTCCCTGCATTGCTGACTGGCACCATATCCCCATAACCGATTGCCAGTACAGAGACGATTGTCATCCAGAAACTTTCGAAAAATGTATAGTTCTCCACCTGCATGAACACGAGGGTCATGATTAATATTAAAGTAGCTAATGTCATGCTGAATTGAATAGCGCGCTTAAACCTAATAGGCATACTCTCCCCCCTAACATGACAAATCTTTATACGAATATTGCCTTTCCGATCAATAGGTAAACATGAATGTTTAGAATCACGGTATTTAAGGAACTTATTGTTATAGAAATAGAGGCTATAGACCTAAATAAGGAGAGATATAGTATGAACATGGAAAAACGAGTAGACCACTTGGTTTCATGGATAAGACAACAAGTGAACGATGCCGGATTGAATGGTGCATTAGTCGGTGTGAGCGGCGGTATCGATTCTGCGGTTGTGGCTTACTTGATCAAGCAGGCATTTCCTGAAGATTCTATTGGAGTAATCCTTCCAATTAATCAGCGTGTGGAGGATCAAAAAGACGCAATTGCAGTAGTAGAAGGAGCGAATCTAAAAAAGATCGGTATCGAATTGACGGAAAGTTATAAAACGACTTACAACGAAATACAGGAGCAACTACAAGGAAATCAGGATTGGAATGAAGAAAATGCCCAGTTGAATGGAGCTAACCTGCAGGCGAGGCTTCGGATGAGTACGCTCTATTCTGTTGCAGCCAATTACGGTTACCTGGTAGTGGGAACGGATAACGCTCCTGAGCATTACACCGGATATTTTACTAAATACGGGGATGGCGGTGTCGATCTTGTGCCTCTCATTCATATGACAAAGGGGGAAGTACGTGAAATGGCTCGCTATCTGAGAGTTCCTTCTCAAGTTGTGGAGAAAAAACCAAGTGCTGAGCTTTGGGAAGGTCAAACGGATGAAGAAGAAATGGGTGTTTCCTATCACACCATTGACGCTTATCTGAAAGGGGAACAGGTTGCTGAAAAAGATAAGGAAATCATTGAATCGCTCCATAAAAAGTCAGCTCATAAGCGGATCATGCCGGCTGAACCACCAAAATTCGAGTAGTAGAGGGTGTAATAGATGCAACAATCAAATACAGCATTACTCATTATCGATGTTATCAACAAAATGGATTTCGATGGAGGAGAAAACCTGCTTGAACATTCATTGGAAATTGCAGACAATCTGCGTGCTTTCAAACAGGAAGCCAAAGAAAAAGGCATCCCGGTCATTTATGTCAATGACAATTTCGGTCTCTGGCAGGATAATGCCACCGAAATCGTAGAAGAATGCAAAAAGGGGAGAGGGAATCCGCTTGTAGAGAAAATGGAGCCCGAGGAGGATGACTTTTTTGTCATTAAACCGAAGCATTCGGGTTTCTACGGCACCCAGTTAGATATACTTCTTGCTCAAATAGGAGTAGATCGTTTGATTTTAACAGGGACGACAGGAGATATGTGCGTATTGTTTACAGCAAACGGAGCCTATATGCGCGAATATGACCTTTATATTCCGAAGGACCTAGTCGTTTCAGAGGACAAAACGGATAATAAAAATGCGTTAAAAATTATGGAACGATCCTTATTCGCCGATATCTCTCCAGCTGCGGAGTTCGATTTTGATAAAGTGCTCAATAAGTAATAAAAGCGCAAGCGCCTTGCTCACCCCCCGAAAAGCTTAACCCAATCCTCGCCGTGACGTTTTGGGTCACAGAGAGGTTTGACTTAAGACCTCGAGGGGTAGGCGCTGGAGCTGGATGAGTAAGCATAAAAAAACCGTCTGTCATTTTGGACAGGCGGATTTTCATTTTACCATCATGCTTGGTATGGTTTGGATCACTAAGTGTTCGTTACGATTATCATCCTGGATTTTGATTTCGCCTTCTTCTCCTGTATCTGTATAACCGATGACACCGAAGCTGATCATGAAAATGATCAGTAAGGCTAATAATAGCGTGCGCACTGTTGTTCCTCCTTCATAATGTCTAAGTTCATTTTATACTAAAATAGGGAATAAGACGAGGGTTTTATTACGATTTCTTTACAAAAAAATAACGCATAAATACAAAAGTTTCGACAATTTTCCATTAAAAACCTGTTTCTAATTTTCTGACAAGGGTAGTGTTTAATAAGAGACATAATTATCTGGCTGATATCTCCAACTAATAACAAAGAGAGAGGGAGTTTATCTTAATGATTAACCAATACACCTTGGATCGTTTTGAAGGGTTCTACGCAGTTCTAGTGGACAAAGGAAACGAGCATAATGAATTGATGGTGTTGAAAGAGAGACTGATTGCTTTTGCTAAAGTAGGAGATACGTTAGCCATAGATTTTGACAGCATCGGAAACTTAAAACATGTGGAAATCATTCCAAAAGAAAAAGCGGATTCAGAAGAACCTGAAAAAGAAAAAGAATTGGAAGGTTTGTAAAATTATACTGCATTTATAATTATATTGGATCATTGCAAGCACACCATCCGGGAGTGCTTGTTTTTTTATTAGAAAATTTCACTTTGATAGAGGGTTAAAGTGTAAGAAAATACTAAGGCTTTTGCCATAAGTATTTGGCGACAAGCCAAGTTTTTCTAATGGGAAATGTCACTAAGCATAACAAGCTAAGAATCATCAATAATAATAACGAAAGGAGTGAGGCTAGTTGGAAGTTACCGTTAATAAGGTAGTTGATGCCAAAGGACTTGCCTGTCCGATGCCGATTGTAAAGACAAAAAAGGAAATAGATACTCTGGATCCTGGAATGGTTATGGAAATCCAGGCTACTGATAAAGGTTCCACAACAGATATTAAAGCATGGGCTGAAAATACCGGTCATCAGTACTTAGGATCGACTGAAGATGGTGATGTCTTTAAACATTACCTTAGAAAAGCCAGCGCTGAGGAAGAAAAAGCGGAAACGACGCATCAGGATATTACTTCCCTGGATGCCCTCTCGAAAAAAGTCGAAGGCGAAGAGAAAGTCACTGTCATTGATGTTCGGGAGCCCGCGGAATATGCTTTTGGCCATATCCCTGGGGCCGTCAATATTCCTCTTGATGAATTGGAGAACCGTTTTGATGAACTCGAAAAAAATGATGAAATCCATGTCATTTGTCGAACAGGAAACCGTAGTGATTTAGCGGCCCAGAAAATGGCCGGTAAAGGTTTCAGTAAAGTGAAAAATGTGGTGCCTGGCATGAAAGACTGGTCAGGACCGACAGCACAAACCAATTAGGAGGATTCAATAAATGAAGGTAGCTATCATAGCAGCTAATGGAGGCATGTTTGATGCTTATAAAGTATTCAACATTGCAACAGCAGCGGCAGCAACAGATGCTGAAGTGGGAATATTTTTTACGTTTGAAGGCTTGAATTTAATTCATAAGGAAGGTCACAAACAACTGCCGATGCCTGAGGGAACCGAGCACTTTCAGGAAGGGTTCCAGCGTGCAAATGTTCCTCCAGTAGAAGAGCTAGTCAGCATGGCAAGTGAAATGAATGTTAAAATGATCGCTTGCCAGATGACGATGGATGTTATGAGTCTAGAGAAGGAACATTTGGTGGAGGGCATCGATGTAGGCGGTGCTGCAAGCTTTTTGAACTTTGCCAGTGATGCTAATATTACACTGACCTTTTAAACGGAAGGAGATATGGAATGAGTATAGAACAACAAGTCAAGGAAGTTACCGTAAAGGAACTTACCAAAAAAATCTTGTCCGGTGATGATGTCTTCATTTTAGATGTCAGAAATACCGATGAATTTGATGATTGGAAAATTGAAGGGAAAAATGTAGAGGTTGTCAATAAGCCTTACTTTGAGTTATTAGAAGGTATTGATCCGGTCGTTAACCACTTGCCAAAGGATAAGCCGATCTATACGATTTGCGCTAAAGGTGGATCTTCGCAGTTTGTAGCTGAACAAATTGCCGAAGCTGGTTATGATAACGTATATTCGATTGCTGGAGGAATGAAAGCTTATAGCGAACATCTTGAACCAGTGGAAATCGGATCAGTCACAGGAGGTAGTCTGCTTCAGTTTGTTCGTATTGGAAAAGGATGTTTGTCCTATTTAATCGTATCAAATGGCAAGGGTGCAATGATTGACACTAACCGTATGCAGGAACCATATGAAGAGATGATTAAGGAGAAAGGCATTCAACTTACCCATGTATTTGATACGCATCTGCATGCCGACCATATTTCGGGAGGAAAGAAATTAGCCGATAAGCACCAGGCTGCTTATTATTTGCCACCAAAAGATGCGGACGAAGTGACTTACGATTATAACCCGCTGCATGATGGAGATGAATTCAAGGTAGGGGAAACGGTAATCAAAGCAGTTTATTCCCCGGGACATACAATAGGAAGCACGTCGTTCATCGTTGATGATCAGTATTTACTGACAGGAGATATCCTGTTCATCGATTCAATTGGACGACCTGACCTTGCTGGTAAAGCAGAAGACTGGGTAGCGGATTTGCGCAACACGCTTTATGAAAGGTATAAATCGTTGCCAGATAGTCTGACAGTACTTCCTGCCCACTATATGAGCATCAAAGAAATGAACGAGGATGGAAGCGTGTCGGAGAATCTTGGGACATTATATAAAGAGAACCACGGATTGAATATTGAGGATGAAAGCAAATTCCGAAGTGTGGTTACAGATAATTTGCCGCCACAGCCGAATAGCTATCAGGATATCAGAGAGACGAATATGGGGAAACAAAAACCAGAAACGGAAGCCCAGCGGGAAATGGAAATCGGACCGAACCGTTGTGCCATCCGTGAATAGCATGGAAAACCAGCCAATCCTTTTTGGGAAGGCTGGTTTTTATGTTTAAACGTTTTTATGAGACAAAAGTAAATGGAAGAGAGAAAACTTTCTGTTTTGTGAGAATTAGACGAAGAAAGAGAGCAAATTTTAAGACAGGAGAGAATGGTCCTGCATAATAAAGACATTAGCGTTCAGCCAAATGCATGCCCGCAATTATGATATAATACAAACAAATGTTCTAGACAAAGGCGGGGAGATGATGGAAGAGTTAATGACAGGATTGAACGAAGCGCAGCAACAGGCGGTTACTTCCACAGAAGGGTACATACGAGTCATTGCTGGTGCAGGCTCAGGAAAGACAAAAGCACTGACACATCGTTATGCATTCATCGCGAATGCATTAGGGATCGAACCTTCTAACATGCTATGTGTCACCTTCACAAATAAAGCAGCCCATGAAATGAGAAGGCGGGTCAAACAGTTAATTGGCGGGGAACAGGACACCGCCTTTATCACAACGTACCACGGTTTTTGCGTCCGTGTCCTGCGCGAGGATATTCACCGCCTGTTCTATCCGAAGAATTTCGTCATCATGGATGTCGAGGATCAAAAAGCTGTGTTAAGAGAAATTTTTGAGGATCTAGGTTTGAAATTGAATGATAAAACGTTCAAACGGCTGCTCGATAAAATCGGCATGCTGAAAGGAAACACCCACTATGTCCAGCAAATGGTCAAACGTGGAGAAATGATTGTAGAAGAAGCGGCTGACGATCTGGACGGGCGGATCATCCAATTATATTTAAAAAAGCAAAAGCGGGTGTTCGGTCTGGATTTTGATGATCTCATCAATTTTACCTTCGTCTTATTCAGTCAGTATCCAGAGGTTCTGGAAAAGTGGCAGGATCGGCTGTTTTATATCCAGGTCGATGAATTCCAGGACAGCAATGCCAAGCAGTTCGAATTGATACGTATGCTGGCGGAGAAGCACGGGAACTTATTTGTCGTCGGCGATCCGGATCAGACCATCTATGAGTGGCGTGGCGCCGATCCGAAATATATTGTGGATTTTCAGGAATATTTCCCTTCTGCAGAAACGATTTTCCTGAATCGGAACTACCGGTCGACCCCGGAAATTTTGGCTGTGGGCAATTCACTTATCAGACATAACTATTTTCGTGTGAATAAAGAAATGGTAACCGATAATGAGAGGGGATTGAAGGTTATCCATTACCATGGGAAAGATGAGCGGGAAGAAGCTGGATGGATAGTGGACAAAACCAAGCAATTAGTTGAAAAACAGGGGGACAGTTATAACGATATAGCAATTTTATATCGGGCGAACTACCTTTCACGCTTCATTGAACAAGTACTCATCAAAGAGAATATCGACTATACCATCTTTGGGGGCTTCAAGTTTTTCGATCGGATGGAAATAAAAGACGCTCTGGCTCATTTAAGGTTGATTGCGTTTGGAGATGATTTATCATTTTCCAGAATTGTCAATGTTCCTAAACGTCAAATCGGTAAGAAACGGATCCAATTTATAAGAGAAAGGGCAGAAGCAGAAGGGGCGACCCTGTATGATATCTTGAAAAAGTATGTCGACCACCCACGGCTACAGCGTACGGGAGCCAGGATATTCGTAGATACCATCGAGTCTTTAAAGGTTAAACGAAAAGAGTTGAATATCTCTGAACTGCTCCAGGAAACCTTGCAGCAGACAGGATATGAGGCTTATATCAGGGAAGATGGGGACCAGGACCGACTCGATAATCTGACCGAGCTGCTGCATTCGATTGTCCAATATGAACAGACATTGGGGGAGGATATCGAACTGGAAGAATATTTGCAGATGCTTACCCTCTATACGGAGCATGACAGAGAAGCCCAGGCGGAAACGGTAAAGATGATGACGATTCATACTGCAAAAGGACTTGAGTTTCCTTACGTCTTTATTGCAGGAATGACAGAAGGCGTTATTCCTAACGTGCGGACGCTGAGAGAACGAAAGGAGCGTGGGCTTGAAGAAGAACGACGGCTTGCTTATGTTGCAGTAACCAGAGCTGAAAAAGAATTATATATGACTGAATCGGAAGGGTTTCAAAGCGGAGGCCTGCAGAAATATCCTTCCCGGTTCATTTTTGAAATCGATGAAACGGATTACCAGCGAATTGGCCTGATTGATGAAGGATTGATTAAGGAAGTGAAGCAGTACCTCCAGGCTTACGCACATCCAGAACATGAAACAGGAAACGGGTTTGAGAAAGGCACACGTGTCAGGCATCCGGTGTTTGGGGAAGGGAATATCGAAAATATCGATGAGAAGAAGAATATTTATTTCATTTATTTTTATAAATTGAAGGCACCCCGGCCGATTAGCAGGAATTTCAAGAACCTGGAGAAGTTGGACGAACCTCAAAGCGGGCAGCAGCAATAAGCAAGGTTGATAAAACTTGGAGCGGGTATATACACGTAGATGATAAATGGAGGAGTCCTTATGATTTATTTTATTTTTTTAGTTGCTGCTGCTGCAACCATATTCCTTAGCATCAAGATATCTAATTATGTCGATGTCATTGATAAGAAATCTACGTTGAAAGCAGCGATTTTAGGCGTGCTGTTAGGCGGAGCTACATCGCTGCCAGAAGTGACGACCAGTGTCACTTCCATTGTGATTGACAATCCGGACATAGCAGTAGGTAATGTTATGGGAAGCAATTTGTTCAATCTGATGATTCTTGCTGTCATGGATGCGATCTTCAGAAAAGAACGCATTTTCAACCATGCTACCAATGAGAACCTTTATACGATGGGGCTGTTCATGCTGTTATCATTGACTGTCGTCGTCGCGATCATCTTCCCGATGCCTCCTGCTTTTTTCGGAGTAGGTTGGGAGTCCATCGCCATGGTTGCAATGTATATTGCTGGTATTAAGTTGATTTCAAAAGCAAATACCGATCACTCGCAGCGCAAGGCAGAAACCGGGCAGGAAGAATCTTATGGTGCTTACAAAAATATCACGCTGAAACGAGCGGTCATCGGATTTATCCTATCTGCTATCCTTATTTTAGCAGCTGGTTCTGCACTCACGATTTCCGCTGATAAAATCGCTGTTATTACCGGTCTGGGATCAAGCTTTGTCGGTACATTTCTCGTAGCCGCATCTACCTCTTTACCGGAGGCTGTATCGGTATTGGTGGCTGTTAAATTGAGAAACTATCCGTTAGCTATCGGTTCCATACTTGGAAGTAACCTGTTCAACCTCATGATTCTTGTCGGGACAGATGTATTGTATTGGAAACAAGCTATCCTTCAGGCAGTCAATAATACGCACGCTATCACTACGTTGAGTGCGATGGCTTTAGGTTTAGTGGCAATTTATCCAATTATCCGTGTCCAGGTGAAAAATACGTTGACCTATATTATGCCGTCAGTATTGATTATGATAGCGTATTTTGTATCGAGCTACCTGATTTACATCTATTCATAAGACAAATAAAAGGGCCTGCATCCCAACAGGTCCTTTCCATTTGTTACATATACATACTGGCCAGGAAGATACCGATGGCTTCCTGGTAGATTTCATCGAATTGTATCAATGGGAGCGGGTTCGTTCCTTTTCCTAATTCCACGGTGAAGCCCGGTCGCCTGTAATCCTGAATGAACCAATCTTTATAACCGGCGAAACTGTCAACATACTGAATCGGCCGGTAGCCGCTTACGCGCGCGAACTCATTGACGATCGTCTCTGATTCTGGTGGTTCCAGTCCCTCAAATCCCCAAAAGATCACTTTCCCTTGTGTATGGAAAGTAAGCATCTTAGCGAACTGCCTGTTCCCTGCCAGTTCTGCCATGGCGATGCTTTCCGGCTCCGTCAATGGCTGATAGCCTGGAAAGTCCCTTGGCCCTGGTTGATCTGGCTTTCTTTCAGCCTCTACGTCCCATTTTGCTGGATACTGATTATTTAAATCCACCCCGCGAATATTGGCCCTCCAGCCAGAAAAGTCTGTACTGCCATTATTGAGCTCAAGTACTTCCTCCCCGCGTGGCCCAGAAGGAGGACCGTTAATAACAAGGTCGACACCGTCCGGGTTGACCATGGGAACGATCGATAACGTAATCCGATCATAAAAGGGATTCATTTGTAAGCCGCGAATAGCCCCCTGATTAGTAAGGGAAAGCAGGTAATCATTCAGAAACATCATGATTACTGGAGTCGTTATCCATTCCTGCGCATGAAAAGAACCATTCCAATGAACGACTTGTGACCCACGTCCAATTAGCAATTCTGTCAATTCTTTTCCCATTATGCTGCGACCAATAGATTCTGTTCGGATGAACGGATATATACGGAACAGTTCTGCAAGATCCTGACCTAACGTAGAGGAGTCATAGGCTTGTTTGCCAAATACGACCCTTGAAGTAACTCTGGAGGGGATAGAAATCGACTGGCCAATCTGCAGGTTATTCGCGTTGATATTCTGGTTCAGCAAATAAAGGGCGTCAAGAGTGATATTACGGTCGGTCGCCAGTTTCCAAAATGTGTCCCCTCGCTGTATCTGGTAGCTGATACTTCTGTAGCCGGGAATGCGGATGGTCTGCCCGATAGTCAAAGCATTTGGGTTGATACGAGGATTAGAGTCGATAATCAAACGTAATGGGAGATTGAACATGCTGGCATAATACCAGAGGGTGTCACCTCTTCGTACAGAAATATCCATGCCATGACCTCCTGAAAAGATACTGTTACCAATGTATGTAGCAGACATGCCGTAAATGAACCGATCATGCTCATCAAATGTTTACATGCAACAGGTAAGTTTTTGCAGCTTCCATTATGGGTAAGGATGTAATAAGATTCGATAATAGTTATTTTTATACTTTAACTGTGTTAGGGGTTAAAGTATAAGAAATTACTAAGGCTTTCGCCATAAGTAATTGGCGACAAGCCGAATTTTCCCAATAAAAGATGGAGGTTGTTAATAATGGCAGAATGCAATATCGATCACGGTCAAAAAGATGTAAAAAAGAAATTGATCAGTCAGGAAGAATTTCTACCTGATGATTTGGTTGTGAAGATGCATATGTACTTGAAAGATATCCGTCCTCAAGAAGAATTGAATGAAGTATTCCATCTCTTGAAAAAATACGACACGGCATCCGGCCAAGAACGCGAGGAAAGAAATGAAAAGCTTCGCAAATATGTAGCAGAAATCGAATGATTGAGTACTAAGCAGCATTACGAAATCCCTGTAATGCTGCTTTTAATTGGAAGCATTGTTAATAATAACGAAAACTGTTGCAAAACTGTTTCAACGTCCTTAATATTGTAATAGAATCTTTAATTATAGACATCATTTTGAAAAAATCTTGAGGATGGTTTGAATGACTTTTGAAGAGCGCTTTGACTGGCGCCTATTTTTTATTATGTTGGCCTTGTTTACCATCAGTTGTGTTGCCATTTACAGTGCCATACAGACCAATCAATATTCCGATAATTTCGTACTGCGCCAAATCATGTGGTATATACTTGGAAGCATGATTATTGCTGGAATGCTCATGATCGAACCCATTCAATATAAAGGGTTGAGCTGGTATCTTTATGGAGCAGGAACACTCATGCTTGCGATGCTGGTTGTAGCCCCGTCGAGTATTGCCCCGGTAATTAATGGCCAAAAGAGCTGGTTTTTGCTGCCAGGTATCGGTTCTATACAGCCGTCAGAATTCATGAAAATATTTACGATTCTTGTGTTAAGCAGGGTTATCGTCAATCACAATAAAAGCAACCAATTCAAGACTACGAAAACGGATTTTTACCTGCTGTTGAAAATTATGGGAGTTACAGGGCTTCCGGTTTTGCTCATCATGCAGCAGCCGGATTTTGGGACAGCATTAGTGTTTTTAGGTATCATGTCCGGGATGATTATCGTAGCAGGAATCACCTGGAAGTTGATTTTGCCGATTTACGGTGTAATTGGAGCTGTAGGAGGCTCAGTCCTTTATTTAGTGATCCAGGCTCCGGAAATATTGAGGGAGTATCTGGGAATTAAGGAATATCAACTGGGCAGGATTTATGCCTGGCTCGAACCTTACAAATATCAATCAGGAGACGGCTATCATCTGATCAAATCCTTACAGGCCATCGGCTCAGGAATGTTGACCGGAAAAGGTTTTGGCGATGGGGAAGTGTACATCCCGGAAAGCCATACCGATTTCATTTTCGCTGTCATAGGCGAGGAATTCGGCTTTGTCGGCAGCTGCCTTGTCATTTTGGTATTCTTTTTATTGATTTATCATCTGATCCAGCTGGCTATTCGGGCAAACTATTCTTTTAGTGCGTATGTATGTGTCGGAGTCGTCAGTATGATCACGTTCCATGTATTCCAAAACATCGGCATGACTGTCCAGCTTTTGCCGATTACAGGAATTCCTTTGCCATTTATCAGTTATGGAGGGAGCTCGCTGCTTGCTAATCTGATGGCGATTGGCCTGGCGTTCGCTGTTCATTTCCATCAGCGCGAGTTTATGTTCGGAGATAACAATTTACAGGATTAATTTAAAAGAAAGGATACCGATTCAGGCATCCTTCCTTTTTTATGTATGGCTCTGTTAAATCCCAGTGTTGATTTACATTTAAGCTCCCTTTACTTGAAGACTCAGTTTCGAGAGAAACTGTTTCCGTTACGGTTGAGAATCTCTGGAGGTCCGGGAAATCACCGATCATGTTCATCCCATAGGACTTTGAAAAAGCATCTTGAATAATCACCGCACGAAGGAAATGCGTAGCATTTTCGAGGAGTCTCGCAATTTCCCGGACCTCCTAGCGTAGGTGAGGCAAACGGAAACATCGGTTTGCAGTCCTTCAAACATAGGGTGAGCTACTCATAAAACGTGCTTATAACCTGCATCATAGTTCCATATGTTTTGTGGAAGACATCTTCATCTATGCAATGGGTTCGTTTCTCTCATCCTTCGGATGGGTTGGTTGGGAAACTGCGAGACTCCCGCGGGAGAAGGAGCTAGGCAAGACCCCGCAGGGAGTGAAACGACCGAGGAGGCTTGCCAGCTCCCCCACAGGAAAGAAATGAATGCGTAATCGCCTTGGGAGACACGACACGCATAAGCAGAACATCAAAAGGGAAGGGTTCTTTCTTCCCGTTGATGGACTGCTTATGTCGCGAGTGTCTAGGCGATGAAGTTGGAAAGCGAGTAGTTTCCCAGCCATCCCTGACTCTTTTTTGGTAAAGAACCCCCTTTTACCTTGAAACTGAGTCTTCCACAATTCGGCCCTATTGTTAAATAAGAGTCTTATGAAAACCAACAAGTTTAACAGCGCCTTATGTATAAAGGTAGAGGGGTCCGAGTCAGGTTTGTACTGAGGTGCTGAATCCCTCTGAATGAAAAAAATCATGCCATTTCTTTGGTGCGGAAAGTGTAGATAGCAGCTATAAGCAGGGCGGTACTGATTCCTATTGTGACCAGTGCGGTTCCCCACAGGTCAGCTGGAATGCTTCCTTCACTGAGCATCGTTCGAATATAGCCACTTAACTTAGCGGGACTCCAATCGAGGACATGGCTGAAAATGTTCGTAATGATGCTGGTGATGATTACGAATAAAATCGTTAAGAATCCAACCAGTCCAGGCACTTTGAACAATGTGTTCATAAATACCGATATACTAATAACGAATAGCAGCCATAGTCCGTAGAAGAACCACGTCCATAACAAATGGATAAATGATACATCACCGAATAGTAAGTTGACGTAATACCAGCTGGCTAACATACCGGCAAAAAATGAAACGAGCACCAGCACATTTACCGCGCCCCATTTTGCAGTTACGTAGGTGCTGTACTTGACAGGTTTCACCAGCACGAGTTCAGCTACGCCGCTTTTTCTTTCCCCTGAAATCAGCCCCATCGACATCAAGGCGACGACAAGCACACCGAGCTGGCTGTATTGTGCAAGACTCATCATCAGCACATCGTGTGGTGGAGGTGTCGGAATCTCAAAGGTTGCACCTTCTGGCAGGCCACCTACGGATTCGATGATCTGCGGCATATAATAGGTGGAAATCGGGTCTGTTATTCCGAGCAGAATGAACACAAGTGGCACCCAAATCCACTTGAAGTTACGTCCTGCTTCCAGCATTTCACGTTTGAAAACTGTCATGAATTGCATCATGGATTCACCACCTTCATGAAGAGATCCTCTAAGGATGCACGACCTACTTCAAAGCGTTCTAGCGGCCAGCCTTCTGTATAAATCAATTGTAAAAATTCATCTCTCGCCTGGTTGGTGTCGTTAACAAAAATATGATGAACCCCTTTATTAGTCTCCATGCGAAGGACGGTAGGCAAGGCAGTTATTTTCGCTTCCTCAGGCGTGAAGCCTTCCTGGAATGAAACGTCGAGCTTATCGACACGATACTTCTGCCGTACACCTTCGAGGGATCCAGCCTCCACAATTTTACCGTTATGCATCAACAGCAGTTCATCACTGACTTCTTCGGCGTCATTCAGAATATGAGTAGAGAACAGCAGGGTCGTTTCTTGCTTCAGCTCTTCCATCAATGTCAGCACTTCGCGTCTGCCAATGGGGTCAAGGGCGGAAACCGGCTCATCCAGCATCAATAATTTCGGCTGGTGAATCATTGCCTGGGCAATACCCAGACGCTGCTTCATACCTCCGGAATATTTGCCAATCCGTTTATTCTTCGCATCCGCGATACCGACACGGGCCAATAATTCATCAGCACGTTTGGAAGCGATTTGTTTGTCCATATTAGCAAGCCTCGCGACATAGATGAGGAACTCCTTGCCTGACATCCAGGTATGGAAAACCGGATGCTGGGGTAGGTATCCAATGTTAAAACGGATATCCGATTGATCGCTCATCCCCTCGAAGGAAATCTTTCCTCCGCTGGAACGGATCAGACCGGAAAGCATACGCAACGTCGTCGTCTTGCCGGCGCCATTCGGGCCAAGAAGCGCTACACAAGAACCTTTATTAATGGAAAAATCAATCCCCTGGATGACAGGCTTGCCATCATAACTTTTCTTAAGATCTTGTACCGTGAGCAGCGACATTAGTCCTGTCTCCTTCCGATAACAAAATATAAGATCGGTCCAATCATATTTAATAACAGAATGATGAACAGCCACATGATTTTCGGGCCATTTGTATGCTCGATGCGGAACCAATCGATCAATGCGACCACTTGCAAAATCAACTGAATGACAAGCAGCGGTGCAACAAGTGCCCAATTGATTGTTTCAAAAACCTCTGTCATCTTAAATCCCCCTTTGATTACCGAATAACTAATTATACGAATAACGATAGGAAAAAGCTTCATTTTTGTAAATAATTCTTATTGAATTATTTGTTAAGGTAAAGTCTTTGCTTTTGTACAAATAGTCAGAACTTTTGGTTGACAGGAAGAATAGTATTCTATAAACTAACAAACAAGTTAAAGTTAAGAGATGAGAATGAGTGAGCTGAGTTGAGGTAGTGGGATGAGTTGAGCCGAGCGAGTAGAGGGACGTCAGAGAGAGCCTGAGCCGTTGCCTGTACCAACCTTCATTTTATCATCCACTTTTTACCCTCAAACTCTCATTCTCCATAATCATATGGAGAGGTGAGGACATGACCACACGTGAAGCTTTTCTGAATGATGCACGCATGCATCAGACTATTCCTGTTACAGAATCCTTTTATACGGATACACTGACACCGATTCATATGTTTCAGGCATTGAAGGACGAAGCGGTTTATATGCTGGAAAGCCAAGATCCGGAGTCCCCATGGTCCAATTTTTCGTTTATCGGTATCGAACCTATGATGGAAGTCGAACAAAGCGGGGAAACTTTTCAAATCAAAGACATGCAACGGAAATATGTGATGGAAGCTCCGAATTTACAGGATGCCTTCGATTGCTCCTTGGAGTACTTGAAAGTAAAAGAACCGGATGTCGCTGTTCCGTTCCGTGGAGGGGCCGTCGGTTATATCGCATATGATGCTATATCGGATGTAGAACCGGTCCCCTATGCCATCGAGGATGATATCCCGATTTCAAACTACCACTTGTTGTTTTGCCAGACGTTGATCGCCTATAACCATAAAACGAAAGAGACGACGATCATGCAGTTCGCACGATTGGAAAACGGGATTGAACCGGAAGAGAATTTCAACCTGGCCAAGGCGCGAATCAAAGAGCTCAGCGATCAGTTGATGAACAACGGATTTGTTCATGATCTTATGCTGACGAACGATGAAGAGGCTGAAGAAGAGGTCCCTTTGAAAAGCAATTATACCCATGAATCATTCCTGCAGGATGTAGAAAAAGTGAAGCGGTACATCCACGCCGGCGATATTTTTCAAGCGGTACTATCCCAGCGATTCGAGGCAGAAACGAAGCTTGGCGGTTTTCAGCTGTATCGGGTATTGAGGAAAGTGAACCCGTCGCCTTATATGTTTTATTTGAAATTTGGTGAACTTGAAGTAATCGGGAGTTCTCCGGAACGTCTATTAGAAGTCCGAAACGAGAGATTAGAGATTCATCCGATTGCGGGAACGAGAAAACGAGGCGCAACGGAAGAAGACGACAATTCATTAGCTAAGGAACTGCTGGCTGATGAAAAAGAACGGGCCGAGCACCGAATGCTTGTCGACCTTGCCCGCAATGATATCGGCCGCGTAGCCGAATACGGGTCCGTTGAGGTGCCGGAGTTCATGACCATCGGACGCTTTTCTAAGGTAATGCATATCATCAGTAAAGTGACCGGAGAATTACGGAAGGATGTCCACCCGATTGAAGCATTGTATTCTGCGTTCCCGGCTGGAACATTATCCGGAGCACCGAAAGTGAGGGCAATGCAGATTTTACGGGAATTAGAACCAACTCCCAGACACTTATATGGAGGAGGTATCCTTTATCTTGGATTTGACGGTAATATTGATTCCTGCATCACCATCCGGACAATGATCCTGTATCAAGGAAAAGCATATATTCAGGCAGGTGCGGGAGTTGTTGCCGATTCTGACCCGCAAAGCGAATATGAAGAGACATTGAATAAAGCAAGCGCATTGAAAAAGACAATCGAGTTAGCTGAGAAGGTTTTTGAGAAGAGCAGAGAAGGAGTGGAGCAGAGATGAAAGAATTATTGAAACGCGTCGTTGAAGGAGAAAGGCTAGGGGAACAGGACGCCTTTGAATTGATGAATCAAATCATGCAGGGGAAAGTCTCTACCGGACAATTGATGAGCGTATTGAGCGTGTTGCGCTACCGCGGTGAAACGGTCGAAGAAATGACCGGTTTTGCCAGAGCGATGCGAAATAATATGTTGAAAATGGATATTGAAGACGATGCGGTTATTGATACTTGCGGAACCGGAGGAGATGGAAGTTCAACCTTTAACATTTCTACCGCAGTTGCAATTGTGCTGGCCGCCATGGGTGTGAAAGTGGCGAAGCATGGGAACCGAAAAGTATCGTCCAAAAGTGGAAGCGCCGATGTGCTTGAAATGTTGGGGATGCCCTTAGAAGTTACACCTGAAGAAGGGAAGCGTGCCCTGGAAGAAAAACGGATGACCTTCCTATTTGCACCGAATTATCACCAGGCGATGAAGCATGCGGTACCAGCAAGGCAGGAGCTTGGATTCCGGACTGTCTTCAACCTGCTCGGACCGATTTCCAATCCCGCCCAGACGAAACGCCAGTTGATCGGAATCTATGATACGAACTATGGCGAAAAGTTAGCAGGCACCCTGAAGGCGCTTGGTTCCAAACATGTTTTGCTTGTGACTGGCCGTGACGGTCTTGATGAAATAACCATTACGGGAGAAACAGATATCGTGGAATTGAGAGATGGGGAGGTTACCAGATTTTCACTGAGCCCGGAAGAGGTCGGCCTGAAACGTGGAAAATTAGAAGATATACAAATCACCCATCCGGCAGAAAGTGCAGCGATCATCCAGGATATCGTCTATAACAAAGCGAATGACAGCGCGCGTGACATCGTATTGATGAACGCGGCGGCAGGATTATATATCGCAGGTGAAGCCGAGAGCATCCAGACAGGGGTGAAGCAAGTGAAAAAAGCGCTTGAGGAAGGTATAGTAAGGGAATACTTTGAAGCAATCACACATACAAAGGAGCAGAAATATGCTTGAAACGATTCTCGCCATCAAACAACAAGAGATAGAGAAGATTTTCCTGCCAGAAGAGCAAAGCACTACTCATTATTCCTTACATGATGCCTTAAAGCATTCACCTTACCTTGCAGGTTTGATTGCGGAAGTGAAGAAAGCATCTCCCTCCAAAGGGGTCATCCGTGATGATTTCAACCCTGTCGTCATTGCCCGGGAATATGAAAAAGCAGGTGCCCAGGCAATTTCTGTACTGACAGACCAGCATTTTTTCCAGGGTCACCGGGACTTTTTAAGCGATATAAAAAAGGTAGTGAATCTGCCGGTATTACGAAAAGACTTCATTATGGATTCCATTCAAATCGAAGAAAGTGCCAGGATCGGAGCAGATGCGATTCTGTTGATCGGTGAAGCGTTAGAGCCGAAACAGTTGCACGAATTTTACCAGCATGCGGAGGGTCTTGGTTTGGAAGCGCTCGTCGAAGTTCATTCGGAAGAAACGCTGGAAGGAATTTTGAAGGAGTTTACCCCGAAAATCATCGGTATCAATAACCGGAATCTCAAAACCTTTGAAACTACACTGGAACAAACGAAAAAGATCGCCCCAATGGTACCAAAGGAAAGTCTAATAGTCTCTGAGAGCGGCATTTTCAGCTATGAAAATATCGAACAGGTTTCAGCTGCAGGGGCAGAAGGAATTCTTGTCGGTGAAGCGTTGATGCGGCAGAATGACCTCAATCATGCGGTGACTCGTTTGATGGGAGGTGTCCGCTCATGAGAGAGCCTTTAGTCAAGTTATGTGGAAACCGGTCAAAGCAGGATTTAGCTTATAGTGCAGATTCTCAGGCGACTCATCTCGGGTTCATTTTCGTTCCAGGGACGAAACGTTATGTTAGGCCTGAAAGAGCCGGGCGCTGGATTAATGAAGTGAATCCAGACCAAACGCTGGTCGGTGTCTTTGTGGAGCCAACCATAGAGGAACTTGAAATCGTACTGCACTATGTTCCACTCGATATCATCCAATTACACGGCAATGAAACGGTTTCGGAAGTGCTTCAGATTAAAGAACATTTTTCTTTACCAGTATGGAAAGTGATCCATCACGCCGACTTCGGGGTCGATTATATGCATCTATTTAAAGGAGCCGTCGATGGCTTTGTAGTAGATTCCAAAGTGAAAGGGGTTTATGGCGGGACCGGCGTGCAATTCGATTGGGAAGCGGTCCCTGCTTATAGGAAAGAAGCAGAGCGTCAGGGAGTGCCATGTCTGATTGCGGGCGGCATCACTGCTGAAAACGCAGGAGAGGTATTAAGCTATTACCCTGGAGGAATTGATCTCTCCAGCGGCACCGAAACGGAAAATAAAAAAGATCGAAATAAAATTCAAGCGCTGATGAGAGAGGTGGCAAACTATGGTGCAAGTATATCCGGATCAAAAAGGGCGGTACGGTGATTTTGGCGGTAAATATGTGCCCGAAACATTGATGGCTCCATTGCAGGAACTGGAAGAAGCGCTTGATGAAGCTATGGCAGATAAAGATTTTATCGCGGAGTATCATCATGTGTTAGAAAAGTATGCGGGGAGACCAACAGCGCTTACTCATGCGGATAAGATCACAGACTTGTTAGGCGGGGCTAAGATTTATTTAAAGCGGGAAGATTTACTTCATACCGGCGCCCATAAATTAAATAATGCCATTGGGCAGGCGTTGCTTGCAAAACGGATGGGAAAAAGTAAAATCATTGCAGAAACCGGAGCAGGCCAGCACGGTGTCGCTTCGGCTACGGTAGCGGCCAAGTTCGGTCTCGAATGCAAAGTGTTCATGGGGGAAGAAGATATCCGCCGCCAGGAACCGAATGTTTTCCGGATGAAAATGCTCGGGGCAGAAGTGATTCCTGTGTCCAGTGGCCGAGGAACCTTGAAAGATGCGACCAATGAAGCGATCCGTTACTGGGTAGCGAACTGTGAAGATCATTTTTACTTGATTGGTTCCGTGGTCGGTCCACATCCATATCCTCGCATGGTTCGTGATTTCCAGCGCATTATCGGTGATGAATCGAAGCGTCAGTTTCTTGAAGGAGAGCCGACTTTGCCAGATTACATTTATGCTTGTGTCGGGGGCGGCAGTAACGCGATCGGGATGTTCCATCCATTTTTAGAAGACGATGTCGAACTGATCGGTGTGGAAGCCGCTGGGAAAGGTGTCGATACGGAGGAGCATGCGGCGACATTGACCAAAGGCGACCGGGGAGTGATTCACGGTTCGTTGACCTTCTTATTGCAGGATGAACATGGTCAGATAACAGAGCCTTATTCGATTTCAGCGGGTCTTGATTACCCTGGCATCGGACCGGAGCATGCTTATTTGTTTGATTCCAAACAAGTACGTTATGAAGCGGTGACCGACGAGGAAGCGATGGACGCATTGAAGCTGCTGACAGAGACGGAAGGCATCATCCCCGCTGTCGAGAGCGCTCATGCTTTAGCTCAGGCGTTCAAAGAAGCGAAGGATTTACCGCGGGATAAGACAATCCTTATCAATCTTTCCGGGCGCGGTGATAAAGACCTGGCTACCATTATGAATCATTTCAAGGGGGAGGAGTAACATGCTGACACAAACTTTATTCCAAGGGAAGCTCAGTAAGACAGAAGACCTGTTCATTCCATTCATTGAAGCAGGTGATCCTTCTCCGGAGGTAACAATTGAGCTAGCCTTGAAGCTTCAGGAGGCAGGGGCTGATATCCTGGAGCTTGGTATTCCATACTCTGACCCATTGGCTGATGGACCAACGATCCAGCGGGCTGCGAAACGCGCACTGGATAATGGAATGTCTTTGAAACAGGCGATTGAACTGATACCGACGATGCGTGAAAAAGGTCTGACCATCCCTGTTGTCGTCTTCACTTATTATAATCCTGTCCTCCGCATCGGTGAGGAAACGTTTTTTGAACTGCTTGAGGAGCATGGGGCAGAAGGAGTACTTATTCCAGACCTTCCCTATGAAGAAAGCGAGAGTGTCAGGGAACTGGCACTGAAACACGAGATAGAATATATATCCCTGGTCGCACCTAACTCGGAGGCACGGATACAGAAAATTGCTTCAGAAGCCCGCGGATTTCTCTATTGTGTATCCACCCTTGGGGTAACCGGCGGTGAAAATCAGTTATCTTCTGAAGTTACACACTTCATTGAGAAAGTGAAAAAGCACAGTCCAGTACCTGTAGCAGTAGGATTTGGTATCTCAACCAATGATGATGTTCGAATGATTCGCGAGCATGCCGACGGGGTGATTATCGGGAGCAAGATTATCCGCCTGGTAGAGGCAGAGGTAGAAAACTTGAAAGATGAGCATAAACGAGAGGCAGCCCTGGATCGTTTTTATAATAATGTACGTGAATTAGTCGAGTAGCGGAGGAGGAAGAGCAGAGAGGAGCTGAGCAAAGTGATTTACATGATTGATCATTATGATTCATTTACCTATAATATCGTACAGTATTTAGGGGAATTGGGAGAAACAATAATCGTTCGACGTAATGACAAGGTAAGCATAGAGGAAATAGAGCAGCTGCAGCCTGACTTGATTTTCCTGTCACCAGGGCCATGTTCACCAGGTGATGCACCATTGACCTTGGAAGTCATTGATAAGTTCAAAGGAAAGTTTCCAATTTTCGGTGTATGCCTCGGCCACCAGGCAATCGCCCAGGCGTTCGGGGCAGAAGTGGTAAAGACAGAAAAGTTGATGCACGGCAAGTCTTCCTTCATTCATCACGATGAAAAAGGAATATACGAAGGATTACCATCCCCGATGGAAGCGATGCGTTATCATTCCTTAATTGTGGATATGGAGAGTCTGCCGAAGACCTTTGATTTGTCCGCCGTAACCGTAGAAGGTGAAATTATGGGGATCCGGCACAAAAACTATCCGATTGAAGGGGTCCAGTTTCATCCCGAATCGATCGGGACGCTGGAAGGGAAGCAGTTGATGGAGAATGTCTTGCGGCAATATATTAAAGTGCCAGTTAAATGAGTTCCGTTTGATATAACTAAAGTACTAACCGATTACATCCTTTAGATAATAGTCACCTTCAGGATTATTTGTAATAATAATAGGAAGTTATCGCTCAACAGAGCAGGTAACAAGCGGATTGGTCAGTGATTGTTCATTCGACCAGTCCGTTTTTGTTTTTACATACAAAAAAGGCCTGGATTTCAGGCCTTAGAATTTAACATCCTCTTCATTAGTCACTACTAATGCAGTTTTTCCTTTTTCTAATTCTTTATGGAGTTCCTTGGCCTTGGACTGGTCAAAACCAATCTCTTTCAATTTGGAAATCAACTTATCATCTTTTCCCCGGAAGACATTTTTGGTTGCAGTACCGAGGCCAGTCTCGCTGACGCCTATTTTATTAGCATCTGTTTGCCTTTTAGCTCGTCTGACATGGTCATTGTCGTGAGAAATAATATAAATATTATCTTCGTCTACACCATGACTTTTAATCCTGTCGATGGATTCACCCATCTGTTCATCGTCACCAAAAATTTGATAGTTCGGTTGCATTTTTACCCCTCCTTAGGAACAGCGTTTCCCTCCTTTGAAAATACTTAAACAGGTGTAACACGCTTTTAATAATTGCTAAACGTATAGGATTCAGCTAATATTTTAATTACCAGAATATTATAAAAAAGGTGATGGAATGCAGAAACTTACCCCAAACCAAAAAGAACGACATGCAAAAATATATATGATCTTTGTTTCAGTGTTGGGATGGGTACTGATTTTCCAAAGCCTTTTGAACCTCCAGTTAATTGAGGATGCCCACATTCTGTTATTACTCGGAACATTTTTGTGGCTGGCTGAATTTTACCCCATCCCTGTCTGGAGGGGAAATTCATCGCTGCACTTTCCTATCATCTATGTGATGTATTTAGCGTTTGGCCTGGCCTACACAGTTACATTGTTCGCTAGTATTGTCTTTGTCATCTATCTGATTCGCCGCTACCCGCTGCGTATCGTTTTTTTCAATCCTTCCCAATTGATTTTAAGCTTTTTCCTGGCCGTCCAACTGGCAGAATTTTTCTTGCCGGCATTCCAATCCGGTTTTACCAATGGCGTTATACACTTTGTTGCAATCGTATTCTTATATTATTTGTTCAACAATCTATTTGTCGATATCGTCCTGTTGCTTCGCCCTCAAGTCTATACGTTCAATGCCTGGAAGCAAAAAATGGCTACTGAAATTGTAGGTGCCGGTATTTCCTTATCTTATGGCATTATTTTTTACCTGGTAGGGACACAGAACCGGGGAGAGATAGACATATTTTCATACTTTTTCTTTTTCTCGCCTTTAGTCGGCCTGGCACTGCTCAGCTCGATGATCGCCCGATTAAAGAAGGAGAAGAATCGCCTTCATTCCTTGTTTTCCATATCAACGAAGTTGAATCATATGCTTCCTTCCGATCGGTGGATGGAAAATTTGGCGGATAACTTAAAGGAGTTCATCGATTCCGATGCTGCGATTTTATGGATCAGAGAGAATGGAGAATGGAAAAGGAGTTTTGAGGATGGAAGAGTACAGAAGGATGTCAGTCTCCCTATGAATACGAAGGAAAAGTTCCTTTGTATAAAAGAATCAGTCCTCTATCAAAACACAACAAAAGAGGCAGGTATAGCTGGAAAATGCTTTGCCTCGGATCTTCATGCGCTGTTGTATACCCCTTTGCTGCTGGAAGATGAAATGGTAGGGATGTTAGTAGTGGCGAGAAGCAGGACGAAAAGCTTCACGAAAGATGATGTTGCTTCGCTGTCCACGATCGCAAACCAATTGGCGGTGGTTATAAAAACAAGAAATCTTTTTCATGAGCAGGAACGTTTATTGATCTTTGAGGAGCGAAACCGGATTGCTCGTGATATTCATGATGGTGTGGCTCAAACCCTTGCCGGCGCATTGATGAAATTAGAAACAGCTGAGAAGAAATTTGATACAAAAAAAGATGAAACCCGGGTGTTATTGGATGAAAGCATTCATAAAATGAGGCATTCCTTAAAGGAACTGCGGGACTCGATTTATGCCCTGCGTCCATATCCTACCGCTCGAATTGGTCTGTCGTCAGCGATTATGCAAAAGATAGATGCTGTTGATCATGATCAAGACTTAGAGATAAAACTTGAAATCAGAGGAGAAGAACAAGAGCTGAGTCCTTTTGTTGAGAAGGTCATGTTCGAGATCTTTCAGGAAAGCTTGCAAAATAGTATCAAACACGGACAAAGCAGCAGGGTTGATGTTCTGCTCAGCTACCAATCGGAGCATGTTCTAGTGAAGGTGAAAGATGATGGTGTCGGCTTTTCTCTCTATCAAGCGATGATCAAGGCAAGGAACCGCCCTCATTTCGGAATTTTGAATATGAATGAAGCGGCAGAAAAAATCAACGCCTCCATACAAATTGACAGTAAAGAAGGAGAAGGGACAGAGATTACGTTGTTAGTTCCAAAATTAGGAGTGGAAGGGGAGGAAACGATTGATAAAAGTTATGCTAGTAGATGATCATGCTGTCTTAAGGGATGGTTTAAAAAACATATTAGGAATGGCTGAGGATATTTTGGTAGTAGGGGAAGCGGTAAATGGAAAACAAGCATTGGAAATCGTAGAGGGAGCAGACCCGGATATAATACTGATGGATATCAATATTCCCGATATTAATGGAATTGAAGTGACAAGGATGATAAAAAAAGACCACCCACATGTTAAGGTGCTCGTTCTGACAATGTATAACCATGATGAATATTTCATGTCAGCGATCAAAGAAGGCGCTGACGGTTATTTATTGAAAGATTCACCATCAGAACAAGTCATCGAAGCGATTCATGATGTCTTTAAAGGAGAGTCGGTGGTCCATCCGTCTATGACAAAAAAACTGTTTGCTATTCATCAACAAAAAGCGGAGAGCGGCAGCGACAACCAACTCACGGAGCGAGAAAAAGAAGTCCTTTTGTGTCTGGTAGAAGGACTAAGCAACAAGGAAATCGGCAAACGTCTATACATTAGCGATAAGACTGTCAAAATTCATGTAAGTAAAATATTTAAAAAGCTTAATGTCAAAAGCCGATCCCAAGTAGTGATATATGCGGTACAGAACCAGCTGGTACCATTACCGCCTGGTTCTTAAGCTCTTCTTCGGAAGGGCTGTTTTTTTTGTTCTAAATGTTAAATAATCAATGGTTAGTACCAAAGTAGTAATTGATTTTAGTACTTAGGAAGAGCATTTTTTACATCTATTAGTGAATAGTTACTTTACCTGTGAAGTGAGATAATTACATTAATATTTCAATTATTCTGAACAAGTGGGAGGGTTAATATGAAAGTGAAATCACTTATTACTACTATGATATTGATTGCTGGTCTGTTATTAGGGTTCTTTCCATACGCTTCTGGCGGATCAGCCAATACCTCAGGAACAGTCATAGATACTGCATTGGTAAACAAACTGGCGAGTGTGGAAGGACCAGTCGAAGCAATTGTCACATTTGAGGGACAGGAAGCTCTATCATCTTCACACTTGCAAGTATTGAGAGAGGCCGGAATCACGAAAGGCATTACGTTTGAAAGCCTTCCAATGGCAGGAGTTTTAATTACGAAAGAGCAAATGGACCAATTGAAGGAAAAGAGTGAAATCCGTTCTATTTACTTCAACCATGATGTGGAGTACGAAAATGAGGGATCTACAGACCTTACCGGTGTAGATCGAGTACGGACCTCGGAAGAATTCCGAAAGAAAAATGACGGTCTGCCAGTCTCAGGTAGCGGAGTGGGCGTGGTTGTCAATGACAGCGGCGTAGACGGAACGCATAAAGATCATGAATATCCATCACACTTAGTGCAAAATGTGGATGCTTCTTTGAATCTACATGCTGTCAGTGAATTTCTTCCGATTACTTACCTTGAGAATGTTCCGAATACCGATACGGATTCCGGCCACGGCACCCATGTAGCTGGAATCGTTGGCGGAACAGGTGCGATGTCAGGGGGGAAATATGAAGGAGTAGCGCCGGGGGCAGACTTGATCGGGTATGGTTCGGGTGCTGCCGTCACAATTTTAGATACGATTGGCGGCTTTGATTATGCGCTCACCCATCAGCACGAATACGATATTCGAGTCATCACTAATTCATGGGGGAGCACGAGCGATGTTGGAACAGCATTTGATCCGCACGATCCGATCAACATTGCTACGAAAAAATTATACGATCGTGGAATCGTTACTGTATTTTCAGCTGGAAACTCCGGTCCAGGACAAGCGACAATTTCTGGTAACTATAAAAAAGCTCCATGGGTCATCACGGTTGCAGCTGGAACAAAGGATGGAAAACTAGCAGACTTTTCTTCCCGGGGTGTTGATGGAAAAGGTGGAAAAGTCGTCGTTGACGGAGAGGCATGGACATGGGAAGACCGGCCGACGATTACAGCCCCTGGTGTGGGCATTATCTCTACTAGAGTCGTGTCTCCATTATCATCTTTGGGGGCGGCCGATGATGCAGAGAATATCGATCCTGGCCACCTGCCATATTACACAACCATGAGCGGGACTTCAATGGCAGCACCTCACATCGCTGGAGTCGTTGCTTTACTGCTGGAGGCTGACCCGACGTTATCGCCATTAGAAGTAAAACAGCTAATCCAGGACACAGCGACTAATATGCCAGGATATGAACTTTGGGAAACAGGAGCAGGCTATGTCAATGCATATGCGGCTGTAGATGCGGCATTTTCGGATAAAAGTTATGGCAGTACCGTGAACATGAATCGTACCTTCCACGCAGAGGTCGAAACCGAGGTGGACTATGATTCCTTTGCTATCGAGTATGACCCACTAAACTTGTCTGGAAATGATTATGCCTTTGAAGTTGAGGAAGGAATAGATGAAGTAACCGCACGTATCAATGCCAAGGGACTATTAGAAGAAACAGGGAATACAGTGAATCTACTTTTGGAAGCACCCGATGGGACAACATACAGTTCAGGAATTTCTGTCCTGTTCCCCCTTTACACGGATCGTACAGTGCAGGTGGCTGATCCAGTACCGGGTACCTGGAAGGTTAAGCTGGAGGGACTGGAAGGAACGCTTGCTTTGCCGGAAACGATAGAAGGAGAGCTGGCATTGAAATCAGCTACAGGTTATTCAGGATTGAAAGATATCAGCGGACATCCCACAGAAGCTGCAATCAAAATGGCTGTCAGCGAGCGATTGATTGATAGTTTCAACGATCAAACATATAAACCCGATCGACCGCTGGAACGAATCGAGCTAGCTAAGTTTTTAGTAATGGGAGCTGGCGTTGTCCAGTCATTGCCATCGGAAGGTACCTCTAGTTTCCGGGATGTAAAAGATGAAAACAGAGCGTTTGCCGAGGCGGTGACCGCAAAAGGTGCAGCCTTATTAGACAAACAGCAAATCCATAACGGAGTGATGCTTCCCACCGCTGATGAGGAATTTTCAGAAAAGCAGGCAGTCACACGGGCAGAACTCGCTTTTTCTCTAGTCCAGAGCCTCGGTCTGCAAGAAGAAGCTGAGCAATTGAATGGTGAACAATTGACTGTGAGACATAAAGGAGAACGTGTTGCTGTAACCGATGAAGCAGATGTTCCTGCGGAATTGAAAGGCTATGTCCAGCTGGCGCTTGATTTGAACATATTGAATGCTTATTTTTCCGTCAGTCAAGGGAACTATGATTTACAGCCGACGATCGAAGCAAGCTTCAAACCCGATGAAACAGTTACAAGAGGCGATTATGCAGTGGCAATCACACGCTATTACCAGACTTATTTCAAGTAAATGGAAGGGAGCAATTTGATGAAACGACTGATCAGCTTATTATGTATAGCAGTACTTGTACTTACTTTGTTTGCTGGAGGCACAATGGTCAATGCAGTCGAAAACAGCGTGACCATCGACCCCGATCTGACTGAAATTTTGGAAACGGAATCAGGCCCTTATCAAGTCATCGTCACTTTTCATGGCGATGGAGGTGTAACCAATAATCAGCTTGGATTGCTGGAGGAACTTGGAATCGAAACAGGCGTTGCTATGCAGTCATTGCCGATCGTTGGATTGTTGGCAACTAAGAATCAGATCGATCAGCTGGCAGATAGAAGCGAAGTCCGTTCGATTTATTTGAACAAGGAACTAGAATACTACAATGCCGATGCTACTGAAATTACTGGCGTCGATAAGGCCCGTACGGATGCAGACATGACAGCTGAAAATGGCGGCATGCCTATTTCCGGAGAAGGCATAGGGGTAGTTGTCAATGATAGCGGAGTCGATGGTACACATAAAGACCATGAGCTTGGCCGGAACCTTGTGCAGAATGTTGCAGGTTCTACCAACTTGAACAGTCTGGCACCTGGACTTCTTCCAGTAAGCTATACAGAAAATGTGCCAAATACGGATACTAACTCTGGTCATGGTACTCACGTCGCTGGAACAGTTGGTGGTACCGGGGCTATGTCAGGCGGTTTATATGAAGGAGCAGCGCCTGGAGCTGATCTGATCGGCTATGGTTCTGGTGCAGCACTTTTCGTACTGGATACGATCGGCGGATTTGATTATGCGATCACGCATCAAAATGAATACAATATCCGTGTAATTACGAACTCATGGGGCTCTTCCGGGGACTTTGATCCAGAAAATCCAGTGAATATTGCCAGCAAGAAAACATATGACCGTGGCATTACTGTTTTATTTGCAGCCGGTAATGAGGGTCCGGGGGAGAATACACATAATCCTTACGCTAAAGCACCATGGGTCATTTCCGTTGGTGCTGGTGAAAAAGACGGCAAGCTTGCTGACTTTTCCTCTCGTGGAACAAAAAGTGTCGGGGGCACGTTCGAGTTAGACGGCAAAACCTGGACGTGGAAGGATCAACCGACGATCACCGCCCCTGGGGTAGACATCATTTCGACTCGTGTCATTGCACCTGTCAGTTCATTAGCGATTGATTCTGATTTGGAAGAAATCGATCCAGCTCATGTCCCTTATTATACGATGATGAGCGGCACATCAATGGCAACTCCCCATGTCGCAGGCGTTGTAGCGCTTATGTTAGAAGCTGACCCGACGCTTTCACCGGATGAGGTGAAGGAGATCATCGAGCAGACAGCTACGAATATGCCGGGATATGAACCATGGGAAGTCGGTGCGGGCTATCTTAATGCTTACGCAGCCGTTGACAGTATTCTCTTCAATAAGGACTTTGGAAAAACAGTCAACGCAAAAAGGACTTTCCATAGTGAAGTGGAAAGTATGACGGAAAGAGAAGCATTTACTGTTGATTACAATCCATTGACCTATGTGTCCGATAACCACTACGAATTCGAAGTGGAAGAGGGATTGAGCGGATTGACGGCCAAAGTGAATGGCAAAGGGCTGCTTGAAGAAACCGGAAATCCTATCAATCTCGTATTAATCGCTCCTGATGGAACCGAGTACAGTTCCGGTATTAGTCTTTTGTTCACGCTTTATACGGACCGGACGGTTACTGTCAATTCTCCACAAGCTGGAACCTGGAAAGCGGAAGTGAGAGGCTTGAAGGGTGATGATTTGAATCCGACCGATGGTTTAGGTTTGCCGGAAGAAGTGGAAGGAACATTAGCTTATACTAAAGTAGATGGATACACAGGACTTGAAGATATTGCTGCCCACCCGGCAGCTGGAGCAATCCAAATGGGCATCAATGAACGGTTGTTTGATGGTTATGCTGATGGAGAATTCAAGCCGGATCAGGAGCTGGTACGCAGTGAGCTGGCAGAATATCTCGTGATGGGTGCAGAAATTCGCCAATCATTGCCTTTTGAGGGAGCAAGTTTTGTGGATGTTGATGAGAGTGATAGGCCGTTTGTCGAAGCAGTAACCGCAGATGGGGCAGCTTTCATGGATTTCAAGCATCAGTATGATGGTGTGATGCTGTCGAAAGCGGATGGATTTGCGCCTGACGATCGTGTAACGAGAGAAGAATTAGCCTATTCTTTAGTGCAAAGTCTAGGTCTACAAGACGAAGCACAATCTTTTTCCGATAACGTGACGGTTGAATATAAAGGTGAAAGAATAGAAGTGGTAGATGCAAATGAAATTTCTGATTCAATGAAAGGGTATGTCCAATATGCACTGGACTTGAACATTATCAATGCAAGCTATGAAGTCACACAGGGCAAGTATGACTTAGAACCGACTGTCAAAGCGTACTTTACCCCGAACGAAGAAGTGACGCGCGGAGATTTTGCGGTTGCGATGACCCGTTATTACAATGCCTATCACCAGTAAAAATATAATGCAACCATACAAACCCTGCTGAAAATTTGGCAGGGTTTGTATTTTCCTCTTGATATTTATGAAGAACTCGTTATATAATACTGATTGTCGAGTTAATAAATTGAATTACGGGGCATTAGCTCAGCTGGGAGAGCGCTACACTGGCAGTGTAGAGGTCAGCGGTTCGAGCCCGCTATGCTCCATATAAAGAGTAAATCCACTTACACCAGTAAGTGGATTTTTTATATTTTCCTATAAAAAGGCAGCAAGCGTACCGAGCGCCAGGGGGAGGCGCTGGTCTTGCTTACTGCCACTCTTTAAATACATCTTACTAGAATCAGCCGCCAGTTATCAGCAATGTAATTGAATTGATATCAAATTTACACAGCTTTTCCACATTCGTGAAATTATTTACGCTGTCCCCCGTTGATAACCTGCTTCCGCTCAAAGTCTCTTACAGTAGCATCCTTTCTAAAAGGAATGAACTCTTTATTTTTTTTAATCTCTGCAGGAGTAGTTTCCTCGGAAGATACTTGATTTTCCTCTGTAACTTCAGGTTTTTTTTCTTCTGATGAGGGCTGCTGCATCCCCGCTATCCATGTTTCAAATGGGTAAGTGCCGCGATCAATAATCATACAAAGGTCTTCGAGTGTCTGGGTAAGTGCCGCCAAACATTCTACGCCGTTTTTTAACAGAATGCCTTTCCGTTTTGCTTTTTCGACAGAGTGTTCCAATCGGTAAGACTGTTCTTTATATTCAAACTCTATATAGCAACTGTTGCGATCCCAATTGAAATGGTAGTCGTTGATTCTCAAACGCTTCATTACTTCCACTAGTTTTCTTTCGCTTGTATCCTGGTCTTTATAGGGCATCCATTTAAATAAACTGTTTTTCAACATACTTACACCCTTTCTTATTATGTTAAGTTATTATGCTAATTCCTTATATCATTGAAATTCGACAAAGCGACAAAAATCCCTGTAAAAATCGTTTTACATATATCGAGATATTTTTACAAAAATCGGGAAACCAATCTGTTTTGTATGCACGGGTTATGACTTATATTAGCAGAATTTTTTTCTAATAATCTTTGATAATTTAAGGTGAATTGGCTAAAAATAAGATAGTGATTTATATGTTAAGGGGGAGTATGTGTGGATTTCTTCAGCTCTCAAGAGTCTCTTACTGCGGTTCAATGGACGTTAAGAGCAATCGTCGGTTTCATTTTCTTCATTATTTTAGCCAAACTAATGGGCCAGCGTTCCATCTCACAAGTCGGTTTGCTTGACTTTGTGATAGTACTATTGATTGGCAACATCATTGCCCACCCATTATCGGATGAAGGGTTAGGATTAAAGGGATCTATGATTACGATGGGTGTGATATTGATCCTTTACTTGATTGGGATTTTATTAAGTGTACGATCACCCAAGGTGAGAAAGTTATTTATCCCAGCACCCATACCACTGATCGAAAATGGTGAAATTCGGTACAAAAATTTAAAGAAAGCACGGGTCTCGGTTGATGTACTTTTGTCGGAACTTCGCAAAGAAAAGACGGAGGATGTCCAGAAAGTCGCACTTGCTTTATGGGAGCCAGGAGGAACGGTTTCCTTCTTTTTACGGTCCCAGTATCAACCACTGACACCATCGACGTTTGGTGCACCAGTTAAGCCATTTAAACTTCCTAAAACGGTAATCAAAGAAAAAAAGATCGACTATAAAGAATTAGAACAGCTGGGTAAAGATGAAGGGTGGCTATTAAACAAACTTTCACTTACATACAAAAACATCAGTGTGAATGATATATTGCTGGGCACTATCGATGAAAAGGAAAACCTGAATGTTTTCCTTTATCATTCCAGAAAAATTTAAGTATTACATGACATAAAAGAAGTAGGCTATTTTCTGTTATGTTATGGAACCCGGTAATTTTAATCCTTATTGAAAAGGATGCCATAAAAAAAGCAGCTATGAAAAGCTGCTTTTTTTATGACTTATTGTTTTAAATCAGGATTTTCTCTTTTTGCTTCTTTGACTTTCTGTTTTCGGTATCCACCAGCTTTATCTGCCTGTTTGAATTCTTTCGCATAGTGGACTTCTTGTGCATCTGTTGGATCAATCCCATTTCCGCCAACTGGCTGATACTGTGCCTTTCTTCCCATAGTAGTACTCATCCTTTCTGTAGGAATTGGGTTATATAATATTTTCCCGCTACAGCCTGCCAATAAACATCGAGGTCGATTCTCCCTTAAATTACAACAAACTTTCTCCCGCTGATTCCTTTTTTATCACTGATAATAGAAAGGCGCTGCAATTGCAGCGCCTTGTTAGTGTTTATCCATTTTTGTCTACGGACACTAATTCTGCCTGAACAATGTAACGGTCTGGTGCAGAACCGACAAAATCAAAGGGATAACAAGTAGTCAACGTGAGTGTTGGCTTGTCTTTAGCTAATATAACAGAGCGATCATCCTCTTTGGTTTTAAATATATTAAAATATTTGTAGGAATTTTCGGAAATTTGAGTGATAGGGGGAGGAACCAGAATAATTATAATCGAATAAAAGAGATAGTACGCTCTTTTTCTGACTAAATTTAAAACCATTCAAAGAGGTGAAGGATCCCGTGGTGGAACAAATCACAAAAGGAGATTGGAGACGATTTGTCCAGGAAGGTGTATTGGATGATTCACGTATTAATGAGCGGATTCAAACATCGTGGAATCATTGTAGACGGCTTGGGGTCGATCCTTACAACGGGAAAGGCACCAAATTGTTGTCTTATGATGCGTTACAGAAAAGGAGAAAAGAAAATAGCCGGCTGATTCAATTGGCAGAACCGTTTATCAAAAAGCTTGCAGTTATGTACCATGATTCTAATGTGATTTTGCTGCTTGTCGATCGTGAGGGCTATGTCCTTCGGATGGTAGGGGAGACACAAGTGAAAGCTACTGCGGGTCAGATAAACTTTACAGAGGGCGTGAAATGGACGGAAGAACAAGTCGGAACGAATGCAATAGGAACTGCATTGGCAATTGGAGAACCAATCGCTATTAATGGCATGGAACATTTTTCAGTAGCTTCGCAAACTTGGGGGTGTTCAGCTGCTCCGATTAAAGATGAAAATGGCGAAGTGATTGGTGCTCTGGATATTTCAAGTCCATATATACCCGACCACTATCAGCATGTGCTTGCGACAGTAGTTGCTGCTGCCTATGCGATTGAAAGCAAGTGGCAGCATATAATGAAAGAAGAAGAGCTTGAGTTAGTCAATTTAGGGTTGAAAGAAGAAAGAGGCAGTAACCGTTCCTTCATTATTTATAATCGTAACAACCAGCTAGTTTACGCATCGGCTGCTATTACCAATGTCCCTGCTACGATTTCTGAATTACCGACAAATCACAAACAGTCTCCTGTATACGCTAAAGATTCAAGTGAAATCATCGGGCATCATATCACTTTAACAAATCATGAAAAATCACCTGTAGTCCAAGGTTGGAACTCCTCGTTCCACTTTCACGGAGTAGCTGGGAAAAGCAGTGCTTTTCAAAAAGTAATAGAACGTGCGAAAAAGGCTGCTAAAAAGAACGTGACTATTCATATTACTGGAGATACAGGGACAGGAAAAGAAGTAATGGCGAGATCACTTCATGATTGCAGTAAATCCACTGGGCGGTTTGTTGCGGTAAATTGTGGCGCCATACCTGAAAACCTGTTGGAAAGCGAACTGTTCGGTTATACAGGTGGAGCATTCACTGGTGCTCAGAGGGGTGGTTATGAGGGAAAAATAGTCCAGGCCAATGGCGGAACTTTATTTTTAGATGAAATTGGTGACATCTCAGTAAAGACCCAGGTTGCTCTGCTGCGAACGCTGCAAGAAAAAAAGGTAGTGCCTATTGGCGGGAAAAAGCCAATACCTGTCTCATTTCGTCTTATTACAGCAACCAATAAGTCACTTGGAGGGCTCGTTAAGAAGGGGCAATTCAGGGAAGATCTTTATTATCGAATCTATGTTTATCCTCTTCATATGCCACCGCTTAAAAGCAGGCTGTCGGACATTCCTGAGTTAGTAGATTATTATTTTCAGAAACGAAATTGGCAATTTACCTGGAGAACAGAAGCTATTCGTGCCTTGCAAAGCTACCATTGGCCAGGGAATATTCGTGAGCTTTTTAATGTATTAGAAGGAATTTATACAGAATATGGTGAACAATCTCCAGATCCTGCAGATGTTGATGCCTATATTCGGCAAATAACTCCACATGAAAGAGAAAAAAGTTTTTCTGTTGAATTATCCACACGTGAGCAGATGGAAAAGGAGTATATTGAAAAAGCGTTGAGACAGCACGGAGGAAGAGCTTCGGCCGCTGCCCGGCAGCTTGGTATTCCCCGCAGCACTTTTTATCGAAAATTGAAGAAATACGAATTAGGGTAATGGAACATTTTGAGACAGAATGAGACAGTTTCCCACTTTGTCTCATTTTCCCGTCAAAAATAAATAGAGAAATGTTTAAAAACGCTTATTATGTAAGCGTTTTCTTTTTTGGCATGAAAATTGCAATAGTTAAAAGTAGAACGCTCCATAGGCAGTTCCGTTAGAGCGTTACAAAAATTAAGGAGGGCGACGTGTATGAGAGTGTCGGAAGTCCAGCAAGAGTCACTGACAGCTGAAAAAGCCAAATGGATGTATCAGAAGATGGTAGAGATTCGTCGTTTTGAAGATCAGGTCCATGAAACGTTCAGTACCGGAACCATACCAGGATTCGTGCATCTATATGCAGGGGAAGAAGCGGTTGCGGTCGGCGTTTGTTCCCATTTAGATGATAAGGATTACATTACGAGCACACACCGCGGGCACGGGCATTGCATAGCTAAAGGATGTGACCTGAAAGGCATGATGGCAGAAATCTATGGAAAAGCCACCGGCCTTTGTAAAGGAAAGGGCGGCTCTATGCACATTGCCGATGTCAGTAAAGGGATGCTTGGAGCAAATGGTATTGTCGGTGGCGGTTTCCCGCTGGCGACTGGAGCAGGCTTATCCGCTAAATTAAGAAAAACTGGCGGTGTAGCGGTTTGCTTCTTTGGTGATGGTGCCAACAATCACGGAACCTTCCATGAAGGAATCAACCAGGCAGCTATTTGGGATCTTCCTGTCATTTTTGTAGCGGAAAATAATGGTTATGGAGAATCAACGCCATTTGAATATGCTTCCAGTTGTAAATCAATTGCTGATCGAGCAGCCGGATATAATATCCCGGGAGAAACGGTGGACGGAAAAGATACGATGGCTGTATATGAAGCGGCACAGCGAGCGGTAGAACGTGCCCGTAACGGGGAAGGGCCTAGTCTGATCGAGTGTGTTACTTATCGAAACTATGGACATTTTGAAGGCGATGCCCAGACATATAAGACACAGGAGGAAAGGGAGCAGCACCTGAATGAATTAGATGCCATTATTCGATTCCGGGAACATCTATTATCGAATAATCTTGCCACAGAGGACGAGCTCCACTCTATTGATGAAAATGTGCGGCAAGCCGTTGCAGATGCAAAGGAGTTTGCGGAAAAAAGTCCAATGCCGGAGGCAAATCAACTGACCACTGATGTGTATGTGAACTATAAACCAGGCGGGGAGGAATAAACCATGGCAAGACAAATTTCATTTGCTGATGCGATTAATGAAGCGATTAAAGAAGCGATGAGAAACGATGAAAATGTTATTTTGCTGGGGGAAGATGTAGCCGGTGGAGCGGACCTTGATCATCTTGGAGATGAAGATGCCTGGGGCGGAGTAATGGGTGTTACCAAAGGATTGGTTCAAGAGTTTGGACGTGACCGGATTCTTGATACTCCGATAGCTGAAGCAGGCTATGTTGGAGCAGCTGTAAGTGCAGCTGCCACCGGAATGCGGCCGATTGCAGAATTGATGTTTAACGATTTTATCGGCAGCTGTCTTGATGAAGTAATGAACCAGGGCGCTAAATTAAGGTACATGTTTGGCGGCCACGCGAAAATTCCACTTGTGATCCGTACGATGCACGGAGCAGGATTCCGTGCAGCAGCTCAGCATTCTCAGACACTTTATGGCATGTTTACCGCTATTCCAGGTGTCAAGGTTGTTGTTCCATCCAGCCCGGCTGATGCCAAAGGACTGCTGATATCTGCTATTGAAGATGACGATATGGTTGTCTTTTTTGAAGACAAAACACTTTACAATGTTAAAGGAGAAGTACCAGAAGGACATTATACGATCCCGATCGGAAAGGCGGACATCAAACGCTCAGGGGATGACTTAACGATAGTAGCAATCGGAAAGCAAGTCAACACAGCGCTTACTGCTGCTGAACAGCTTGAACAAAAGGGAATCGAAGCAGAAGTCGTTGATCCTAGAAGTTTATCTCCACTAGATGAGAATACAATTTTGAAATCCGTTCAGAAAACAAGCAGGCTGCTCATAGTCGATGAAGCCAACCCTCGCTGCAATGCAGCAACAGATATTTCAGCACTGGTAGCGGACAAAGGGTTTGATTATCTGGATGCACCAATCAAAATGGTTACAGCACCTCATAGCCCGGTACCGTTCTCGCCAGCTTTAGAAGATTTGTACTTACCATCACCTGAAAAAATATTAGCCGTAGTTTCTGAATTGATCGATGATGAATCGATTGTAACTATTTAACTAGCTATTAATCTGATGAATGAAGGAGTGGGAATGCCATGGCAGAGAAAGTGGTGATGCCGAAATTTGGAATGAGCATGCAGGAGGGCACCATTGCTGAGTGGTTGAAAAAAGAAAACGAACCAGTAAAGAAAGGGGAGCCTCTGGTTACGATCAGCTCAGAGAAAATAACCAACGAATTAGAGGCTCCGGCGAATGGAGTAATCTTGAAGATTATGGCGAAGGAAGATGAAACGTTAAAAGTGGGCAACACATTAGCATATATTGGGGAGGCAGGTGAAAAGCTCGACACTTCTTCTGATGAAGGAGACAACCCTTCTAAATTCTCAACAGAAACTTCAGCCTCTAGTGAGGTAGCTGCAACTGCTGTTTTGACCGAAGAAAAGCAGGCAACAGATATAGGTAAAAGAATTAAAATATCACCAGCTGCCAAGAAAATGGCGAAATCCAATGGAGTCCCAATGGAAGAATTATTCGGTACAGGCCCACAAGGGCGGATTACCAAGCAGGATGTACAGAATTATTTAGACCAAACTTCAGCCATTGAGGAAGAAAAAGAAAGTCCGGTAACTGCATCTGGTATACCTGAACAACCTGCCAAGAAGCATACAAATTCCAAAGTAACTCCAGCTAAAGGAATGAGGAAAGTAATTTCAGATCGTATGCATCAAAGCCTGCAGGAGAGCGCTCAGCTCACCCTAATGAAAAAGGCGGATATCACCGAGTTACAGGAAATTCAAAAACAAGCGAAACAGGAATTGCAAAAAACAGATGCCGACATTTCTCTAACATTAACAGCGTTTATTGCCAGGGCAACAGTAATGGCCTTAGGAAAACATAAATCAGCTAACAGTGCTTTTACCAATGATGAAATCCATACGTACGAAACGATTAATCTGGGAATGGCAACATCTTTGGATGAAGGGCTGGTTGTTCCGGTAGTATTCCAGGCCGAAAATAAAACCATCCTGGAGTTGGCAGAAAAAATTTATTCTCTCAGCAAAAAAGCAAGAGAAAACAGGCTTTCCAGCGATGAGATGAAGGGATCCACATTTACCATCACCAATTTAGGTGCGTCCGGAATTGAATACTTCACACCGATCTTGAATCCACCGGAAGCCGGGATTTTAGGAGTAGGAACTTATCAAAAATCGGTCGTATTCCAGTGCGGAGAATTAGCAGAACGAACCTTTTTACCACTTAGCTTGACGTTTGATCACCGGGCTCTTGATGGAGATCCTGCCAGTTCCTTTTTAAATGAAATCGTCTATTATCTTGAGCACCCTTATCAAATGTTATTGTAAGAAAGGGAGAATTCAAATGCTTCATACGGATGTTCTTATTATTGGAGCTGGTCCAGGTGGTTACGTGGCAGCATTACGGGCAGCGCAGCTTGGAATGAAAGTCACCATAGTAGAAAAAGAAAAGCTGGGAGGTACTTGTTTAAATGTCGGCTGTATTCCCTCAAAAGCACTGATCGAGGCCAGTCACTACGCTGCAATACCGGACAAAGCTGCAGCTACAGGTGTGCATTTTCCAGATGCGAAGGTGGACTTTGCAGTATTGCAAGCCTGGAAAAATAATATTATCAGGCAGCTGACCGACGGGATTGCCGGATTGCTTCAGCATCGAAATGTAAAAGTCATACAAGGAGTCGCCGCTTTTCTCGATCCTCATACAGTAACTGTTTCCGGCGATGAAGATATGGTAGTGACATTCGATTCATGCATCATCGCAACAGGTTCTCAGCCTGTCAACGTTCCTGCATTTTCTTTTGGTAAGCGTATTCTTTCCTCTGAAGGAGCCTTATCATTAAATAAAAAGCCCTCCTCACTCGCTGTTATTGGAGGTGGGTACATTGGAGTAGAATTGGGAACCATGTTTGCAAACTTCGGAACAGAGGTGACTATCCTTGAGGGACTTCCTTCGATACTTTCAGGATTTTCTTCAGAAATGAGCACACTTGTACAGGAGGAGCTTAATGGAAGAGAGAACGTTGCCATTCATAACGATGCAAACGTCTCTAAAGTTGAAAGTTCGAACGAAGGTGTTGTGGTTAACTTTGAAGTCTTTGGAGAATCTAGGCAAATCTCAGCCGATTATGCGCTGGTTACTGTTGGAAGAAAGCCAAACACAGAAGCCTTACGTATTGATAAAGCGGGAATTGAAGCGACAGAGAAAGGATTCATTCCAATAGACTCCGCCTGTCGTACTAATCAGCCCCATATATTTGCCATTGGGGATGTGACCATTGGACAGGCTCTGGCTCATCGGGCATCGTTACAAGGGAAGCTATCAGCAGAAGCCATCAGCGGAGAAATTGTCGATATAGCTGACCATGTCATCCCTGCTGTTGTATTTTCCGACCCGCCACTTGCAACTGTTGGCCCTTCCCAAGACAAACTCACAACAGAAGGAGTTACAGTGGAGGTACACCATTTTCCTTTTAGCCATAATGGAAGGTCGTTAACTATGAATAATGGTAAAGGGTTTGTGAAGTTGCTGGTTGATTCACTTGATCAGACAATTCTTTCCGCAGAAGTGGCAGGAGAAGGGGCGACGGAGTTAATTAATGAACTTGCTGTTGCTATTCAGTCCGGTCTTACGGCAGAAGATGTTTCTCTTGTTGTCCATGCTCATCCGACTCTTGGAGAAAGCATCATGGAAGCGGCTGACAAAGCGATCGGTTTTCCTGTCCACAGTTTATGAGATATTATAAAATTTGAGAAAAAGTGTTCTTTAAACAAGGCGCTGCAACAGCAGCGCCTTGTTAGTGTTTATCCATTTTTGTCTACGGACACTAATTCTGCCTGAACAATGTAACGGTCTGGTGCAGAACCAACAAAATCAAAGGGATAACAAGTAGTCAACGTGAGTGTTGGTTTGTTTTTATCAACGATGACAGAACGGTCTTCTTCGTTTGTTATCCATGTTTTACGAATCTGATAATCATACGTCATTTCTTCAAAGTTCACATAAAGGTGGTCCCCTTCTTTTACTTTATCCAGCTGTCTGAACACCGTATCACGATGACCGGAGAGAACCACATGGCCAGGATTGTCCGGAGCGACCGTCCATTTGCTGTCATACATCCCTACACCTTTTTTAAGTGTATCAGCCCCCGTACCCCAGTAGACATCATATTGGCTGCCGATACGGGGAATGTCCAACTTTCCGACACTATCTCCGTGCTGATATGATTTGGTATGGTACTTCTGTTTGTCATCGATGGCTGTCAGCTGTTGCTGATAGGCTGTATCATCCCAATTCTCGTACTGCTGGTGCAGTTCTTCTGCATTGTTGGTGACTGCCTGGGTCTGTTCCCACCAGGAATAGCCGCTCCAGGCTATTATTACTAGTCCTGTGATCAATAATAAAATACCGAGCTTCTTCATGTATCTACACCCTTAGTTAGACGGTAGACTTTCTTCTAAAAATAAGGAGAAGTACTCCAATTGCCATCACAGCACCGCCGGAAGCCATTACGATTGGAAGGGAAGTGGCTGTGTCGGGCAGCTCTCCGCCAGACTCGGAAGAAGAAACATGATTCATCCGGTCACCATATACCCATTTACCAGCTTCATAGCTGTAGGTGATGGTCAATGTGTATTCGCCTCGAAGTTGATTTTCCCCATGCTGGGTCAGTTTGTACTTATCATCGCTGACCTTTTCCAGAGTATAATCCTCGTCGGTATTCAACTGAACAGGACCATCCATTTCTTTCAAATATAACTTTCCGTCTCGCTCTTCAAAATAGGTATCCAAGTAATGGTCTGCCAGCGGCCAAACCATGATACCCTTCATTTCTTCTTCTAACCTGTCCATGGAATCATACTTCTTCACTTCGCCATCCTCTGTGGTCTCTAAATAAATCAAATCCTTGAACTGCTGTTCCAACTCTTTGACAGGTGGCTCGCCGTGATTGTCCGCAAAGACAGGATTATGTAATCCTGTAAGCGCTACCAAAAACATGACTACTACTACAGAAAATTTTTTCAACAAACTAAAACCTCCTTAAAGTAGTTACATTAGGTGTGTTCCGGATATTAATGGTAATTAAACATGTTTTTGTAAATTTTCCGTAATTTTTTTAATGTTTTTGATATGAAATCGCAATAAATAAACCCTTGGCTGGCAAGGGTTTATTAAATAGGGGATTCAACTATCCATAGTTACGATCGAATGCATTTCTTCCTTTGCTAAAGATTGCTTTGCCATTTCTATAAATTCACGTACGGCAAAGGGAAGGTATTTGTTATTCTTCCATATCATCCCCAGCTCCAGACTTGCATTGGAATTGATCAATGGAACAGTAACCAGGCTTCGCCCGTTAATTTCATTGGCAATTTTACCAGGAAGCAAAGCGACTCCGAGTTTTGCCTCAACCATTTCAATCATAAAATCACGCTGGGAACTGTGACAGACGACATTGGGAGTAAAACCTCTTTTCGAGCATTCTTCGATGATCCGGTCATGGAGGGTAAAATCCTGACGGTATAAAATGAAAGGTTCATCTTCAAGTTCTGCGAGATCAACCTGTTCTTTATTGGCTAAATGATGATGTTTGTGTACAAGCAACGTCAGTGGATCATTGATGACTTCAATCATTTCGAATAACTCTTGTTTTTTCGCGGGTAAATTACAGACCAGCCCAATATCCAGTGAACCGTCTTCTACGCCCTGCTTAATCATTTTTGACCCGACCTCATTCAGCAGGATTTCCACTTGCGGATACTCCTCTTTATAACGGGTGATGATGCTGGAAAAGAAAGCAGCACCGATAATCGGGGGAATGCCGATTTTCACTTCTCCTTTTTTTAAATCAATGACGTCATTCAGTTCTGAATTCAGATTATGGAAAGCATCCAGCACATTTTTAGCGTTGACCAGGACGGCCTTTCCGGCATCGGTCAAGGTCAATTGCTTGGCGCGGTAAAATAATGGTACGCCCAGCTCATCCTCCAGCTGCTTGATCGCTTTGCTGAGGGAGGGCTGTGACACATGCAGGGTGGAAGCGGCTTTGGTGAAACTCAGCTGTTTTGCTACCTCTGAAAAGTATTCCAGATGGCGGATATCCACATCAATCACTCCTGTTTAGTATTTTGGACCTCTGTAATAAAACAGTTTTTGATATGTATTTATTGTACTATAACTAAAAGGAATAATGTTAATTCCAAATATGTATTTTCGATATGTTCGCTTTTATTATAAGATAAATGATAACGAATGGATAGAAAATTCGGAATTTTGGATCGTTACTCCTATTGATGTGTCAATTTACCCTGCTATCTATTCTAATCATTGATCTTAAGGAGGAATTTACAGTGAAAGACTACGTACAAATCGGTAATCTTCAAGTAGCTCCTGAACTTTATTCATTCATTAATGACGAAGCTATCCCGGAAAGCGGGGTTACAAGTGAAGACTTTTGGGCTGGATTGGATGCGATCATCCAGAATCTCGCCCCTGAAAATAGGGCGTTATTGAAAAAGCGTGAAGATATTCAAAAGAAAATCGATGCCTGGCATAAAGAAAACCAGAGCTTCAACTATGAAAAATATAAATCTTTTTTAAGCGATATGAGTTATTTAGAGCCGGAGGTCGACGATTTTGAAGTGACGACAAAAAATGTCGATGATGAAATCACTGTACAAGCTGGCCCACAGCTGGTCGTACCGGTCAATAATGCCCGCTATGCTATCAATGCCGCCAATGCGCGCTGGGGCAGCCTGTATGATGCCTTATATGGGACGGATGCCATCAGTGAAGAAGATGGCGCGGAAATCAAAGGGGAGTACAATCCGGTCCGAGGAGATAAAGTCATTGCCTATTCCAAAGGGTTCCTTGATGAGACGGCTGCTTTAAAAGAAGGGTCTCATAAAAATGTAACCGCCTACAAAGTCAGCGGGAGCAAGCTATCTGCCGAATTGACGGATGGAAGCAGCGTAGGTCTTGAAGACCCATCTCAATTTGCCGGTTATATTGGAGAGCAGGAGGAGCCTGAGGCAATACTGCTGAAAAACAATGGTATCCATCTTGAGATTCAGATTGACCACAGCCATCCAATCGGAAGAACAGATCAGGCTGGGGTGAAAGATGTCCTGGTAGAATCCGCTTTAACTACTATCATGGACTTTGAAGATTCTGTCACAGCTGTAGATGCAGAAGATAAAGTGCTTGTCTACCGAAATTACCTTGGTCTCTTGAAAGGCGATCTGAGCGTTACTTTCCAAAAAGCTAAAAAAGAAATGACACGTAAGCTGAATCCGGATCGTTCTTATATTACTCCTGATGGCGGTGAGTTGACGCTTTCCGGCCGTTCCCTGATGTTTGCCAGAAATGTTGGCCATTTGATGACCAATAACGCAGTGCTGGATGAAAAAGGGGAAGAGGTTCCAGAAGGGATCCTTGATACGGTAATCACCGGTCTGCTTGCTAAGCATGATGTATTAGGAAATGGACAATACCAGAACTCTCGCAAAGGCTCTGTTTATATCGTAAAGCCAAAAATGCATGGTTCTGAAGAAGTTGCATTTGCTGAGGAACTATTCAAACGTACAGAAGACTTGCTTGGATATGAAAGGAATACTTTGAAAATCGGTGTCATGGATGAAGAACGACGCACAACCCTTAACTTAAAGAACTGTATCAGTAAAGTAAAAGATCGTATCGCATTCATCAACACAGGCTTCTTAGATCGGACCGGAGATGAAATCCATACATCTATGGAAGCAGGACCGATGATCAGAAAAGGTGATATGAAGGGCTCTACATGGCTGAGCGCCTATGAGAAGTCGAATGTCAGTGTCGGCCTTTACAGCGGTTTCCGCGGTAAGGCACAAATCGGTAAAGGAATGTGGGCGATGCCTGATTTGATGGCTGCCATGCTGGAACAAAAAGGCGGACAGCTGAAAGCTGGTGCCAACACGGCCTGGGTGCCTTCTCCTACTGCCGCAACACTGCATGCGCTTCATTATCATCAGATTGACGTTGCTGAAGTACAAAATGAGCTTGCTTCTTCAACGGGAAGCTATGAGGATGAAATTTTGCAGATTCCGGTTGCCGAAAACCCGAATTGGAGCCAGGAGGAAGTCCAGGAGGAATTGGATAATAACGCACAAGGGATTCTTGGCTATGTCGTCCGCTGGGTTGAACATGGGGTAGGCTGCTCTAAGGTTCCGGATATCAATAATATCGATTTGATGGAAGACCGCGCGACCCTTCGTATTTCCAGCCAGCACATCGCGAACTGGCTCCATCATGGCATCTGCACCGAAGAGCAAGTAATGGAGACATTGAAACGGATGGCGAAAATCGTTGACGAGCAAAATGCCGGAGATGCAAATTACCGTCCGATGGCTGATGATTATGACCAATCTGTAGCCTTCCAGGCAGCATGTGACCTGGTCTTCAAAGGTTGCGAGCAGCCTAGCGGGTATACAGAGCCAATCCTGCATCGCCGCCGCATCGATGCCAAGTCCAAAGAATTGGCGAAAAGGTAAAGGAACTGAACAAGAGCCATTAACGATAAGTTAGTGGCTCCTTTTGTAGAAAGCGTTACTAAATGTTTGGTTGTTAGTCTTTTATAAATGTACAAGGCATTCACTTACTGCGGTTACAACCTGCAATGTTGTCCGAGGTTGAACAAGACGTGCCAAACTTAATTGAATTTCTTGTTTTGTCATTACAGTAAATTGATTCTATATACTAAAACAGTACTGTTTGGAGTACATTGATTTACATCAAGAAGGTTTCTATTCACTAATCTTAATAAAGGGGAAGGGAAGCGGCGAGACTCCTGCGGGAATGGAAGGACTGGCAAGACCCCACATGGCTGAAAGCCTGAGGAGGCTTGCCGTCTTCCCCGCGGAAAGCGAGTCGTTTCCCTCCCCTTACATTCTTAAATCAGGATGGAAACTATTGATACACTTTGACGCGGATCCTAAACAAAAGAGGTGGATGGGATGGAAATTCAGGATATGCCTCAAGCTTCAACGGCAGCTTCGTCTATTTTTAAAGATGAGAAATTCGGAAACGACGGTGCTGAAGTTGTAGCGCCGGAGAGTGAGGCAGACATCGCGGATATTCTTCGCAAAGCAAATAAAGACGGCAAAAAGGTAGCTATTATTTCCGGAGGTACAAAGCGGGGGTATGGCGGTTTGAAAAATGACTATGATATCCTCCTTTCGTTGTCACAGTATAAAGGAGTCGTTGAGCATACTGCCGGTGACATGACCGTTACCGTTCGTCCGGGGACTACCATCAAGGAATTACAGGATTTTCTTCGTGAGTTTGATCAGATGGCTTCCATTGACCCAGCCTGGCCGGAACAGGCGACCATTGGCGGTGTCATCGCCGCAAATGAAAGCGGTCCCAAAAGGATGAAGTATGGCTCGGCAAGAGATCTTGTTATCGGATTAAGAGTGGTCTATCCAGATGGGACGGTCATCCGTACCGGTGGTAAAGTGGTTAAAAATGTCGCGGGCTATGACATGAATAAACTATTTATCGGATCGATGGGCACGTTAGGAGTCATAACGGAAATTACGATGAAATTGCGACCTCTACCAAAATGTGAAAGTCTAGTAAAGCTTTTTGTATCAAAGGAACAGCTGCAAGATTTGAAAACATTTGTGGTAAAAATACAAGATTCTATGATAGAGCCCGCTACTCTGGAAATGGTGAATCCTGCCCTTTCTAAGAAACTGTTTAATCGTGATACCTATACGTTACTCGCTGCGTTTGAAGATGTGGAAAACTCAGTCCGCTATCAGGAACAGTGGATAAAAGACAATAAGCCGGAAGGAATGGCCATGGATGTTTCAAGTGAAACCGAAGCAACAGCGTTTTGGAACGCTTTCTCTAAAATTGCACCGAACAGCCTTACAGATTACGAATCAAATAGAACCAGGGCTGTAGTTAAAATAGGCAGCAAAAATATGAATGTGTTCGAATGGCTTGCAGAAGCGGAAACGTTACAGAAAGCCAATCTGTTGACGATCGAAATGCATGGTGGATTAGGCCACGGGATCACCAACGCTATATGCACTGGTGTTGAAAGTGAAGTCAAGCAGGCTATTGTACGGCTCCGTTATCGAGCAGAAGACAAGAAGGGCTATGCGATAGTGAAACATTTGCCATACACACTTCGGCATGAAATCGATGTGTGGGGACACAAGCCCGCTTACTTTTTCTTGTTCGAAGGCATAAAGAAGAAAAATGACCCAAACAACACGTTAAACCATCAGCGTTTTGTAGGAGGGATATAGATGGCTAAAAGTTTAGCAGCTCAACTGGAAGAAGCAGCCCCGCCATGTGCTGACAACAGTTCCAGCAATTATCTATTGATGGATCATCCCGACGAAAATAAATGGGCCGACTGTGTCCATTGCGGAATGTGTTTAGAATCTTGTCCTACATATTTGGAGACAGGAAAGGAGCAGCATTCTCCCCGTGGGCGTGTCCATTTGATCAAATCGGTAGCGGAAGGGAAGCTCAACGTTAATGCGCAGTTTGCCGACCCGGTATTCCAATGTCTCGACTGCCGCGCTTGCACTACAGCCTGCCCGGCCGATGTCGATGTAGGCGGCTTGATAGAAGAAGCACGGGGACAGGTAAGGAAGGCGATGCCACTCAAAGGATGGAAGGGAGCAGTCAGCAGCTTTTTCCTGAAGGGGCTTTTTCCTCATCCAGAGCGGATGCAGACGGTCAGCGGCCTTTTGAAATTCTATCAAAAAAGCGGTATCCAATCCGCTGTTCGTAAGACAGGAGCACTTAATATCATGCCCGCACATTTGGCTGATATGGAAGCGATCATGCCTGAGGTGAAGCAGCCTGTCCAAAAGAAATATAAAGATTATAAATTCATTCCAGCCAAAGGAAATCCTAAAGCACGAGTGGCGATGCTCACCGGATGTATTATGGATGTCATGTTCAGTGATATCAATGAATCTACCATTAATGTATTAACCCACAACGATAATGATGTAGTAATTCCTAAGAATCAGACCTGCTGTGGCGCTCTGCATGTCCATGCGGGGGATCGGGATATGGGCAGGAAGCTCGCCAAACAAAATATTGAAGCCTTTCAGGGAGAAGAAAAAGTGGTCGTAAATGCGGCAGGCTGCGGTTGTGCTTTGAAGGAATATCCCGAATTATTCAAGGATGACCCTGAATGGAAAGCAAAAGCTGAGTTATTTTCTGAAAAAGTAGAGGACATCTCCAAGTACCTTTATGACACGGGTTATGAAAAACCGATAAGTACGGTGAATAAGAAGATTACGTATCATGATGCCTGTCATTTAGCTCATGGACAGGGTGTCCGTCATGAACCACGCCAGCTTTTGCAGGATATTCCGGGAGTGGAATATACGGAAATGGCCAACGCAGATACATGCTGCGGGAGCGCTGGGATCTACAATATCACAAATCCCGAAATGGCGGGAGCTGTGTTAGAAAGAAAAATGGAGAATGTTCCGGATGAAATAGAAATGATTTCTATGGGCAACCCAGGCTGCATGCTGCAAATGGCGATGGGCGTACAAAAGTATGGCCGGAGAAGTGAAATCGTCCACACTGTCCAGCTTCTTGATTGGGCTTATCAAAAAGATCAGGAAAACATAGGGGCAAATCAGGAAGCAACTTCGAGTAAGGGGTGAGTTCGATTGTTCAGATCCAGAAAAAAGAAACAGACGCGAAAAGACGTACATGTGGCTCAACTGGAAGCCATCGTTGGCCCGACAGAAATCCTTTATGAAAAAGAAGACCTGCTTTCTTATGACTGTGATGGCTTCACCGTCCATAAGGCGATGCCAAAAGCAGTGGTTTTCCCTAAGAACACAGAAGAAGTAGCAGCGATTGTGCGATATTGTTCCGTCCATGACCTCCCGTTCCTGGCACGTGGAGCCGGGACTGGCTTGAGTGGCGGTGCGATTCCTTTGAATGGAGAAGTGATCATCAGCCTGGGGAAAATGAGGAACCTGCTCAGTGTCGACTATGAAAACCGGCAAGCGGTCGTACAGCCCGGTTTCGTCAACCTGAAATTGACGAATTCAATTTCAAGCAAAGGTTATTATTATGCACCAGATCCTTCCAGTCAATATGTTTGTACGATTGGTGGGAATGTAGCGGAAAATGCCGGGGGAGCACACTGCCTGAAGTACGGAGTCACGACTAATCATATTTTAGGACTGGAAGTTGTGCTTCCAAATGGGGAAGTGATCGAAATCAGTGATGGGGGCATCCCGGACAGTCCTGGCTATGATCTGATGGGTCTATTGACAGGATCCGAAGGGACGCTTGGGATTGTCACTAAGATCACCGTGCGTATTTTGAAAAATCCACAAGGAAAGCAAACCGTACTTGCCTACTTTGATAACGTTGAGGATGGGAGCCGGGCTGTTTCTGGCATTATCTCGGCTGGTATCGTGCCTGCCGCGCTCGAGATGATGGATAAAACAGCCATCGAAGGCGTGGAAGCAGGCGCTTATCCAGTCGGTCATCCAAAGGACATCGATGCGCTGCTATTGATTGAAGTAGATGGAATCAAGGCAGGAATTGATGAACAGATTGAGGAGATCCTTGCCGTTTGTAAATCAAGAAATGTTAGAGAAGTGAAAGTAGCCGAGAGCGAAGAGGAAAGAGGCAAATGGTGGGCGAACAGAAAGACCGGCTTTGGAGCAATGGGGGCGATATCTCCGGATTATTTAGTACAGGATGGCGTTATCCCAAGAAGCAAGCTCCCAGAGGTTTTGAAGCGGATATCCGAAATCAGTAAGGAATCCGGCCTAAGGATTGCTAACATTTTTCATGCTGGGGATGGAAATCTTCATCCGCTGATTCTATTTGATTCCCGTGTTCCTGGTGAAACAGAAAAAGCTCTTGAAGCAGGGACCGCTTGTTTGAAAGCCTGCGCAGATGTTGGCGGATCGATTACAGGCGAACATGGTGTCGGAATTGAAAAGAAAGAAGAAATGCGCTTCATTTTCACCGATGAAGAACTGGAAGCACAAACCCGGATCAGAGAAGTTTTCAACCCGGATGACCTGCTCAATAAAGGGAAACTGTTCCCGACACCGAGCCGTTGCATGGACGTGAAAAAAGTAGTCAAAGACACAGTAGCAGCAAAATAATCGTTTTGGAATGGAGGAAGTCATATGAAATTTGCGCGATTCACTCATAATGGAAACATACGAGCTGGAGTAGTAACCGATAATGGAATCCATATCATCACAGGGGATATGCTTACCGATTGGGAGTATACAGATGAAATAGTGCAGGAGGAGGAAGTCGAATTGCTGGCCCCTGTGACACCGGGAAAAGTAATCGGTATCGGCGCCAACTATGTCAAGAGCAAAGAGGAACTGCCTGAGCAGATTCCGGATCTGCCAGTGTTCTTTTTCAAACCATCTTCATCTGTCATCGGTCCGGAAGAGGACATTCAAATACCTGACTTGATTGATGAAGTGAAATTCGAATCAGAACTTGCTGTAATCATCGGAAAAGAAATGAAGGATGTATCGAAGGAAAACGTCCTGGATTATGTGTTCGGTTATACGGTTGGGAACGATGTCACTGCACCGCAATTTTTCCATGATGACGGACATTGGACGGTTGGGAAGTCGTTCGATACCTTCACCCCGCTTGGACCATATATCGAAACAGAATTGGATCCCTATCAGATTCACGTAAAAGCGGACATCAATGGTGAGGAAAAACAAAACAGTCCAACCAATCTAATGATTGTACCGTTAGTAGAGATGGTTTCCTATCTATCAAAGGTGATGACACTAAAACCTGGAGACTGCATTTTGACAGGCAGCCCGTTGGGAGCCTATCTGATCAAAGCGGATGATGTAGTCGAATGCAAGATAGACGAAATTGGAACATTGAAAAATAAAACAGTAAAAACCTCGGTTTCCGTCAGTACCTGAGGAAATAGTTTGTGTTATGCCAGGACTAGGTTGAATTGTTAACAGTGGTTGTCATAGTCTACAGCATTATATCAACGAAAGTCCTGGCTTTTTAATATTAAGGAAATAACAATGGGAGGAGTATGGCGTTTCTTAGCGAAACAGTTAATTAAAAATGGAGGGTGATTCATGAATACTGGAACCTTAGCAATTTTGTCGCTGTTACCGATTATTGCGGTGGGGGTATTTCTTGTAGGACTCAGGTGGCCGGCAAGCAAAGCCATGCCTATTTCCTACATAGTCGCGGTCCTGTTAGCCCTATTTGTCTGGAAAGTTCCTGGTGCAATTGTTGCTGCCGCTTCTGTCAATGGATTGGTTGTCGCAGGTACGCTGCTCTATATCATATTTGGCGCAATACTTTTATTAAATACTTTACAAGAGAGCGGCGGAATCAAAACAATTCGCCAGGGGTTTGTCGATATATCACCGGATAGACGGATCCAGGTCATTATCATCGCGTGGCTGTTCGGTTCATTCATCGAAGGTTCAGCGGGATTCGGAACGCCTGCAGCGGTAGCTGTTCCGTTGCTGGTTGGTTTAGGCTTTCCTGCCATGGCAGCAGTTGTGGCTGGGATGGTGATCCAAAGTACACCAGTTTCGTTCGGCGCAGTCGGAACACCGATTCTTGTCGGTGTTCAGACAGGGTTGGCTGCTGATGCCACAATCACCGATAACTTCCTTTCCCTTGTGACGATGGTTGGGGGGAGAGTGGCTATCATTCATGCCATTGTAGGTACGCTGATTCCGCTTTTTGTAGTAGCTCTGATGACAAGGTTTTTTGGGAAAAACAAATCATTCAGTGAAGGGCTTCAAGTATGGAAGTTCGCTCTGTTTGCAGCCTTTGCAATGACGATTCCATATGTGGCTGTCGCCAATTTACTTGGACCAGAGTTCCCTTCCATGGTAGGCGGGCTGGTAGGTCTTGCCATTGTAGTCCCGGCTGCTAAGAAAGGGTTCTTGATGCCTCCGAAGGAAGAGTATTGGGATTTTGAAGACAAAGCCAATTGGGATCCATCCTGGACTGGCAGAATCGAGATAAAGGACGTCGCTCATAAAAGCGGCAGCATGAGCATGATGCGCGCCTGGACGCCATATCTGCTGATAGGGCTGTTTCTTGTTTTGACAAGATTGAAAGCGTTACCATTTCTGGAGTGGATCAAAGCCTGGAATGTTGAAATTCCTAATCTATTCGGTACCGAAATTACCGCCAGTTTCCAGCCGTTATATTTACCAGGCACCATATTTGTTGTAGTATCTCTGATCACGTTCTTCATCCATCAAATGAGTGGCAGCTCTTATAAAAAGGCATGGGCCCATTCAGGTAAAACAATGATACCAGCATCAGCAGCACTGGTTTTCACCGTCCCGATGGTCCAGGTGTTTTTAAACTCCGGTGGCGGCGCTTCCGGCTATGAAAGTATGCCGATGGAATTAGCCACTGGTGTTGCTGCATTGACTGGTGACTTTTGGCCGCTGTTCTCTACATTCGTAGGAGGACTTGGCGCCTTTATTGCGGGAAGCAACACAGTCAGCAACATGATGTTCTCCTTGTTCCAATTCAATGTCGGCTCACAAATCGGGGTGGATGCTCCCTGGATCGTAGCACTTCAGGCGGTTGGAGGAGCAGCAGGGAATATGATTTGTGTTCACAATGTTGTCGCGGCAAGCGCTGTTGTAGGATTAGTAGGAAAGGAAGGGGATGTCATTCGAAAAACCATCATCCCATTCATTTATTATGCTACTTTTGCCGGTGGCTTAGGGTACACGATTGTCTGGACTGCTGAAAAGGGCATCTTCAATATTGGCACGATCATTGTCGCCGTTATCAGCACCATTGCTGTTTATATCCTGGCTACTAACCGGAATAGACTGGCAGCTATGTCACTTGAAAATCAAAAGCACTTGAGCTCAGCAAAATAACCATAAAAAGCTTGTAGCTAAGCCATTCGGCTTTCTACAAGCTTTTTTCAAATCTTTACCTTTATAACGAGCTGACTCGTTTCATGGCCGTTTTCATTGAAGTCCTCGTCTTCTTCATTATATTGAAGGTCTGCGATGATCAGATAGGTTAATATCAATCCAATGACAACCAATAGGACAGTAACAGCGGCGGCCAGATAATTAAGTATCCTTTTCATATTCATCCTTCCCCCTTGTTCCTATCTTAAGGCTACCAAACCAATTATTACCTGTAAATAATATGAAAGGAGAGGAAATCAAGAACGTGGAACCAGACTCAGCACCCTGTCTCCCGGATGCCCTTCCAGACTGTTTTCGATTGTGAAAAATTGTACTTCTCCTTCTTTTTTCTGTATCAAGATCATCACAGCTTCTTCAGGGAGCATCGCTTTGTAATCTTCGAGGGAATAAGACTCTGATAATTCCTCTGTTTTGAAATAGAAGCCATCCTCCATCCGTTTGATTAAAGCATCCCAGCTCATACCTTCTTCAAATAAGATGGTGCCATGGTTAGTATGTGCAATGTCATTCAGGTGGCCCTCTTCATTTGATTTCAAGCTCAATTGGTAAACATTGCTTCGTCCGAACTCTGCCATAAAGTTCGTGCAGACCAGAGCGTTATAAGAATCCAGTTCTGTCCCAGCCAGTAACTTGTCATAAGGGGTCATATCTAACCGGTACTCCGTTTTCTCCGCTAATATTTCTCCATAATATACTTTTTTGAAATCATTTTGTTTCGCAAGCTGAACACGGTTCCAGGAGGATTCGGTAATCAGAACGGGAATGTCAAGATCACGGAGTGTAGAAGCGAACTTGACAGTGAAATGGTTGCTGCCGACAATCAGGATACCTGGTTTCTCTTTCGCGGCCATTCCTAACTTTTGAGCCAGCCATGTTATAGAAAAACCATGGGCTACAACGGTGGCAAAAACCAGACCAAATGTTAATGGGACTAAAATGGAGGCATCCGTAAAACCTTCATCAACAAGTACACTGGCAAAATAACCAGATACCGTAAGCGCTACAATTCCGCGTGGTGCTATCCAGCCGACTAGAATCCTTTCGCGTACGGACAGCTCCGTTTGGATGGTAGATATCCAGATGGAAAGGGGGCGCACAATAAATAGCATCAACACTACATAGAAAAGAATATTGATTTCAAGCATTGAAATTAATGTATCTAATGATAATGAAGCTGTCAGCATGATGAAAATCGTTGAAATCAGCAATACAGATATATTTTCTTTGAAATGACGCATGTCGTTAATGGAAGAAATTTGCAAGTTTGCCATCGTAATCCCCATGGCAGTCACAGAAAGAAGTCCGGTTTCGTGCATGATTTCATTCGGAATGGTAAAACAAAAAATAACTACGACGAATACAATCGGTGACTTAAGAAACTCGGGAATATGCCCATGTTTGAACATCCAGGCGATGCACCAACCTAATAGCCAGCCAAGCAGGATAGCGAATCCGGATACTAAGATAAATAGCAGCAGTTCAGACATGCCCACTTCTTCCAGTACAAGAAAACGAATGATTTCATATGAGAATACGGCAAGCAAGGCACCCAGCGGGTCTACAATGATGCCTTCCCATTTCAAAATAGAAGCAGGACGCGGCTTTAATTTAGCCTGTCTCAGCATTGGCAAGACGACAGTAGGACCGGTGACAATCAACAGACCGCCAATGACAAATGATACAGCCCAGGACAGTCCAGCTACATAATGGGCAGCGAAGGAACCGAGTATCCATCCTAAGAATGCGCCGAGAGTGACAATTCTTAACACAGAGCGTTCCATCCCTTTTATTTCCCGGAAAGAAAGCTTTAGGCTTCCTTCAAATAATATGATGGCTACAGCAACAGAAATAATCGGTTCATAAAGTCCCGCAAAATTTTCTTCCGGGTTCATGAAACCAAAAATGGGTCCTGCTAGCAATCCGACTACCGACATGACGACTATCGATGGCCATTGAAAACGCCAGGCCACCCACTGGGACCCGATGCCAAGCAAACCGATCATCATAAATAAAAACAGGGTAGAATCAAGCATCGCTCTATCTCCTTTTATCCATTCTTCTCCTTAGCTTTTGTTATTCCTGGCTGTTACATGCGTATAAGTGAAAAGAACAGAAAAAAACAGCAGCCCTTTAGTGAGGACCACTGTCTTGGAAGAATAGCTTTACGGTTTTAAGACTACCTTGATATTTCCGTCTTCTTTTTTATCAAAAATATCATAGGCTTTGGCTGCATCATCAATCGACATGCGGTGGGTGATGATATCAGTCGGATCGAATTCGTTATTTTCTACCATATCATATAGCTTCGGCATCAAGTGGATGACCGGAGCCTGTCCCATTTTCAGGGAAACATTTCGGCTGAAGAAGTCACCGATCGGGAAGCCGTTCGCTTCCGTGCCATAGACACCAGTCAATTGGACAGTACCGAATTTACGGACAGCTTGAGAAGCTGTCATAATCGGACTGATCGTACCGAACTGGTTATCGTGTTCGGAACCGAATTCTTCATTCGGAGGCACCGTTCCATCCATCCCGACGCAATCGATGACTACCTCGGCACCGCCTTTTGTTTCTTCATGCAATAGAGCACCGATGTCTGGATTTTCTTTAAAATCGAACGTCTCTACCTGGTTAGTCTTTTTGGCATGCTCGAGGCGATGGTCGACCTGATCGACAGCGATAACACGCTCAGCACCCTTCAAGCGAGCAAACTTCTGAGCCATCAATCCGATTGGCCCGCTTCCTAATACAATGACAGTGTCACCTTCTTTCACACCACTGTGCTCGACGCTCCAGTAAGCAGTCGGGATGACGTCAGATAAGAATAGGACACTTTCATCATTCAGATTGCTGTTTTCGGGAACCTTGAACGAAGTGAAATCTGCATAAGGTACCCTTAAGTACTCTGCCTGGCCTCCTGGGAAGTTACCAAACATTTCTGTAAAACCGAATAAGCCGCCTATTTCTCCATGTGGATTGGAGTTGTCGCATTGGCTTTCCATTTGGTTTTTACAGAAAAAGCATTCGCCGCATCCAATGTTGAATGGGATGACGACTCGGTCACCTTTTTTCAAGTTCTTCACTTCAGGGCCAACCTCTTCGACAATACCCATCGGTTCATGTCCTACGATGTAATCCTGTTCCGGCTCGATTCCACCTTTGTATAAATGGAGATCAGAGCCGCATATGCCACTTGCTGTAATTTTAACGATCATATCATCCGGTTGTTGGATGGATGGAGCTTCAACGTCTTTCACTTGCATGTTTTCTTTTCCTTGAAACGTTACTGCTTTCATTCCTTCACATCCTTTCCGTGTTTTAATGTGCTATAACCATTTTATAGAAGTTTTAAACTCTGTGACTTTAGGATGATAGGAATGAGAGGGATTTGTCATACAGTTAAAGCTTCCTTTTGCTGAAGACTTAGTATCGAGATAGTTGGGTCCGTTACCATGAGAGGAATAGGTTGTTCCGGGAAACGACTCGCTTTCCAGCTTCATCGTCTAGACACTCGCGACATAAGCAGTCCATCAACGGGAAGAAAGAGCCCTTCCCTTTTGCTGTTCTGCTTATGCGTGTCGTGTCTCCCAAGGCGATTACGCATTCATTTCTTTCCTGCGGGGGACCTGGCAAGCTTCCTCGGGCTGCTGAAATGACCCCTTAATATTGGACACTTTTTAATTCAAGCAGTTAACTGGGCACGTTCTCGGTATTTGACGGGACTCATGCCACTTAACCTGGATTTGAT
>NZ_FNQR01000004.1 GCF_900107755.1 Thalassobacillus cyri | reverse complement strand
GTTTTCCAGTGTTAATCATTTCAAACAAGAGCTTGAAACCTATATTCACTACTACAACCATACAAGAACCAAGTTCAGATTAAAGGGGAAAAGCCATGTGATCTATCGCAAGCGATTTGAACTAGCAGCTTAATAAAGTTGTGTCCAATATAAAGGGGTCATTACACTTTAGCTCGAGGAGGCTTGCCGTCTTCCCCGCGGAAAGCGAATCCTTCCCCAACGACCCTAATCTCCTCCAATATCTCGAAATCAAGTCTTCGACTTTTCGGCCCTATAATTGAATAAGTTATTTTATAGGGTTGTTCATGAATTTAAGCTTATTTGTGATTGGTGTCCGATTTTTCGGTTCAGGAATTTTGTTTGGATAACCCATTTGCAATACAGCAACTATCTTGTGTTTTTTTGGGTCAATTCCCCAGGAACTTGCAAACCCAGCATCATAAATATATGGGTTTGACGTCCATAACACCCCGACGCCATACCTCCAGGCAAGCAGCTGTACATTCTGGATAAACGCACAGACAGCAGCATAATCTTCTTCATATAACCTTAAATCTTTATCTTTTTCCATATATATCAGCGCATGATGCGGAATGGATAAGATATGTTGCTTGATGCCTTCCATCAGCTTACACTTCTTTTTTTCCTCGTATCCTTCCGCATATCCCATGCGAAGATAACTATCAATGATAAGGTCAGCAAAGGACGAAGCTGCCTCCTTTTGAATCACCTCGATCTCCCATGGCTCTATCATCCGATGTGTCGGTGCCCATGCTGCTGCAGCAAAAATTTCTTTTAAGATACCTGAATCGACCGGTTCTTGTTTAAAATCATGAATCGAACGCCTCTTCGTTACTGCTTCAAATACATCCATACAGCTCTTCCCTCCCTGTCTATCAATAAGGAGAAGGTAACTGAAATGCTCCAGATTGTCAAAAACAGAACAGTTAGGAACAAAGATTTAAGCACGTTTGAATAAAAAAAGAATGCCGACAATAAGTCGACATTCTAATCCTGCCAATTATTTATTCAAATTATAGAAAGCTTTGTCGCCAGCATAATTCGCTGTACCAAGAAGCTGGTCTTCGATACGAAGTAATTGGTTGTATTTCGCAACGCGGTCCGTACGAGATGGCGCGCCTGTTTTGATTTGTCCCGCGTTTGTCGCAACAGCAATATCAGCGATCGTCGCATCTTCTGTTTCACCGGAACGGTGAGAGATAACTGCTGTGTAGCCAGCTTTCTTCGCCATTTCAATCGCTTCGAAGGTTTCTGTCAACGTACCGATCTGGTTTACTTTGACAAGGATAGAGTTACCGATTCCTTCTTCAATACCGCGGCTGAGCTTCTTCGTGTTCGTTACGAACAAGTCATCACCGACAAGCTGGACCCGGTCACCGATACGATCGGTCAGCATCTTGAAGCCTTCCCAATCATTTTCATCAAGACCATCTTCAATCGATACGATTGGATATTTGTTGATCAGTTCTTCATACCAATCAACCATTTCTTCAGAAGTACGGACCACGCCTTCCCCTTTCAGGTTGTACTTGCCGTCTTCATAAATTTCAGATGCAGCAACGTCCATGGCAAGTTTCACTTGCTCATCCGGTTTGTAGCCAGCTGCTTCGATAGCCTCGATAATAGTGGAAAGTGCTTCTTCGTTGGATTGTAGGTTCGGAGCAAAGCCGCCTTCATCCCCTACACCAGTATTGTAGCCTTTTTCTTTCAATACCTTCTTCAAGGAATGGAAAATTTCCGCTCCCATACGCAATGCTTCACGAAAGTCTGGAGCACCTACTGGCATAACCATGAATTCCTGGATGTCGACGTTATTATCTGCGTGCTCGCCGCCATTCAGAATGTTCATCATTGGAGTAGGAAGTGTCTTCGCAGCGAATCCACCAAGGTATTTATACAATGGAAGACCGACAAAGTCAGCCGCTGCATGAGCTGCTGCCATGGAAACACCAAGAATGGCGTTAGCCCCTAGCTTTCCTTTGTTTTCTGTACCATCAAGTTCCATCATCAGCGCATCGATGACAACCTGCTGGGTAACATCCAGGCCTAACAATTCTGGCCCGATTTTTTCGTTGACGTTCTCAACTGCTTGCTGGACACCTTTACCAAGGTACCGGTCTTTGTCTCCGTCACGCAGTTCTACTGCTTCGTATTCGCCAGTAGAAGCTCCGCTCGGTACTAGAGCAGAACCGAATGCACCTGATTCTGTATAAACCTCTACTTCAATTGTGGGATTTCCGCGGGAGTCCAAGACTTCGCGTGCATAAACATCTGTAATATATGGCATTGAAAAACTCTCCTTTATCATGGAATTTATTTTTTGATTAATGATTTACCTGTCATCTCTTTTGGCTGCTCGACCTCAAGCAGTTCCAACAGTGTTGGTGATAAGTCAGCAAGAATGCCACCGTCACGAAGTTCTAAACCATCTTTCGTGACAATGACTGGTACCGGGTTAGTGGTATGAGCAGTCATTGGCTTGCCTTCTGTTGTAGTGACTTCATCCGAGTTGCCATGGTCAGCTGTAATAATGGTATGTCCACCTTTTTCATGGATTTTATCCACTACTTTACCGAGACATTCATCAACGGCTTCAATCGCTTTAATCGTAGGTTCGAGCATACCCGAATGTCCGACCATATCCGGATTGGCGAAATTTAAAATAATCGCATTGTGCTTATCTGCATCTAGTTCCTTCAGTAAAGCATCCGTAACTTCATAGGCACTCATTTCAGGCTTAAGGTCATAAGTGGCTACTTTTGGTGAGTCGATCAAAACCCGTTCTTCACCAGGAAATTCTGCTTCACGCCCGCCACTCATAAAGAAAGTGACATGCGGATATTTTTCTGTCTCTGCAATCCGTAACTGCTTCAAATCATTTTGAGCCAGTACTTCTCCGACCGTATTATCGAGGTTAACGGGTTCATAAGCAACTTTACCATCAACTGTCTCACTAAACTGTGTTAGTCCAACGAAATGCAGATTCTTCGGTGCTTTTTCGCCACGATCGAAATCACGGAAGTCTTCGTTAGCGAATGTCCGGGAAATTTGAATAGCACGGTCCGGACGGAAATTATAGAAAATCACGGAATCTTCGTCTTCAATTTTTGCTTTCGGATTCCCTTCTTCATCTACTATAACAGAAGGAATCACAAACTCATCATAAATTTCATTTGCATAGGAGTCATCGACGACTTCCAGAGCATTCTTATAGGTTGGACCTTGTCCATAAACCATAGCATCATAAGATTTTTTCACACGATCCCACCGTTTATCACGGTCCATGGAATAATAGCGTCCAGAAATGGTTGCAATTTCACCGACACCAAGCTCAGCCATTTTATCCTCTGTCTGCTGAATATATTCTTTAGCAGATTGCTGGCCAACATCACGCCCGTCAAGGAAACCGTGGACATATACTTTTTCCATCTCATGGCTCGCGGCAAGTTCTAATAAGGCAAATAGATGATCAATATGACTGTGGACACCGCCAGAAGACAGCAGTCCGAAAATGTGCAGAGCTTTATCATGCTTTTTTGCATGGTCAATGGCATTGACAAATGCCTCATTTTCGAAAAAATCGCCTTCTTTTATAGACAAGTTTACGCGTGTCAGGCTTTGATAGACGATACGTCCGGCACCGATATTCAAGTGTCCAACCTCGGAATTTCCCATCTGTCCTTCAGGCAGCCCGACCGCTTCTCCTGAAGCAGTCAGCTGGTTGTGAGGAAACTGATTCCAGTAGCGATCGAAGTTTGGTGTATTGGCCATTTTGACTGCGTTCCCTTTTTCTTCATCGCGCAGTGCGTAGCCATCTAAGATGATTAAGGCTGCCAGCTTGTTCTTACTCATGCTTACCTGCCTCCACCAATTTTAGGAATGAATCAGCCTCCATGCTAGCTCCACCGACAAGTGCTCCATCGATATCGGATTGGTTAAGAAGTTCATCTACGTTTGCCGGTTTGACACTTCCGCCATACTGGATACGGACGGCCTCTGCTGCTTCTTCTGAAGAGAATGCTCTGACCACGTTCCGAATGTGGCTGCATACTTCATTTGCATCTTCTGCAGATGAAGTTTTGCCAGTGCCAATCGCCCATATCGGTTCATATGCGATAATGACTTGTTTAACTTGTTCATCACTTAAACCATCCAGCGCATTTTTCACTTGGCTTTCTACATGATTCATCGTTTCATTGTTCTCACGCTGTTCTAATGTTTCCCCCACACAAACAATCGGTGTCAAGTCGTGCTTGAATGCAGCATGAACTTTTTTGTTTACGTCTTGATCCGTTTCACCAAAAAGCTCACGACGCTCGGAGTGGCCGAGTACGACGTAAGAGACTCCCAAGTCCTTCAGCATTACTGGACTTACTTCGCCAGTGAAAGCGCCGCTCTCTTCAAAATGCATATTTTGAGCGCCAACTTTTAAAGGGGTGCCTTCCGTTTCTTTAACTAGCGTGTGAAGAAAAGGGTATGGTGCACAAACAACGGATTCTACTTGTTCTTCGCTTGGCACTTCATTTTTGGCAGTTTGTACAAATTGCTCTGCTTCATTCAATACTTTGTTCATTTTCCAATTTCCTGCGATCACTTGTTTACGCATATGCTCACCTCTCCTTTTTACTTATCGTTCAGTAAAGATACGCCAGGCAGTTTTTTTCCTTCCATGAATTCCAGAGAAGCTCCACCGCCGGTAGAAACATGATCCATCTTCTCAGCATAGCCGAACTTTTCTACAGCTGCTGCAGAATCTCCACCGCCAATCACTGTGTAGCCTTCTGTCTCTGCAAGTGCAACCGCTACATCTTTGGTTCCATTGGCAAAGATTTCAAACTCGAAAACTCCCATAGGTCCATTCCAGATAACCAATTTGGATTCCTTTACTACCTTACTATACTTTTCCCGTGTCTTCGGTCCAATGTCAAGCGCTTCCCAGTCAGCAGGAATGCTATCAATCGCAACCTCTTTCGTGTTCGCTTCACGAGAGAAATCATCAGCTACAATAACGTCCTCCGGCATTAAAAAGTTGACATTGTTATCTTCAGCTTTTTGCATGAATTGTTTTGCCAGATCAAGTTTATCTGCTTCAAGCAGGGATTTACCGACTTCGTACCCTTTTGCTTTCAAGAAGGTGTAGGCAAGTCCGCCACCAATGATCAAGTTATCTACTTTATCAAGCAAGTTATCAATGACACCGATCTTATCTTTAACCTTCGCCCCGCCAATGATAGCTGTGAACGGTCGCTCCGGATCAGAAAGAGCCTGCCCCAGAACATTCAACTCTTTTTCCATCAGGAAGCCTGCTACTGCCGGTAAGTGTTTAGCTACCCCAGCTGTAGATGCATGGGCACGGTGTGCTGCACCGAAAGCGTCGTTGACATAGACATCTGCCATAGCTGCGAACTCTTTAGCCAATGCTTCGTCATTCTCTTCTTCTCCAGCTTCGAAGCGGACGTTTTCAATCAATAATACATCGCCGTCTTTCATATCTTTGATGGCACGATTGACTTCGTCCCCGAATACTTCATCTGTTTTAGTTACTGTACGGCCGAGTAGATCGCTCAGACGTTTAGCAACCGGATCCAAACGAAGTTCATCATGAGCCTCTCCCTTTGGACGGCCAAGATGACTGGCAAGAATGACTTTTGCTCCATCTTGAACTAAATGCAAAATTGTCGGCAATGCAGCCTTGATTCGAGTGTCATCGGTAACTTCTCCATTGCTCATCGGCACATTGAAGTCAACTCGGCAAAACACTTTCTTTCCTTGCACCTTGATATCACGAATTGTTTTCTTATTCACAGGGGTGGACCTCCTTTAAATAGTAGAAAAAACATGGGTTGTCACCACATCCTTATGGCGAAAACCTTCGTATTTCTTATACTTTAATCCTTAAAAAAATCACCATGAAAAGTGATAAAGGAGGAGGATTATGGACCTCCCCCTTTCACTTTACATCATATTCTTCGACTCTAATCCAGAATTAAAGTCCTTTTTCTTTAAGAAATGCAGCCAGATCGACACAACGGTTGGAATAACCATATTCATTATCATACCAGGAAACTACTTTAACCATGTTATCTTCAATTGTCATCGTTGAGATCGCATCGATGATAGAGGAGTTAGTGTTTCCATTATAGTCGCTGGAAACCAATGGTTCTTCACTGTATCCAAGAATGCCTTTCAAATCGCCTTCTGCAGCTTCTTTCAATGCTGCATTGACTTCTTCAGCTGTTACGTTGCTGTCAAGCTCCGCAACTAAGTCGACAATGGAAACGTTTGGTGTTGGAACACGCATAGCCATGCCGTTCAACTTACCATCCAACTCAGGAAGTACTTTTGCAACAGCTTTTGCAGCACCAGTTGTAGTTGGGATGATATTTTGTGCAGCAGCACGGGCACGACGATAATCCTTATGTGGCAGGTCAAGGATTTGTTGGTCATTCGTGTAAGAGTGTACGGTAGTCATCATACCACGCTTCAAGCCGAACTTGTCATTAAGCACTTTAGCGTAAGGTGCCAGACAGTTAGTTGTACAAGATGCATTAGAGATAACGTGGTGGCTGTCCGGATCATACTCAGATTCGTTTACACCCATAACTACTGTAAGGTCTTCTTCCTTAGCAGGTGCAGAAATAACTACTTTTTTAGCGCCTGCGTCCAGATGTTTTTTAGCATCGGCACGGTTTGTGAAGCGTCCAGTAGATTCGATGACAACTTCTACACCAAGGTCGCCCCAGCCAAGTTGTGCTGGATCTTTTTCAGATAGTACTGTAATTTCTTTACTGCCGACTACAAGGTTAGTTCCGTTTACAGTTACTTTCTCATCCAATTCACCATGAACAGTGTCATATTGTAGCAAGTGTGCTAGCATTTCTGCATCTGTCAAGTCGTTTACTGCTACCACTTCTACATCATTATTTTTTAAAGCGGCACGGAAGACATTACGTCCAATACGTCCAAAGCCGTTAATACCTACTTTTACTGTCATTATAAAATTCCTCCTTGATATTGGTTGTTTATTGAAAATCTATTTAAAGGGAAGTTTCTTCCCTTAAAAGCTTTTGAGCTGCACCTTCATCAGTGATAAGCACATTGCTCTTTCCAGGTTTGAAATAGGAAGCAATCGCCCGCGCTTTTGATTCTCCTCCCGCAACAGCAATTACCTGCTGGGAATCTGTTAGGTCCTCCAGCTGCAGTCCGACCGTCCGAGCTTTATGGACAATTTCACCTTGCTGATTAAAATAATATCCAAAGGCTTCCCCAACCCCATGACCCTGCTTGATTTTTTCTACTTGCTCTGGTGGAGTCCTTCTTCTTTCTGCCATAGTCAGGGCATTTCCAATCCCGTGGATAACGGTGTCAGAATTCTTGATCAGGTCAAGAATTTCTTTAATAGACGGCTCGGATGTTATCGAGTGATAGGTATCTTCACTCAATGGGTCAGGGACATACAAGAGGCGGTAATCACCCTTTGCTTTACGGGCCATCTCCACACAAATCGTGTTGGCCTGATTTTCGACCCTTTCCCCTAAGCCGCCTCGCGCTGGAACGAACAAACAATCAGGTGCTCCAGTGAGTGGAGTCATCATCTCGGCAACCGCCGCCATCGTAGTACCGCCGGTTATCGCAATCGTGTTGTTCGATTCGAGGATACCTTTTAAGTAGTGGACACAGGCTCTGCCCATTTCCTGCTTCACCCAAGGCAGTTCATCACTGTCACCGGGCACGACCACAACATGGTCTAAATTTAATTTTTCCCTTAACTTCTTTTCTAAAACCCTGATTCCTGAAACCTCTTTGATGAAATCAGCCAGCTGCTCCAAAACCATTTTGCCATCATTAGTAATATGCATCCCTTTTAAGGTAATGGCTATAAAGCCTTCTTGATTAAGAAAGTCGACCTCACTACGGATCGTCCGTTCCGCCAGCTCCATATTTTCTGCCAAACTTCTTCGTCCGACTGGTTCCATCAGCTGGATATAATGCAGGATTTGATACCTTCGCTGCATAATATCAAGTAAATCAGGGAAAAGTTTCTTTTGTAAATCAATTAAAGCTCTCATGGAAAAGCCCCTTCGAATATAAAAATTCCACCTTCCGGGATATTTTTGTCCCGACTAGTCAGATTTCGTCCCACGCAGAGCAAAAAAATATTTTCTACATGATTAAATATAACAGTACCCAAATCGTGCCGCAAGTGAAAAAGACCAGCTATTTTTCTTGTAAACGCTCTCTTAGCGAAAAAATATCAATTTGTTCACAATTCAATTCTTCATTATCAATTTTAACGACAGGTATTTCAAATTGATACCTTTCCAGCAATGCATCATCTCTATAGATATCTTTCTCTAAAACTGTAAAATTATAATCTTTTTTCAACATTTCTAATAATTCTTTTGCATCATCACAAAGACAACAGTTTTCTTTTGAGTATAATATGATTTCTTTCAATAGCAGCCACCCTCTTCTCACGTAAGTTTTTGAACTTACCTTTATAATGTACCACTTATCATTATACATAAAACTCCATTTGATTTTATTGCGCAATAGCAAATTATCATGCTCCCGGCCCTGCCATTCAGGTCAACAGAAACAAAATAAAAAGGACGCTATGAGGCGCGTCCTTTTTGATCATATAAACCCAATTCAATTTTAGTATTTTTTGATTCCAGGAAGTTCAACAGTTCTTTTGCCCGCTTATCAGGGCTTCTTTTCAGTGAGGCGTAATTAAAAGATAATTTAAGTTGGGAAGCCATATCAAAAATATGGATACGCCGATCTTCAGATATCTGTTCCGTATACAAAATTTTGTAACGAAGTAATTTCGTTTTCAACACCCCATTTTGCGCGACTGGTTATCAGTCATCATGATTTATCTTCTACTTATCATAACATGGTTTCAACTCTATAAAAACATCTGTTCGTTGACGATTGTTTTACAACATCCGTAATATTTCTAATAGATCTGTTAAATTTCAGTGTTAGTTTTACACTTAAGCTCCCTTTAGTTGAAGACTCAGTTTCGAGAGAAACTGTTTCCGTTATGGTGGTGAGTGTTTGGAGGTCCGGGAAATCACTCGCTTTCCATGAGCATGTGGTGAGCTTCCTCAGGCTTCGCCTTCCGGGATCTCACCGCTCATGTTCATCCCATAGGACTTTGAAAAAACATCTTGAATAAACACCGCACGAAGGAAGTGCGTAGCATTTTCGAGGAGTCTCGCAATTTCCCGGACCTCCTTGCGTTGGTAAGGCAAACGGAAACATCTTTATGCAGTCCTCCAACATAAGAAGAGCTACTCATAAAAACATAAAAACGTGCTTATTACGTGCATCATAGTTCCATATGATTTGTGGAAGGCATCTTCATCTATGGCAGGGGTTCGTTTCTCTCATCCTTCGGATAGGGTGGTTGGGAAACTGCGAGACTCCCGTGGGAGAAGGAGCTAGGCAAGACCCCGGAAGACGAAGTCTGAGGAGGCTTGCCAGTTCCCCACAGGAAAGAAATGAATGCGTAATCGCCTTGGAAGATACGACATGCATAAGCAGAACAGCAAAAGGGAAGGGCTCTTTCTTCCCGTTGATGGACTGCTTATGTCGCGAGTGTCTAGGCGATGAAGCTGGAAAGCGAGTAGTTTCCAAGCCACCCCTGACTCTTTTTTGGTAAAGAACCCCATTTACCTTGAAACTGAGTCTTCCATTATACTGTCCTATAGTTGAATAAGCCTATTATGAAAAATCAACAACAGCCTAAAAGAGTTTTTCCAATAAAAAAAGCATCTGGTCATAAAACCAGATGCTTTTTAATATAGCGCGCCCGAGAGGATTCGAACCTCCGACACATAGAACCGGAATCTATAGCTCTATCCAGCTGAGCTACGGGCGCAAAATGACATGCATTGATTATTATAAGCACATCTGAGCAAAAACGCAAGAATTAATTCTACCTTTCACTCTGTTTCTTTCCGAATTATTGAAGGTATTGAATTAATTTTATTTCTCTCACTATTTTTGAGAAAAAAGAGATTTAATTCGTAATTTTCAGAATTTATGTATAATAAAAAGCACATCAAATTAAGAAGTTCTTGTCACAAGGAGGATCACTATGGCTGATCATCTTCCTATTTTGGAAGTAAAAGATTTACATACTCATTTTTTTACGAAAGCTGGTACCGTCAAAGCTGTAGATGGCGTTAGTTTTTCGGTCAAACCAGGAGAAACATTAGGAATAGTCGGGGAGTCCGGCTCCGGTAAAAGTATCACCGCCATGTCGGTAATGAAATTGGTTCCATCCCCCCCAGGGAAAATCGTCTCCGGGGATATCCGTTTTAATGGAGAAAGCTTATTACTCAAGAAAGAAAAAGAGATGAGAAAAATCCGTGGAAAAGACATTTCGATGATATTCCAGGATCCAATGACTTCTCTGAACCCCGTTTTCTCTGTGGAGAAACAGATGATGGAAACGATTCTTACGCATGAAAATATGAATAAACAACAAGCACGCAACCGTGCCATTGAATTGCTCGACCTAGTTGGTATCCCTGATGCTGCCAAGCGTTTAAAAAACTATCCGCATGAATTCAGCGGGGGGATGCGGCAGCGTGTCATGATTGCAATGGCGCTAGCCTGTAATCCTAAAGTGCTGATAGCGGATGAACCCACTACTGCACTCGATGTAACCATCCAGGCGCAAATACTCGATTTATTGAAGAAACTGCAGCAAGAACTAGGAATGGCGATCATCATGATCACCCATGATCTTGGTGTGGTAGCAGAAGTTTGCGACCGTGTAATGGTCATGTATGCTGGTAAACCGGTAGAATTTTCAAGTGTTAAGGAACTCTTTGACCACCCAAAACACCCTTATACATGGGGATTATTGTCATCGATTCCTCAAATTCACAATCGCAAAGAAAGATTGGAAGCGATCAAAGGTCTTCCACCTGATTTACGGGACTTAGCGAAAGGCTGCAGTTTCGCTCCTCGGTGCACGCATGTCAAAGAAGAATGCCTGACAAAGGATCCTGCACTATTGGAAGACGAAACAGACCACTTTGTCCGCTGCCTATTGTATGAACAGGAAGAGAAGGTGATCATCCATGAGTGAACTATTACGCGTCCAAAATTTAAAAAAACATTTCCCTATCTATAAAGGAGCAGTTTTCCCGAAAAAGACAGGGGCTGTACAGGCAGTCGATGGCATCTCTCTTACGGTCAATAAAGGGGAAACACTGGGATTGGTCGGAGAAAGCGGATGTGGAAAGTCTACTGCCGGGAGAACCATACTAAAATTGCTCGATCCGACGGAAGGGCAGATCATTTATAAGGGGCAGGACATTACCAATGTCAAAGGTGAGGAGCTACGGAAGCTAAGAAAAGAAATGCAATTGATTTTCCAAGACCCCTACGCTTCCTTAAATCCCCGTAAAACCATCGAGCAGACAGTGACAGAACCGATGAAAATATTCGGCATGTCAAAAGAAAAACGACAGCAAAAACTGGATCGCCTGTTAGAAGTAGTCGGACTCGATACTTATCATAAATACCGTTACCCTCATGAATTCAGCGGAGGTCAACGCCAGCGTATCGGGATTGCCAGAGCATTGGCATTGGATCCAGAATTGATAATTTGCGATGAACCAGTCTCGGCACTGGATGTTTCCATCCAAGCCCAGGTCATCAATCTGATGGAAGATCTGCAGAAGGAATTCAACCTTACTTATATTTTCATCGCACATGATTTGAGTGTTGTCCATCATATCAGTGACCGTGTAGCAGTCATGTACCTTGGTGAAATTGTTGAAATCGGGGAAGTCGAGGAACTCTACGGAGATCCGAAACACCCTTATACAAAAGCTTTACTGTCGTCCATTCCCGAGGCCCGTCCTGTAGAAAAACGTGAACGGATCATGCTTCAAGGAGACCTTCCCTCTCCTTCCAATCCACCTCAGGGCTGTAAGTTCCACACGAGGTGTCCATGGGCAGAAGATATCTGCAAACAGAAAAAGCCGGTCTTAAAACAAGTTCCCGGTGCAGAACATCAAGTTGCCTGTCATCTCGTGAAGGAGGTGGTAGAAGAAACAGAACCGACACCTGTCTAATACTTACTTTTATTAAATTCCAATAAGGGGGAACTAATTGTGAAGAAAAAAGTACTTTGGATGTTACTTACACTGTTTGCACTGATGGTGCTGGTAGTCGCCGGATGCAGCAGTAACGATGAAGCTAATTCAGAAGGTGATTCTGACAACCAGGATACTACTGATTCAGCTGAGGAAGGCAGCGGCGGAAGCGATACATTCGTGTTTGGTCGTGGAGCAGATTCTGAACAACTGGATCCTTCCAAGGTTACAGATGGTGAGTCCATTTATGTCACCAATCAGATTTATGACACACTTGTCCGCTATGAACAGGAAGGGACAGAAGTCAAACCCGCTTTGGCTTCCGAATGGAAAACAAGTGAAGACGGCTTGAAATGGACATTCCAACTACGTGATGATGTGAAATTCCACGATGGAACCGACTTCACTGCTGAAGATGTCGTATTCAACTTTGAACGATGGACAGAAGGAGCAGAGTATGTCTATTACGGTTACATGTTTGGCGCATCTGAAGAAGACCCAGGCGGAATCATCGAAAAGGTAGAGGCTACAGGGGACTATGAAGTCACTTTCACCCTTTCTGAGCCAAATGCACCATTTTTGAACACACTTGCGATGCCTCCTTTCGGTATTGCCAGCCCGGATGCAATTAAAGAGCATGGAGAAGATTACTTCAAAAACCCAGTAGGTACTGGTCCATTCGTATTTGAGGAATGGAAGCAGGATGACAGCATTACGTTGTCTAAAAACGAAGATTACTTTGGCGATGCAGCAAAAGTAGATACAGTCATTTTCCGTGTTATTCCTGATAATGGCGCTCGCTTCATGGAACTTCAAGCTGGTTCTATCGATGCAATGAACGGGATGAATCCACAGGATATCCAACAGGCAGAAGATGATGATGCCCTTCAAATCATCCGTCGCCCATCCATGAATGTTTCCTACATGGCAATGAACACAGATAAAGAAGGTCCATTGAAGGACAAGAAGGTCCGTCAGGCGATCAACCTGGCAATTGATAAAGAAAAATTACTGTCATTATTTGAAGGTATCGGGAAGCCAGCTAAGAACCCAATGCCACCATCCCTTTGGGGATATAACGATGACATCGAAGACTATGGCTACGATGTCGAAAAAGCAAAATCATTACTTGCTGAAGCAGGATATGGCGATGGCATGAGTTTGACACTTTATACCATGTCTAACCCACGCCCTTACTTGCCGCAGCCGAAATTTGCTGCGCAGGCTATCCAGGAAATGCTTAAAGAAGTAAATGTCGTAGTAGAAATCGTTGAAAACGAGTGGGATTCTCATCTAAGTGCGACCGAAAATGGCGACCATGATATGGCGTTCCTTGGCTGGACTGGTGACAATGGTGACCCTGATAACTTCCTGTATGTCCTTTTGGATAAGGATAATGCAAAGAAAGGTTCTGCAGGAAACATCGCCTTTTATAAAAACGATGAACTGCACGATATCCTGAAAAAAGCTCAAACTGAGCTCGATCAGGATAAACGTACCAGCCTTTATAAAGAAGCACAGGAAATCATCCATGAAGATGCACCTTGGTTCCCAATCGCTCATACAACACCACCGCTTGCTGTTAAGAAAGAGGTCAAGAATTATATCCCTCACCCTACAGGAAGTGAACCATTCAATTATTTAGAATTGAACTAATTGAGGTTAATAGAAGGGAACCCCCCTTCCCCCTCCCTTATGATCAGGCAAAGAAAAAGGCTGTAAGAGCACAAAGGGATAGAGTCCTGCCAATCAGGATTCTTCCCTTTGCACAGCTTTTTAAATTTGGAGGAATGCAGCATGCTCAATTATATTATCAGACGTCTTGTATCATTGGTACCTGTCGTCATCGGCGTATCGATACTTTCTTTTTCACTCATGCACCTGGTTCCAGGAGATCCTGCCAGAAGTATTCTTGGGGAAAAAGCTACGGAAACCCAGCTGGAAATGCTGCGGGAAGAATTGAATTTAAATGATCCTCTTGTCGTCCAATACGGTAATTTTATGGGAAAAATTGCCACTGGAGACCTTGGTGAATCTATTAAATCCAAAGAATCGGTTGCATCCGAAATCGGCGGCCGTTTACCAGCAACTATCGAATTGACACTGTTCGCTATGACAGTTGCTGTCGTAGTCGGAGTGCTTGCTGGAGTCATTGCTGCCGTAAAACAATACTCGTGGTTTGACAACCTCAGTATGAGTGGAGCATTGTTCGGTGTTTCGATGCCGATATTTTGGCTGGGCTTGATGATGATTTGGCTATTTTCTGTGGAGTTGAATTGGTTGCCGCCATCCGGAAGGCTATCCAATGATATTGAGTTGACAACCATTACCAATCTATATTTGGTAGACAGCATCCTGACCTTGAATGGAGAAGCATTCGTCGATGCACTACGTCATCTATTGATGCCAGGAATAGCGCTTGCCACTATCCCGATGGCCATCATCGCTCGTATGACCCGTTCAAGCATGTTAGAAGTCATGAAGCAGGATTACATACGGACCGCCAACGCAAAAGGGTTAGCCGGCCGATTGGTCGTCTTTCAACACGCATTAAAAAACGCTTCCCTTCCGGTTCTCACTGTCATTGGATTGCAGTTTGGATTCCTCTTAGGAGGCGCTGTCTTGACGGAAACGATTTTCTCCTGGCCGGGAGTAGGCCGTTATGTCGTTGATGCCATCCTCAGCCGGGATTACCCTGTCGTACAAAGCACCATATTGATTATCGCTGTCATTTTCGTGTTGGTGAATTTGATCACCGATATCCTTTATACGTTATTCGACCCTAGAATCAAACTGGATTAGGAAAGGATGTGGAAACCTTGGCTGCAGAAGCAAAAGCGGATCAGATAGATCCAGCATTGAAGAAAAAAAAGAACTCGAGCCTTTGGCTTGATTCCTTATCCAGGGTAATCAAAAGCAAAACGTCATTCATCGGATTGATTATCATATCATTATTGATCATTATCGCGGCGTTCGCACCGCAAATCGCCACCCACTCCCCTACGGATCAAAGCATTATCGATCGCTATCAGGCTCCTTCAGCGGAGCATTGGTTAGGAACAGATGAACTTGGCCGGGATATATTTTCGCGAATCGTGCACGGTTCACGGATTACCATACAGATCGGTGTAATCACCGTGGGAATCTCGATGATTGTCGGGGTATTTCTTGGAGCGGTGGCAGGTTTCTTTGGACGGTGGGTCGATCAGATTATCATGCGCATAATTGACATTATGATGGCTTTCCCTAGTATTCTATTAGCGATTGCCTTGGTTGCCGTCTTAGGAAAAAGCTTGACCAATGCCATGATTGCCGTCGGCATAGTCGGTGTACCCCACTTTGCCAGAATTGTGCGGTCGACTGTGCTATCTGTAAAAGAAACGGAGTATATTGAAGCCTCCCGGGTGATCGGAGCTAAAAATGGCAGGATTTTATTTTCCCATGTATTACCGAATTGCCTGGCACCGATTATCGTGCAGGCTACCCTGACGATAGGTACAGCTATCCTGGATGCGGCAGGTTTAAGTTTCCTAGGTTTGGGAGCACAGCCGCCGCTTCCAGAATGGGGTGCCATGCTAAGTGATGGACGATCGGCTCTCCAAACTGCCCCATGGGTGGTCATGTTCCCGGGTTTCGCCATTCTACTGGTAGTGCTCGGATTCAACTTATTGGGTGATGGTCTTCGCGATGCGCTCGACCCACGCTTGAAGCAATAAGCTACGAGTTCAAAACTGTAGATAAGTACAAGGAATGTTGCATATAATAACCGGTTCCGATATCAGGTAGAAACAATTAAACCAGCTTACGAAACGAGTATACAGCCAACACGGTTTTATACTCGTTTTTTGCTGTTCACTTCATCCGTTCTCTTTTCAAATTTACCACGTAACATCCCCTTTTTTAGCGTAGCTTATCAAATGTACCTTTCATTATTCAGAATATTTAAGTAAAATAGTACTAAAAGCAATTGGGACTAGTGGCCTTTTTGTAAACAGGTGTGAGAATTTATAAAGCATGCAGGAGGAAATGCCTTTGAAAAAATACACAGTGCCCATTTTATGTTTCATCATCAGTTTGGCAGTTATCGGTCAGCATTCCTATCAAGCCTCCGGGCAATCGATGTATATGTATCCGAACCTGCCTGCGCCAATTGGAAAAGAGCCAATTCTAATTACGTCAGCAGGTCAGACCGTTGAAGGCGGCATCGTTCATAAACTTTCCCAACAGCTCCATTTGGAAGCTGAATACCGTCCGAGAGCATTAGCCACAGATTTATATGAATATCAAACATTAGTGATTGTAACCGGCTATAGCTACAATGGATTATTACATAAGAAAAGAAAATTCAATCAAGAGCAGGAACGTATCAAAAAATTAATGGACGAAGCGGAAGCAGAAAGTATTCCAGTTATAATTTTCGATCTCGATCTCCAATACCGGGATTACGAGGAAACCTGGTCTATATTGGAACATACCATCCCGTATGCTGATTATTTCATCGGTAAACGACACGATGAATCGCCGGAAAAATTGTTGGAAATGATCCACGAACATAAAGTTAAATCTACTTTCGTCAATGAAATCGAAGATATGAAAACACCATTTAATTCGGTGTTCAGATAGGGGGACTACAGCATGAATCAGCCAACTCATCCATTCTGGGGAACCCTTGGAATCGTACTTGTTTTCTATGGCATGCTGATCCCTGCATTGACGATGGATTGGTCTATGTTTATCTATGAAGAGATCGAACATAGTCTTTATGAAGAAGACAGTGGAAAGTTATTGGTGACCGCTTTTGCTTATATTTCGCGTAATGTCATTATGTTTACCATGATCTTTTTCGGCACTTTGTGCCTGACTAGATTCCTGGGAGTAAGGATTACCACGGTACGTTTTCAAGTGATATTTACCGCTCTTTCCTTAACAGCTGTTTTTGTATTAAATATATTATATACAGAGTATTATGCTTACCTGCCACATATCCTTACAATCGGCGTACTTTTATTTTTCAGCAACTATCTTCCAAAACAACGATACTTCGCCTGGACGTTTTTGATATTGTTGATTTTGACAACCATTTCCGTTCAATGGCTTAACTTGATTCCCGCTTTGAGCACGTATGGTTTTGGGACAAATGACCTTGCTGTTAGTTTGAAAACTGTTGATGAATTTTTGACAGATCATAATTTATTTAGAACCATCACTTTGGTGTTTTTTCTAATATTTTTTATTATCGCTGTCATTTTTACTACCTTGATTCACCTGTTCAATAAGCAAATCACTACTTTAAAGCTATACCAGGCGCAAGGGAAGGAACTGCAAAGAACAAGGAATGACTTAATCGAATCAAAAGTCTACCAGGAAATGCACACGCTGGTCCATGATTTGAAAACCCCCCTGGTGGCCATCGAAGGATTATTATCTTTAATGGAAATGAAAGTAAAAGCGGATGACCATAAATCGAAGAGTTATTTCACCAGGATCAATCAATCAGTGGTTAAGATGAAGGAAATGATTTCAGATATACTTTACGAGGATATCCGCAAACATATAACTGCCGAGGAATTACTTGATTATGTCATGAGCCACTTGAATACAGATGACCTGCCCATCGATTTTGAAATCCATATTTCAGAGGATGTCCCTCCTCTTTATGTCAATAAAATCCGTTTCTCCAGAGCTATTTCCAATGTGTTGGAGAACTCGATGATTTATTTGCATGAACGAGGAGGGAAAATCACCGTTGAAATTTACAAGGACAACGATAACTCTTGCATAAGGATTGAAGATAATGGACCGGGAATTGAACGTGCCAACCTTGTTCATATATGGCAGGAAGGATTTAGTACGAAAAATTCCTCCGGCATCGGGCTGCCTTTTGTGAAACGGGTAGTAGAGAGCCACTCTGGAACCATTAAAGTCTCCAGTGAACCAGGCTCACACACTATCACTACGATTACACTGCCTCAGAACACCAGAAAGGAAGCGATAGGATGATATTAATCATCGATGATAACGAAGATATACGTTTTACTTTGAAAGAAATTTGTGAATTCTGTGAGTGGCCCTCTATCGAAGCTTCCAATGGTAAAGAAGGGATCGCATTATTTCGTAAGCTGGACCCGGACTTGGTACTGGTCGATTTTCACATGCCTGAATGGGATGGGTTAAAAACTGTAAAGGCAATCAGAAACGAGAATAAACACATCCCGATCATAGTCTTGACGGTTGATGACCGCCAGGACATAGCTAACTCTTTCCTGGAAGCTGGCGCTACAGACTTTGCTATGAAGCCGATAAAAGCACCTGATTTGATTTCACGGATAAAATTAAATATGAAGTTTGCTAAACTCTCCAATACAGATCAAGATATTTATGTAGATAAAGGCATAAACAAAGAGACACGCAAGTCCATCAAACATTTTCTTTATAACCAAAAGCAGCCTGTCACTATCAATGATATCCAGGCACAGCTTCCGATTGCTTATCAAACGGTGCACCGCTATCTCCATCATATGGTAGAAAAAGGCGAAATTGAAGTCGTTTCCGATTACGGCAGCCGCGGCAGGCCTAAAAATAAATACCAACTGCTGTAAACAGGCTGGAAAAATCCATAGAAGATAGGTTTATTCTTCCTGTTTTAGGGAAACATGGTAGAAGGAATTTTGCCTGATAAAGTCGAAGTATTTTGTTTGACCTTTATTGACCTTGGATGTATGATAAAACTATCACATCATCCAATGATAATAAGTGATGAAGGAGGAATTTACATTGAATCTAGTCCCTACAGTAATTGAACAAACAAACCGCGGAGAACGTGCATACGATATTTATTCTCGCTTGTTGAAAGACCGTATCATTATGCTTGGAAGCGGGATCGATGATAATGTTTCTAATTCGATCGTATCTCAGCTTCTATTCCTGGCAGCTGATGACCCAGACAAAGATATATCTCTTTATATCAACTCACCTGGCGGCTCCATTACAGCTGGCATGGCAATTTATGATACGATGCAATTCATCAAGCCAAATGTATCTACCATTTGTATCGGTATGGCAGCATCTATGGGTGCATTCCTTTTGGCAGCCGGTGAAAAAGGAAAACGTTATGCACTTCCTAACAGTGAAGTGATGATTCACCAGCCATTGGGTGGTACACAAGGACAGGCGGCCGATATCGAGATCCATGCTCGTCGTATCCTGGAAATGCGCGAGAAGTTGAATAAGATTCTTTCTGAGCGTACTGGACAGCCAATGGAGGTCATCGAGCGCGATACAGACCGTGATAACTTCATGCCGGCACACAAAGCAAAAGAATATGGCTTGATTGACAAAGTAATGGAAAAGAAACCTACTGAATAAAAGCATCACCTGCCCTGATTCAATTGGATCAGGGTTTTTCATTATTACTCAAAAAAATAAGCCAGGAACACTGTGAGGTCCCTGGCTATTTTAACTTGTCTAAATATGCTACTCATTATCCCTAATATACTGATTGTTCATTTTTTCACATAGAAAGGACTAAGAAATTACACTTTTACTACGAAAGCCTGCAATTCTTCCATAGCAGGCTCTTCATCTGAGCCATCCGTAATCAGTACGACTTCTTCATCGGTACCGATAGCAAGGCTCATCAACCCCATTATGCTTTTTGCATTGACTCTTTTTCCGTCCTTCTCAATGAATATATCTGATGAAAAACGATTAGCTAATTGTACGAATTGTGCTGCTGGTCTAGCTTGCAGACCAGTATCCAATTCTATTTTCAACGACCGTTCAACCACCTGAATTCTCCTCTCTTGCACACTTCTGATTGGGGAAGCGCTATCATAGTTGGTGATAGAAAAAACGCCCTCGAAGAAAGCGTTTTTTAATTGCATTAATTATAGCATGAATCATCTACAGATGACACGGATTTAACTAAGAAATAATATCCTGTTCCCCTACCCCTTTGGAGTCGGATGTATTTCTCCTTTACGAACTTTTTCTGCAAACTCATCAATCTTTCTCAACCGGTGATTGACACCAGACTTACTGATCTTTCCGGCGGAAACCAATTCCCCCAGTTCTTTCAAAGATACATCCTGATGAAGCAGACGCAGCATAGCGACCTCCTGCAGCTTTTCAGGTAAAGCTTCAATCCCTACCGTATTTTTGATGAACTTGATATTTTCGACTTGCCGGAATGCGGCGCCTATGGTTTTGTTCAAGTTGGCTGTTTCACAATTGACCAGTCGATTGACTGAATTCCTCATATCACGAACGATACGTACATCTTCAAATTTGAATAATGCCTGATGGGCTCCGATATTACTCAGGAATTCCGTGATTTTTTCGGCTTCTTTGATATAAGTGATAAACCCTTTTTTCCGTTCAAGCGTGCGGGCGTGCAAATCAAACTCGTTCATCAGTTCGCACAATGCTTCATTATGTTCCTGGTAAGAGTTATAGATCTCCAGATGATAGGAAGAGGTTTCCGGATTATTTACAGATCCGCCTGCTAAGAACGCTCCGCGTAAGTAGGCGCGTTTACAGCAAATGTCTTTCTTATGGTTTTCCGAAATCGTCCGATTGAATGAAAAAGGACCACCATTCATAATTTCAAGTTCTTCTAAAAATGCTTTAACGTCCTCTTTCATACGGACAATGTAAACATTATTCTTTTTTAGACGCATCTTTTTCCGAACAAGCAGCTCCACTGGCGAATGATAAACCTTTTTGATCAATGTATAGATTCGCCGTGCGATAGCTGCGTTTTCTGTTTGGACATCGAGGGCGTAGGTTTTATTAGAATTCAAAGAAACGGATCCATTCATACGGATTAATGCTGCCAGCTCCGCCTGTACGCAGCACGGTTTCTCTGCCTGGGCATTGGTTAATTCTTTTTTTATTTCAGAAGCAAAAGACACGACGTTCACCTCCCTGCAAGAACTCCTTGCTTTCTACAGCATACTGTAGAGCAGGTTCGCAATTTTCTTCGTATCGTGGCGCAACATCGCTTTAGAATGATCGATGATATCTTCCTCAATAACTTCCAATTTCATGTTTCTAATTCGCTCATTATCATAAACGACCGGCTCGGCCTGTTCTTCGGCATATATCTTTCTTACATCATGTTCAATCGGTTGATTGTGGACAATGATGGAATGGACACAACCTTGGCCGACATGTTCCAATATAGCTTTAACATGATCTCCTGCTGAGTAACCATCGGTTTCTCCATGCTGCGTCATTACATTGCATACATACGTTACTTTCCCGGAAGTTTCTCTTAATGCTTTAGATATCTCGGGAATAATTATATTTGGAAGCGTGCTTGTATAAAGGCTTCCTGGTGCAATGACAATCAAATCTGCACTTTTTATTTCTTCCACCGCTTCAGGGAGCGGCTTTACGGGGTCAGGCTCAAGAAATACCCGCTTGATCCTGCCTGGATGTTTAGGAATGTTTGATTCACCGGAGACTAAATTTCCATCCTCCATTTCAGCATGTAAATACATATTCTGATTGGCAATCGGATAGATCTTCCCTTTCACATTCAGTACACGGGAAATTTCTTTTATTCCCGTGAAAAAGTCCCCTTTCATCGAGGTCAATGCGGCTAACAATAGGTTGCCCATTGAGTGTCCAGATAATCCATTTCCATTTTCAAATCGGTGCTGGAACAACTCTAACAGCATCGGCTCTGCGTCTGACAGAGCTGCAATGACATTTCGTATATCTCCTGGTGCCGGTATCGACATTTCATTACGCAATCGCCCTGAACTTCCTCCATCATCAGCTACCGTTACAATTGCAGAAAGGTCGATAGGAAGATCTTTCAACCCGCGGAGCAGTACTGGCATACCTGTCCCGCCTCCTAATACGACTACTTTGGGTAGTGCTTTATTTGTCATATCAATGGCCCTTTCTTTTATCAATATCACGGTGGCTGGCGTGTGTGACGTAGTCCGTAGAAAAATGCCTGCGTAAATGTTCGGCGATAGCGACAGAACGATGTTGTCCTCCAGTACAGCCAATTCCGATGATCAATTGGCTTTTACCTTCCCGTTTATACTGCGGCAGCATGAATTGCAATAAATCAATCAATTTTTCTAAGAATTTCTGTGTATCTGACCATTTGAACACATACGAGGATACTTCGCTATTAAGTCCAGTCAACGGCTGCATATGTTCAACATAGTGCGGATTCGGTAAAAAACGCACATCGAATATCAGATCAGCATCGATAGGAACTCCGTATTTGAAACCGAACGAGACCATTTGAACAGAAAAAATCTCCCGCTTCTTTTGTGTGTTCGCATAGGTCTGAATAATTTGTTCTCTTAACTCCCTCGGTTTCAAATCCGTTGTCTCAATAATTGTTTGAGCCCTTCCTCGTAACTCATCCAGCATCCGGCGCTCTTGTTTGATACCATCCAAAGGCAATCCGTCTTTTGCCAATGGATGCGAGCGGCGTGTCTCTTTATAACGGGATACAAGTGCCTGGTCCTGCGCATCTAAAAATAAAATATGTTCCTGCAGCCATGGTTCATCAACAAGTTTATCAAGGACTTCAAACAACGCATCGAAAAACTCCCGGCCTCGTAAGTCCATGACAAGTGCAACATTTTCTATATTATTTGATGAGTCCTTCATTAATTCAAGGAACTTTGGCAGCAAGGCAGGAGGCAAATTGTCAACGCAGAAGAACCCTAAGTCTTCAAAGCTCTGAACTGCCACTGTCTTACCAGCCCCGGACATTCCCGTGATGATTACTAATTGTGTTTCTTGTTCTTTTTTCGCCATGTAAGAACCCTCTCCTTATCAAGCAGCAATCTAAACTTTTACTCCGTAATACTGATCGTTATTCAGGATCGGTCGGATCGAGATCGATGTCGAGCAGCTGATAGTCAGGTGTGTACACAAATGTCCCATAGATTTGCTCATCGCTTGTTAAGATATGGTTAAAAATATGGCGATCTCCTTCAGCCATCGGCTTACCCAATACATCATCGATATGCACCCACTCCAGCTCTCCTTCTTCACTTTCTTCCAAGAGCGCTCCTTTATAGTCCCTGCAATAGAAAGTGAACATCATCCACTCTTGCACCGTTTCTTCTCCGTCACGGATTATAAAAGTAAAGGAGCCTTTCATTTTGGGATTTTGAATGGATAATCCTGTTTCTTCTTTGAACTCTCTGACAGCCGAATCTTTGATCGATTCTCCTGGCTCCATCTTGCCGCCTGGGGCTACATACCAACCTCTTCTTGGCTTTTTTAACATTAAAATCTTATCGTCTATGTGTAAAATACAATTCGTCACTCGTTGCAATTACGTCACCTCATCCTTATTCGAGGACATCTTTTACTATTATACAATGAATGGGATTCGTCCCACAATGATGCAAGCTTTATTAATAAACCAAAAGGTTCTTTGGTGTTATTTTTATAAAAGCCTTATTCAACAATAAGGCCGAAAAGTCAAAGACTTGATTTCGAGATACTTTGGGTCCGTTGCCGAGTCAGGAGTAAGGGCGGCTGGGAAACGATTCGCTTTCCAGCTTCATCGCCTAGATACTCGCGACATAAGCAGCCCATCAACGGGATGAAAGAGGCCTTCCCTTTTGCTGTTCTGCTTATGCGTGTCGTGTCTCCCAAGGCGATTACGCATTCATTTCTTTCCTGTGGGTGGGTGCTGAGTCTCCTCAGGCTTTGCCTTGCGGGGCCTCGCCTGAGGAAGCTCACCGTACGTCCACGGAAAGGGAGTGGTTTCCCAGAGCCCATCCGCCATCATTTAATGTAACGAAACCAATGTTCAGCAAACGGGAGCTTTAACTGTAAGTTCAATAATGATATTTAGCAGCGACAACCAAAAAAATGCACAGGTGGCTAGGCACCTGTGCTTAATAGATCTATCTATTAAAAGGGGGTCAATTATTAATTATAGTATACCCCACAATTGTTTCATGCGTGTTACAGGAGAATTAAGATGCAATTACTATTTTTAGAGTCCTGCACATATGCCCGCACACCAACCATTACAGCTTATTTATTGACAACCTTCAGTTCCTCCATCAGGTTTTCGATATAATGCTGCGCAGATTGAGCAGCGATACTACCATCGCCGGTTGCAGTAACAATTTGTCGCAACGTTTTCTCACGGATATCTCCAGCGGCAAAAATTCCAGGAATTTTCGTTTCCATATTATCATCGGTTGGAATATACCCTTGATCATTAGTAATACCAAGGCTGGCGAATGGATCGCTTAAAGGAATCATTCCGATATAGATGAACACCCCATCTGTATCGAATTCGTACTCTTCTTCTGTTTTTTTGTTGTAAAGGGTGACACTTCCTACTTTTCCATCCTTATCATTGATGGACTTCAGCACAGTATCCCATACGAATTCCACTTTTTCATTATCAAACGCTCGCTGCTGTAATATCGGCTGCGCCCTCAGTTCATCACGACGGTGCACGATAGTCACTTTGCTTGCGAAGCGAGTCAGGTAGACCCCTTCCTCGACAGCAGAATCTCCGCCACCAATTACGACAAGCTCTTTATCGCGGAAAAATGCTCCATCACATACCGCACAATAGGATACACCGCGTCCGCCCAGTTCTTTTTCACCAGGCACACCGATTTCCTTATATTTAGCACCGGTTCCTATGATGACCGCACGTGCTTTATATTCTTTATTTCCTGCTACGACTGTTTTATATTCTTTTCCATCTATGATTTCTTTGATATCCCCATAAGCATACTCCGCACCAAATTTCTTCGCATGTTCAAACATTTTGTTAGAAAGATCCGGTCCGAGGATACTTTCGTAACCTGGGTAATTCTCCACATCTTCTGTATTCGCCATCTGACCGCCAGGAATTCCCCGTTCAATCATCAGCGTATCTAAATTCGCACGTGAAGTGTATACGGCAGCTGTCATACCAGCCGGCCCTGCACCTGCGATAATTACATCATAAATATGCTCTTCCATTTCTATTCAGCCCCCTAATATACATTGACTCGAACTGTCAGTTTTCATACTATCATCCTATAAAATTGAGTCTCCTGCGTCTATTAATATGCTCACCAGGGTATATACGGAACGTCATCTCCCCAGAAACACCTCAAGAAGCATTCCAAGGACCACCTTCCTCGCTCAATTCCGGATACTTTTTACAACCTTCTTCCCATAAATGCAAAGCCTTGGCAGGTTTTCCGGTATGATAGGATGCTATGCTGTGCCACTTATAGAAGTTCTTCGTCCGCTTAACATCCTTCGATCGGATCGATTGGAACCGCTCGCATGCTTCACGGTAATGGCCTGTTCGTGTCAATGCCTGGGCAATATAAAGCTTCTGATGATCATGTATCGGGAAAATCTTTTTCACCATCTCGATATGGTCATCACTACGAGCATCATTACGTTCTTTATAGAATATTGCTAAATTGACATGGCTGTGCAGATTATCAGGCTGCTGTTCTAACCATTGTTGCTCCAATTCGATCGCCCCTTTTTCATCTCCATGATGAAATAAGGCGTAGGTATATTCATGCTTTGCTGCTGTATAATCAGGAAACATCTGCATCATTTCTTCCAGCAAGGCTATTGCTTCTTCCCATTCTTGATGCTGAATATGGTGGAGAGCTGTCTCCTGGTATATAAGCAGTTCGTCTTCATCTTCAAGGGTCCACTCATCCTCATCATCTTCTTCTAAGGAAGTGACCAATTCTAATAATTGCTCAGCAGCCTCTTTGAAATCTCCCTGCTGCGTCTTCGCTAAATAGGTTTCCGCGTATTTTTTGGCATCTTTGAATAAACCGAGGTGTGCATAGTTATTGGCTATCAAATAATAACAATCCACATACTCTTTGCCGAATACCGATAATACCTCGGTCAATAATTGGTTCGCTTTATGATAGGAGCCTTGCTCTGTGTGAACCACAGCCAATTGGCAAGCGTAGAGTGGCTCGCGCGGGGACTTTTCTATCGCTTTCTTCAGCCATTTAACAGCCATTACAAAATTCCGCTTTTGAAATGCCTGTACACCATAACTGAAATAAAATTCCCCGTCTGCTACAAAAGGAATCACGTTATTATTCGAATTTCCTGTGGCTGCATTCTTGGAAGTAGGCATCCATATCCTCCTATCACCGTTTCAGTACGTATGACAGTATAACACAGATGATTCTGGGGATATAGAGGTTTTTTGACAAAAACAGTAAATATGATACTTGTATTATTTACTATGCCGTTTCTCTAAGACTCCAAGTACCTGGTCAATCGATACGTTACGATCAGTAAGCAGTATTAACAAGTGAAACAGCAAGTCTGCTGACTCCATTGACAGTTCTTCGGGATCATTATTTTTAGCTGCAATAATGACTTCTCCCGCTTCTTCCCCGATTTTTTTAGCAATCCGGTCGACACCCTCCTGGAAAAGCTTACTTGTATACGACCCTTCCGGTTGTGTGGCTTTCCTATCAGCAAGGATGGTTAGCAATCGGTCGAGAATTTCATACCGGTTTTCTTTAGGAACTGATTCTCCAGGGACCAATGATTCAGAGAAGCAACTGTAGTCCCCCTTATGACAAGCGGGCCCATTCGGTATTACTTGTACAAGCAGTGCATCCTGATCGCAGTCATAATCGATGCTGGTAACTTTCTGGGTATTGCCGGAAGTCTCTCCTTTATGCCATAGTTCCTGACGGGAACGACTGTAAAATACCGTTTCATGCGTTTCCAATGTTTTCTCCAGTGACTCTTTATTCATATAGGCAAGTGTCAGCACTGATTTACTACGTGCATCCTGTACAATTGCTGGAACCAGGCCTTTATCGTCAAATTGAATCTGTTCAATATTCATCGCACGACCACTCCTTTTTCTGAAAGGTAATCCTTTACTCGTTGGACGGATGTTTCTTTATAATGAAAAATCGACGCAGCTAATGCTGCATCAACATCTGATTCCTTAAAAACCTGGTTAAAATGTTCAGCAGAACCTGCCCCTCCGGAAGCGATAACAGGGACATTGACTACTTTTTGAACGGCCTTTAGCATTGGCAGATCAAAGCCTGTCTTTTCCCCATCCTGGTTCATAGAAGTCAATAGAATTTCGCCGGCACCCAGCCGAACCGCTTCTTTTGCCCAGTCTTCCAATAGCCATTCGGTCGGTTTACGGCCGCCGTGGGTATAAACACGCCATGTATCCACTTCGGAATCAAACCTGGCATCAATGGCAACTACGATGCACTGGGTTCCGAAATAATCCGAACTTTCTTTGATTAAGTCGGGCCTTCTTACAGCAGCTGAATTGAGCGAAACCTTATCGGCACCAGCTCGAAGTATCGCCCGGATATCCTCTAATGACCCAATGCCGCCTCCCACGGTAAAGGGAATGGCTAATTCGGAAGCAACCTGGCGGACAACATCAATCATCGTCTTCCTTCCCTCATGGCTGGCGGAAATATCTAAAAATACGAGTTCGTCTGCACCTTGCTCATCGTATACCTTCGCCAGTTCAACCGGATCCCCGGCGTCACGAATTTCTACAAATTGAATACCTTTTACAACTCTTCCTTCTTTGACATCAAGACAAGGAATGATTCGTTTCGCCAGCATCTATTCTTCCTCCTTCAGCGCTTCTTCGAGAGAGAATTGATTTGTATAAAGAGCTTTCCCGACGATCGAACCAACAACCTGGCTGGACTGATACTTTTTTAATTCACGTAAGTCCCCCAGCCCTTTGATACCGCCTGAAGCGATAACATTTGTATTTGTCTCTTCAGCCAGCCGTACAATTTCTTTTGTATTTGGCCCGGAGAGCATCCCGTCTTTAGCAATATCCGTATAGATGAATGTTGAGGCCCCGGCTTCAGCAAGCTCTTTTCCGAGTGAGACCGCAGTTACTTCTGAACGTTCAAGCCAGCCATCGGTTGCCACGTAACCATCACGGGCATCAAGGCCGATGGCAATTTTGTGCCTGAATTTCGTCAACAGCTCTTTCGTCAACTTCAAGTCACGAATAGCGAGTGAACCGATGATCACCCTGTCGACACCTTGATCCAAATAAAAGCGGACATCCTCTTCGGAACGGATGCCGCCGCCGATTTGCACGGAACATGATAGCTCTTTAGCCACTCGAATGACATGCTCTGCATTTTGTCTGCTTCCTTCTTTTGCTCCATCAAGATCAACCATATGAATCCAGCTCGCTCCAGCTTTGGCAAAGCTTTTCGCTACCTCAAACGGATTTTCTCCATACACCGTTTCTTTATCAAAATCCCCTTGCTCCAATCTGACACATTTACCATTACGCATGTCAATGGCCGGGTAAACTGTAAAGCTCATGCTTGTACTCCTCCTTGATCCGGTACTATCTTTTTGCAAAAATTCTCTAACAGCTGCATACCTGCCTTGCTGCTTTTTTCCGGGTGAAATTGACTGGCATATAATGAGCCCCTGCCTACGATTCCTGGTACTTCTACATGATAATCCGCTGTAGCCAGTAAAACAGATTTGTCTTCTGTATAAACGTAATAGGAATGGACGAAATAGACATAGTCATCGCCAATCCCTTCCAACAACGGATGGTCAGTCTGCTTGATATCAAGCCGGTTCCAGCCCATATGTGGAACTTTATAGGAGCGGCCCCCTTCATCGATACCCGGAAACCTGACAATCCTGCCTGGAAGAAGTCCAAGTCCTTTCGTCAATTGATTTTCTTCACTTTCTTCAAATAACAACTGCATCCCAAGACAGATACCATATAGCGGCACACCCTCAGATGCTTTTTCTTTGATGAATTCAACAAAGCCATGCTTCTGCAAAGCTTTGACAGCATCAGGAAAAGCTCCGACACCTGGGAGGATATAACCGTCGCAGTCAGCAATCTGCTCTGGACGCTCTCCGAATTTATAAGGAACTTCCAATCGCTCTAATGCTTTTGAAACACTGAACAGGTTCCCCATACCATAATCGATGATACCAATCATAATCAAAGACTTCCCTTCGTACTTGGTACTCCTTGTATTCTCGGATCAATTTGTGTCGCTTCATCCAGTGCACGGGCCATCGCTTTGAACATCGCCTCAACGATGTGATGACTGTTATGGCCATGATGGACGACAATATGTAGATTGATCCTTGCTTCAAGCGCAAACTTCCAAAAAAATTCATGGACATTTTCTGTATCAAATGTACCGATCTTTGCGGATGGAATGGCAGCTTTCCATTCCAAATGTGGACGGTCACTTAAATCGACAGCTACGGTGACCAGTGTTTCATCCATCGGTAACGTCATGGAGCCATAACGTTTAATGCCGGCTTTGTCCCCTACCGCTTCACGAAAAGCCTGACCAAGACAAATCCCGATATCCTCAGTCGTATGATGGTCATCGACTTCGATATCGCCATGCCCTTTTATCGTCAAGTCAAATAATCCATGTTTAGAAAATAACTCCAGCATATGGGATAGGAATGGGACCTGGACATCGAGCTCTTGTTGACCGGTCCCATCCAGGCTGATTGTCAGACTGATGTCTGTTTCTCTCGTTTTCCGTTCGATTGCTGCGGTACGTTTGTTACTCATCACTTGTTCTCCTTCCGTGCCTCGACTGCTCGCGCATGAGCTTCTAATCCCTCCAGCCGGGCAAAACGGGCAATTTTCTTATGATTTTGCTCCCAAGCTTGTTGACTATAAGATATCACACTGGATTTCTTTACAAAATCATCGACATTCAACGGACTGGAAAATCGAGCCGTACCGTTTGTAGGCAAGACATGATTCGGTCCGGCAAAGTAATCACCGATTGGTTCACTGCTATATTTTCCAAGGAAGATCGCTCCGGCATGTTTGATTTTCGCCAACTGTTCAAACGGAGAACCAGTTACTACTTCCAGATGTTCAGGAGCGATGAGGTTGATCACATCTTCTGCTTCATTCATTGTATCGCACACAATGATAGCTCCATAGTCTTCTATACTTTTCCTTGCAATCTCTTCCCGCGGCAGAGTTTGGAGCTGCTGCTCCACGGCTGAATGGACTGCTTCTGCCAATGTGCCGCTAGTGGTCACCAAAACACTCGATGACCGGGCATCATGCTCAGCCTGGGAAAGCAGGTCTGCTGCCACTTGCTGTGCTTCAGCTGACTCATCTGCAAGAACTGCGATTTCACTTGGACCTGCAATCATATCGATGGCGACATCACCAAAAACTTCTCGTTTGGCAAGTGCTACAAAAACATTGCCTGGTCCAACGATTTTATCGACAGGGGATATCGTTTCCGTCCCATAAGCAAGGCCCGCCACTGCCTGGGCACCGCCAACTTTATAAATCTCATCGATACCAAGGATGTCAGCAGCTACTAATACACCGGCTGGCACCTCTCCATTTGGTCCCGGAGGGGTCATCATCGCAATTCTTTCCACACCCGCCACCTGAGCGGGAATGACATTCATGAATACAGAAGATGGATAAGCCGCCGTGCCTCCGGGTACGTATACACCAGCAGCATCAATCGGAGTGATTTTTTGGCCAAGAATCGTACCATCAGCCTGGGTGTCAAACCAGGAAGTCGATTTTTGTTTGGCATGAAAATCCCTAATATTCTCAGCTGCTTCTTTTAAAATTGTAACCAGATCAGCATCGATTTGATTGTATGCCTGCTTGATTTCATCCTTGTCTACTTTCAGGCTGTCTAAATGAATCCCATCAAATTTTTCAGTATAATGCCGTATCGCTTCATCGCCTCGTTGTTTAACATCGGCTATAATCGATTTGACTGCCGCTCTTTGTTCCTCTGTACCAGCATCGACACTGCGCTTAAAGGAGGTAACTTTATCTTTTTTTAAGATTTTCATACGAAGTCCTCCCCTACCACTTCACTCAACTGGTTGACCATCTCATCGATTTCTTTACTTTTCAACCGGTAACTTACCGGATTGACGATCATCCGGGAAGTGATCCCGACAATTTTTTCATATTCGACCAGCCCGTTCTCTTTCAGTGTCCTTCCTGTCGATACAATATCTACAATACGGTCAGCGAGGCCAATCAATGGAGCTATTTCGATGGAACCATTCAGGGGAATAATTTCAATTTGCTCCCCTTGTTCACGGAAATAGTCGGATGCCACTTTTGGGTACTTCGTGGCTATTTTCGGTGCGATTTTGCTAAGCGGTTGATCCGGCAGTCCAGCTACGGCAATATAGCAAGGGCTAATTCCAAGATCCAGCACCTCGTATACATCACGGTCCTGCTCTAGTAAAACATCTTTTCCTGCAATTCCGATATCGGCTGTACCGTATTCCACATAAGTGACGACATCCATCGGCTTAGCCATCATGATCCGTATATTCTGTTCGGGGAATTCAAGGATCAGCTTTCTTGATTCCTCCTGTTCCGCCAGTAGATCATATCCCGCTTTTTTCATCAATTCTGCCGCTTCTTCAAAAATCCGCCCTTTTGGCATGGCGATCGTCAATGGCTTATGCATCCCGGCCACCTCCTGTCGTCAAATCGATTGCTTCAGCCAGACCTGCTTTGAATTGCTGCAGATCCGGTACTTGATCGACATGCTGAAGTAACACTTTTTTTCCTTTTGAGCGCAGATCCTGCGCCTGTTTTAACCCCTCCGCAAATGTATCATCATCGACCAGAATGCCAATGCGCTGTTCTTCCCCAGATTGTGCCGCCAGGGCCTCTACCAGACGCTCAAGACGGATGGCGAAACCAGTCGCAGATGCATTGAGCTGGAATGAAGGGAGCAATTTATCATAACGACCGCCATTGCATAACAGCGAACCAAGGTTCGGAGCATACCCTTCAAAAAGAATGCCTGTATAATAGTCCATATGGCTGATCAAGTTAAGGTCGAAACTGACATATTGCTCGACCTCATACTGCTTCAGCATCTTATACAGTTGCTTCAGTTCGTTGATTGCCTGCAGACATTCCTGGTTGCGGGCGAGTGATTTACTTTGATCGAAAACTTCATCTTCTCCGCGAAGCTTCATCAATCCCATCAAAGACCTTTTCGCCTCGTCACTTACAGCCAGTGCTCTTACCGCTTCCTGGTACCCCACGTGATTCTTCCGGTAAAGATAGCTCATTAATTCTTCTGTATTGGCTGGGTCATCTCCAAGGATTTCTTTGAAAAAGCAACGGACGTATCCAACATGCCCGATTGTGATTTGAAAATCATCCAATCCAGCGCGCTGCAACGAACGGATCAACAAGGCGATTACTTCTGCGTCACCATAAGAAGAATGGTCGCCGATCAGTTCCGTACCAACCTGTTCGAATTGCGCAGGCTTGCCTCCCTCGGTCTGTTGAGCACGGAAAACGGGTCCATCATATGCCAACCGCAGCGGAAATTCCGCATTTTTCAATTGGGACGCTGCGACCCTCGCAATCGGTGCCGTCATGTCCGGGCGTAACACAAGCGAATGACCTTGCTGATCGAGCAATTTGAACAATTGCTGATCCAGGGTCGCACTTGCTTCACCGACTGTCTCGTAATATTCAAGAAATGGTGTATCCATAAACAAATAGCCGAACCTGCTGATCTCTTCTGTCAACAGCTCGCGGGCTTTTTTCTTCTGGTTATAAAAAAAGGGAAGCGTATCCCGCATTCCCAGTGGCTTTTCAAACATTAACCGCTTAGCCATGGAGTGCATCCTTTCTATATTAGAAATCTATAAGTAATCCTTTAGCTTGCTAATATGATAACGCAATAAAGATAGAGCGTCAAACATTACCTGCTGTCTTTCCTTTCCCTTTTCAAAATGGTTTAGAACCTGCAAATAAGAAAGCAGCACAAGATTCCTGGGTATGATCCAACTTTTATTGTCCAGTTTTCCGATATATTGTCCAGTCTGCACTATTTATTGTCTTCTTCCCAGTTTTTCTTAGTCGTTAGAAAAAAAGCGTAAGCGCCTTGCTCACCCTCGACTAGCTTAAGCCAAGCCTCCCCGTGACGTTTTTTGCACGTTAAAACAAATTAACTATATTAAAGATTTAAAGTATAAGAAACATTTGCGCTTTCGCCATAATATCTGGGCGACAAGCAGAGTTTTTCTAATCACAGAGAGCATTGACTTAAGACCTCGAGGAGGGGGGAGGCGCTGGAGCTGGATGCAGCTTCTGCCGTTATCTGGAGCTTTAATGAAGGAAGTTACGGAAAAAATGAAACGTCCAGGGAGAAATCCTGGACGTTTTCGTGCATTACTTTTTTTTACTGGTCATAAGTCTGCAAACCGTGATTTCCCTCTTAACCACACCTGTTAAAAAAAGGAGGGATCATACCTTCACCTAAGCCATCACAAGTTCAGTCGGTTCAACAGCTTCCTTCAATAGTTGCTCTAATTCTTTGGTATAAGCTTTTTTCTGTGTGTCGTTCCAGTTCAGTTCATTGGCCATATAAGCAATTACGACATCTTTATGCTCATGTACCCATTCAATAGCAAAGAAGAGCGCCCCTGTACGGCGGACGAAAAAGTCAACTGGTCGATAGGCAAGTTCATATTCCAGCGCGTATCGAAGCATAGCGAAGACAACTTGGTCGATACCTGCTTTCTCAGCGGCTTCGTTTTCATTTTTATAATAATCAAAAACGATATCTATATTGGAGCCATATAAGTCCGCAAGTTCTCTTGCGCCGTCTTCCGGAAGCCCGAGACTGACCCCTTGCTTTGTTTTTTCTCCTAAGAATTTTTCATAACCTTTTGAACCTCCGACGTCACCGCCTGAAATCGGCATAGACTTCGTTTCAGAATCAGAATAGCGGATACCTTCTTCTTCCATCAGCATATCGCGCACTTGATCGATAACGGTTTGTGCCATTTTGCGATAGCCCGTAAGTTTTCCACCAGCCATGGAAATCAAACCGGAATCAGAAATGAAAATTTCATCTTTACGTGATATTTCTGAAGGATCCTTACCTTCTTCATGGATCAGCGGACGAAGACCGGCCCAGCTGGATTCCACGTCCTCAACTGTAATATCGACTGTCGGGAACATATAGTTGATCGACTCGATCAAGTAGGTTCGGTCTGTTTCAGTCATGGTCGGGTGAGCGATGTCACCTTCATAGTCCGTGTCTGTCGTGCCTACATAGGTCTTACCATTACGCGGGATAGCGAATACCATCCGTCCATCTGGTGTATCATAATACATCGCCTGTTTCAGTGGGAAGCGCTCTCCATCAAAAACAAGGTGCACTCCTTTGGTTAAATGCAGGGTTTTCCCTTTTTTCGACCCATCTATTTCACGCAGCTGATCCACCCAAGGACCACCTGCATTAATTACTTTTTTTGCACGAATGGTATAGTGTGTTCCGTCTGTTTGATCCTCGACGACAGCACCATCGATTTTTCCTTCATCATTATATATAAAATCAACCACTTTGGCGTAATTGGCAGCCAGAGCCCCATGCTCCACAGCTTTTTTCATGACTTCCAACGTCAATCTGGCATCGTCTGTTTTATATTCGACATAAAATCCGGCACCTTTCAAATTTTCCCGTTTGATCAACGGTTCACGTTCAATCGCTTCTTCCGGAGAAAACATCGTCCGGCGCTCTTTCTTTTTAACCCCGGCAAGATAATCATAAACACGAAGACCCAGACTCGTGGAGAAGGGACCGAAATTCCCACCTTGATGGAAAGGCAGCATCATCCATTCAGGAGTAGTCACATGGGGACCGTTTTCATAAACTATCTCACGTTCCTTACCGACTTCAGCTACCATTTTTACCTCGAACTGCTTCAAGTATCGAAGTCCGCCATGCACCAATTTTGTCGATCTGCTTGAAGTGCCGGCAGCAAAATCCTGCATTTCCACGACCGCTGTCTTCATTCCGCGGGAGGCGGCATCAAGGGCGATACCAGAACCGGTAATGCCCCCCCCGATAATTAAGACATCCATTCGTTCTTCTGCCATTTTTGATAGTGTTTCTGGACGTTTATAACTTGAAAATTGACTCATTTTACAACTCTCCTTCTGACGATACTATATGACCCGGCCGGAATCCTCCTGTACTTCATTTACCCATTAAACCACCATTTCATGTATTACTATAGAATAGATAAATAAAAAAAAGAGACCACGAACATACTTTATAGATAGTTCTATAAAGCAGCGTGGTCTCTCCGTTTCTCCGAACCGAATCTTATTAACTTCTCCATTCATTATAGCAGCAGAACAGCATTGATTCAACTGATATATATGAACTTAAGGTTTAAATACACGAGCGGCTTCGACCGCTTTTTGCCAGCCTTCGTATATTGAAATGCTTTTCGCTTCTTCCATCTGTGTTTCGAAAACTGTATCCATTTCCCATTGTGCAGCAATTTCCTCTTTGTTATCCCAGAAACCGATCGCTAGTCCAGCCAGATATGCTGCACCTAATGCAGTAGTTTCATTCACTTTCGGACGTTCTACCGGTACCTGAAGCATATCACTCTGAAACTGCATGAGAAAATCGTTTTTAACAGCACCGCCATCGACCCGGAGTTTTTTCAATTCTATTCCTGAGTCTTCTACCATTGCATCTGCGACGTCTTTTGTCTGATAGGCGAGAGACTCAAGCGTTGCGCGGACGAAGTGCTCTTTTGACGTTCCCCTTGTCAATCCGAACACAGCACCCCGGGCCTCACTGTCCCAATAAGGGGTCCCCAGCCCGACAAAGGCCGGAACCACATAAACCCCCTCAGTGGAAGCTACCTTTTTCGCCAAATCCTCACTTTGAGGTGAGCTATCAATCATTCTCAGCCCTTCCCTCAACCATAGGATTGCTGAACCTGAAACGAAAATACTTCCTTCCAGCGCATATTCAACCTTGCCGTCGACTCCCCATGCTAAAGTTGTCAGTAAACCATGTTCTGAAACAACAGGTTCTTCACCAGTATTCATCAATAAGAAACCACCGGTTCCATACGTATTTTTGCCCATCCCTTTTTCAAAACAAGCTTGCCCGAATAACGCCGCCTGCTGATCTCCTGCTATACCTGCAATCGGGACTTGTTCACCAAAAAAGTGGTAATCTACCGTATGGCCATAAATTTCTGAAGAAGGTTTCACTTCCGGCAGCATGTCTTTCGGTACTTTTAGAATATCTAATAGCTCTTCGTCCCACTTCAAATCATAAATGTTGTACATCAATGTACGGGAAGCATTGGAATAGTCTGTGATATGTTCTTTTCCGCCGGAGAGCTTATAAATCAGCCAGGAATCGATTGTGCCAAACATCAATTCCCCTTTGTCAGCTTTCTCCCTCGCACCATCGACGTTATCTAATATCCATTTCACTTTCGTTCCTGAAAAATAAGGATCAAGCAACAGTCCGGTTTTGTTGCGGAATGTATCTTGAAGACCTTGTTCACGAAGTTCATTGCATATTTGCTGGGTTTGACGGGATTGCCAGACGATTGCTTTATTAATCGGACGGCCGGTCTTTTTATCCCAAATCACGGTCGTTTCACGCTGATTGGTGATCCCAATTCCTGCGATTTGATTTGCTTCGACTTCGGCTTTTCTTAACACATCAGCAATACAGGCGAGTGTTGATGTCCAAATCTCATTTGCATCATGTTCGACCCAGCCTGGTTTCGGAAAGTATTGTTGAAATTCCTTTTGGGCTGTCTCCACGACGCCGCCATCATGATTGAACAAAATAGCTCTGGAACTGGTGGTCCCTTGATCCAGGGATAAAATGAAAGTTTCCATCGAAAATTCCTCCCTTTTCATAAATTTTCTGTAAAATCGCGTTGTTCCTTTCACAGTTAGCTCCCGTTTACATGAAGACTCAGTTTCGAGGTAGTGGGGTCCGTTACCATGAGAGCAATGGGATGGTTCGTGAAACGACTTGCTTTCCTGCGGGAGACCTGGCAAGCTTCCTCGAGCTAAAGCCCTGCGGGATGAAAAAGACAGGTGAGAGCCCAGAAGACAAAGTCTGAGGAGGCTCAGCGCATGCCCGCGGAAAGGGAGCCGTTCCTCACCGCACCGCTATTCAGATACACATTTCGAAATAAAGTCTTCGACTTTACGACCATATAATTGAATAGGCCTCTTATGGAAATATCCACAACAACTTTTAACGGGGTCTTTATAGTGAAAAACAAGGAGACAGCAAAAAGCAGCGAATCAGAAATCCCATAAATCGCTGCGTGAAGTAGATATAGCTGTCGCTCCAGCTTCAATAGCCTGATCGACTTCCTGGTGATTGCGTATCAACCCGCCAGCAATGATGGGAATCCCTACTGCTTCTTTAATTGCTGTTATTTGCTCTGGCAGGACACCCGGAAGAAGCTCGACATAATCAGGCTTCGTTTTCCGGATAAGTTTCAGATTATGATCGATAGCGTGACTGTCAATCAGGAACATCCGCTGGATAGCTGTCATTTTATACTTTTTCGCCTGTTGGATGACACTGGCCCGCGTGGAGATGATACCGTCCGGCTTGACCTCCTGGCCAAGGAACTCCATGCCGTATTCATCTGTTTTAAGTCCCTGAATCAGATCCGTGTGCACAAACACTTTCTTTTCCGTTTTTTTACTGTATCGGACCAGGCTTTTCAACAGAGCAATCCGGGTATCTAATAAGACAATGTAGTTTGTGTCGCTTTCCAGCAGTTTCTCGAAGTCTTTCATATTTTTGACTGCCGGAAGTATTCTTTGTTCAATCATACTTCTGGCCCCTCTCTTCCATGAAAAACTCGTCCTTCTGCATACGTGCCTGTAACTCTTTTTCGGTGTAAATGACCTGCATGGGGTTCCCACCCACAAAACAGCCGGCTGGTACATCCTTATGTACCAGTGTGCCTGCTGAAACGATAGCGCCGTCGCCGATTTCAACACCTGGGAGTATGGTAGAATTGGCACCTATCATTACTTCATCCCCGATACGGACATCCCCAAGACGATATTCTTTGATTAAATATTCATGAGCAAGGATTGTTGTATTGTAGCCTATGATGCTGTTTTTTCCGACAGAAACTCTCTCGGGAAACATGACATCCAGCATGACCATCAGCGCGAAAGCCGTATGCTCTCCTACTTCCATACGTAAGAAAGTGCGGTAAAGCCAGTTTTTCACACCAAGAAAAGGGGTGTATCTTGCTATTTGGATGACAAGGAAGTTTTTTACGACCTTCCAAAATGGTACGGTTTTAAAGATATGCCACAGCGAATTGGCATTGTCTATGCGGTACCGTTCGGTCTTGCGCATGGGCTCATCCCCCTAAGATTTCAATTAGCTCACGCATCTCAGCTAACATGTAATCCGGCTCCAATTCTTCCAGTACTTCTTTTCCTTTGATCGTCCAGGCAACCCCGGCTGTTTTGGTTCCTGCATTTTGTCCAGCTAGAATATCATGAGTGTTATCGCCTACCATCAAAGTCTCTGAAGCAGTCGATTCAAGGGCGTTCAATGCCTGGATGATTGGTTCGGGATGAGGTTTCGCGTTAGTCACATCATCTAACGTAACGACTACAGGAAATAGTTCCTTTAATCCAGTCAGCTTAAGGCCCATTTCAACAGTCTGACGCATTTTGGTTGTAACGATGCCTAATTTGTAGCCCTTTTCCTTTAATATTTTCATTGTTTCGACGACCGTTGGATATGCTTCCACTAATTCATCATGATGCTTCATATTATGTTCGCGATAAGTAACAATCATTTCTTCCACACGGTTTTCATCGACTTGTGCCAGACTTTCCCGCAGCGGTGGGCCGATGAAGTTCATAATTTCTTCCCGTGAATATACCCTGTCACCATATTGTTCTGTCGTATGCAAAAAAGATGCGATGATTAATTCGTTTGTGTCAATCAGCGTCCCATCTAAATCAAAGAGTATTGTATTTATGCTCATGTATGTGTTCCTCTCTTTTCTGTTCTAATCTGTTCCATATAAACCCTATTACAGCTGTTAAAAGGATGGCTGTAACCAGGCGGAATGCAAGCAGCGGCCAAACCGGGATGCCTAGTGGTATAAAGATTAATGTATCTTCCACGACTGCATGGCAAGCTACAAGAAAGATCATTGCCAGATACATATCTTTTTTTGATACACCGTCTTCTTTCACAGCCTGGATCATCATTCCTGCCCCGTAAGCTAATCCAATGGTCAGCCCTGCGACCAATGTCATAGAGGTGTTACGTTCCATCCCTAGAAATTTGGTTGCTGGTGCTACCCATCCAGAAAAAATATCAAGCCAGCCTTTTTCTCTTAAATATTGCATAAACACCATCAAGGGCAGGACGATAAGAACCAATTGTAAGACCCCCATAGATGCTGTCTGCAGGCCCTGCAATATGATTTCGAACCAGCCGTCTGGAGCCGCTTGCTGTTGTGGCGCCAGACCATAGTCGGCCAATTCACCGCCGCCTTTCCATACCAAATTGATCACCAACGCGGCTAAAAGCGCAAGAGTGATGCGGAAGCCGATGACGTACCACCAGCTGACACCAACCCTGGAGGCGACGGTAGATTCAATCAGCAAATTATGGGAGAAAGACATCATTACCGCAAGAATGAAGACTTCTTTTACCGTGAAATCAAACGAAATGATTGCTGCGATGCCGGCATATAAATTCAAAAAGTTACCTAACACAAGCGGCACAGCCGCTTCTCCTGATAACCCCAGCCACGCCATGAACGGAGCTATTTTTTCCATTGCCCATGGCAAAACCGGGGTGAACCGGAGGATAGTGACAATCAATGTCACAGGAAAAATCACTTTTCCTAAAGTCCATGACACAGACAATCCTTGTTTTATACCTCTCGCGATGATGCCTGTCACTGTTCCTCCTCCTTACTTACGCTTTCTTCCCATTATAATGTTTGTCCGCCATTTTCGTTTTGCGGCGGAAAATGATTGCTGTAATACCGGCAATCACGAGTACGATGGAAATAGCCTGGGCTGTGCGGATTTCTCCCACCAGGTAAAGACTATCTGTCCGGAGTCCTTCGATAAAGAAACGTCCTACAGAATACCAGATTACATAGCTCAGGAAAATTTCACCTCGGAGCGGATTATAACGACGTAATACGAGCAGCAATATGAACCCGAGGATATTCCAGGTGGATTCATATAAAAATGTCGGGTGGTACATCGTGCCCCCGATACACATTTGGTTTGTTATAAATTCAGGAAGGTATTGCATGAAGTTATTATAAAAACTTTCTGATACTGGTCCTCCATGAGCTTCCTGGTTCATGAAGTTACCCCAGCGCCCAATCGCTTGTCCCAAAATGATACTTGGAGCTGCAATATCCAGCAGCATCCATACAGATACTTTTTTCACTCGGGCATAAACGATTGCTGTAATCACAGAACCAATCAAAGCACCATGAATGGCGATACCGCCTTCCCAAATGGCAAATATGTTCAACAAAGAACTTCCCGCATAACGTTCCCATTCAAAAATAACATAGTAGATTCTTGCAGAAATAATAGCTACCGGGATAGCGATGACGACTGCATCAATCATTAAATCCTTTTTCAATCCCAGCCGCTCCGTTTCCCGAACAGCCAGCCAGAGACCTAAATACGCACCAGCGGCAATAATGACTCCATACCAGTAGATGGACAAAGGTCCCAACTGTAAAAATACCCGGTCCAGGGCTTCAGCGCTACATGACACATAAACTCCTCCTTACTCTTCCATGTGCTTATCGCGATCGATAACGTTCGTCAATCGCTGTGAAAATTCTTCTGCCGCATTAACTCCCATTCGCTTCAACCGGAAATTCATCGCTGCCACTTCGATGATGACAGCCAGGTTCCTCCCCGGCCGTACAGGAATCGTCGCTTTCGGTATTTCCACATCCATGATTTTCATTTTTTCTTCATCTAATCCTAAACGATCATATTGTTTCTTCGGATCCCATAATTCCAAATTCATCACAATGGAAATCCGTTTGTAGTTACGAACTGCCCCGGCCCCGAATAAAGTCATGACATTAATGATGCCAAGTCCGCGGATTTCTAACAGGTGTTCTATCAGAGGAGGACTGTTTCCAATCAATGTATCGAAGTCTTCCTGGCGAATTTCCACACTGTCGTCAGCCACAAGGCGATGCCCGCGTTTTACCAGCTCAAGCGCAGTTTCACTTTTACCCACTCCGCTTTGACCGGTAATCAGGACACCGATACCGTAAATATCGACCAGGACACCATGAATGGCTGTAAATGGCGCAAACTTCGTCTCAAGATAATTGGTCAGCCTGCTGATGACCCTTGTCGTTTTATAAGGAGAACGCATCAGCGGCACACCAGCTTCTCTTGCGGATTCAATCAGTTCAGGTGGGATATCCATGCCCCGGGTAATGACGATGCCGGGCGTGACATCTGTACATAGTTTTTCTGTCCGGTCTTTACGCTCTTCTGTACTCAGTTCATTGAAATAAGATAATTCCGTTTTCCCAAGCAGCTGCAACCGCTCCTTAGGATAAAATTTGAAATAACCGGTCATCTCGACTCCCGGTCTGGAGATATCACTCGTATGTATTTCACGATGGACGCCGTCCTCGCCCGTCACCAATTCTAGTTCGAATCTGTCTAATAAGTCCTGGGTGCGAACTTTCGACATATCGTAGCCTCCTCTTATATCATCTCAATCACTGTACCCTATTGTAGCATTTTTTCCAAATAACATGGAAAAAAACGATTATTTAAGGATGGCGGAATATTTTACCATGAGTAATCGTTCATAATCGATATTCTAGGAGGGATAATGAAAAAAAGACGGAAAAGGCTGGTGTATCTTTATGGAAATTCATGACCCGCAGCAATCGCTGTATGCAGGTGAAATCGTTTATGTCATCTATCGTAATCCACATACGCAAAACGTAGCAAATATTCAGGAAGCAGCCGTAGTCCGTAATCCGGAAGAACCAGAACAGCTTGCTCTCTTTTTATACGAAACCTATTATCCGCTGACCGAGGAAATCGCTGTATATCGTTCGGAAGCAGAAGCGGAACAGGCATACGCTGATCATTTTGGCGGGAGTGACCTCCAGTGGTGAAACCATTCATACCACAACTTGTCTATATCGAGCCAAGGGCATTGGAATACCCTCTTGGAAGAGAGCTCCAGGAAAAGTTTGAGAATATGGGAATCGAAATAAGGGAAACCACCTCCCATAACCATGTCCGGAATCTGCCAGGAGACAATCACTTTCAGCAATACCGCGTAGCCAAATCCACCCTTGTCGTTGGAGTAAGAAAGACTTTGAAGTTCGACACTTCCAAACCATCGGCTGAATATGCCATCCCATTAGCAACCGGATGTATGGGTCATTGCCACTATTGTTATCTTCAGACGACGATGGGCAGCAAGCCATATATCCGCACTTACGTTAACGTAGAAGAAGTGTTTGAATCAGCAAACAAATATATGGAAGAGCGCGCTCCGGAACCGACAAGGTTTGAAGCCTCCTGTACTTCCGATATCGTAGGAATCGATCATTTAACCCACTCACTAAAAAGGGCAATTGAATTCTTCGGAGAGTCAGAATATGGAAAGCTCCGTTTTGTCACTAAATTTGCCCACGTCGATCATTTATTGGATGCTAAGCATAACGGTAAGACGCGCTTCCGCTTCAGTATGAACGCTGATTATGTCATTAAGTTCCTGGAACCCGGAACCTCCAGGCTGGATGAACGGATTGAAGCCGCCGTAAAAGTAGCAAACGCCGGTTACCCTTTAGGGTTCATTATTGCACCGATTTATTTGTATGACGATTGGAAAGAAGGTTACCGTGAATTATTTGAAAAGCTGGAGGCCAAATTGCCTGCCTTCGCCAAAAAAGACCTTACCTTTGAACTGATCCAGCATCGCTTTACGCAGCCTGCTAAAAAGACGATCCAAAAAAACTACCCCATGAGCAAACTTGAGATGGATGAAACAAAACGACAATATAAATGGGGGAAATATGGAATCGGCAAATACGTATATAAAAAAGAAGAACAAGAGGATATGAAAGAAACGCTTAAAGGATACATTGAAAAATATCTTCCTGAAGGCAAGTTTGAATATTTCACTTAAACTAAAAAATAGAGTATAAAATCATGCGATTTTATACTCTATTTTTGTACGGACTCTGACTTTTTTGATTATTTTTTAACAAAAGAATTCAAAATCAAGTTAAGCAGGGAAATGACGATTGCAGCAAGAATCGCCGTGAAAAAACCTTCAATTTCGAACATGGTGCCGAGAATCGCATCCGTCAACAACAAGGTTATAGCATTCACTACAAATAAGAAAAAGCCGAGTGTCAAAATTGTAATTGGCAGTGTCAGAATCACCAATATCGGCCGTACAATCGCATTTAAAATTGATAATATGAATGCTGCCAGCAATGCGCCGCCTACACCATCAATCTGGACTGCTTGAAATAATGCGGCAACCACAAAGATCGCTACAGCATTTAGGATAATATGAAGGAGCCAGCTTCTCATTCATCCATTCTCCTTTCATTCGGCATTATGAATATAGCCGCAAAGTAAACCAGGATTAAAGGAGTCACAGGAATGGTCAGTATTACAAAAATGATTCGGAGCAATGTCGCATCGATATTGAAATACGCTGCCACCCCGCCCAGTACCCCGGCAAGCATGCGGTCTGATTTCGACCTCGTTAATTTTCCTTCCATTCTACCAGCCCTCCTTTTTATTCAACAGTGACCGAGCCTGTTTTTGTCTCCGCTTCTAAATGATATTCCTTTTCCTTCTGCTCGTTAATCACAAATAGCAACTCTTTTCGTACGACTTCCTTCTTCTCTTTATAAATTTTGGCATTATCCAGGTTGCATTTCAAGCTGCCCATATTGGTCTGTAGCTTGCCATCGACTTTTACATTATGTGGTAAGTGGACTCTTATACTACCTGTTGTCGTCTGGAAAAATCCAGTATGGGCTTTTTCCCCAAAGTATTCACACGTGACACTTCCAGTTACTGTAGATGCATCAAGCTTACCAAAATCCCCGCTAAGCTTCACCGATCCGTTGATCGTGTCAGCTTCCAGATCATCAAAAGCACTCCCTTTAACATGAAGGGTTCCATTCGATGTTTCGATATCTCCTGTCTCAGCTTTAATTCGGTCTAATTGAATCGAGCCGTTCGACGTCTTTAGTTCCAATTCGCTAAGTTCTATTTTCTCAAAGGAAATTGATCCGTTGAACAGCTTAGCATGAACCCTGTCGTAGATTTTTTCCGGCACATAAAGTGTAAAATCAGCTTTAATTTTTTTCTCATCGAGGACCAGGGAAAGTTTTTCATCAGCTACCTGGAAATTCACTTTATCCAACAGTTGTTTCTTACCCACCGCATGATCATCGGCTTGAAACACCTTGGCTTCACATTCAACCCTTGTCGCTGATTCTTTCCACGATTTTAATGTCAGCGAGCCATTCGTAACCGAAACATCTACCTGATTGTATGGATCACCGACATTTTGATAAATATGAGAAACTTCAACATAATCACCAAAATTAAAATCTAAATCAGCATTTTTTATTTTTTGAATCGCCTGCTCCACATAGTCCATGAAGTTCTTTTTCTTTTTATCTGGTTTCTGCTTCTCCGACTGCTTACTGCCGCTGTCCCAGTCTACCTGTTTAGAAACAGTATGGGACTGATCCTCAGATGTCGTTAAGGCATCCAGAAGTCTAGCCCCTTCTTCAGCAGAAACCGTGCCTTCTTCAATCATTTTAAGGATCCGCAAACGTTCCTCTTCCATCTATATTCTCCCCTTTCTAATACCTCTCTTTCTTACCTTCAATTATACGCTAATCCATCCCTGATTTTATGTTAATTCCCTAAAATGATGTATAAAAAAAGCTCTGTTAAAACTCCAAGCTAATGTTACAGATAAGCTCCCTTTTATTTAAAAGGATGATAATTCAAAGTCCTGCGGGATGAAAATGACAGGTGAGACCCCGAAAGACGAAGTCTGAGGAGGCTCAGCGCATGCCCGCGGAAAGGGAGTCGTTCCCCACCGGACCCTTATTCAGACAAACATCTCGAAATCAAGTCTTCGACTTTTCGGCCCTATAGTAGCTGACCTTCATCTTGAGGCTTTTACAAAGAAGGTAGAGAGAACAGAGGCTTCTTTCTATCATCATGGGACAGTAACCACAAGTGTGATTTCGAGAATCTCCTATGGGAAGGTACGGTGGGGAACAGCGAGACTCCTCGAAAATGCTACGCATTTCCTTCGTGCGGTGTTTCTCAATACACTCTTTCTCTTTTTGAAGGGGACGTTTATTACAAAACTGGCTGGATGGGCAGGGAAACGGCGAGACTCCCGCGGGAGAAGGGGCTAGGCGATGAAGCTGGAAAGCGAGTCGTTTCCCGGAACAACTTATTCCTCTCATGGTAACGGACCCAACTATCTCGTACTGAGTCTTTAATAAGGCTTTTATGAAAAATCAACCACGACGTTCCAGGGAGTAACAAAAAAAGCACCTCGATATACTAAACATGTGAGGTGCTTTTTCTGGAAGTATTCAGTTGTTGTAATTCCAACGGTAAAACCGTTCATAACGCAAGTGCTCAAGCTCCTCATTTTCATTGAAGTCTGGTTTTTCTTTAATCAGACTCATCATCCCGGATGCCTGGGAGAGATGGGTTTCAATGGCAGCCATTTTTTTGTCCCAGTATGGTTTCACATCATGTCTGATGTCTGGTTCACCAAGTTCTTTTTCATAGTTGGTCGCGATTGCCTGCGCCCACAATTCAGGTCGTCGAACAGCTTCGATATTCCCAACTGCTTTGATTGCAGCTGTACCAAGTGCATTATGATCAGGGTGAACCGCATAGCCAGGATAGTGGGTAATGACCAATGTCGGTTGTATTTCTTCCAGGATAGACTGAAGGTGAGCGGCAACATGATCCACTTGTTCAAATTCTAGTGTCTTATCCCGGTATCCTAGCAAACGGACATCAACATCCAATGCCTTGCAAGCTTTCATCAATTCCTGCTTTCGATAAGAAGAAAGGGTTTCCCGGTTCGCAAACACCGGGTTGCCCATATTCCTCCCCATTTCGCCTAACGTCCCACAAAGATAGGTGACTGGAACACCTTTTTCACGGTAGCTTGCAATTGTGCCGGCCGCACCGAACGACTCATCATCTGGATGCGGGTAGATTACTACTACATGTTCCTGTGTCATGATTGCTCCACACTTTCATGGGAAAAAGGCGTCTCACTGATTTCAAGCGCAACCATCAATCGGCCTTCCCGATCGTGTCCAGCCATCAGCAGCCTGTTCTGATGATCCAATTCATAATCGGTGACACCTTCCGCGTACACCCACCCTAAATCGAGCTTTAAGCCGACACGATAAGCATTTCCGCTGCCGACAATTTTACCATGCTCGTATTTTACTTTGGCATTACGAATGAACGCACCGACATTATAAGCATTTTCGTCAAAATGACTGGCATAAGCACCATTGGTAGTCTCTAAGTGTACATAGACATCTTTATCAGCAAATTGATCGATTGCCTGCTGTACTTTTTCTTTTATGATTGCTTCCATTAGACAAGACTCCTCCCGTCAAACTCTCTCTTGTTCAACGATACTGAATAACGCTATTGGCGTCAAAAGATGTACTTACTTAGCTACTTTCTCTTTTTCCTTGAGCTTGTTTTCCATCCTTTCACGATCACGTTCCAGGATTGGCTTTAAATAACGGCCGGTATGAGATTTTTTATTGTCAGCAACCTGCTCAGGCGTACCAGTAGCAACGATCTGGCCACCCTTATCTCCGCCTTCCGGTCCTAAATCCAGAATGTGGTCAGCCGCTTTGATGACATCCAGATTGTGTTCAATAATCAACACAGAGTCACCATTATCTACCAGTCTTTGCAGCACATCCAATAACCGTGCAATGTCATCGACATGGAGACCTGTAGTCGGTTCATCCAGGATATAGAACGATTTCCCGGTAGATCGACGATGCAGTTCACTCGCAAGCTTGACTCTTTGTGCTTCCCCGCCGGATAGCGTTGTCGCCGGCTGGCCAAGCTTGATATAACCCAGCCCGACATCAAAGACCGTTTGAAGCTTGCGTCGAATTTTTGGAATATTGGCAAAAAAGCCGAGCGCATCCTCTATCGTCATCTCAAGGACGTCTGCGATGTTCTTCCCTTTATACTTCACTTCCAGCGTTTCACGGTTGTAACGCTTCCCATGGCATACCTCGCATGGAACATAAACGTCTGGGAGAAAGTGCATTTCAATCTTAATAATTCCATCCCCGCGGCAGGCTTCACAACGGCCGCCTTTGACGTTAAAGCTGAACCGTCCTTTTTTATAGCCCCGGATTTTTGCTTCGTTTGTCTGGGCGAACACATCCCGGATATCATCAAACACACCGGTATATGTCGCCGGGTTGGAACGCGGCGTCCGCCCGATAGGGGACTGGTCGATGTCAATCACTTTTTCCAAATGATCGATACCTTTGATTTCTTGATGCTTGCCAGGCTTTTGCTTGCTGGCCCGGTTCAATTTCATCGCTAAAGATTTATATAAAATTTCATTGATCAACGTACTTTTCCCTGAACCTGATACCCCAGTAACTGCTGTAAACAGGCCAAGCGGGATGTTTGCATCTACTTTCTTCAGGTTGTTCTCTTCCGCTTTTTTGATTTCCAGATAGCGACCGTCCGGCTTGCGACGATCATAAGGAAGCGGGATGAATTTTTTTCCGGACAGATATTGCCCGGTCAATGATTTGCGGTCCTTCATCACCTGCTTAGGTGTACCCTCGGAAACAATTTCTCCTCCATGTACTCCTGCGCCTGGTCCGATATCGATGAGGTAATCAGCGGCAAGCATCGTATCTTCATCATGCTCCACTACAATCAATGTATTATCAAGATCGCGCATCCGCTGTAATGTCGAAATCAACCGATCGTTATCCCGCTGATGAAGCCCGATCGATGGCTCATCGAGTACATATAGTACACCCGTCAAAGCAGAACCGATTTGAGTTGCCAGCCGGATCCGCTGTGCTTCCCCGCCTGAAAGCGTGCCGGCAGAACGGGACAGCGTCAGATAATCCAGTCCGACATTAATCAGGAACGTCAGGCGCTCGCAAATTTCTTTCAGAATCATCCGGGCGATTTTTTCTTCCTTTTCTGTCAGTTCCAGTCCTTCAAAAAAGTTTTTCGCATCTGTAACTGCAAAATCAACGGTATGGCCAATATGTTTTCCATTGATCAGTACAGATAAGGCTTCTTCTTTCAAGCGATGTCCTTTACATTTCGGACAAGGCTTCTGAGCCATATATCTTTCCATTTGCTCACGCACCCAGTCGGAGCTGGTTTCCTTATAACGGCGTGCAATATTGTTTAAAACACCTTCGAAATAGATGTCATTCTCCCGCACCCTGCCGAAATCATTTTCATACCGGAAATGAATTTTTTCCTTCCCGCTGCCATACAGGATTTTATCCATTTGGTGTTTCGGGATATCTTTTACAGGAACATCCATGTCAATCCCGTAATGCGTACAGACACTTTCAAGCAATTTCGGATAATACTGAGAGCTGGTCGGCTCCCACGCAACAATAGCATGATCACGAAGTGTTCTTGACCAGTCAGGAATGGTAAGATCCAGGTCTACTTCCAGCTGGGTTCCCAGCCCATCACAACGTTCGCAGGCACCGAAAGGGCTGTTGAAGGAAAACATGCGAGGTTCCAGCTCTCCAATCGAAAATCCGCAAATCGGGCAGGCGTGATGTTCGCTAAACAACAGTTCTTCCTCACCGATGACATCGACGATCACTTGTCCTTCTCCAAGCCTGAGCGCCGTTTCAAGCGAATCAGACAAACGGGACTCCACGCCATCTTTGACGACAATCCGGTCGATGACCACCTCAATGGAATGTTTCTTATTTTTCTCTAAGTTGATTTCCTCTGAAACCTCACGCATTTCCCCATCTACCCGGAGACGTACATATCCTTCTTGCTGGAGTTTTTCAATAACTTTGACATGCTCCCCTTTACGTCCGGAGACGACCGGGGCTAAAATTTGCATCTTGGTACGATGTTCATATTCCATGATCCTATCGACCATCTGTTGGACCGTCTGCGAACTGATTTCTATATCATGCTTCGGACAAGTCGGACGTCCGATACGAGCGAATAATAGACGTAAGTAGTCATAAATCTCAGTGACGGTTCCGACAGTCGATCGCGGATTCCGACTGGTTGTTTTCTGGTCAATCGAAATAGCAGGAGACAAACCTTCAATCGCGTCGACATCCGGTTTATCCATCTGGCCAAGAAATTGGCGGGCATAGGCAGACAGAGACTCGACGTAACGTCGCTGCCCTTCTGCATAGACAGTGTCAAAGGCCAGGGATGATTTCCCTGACCCAGACAAACCAGTCAATACGACGAGCTTATTCTTCGGTATTTCTACATCTATATTCTTCAGGTTATGGGCTCTTGCCCCTTTGATACTTATTGATTTACTGGCCATAATGCCATCATCCTTCCGCTTTAAGTTCCAGAAGTACGTCACGAAGCTCGGCGGCCCGTTCGAAGTCGAGATTCCGGGCTGCTTGCTTCATTTCCTTTTCCATATTCTCGATCATCTTTTCGCGTTCTTTCTTCGTCATCTCTTTCGGCTTCGGGGTCGTGTCATAGTGTTCTTCATCTTCTGCAGCCATGGTAGCGCGAATGACATCCCGCACTTCTTTTTTGATCGTAGTCGGCGTAATGCCGTGCTCTTCGTTGAAAGCGATCTGCTTTTCTCTTCGTCGCTTCGTTTCTTCGATCGCCGTCCCCATAGAATCCGTTATTTTATCCGCGTACATAATGACACGTCCATTTTCGTTACGGGCAGCACGTCCAGATGTCTGAACCAATGAACGGTGGGAACGCAGGAAGCCTTCTTTATCAGCATCCAGAATAGCCACAAGGGATACTTCCGGAATATCCAGCCCTTCACGAAGCAGGTTGATCCCTACCAGGACATCATATTTTCCGAGTCTCAGATCCCGGATTATTTCAATACGTTCCAGCGTTTTGATTTCAGAATGCAGGTAGGCTACTTTAATTCCGATTTCCTTCAGATAATCAGTAAGGTCTTCAGACATTTTTTTCGTCAATGTAGTAACCAATACCCGTTCGTTCTTATCCATACGCTTATTGATTTCACCGATCAGATCATCAATCTGCCCTTTGATTGGACGAACCTCGATTTCTGGATCAAGCAGGCCGGTCGGCCGGATGATCTGTTCGACCATTTTTGGCGTATGCTCCAATTCATATGGACCAGGAGTGGCTGATACATACATACTCTGATTCACCTTCTGCTCGAACTCTTCAAACCTAAGCGGACGGTTGTCCAGGGCAGAAGGCAGACGGAAACCATGATCGACCAGTACCTGCTTTCGGGCCCGGTCGCCATTGTACATTCCTCGTACCTGCGGCAGCGTCACGTGCGACTCATCGACCATAACGAGAAAGTCTTCCGGGAAGTAATCAATTAATGTATAAGGAGTCGCGCCTTCTTCTCTTAATGTCAGATGACGGGAATAGTTCTCGATACCTGAACAGAAACCCATTTCCTGCATCATTTCCAGGTCATAGTTTGTCCGTTGCTCCAATCGCTGTGCTTCTAACAGCTTGTTTTCTTCACGGAACTTTTTCAACTGCTGCTCCAATTCTTTTTCGATATTCTTGATTGCAATTTTCATTTTTTCTTCGCGCGTTACGAAGTGGGATGCCGGGAAGATAGCTACATGCTCCCGATCTCCAATAATTTCTCCGGTTAACACATCGATCTCTCTGATCCGGTCAATTTCATCACCGAAAAACTCAACGCGAATCGCATGCTCTTCCCGCGATGCAGGAATGATCTCCACCGAGTCGCCCCGGACGCGGAACGTACCGCGCTGGAAATCAATATCGTTTCGTGCATACTGGATATCGACCAGATCACGAAGCAGTTCATCACGTTCTTTTTCCATATCCGTTCGAATGGAGAGCACCTGGCTGCGGTATTCATCCGGATTACCTAACCCATAGATGCACGACACACTGGCCACGATAATCACATCGTTCCGTTCAAACAAGGCTGATGTTGCCGAGTGACGCAGCTTATCGATTTCATCATTGATGCTGGCATCCTTTTCAATGAAAGTATCCGAAGACGGCACATACGCCTCCGGTTGATAGTAATCGTAATAACTGACAAAATACTCGACCGCATTATTCGGGAAGTATTCCTTGAACTCACTATATAATTGACCAGCCAACGTCTTGTTATGAGCAATGATTAGCGTCGGCTTGTTCACTTGCTGAATCACATTCGACATGGTGAACGTTTTTCCTGTTCCAGTCGCACCAAGCAATGTCAGGTGCTTCTCACCACCGTTGATCCGTTTCACCAATTCTTCTATCGCACGGGGTTGGTCCCCCTCTGGTTGATACTGTGAAACAAGCTCGAATTTATTCTCGTTTTTCACAAAGCAACCTCCGTTCCTTGAATATACATCACTAGTTTACCACAATATTATACAATTCTAACATGGATACGAACAAATATTCGACTAAAATGTCTTTGGTACATATTTCTACTTTTCTATTAGAAAGTTTCGCCTAATTTTAGTGTTCTAAATACCGTAATATTTACTTCCGCCTATTTCTTGCCTGCAACCGTCTAATAATTTCATATAAGCAGTTACTTCCTAAGACAAAAAGAAGCGATACCCGGCGTTTTAGGGTATCACTTCTTTTCAACTTAGTACGATTGGTCGTATTGGTTCACTTCAAAAAGATCGATCAATTCGATGTCAGGATTTTTATCCTGGAACCAGCGCAAGGAGAAGTCATTTTTGAATAATACGAGCGGACTTCCTTCCCGGTCCTGGACAAGCATGTTCCGTTCGTCGAAAAGGGATTCATTGACCTGTTCTTCTTTTAGCCAGCGTGGAATTCTTTCTCCCAGTGGCTGGAGCTCGACTTCGACGTTATATTCATTTTTCATCCGGTACTCGAATACATCATATTGCAGCTGGCCGACAGCGCCAAGGATATAATCTTCAAATCGATAGCGTTTGAACAGCTGGATAGCACCTTCCTGCACGAGCTGCTCGATCCCTTTTTTGAACTGTTTCGACTTCATGACGTTCTTTGCCGTAACTTTTTTGAATTCTTCCGGTGGGAACTGCGGCAATTCGTCATATTCGAAGTTGGTTTTTCCGGTCAAAATCGTATCGCCGATCCGGTAGACGTTCGGGTCATAAATCCCGATAATGTCGCCTGCATAAGCTTCATCGATCGTCCCCCTTGAAGATGCGACGAACTGCTGGGACTGCGCAAGTTTAAAGGTTTTTCCCGTACGTCCCAATGTCACGTTCATGCCCCGCTCGAATTTTCCGGAACAGATTCGGACAAAAGCGACCCGGTCACGATGCTGTGGGTTCATGTTGGCCTGGATTTTGAAAATGAAACCAGAAAACTCCGCATCATCCGGGGATACGATGCCTTCTGTAGAACGACGTGGTGCAGGAGCAGGTGCCATATCGATGAACGTGTCGAAAAAGCCTTCCACACCAAATGGTGCCAATGCGCTTCCGAAGAAAACAGGCGTCTGTTCCCCTCGCATTACTTTTTCCATACTGAATTGATCACCTGCTTCATCAAGCAGCATCAATTCCTCAAGGGTTTCCTTATAAGTCGGATGCTCTACTAATTCCTGATGTTCCGACTTTTCTAAATGCGAATAAGGAATGTAGGTTTCCTCTTCATTTCCGCTATAGGAAATAAACTGTTCATGATGGCGGTCAAATACACCAAGGAACCGTTTGCCCATACCAGCAGGCCATGTCATTGGATATGTCTCGATATCCAGGACTTCCTCGATTTCTTCCATCAATTCGAATGGCTCACGGCCCTCACGGTCTAATTTATTGATGAATGTAAAAATTGGAATACCACGCATTTTACAAACTTTGAACAATTTCAGCGTCTGTGCCTCGATCCCTTTGGTAGCATCGATGATCATGACGACACTGTCTACAGCGGTAAGTGTCCGGTAGGTGTCTTCACTGAAATCTTCGTGACCAGGAGTATCGAGGATATTGACCTGATAATCCCGGTAGGGGAAGTTCATGACACTGGAAGTAACCGATATACCACGCTGCTTTTCGATTTCCATCCAGTCAGAGGTTGCGAACTTTCCTGATTTCTTTCCTTTGACCGTACCAGCCGAGCGAATCAAATTTCCGAAAACCAACAGTTTTTCTGTCAACGTCGTTTTCCCTGCATCCGGGTGGGAGATGATGGCGAACGTACGTCGTTTATTCATTTCTTCATTTATACTCATAATTTATATCCTCCAGTTTATCTTCGATATCATTTTCATTTACTTTTTCAGGCAGGATATAAAATCACATGGCTCCATTCAACTCCATTTTATTATTATTCATCACGAAAAAAGCCGCTTCCTGCATATACTTTGCCAGGAGCGGCTTTTCTATATAACAACTCCATACCTTGAAAAATAGCACAAAAGCGCAGGAAAATCAATCTGGCGGACGCCCATTTTTAACTGGATAGCGCCTTTGCTTTAGAACTATGCTGCTTCTTCATGATTCTTAAAAAGACCTCTTCTAAATTACTGGATTGATAGGTTCGATACAAGCCAGCAAGCGAATCATCCGCTTCGATCCTGCCATCAAATAACACAACCACCCTATCAGCTATATCTACTACATCGCGCATGATGTGGCTTGTAAGCAGCACCGTCTTACCCTTGTGTTTCAAAGATTCGACCATCTCCTTAAACGCTATTACCCAGTATGGATCAAGACCATTCGTAGGTTCGTCAAAAATATAAAGTTCAACATCAGCAAGTAATGCCTGGGCCATATTGAGACGCTGCGCCATTCCTTTTGAGAATGAGCCGATTTTTTGGTGGCGCTTTTCCCACAGCCCTACTTCTCTCAAAACTTCTTCTACGGCACGGCGGATGCCGATATCCAGAAAACCACGATAATAGGTTAAGATTTCTAAAGCAGTCATTTCCTTTGGAAATTCCATATGATCCGGCATGAAGCTATAGGATTTTCCACCAGCTTCCGGAAACGCTACTTTACCAGTAGTGCCTTTTTCTATTCCAGTCAATATCCGGATCAGTGTGCTTTTGCCAGCTCCGTTGCCACCGCATAAAACGACGCATTCTCCAGCTGAGATGGAGATGTCAGTCTTATCAAGCACCTGCTTTTTTCCATAGCACTTGGAAACCCTTGACGCTTGTAAAATCACTTTACCCATTACTGCCACCTCCATTTCAGCTTGAGGATTGCTCCGGTAAGTGTGATGGTGATGATCCCAATAGTTGATCCTAGTAAATATACTGTCAGCATTTTACTGTCTCCCCATTGTTCAATGATAAGGAATTGCGGGCCGAACACATAGGCTGCATTTAATTGGTCGATTGCCCATACCCGGAGTGACTCGACCGGGTTCAAAAAAATCAATGCAATCAAATTCGGAAGTTTATAAGTGCAGGGGATGAGACCGATGATAGAAAAAACGATAAATTCATACACGAATACGAAAAAGCTCCAGGCAGCCAATGCAAAGCTGAGCCCTTGCATTCGGCTGGCACTCCAGATGACTAATAAGACAGCCAAAGCTCCGAAAACAGCGATCAACACGAGATTCAAAGTAAGGAAGGTTATAAATAGCTGCACGCCATGCAACTTCCCCATCAAAGCCAACCCTGCCCCGAACACTCCATAAGAAAGGCTTGTAGCAATACTTAATGCCAGAAACAGAGCAACATATTTACTGACCAAATAATAGAAACCAGACACCCGGTAGGTCCGGAGCAATGACATACGGCCGGACTCCTTATCAGCAGTGACCGACGAAACACCAATCACCAGGGTGATGATAGGTACAATCCACAAACATACATTCATTAATAATGCGATTGATCTACTGAAACCGGCTTTTCCATTACCTTCTGACTCTTCCTCCGTTTCCATCTCTTCCAGTCCAAAAAGCGAAGGGTCGACCGTACCGGTGTCAATATCGCTGCTGACACCATCTAAGCCATAGGTGACGACGGTCGGATCCATTGTTATCGATTTCATCCCATAACCATAAAACAGGAGAGCCATGAGCAAAAATAAACCAATGCTGCTGACTAACCACTTACTCCTCATCAATAACTTCCACTCATAACCAATCATTGGAACCAGCCTGATGGCTTTCATCTTCTTCACCTCCTGTTAATGCTGCATATTTCCCCTTTGCAACTCGGCATTCATGACTTCCATTCCTTCGTATACTTCTCCTCCATTTACGGCTACAAACTCCTCCGCATCCACTTTCTTTTGGAATGCAATAAAACCGTAGTTCATCGGAGTCTCCATACGTGGTTCATGTACGATATAGGCTTCCTCAAAATCTACCCATTTTTGAGTATGGTAATCTTGCACAAAAGCCTGATTGGTTTCATTTTCTTTCATATACGTAAGCATACATCCGATGTCATCGAATTTTTCCGGGGTCCCATCATCCATGATGACTTGGCTGGCTGCTTCCACCTGTTGGATTCCCATATGGCAAAGCGCGCAGCTGTCTACGGATGGATCAATCTCTGCCGGCCCTGCTGCCTCCCCGGCTGCACACCCGGTTGCAATAACCAGCAATAATAACAGCCACCATTTTTTCATAACCTCCGCCTCCTTGCCATAATCATCAATCCACTACTGAATACGACCAAGCTTGAAAAAAACAAAGCCGGTCCCGCCAGCATTTTTCCTTCTTCAAGTGCTTCCGCTTCTGTCCCGATATGATCTATTGGCGCTGGCTCCACCAATGGATAGGGATCCGTAATGAACGTATCAGAGGGGATAGGTGTGAACTGCTCTATCGCATTCCACATTTGGATTGCCGGACTTCCGGAAAAAGCCTGCAGCAACGGTTCTTCTGCAATCATATGATGGAAAGCATCCCCGCTTTTATACGCAAAATCGACCAGAGTATTCCCGTCGAGCGTAATATGACGTTGATCATCCCAGTAGTTTCCATGCTCACTCACGAAAAAATCATTTTCACTATTGATAGTGGTAACGACCTGCTGATTATTGTGAAGGAAATTATTTAGAAAGTTTCTATTGTCCTTGGATGCTTCCCCAACGTCGAGTCCAAGGTGATTCCCGGCTATTTTGTTAAATGAGATATCATTTCCAATCGCATTTTCCAGATAGATTCCCTTACGATTATCAACAATGCGATTATTTTTTATTTGAGAGTCGAAAGTATCGAACATAAAAATTCCTGCTCCGTCCAGCAGCGTATTATCATGAAGTTTATTTCCTTTGATGCGTACTTCATAGCTTTGCATGATCATCAACCCGTTACGGGTTTCATATACCTCATTATCGTTGATTACCACACGGTGGAATCCATCGTATGCACGCCATAGCGCGCCTTGCGGATAAAATTTCCGGTTACCTGACACAGGTTTGAAAAAGATACATAGACGCCATCCTGGAGTTGAGAGAGATAATTACCTCTCACTTGGGCATGGGGGCTATCAATAAGATAAATTCCAAAGCCTTTATGGCGATCATCGGTATAGCTGCTTATACTATTCTTTTCAATAATCGGAGCGTATGCCTCCTTGACTTCTACACCATTAAAGACATCACCAATGGTATTTCCTTTGATGTGTACGCGATTCCCAGCCACGGAAATACCAGCGTTCTGAGACCCGCTTTTTTCGATCATGAGTCCTTCTACTGTCACATCATCGGCAGTGACTTTGAGGACGAAACCTTCTCCAGTCCCTACAATTTTCGCACCCTTTTCTCCTTGCAGTATAATAGATTCCCGTATCACAAATGGACCAGTATAGACTCCTTTTGCTAATTGAATCTCATCCCCCGGCTCTGCTGCATCGATAATTGCTTGAAGATCCTCGCCTTCCGTTACTTTTATCGTTTCAGCATAGACGATGGATGGGACTAACCATAAAAAAAAGAACAATAGGCTGAACAGGACCTTCACTCTAACCACCTCCCTCAACTTCAGAGAAACAGGAGCTATGCCTACACATAGCCCCTCCTACGTAATCAGTGACTCATGACAGCCTTCCCGTCATCTTCTCCGGTTTCGGTCACCTTCAGTATTGCAACAGCCCCTTTTTGAGCATGGTTGAATTGATGGGTTACGATTGGATAACTGCCTACCTCGGTTACAGTGAATTCCACGACTGCTCCCCCACTGGCTGGAAGCATGACCGTTTGTAATCCTTTAAAGTGGTTATAAGGGTTACCGTCCATATAGACATCGTCGAAAATGGTACCAACCACGTGGAAAGAGCTTGTTTCATTCGGTCCAACATTATTGATGTACATCCGGATACGGTCGCCTACTTTAGCAAGCAGTGGCTCATCCTTTAAAGTGAAAGTATCGCCATTGGTGTTACGGCCATCTTCATCGAATGATTTTACAGAAAAAGCAACCTGACTTGGTTCCCCGTTAGAAAAATCCTCCAGGTCATTGTATTTGTACCATTCATTTTGAAGCATAATAAATTCCCGATCGATAACATCATCGTTAGGATAGCCGTCCTTTGGTTTGACGATGATGGTGCCATGCATTCCATTGGCGATGTGGCTTAAGATAGGTTTTGTTCCGCAATGATACATGAATACGCCAGGCTTAGTGGCAGGAAAACGGAAGGTCCCTGTTTCATCAGGTTCTACGTCTGCGAAGTTTTTCGATGGAGCGGTATGGACAGCATGAAAATCCATGCTATGCGGGATAGCCGGGTCCATATTCTTGAGAGTGAAATTGATCATGTCTCCTTCTTCCACGACAACCACCGGACCCGGCGCCTGCCCATTGAATGTCCAAGCCTTATAAAAATAACCTTTTTCAATCTCGATATCCGTAATCTGAGCAGTCATCTCGACGTTTACCTCATTTTCACCGACACGCTCTACCTTCAATGGAATAGGGTCTTGATTTAAACCCTGGTGAGGCTCAATGGCTTCTATTTTTTCCCCTGAGGCTGCTTCCACTTTTCCATCTGCATCTTGATCACCCTTACCTGTAGCTCCTTCCCCTTGCTGGGCACAACCGACAATCAATCCGAGCAATAAAAGGAAACCGATCCAAACTGTCATCTTTTTCATTGCTTCCACCTCTTTTATTAGATTAAAATTCTCCATCTGAAAAGAAGAGGAGATGACAACGAAAGATGCAGGCCTGAAACGAAACTTTTTTAATCAATAAGTTTCGAAAATATGCGGCTCTAGGATTCCTCGTCTTTTCAACTTCATTTTATCTTCATAACTATCTGGGCTTTGTGATAGGAATCACGGGCAATGGGGCTAATTGTGTATACTTCATGACGTACTTGTGTATGAATTGTATATAATGATGCTAATTGTTTATTGATAGTAATCACCTGTTTAGAATGAAACAAATTCTCATCGATACAAAAGGAAATGATTTGTCATCCCTGATATAATGAACGTAAATAATGTATTTAGATAGGATGCTCACTATGCAGTCATATTTATTGGAACCGAATGATATCAAGAAGATTACCGGATCAACCTTTTATTCAAGAGGAAGACGGTATTTTACTGGCGGCAAAGTCCACGGACTCACCCACAATCAGTCAATCAACTCCTGGCGAGCTGTTGTAACAGGAACGGAGGATTACGAGGTACGGATCTTTTTTTTCAATGATGATGATTTGGAAGCAAAATGCGAATGTCCAGCCTATAACAGTTTTTACAGTTGTAAACACATAGCCGCTGTCCTGCTGGCTATTCGGGAACGTGCGTTAAAAGAGTCCGGCATAACCGATGAAAAAACGGAAACATATGAGTCACAGTTCTTACCAATCGACCGAGACCACTTTTCTAAACGTTTGACCGAAGCTTTTATGAATCAAAGTCAAGGACAGTCCGCTTTAGGCGAGCGTGAAACATTGACCGTCCATTATCAGCTTCACATACAATCGACAATGGGAAAAAACGTGTTGGGACTGGAAATGAAACTGGGAAGCAATTACTTGTATGTCATCAAAAACATACAGGAGCTAATCGACCATGTGCTTGTTGAAAGTCCTTGCTCCATTACGAACAAGTTCAGCTATCGTCCAGAAGAGCACCAGCTCGCCCAAAGCGACAAAGAGATATTCGGCCTGCTCCAGCAAATATTGATTCAGGAGCAGTTTTACAAGGACTCTTACTGGAACCACTCTGTCGATAGGCGGAGATTGATCCTTCCGCCCACTTTCGCAAATTCGCTGCTTGCCAGGCTCGCTGAACGTAACAGCAGTCTGCATGAATTGAAGTCCAGTTATGAAGAATGGGAGTTACATGAAGAACTACCTCCACTTACCATTCAAGTGACAAAAGACGAAGAAAATTTTCAGCTTCATCTCTCGGATTTAAAGCAGTATGTGTACTTATCGACCTACAGCCTGCTTTATCGTAACGGGCATTTTTATAAAATTTCTGAACAGCAGAAATCAATTTATGAAAATATCATGAGTGTGCTTCCCTATCGATCTAATGGCAATCACACGATTTCCCGTAAATTCATGGAGCCTGTCCTGTCCGAAGTGATGCCAGAATTAGAAAAAATAGCCAATGTCTATTACACTCAGCCAGTACAAGAGACTGTGATACGGGAACCATTGACAGCAGAAGTTTACCTCGATATCCATAATGGCGCCTTGACCGCTGATTTGCGCTTTTATTATGGCCAGCATCTAATTCGGCCATTTTTAGCTGCTGAACCGGAAGATGATGTTCTTATTCAGCGGAAGACAGCTGAGGAAAATGCAATCATGTATATCATTGAAGCGAGTGAATTCAAATTTGACGGGGAACATGTTCATTTGACGGATGAAGATGAGATATTTTTCTTCCTTGCTGAACAGCTGCCTATACTGAAAGAACTGGCGGATGTCTATCTATCAGGCGCAGTCAATAACATGCTGAAGTACTCTGAAACTGAACTCGCACCAGCCGTTGAAATGTCCGAGGAAGGAAATTGGCTCGATATTGCCTTTTCCATGGAAGGGATAACCGCTGATGATATTTCTGAAGTGATGAAAGCTGTCATTGAAAAGAAACGCTATTATAAATTATCTGAGGGTGCTTTACTGGCTCTGGATTCTCCAGCCTTTGACCGCTTCAGGCGACTGGCAGATGAATTTGAACTGGATGTAGATGATATCGATCATAATCATGTCCAACTGGCTCAGGCCCGCAGTCTGCAGGTAGATGAGGTTCTCCACACGAAAAAGGATGAACGGAACATCGACTTCGACGCTCTGATCAGCCGCTTACGTGACCCCTCGGTTTTCGACGTTTCTGTACCAGAGCATTTGAATGCAGACATGCGTGATTACCAGCTGACCGGGTTCCGTTGGATGAAAACGCTCGCCAATTACAGATTCGGCGGCATTCTTGCTGATGATATGGGACTAGGAAAAACATTACAAAGTATCAGCTTCCTGCTTTCTGAAAAGCAAGAAGGAAAAATGACAGACTTAGCTTTAATCGTTGCACCTGCTTCGCTCGTTTATAATTGGAAAAAAGAAATCGAACGATTTGCCCCGAACTTGAGCGTCCAGGCAGTTTCCGGTGATCCGGAGACTAGGCAAAGCTTGCTCGATGGGAGTGAGAAGTATGACATCATCATCACCTCTTATCCATTGCTGCGTCAGGACATAACTGACTATTCGGATAAGAAGTTTCACGCATTGATTTTGGATGAAGCCCAGGCCATCAAAAACGAGCAGACGAAAACCGCTCAAGCGACGCGCTCAATCAATGCGGTTCACCGCTTTGCCTTAAGCGGGACACCGATCGAAAACTCATTAAATGAACTATGGTCGATTTTTCGGACGATCATGCCCGGCTTCTATACGAATAAGAAAAAGTTCCTGGCTATGAAACCCGAAAAAATCGCGAGGATGACCAGACCTTTCATTTTAAGACGACTGAAAAAAGATGTATTATCAGAGCTTCCAGATAAAATTGAAACCACCCAGTACTCCGAATTGACAACAGAACAAAAGCAGATCTACCTTGCCTACCTGGAAAAAATTCAGTCAGAAGTTAAAGAAACCATTGCTTCTAAAGGATTCAAGCGCGGTAAATTAGAAATTCTTGCTGGTTTGACCCGACTAAGGCAAATTTGCTGTCACCCGGGATTATTTGTAGAGAATTACCAAGGTGATTCTGGCAAACTGACGCAGCTGAAAGAGTTAGTTACAGAATTGAAAGAAGGCTGCCACCGTATTCTTATCTTCTCGCAATTTTCCAGCATGCTGAAGATTCTTTATCAAGAAATGGAAGGGATGGGCATGGAGACATTTTATTTGGATGGCAGCACAAAATCGGAAGACCGGCTCGCCCAGGTCGAACGTTTCAATGAAGGAGAAAAAGATGCCTTTCTGATTTCCTTGAAAGCAGGCGGCACCGGTTTGAACCTCACTGGCGCCGACACCGTGATCCTGTATGATTTATGGTGGAACCCGGCAATTGAAGAACAAGCCGCCGGTCGCGCACACCGAATCGGCCAGAAGAAAGTAGTCCAAGTCATCCGGATGCTTGCGGAGGGTACGATTGAAGAACGCATCCATCAGCTCCAACAAAAGAAACGCGATCTCGTCGACCAAATCATCCAGCCAGGCGAAACGATGCTTACCAGCCTGAAAGAGGACGAAATCCGCCAGCTTTTGGATATGTAAAATAAGCAATCAGCAGTAGAGAAATACAAAAAAGGTCTGAGCCTGCTTAATAGCAGACTCAGACCTTTTAAATATTCATCTTTCTTTTTTTCAACTTGAACCAGTAGCCTCCAAGTATGCTGCCGCCGATCACCATCGTCATTGTTGAAACGATCATATGAATCGATGACATTAACACTGTGTTTTTGGTGACGACTATCATTATCCCAATAGCGGCATTCAACAGGATAAAAATGAAGTATAGCCATGCCAATGGTAAATGATAGCGGAATTTCATAGAGTAGATCAAAAACCATAAAGCACCAACAAAAACGATGACAGTAGCTACCCAATGCAAGGAATAGACCACATTGGCTATACTTTCACTTTTAATCAGATATTCATGAGCCGGAAGGTCCAACATTACATTGGAGGCACGGCTATGTTTGAAAAAGGCACCGAGTACAGTTTGAAAAATATAAAACACAAATCCTAACGTAAAGGCTTTATAACTCATGGCTACAGCTTCCCTATGATGGGGCTCCACAGGCGACTCGCTTTCATGAAGGCTGTAGCTCAACAATACCATGGTCAGCAGCAGCAATTGACTGAACATGACATCGAAGGTTGAAAAACCTGGCGGTGTACCTAATAATACATTCAATCCCCCGATTACTGATTGTAGAATCAATAAACCGAAGCTTAGAATTGATAATCGGCGGACTGCTTTCGATTGGCGGTTTTTAATATAAGCACCCACCGCATTGATCAGAATGACTAACCCCAACATCGTGGTGAAAATTCGATGAGAATATTCGATCACCACATGGTAATCCGTAAACGCGGGTATCAGGGAACCGTTACAAAACGGCCAGTCCGTACCACATGCATCACCAGATTCTGTCGCAACGACCAGGTTGCCTAATATCAATGCGACAAACGTAAATATGACAGTAAAAATTGAAAATTTTCGCATCAGCTTATCCCTCTATTTCAGTCGAGTGAACTCGATGACAAATTACACAACTATAGAAATCATATCATGATATTCTACCATATAAGAAGCGATTAGACATATTTAGCCCATGAACATTTTGTGAACCAATTGTTTTAACCTCTGAGCTCATAGGGAAGATTTAATGGAAAGGAGGCTATAACATGTTTGATTCCTATGTATTTGATGCTTATGGTACCCTGTTCGATGTCCATTCAGTCACAGAAAAGCTGGAGGAAAAATACCCGAATAAAGGAGATGCAATCAGCCAGGAATGGCGCAGAAGACAGGTACATTATTTTATGATCCGACAGTTGATCGATGGCTATCTGCCTTTTGACCAAATTACCCAAAACGCGCTGAAGGATGCACTGCAAATCAACCAGGCTGATTTTCATTCTGGGGATATAGAGAAATTGATGGATGCCTACCTGCATTTACAACCATATGAAGAGGTTGACAACGTCAAGGATCATTTACCAGATAACTCCTTGACTATTTTCTCAAACGGCACCCCATCTATGCTCCAGCCATTATTAGAAAATAATCAGCTCGAGCATACATTCAGGGTGTTGAGCGCAGATGAGCCAAAAGTTTACAAACCGGCACCAGCAGCTTATGCCTATGCTCAAAAACAACTAAAAATAGCTGACCCGGAAAATATTTTATTCTTATCGAGCAACCCTTGGGATATCGCAGGTGCTAAAAGTTACGGCTTCACGACTGCCTGGGTCAATCGGCAAAAAATCCAGTGGCCATCACTGGATGTCGAACCAGATCATATTTTTGATAACCTGAATGACCTAAAATAAAGGTTCTTTTAAATCTTAGTGTTGATTTTCAAGTAAAGCTCCCTTTAGTTGAAGACTCAGTTTCGAGAGAAAATGTTTCCGTTATGTTGATGAGCGTTTGGAGGTCCGGGAAATCACTCGCTTTCCATGGGCGTACGGTGAGCATCTTCAGGCTCCGCCTTGCGGGATCTCACCATCTCCTATCCTCCCATTGGAGTCTCGCAATTTCCCGGACCTCCTTGCTTTTATAAGAGTAACGGAAACATCAGTATACAGAATCATTCAATCATCGTAACAGCTACAAAGAGAGCTTATTTCCTGGGGCCTTTTCATGCCGTAAATGTGGAAGATATCTACTACGTAGGGTTCGTTCGTCAAAATATGGATAAGGTGGCGGGGGAAACGGTGAGACTCCCGTGGGAGAAGGGGCTAGACGAGACCCCACAGGTCGTGAAACGACCGAGGAGGCTTGCCAGCTCCCCCACAGGAAAGCGAATCGTTTCCCAGCCACCCTTTCCCCTGTCTCGGTAACGGACCTAAATTACCTTGAAACTGAGTCTTCCACAATTCGGCCCTATAGTTGAATAAGGCTCTTCAATCAACAACAACGCTTAACAATCCAAACAATAGGAGCCTCAGTCATCCCGACTGAGGCTTGCTTATTTCGCTTTACGAGCAGCCTGCTGTATCGGATCCCACACACCGTTATACGGTGGAGCATAGGACAAGTCAAGGTCAAGCAGTTCTTCTGTCGTCATTTCATGAAAAAGCGCCGTGGCCAGTACATCAATCCGTTTATCTACTCCCTCACCACCGATGATTTGCGCTCCAAGCACTTTGAAATTTTCTTCATGATAAGTAAGTTTCAGCGTCATCTTCTCTGGGTTGGGATAATAGCCAGCTGAATCTGTCGCATTTATGGTGATACTCTTATAAGGAAGGTTCATTTGTTCTGCTTCTGTTTCGGAAATTCCAGTCCTACCCAAAGTCAAATCACAAAATTTAATAATAGAGGAACCAACTACGCCTTTAAAAGCTTTTGGACGTTCAGCCATATTCAATCCGGCTATGCTCCCTTGTTTGTTGGCATGGGTTCCTAACGGGATATAGTCATCTTTTTTCTTGATACGGTTGTATTGAGTGGCACAATCACCAGCTGCGTAAATATCCTTGATGTTTGTCTCCATATAGGCATTGACCTGGATCGCATCTTTAAATGTCAAATAGATCCCCGTCCCACGAAGAAAAGAGGTATTTGGAGCAACGCCTACAGCAACCAGAACAAGCTCGGTATCATAAGTTCCTTTATCTGTAATGACTTTTTCTACCCTGTTTTTACCTTCAAAGCCTTCGACATTTTCTTCTAAGTTCAATGCAATGCCCTGTTTTTCTGCTTCTTCATGAATAAAAGCTGCCGTATCTTCATCAAAAATCTTAGCAAGCTGGCTGCCTCGTTCGATAATTCTTACTTTTTTATCAAGCTGTACAAAGCTTTCTGCCATCTCTAACCCGATATACCCTCCACCGATGATCGTCACATTAGTGATTTCTTTGTTGATATATTCCATGATCCGATGTGCATCTGGAATTGTTTTTAACTGAAACACCCCTGGAAGTTCCACACCTTCCCACGGTGGACACACCGGGCTGGCACCAGTAGCTACTAATAAACGATCGTAGTTTTCCTGGAAGGAATCACCCGTTTCCAGATTGGTTCCATAGACCACTTTTTGTTCACAGTCGACACGCGTAACCTCGTGTCTGGTCCGTGCATCGATTCCATATTTCTCCCGAAAAGCTTCTGCTGTCCTTGCAATCAAATTGTCTGTTGATTCTACCTCGCCGCTGATAGCGTATGGCAAACCGCACTGTCCGTACGAATAAATATCGCCTTGTTCAAGCGTGACAATTTCATGGTTTTCACTATTTCGGACAAGTTGCATGGCTGCGCTCATTCCTGCTGCGTCCCCGCCTATGATGACGTACTTCATTATGCAAGTCCTCCTTTTTTACTATTAAATCTTAGCTATTTTAATTAGTTCCTGCTGAAAAATTTCAGGTAAACGGTCACTGGAAGCTGCTGATGCTGAAATCCTTTCCTCTGTTATCGGATGGAGGAAGGATATCTTCGCTGCATGCAAAACCTGTCGCGCATACCCATCATTTTTCTTTCCGTAAAGTTTATCGCCCACTACAGGGTGACCCTGATGGTGCATATGTACACGAATCTGATGCGTCCTTCCCGTTTGAAGCTTCAGCTTGACTACACTGACATGTTGCTTTTTATCAAACCTGATCACCTGATACTCGGTCACTGCCTTTTGACCACCTGGAGATACTCGTCTCCTGCTGGGATGATGACGATCCTTTCCAATCGGCAGATCGATGATCCCCTGTTCTTGTTTAATCTGCCCATGTACCATGGCAAGATACGTACGGCTGATGTTTCTCTGTTCTAAATGCCGGTCCAAAACTGCACCGGCCAAAGCATGCTTAGCGAAAAGAACAGCTCCCGAAGTTTCTCTATCCAAACGGTGAATATGCCTTACTCTAGTCTCTACCCCATTTTCCTGGAAGTAAAAAGCTACGCCATTGGCAAGCGTACCAGTCTGTCCGGCTTCATTCGGATGGGTATCGACACCAGCAGGTTTGTTGACCACAAGCAGATGATCATCCTCATATACTATTTGCATGTCAAGTTTGTCTGGAACAACCCCAAATTCCTCTCTTTGGAATAGGCGCACCTGAAATCGATCCTGTACCTTTAACAAGGTTGACCAGGGAACCAGTTCTCCGTTTACCGTTGCATCCTTATTCATACGCCACTGATGTAACAGTTTTTTAGGTGTCTTCCAGACATGCTTCAATAGAGACTCGACCGTTTCCTCTTGCCATTTTTCAGGAATTACGATTTCCAACCATTCTCCCTGCTTATTCATCTCCATAGAGCACCAACTTTCTAAACAATGATTTTTCAGACTATTTTCCCAATTAATGCTAATTTGGTTTAATTACTTTTTAAATTGGAAATGGCATTTATGTAAAAAATTTTAGGAGGTATTGAATATGAGTCATGAAAAGTATGCAAGTGTCATCGAAGTTTTACATGAATGTATGGAAGCGTGTAACCATTGTTACACATCCTGTCTTCAGGAAGACAATGTAAAGGAAATGGCAGAATGTATTCGCTTAGATCGTGAATGTGCTGATATTTGTGCATTCTTCGAACAATCTCTGACCCGTGATACTCCATATGTGCAAGAGCTTGCCCAACTATGCGCAAAAGCATGCCGTGACTGCGGCGAAGAATGCGCTAAGCATGATCATGATCATTGCCAGAAATGTGCAGAAGCTTGCCGTAAATGTGCAGATGAATGTGAAAAGTTAGTTTCATAATACATGAAAAAAGCTGTCGCGGAAAAGTTTAACGAACTTTTCCAGTGACAGCTTTTTTACATTCACTTAGAAGAAAAGAGACTTGCGAACCATTGGAAAATGGCATCTTTCCAGGAAGAGTTCTCATCTTCTACACCCTCATCCTTTCCTTGATCAACAGGTTCCCCACTTGCTTTGGTCACTTGTTTTAATTCTCCTGTTGTCAAAATTCCATTGTCTGCTTCAATCAGTAAATACCCTTTTCTAGTCACTTTTTCTGTAATTACCGTTCCCTTTTTCTTTGTATAAGGAAGGGATTCTTCCAGTTCATATTCTATCCCATCTTTTTCATAAGTGGTTCCAGCCGGAATTGTTGCCGACTCATAATTTTCAAAACCATAATCAAATAAGGTACCAGCTTCTGTATAGGATTGTTCGGCATTCTTCGCCTTAAGTACGACAGCAATCAATTCCATACCTCCACGTTCAGCTGTCCCAACCAGGGTATGTCCGGACTTCGTAACCCAGCCGGTCTTCGCCCCGGTAGCATCGTCATATCGCCACAGCAGGCGATTGTGATTGATGATGGTGGTTTCCCATTCTTCCCCTTTCCATTCCAGCTCTTTTGTTCCCACGATTTCTTTGAATGTTTCATTTTGCATGGCATATTGGGTTATTTTTGCCATATCCCTTGCCGTTACATAATGGTCTTTATCAAATAACCCATGCGGATTTTTAAAATTGGAATTCTCTATACCTGCTTTTTCTTCAGCAAAGGTGTTCATCACCTGGGCAAAGTTCTCGACACTTCCTCCTAAATGCTCAGCAATTGCAATACCTGCATCATTACCGGAGTTCATCAACAAGCCTTGGACCAGTTTCTTAAGCGGGACTTCCTCCCCTTCCTTCAAATACACTCTGGTGCCATCCACATTCCTTGCTCTCTCGCTGACGATGACTTTATCATCCAATTCCCCCTGCTCGATGGCGATGATGCCGGTGAGAATCTTTGTTATACTTGCGGGAAACATTTTTTTATCACTATTTTTTTCGAATAATACTTGGCCGCTTTTTCCATCCATTAAAATAGCAGCTTCACTTTCTGTTGCAGGCTGCTTATCCACTGCTGCTAATCCTTTCTGCAAGGGTAAGGTAAACAACAGCACCAAAATCATGACAGGAATCCAAATCCGGTTCATTATCATATCCTCCAACGTTCGTCATATTCTGACAATCTCTTTCCTGATTATATACGATGAACCTTAAATTGAAAAAGGAATATGCAGGAAGCATCCCTGCAACGTAAAAGAAAGTTCTATTTTCTGCATGAAATCTCCACAAAAATAAATTATAATTTCTCTATGTGATTTTTTTACGAAGGAGCTGCTTATGATTAAAAAACTATTACTTATAACAAGCATCAGTGTAGGGATAATTCTTTCAGGCTGTAACCAAAATGAAGAAGGAAGTCAAACAGAAGAAGATACACAGACCGACAAGGCAGAACAAAACGATTCAGAGAGTCAGTCTAAAGATCAATCTAATGGGAACATGGCTGAATTTCTTCAGCCTTTTGATGGTTCTGTCAATCATGTCCATGGCATCGGCTATATGAACCCTGAAACCGGGATAGCATTTGCCTCCCATACCGGACTTAAATTTTATAAAGATGGGAAATGGCAGGAAACAAAAGGACAACATAATGATTATATGGGATTCAATGCAGTTGAGGATGGTTTTTATACGTCCGGTCATCCAGGTAAAGACTCGGACTTGCCCAATCCATTAGGGCTCAAGAAAAGCTTTGATGGCGGCCAAAGTATGGAGAATCTAGGGTTTGAAGGGGAAAGCGATTTTCATACGATGGGAGTTGGTTATAGGAACCATGCCATCTACCTTATGAACATCCAACCGAACTCCAAGCTTGAGGCAGGGTTTTATCGCAGTTTAGATGATGGCGAAACGTGGGAATCCGTAGAGGCTAACGGATTAAGCACCAGTCCTTTCGCTATTGCTGTACATCCAACAGATGAAAATATTGTTGCCGCTTCCACCAAGAACGGCGTCCATCTTAGTGAGGATGGCGGGAAGTCTTTTGAGCTGATTAAAGAAAACACCCAGGGTACGGCTTTATTTTTCGAAGAAGATACGTTATATTACGCCACTTATTCCAATGAACCAACTATGGAAGCCGTAAATTTAGAGGATCGTTCCGCGGAAAAGATCTCCTTGCCTGATATCGGACAGCAAGCCATTTTGTACATTGCGAAGAATCATGCTGCCGATGAAGCATTCACGATTCTTTCCAGTAACGGAGAGACAGACAATGCCTACAGAACAACCGATGGAGGTTCAAATTGGCAGCAAATCATCGACCAGGGAAAGCCGCTATCCAAGTAATATAATTGTCATCTAAAAATACGTTTCTTCTTATACCTATAGAGGTAAATCTATTATATAACAAATCATAAGGAGGTATTTTAGATGGCAACAAAAATCAATCCAGAGGTAGCCGACGAGAAACGCAATCAAGCTGATGTGGAAGTACTCGATGTACGGACAGATGAGGAAGTCGAAGAAGGCATGATTCCAGATGCCATTCATATTCCTCTCGACCAAATTGAAAATAAAGTGGACGATCTAGATGAAGATAAAGAATATATCACTGTCTGTGCTTCTGGTAGACGCAGTGACCAAGCCGCAGATATTTTGAATGAACAAGGATACCAGGCTCAAACGCTGGATGGCGGCATGCACGAATGGAACGGAGAAGTCACGCAATAAAGAGATAGTAAAGGCTGGCGATAAGCCAGCTTTTGCTGTTTCTGGCAGACTAAAGGGATACATAAGCTTACTTTATTGAAAGTTTGTCATTCATCTGTAAGCATTGCTCCTTATATAATCCCATTTGTCTAGTTACTTGAACAACAATTGGTATACTAAATATAAAAGGGGGATATCACTTGTATGAATAATAAACAAACAGAAACGATTAAACGAAGATATAACCGCATTTCCAGCGTATTCGATGTAATGGACCGGATGATACGTGAAAAATGGCGGGAAGACCTGCTCCAACACGCACATGGCAAAGTACTTGAAGTCGGTGTTGGTACAGGGTCTAATCTCAAGTTCTATCCCAAATATGTAGAAGTTACTGGTATTGATTTCAGTCCAGCCATGTTGGAAAAAGCCAGAAATAAAGCAAGAAAGATGCCCCAATCTTTTGATTTGATCGAAATGGATGCGCAACAAATGGAGTTTCCGGACAATACATTTGATACAGTGGTGTCTACCTGTGTCTTCTGTTCTGTTCCTGATCCGGTCCAAGGCTTAAAAGAAATTCGCCGGGTCACCAAAGCTGAGGGGAAAGTCATTATGCTTGAACATATGCGAAGCGATAATGAAGTCGTCGGGAAAGCAATGGATATTTTGAACCCGATCGGCCTGAATATCGTCGGGGCAAACATCAACCGTAAAACGATTAAAAATATTGAACAGGCTGGGATGAAAGTAGAAAACGAGGAATTCCTGATGTCTTCTATTATGAGAAGACTAATTCTCTCTCCTAATAAAAAAAACTGAATATTAACGCAGATATATTCCTTTCTCTCCTTCCCAGTTTCAAAAAGAATGATTAACAGTATTTTTGGCATCTTAATACCTAGGAGGTAGTAAGATGAAAAAAATACTGTTAATCACAATGAGCTTAACATTTATATTACCACTAAGTGCATTTGCAGAAACTTATACCGTTAAAAGGGGAGACACAATGTGGAAAATTGCCGTCAAGTACAAAAGGGGCGTAACTGAAATTATCGAAGCAAACCCACAGGTGGAAAACCCAGACCTTATTTACCCTTATCAGAAGTTAACTATCCCTACCATCGATTCCATTAAACGAATCGAGCATCAAGTCATTCAATTAGCAAATCAAGAGCGAGCTAAATATGGACTGCCAGCGTTGAGACCAGACTGGGAACTTTCACGAGTGGCCAGATATAAATCCAGAGAAATGAGCAGGAAAGGATATTTTTCTCATCGTAGTCCTACCTATGGCTCCCCATTTAACATGATGGAGGATTTTAATATTGATTACAGTCATGCAGGTGAAAATATCGCTAAAGGTCAAAGCACACCAAGAGCAGTTAATAGAGCCTGGATGAACAGTCCAGGACATCGAAGAAACATATTGAATAAAAACTTCACTCATATTGGTGTCGGTTATGCCAAGAATGGTCCTGTCTGGACGCAAATGTTTATTGCGAAATAAAACAAAAAAGACATTCTTCCGCCTTTTATGGCTGAAGAATGTCTTTTGTTTTATTATTAAGATGTGTTGTTCTAGGCATGTGTATATGGGGAACTATAAGTTGTCAGTCTGCCACCTGCTTAATATCTAATCAGCCTGGGTTGTTACCTTTTTCTCCACCGATTTCAAATGGAGAATATACCTCTTTATAATCGACGATTGTCACCATCCCACGATCCGCGTGATTGTTATCATGACAATGGAACAACCATTCTCCTTTATTATTCGCTTTGAAGTAAATAGTATATTGTTCACCAGGCTTCACATGGATCAAATCTTTTACAATCGGATTATCAAACTCGCTTCCGTCTTTGGAAACAACTTGGAATCTGTGTCCATGCAGATGCATCGGATGATTCATTCTTCCATTATTGGTAATATTCACCTTTACGATGTCTCCATCACTGACTTTAATGGGAGGAGTATCTGGGAATACATCATTATTAATTTGGAAAACCATTCCCTCCCCCATGTTCATCCCCATACTTAAATCCATATTATAGGTCACATCTGCTTCCGGGGTCTCTTCAAAAAGCAATTTTTCACTTCCATAACTGACACCGTCAGCCACCCCGGAACTTGCTGCTATATTATTGGCTTTGACGTCAGAGCCCTTCTCAGTGACTACTGGAATTCTCATATCTTCCGCGTTCTCTACGTCCGTTTTTTGTCCAATAATTTCCGATTCACTTGTTTGTTTGGTAAATGCTACATCAATCCGCTCTCCTGGTGCAATTTCGATTACATTTGTGGAACCTTTTTCAATCTTCACTTTTTCTGCATCGTTCGCAATCACTTTGGTAGAACCTTTTGGAAAAACTAGTTGATGCTGTTGATAGCCTGCATTTACAAAACGAAGTCTCGCTGTTTCACCTTTTTTCATGACTAAAGGTTCAATCGCATCTCCAGCCTTTCCATTTACGGTGAAAGTATCGTACATTTGCTGAGTATCCGCTTCCCCATTGCCTGACATACCACCCATCATCATACCGCCCATATTGGACATATCGCGTTTTTCTTGATTAACTGCCCATTCATCCAAAATGAAAAACTCATCGCGTTCATATTCTTTTTCTTTTTCCTCAACCACCAGGGAGCCATACAATCCTTTATCCACTTGGGTAGAACTGTGTTGATGAGAGTGGTACCAATAAGTGCCTGCGTCATCAGCGATATATTCATAAGTAAAGGTTTCGCCAGGCTGGACAGCATTCTGAGTAAGACCTGGAACACCATCCATTTTATTTGGCAGCAGGACGCCATGCCAGTGAATGGTAACCGGGACATCCAGCTCATTTTTCAGATTGATTCGTACGAAGTCTCCCTCCGTCACACGCAATGGTTCCCCGGGTACTGTTCCGTTATATGTCCACGCGTTCACTGTCTCACCATTGCCAATATCCCATTCTATCTCCTGTGCTGTCAGGTCGAAAGTTTTTACCGCTCTATCTCCAGCCTCCTGGCTGCCTACATCTAAAATACTGGTCCCTTCCTCTTCCAAAACTTCTTCGGGTAAAGACTGGTTGCTGCTGTTGTTATAGTATGGGGAATTAAAAAATAGGACCACCCCTAGCCCTAAAAGTATGACTATCATTGCTGAGCCAATTATTTTCCTGTTCATTTTGTTTCACCTCATAATAAATTACTAACTGTTCATTAGTACCCGCAAACATTGCAGATATCGTGCAGATTTTACAAAAAATATGAAAGGCTGTGTAAGAATAAACTCTCACACAGCCTCTCTTATTAAGCTTTCAATAGTTTCGCGTTTATTGCCACAATGACGGTGCTGAGACTCATCAGTATTGCACCGACTGCAGGGCTCAACAATATTCCCATGAATGCCAATGCACCAGCGGCAAGTGGTATGGCAATAATGTTATAACCAGCTGCCCACCATAAATTCTGTACCATTTTCCGGTACGTCTTTTTCGAGAGATCCATAATACTTACTACGTCTTGTGGGTTACTTTTTACTAATACCACATCAGCTGTTTCCATAGCGACATCTGTACCGCTCCCGATAGCAATCCCTAAGTCAGCTGTAGCCAGAGCAGGAGCATCGTTGACTCCATCTCCTGTCATGGCAACTTTCCAGCCTTTCTGCTGAATTTCTTTGACCTGGTCAGATTTGTTATGCGGAAGTACTTCTGCATAGACTTCTTCAATTCCTACCTGTTCTGCCACCCAATCTGCGACCTTTTGATTATCACCTGTCAACATAATTGGATGGATGTTCATTGCCTTCAATTCAGAAATGGCATCTTTGGCAGAATCCCGGACCATATCTGCTAATGCGATCATACCCATCAATTCATCTTCGACCACTACGAAGACTACCGTTTTCCCCTTTTCAGAAAGGGAATTGAATTGTTCCTTATCATAGTCAAACGAACGCTCATTAACGTAAGCCGGACTGACGACAAGGACTTCTTTTCCTTCTACCGTTCCTTTCAGGCCTTTGCCTGTCATTGATTCAAAGTCTGATACTTCTTTCAGCTTCAATTCTTTTTCCTGGGCTTTGTGAATAACCCCTTCAGCGAGTGGATGCTCGGAGTTTTGTTCGGCACTCGCAGCCCATAGCAGTACATCATCTTCGGTATGAGTGCCTGCAGCAATAATGTCGGTAACACCAAATTCCCCTTTTGTCAGGGTACCGGTTTTATCAAAGACGACAGCATTCAAATTACGGGCACCTTCAAAGTTAGTGCGGTTTCTGATTAATAGGCCTTTTCTTGCGGAAATCGATGTTGAAACAGCTACCACAAGCGGTGCAGCCAGTCCAAGTGCGTGGGGACAAGTAATGACCATGACTGTCACCATCCGCTCCAGGGCGACATCGAACGCATAGCCTAATGCGAGCCAGATGGACAAGGTACCGAACCCTGAAGCTAATGCAATATAAAATAGCCACTTAGCTGCACGGTTAGCAAGATCCTGAGCTTTAGACTTCGATTCCTGGGCTTCTTTTACTAAGGTAATGACTTGAGAAAGATAGGTGTCATCCCCTGTCTTCTGAACCTCGATTTTCAGGGAACCTTCCTGGTTGACTGCCCCTCCGATAACCTCTTCATCGACATTTTTTTCTACAGGCATAGATTCTCCGGTCAGCATCGATTCATCAATTGCTGATTTTCCTTCGGTAATGACACCATCTACCGGAATCTTTTCACCTGGTTTTACTAAAACAATATCACCTGTGTTTAAATCAGAAACAGCCACATCTTCTGTTTCTCCATTTTGTTGGACACGGTGCGCTTCATTCGGCATCAGCTTGACCAATTCCTCCAGAGCATTGGAGGCTCCCATGATTGAACGCATTTCAATCCAATGACCCAACAGCATGATATCGATCAGCGTAGCAAGCTCCCAGAAGAAGTTCTTCCCGCTCCAGCCGAATACGACGAGTGAACTGTAGCCATAAGCGACAAATATCGCTAATCCTATCAAAGTCATCATACCAGGGTTTTTCTGCTTCAGTTCACTGATACCACCGGTAAGGAATGGCCAGCCACCATAGAAAAATACAATGGTAGAAAGGCCGAATAAGATCCATTGATCAAATGGAAATCGCCAATCTACTCCAAGGAACCCTTGAATCATTGGAGATAACATTAATATCGGCACGGTCAATAATAACGAAATGTAAAATCGTTTCTTGAAATCAGCTACCATGTCTCCGTGGCCGTGATGATCATGACCACCTCCATGGCCTGCATGATCATGGTTCTCATGTTGACCGTGTTCTTCATGGCCGTCAGGATGCTCCTGGTCATCGTGATGTTCATGATTAACATGGTCTTCGTGATTCTGATGATACTGGTGATTATTTCCTAGCTGCTTATCTTTATCTGACATCATGATACTCCTTTCTTCTGGATTATTGTTCTAATTTCCGCTTCAAACGATCGTATTCTTCTTCCGAAATTTCTCCTCTCGCTAACCTTTCTTTCAACGTATCGAGAGATTTATTACTGGAGGTATGTTCCGGTTTATTATTGGAACCTGGTTTCATCATCCAAATTACAATCGCAATTATGGCAATGATAATCAGAATCCAAATAAATCCGAAACCAAAAAACCCACCCATACCTCCGTTCATTCCACCACCGTTCATCATAAATATATCCACTCCTTTTTTCATGTTCACATTATACCCATTCCACGGTAGGTATTATCCTAATCATATACGTATATGAAAAAAGACAGTCGAATAAATTCAACTGCCTTACTTATTTAAATTAGAAGGAAGGGGTATTCCCCTTCCTGTGTTAAAAGTTATTCATCATGCCTCTGCCGGCATTACCCGGTCCGTTCGGTCCGTTTTGGCCATGGCAATCCTGGTACATTTCTTCCAATTGTGAGTCATTGAAGTCTGGATGCATTTCTTTCATAAAAGGCAACATTTCTTCAAAGCTTCCCTGCCAGAATCCTTGTCCTGGTCCTTGTCCTGGTCCATCCCCATGAGCCAAAACGACATTTCCAAGCCCTAGTACTAAAGCTATAGCTGTTATCCCTGCCAACAATTTCCGCTTCACAACGATCCCTCCTTTCTTACTTTCACTTTATCCTTTAATTATGGAGAAATCATTGAGAAGACGTGACAAAATTATTAACTTTTCGAGGATTGTATCCATTTATAACCGACACCCCATACCGTTTGGAAATAGTCATCGATCGGAAACCCTGACTGTCTTATTTTTTCCCGCATATTACGGACGTGGGAATCGATGGTTCTTCCTTCCGTATCAGAGTCAAATCCCCATATCAGTTCAATCAATTGATGACGGTCATAAACCCGATTCGGATGCTTCATCATATAACCAATCACCGCAAATTCTTTCGGCGTCAATTTGATAGGCTTTTCCTGATAAGTAAGTTGATGATTGTCTCCATCCCATTTAAGCCCATCAATGTCTACACTGTTTTCTTTCCCGGTTCTCCTTAATAAGGCTTCCATTCTGGCAGTCAGTTCATCTGCATCAAACGGCTTGGTAATATAGTCATCCGCTCCAAGCTTCAACCCTTTTACGATATCCTCCTTTTGTTCCCGAGCTGTCACCATGATGATGGGCACTTCAGAGATTTCCCTGATTGATTGGCAAACCTCCCAGCCGCTCATTCCTGGCATCATGATATCCAATAGGACGATATCAAATGAAGTTTCCGTTACCTTTTCCACCGCTTCTTCTCCAGAGGCAGCCTGTTCACATTGAAAGCCTTCAGGTGTCAGATACAGCTGGAGCAGATCCAGCATCCGTTGTTCATCGTCTACTAATAATGCCTTAGCCATTATTCTTCCCTCCTGGCAGTTCCATCATAAAAGTCGTCCCTTCCCCAAGTCTGCTTTTTACATTTATTTTACCGTCATGCAGCCGGATGATTTCTTTTACAATCGCCAGACCTAATCCAGACCCACCACTTGCTCTGGAACGCGATTTGTCTACACGGTACAGTCTGTCAAAGATAAATGGTAATTCCTCAACAGGGATGCCGCTCCCTTCATCACTTACATGCACCACGGCTACCCCCTGTTGCATTTCTGATGAAATGCGTATCGTTGCTCCAGCTGGCGAATGTTTTAAGGCATTATCCAACAAGTTGAGCATGATTTGTTGAAAACGTTCCGGATCCACGAACGCTTCGACATTCATGGGACAGTTCAAGTCAAGCATCACCTTTTTTTCATCAAAGACTGGATGCAGCCGTTTCACTACCTTTTCTAAAGAATCACACAACTTCACTTGCTCTGGGGCAATAGAAAATTGATTTTGATCCATTTTTGCCAAAGCAAAAAGGTTTTTGACCAATAATGTCAGTTGTTCAGACTCTTCTTTTAAAATATCCAAGTAATGTCCACGTTCTTCCATGGATAAACTACTACGGCCGGCAATGTCTGCGTATCCTTTGATATAAGTAAGCGGAGTCCGCAATTCATGGGCAATATTCGCTAAAAAATCATTACGATCCCGTTTTAAATGCTCTAATTCACTCGCTAATGTCTGGATAGCACTGGCAAGCTCACCTAATTCATCTTTACGGCTGGTTGTTTCAAGTGAAATGTCAGTTTCCCCTGTACTCATCCGCTCGGTTACTTGCTTCATATGGATCAAAGGCAAGGTTAGGAATCGTGTCAAAATGAATATTGTAATAATTGTCAACAAAACCGTAAGCAAGCCGATGATTACGAATTGTCTGGTAAGCTCATTCACGACGTTTTGAACAGCGTCAGAAGGAGAAAACATATAAACCTGACCCACTAATTCTCCATCTATGACAATAGGGGATAGTGTTGCAATATAAGGGGCAGTTCTCCATCTATCTTCAATAACCTTACCAGCATGGCTTACATTTATAGAGTTTTCATGATCAATCAGTTGAATGATTTCTTTTGTAGCTTCCGTTGATTTAGAAAGTACTTCCCCATTCTTTCCTGTAATGATGACATCAGTGGCAGCTTCTGTTTCCATTAAAGCTACATGATTCAAGGTGATATCATCGAAACTTTTTTCCAGTACATCCCTATGACTGCTGCCCCGGGCAAGCAACCCTTCTAGTACCTCATCCACCTGGTTGGAAACAAGGTTAGTATAAAGTACAGAAAAAAGCAGCACCTCTACAATCATAATGAACACAAAGAATATCAATGCCACTTTCAATGAGAGTTTATTCAACATATTAACAGCCTCTATTCTTTATTCTACCAATACGTAAATGTATCTAAAATTCCTACGATTATTAGTAGTATACCAGCAATACGCTGTACTATTGTACCGACACGACGGCCTTTTCTTAACAGGTTACCACTCAAACCGAAATAGGCAATCACCCCGATGAAAATTAACAGCGGTATGGATGTGCCGACACCAAAAACGGTCGGCATAACGGCACCATAAGGTGTGGCTACTACAATCGGCATCAATGTAAAGAAAAACAACACGAACATGGTCGGACAAAAAGCCAATGTAAAGCCGGCACCCAGAAAGAAGCTGCCCCACGGCGACTGCTGATTCGTTAAACGCTGTGGTATCTTAAATAAGGTCACCGTCTTGTTGAATTTTATCAAACCTAATAAATAAATGCCGATCATTACTAATAAAGGGCCGATCGCTTTTCTCATCCATGGAAACATCGCTTGCAATTCCTGGAATATATCCCTTCCGAGCCACCAGAAGATAAATCCCAGTCCAGAAAAAACGATGATTTTCCCAATTATGAACATTCCAATAGAACCCCATGGTATTTTTTCACGGAGTGATTGATTACCATATAATGTCATTGCACCGATGTTGCTTGTCAACTGGCATGGAGCAGCTGCACCTACAAGTCCAAGCACTAACGCATATAATAACGGCCACTCCTGTACACTGTATGACAATTGGATAACCGGTTCCATTACTACCCTGCTGATCCAGTTCAATATTTCATACATTACCGGCACCCCCTTCTTATGACATTTTCAGCTTAGTAGTTAAATTTGCAGAAACCATGCATTTTCCTATAAAAGTTTTATGAGGATAGTTGCCAAAAAAAAGATGCCCAATAAATGATAAGGACATCATTGAACACCTATATTCAATTATAGGGCCGAAAAGTCGAAGACTTGATTTCAAGATAATTTGGGTTCGTTGCTGAGTTCAAGATGAAGGGAGGCTGGGAAACGATTCGCTTTCCAGCTTCATCGCCTAGAACTCGCGACATAAGCAATCCATCAACGGGAAGAAAGAGCCCTTCCCTTTTGCTGTTCTGCTTATGCGTGTCGTCTCCCAAGGCGATTACGCATTCATTTCTTTCCTGTGGGGGAGTGGCAAGCCTCCTCAGACTTCGTCTTCCGGGGTCTCGCCTGAATCCTTCTCCCACGGGAGTCTCACCGTTTCCCCGCCCCCTATCCGTTTTTTGATGAACGAACCCTGTGTTATATAGAAGATATCTTCCACATTCTCTGCATAGCAACAAGGTCCAATTATCCAGGAAACAAGCCCTCATTGCAGCTGTTACTATGGTTGAATGATTCTGCCTAACTATGTTTCCATTTCTCATAAACGCAAGGAGGTTTGGGAAATTGCGAGACTCCTCGAAAATGCTACGCATTTCCTTCGTGCGGTGTTTATTCAAGAAGCTTAATCAAAGTCCTATGGGAAATTAGTACATGGTGAGATCCCGGAAGGCGAAGCCTGAGGAAGCTCACCACATGCCCACGGAAAGCGAGTGATTTCCCGGACCTCCAGAGATTCTCAACCGTAACGGAAACAATTTATCTCGTAACTGAGTCTTCAGCAAAAGGGAGTTTAACTGTAAAAGCATCACCAGGTCTTAACAAAAGTCACTACCTGTACGCTCTTGTTCTGGAGACAGTCTTCTATTAATTTTAATGTGATGCCGCTTTTCTTCTTACATTTTCTTTTACAAATAACAAGCCTAACTGATGAGGATCGTTCTCATACATGGCACGTTGGGTGAAACGGATCTCTCCTCTTCGATCGCGGACTTCAATTTTACATAGTGCCCGATTCACCTGTAAAGCGTAATAAAACTCCTCTTCATTAGTCACTTTCCTTTGGTTTATGCGCTCAATCTGATCTCCTACCTCTACACCCATCTGAGCAGCCGGGCTATTTTTAATCACCCCAAGCACCTTCAAGCCATCATCATTGGCAGAAAAGTAAGTACGCTTATTATCACGGAAATGATGTAGCATGGTGACAAACACTTTACCGATTACTGCAACTCCAATTGACACGAAAGCCAGCCATTCCCACCAATAACTGGCAAGAATTAGACCGGATACCATTAAGGCTAATAAAAACAAACCGCTCCCTAACTTTTTGGCGGCTGCTACAGGATGCTGGCCTTTTGACTTCACTTCAAAGCCTGTCATCAATGGGACCAACATTAACCCGTATCCATTTCCAGCTATATCAAGTAATGGCCACCATGGCATAAACGATGTGATGACCCCGCCTGGAATCAATACAAAAAAAGGAATCAAGCCAAGCTTTTTCAAGCGATGTTGCCCAATCCATTTCCCTCGTGAGCCCGCCACTAATTCAGGAAAGGTTTCTTTATGACTTAACCGGAGCATCCAAAAAGCTTCCACAAATAAAAGTACTGCCAGAATCACACCGACACCGCTGAGTGAAACAGCCCCAAGCATCTCTTGCCACCTATCAGGCATGATAGTGACGGGTAATCTTTGTAGTAAAAAAAAGAGACCATAGCTGATGGCAAACGTATAAGCTGCTGATAAAAACCTCAGGCGCATGGATAAGCTGACCAGCAAAATCACCGTGCTAATTAGTAGAATTACTGGATAAGGTATGACGATTCCAGCCCCAACCATTACAACCGACAAGATCCCCCCTGCAACAAACCCAGTCTTCCAGGTGCCCTTCAGCTCGGAAAATATATCAAAGACGCGGATACCGAACATGCTTCTTTCTATAGTTATTCTCTTCATTGAAATGATGATACCAAATATAAAAAACCAGTAGAGGAGTGGTTGCATTAATAGTTTTCCTAATACATTCGTTAACTCTTGCAGCCAGACTTCCACGTTCCATACCTCCTTATGTATACAGAAAAATATCCGCAGTCAGTGACTACGGATATAATTCGCTATCTATTTGTTAAATCCTGCTTTATTACTGGAATAAAACATCCAGGGCTTTTTCCATCTGTTTATCATTCTTGCCGTCACGGATCAATTCCACTATTTTAGCTTCAATAGAACCGCCCGTTTCTTGATCGATGACACCGGTTGCTTCAAGCCCTTCCTCTTTTTGGAATTTCTTGACCGCTTTCTCTGTACTCTTATCAAAATAACCATCCGTACGTTCCAGTTTATAACCGAGGCCTTTAAGCATCAACTGCACATTTTTTATTTTTTCGCTATTTTGATCGTATTTCAGTGGCTTCTCTATTTCCACTGGATTCGTATAGAAGTATGCAGGCTGCTTTACTTCAATAGTAGGTTCGACGCCTTTATCGTGAATCCAATTGCCTTCAGGAGTCAGCCATTTATACAAGGTGATTTTGATTGTGCTGCCATCCCCCATTGGAATCGCCTGTTGGACCGTACCTTTCCCAAAAGTAGTTTCACCGACGAGTTCATACCCGCCCGCTTCTTTCATAGCAGCAGCCAATATTTCGGATGCTGAAGCGCTGCCTTCATCCATAAGTACTGTCACTGGATAATTTTTCTTTTTATCTGTTTTTGAGAAATAACGTTCTTTTTCTCCATTTTTATCTTCGACTTGGACATATGGCACGTCATCCGGGATAAAATTTTTCAAAATTTCCTGTACATCAGTAAATAAACCCCCAGGATTTCCTCGAACATCAATGATTAAACCTTCCATCCCTTTACCTTCTAACTCATCCAAAGCTTTTTTGAACTCATCAGAGGTCTTCTCTGAAAATGAAGTGATTTCAATCACTCCTGCCTTTTTGCCATCTACTTCTTTTACTTTAGAATGCACTGTTTCTAAAGGAATATCGTCACGCACGATTTCTATTGTAAGCGGATCGGAGACACCTGGTCGATCAATCTTCAGACTTACCTCTGTTCCTTTTTCGCCTCTGATTTTTAAAACAGTTTCATATAAATCCAGTCCTTCAACACTTTCTCCATCTACAGCAAGAATTTGATCATTCGGTTTCAAACCGGCTTCTTCAGCAGGTGAGCCTTTTATCGGCCCTACGATCGTAACTTTGCCATCGACCATGCTGACTTCCGCCCCAATGCCTTCAAAAGAGGATTCAATGGATTGATCGAACTGCTTCATTGTTTCTTTATCCATATATACGCTATATGGATCATCCAAGGTTTCGAGCATACCTTGAATCGCACCTTCAATAAGTTGCTGTTTTCCCACATCCTGCACATAATTTTCCTGGATGATATTGTAGGCCTGCTCCACTTTCTTCATGTCTGCTGAAGCGTTACCATTCTTCCCATTAGAAGCCGCGAATTTCTCTAATATACTTTGCCGCTCACTTTCACTTAAGTCAGCAAAGCTTTCTGCTTTTTGATCTGTTTGTTCACTATTGGTCGCAGGCTCGCCTGGTTCTGATTGAGCGAGCTTGATTCCAAAATAAGAACCGGCTGCTCCCAGCAGCAAAGCGGCCACCAGCAGAATGACGACATGACTTTTTTTCAAATTCATCATTTTCACCCTCTATCGTTAGGATTCCATGGGGTTGCTCGTAATTGCAGAAAAAGGCATCACACCGAATTGTGCGATGCCTTTTCTATTATAGTTTATGAACTGCATGTCCTGGTAATACCACGAATTACTTATTTAAGGTATGGCATTGGATTGATGCCGCCCTTATGACTCCATGAGCCGTTGTGCACTTCAAAGTGTAAATGACTGCCGAAGGATTGACCGGTATTACCCATGGCCCCAATATACTGACCTGCACCTACAGATTGGCCAAGAGAGACAGCACGGCTGGACATATGCGCATACAATGTAGTCTTATTATACTGCGGATGGTAGATATATACAACATTACCGTAACTGCTGGAGTAGGAAGAACGCGTAACTGTTCCAGCAGCTGCTGCACTGATTCGTGTGCCGGTACCATTTGCAATATCAATTCCTAAATGGTTACCTAAGCTCCGCATACCATAACCGGAGCTTAACCGACCTGATGCCGGCCAGCTGAAGATGCCGCTGCCGCTTGAGCTTAAGCTGCTTCCTGAGCTGCTGCTTGTACTGGCTGAAGTCTGTTTTGGCTGGCTACTTTCCTGTTGGGCTTGCAATGCCTCTAAACGCTCACGCTCTTTTCGTGCGGCAGCTTCTTTTTCACGCTGCTTCTTCAATCGTGCCTGGCGCTCTAATTCTTTTTGACGGGCAATTTCTTTTTCAATTTGGCTTTTCTTTTGGCCTGCCTGCTGCATTGCTTGTTCGATTGCAGCCGCCTGGTCTCTTAATACCTTCTCTTCTTCTTCCAGTGACATTTTATGTTCATGCAGTGATTCATGCTGCTTTTCCAGTTTCTTTAATAGCTCATTCTTTTCTTTCTTCTGACTATCTAGCTGCGCTTTCAGATTTTCCAGTTCTTTTTTTTGTGCTTTCAACTGCTTCATTTTTTCTTCTACTTGCTGTTTCTTCTCTTCAAGTTCCTTCTTTTCTGCAATATGGGTATCCATGATATTTTTATCCTGGTCCATGATTGTAGTTACCGCACTGGCCCTGTCCAGGAAATCACCGAAGTCCTGAGCACCAAGAAGCACCTCCAAGTAACTTACATTTCCTCCATTGCTTTGAAGGGATTTGAGACGATCCGTCAATACTTCCTCACGCTTTGCAATACGTTTCTTCAACTCTTTAATTTCTTCTTTTAATTGAGCAATTTCTTCTTCTGTCTTTTTGATTTCAGCTTGCTTGGCATCCAATTTTTCCTGGGTATCTGCAAGCTTCCGATCCAAAGCAGCAATCTGCTCCTCTGTGTCTGCCTGCTTTGCAAGATTCTTTTCTATCTTACCTTCTGTTTTGTTTTTTTCACTTCTCACAGAAGCTTTATCGGAGTTTATATCTCCCTTTTCTTGTTCTAATTGGTTCAGTTCTTTCTTGATTTCTTCCAGTTCACTGTTGGCGAATACTTCACCTGTGGAGAAAAAGGTGGTTGCTGTCACCATTACTGTAGTCAAGACAGTGAAAAACTTCTTCATCTCGTAGTTCCTCCCCTTATTTCAACTCTTCAGATCATGTTTTTCTATCTATTACACCGGGTAAATAATTAATGTCATACTTTCAAGAACTTACGTACACTCATGACACTTCCCCAAATTCCAATGAAGACTCCGATTCCCAGGATTAATAGAGAAAGCTGCCATGCAAATGGATCGAAAGGAAGCAGTTGAATAAACTCGAATTGGATTTTATCTCTCAGGTTGTAATATAAGTAATAATAACCTGATACAACTGCCGCAATCGGGATGATAGCCCCGAGAATTCCCAGAAGCATACCTTCAATGAAGAATGGCCAGCGAATGAATCCGTTTGTCGCTCCAACTAACTTCATAATGCCGATCTCCTTTTTCCGGGCAATAATTGTGATTTTAATCGTATTAGAAATGAGGAATATTGCCGTAAATACGAGCGCAATAATCAAAGCCAAACCGATTGTCCGTGCATATTCATTGAACTGAAGAAGTCTTTGAACGATTTCTTCTCCGTAGTTGACTTCGGAAACCCCTTCAATGCCCCTGATTTTATCCGCTACCTCCATGGTATCGGTGGGATCTGATGGTTTCACAACAAAAGCGTCTTTCAATGGGTTGCTTTGGTCAAATAGCTCGAAGGCCTTTCCTTCGTCTCCCATACTTTCAATAAGACGCTCCAGCTCTTGCTCTTTAGAAGAAAACTCGACACTTCCCACGTCCGAAATCGAATTTAGCTCTTTTTCGACACGGCTGATATCTTTATCTTCCTGAAGTGTCCGATCGAGTAATACTTTAATTTCTACATCTTTTTCAACTTCTTGCGTGATTTGATTCAAATTCAGCATCAAAGCAAGGAATACACCGACAAGCAGCAGGGTTGTGGTCACTGCTCCAACAGATGAAACAGTCATCCAGCCATTACGCCATACACTCTTGCTGCCTTCACGAAAATGTCTGCCCATCGTTCTAAGCTTCATAGCCGTAATCACCTCGATGTTCATCACGCGCTACCAATCCATCTTCAATGGCTATGACACGTTTTCTCATTTTATCGACGATATCTTTACTATGAGTTGCCATCACAACGGTAGTTCCGGATGCATTAATCTCTTCTAAGATGCTCATGATTTCCCAAGAGGTTTCAGGATCGAGATTTCCTGTCGGTTCATCTGCGATCAGCAGCTTCGGATGGTTGACGATAGCACGAGCAATCGAAACCCGCTGCTGTTCACCACCCGACAACTCGTCCGGAATAAAACGGGCCTTGTTTTTCAGCCGAACTTGATCTAATACATCCATGACTCGCTTTCGAATATTCTTTGGCGACTCTTCAATCACCTCAAGAGCGAAAGCGATATTTTCATAGACTGATAGTCTCGGAAGCAAACGGAAATCCTGATAAACCACGCCGATTTGACGACGAAGTTTAGGAATTTTCCTTTCTTTCAATTTAGAAAGATTCATATCGTTTACTAATACGGTACCTTTAGTAGGTTTCTCTTCACGGAACATCAATCGTGTAAAAGTCGATTTCCCTGCCCCGCTGGGTCCTACAACATATACAAACTCACCCTGAGCTATATGTACATCTATGCCATTTAAAGCCGTAACGCCATTCGGATACGTCTTATAAACAGACTGCATTTCTATCATATAAAAATCACCTTTATTTTCCTTTGTTGTAATTCTCCTGGTGCTTAAGCATTTATTTACCAAATCTGAACTCTGCTGGATAACCATAAATATTATAACATCAACATTCGCCTTTTTATGACACAAAATTATTACATTTTCATTTCAAAATGACGTTTTATTTAACAAAACTGCAATATAACCTAAGATTCGACAAATAAATCAAGAGGTGTTTTCTGTAAAAAAAACAAAAAAAAGCTTGAGCAAAATGCTCAAGCTTTTCTGGTAAGTATTACCTTTTCCTGTTACTTTTGGGTGGCTAACCAGCCGGCAATCATATCGGCATCTTCACCTGTAGCCTGCCCGGCAGGCATAGAACCTTTACCGTTCTTGATGATGTTGAGGATTTCGTCTTTTGAGTACTTTGACCCCACATCTTTAAGAGACGGACCAGCGCCACCTGACAAGTCGCCACCATGGCAGCTTGCACAGCTTTCCTGGTAAGCTTGTTCAGCAGCTGCAGTATCTACTTCACCGCCACCACCATTTTCTTCCGTACCGGCATCTCCGCCGCCGTTTTCTTCAGCACCTTCATCTCCGCCGCCACCGCAAGCTCCGAGCACTAGCGCAGAACCAAAAAGTACAGCCATTAAAGCTTTCTTCATGTCATTACTCCCCCAATCGAAGTAGTTTTATGATAGCGAATACACACCATCAAGGATATTATAACCAATTCAGGAAGTTTTAAAACCCTTGCCTAAGACTTCTGTAGCGTTCATAGCTACCACAAATGCCTCCGGGTCAATCATTTTAACAGTTTGTGTCAATTTAATGAATTCGTTCTGTTGAACGACGCACATAATCACTTTTCGGCTTTGTTCCGTATATCCGCCTGAACCTTCAAGTACTGTGACTCCACGATCAATTTCATTCAAAATCGCTGCCCGTACTTCTTCGACATGCTCAGAAATAATCATGACATTTTTTGAAGTATTCAAGCCTACTTGTACAAAGTCGATGGTTCTGCTGGTAGCAAACAAACCAATCAATGCATATAGCCCCTCTTCGACTGAGAAAACAATGGCTGAAGTCGTAACAATCATACCATCAAGCATGGCTAAGCTTATTCCCAATGGCAGGTGAGTATATTTATGGATAATTTGAGCTGCTAAATCAATTCCTCCAGTCGACGCCCTTCCACGAAAAACAATTCCAAGGCCCAGCCCCACGCCCATGCCTCCGAAAATAGCTCCCAATAAAGGGTTTGGCGTAGCTGGTGACAAGCCGCTTGTCAGGTAAACGAAAAACGGAAGAATAAGTGTTCCGACAAAAGATTTCAGTCCAAAGTTTTTACCAAGAATAATTACTCCTGTAATGAATAACGGTACGTTCAATAACCCTTGCACCAGGCCTGGCTCCCAACCGAAAACTCCCTTTGTGATAGTACTAATGCCGGCCACTCCGCCGGATGCAATATTATTAGGAAGTAAAAAGACGTTAAAAGCTAAAGCCACAAAAAAAGATCCGATAATTACAAAGCTATATTCTAAAAAATGCCGCAGCATTTCCGGCATAGGTTCTCTGCGGTATCGTTTTGCCATCATCATCATTACTTTCCACCTCATGTATGTTCATTCTGTGCAGTAATAACCCTTCTATTCTCTATTATCTATCGCTCACGAGATAGGAGTATAACACTGGAATCACAAGCTGTAAACGACAGCAAAATAACGTATTAACACGGTAAAGCACACAAAAGCAACACGGACATTAAGCGCTGTCAAAAAGAATAACGACTGGACAAAAACAAAGCCGGAGGGCATGTTCGTCCCTCCAGCAAGAATGATTTTACATTTGTAGAGATTCTTCATCTACGATTTTTTTCAATAGTTCCATGACATCTTCATGCATATCTTCCCTGTTCAAGGCCATTTCGATAGTCGTTCGGATAAAACCAAATTGATCACCGACGTCAAACCGCTTGCCTTCAAATTCATAGGCATAAACACCTTGGAAGCTGTTCAAGCGCCCAATCGCATCTGTCAATTGTATTTCACCGCCAGCTCCTTCCCTCTGGTCTGCCAGCAAATCCAGTATTTCCGGAGTAAGGATATATCGACCCATAATAGCAAGGTTGGAGGGCGCCTCTCCAGCTGGAGGCTTTTCAATAAAACTCTCCACTTCGTAGCTCCTGCCATCCTGGGACTTCGGTGCAATGATCCCATAGCGGGAAGTTTCTTCTTCTGGTACTTGTTTAACACCGATAATGGAGGATTCTTTTTGTTCGTATTGTTCGATCAACTGCTTCAAACAAGGGGTTTCTCCTTGAACAATATCATCGCCAAGGAGCACTGCAAACGGTTCATCGCTGATGAATTTTCTCGCACACCAGACTGCGTGACCGAGTCCCTTCGGTTCTTTTTGCCTGATATAATGGATATCTACAGCTCCCGGCTCTTTCACTTTTTCGAGAAGATCCATTTTTCCCCGTTTATAAAGACTTTCTTCCAGCTCAAAGGCATGATCAAAATGATCTTCGATTGCCCGCTTGCCTTTCCCTGTCACAATGATGATGTCTTCGATACCTGATGCAATGGCTTCTTCGACAATATATTGGATAGTTGGTTTATCTACTATTGGAAGCATTTCTTTAGGCATCGCTTTCGTAGCCGGTAAAAAGCGGGTACCAAGTCCCGCAGCCGGTATAATCGCTTTTTTCACCTTCATAAAAATATCGCCTCATCCCAACAAATGATTTCTTTCAGCATAGCAAATGCCCGTACATTTAACTACTGATTAACTTTGTACCAATGACTCTTTCCCGCTTTTAGTGGTAATTAGACTAACGATCACATAGCCAGCCAGTGAAAGAATGATTGGCATGACAACCGTGTGTAATCCAAATAGGTTTGGAAGGTAAAGATGAAATAATATATAGGAAAGGATTCCGATTAACATGGAAGCCAAAGCACCGTGTTTATTCCCTTTTTTCCAGTAAAGACCCATGACGACTGGCCAGATGAATGCTGCCTCCAAACCTCCGAAAGCGAATAAGTTCAACCATATCAATAAATCCGGAGGATCAAGCGCCATTAAAAATACGAGTATTCCAAGCACAGCAGTAATCGTAAAACTAAGCTTTTTTACCTTTTTATGAGTAGCTTTCGGTTCGACATAATTCAGATAAACATCTTTGACCACCGCTGAACTGACGACCAGCAGCAACGAGTCCACTGTAGACATGATTGCCGCCATCGGAGCAGCCAGCACCACACCGGCAAGCCAGGCTGGCAGGACTTCAAGGGCAATTAACGGCATGACCTTATCTCCAACCTCAATACCCGGCAGAATAGGACGTGAAAATACCCCGATTAGATGCATGTTGAGCATGATGAAACCTACCACGATGGTACCAATGATCAAAGCCCGGTGCATAGCTCTGGAATTTTTATAGGACATCGCACGAACGGTAACATGGGGAAGACCGACCACTCCCACACCGACTAATATCCAGAAAGAAGATACATAACTTGCTGAAAGGTTCCCCTCAGCGCCAAATGGGGTAATCAAATTTGGATTTTCCGCTTGAAGATCTGTCATGATACTATCGATACCGCCCCCTGCTATGATAGTAGCAATCAACAGGACAAGTGTACCGACCAGCATGACAATTCCCTGAACAGTATCTGTCAAAGCTACCGCTCGAAAACCGCCTAGAATGACATAAACCAATACAGAAACCGCAAAAATGAATAATGCCGATATATAGCTCAAACCAGTTAAAGATTCAATCAACCTGGCACCACCAACCCACTGTGCGGCCATAGCTGAGAACAAAAAGAGAATGATACTGAAAGCTGAAACCAGAACCACCCATTTACTCTGGTACCGTCCTTTCAAAAAATCAATCAATGTTACAGCGTGATACCTGCGGCTCATAATTGCAAATTTTTTACCGAGAACCATCAATACAAAATAGCCTGTAACTACTTGGGACATGGCCAGTAATACCCAGCCCAGCCCTTCTGTATAGGCCACTCCAGGACCACCAATGAAGCTGCTGGCACTTCCGTATGTTGCAATCATTGTCATCGCAAGAATTAATCCACCCAGCTGACGCCCTCCGAGAAAATATTCCGCTAAAAACGAAGAATCGGTCGTCCTTACATATTTACTCGCCCAAAAACCAATCACAAAAATAAGTATAAGAAAAAATACAAGGGGGATCATCACAGACCAATTCATGATTCCTCTCCCTCCTCTTCCTCAAACGGGACTTCGACAAACCATAACTTAACTACAACCGTAACGAGTACTACCATTACGATAAAACCTAACACGCAACTATAAAAAAACCAGGCAGGAAGACCCAGTATGTAATGATAAGATGATGGGGATTTCCCTCCTAAGCCATAAGCAAAGCCGAACCACCAGATGAAATTGAAAACTGCCAGCGCAACACCAATCCATGCTTCCCGGTGGGCTATCCGAAAGTGTTCTTTATCTTTTGACACCACAAGTCCCTCCTCTCTTTCAAAATACTTCTTATATTGTAAGTGGAAATGATAGATTTTTCATTATTAACACGCTAAAAACTTTCTTTAAAGCTATTAAATATGCGAGTAATTTCCCAACCACCCATATACAAAACCAATAGAAAAACCTCGCTCTTATCGTTTGAGCGAGGTCTTAGGAGATTAATTCATTTGCGAGCGAAGATACGCGTTGATGAATGGGTCAAGATCGCCATCCATCACACCTTGCGTATTGCCGATATCAAGGTTGGTACGGTGGTCTTTCACCATAGAATATGGGTGGAAGACATAGGAGCGGATTTGGCTTCCCCAGCCGATTTCTTTCTGCTCCCCGCGTATTTCATCCAGTTCTTGCTGTTGCTTTTCAATTTCCAGCTGGTAAAGCTTCGCCTTCAGCATTTTCATTGCTTGTTCCCTGTTTTTGATCTGAGAACGCTCCGACTGACAGGTCACGACTGTGTTGGTCGGTGTATGCGTGATACGCACCGCAGAGTCCGTCGTATTGACATGCTGACCGCCTGCACCGCTGGAACGGTAGGTATCGATTTTCAAGTCTTCTGTCCTGACATCGATTTCGACCTGGTCATCGAATTCCGGCATTACTTCACAAGATACAAAGGAAGTGTGACGGCGCCCTGAGGAATCAAAAGGGGAAATACGCACGAGACGGTGTACTCCCTTTTCTGCTTTCAAATAGCCATATGCATTATGGCCTTTGATCATTAATGTGACACTCTTTACACCAGCTTCATCACCAGGTAAATAGTCCATCGTTTCTACTTTGAAGCCTTTTCGTTCTGCCCAGCGGGTATACATGCGTAAAAGCATGCTTGCCCAATCCTGAGATTCCGTACCACCAGCACCAGGGTGCAATTCTAAGATGGCATTATTTTTATCGTAAGGTTCACTTAACAGCATGTTGAGTTCAAACTGGTTCAAGTCTTTATTAAGCTGTTTGACCTCTTCTTCCAGCTCTACTGCAAGCTCTTCATCATTTTCCTCTTTAACCAGCTCATAAGATACTTCTAAATTTTCATGTGTTTCTTCATGGTCCTCAAGTGTATGAACCATGTCTTTCAGTCCATTGACTTCATTAATTACTTTTTGAGCATTGTTCTGGTCGTCCCAGAAATTCGGGGCAGTCATTTCTTCTTCAAGTTCTGCAATTCGTGCCTTCTTTTGTTCGGCGTCAAAGAGACCCCCTGAAGTCCGCTAATCGCTTAGCCATTTTGTCCAATTCATGACGAATTTCCGCCATATCCATAACAATCACCTCTTAGTATAATTCTTATTTCAATGGAAGACACTCTCCCTAATGAGAGAGTGTCCAATCATTATCTGCCGTGGCAGTTCTTATATTTCTTGCCGCTTCCGCATGGGCACGGATCATTTCGCCCGACATCTTCTTTTTTCACATAGGGCTTGCGTGTTTTCTTTTCTTCACTTTGCTCGCTGCCAGATACCGCCTTTGCCCCCTGGGCGACCTCCTGACGTTGTAGGTTGTTGCGGACCTCGGCCTTCATGACGTAGCGGGAGACTTCTTCTTCAATGTTTTGTACCATCTGCTCAAACATGGAGAATCCTTCCATCTGATACTCACGAAGTGGATCTGTTTGTCCATAAGCACGTAAATGGATACCCTGACGAAGCTGGTCCATCTGATCGATGTGATCCATCCATTTCTGGTCGACGGTACGAAGTAAAATGACACGCTCGAACTCGCGCATTTGGCCTTCTTCCATTTCCGTTTCCTTCTCATCGTATCGCTGCTTCACTTTTTCCATCAGGAGTTCAACCATTTCTTCTGGTTCTTTTCCTTTCAGTTCGCCTTCGGTTACATCTCCCTCATGGACCAGATTCGCATGCATATAAGAAACGATAGAATCAAGTTCCCAATTTTCATCCAGTTCATCAGTGGTATAAGCCTGGACGGTCCGTTCAAGGGTTGAGTGAATCATTTCTTCGATAATGCTGCGGAGGTTTTCGGAATCAAGCACTTCAAAACGCTGCTTGTAAATGACCTCACGCTGCTGTCGTAATACATCATCATAAGAAAGTACCGTTTTACGGGCATCAAAGTTATTTCCTTCCACGCGTTTTTGAGCTGACTCAACCGCGCGGGATACCATCTTGCTTTCAATCGGCTGGCTATCGTCCATGCCTAAACGATCCATCATATTACGCATGTTATCTGAACCGAAACGGCGCATCAGTTCATCTTCCATGGAAAGGTAGAATAATGACATACCAGGATCTCCCTGACGACCGGAACGTCCACGGAGCTGGTTATCGATACGGCGGGATTCATGTCGCTCGGTACCAATGACCGCTAAGCCTCCCAGCTCGACGACACCGTCCCCGAGCTTGATATCAGTTCCACGGCCCGCCATGTTGGTTGCAATTGTAACAGCGCCTTTCTGACCGGCATTTTCGATGATTTCCGCTTCACGGAAATGGTTTTTTGCGTTCAAAACATTATGAGTTACGCCTGCCTTCTTCAAGTAGCGTGAAATCAATTCTGACGTTTCAACAGCAACCGTACCGACAAGTACTGGCTGACCTTTATCATAGCGCTGTTTGATTTCTTCCACGACTGCCTTGAACTTTCCTTCCATCGTTTTGTACACGAGATCCGCTTTATCGTCACGAATGATCGGCTTGTTCGTTGGAATAGCAATGACTCGCATATTATAAATGTTCAAGAATTCCTCTTCTTCTGTTTTCGCTGTACCAGTCATACCTGACAATTTATCGTACATACGGAAGAAGTTCTGGAATGTGATGGAAGCGAGCGTCATACTTTCATTCTGGATTTCTAATCCTTCTTTCGCTTCTATCGCCTGGTGGAGCCCATCGCTGTAGCGACGTCCCTTCATCAGACGCCCAGTGAACTGGTCGACGATAACCACATCTCCATCCTCGACGACATAATCCGTATCCCGGTGCATTGCCGCATGAGCTTTCAAGGCCTGGTTGATATGGTGGATCAATGAAACATTGGAAAGATCGAACAAGTTCTCAATCGCAAAATAACGCTCTGCTTTATTGATCCCTTCCTCTGTCAATTGTACGCCTTTTGTTTTTTCTTCATACGTATAGTCTTCCTCTTTTTCTAGCAGACGGACAAAGGCATTCGCTTTCACATAAAGATCAGCAGATTTTTGAGCGGTGCCTGATATAATCAGTGGTGTACGAGCTTCATCAATTAAAATCGAGTCGACCTCGTCAATGATCGCAAATGGCAGGGAACGCTGGACCATTTGTTCCTTGTAAAGGACCATGTTGTCCCTCAGATAATCAAAACCGAATTCGTTATTCGTTCCGTATGTGATGTCGGCATCATAGGCCTCGCGCTTTTCTTCTTTCATCATTCCGTTCAAGTTCAAGCCAACTGTCAAACCGAGGAATTCATAAAGCTTTCCCATTTCACCGGCATCACGGCTGGCCAGGTAATCGTTGACCGTGATGATGTGAACGCCTTTGCCACTTATAGCATTCAAGTAAGCTGGCATTGTCGAAGCAAGCGTTTTACCTTCCCCGGTTTTCATCTCGGCGATATTTCCTTCATGCAGGGCAATCGCACCAAGCAGCTGTACGTTGAAAGGACGCATCCCAAGTACACGCTTGGCCCCTTCACGGACGACTGCATAAGCTTCAGGCAATAGTTTGTCCAGACTCTCTCCATCCTGATAGCGTTGTTTGAATTCATCTGTTTTATTACGCAGACCATCGTCTGATAGTTTTTCCATCTCAGGCTCCAACGCTTCAATTTCTTCGGCATGCTTTTGCAGCCGGTTGATTTGGCGCTGGTTGCCGTCACCAAATATTTTCTTTAAGGTTCCAAGCATTGCAACCGCTCCTCTATTAAATTGGTAGTTATCCGGTTGTATAGTTTAATCACACTTTATAATAACACTTCCATGAGTTGCCTGACAACAAACTCCCTTGTTTACCTGGCTGCAAACAAACAAGAGCACCTCGGGGATGAGCTGCTCTTGTTATGGAGACGTAGGAGGACTTACGGGGAAACATGCGTGGCAGTCATTCAGCATTTGGTGGCGAACGGAACGTTGTGCTTGTCATCTGCAATGAATGCTCTCGTACAAGCAGCCGATGTTCGAACCCCAGCTGTCTTCGATCCAAATCGTAGATTCGCTTATTCGTAGCCGCAATAATCTCCACAAGCTGGGCAATTGTCTTCTCTTGCTGCTTGAGTTTATGGTATAGCTCCTGATACTCCTGATTCACATAAGTAGTCAATATGGGTACGCCTCCCTGGAAGGTAATTATTGCTGGCTACTTTGTTATACCATGTAGCAATTTTTATCGCTAATTTCTCTTTTGCCAAAACGGACGGCGGTTTTGGCTAAAAATGACTATTTGCCATGTGAAAATTCTCCTTTATAGCTAAATCTGCAGTAGATTTTGCGAAAAGGCATCTATTTTAAAAAACTTACATTTTTTAAGAGGCTCTGTTAAAAGTTAATATTGTTTTTCCATAAAGGCTTCTTTAACTACTGGGCAGTATTGCGGAAGACTCAGTTTCAAGATAGAAGGGGTTCTTTACCAAAAAAGTGTCAGGGATGGCTGGGAAACAACTCGATTTCCTGCGGGGGAACTGGCAAGCCTCCTCGATCGTTACACTCCCTGTGGGGTCTTGCCTAGCTCCTTCTCCCGCGGGAGTCTCGCAGTTTCCCAACCACCCCATCCAAAGGGTGAGAGAAACGAACCGCTGCGATAGATGAAGATGTCTTCCACGAAAATTTTGGAACTATGATGCAGGTGACAGTGCACTTTTTGAAAAGCTCTACCTTTGTTTGAAGAACGCCATACTGATGTTTCCGTTTTCCTTACCAATGTAAGGAGGTCCGAGAAATTGCGAGACTCCTCGAAAATGCTATACACTTCCTTCGTGCGGTGCTTATTCAAGGATGCTCATACAAAGTCCTATGGGATGAACATGATCGGTGAGATCCCGCAAGGCGAAGCCTGAGGAAGCTCACCACATGCCCATGGAAAGCGAGTGATTTCCCGGACCTCCAGAGATTCTCAACCGTAACGGAAACAGTTTCTCTCGAAACTGAGCCTTCATGTTAAGGGAGCTTAACTATAATATCAATACTGAGAGTTAACAGAGCCTTTTAAAAAAGCAATTGAAAAAGGCGACCCTTCACTGGGTCGCCTTAGTTTGTTGATTTCATGTTCAGCTCGGTTCGATCAATCCATATTTACCGTCACGACGACGATAAACTACGTTTGTTTCATTCGTTTCCGCATTAGTGTAAACGTAAAAGTTGTGACCTAGCATATCCATTTGCAGTACTGCTTCTTCAGAGTCCATCGGCTTCAGATCAAATCGTTTTTGCTTTACGATTTCGATATCTTCATCATCACTGGCTCCATTTTGATATTCCTGTGCTTCTTTTTCAAGTTCCGCAAATACGTATTTTGGAGCACCTTCCTGGCGGAACTTACGGTTCACTTTTGTTTTATGCTTTCGGATTTGTCGTTCCAGTTTATCAACCACAAGGTCGATGGCAGCGTACAGATCAGTGTGTCTTTCCTCTGCACGTAGAAGCAGATCCTTCATTGGAATCGTTACCTCGATTTCCTGCTCATCATTATAGACACTTAAATTAACATGGACCTCGGAAGTTACCGGTTCATCGAAGTAGCGCTCTAGCTTTCCTACTTTCTTCTCCACGTAATCTTTAATAGCCTCGGTCACTTCTAGGTTTTCACCACGAATGTTGTATTTCATATAGAAGTGTCCTCCTTTCATCCTTATGTGATTATTATTCTATCATACCCTGGCATATTCCTGCACAAACTTTCGAAATTTTCCGAATTAATTGTGTCGGAACTTGTTGGAAATTGCAGTAATATGAGTTAGGGTCTACTTATATCATACCCGATTTTACCTATGATTAAGGTAGATAAATTGTGAACATCTTCAAAGAAAGCCGTTCATTCCGAGCGCTTTTCCTTTGACTTTTTTATTTGGTTGTATATAAAAGAAAACCTGCTTCCGGGCATGAAGCAGGTGGTGATTCCACTATTTTTTTTGGTCTAAGAACATACCGTCATAGCTATTTACACTCTGATAAGGGTTGGAGTATTTCCTGGTGGATGTCTCTTGTTTCTTATGCAGACGCATATCCGTCTTCAAGTGTTCGAAGTTCTTCTCCAAACGATCTTGTATATGCAGTTCCATTGACAAAATTTCTTTCAATAATCTCTTTTCTTCTTCATTGACCGGGTCTTTTAATAGATGAATGAGCTCCCCGCGCCTATCAATCAAGTTGGTCACTTCGTCTAATATATGCTGCCGGTCAATCGAAGAAAAAGGTATCTGCAATCGTCCATTCAGACTTACTGTCAATTGATGAAATTCAGCGATATGCCCCACTATGCATTGCCGCCTTTACCAAACTGCTCCTGCCTTGTTTGGCGGATGACCTCTTTCCACGTATCACGCAATTCACCTACTAATTCACTTGCTTCCCCTAATATGTTTTTATCATTTTTTAGATTAGCATCAAGAAGACGGCGATTGATATAGTCATATAGCGGCATAATCTCTTTAGAAATAGACGCTTCAGGGTCAAGGGTTACCATGAATTCTTGTATGATTTTCTGTGCCTTTTGGATATTGATATTTTTCTGTTCATAGTCTCTACTGTCTATCGCTTTTCCAGCTAACTTGATGAATTTCAAGCAGCCATTATAGAGCATCAAGGTCAGTTCCCCAGGTGATGCCGTTTCAACTGAATTCGTCTGGTAAGCTTGTATCGACATAATTACACTCCTTCATTAAAATCCTCCACCGAATTGTTGCATCAAGTAATTAGATTGGGAATTCATCTTCTGGATCGCTTTTTCCATCTGGGTGAATTGAGACCAATATCGATCTTCAATTTGAATCAACCGGTCCTGGAAAGCATCCATCCGATCATTGATGTTTTTCAACTGTCTCCCTAGTACAAAATTGTTATCCAGACTGGTGGACTTTCCCGCTTTCTTTTCAATAGTTTCTACAGTACGACCCAAGGTGTCCTCCAGTCGCCGGACAATACCTTTTCCAGACCCGTTCCCGTCTGCCGCAAACAGCTGATGGACTGAATCAGGATTTTCCCTCAGTGCAGCTCGCAGCTTATCTTCATCGATCAGCAGTTTACCGCCATCACGGTAGTTAGGGGAAGTAGTGATTCCAATTTGAGCTAGATGATTATACTCGCCCGCTCCTTCCACCGTGTTATACCAGTTATTACGCATTTCTGACAATGCACCACGTATAGCAGCATCACCACTGAGCATCCCTTTCTTGGCTTTTTCTTCCCATAGTTCGATTTCTTTCTCTTCCATGTTTTCCCGCTGTTGTTCGGTCAATGGTTTAAACTCACGGTTTCTTCGTTCACCGACTTTTTCATTCAAACTTTCGATGATGCCGTTATATTTATCAACGAATTTCGTGATTTTCTCTAATGACGCCTCAGTATTACTGGTTACGTTGATTTTAGCTTGGCCGTTTGTGGTGTTATTGAAATTAAACGTAATGCCATTTAAGGTGTAGCTATTTTCGAATGAATCGATTTCCAAAGCACCGTTATAGGTGAATTTAGCATTTTCACCGCCTGTTTCCGCTTTAACCCAATTTCCGTTGTTATCTGTTTTACCATTCCAGATCTGTAATGTTTCCGTGAAAAAGTTAGAATTCGTAGAACCATCAAACCCGATTTCTGCTCCCATAAACCTGCTCTCATCCTGGTTGAAATCACCAGTTTCTGTACGTTCCAGTACTACTTTATCCGCTTGCTGATCATAAAAAGCCCTTACACCGTTATCAGCATTTGTAAGATCACTCAATACGTCATTTAGGGATTGGTCCGAAGCGACGGTAAATGTATGATCGATCTTCTCTCCGTTTTTATTAAAAGTAAAAAATTCATACTCCTTGTCTAATACTATGCCATTTTTCAAGTTATCCGTTTGTTCACTAAGTGGTTTATTCGGATCAAAAGTTTTTCCGTCGGCCGTTATTCCACCTCTGCTTAAATTGATAGCAGAAGTTGCTAATTGTTTCACTTCTACATTATAACTTCCAGATGAAGCGCTCGCTGTAGCCGTCGCCGAGACCGCTCCTTCCTGTGAGGAAGTAGTAGTTTTCGAGTTGAATGTGCGCTGGAGTTTCATATCCAGAGTCAGGTTATCAAGCTCTAGTAACTGTTTATTGACATCGCGATAGGCATCACGCTGCCATGTCAGCCACGTTTTATCCTGTTCCATTTTATCAAGCGGCATCCGTTCCGCTTTCATAAGATCTTTGACAATGCCATCGATGTCCATGCCGGAAGCTAAACCACCTATACGCATATCCTTTGCACCACCTTATATTTTATGATCGACGATGAAGCCAAGTGATTCAGCCATTGCTGCGTAAAGATCAAGCAGGCGTTTGGGTGGTATTTCCTTCACTACTTCTTTCGTCTCCGTATCAATCAAGGTTACATAGTATTCATCCAGCTTATCGTGAAACTCGAATTTCAAAGATGTATTTGCCGGTTCAAGAAATTCATTAAACCCTTTTACTATTTCTTCTGTATTATGTTTATCTAAATTCTTCTGATGTCCTTCATGAGTTACTTTTGAAGCTTTTGTTTTTTCTTCTACAGTTAAATCATCCTGAACTGAAGTTGAACGTGAATGATGACTGGACTGTTGCAGGAGTTGGGAACTTGAAAAGATTTTTTCCACGTTCACAACCATCCCACTCCTTTATTCAATTTATATTTTATATCGGTTAAAACCAAAAGGAGTTAAGGTTATTCAATTAGAAAAACTTGGCTTGTCGCCAAGTACTTATGGTGAAAGTCTTAGTATCTTCTAATAATCTTTTAACAAAGTTAACCTTTCTGATAGTGCAAAAAAGAACCTCTACCCCAGACTATCCATTTACTGGATATGCTGGGGCAGAGGTTTTTCTTTGAAAATCTGGGAGATAGCTATGCCTGAAAGTATGAAAATAGAGCCTAGTATTATGTTGGGTGTCAGCTGTTCATTTAATAATACAACTCCAAAAATCATGCCAAAGACCGGCACTAACAAAGTTGATAGAGTAGCCGTCACCATATCTATGTTGTTCAAAATAATGAACCAGAGTGTAAAGCATAGCGCTGATGCCAGAACACCAGTAAATAATACATAATAGATACTCTTCGGAGTCAGATGAAGCGGTTCCCCCCATTCTATGATGAAGGCGGCGAGGGCCAAACCGATAGTACCGAATAACATCTGATAGGCGGAAACTTGAAGGTTTGTGATATTTTTTAACTTTTTTCTATAATAGACATTGGACGCTCCCCAAGAAATCGCCGCCAGTATAATCAATACTTCTCCTGTCAAAACTGTCATGTTCTGATCGATAAGTACGTCCCAGCCTAATATGGTTATAAGTCCGATCATTCCAAAAGTAAGTCCTGCTGCTTTCATTTTCTGTATTTTTTCCCCTAGAAATTTGGCAGCGAGCAGACTGCTCCATATCGGCATGGAATAAAGGAGAACGGAAGATTTGCCAGCATCTACAAACCGGAGTCCATACATCACCAGTAAAAACACCACCGTCGTTTGTAAAAGACCAATGATAGCCAAATGCCTCCATTTATCTTTTGGCGGTGGCCCCACTTTGAATATCAATAATACTAAAAACATCGTCATTGTCCCTGTGCCGAAACGGAGCGCAGAAAAAGTAAAAGGCCCCATGAAATCAAGCGATGCTTTCATGAGTGCCCAGGCATAGCCCCATATGATTGTGATTGATAGAATCAAGAACCCTAGTAAACCCTTCTTCTTTCCTAAGGAAGACATTTCTGAGGCCAATCCAGTCCCCCCTTTACCTATTACTATGTATTATCACGGTTCTTAATCAAATCCATCCAGTCTGTCGGAGCTTGCATGGCTTCCTGGTTTTCTTCTGTAATCTTCTCATAGACCTCCTGACGATGGATATCAATATGTTTGGGTGCAGCTATACCGATTTTCACTTGATCGCCTTCAACAGCAATCACTTTCACTTCAATATCATCACCGATTTTCAGTGATTCATTTACTTTTCGATTCAGCACCAGCATGCTGTATGTCCTCCTTTCTAAAAGAAGCGAGCAAATGTTTCGTGTGGTAGGAGGTATCATTCAATATCACTTGTTTTCCTATATTTTCATTATAGTTCACTACTAGTGGAGCCTGAAGGTTCATAGTAGTTTTTGAAAATGGATCTCTTAACGTAACCACTGATAGAATTATAACATCTTCCGGAGATCCTATCTTCAATAGCTTTTGTGTTTGTGGATCGATTGCGAATTCATAATTGGATAAGAACAAGTATGGATTTGTGACAATCAAGGCAACCTCTTGTTGCTCGACCGATTGCAGGACTTGGTAAACCCCTTCATCTTCCATTTTCAAGAGCACGAACGCTTTTTCCTGTTCAAAACCGGGAAGGCCAGCCGGAAAGTCTATAATTTCATTTTTGCCTATAGATAATTCACCAAAAAACTTCGTTGCTATCTTCATATGTATTCACCCTTATATTTCAATTTCGAATCGATAACCTTTATAGGTTAAATTTACAAAGTCAATGTTCAAAGAAGCATATTTATCCATCGAAACATCCACCTTACCAGGCTTGTAATCATGACGTACTTTTTGCGGGACTGCATTAATCACCGGCGTGTTACGCGTTATGTTAATTTCAGGACGCTGAGCTTGATAATCCAAAGCAACCAGATCATAAGCGGGCATCCCCCCAGGCTTATACTCAAAGTTCCAAACCGCATTACGGGTTGCCTGATCGGCTAAGGGATTGCCTCCCTGTTCTATCCGCATCAGTTCATCCCCTTTCTGCGACGTTCTTGCAATACCTTCCAACAATGACTTCCTGGCGTGATCAGCGGTCTCCCTTGTTCTTACCTGAGAACTCTTCAAACCAAGGTTATGCCAGGCATTGGTCTGATCGATCGTCAGTTTCCCTGGGCGCTGCCTCATTGATACATCTGCTTTTGGCTGCTGAATACTCTGCTGGGCTTTCGGCTGCTCGATGGACTGTGTGGCCTGTTGAGTTTCTATTTTGATTGCTGCACGTTGACTGGAAAGTCTGATTTGAGGAAAATCCACCTTCTCACCTCTTATTAGAAAAACTTGACTTGTCGCCAAGTACTTATGGCGAAAGCCTTAGTATTTTCTTATACTTTAATCCTTTAACAAAGTTAAATTTTCCTAAAGTATAAAAAAAGCTACCTGAAGTCAGATAGCTTATCGTAGAAAGTCCATCAATGTTGGCTGGATGATACGCGCCCCTACTCCAAGAGCAGCACGGTGCACACTTTCCTGTGTTTTGAGCTCCGTAATAACCTTTTCGATATCAGCGTCCTCATTTTCGGAAAGTATCCTGGTAGCCGTAATTTCCTGTTGCGCCAAACGATCTTCTACCAGCTCAATACGATTCATCCTTGCTCCTAAATCCGCACGTTCATCCACGATATTATTGATATGGTCATCAATAATATCCAAGTACCCATTCAACTTGCTTTCATCATTTCCTTTCAAAGCATTTTCGAGCCCTTGAAGATCTGCAAACAATTGACCGGAAAAGACCTTGGTAGGATCGATATTGGCTTTTAAGGAGTTGCCTTTGGAGATCTCTATCATCACTTCTCCGGAATTATCACTTACCTTAAAGGGGCTGGGATCTGCTGCAGGCGGATTCTCCTCTGAAACATCAACCGGAGCATTCAGGGTATCATTGCCATTGAAAATATATTTATTGTTTACTTTTGTATTGGCAATATCAATCATATGGTCCTTCAGCTGGCCGATTTCTTTAGCGATATTTTCCCTTTGGCCCTGGTCGTAAGTGCCATTGCTCGCCTGGACGGTCAATTCGCGCACACGCTGCATGGCTTGTGTCGCCTTATCCATCGCACTGTCCGAGTTTTCCATCCAATTATGCATCTCACCGAGATTTCGCTGAAACTGTTGGACTTCGTTCAACTGCGTACGATAATTCATTCCTTTCATCGCAACAACTGGGTTATCGGAAGGCCGGTTGATTTTTTTCCCGGTTGAAAGCTGTTCCTGATATTTACCCATCCGGTCGTAACTGTTGCTAAGGTGCCTTAGCATATTGTTGGTTAACATTCCTTGTGTTACCCGCATCAATCATCCACCTACCTTCCTACTAGTCCCATCTGATTGATGATCCTATCGAGCATCTCATCTACTGCTGTCATATTTCTTGCAGAAGCGTTATAAGCATGCTGAAACTTGATCATATTGGTCATTTCTTCATCAAGGGAGACTGCACTGACAGACTGCCGGCGCTGTTCCACAGATTCTTTAAGGGTACCCGCATTACTTTGGAGGCGTTGGTATTCCTGGGATTCGACGCCCATTTTTCCGATGACTCCCTCGTAGTAGCCTTTCAAACTTGTCGCTTCTCCAAGACCATCCAATTCAGCATCCTTCACATCGGCTAAAGCAAGAGCATTCGAGCCATCTCCAGCATATGGCTGCCCTTTTGCTGCTGCAGCAATATGGTCTGTGTCCTTAATAATATCCGTATGAATATCCAATCGTCCGGCCAGTCCTGCATTAACCGTACCTTTATCTGTAAGCTGGGAAGTCCCCTCTGTGAAGAAAGGTTGAGAACTGACTAATGGATTTACATCATTTGTATTATTCTCAATATCTTTTAATGTGGCTCCTTCCTGGTGGACTCGGTTAAATTCTGTCGCAAAAGCGTAAGCCATTTTATCTAAATCCGCCAGCATATCAAGATACATACCTCTGGATTCTCCATCACTATTCTGGTAGCCATGAGACTCTTTAAGTGCGAGCAGCTTTCCTTGAGAACTATATGTATCAAGATTCTTCGTAACCCCATTGCCGTCCTTAGAAGACAATGAAAAACCTGTAACCACACTTCTACCGGCAACTTCGTTAACCTCAGCATTCAAGTGGTAGACCCGTGACTCCCCTTGACCCGGCTTACCATTTACGAGCAAATCTTTTTCCGTTTCGTTCACTAATTGAATAGTCGCTTGTCCCATCGCCATTGCATCCGGCTTACCTTTACTCATTTCATAATTAACCTCAAGCTCCACCAATTGTGATAAATCATCAATTAAGCGGTCACGTTCATCATACAAATCATTTGGCAGATAGCCGTGGGGTTCGACATTCCCAATCTGTTGGTTGAGCTGGTCGATTTGAGTAAGCAGGGAATTGATATCTTTGACCGTTACATCTATTTCGTTTTCTAAATCTTTTTGAATACCTTCTAAGGAACCCGATAAATAATTAAAGGTTTCTGCGACGGCTATCCCGCGCTGACGTACGACAGATCTTGCCCCTGAATCTTCCGGGTTGGTCGCTAAGTCCTGTAACGATTGCCAAAAACGATCCATCGTTTTTGAAAGTCCCTGTTCACTCGGCTCATTCATGACTTCTTCCATTTTGCCGATAGAGTCAGCTTTTGACTCCCAGTATCCAGCCTTATTTGTCTCTCCTCGAAACTGGATATCTAAAAATTGTTCACGCACACGCTCGATGGAGCCCGCTTGTACACCGCTTCCAACTTGCCCAGGGATTTCCGGACGGTTCCTCGAAGCTGGCGGATATGGTGCAGTTTGTTCAAAGTTGACTCGCTGGCGTGTGTAGCCAGATGTATTTGCATTTGCAATGTTGTGCCCGGTCGTATGTAAAGCGGACTGCTGGGTGAACAATCCGCATTTGGCTACCTCTAAGCCATGGAATGTCGACATGTAAACTAGACTCCTCTCTTACGCTTTCGAATCAAAAACAGACCTTTTTTCTTTGTTAGAAACTCCGGTTTGTTTGTTGTAATTCACGTTGTTAAGGCTTGGCTGCAGCATGTCCAGCGATAAATGAATGAATTGCAGTGATTGCTTCGTCAGTTCAGCGTTGAGCTGTTCCTGCTGCTTCAATTCGGAGACAAGAAAGGCCAGGTCTTCAAATAACGATTGCAACAAGTTTTTTTCTTTACTGTCCTCCAGAAACCCAAGCAGACCTGATAAAGTTGGAGTTTCTAATTCAATGCCCTGCTGGGGGCACCAGTCTGTAACAGTATGCATACGTTCATTTTCTATTTTAGTAATCGCCTGGATATGTTTCCGCTCTTGAGTCAATAATTGCTGTAGACTCCCTGTCTCCCCTTGTTTTAACAGTTCTGTTTTTTCACGGGACAAATATAATAGACTTTCATGCAATTGCTTCAACTTTTCCATTTGTACATTGACTTTAGTGATGGACACCATTGGTCCCCCTTACTTACGGCTATTCCAGAACTGGATCATTTTCTGTGCAGTTTTCTCCGCGTTTATTTTATATTCACCTTGATCAACAGCTTGTTTGATTTCCGCTACTTTTTTCTCCCGTGCTGCGTCAGGGCGGGCATTCTCCTGCAGATTCTTTGCCTGATGGGATATTTCCAACTTATCTTCCTGCTGGAAAGCTTTCTTGATTTCTGTCTGTTTATTCAACTGCTTTTGATAAGGATTCAAATTGGTATGATTCGGACCATTGATTTTCATTCCCATTCACCTCACTCTTTATAGCTTCCGACACTCATTCTACTCTATTTATCGGTAAATCAAAGCCATCATTTAATATTACTTTTTACCCCTTTTCAAACTGTAATAGGTCCTGGATTCAGGAGGATCATCCTGGGTAGATTTCTCGTCAACCCGCTGCCATTCCTTATGCAATGAGGTTCTGCAGCCATCACACAGCCTCCCCTGCTGCAAAGATCCCCCACATCTGTCACATTTATAGTGCAGGTTCGGAAAATGGGTCGTCAGTAATCTTTTTTCTTTCACAAACTGTGTAATACGCTCATGTGCCACCCCAGTAGCTTCCACAACCGCCGTCACAGTCGCCTGGCGGTTTTCGCGTTTGCGAATGTAATCATAAACCATTTGAAAGTCTTTTTCTTCTTCATGGAAACAATCTGTACAAATGGAACGAAGCGCCTGAACAAAAACCGCTCCGCACCTTGGACAATTCTTCAATTCTCCAGGCATAACACTTTTCCTCCCCACAAACCTTCTATTTATTATATCGGCACATACCGTCTAATTGATAATGTTTCAACCACTTCTAATCAAAGTCAAAGAGAAAATTTTTGGTGTTCCATTTGTTTTTAACAATTTAGCTGCATGCCTCAAGGTCATTCCTGTCGTATATATATCATCCACTAAAAGAACAGCCTGATGGACTGGCTCTGCCAGCAGAAATGGATTGACCGTATCCATACGCTCCTGCCGTGATTTTTTTGACTGTTTTTCACCATGTAGGCGGGTCAATGCAAGTTTCACGGGAGCCTGAATGAAGCCTGCTAACGTATCTGCCTGGTTGAACCCTCTTTCTTCCATCCGCTCATCACTTAACGGTATTGGGACAACAACCACATCTTCCCCCATGAAGTGCTCTTGAAATTCATCTTGCATGGCTTCACGAAACAAATCTGCTAAAATATAATCTCCACGGTACTTCCAACGTGCCATAATATCTTTCATTTGCTCATTGTAGTGGAAAATTGAGATATTTTGATCAAGGACACCGCTCCACCTCTCGTCTTCTTCCCACCGTTTACAATCAGGACAGAGCCCGGGCTTTTCCATAGGTCGGGAACAGGATAAACACTTCGCCCCGGTAATCTTTTTCAACTCCGACTGACAGGCGTTACATATGACTTGTGTCTGGGGGAGCGAAAATAGGTTGTACCAAGTCACTTGATGTAATATCACCTGGTGACAATTCAAGCAGCGCACATCACTTCCTCCTTCCTAACCGGTTCATCTTCAGGATGGTTTCCACTGCCTTTACCATGGCGTCGGTTTTCCCTTGATGAAAAAAGATGACTTCACCGTCTGGATCTCTCGAGCTTCGCCCTGCTCGACCCGCTATCTGGATTAAGGCAGCCTGGTCGAATACCGCATGGCCACTGTCTAAGACGATGACATCCACGGAGGGGAAAGTCACTCCACGCTCCAATATCGTCGTTGTTACTAACACGTCATATACACTTTTGCGGAATTGGTACACTTTTTCTTGACGATCTGAATCTGACGCATGCACACAAGTGACCTTTTTGTATCGCTGTGCAAGGATTTTTTCTACTTTTTCAGCATTGGGGATGGTGGGCACAAATACGAGGAGTTGTCGGTCCGGTCTTTTACGACGTTCCAGCCAATCCCAAACCTTTCGGGAAAGCATTTCTTTTTCGAGTGATTTAATGTCGAAGGCAGCAACAAAGCGAGGAACAGGAAGCGGGTGGCCATGAAAGCGCCGTGGGACGAACACTGCTGGCAGTTTCTTTCGGTTGATTTCCCTTTCATGCTTCGGTCGGGGAGTAGCGGTCAAATAGATGAAGGAAGCTTGATCCTTAGCAGCTCGTTCAGTCGCATAAGGCAAAGATGCATCAGCATGATAAGGGAAGGCATCGATCTCATCGATGATCAGCACATCAAATGCTCGCCCGTAACGCAGCAGTTGATGGGTTGTTGCAATAAGGAACTGGGCATTTCCTTGTTTATCGGGACTCTCCCCATATAAAGCTTGGATCGATACATCGGGAAAGGCAGCTACAAAACGGGGAAGCAGTTCTTTAACTACATCCGCCCGAGGAGTCGCGAGGCAGACTCTTTTTCCTTGAGAGAATGCGAGACTCAGGCCTGGGAATAACATCTCCGTCTTTCCAGCACCACATACAGCCCAGACCAGCAAACGCTGATTTTTTTCTTGTATAGCTTTTATGATACGGTCTGCAGCCTGCTGTTGAAAGGTTGTAAGCTCGCCAGTCCACTTGCAGGCAGGAGGGTGTCGATCCCAACTCACAGGGCGCCGCCAGGCATATAAATGTTCTTGCTCCGACACACGGCCCATAACGATACATTTACGGCAATAGACGACATTATCCGGTAACTTTGCAAATAAATAGCTTTTTTGATTGCCGCACCGGCGGCATCGATTCCCCCATGCGTGCTTTTCAATAGCAGGAATTTCGTCTAGCAAACCTAAGGAGATTAGTTCATTTAATTGTGGTGTGTTTAAAGAGATTTCTGTTTTTAATAGAAGTTTTCCAGATAAATAGGTGACAAGAGAGGGGTTAACAAATGAAGGAAGGTCTGGTGGCTGTTCAAGAGGTGACGGAATCCAAGAGAAGTCATTGGAATAATAAGTACGGAAGGCAGGGATCAGGTTATTCAATTCTTCATCGCTCCATTAGGAAGAGGGAGGGGTAGCTCCCTCCCTTTATTTTTTATACCAGCCGAGTCCCAGAGCACCTTCACCAAGATGAGTACCGATGACTGGGCCGAAATAGCTGATTGTTACCTCTACATTCGGAAAACGCGTCTCCAATTCTTGTTTGATTTGTTCTGCATCATCCAGACAATTAGCGTGGATGACAGTGGCTTTGATGGCAATTCCGCTGGCTGCATCCTCTTCAAACAACGACAGAATCCGCTTGACCGCTTTTTTTCTTGTCCGGATTTTCTCGAAGGGGACAATCTTTGTATCGATAAAATGGAGCACCGGCTTTACCTGCAGCAAACTGCCGATTATTTTCTGAGCTCCTGTCAGACGCCCGCCTCGATAGAGGTTAGTCAGATCATCGACCATGAAATAAGCACGAATCGTAGGCTTTATTTCCTCGAGGCGTGCCATAATTTGTTCAGGAGTTGCCCCATTGTCTGCCAGTTCAGCTGCCTCCAGCACATAAAAACCTTGCATCATCGCACTTAATTCGCTGTCAAAAGGATGAACCTCAATTCCTTCTACCATGTTACCAGCAGTGATAGTCCCCTGGTAAGTACCACTGATTCCACTGGAAAGATGGATGGCCACGACTGCATCATATTCCCGGGACAGCTCTTCCAGCTTCTCTGTTACAAGCCCGACTGATGGCTGAGATGTTTTAGGCAGTTCTTCGCTGTTACGCATCATTTCATAGAATTCGCCTGCCTGGATATCGACTTCTTCCCGGTAAGATTCCTCATTGATAATCACGTTCAAAGGAACCATATGTATATTATGCATATCACGTATATCTTCAGGTATGTATGCCGTACTATCGGTCAACACCGCTGTTTTCATCAGGCATCGTACTCCTTGTCATTATTTATAAATCCTTTCTTCCTTCATTTTACATGAAGACCGCTCTTTTTTCATCAGCAGCACAGTTAAATGAAGAAATACTTCAGATAGAAGTCTAATCGGCAAATAGAAAAGACCCTGAACAATAAGTTCAGAGTCTGACTGAAATTATAATACTTCTACCCAACCATTTTTAATGGCAGTAACAACTGCCTGGGTGCGGTCGTTGACGTTCATTTTCTGCAGGATATTACTGACATGGTTTTTGACTGTCTTTTCACTGATATAAAGTGATTCCGCTACACCACGGTTACTCTTTCCATCTGCCAACAGTTGAAGCACTTCACATTCACGGCGTGTCAACAAGTGAAGCGGCTTACGGTATTCAATCGTCTGGAAGGATTGGCCGTTTTCTGCTGTTTCAGATAGACGGCGATATTCGGCAACCAGGTTATGTGTAACTTTCGGGTGAAGGTAAGAACCACCTTCACTTACTACCTTTATCGCCTCAATCAATGCATCGGAGTCCATTTCTTTCAATAGATAACCTTGTGCACCTGTCTTTAAGGCATGAGTGACGTAATTTTCATCATCGTGAATGGAAAGAACGATTACTTTCAATTCTGGATAGCGGCTGATCAGCTCTGCAGTCGCTTCCACACCGTTCATATTGGGCATATTAATGTCCATCAGCACAACGTCAGGATCATGCTGTTCAACTAAATCTACCGCAGTATCCCCATCATCCCCTTCTGCCACTACTTCAAAGCTTACTTCAAAATCTAAAATCCGCTTTACACCTTCGCGAAAAAGTTTATGGTCATCAATCAATACGATTTTTGTTGTCATCGTCCTTTTCCTCCCCATCTCATAATTTCTGGGTTAACTCCGTGACTTATTTCCCTAATCTCACCTATAAAAACATCAATTTGAAACATCAGCAGATATATAAGTCTATATTCCTATTTAATTCCTTATTATAAATGATTTTTTTATTTTTAGGTAGGGTTACCTAAAATTACCGCTCGGTCGGAATTTGGATGATCACTACAGTACCTTGTCCTAGCTTGGAATCGATGGTCAGGTCACCTTCAAGCATATCGACCCTTTCCCTCATCCCGACAAGGCCGAATGACTTATCCTTTTTTACTTTGGTATCAAAACCTTTGCCATTATCTTTTATCACTAAAATGGCTGCTTTCGATTTCAACTCTACTTTCACCTGGATTTCAGTAGCTTCAGCATGCTTCACCGCATTTTGTACTGATTCCTGAACCAAACGAAATAATGCAACCTCATACTTGCTGTCCAGCCGTCTTTCTTTGCCCAGATTCGTAAATAGCACTTGCAATCCCTCATTGTATTCCTCTACCGTATTCAAATATTTCTTTAATGTAGGGATGATTCCAAGGTCATCCAACGCCATTGGTCTCAAATCATAAATGATCCGGCGGACTTCATACAGAGCAGAGCGTACCATTTGTTTGACACTCTTGATTTCCGCTAAAGCTTCCTCCACGCCCCGTTCCCGAAATGTCCGGTCAACAAGATCCGATCGAATCATGACATTGGCCAACATTTGAGCCGGACCATCATGAATCTCACGGGAGAGCTTTCTACGCTCTTCTTCCTGTGCCTCGATAATTTGCAAGCCAAATTCCTGTTTTTCTTTGGCGTCTTCGAGAGCTTCTGATACTTGCCTGAAGTCTTCATTCAAATAATTGAGGACAACGGATATCTTGCTTACCAGCCCCTCAGCCCGCTGGACAGTGGAATCTAAGTTTTTCAACCTTCGATCTAAATCGTCACGGCGTTCTCTCAGCTGCTTTTCCTTTTCTCTTTTAACAGAAAGGTCCATTTGCAGTTTATGGGTTTTTTCATATACTTCACGTATTTCTTCTTCAGAATATTGATTGAAATATTTACTTACTTCAGAAAGGCGCATACGGGAGAAACGCACTTGTTGTTCCAGCTTGTCGCCTTCATCTATGAGAGAAATGACCTGTCTTTTTGTCTCTTGCAGCTCATTATGAAGTTTTTCAAACTCATTACGGGACTCTTCTCCTATATGGAAAATCTCGTCCTTGCTGTTCGTGACATTTTCAATCATTTCTTCGATGACTTGATCAAGTGCTTTTTCCTCAAATCTCGTCTCTTTCATCATAGGTCTCCTCCATCAATATTCACATACTCATTCGAATTTCCTAAGTACTTTTGTGGGGGTGTTGCAATAAAAAATAATTCGTTTTATATCCCCGATAATTATTTGCCGGTATATAAAAACCGCTATATAATTAAGTTCTTAGGAGGTTTTTTATAATATGTTGGAAAGCTATTATACCGTAAAAATAGAAGGTTCAGAAGAAATAACCATCCAAAAGTCACGATTTATCGGATACATACGTCGCTGTGAAACAGAAGAAGCAGCTCAGGCCTTCATTCAGGAAATCAAGAAAAAACACCACGATGCCAACCATAACTGTTCAGCCTATATGATTGGTGAAAATGACCTGATTCAAAAAGCGAACGATGACGGCGAACCAAGCGGTACTGCCGGAGTCCCAATGTTGGAAGTGTTGAAGAAAAAAGGTCTGAAGGACACCGCAGTCGTCGTCACCCGGTACTTCGGAGGCACAAAGCTTGGAGCAGGCGGGCTGATCCGGGCTTATTCCACTACAACTTCCGCCGCTATCAGGGCAACTGGTGTCGTCAAACGTCAATTGATGCAGGAAATGAGAGTTACTGTCGACTATAAATTGCTTGGCAAACTCGAAAACACCCTTCGTAATTCAAATTACTTATTAAAAGAGATTAAATATCTGGAAAATGTGGAATTTATTATATATGTAAAAAGTGGCCAAGAAGAGTCCTTCTCTCAATGGATCATAGATTTGACCAGTGACCAGGCAAAAATCGAACAGGGGGATAGAAGTTATATGGAAAAAGATGTACCTGATGAATAATCGCTCTTCCCCCTTCCTTGGCTCACTCCCTAAATGAAAGGCTCTGTTAAATCTCAGTGTTGATTTTACACTTAATCTCTCTATACATGAAGACTCAGTTTCGAGATAGTTGGGTTATCGCGAAATCAAGTCTTCGACTTTTCGAAGTTTTAGTGGAATAAGCCTCTTCTGAAAAGTCAACAACTACGTTTATCAGAGCCAAATGAAAAGGAGAATCCCTATTATGAATAGAAAACTGAAAATCAGTCTGCTAGTCGTGTTATTTATCACAGTAGCAGGAATAGGGACAGCCGGAGGATATGCTTTGTATTTGTCTCACAAAGCCCAACAGGCAGTTTCTGACTCACAGCAGGGGCTCGGTCGAGGAGAAAAATCCACGATGCGGGAGTCAGCAGTAAACCCCTTTGACGATAATATCTCCGTTTTGTTTGTTGGTGTAGACGATAGTGAAAAACGGGAAAAGGAAGGGAATGCACTATCTGATGCACTTATCCTTGCCACATTCAACGATGAAAATAAATCAGTAAAAATGGTTAGCATTCCTCGTGACTCCTACGTCAACATCCCAGAGGTCGGATATAAAGACAAAATCACCCATGCTCATGCTTTTGGCGGAATTGACGCTACAATTGAAGCAGTTGAGGGTATGTTCCACATCCCAGTCGACTATTATGTCCGCTTAAATTTCAATTCTTTTGTTGAGGTCGTCAATGCCTTGAATGGAATTCAGTACGATGTACCCTTTGAGATCAAAGAACAGAACAGTGAAGACCAGCCAGAAGCTATCCATTTGAAGCCTGGGATTCAAAAACTTACCGGAGAAGAAGCCTTAGCTTTAGCAAGGACAAGGAAGTATGATAGTGACTTAGCAAGAGGGCAAAGACAAATGGAGCTTATTCAAGCCATTGTCCAGAAAGCTAAAAAACCAGAGGCGATAAATGACTACGGCAATCTCATCGATTCAATCAAAAGTAATTTTACGACAAATATGGCCTTTAATGAGTTATTATCCTTTAAGGATTACTTTCTCAATGAAAATGGATTGCAATACGATGAGATGCAACTAGAAGGAAAAGGTATTTGGATCAATAATGGTTGGTACTATGAGGTTAAAGAAACTAGTTTAGTTACCGTCAGGGAGAAGTTGAAGAATCACTTGGGTATTGAATTGATACAGTACTATGATAGGGAGTTCACAGCAGAAGAAACTACACCTTATTACTAAAACATTTTCACAATTAACCTCATCTTATTATTAGACAAAATATTTCCCTGGAAATGAGCAATAAATAAGACATACTGTCAAAATAGAGAGAAACAGCACTCGATAATAATGAGTGCTGTTTTAGTTTTCTCAGATAGGCCAAATCAAGCCCTATAACCCTGCATGGTATTTGCGTGCATAGCATAAAACACTTAAAATGGGGAAATGCTATTTTTTTAGGAGGAGTTATTGACATATGAATAAGATGAGAGAAAGAAGGACTCTTGAACGCTCCTTAAAACCCCATTGGGTTTGGGCTATCGCCTTTGGTTCAGCTATTGGCTGGGGTGCATTTGTCCTGCCGACGGATTGGATATCCCAGGCTGGACCTATGGGCGTTGTCATAGGAATCCTGCTTGGTGCAATTTTAATGATGGTAATAGGGGTGAGTTACGGTTTTCTAATTGAAAAATTTCCTGTTACCGGCGGGGAATTCGCCTATGCCTATATCGGCTTCGGTCGAACGAGTGCATTCATCGCAGGGTGGTTCCTTACATTAGGTTATATGTGCGTTGTCGCTTTGAACGCGTCTGCGTTAGCATTATTAAGTAAATTTTTGTTTCCTGGAATTGTAAATAAAGGTTATCTATATACGGTTGCCGGCTACGAAGTATATATTGTACAAATTTTAGTAGCCAGTGCCGCTCTGGTAGCGTTCGCTTTCTTGAACATTAAGGGAGCCAGTTTTTCTGGTCGCTCCCAGTTCATTTTCAGTATGGTCTTAATAGGCGGTATTGTTTTACTTGGCGTCGGTGCAATGGTAAGTAGCGGTCCCAGCCTTACCAATACGCTCCCAGCCTTCGAACCAAGCCAGTCAGCTATTGCTTCGATTCTAACAATTCTTGCACTGGCACCATTCGCTTATGTCGGTTTCGATAATATCCCTCAAGCAGCGGAAGAATTTAAATTCGAATCTAAAAAAGCTTTCGGATTAATTATCTGGTCGTTATTGGCTGCGGGACTTGCCTATGCCGCAATGATTTTAATTACCGCCAGTACAATGCCGTGGCAAGAACTTCTCCTGCAAACAGAGAATTCTGTATGGGGTACCGGAGATGCTTTTGAAAGTTATATGGGCAGAATAGGCGTCTTTATTATCGCCATCGCTGTTTCAATGGGGATTTTCACTGGATTGAATGGCTTCTATATCTCTTCCAGTCGTTTGACATTCGCTATGGGAAGAGCCCGTATTCTTCCTAATATGTTTCGGACACTTCATACGGAGCATAATACTCCATATGTCGGCATCCTGTTTACCATGGTTGTGTGCCTGATCGCTCCATGGTTCGGGCGTGAAGCCTTGCTGTGGGTAGTTGATATGTCATCTACCGGTGTAGCCATCGCTTACTTTTTCACCACCGCAACAGCTTATAAGTATTTCTGTTGGTCAAACAAACAGGCTGCTAACGAAAAGAATGCAGCAACGGCTTCACCTGTAAAAAAACTGCTTTCCCTAATAGGAATGGTCAGTTCACTGTCTTTTTTAGGCCTATTATTACTACCGTTCTCTCCTGCTGCTCTAGGAAAAGAATCTTATATCGCTCTTGGGGTATGGGTTTTGATCGGTGTCATCTTCTACCTGACGAATATAGGGCGGCAAAAGAAGATCGGAGAACAAGAATTGAATTACCTTATCCTAGGAAAAGAAAAAATATAAGCATATACTAAAATCGAGCAGAGATACTTACCTGCTCGATTTTTCATTTTTTAATACTCCCTCCCAACTTCCTGTTTGCTTGTCCAAGCTTCCAAGCTGTTAAGTCTTCTAGCGGCACTCCAAGTGTTTCGGCTAATTTTTTCATGATAATTAAAGAAGGATTCTTCTGGATCCCTCTTTCAATATTGCTGATATAAGATTTTGAAACACCCGAGCGGCTTGCTAATACACTCAGTGACATTCCCCGTTCTTCGCGTAACTCTCTAATTCGCTCTCCAATCATTAATGATCCCTCGCCTCTCCTTCTTTTGTTCTTTAAAAAGAACTATCATCCAAAAAAATTTAAAAATCTCACGTTCATTATAACGAATGATATTATAAGTATAATCAAAAATTAATGAAATGGAAAATTCCATATTAATTTTAATTGTCTACATACTCTTTAAATTCTCTTTTATACGTCTATTTACTGCTTTTTTCTAACTAATTCAAAGCAAGCGTTCCGCAAGATGCAGAACGCTTGCTTTTACACAAAGTTCTTTTTTCCTAATAAATCATAAAACGTTTCCCGGTCTCGATTATCTAATGCCCGATCAATCATTCTGTTAAAGTTAAGCTGTTCTAATTGTTCAAATAAACCTTCTAATGCTTCATCATTTTTATTTTGTTTATCAACCTTAAATTTAGACTTCTCTTTTAAATAAGGATCAACGATGGAGTTTAAATGGGTAAGGAAGTCAGGTAATTGCAGCAGGTCGGTAACAGCGACATAGATCATCTTCTTACCACGCTGAAATACAAAAATATCAAAAACATTGTGCACCTTTTGCTTCTTGCGATCAATTATTATCTCTTTTGCCTCTAGGGGAACAAAGTGGTAAAGTTCTCCATCAACATATAAAGAAAAATACTGGTAGGCCAGAACAACACGGACAAAGCGTTCATCCTCTTTGACATAATAGGGCTTCAACATTTTAATCGATAACATATCTGACCACCCTCTCATTTAATCTGAATATTCAGTATTTTATATATATTATGACGCATTCTGAGGGATATGAAAAGGAAAGATAACTGGAAAGCAAAAAAACAAGCTATGTTAGCCTCTTACATACATAGCTTGTCCTGTTATTTTTTATTTTGCTGTTTTAATTTCCATTCATTGAATTCCAAAAATTCACGGAATTGTTCCTTTGTTATACCTGAGTCCATTGCAGTCTGAACGAGTTCAAGCCAATCATCATCCAAGGCTGAAGTCTCCTTGGATTCGTTTTCTTCTATCAATTGATTGACGGAAACACCTAAAACTCTGCCGACTTTTTCTAAAAATTGGATAGATGGATTCGTTTGACGGCTCCGTTCAATTGAACTTAAATATGACTTTGCTACCCCTGCTTTTTCTGCTAGTTCTGACATCGACAGACCTTTTGATTTACGTAATTCTTTTATACGTTCCCCAATCAATCTTTCCACCCACTTTCACTGCGATTATACCACAGCGGAAATAAGCGATTCTACTTTATTTCAGAAAAATCATACTTATTGGCTTATCCTGAGACTTTTTACACGTAACTTTCAAAAAGAGTTCAACTTCTGCTTTCGTTAGTCCTAAAGCCCGGGCTTGTTCCATCAGCAACATCCATTCTACATCCAACCGATCGTTTAGCTGATTCTTTTTCATGAATGATCCCTCCATCACTCATCACCCAAGGCAGCCCGGCGGTCATAGCCACTAAATATATAATTGTTTGTAAGTGATGGCCTTAGACCCGTAGCTTTGCGTCCTTACCTTTAGATAAGTTTGCCTTTTCAGAAGCGATTTATTAAAATATTCTGATACTTAAAATTGTACTATAGTTCCTTAGGTTTTTCTAGTAAAATATCATCAGATGCGCGGGTAATAGTAACTATTTTTGTCAACTTTCATCAGGAAACATATTAAACAAATAAACATTTTCCGTTTCTTCCGAAGAAAGTTCATAGGATTCAATATCTACATTTTCAAAATGAGTTCCATTCTCTTGAACAAAACTGATAGTTGTAATGGGAGTATCTTCGTCATTTGAAGGAGAAGGGTCAGGATTAACAATTTCAATTACCCATTCATAGTCAAACCGTTCAATACATGCTTGTTGGAAAGCAATAGGCCGTTGATCAAAATAAATTTCTTTTAATTTACAGATGTCCCTTTTATGTTGTTGCATTTTTGCCCCTTCTTTCCAATAGTAGGAGATAGTATTATATTCCCCTTCCTAGTTATAAAAAACTTAATTAATAAAAAGGGACAAAGCCCTCCTGAATACGGAAAGCCTGCCCTTTTTTATTGTGGTAAATATTCTTCTACAGCATTTTTCAATCTTACGAGTCTTTGCTGACTTTCTTCTTTACTAGATGATTTTACTCCATAATAAAACTTGATCTTAGGTTCTGTACCTGATGGACGTAAACAGAACCAGCAATCGTCCTCCAATACAAATTTCAGCACATTGGCGGCCGGGAGTGTAATCTCTTCTTCTTCTCCAGTATCGATCTTTTGGCGGCGTGATTTTTCATAATCTTCTACGGCAAGAACCTTTAGGCCACCAGCTTCCGTCAGTTTTTCTTCACGGAAAGTATCCATGATTGCCTGTATTTTCTCGGCTCCCTGCTTGCCATCAAGTTTGATTGATTGCAAATCTTCCATGTAATAACCATGTCGTTGATAGAGAGTATCCAAAGCCTGAAGCAGGGTTTTCCCTTTTGTCTTCCAAAACAGTGCCAATTCTGTGGCAAGGACAGCTGCCTGGACAGCATCCTTATCACGGGCAAAATCTTTGGCAAGGAAGCCATAGCTTTCTTCGTAACCGAATAAAAACTCGTGTTCACCTGTACGTTCGTATTCACGGACTTTTTCACCAATGAATTTGAAACCTGTCAGAGTATCCAACGTTTCAATGTTATAGTAAGATGCAATAGTTCTACCGAATTCAGAAGTGACAATTGTCTTAATCATAATGCCATTGTCAGGAAGGTCAAGATGTTGGGATAACAAGTAGTCCAGCATCAGAGCTCCAAGCTGATTGCCCGTCAAAACCTGATATTCACCGTTAGCATCCGGTACAGCCACTCCAAGCCGATCAGCATCCGGATCTGTTCCGATTAATATGTCGGCTCCAACCTCTTTCCCTTGAGCAATAGCCATTTCGAATGCCTGGTGTTCTTCCGGATTCGGAGAAGCGACCGTAGAAAATTCCGGATCGGCTTCGGCCTGCTCAGCTACGACATGGATGTTTTCAAAGCCGGCTTGTTCCAGCCCTTTTCTGACCAATACATTAGCCGTGCCATGCAGTGGTGTGAAAACTACCTGGAAATCGTCGCCTGCATCGTGGGTGATATGTGGATTCAGGTTGACACTCCGAAGCTCCTTCAAATAAGCCTCATCTACTTTTTCATCAATCCATTCCAGCAAGCCCTCGGCTTCCAGCTCCGCCTGGTCAGCCGCTTCTACTTCCAATTCATTCTCTATTTGGTTGACCATCTCAATTACGGCCCCTGCTTCAGCAGGCGGCAACTGGCCCCCATCCTCATTATAAACCTTGAAACCATTATATTCAGGAGGGTTATGGCTGGCTGTAATGACAATGCCACCGGCTGTATACAGATAACGGACAGCATAGGACAAAACAGGGGTCGGACGGAGAGAAGTAAACACATACGTTTTGATACCATGATTCCCCAGGACCTTAGCAGTTTCTACAGCAAATTCCTGTGACATATGGCGGTTGTCATAAGCAATTACAATACCATTCTGCTTCCACGCTTCGCCACGCTTTTCTATGTATCTCGCAAGACCTTCCGCAGCACGGCGGATGGTATAGATGTTCATACGGTTGGTTCCAGGTCCCAGTTTCCCTCGCATGCCACCTGTACCGAATTCTAAGTTCTTGTAAAAAGCATCTTCTAAGGATTGTTCATCTGATTGGATTTCTGTAAGTTTATCGCGTAATTCTTTTTCTAACAGGTCAAAATCATTCCATCGTTGATATGAAGTCTGCCAGGTCATAGGATCATCCTTTTTGTTAGAATAATATACTCTTGCTCATTATATCAGAGACAAATCAATATTTTATGACATTTCATGTCGAATTATATTAAAAATTATGGCTTATTCTGACGAAATGACAAGAAATCCCCAAGGCCGGTGTCCGTCCCCAGGGAAATTTTATTTATTCGACCATGAAACGACCATTTTCGCTTTTCCTTCGATTTCAAATGGATCCATAGTTGTGGGCAGGATGAAATGACTGCCTTTTTTAATCGCGTGTCGCCGATCACCGACTTTAAGCATTCCTTTTCCTTCGATTACGCTGACAAGGATATATTGGTCAAATCGAAATTCCGGAGAACGGCCATCCAGTTCCCACAGCACAACACCAAAGTAATCTGCTTCGACTAAGCTTTCTTCTTTAAGCCCTTTATCTTTGCGCGACTTACGTTCTAGTTCTGGATCTTGATGAGGAACGGTGGTCACTTCCAATGATTCTTTGAGATGAAGATCTCGTCTTTTTCCATCATCCCCTGCACGGTCATAATCATAGACACGGTAAGTGATATCCGAGCTCTGCTGGGTTTCAAGAATTTGTACGCCTGCTCCGATGGCATGAATGGTACCACTAGGCACATAGAAGAAATCCCCAGGATGCACTTTGACTCTGCGCAACAGCTGGTCCCATTCCCCTTGTTCTACCATTGACTCTAACTCTTTCTGGGATGTCGCATGATGGCCGAAGACGATTTCAGCGCCTTCCTCGCAATCGATGACATACCAGCATTCCGTTTTTCCGTATGCTTCATTTTCTTTATCTTGCGCATAAGCATCGTCAGGATGGACTTGTACAGATAAATCTCTTTTAGCATCGAGGATTTTGACTAATAGAGGAAATTCATCCCCTTCCTGGTTACCGAACAATTCCCTGTGCTCATTCCAGGCTTCTGTCAATGTCTTTCCTTCCAAGGGTCCGTTCATAATTTCATTCGGCCCATTGGAATGAGCCGAAATTCCCCAACATTCACCTGTCTGCTCTGATGGAATTTCATAGTCGAAGATTTCACGCATCTGCGTGCCCCCCCATATCCTTTCTTTGAATACAGGCTTTAGAAATATCGGTTCGTTATACATCCTATTCTACTCCTTTTTTCGATACGTCATAGATCTCCTAATGAAATTCTACTATAACAGATGAATGATACAAGGAATACGTATATTTCACTTGAAATTTATACAAAAAATTATTAAAGAAACACTTTTAAAAGCTTATATTTTCTATTACTTTTTCAGGTACTTGATTAAAGAAAATCCCCTCGTTAGGGTTTTCGGCCCAACAATTCCCCAAAAGGCTGCCCTAGTATTTTTAGTGACTACCGGAACAGTTCACTGTTTTCCTTAAATTTCTTTAAGTCGACTTTCAAATGGCTGCAGTTCGATATTTTCATACGTCTTCTTCTTGTCACTGTGGTTCATGATAAAATGATATGCTTTCTCACCTATAAAGCGCTCATAGACCTCTACTTCTTCCGGCGAATCGATAGAAGAGATGGACTGTTGTTCAATGATTTCACGTGCTATTTGGGCCATGGCATCTCGAGATATACCACTACCGATATAATAAGCGGATCCCTTACCGAATTTATTCCTAGTCACAGCCGCATAGTCCTGATAAAAGTAGTCGGTATAACGGAATAAAACCTTAGCTGTTTCCGGAACAAGAAGATCCCGCCAGATATCAGCTTCTGATGTTTGACCATTAAATTCCGCTTCCCCTTCCACCATGACCGTACGTTCTTTGGTCAATGACTCGATCTCTTCTACTCTTATACCTGTCAACACCCTGACAGGGCCAGGAAGGGTTTCTCTGAAATAAATATTATTATCTTTGTCTTTCAAACCAGCACGAAAAGAGAAAACCACAGTACCTCCTTGCTCCGTAAATTTCGCCAGTCGGTCAGCAAGCTTTCTGTCCATCATTTGCATGACAGGAACTAACACGACTTTATATTTTGAAAAATCACGTTCAGCCGGTATGACGTCTATATTAGTGTTCTTTTGGTAGAAAGGACGATATAACCGCAGCAGTTCATCTTTGAAGACAAAATCCTTACTTTGTATTTGGGCACGCCACGACCAGATATTATCATAGTCATAGATGACCGCTATGTCGGATTGTATGGGTGCTTGCAGAAGCTGGTCATAATCTGAAAATTCTTCAAACACTGATTGGACTTCTTTATACTTTCTACCATACTCACTATCATGGTCGACGACTCCGTAACAGAATTGCTCCGCTCCCCTTGTCATCCCGCGCCATCTGAAATAAAGCATATTAGAGCACCCATGAGCGAATGCCTGGTAAGACCACATTTTTGCCTGATTCGGCCTTGGAAGATAACCAATCACATCATGCCCTTGAGCTCCCATTAACTCTTCCACAATCCAATAATTTTTATCTAATAATCCCCTGTTAAAGTCATGGGTCATCGCAATTTCCTCAGGGGAAATCGGCTCTTCCAACCCACCCCAGACTGGATAGTTATCATAAGATACGAAGTCCATCGACTTAAGGTTTTCAGGATGATCGAACCATTTTTCAAAGAACCCTCCGGAGACATTGGTTGTCACCTGCTGATGTTCTCCCCTATGCTGTTTTACAATTTCAGTCATTTTGTGGGCGTAGCTATTAAGAGAACCCGAACGGAACCTTGCCCACTCCAGCTTCAAACTTGGGTTATGTGTAGTCACGGTAGGTAAGGGGGCAGGAATTTCGCTGAATGTATTATAGGTCTGCCCCCAGAAAATGGTTCCCCAACGTTCATTCAATTCGCTGATATCCTGATATTTTTCTGCCAGGTACTTTCGGAAACCAGTTTGACATTTTTCGCAAAAACACTGATCGCTGCCTTCATGTCCAAATTCATTATCAATTTGCCAGACGATGATAGCCTCTTCATGACGATAATGTTTTACCAGCTCCTCCGTAATTCTGGCACTGTAGTTCTGATATTCATTTGAATTAAAGCAATACTGCCGTCGTCCACCAAAAACCCGGACCTGCCCATATTCATTCTCTGACAAAATAGATGGGTGCTTTTCAGCCAGCCAGGCGGGAAACGTGGCAGTTGGTGTGCCGAACATCACCTTCATCCCGTGCTGCTTTATTCTTTCTATCACTTTATCAAAATAAGAGAAGTCAAATTGTCCGTCCTGTTTCTCCATCAAATGCCAGGCGAATTCTCCTATACGGACGATATTAGCCCCCATTTCTTTGATGCCATTGATATCTTCTTCCATCATTTCTTCTGGCCAATGTTCCGGATAATAATCCACTCCAAGATATGGCATATCATATACCTCCTAGTTCCATAGTAAGTTCCCAACAATAAGAACGTTGAGCAGGGATTCTTGATACTTTGTCAATTTTATCTGCTACATAAACATCGTCATACATACCGGTACAAGGCTCCAGCGCAAAATTGTAATCGCCCCGGTAACCGCTGTGAGTCTTCCAAACGCCGAGATATGGTACTTTATCAGCGGGGAATTTATATGTCAGGGTGCGTCCCACATCCGGCTGCACGGTCTGACACCAGCCGTTGCTCAGAGGTTCCTTAAAGTAGAATTTTTCTATATTATCTGCTTCTGGTGATTCCATGGCAGATAAATCAATCGGTTGTTTCGTTTTCTTTGACCGAGTAATAGGGAAAGAATGGCAATCACCCCATTTCCCAAGGTGTTCCGTCTCTTTCTCAACATTGATCACTTCATTCATACCTTCAGGAACACGGATATAAGTGGAAGAATTCATATTCAATAATGCGTGAGCCGCCCAAATGAAAGAGAAGTTTTTATCCGACTGATTGATAGCCTCATACGAAAGCTCGACACTGTTTTCTTCTAAATGAATATGTTTAACCAGCCGGTAAGGGAATACTGGGCTGGAGACTTCTAACTTCAATCCGTAATTTTCCTCTGAACATTTCCAAGGCATCGCCCAAACTTCACCGTGATCAGGAATGAAATCGTAATCATTTGGATGCGGGCCTTTATCGATTCCTGGGAACATTTCATCAAAACCGCTCGAATCAAATGCAGAAAAATCAGCTCCATAAGTAGGAATCTGCATTTCATCTTCCGATAATTGGTACAGCCATTCATATCCTGCTTGTTTATCAAATAGACTCGCCATTTTCCCGCCATATTCGGGTAGAATCGTACAACGGATATGGTTATTTTCTATAATAACCGCATCTATCCCTTTGAAAGTTGAATATATAATCATCATGTCCTCTCCTAGTCTGATCATTGCTTCACCTTATCCATAAAACGCCAGAATGCTCGTTTCCCCTCAGGAGTTCGCTTGTAAACCCCAGCATGCTCTAACACGGTTGAAAACATCCTGCCGATCTCTTCTTGCAATATTTTTTCTATATTATGTTCATTCAAGTTTTGATTGTTTGCTCTAATATTCTTCCCCCAGGCTACGTCCAACCTCTTGAAAAACAGCTGCCACTCCTTTTGGATAATTCGCCCAATCATGTTCTTTTTGATAAACAAGATTGTTTATTTTGGTATCAATACTAACTAAATCTTCAAAATTTATATAATTCCTATTGGAGAAAGGAGTGTATAAATAACTATCATCGCAATGGTAGCCGCAATTCCGACAGGCCATACAAGTTTCCATGGAGTCATTTCGACTTTGGATTTTTCTTCTAAAGTAAAGCTTTCATTACGAGGTCTAATTTTACCGATTAAAAGCATCAAACCTGAGCAAAGAACAAATAATATCGCCAGAATATGCAGGAAATGGATGCCTGTATCCCAAAATAACTGAGTTGTTGCATAAACCGATATAAAAACAAACAGGGAAACTTTCGCTGCAATTGAAGGCACACGCTTCGTCAGGTAACCAATAATCAATATTGTAAAAATTGGAACATTATAAAACCCATTGACAATTTGAAGGTATTGGAAGAACCCCTGTGGCACCATATCAATTAAAGGTGCGATACACATCGCAAATATAGCTATAATGATTCCAACATATTTCCCTTTTCGAACGATCTCTTTATCAGGTGCATCAGGTTTGAAGTATGGCTTATAAATATTCAACGCAATCAAAGTTACCGAAGAATTCAACGCTGAGTTGAAAGATGAAAGGATAGCACCGAATAACACCGCTGCAAAGAATCCCACTAATGGAACTGGAAGCACCTCATTAACCAGGCGCGGATAAGCATCTGTCGGTTCAAGTCCAGGGCCGAACATGTTGAATGCAATAATTCCCGGCAAAATAAGAAACACAGGTCCCAAAAGTTTCAAGAACGCAGCTATTAACACACCTTTTTGCCCTTCTTTTAGACTTTTAGCGGCTATGGCACGCTGCATGATGTGTTGAGCTGTACCCCAATAAAAAAGGTTGACAAGAAGCATCCCTGTGAACATCGTTCCAAAAGGTACCGGACTATCTGAATCCCCAATCGAATTCAACTTTTCAGGGGAATTTTCTACGATGGTCGTAATCCCATTGGTAAATGACCCATCGCCTAGTACGAATAGACCAATAACAGGAATCATCAATCCACCAATCAACAGTCCGATTCCATTGATAGAATCAGATACAGCTACGGCTTTCAGACCACCAAAGATTGCGTAAATTGATCCAACAATCCCAATTGCAAACACTGTGATGAATAGTGCAGGCATCCTGCCAACTCCAAGAGCTTCAGGGATATTAAACAGACCATTTATGGCCACCGCCCCTGAATACAAAATAGGAGGCAAAAGGTTGAATATATAGCCAAACAGGAAAAGGATAGTGACTATCTGTTTGGTGCCAAAATCATATCGATCTTCAAGAAAATCAGGAATGGTCGTTATACCACCTTTTAAGTACCTCGGCAGAAGGAATAGCGCAACGATCACTAAGGCTATTGCAGAACCGACCTCCCAGCCCATGACCGCAATGGTGTCGGAGTAACCTTGAGCGTTAAGTCCGATCAATTGCTCTGTCGATAAATTTGTGAGCATCAATGAACCCGCAATTGTCCAGGCACCCAGGTTTCTTCCTCCAAGAAAATAACCATCCTGTGTATCCAGGTTTTCTTTACGAGTCGTATAGTAAGAAATCAAAGCTACTAATCCTGTGAAAAATAAAAAGGAAATGATTACGAATAGATTCATAGTTGGCTCTCCTTTAATTAACATTTTTTCTAAGTATAGGGACATAGTGAACAACTACGATTCATCAATCTCTTTTATATGCACTACCAAAGATTGATAATCTCCACGGCGTTCTGCCATGTGTTCATTCACTCCATTAAATTCAATAGGAAGCGGCAATCCACGGTACATCAATTCATCACCAAAATAACTACGGTTATATTCAGAAACGTAGTAGCGCCCCTCAGATTTAAGCCCTGCTAAACGCAAAACTTGATTATTTTTCGGGTTTGGAGTGCTTAATGTTTTGTACCACCCAATCAAAGCCTCAGACCGATCTTTTGCGCAAACCATCCAGGCGACTTCATTATGTTTAAAGGGACTTAATAGTCTTAGGAAGTCTCCATCGCGAATTAGTGTGCGATATTCTTTATAAAAATTAATTTGTTCTCTGACTTCTTTTTTTTCTTGTTCTGTTAAAGACTCAGGATCGAGTTCATAACCGAAGGTACCGAAGTAAGCAACATTTCCACGATGTACTAATGAAGTCTCCCTCCATGTTTGATGATTGGGTACAGCTGATACATGGGAACCAATGCTATAAAGCGGGAAAGCAAGTGATGTTCCATATTGAATTTTTAAACGATCTACTGAGTCAGTATCATCACTTGTCCAAGCCTGCGGCGCATAATACATCATTCCTGCATCAAAACGACCACCGCCTCCTGCACATGACTCGAAGAGTACTTCAGGATATTCTTGTAGAAGCCGTTCGTATAATCGATAGACTCCTAAAATGTACCGGTGGAAAAATTCCCCCTGATTTTCCAGATTTGAAGAAGCAGCTTCTGTAATATTACGATTCATATCCCATTTGATATAATCAAGTTTCGTTTCTTCAATTATTTTTTTCATTTGTTTGTATATATGATCCACCACTTCTGGATTGGAAAAGTCTAATACCCATTGATTTCGACCAAAAGTTAAATGCTGTTCTGGATATCCAATTACCCATTCTGGGTGATTACGATATAAATCACTGTCCGAATTGACCATTTCCGGCTCAAACCATAATCCAAATGCCAAGCCCTTCTTTTTAACAGAATCCGCTAAATCCCCAATACCTTTTGGAAGCTTGGTTTGGTTAACAAACCAATCACCAAGCGATGACGTATCATCATTCCGCTTACCGAACCAGCCATCATCCAAAACAAATAACTCCACTCCAAGCGCTTTAGCCTGATCCACAATTTTAAGCAGTTTTTCTTCATTAAAGTCGAAGTAAGTAGCTTCCCAGTTGTTGATTAAAATCGGCCGTTCTATTCCTTTCCACTTCTCAGCAATCAAATGTTTACGATGAAGGTCATGAAGGGATGTGCTCAGCCCATTCAAACCTTTTTTTGAAAGTGTTACGATAGCTTCTGGAGCTTGAAAGCTCTCACCCGGTTTTAGTCCCCAAGTGAACTGGGAAGGGTGGATTCCCATTTGAATACGGGTATTTTCATAGTGATCAACTTCTACTTGCCCTAGAAAATTCCCACTATAAACAAACTGGATTCCAACAGCTGTCCCTTGGTGTTCTGTAGTTTCTTTTCTTTTTAACACCAGAAACGGATTATGCTGATGGGAACTGGACCCGCGCATGCTGCCAATCGATTGAATTCCTTGAACCAATGGACGTTCTTTTATGTGTCTTTCCCTAGCCCATGCTCCTGAAAGATGTAACATATCATAATCTGCATCAGGCAAATCAATTGAACAAGAAAACAAACGTTTCAGGCTGACTTCCTGATTACCTTTGTTGATTACCTGAACACTACGAGTGATTACCGGCAACCTCTCAAAAATAGAATACATCAACAATATTTTCACATCTGTTTCAGAGTCATAAAGATGAATCACTAACGTTTGAGCCTGTCCACTGTCGGCATAGGTGGCTGGCAACCCCTCTAGCTGTGGCTTTCCTTCTTGGATTTCAGCGTAGTCAAAGATAAAACCTGAAATGGATTTACCATTTTGATCTTCTACTATAATAGCAGGCTCGCGATAATCCCCTTTTCCATAAAGAGGGTATTCTTGCAAGATTGTTTCCAAGGAAAAAGCAAGGTTATCTGAAAATGTGTGAGTGCTATAGCCAACAGGGTTATTTATGTCTTGAAAGTGTTCAAAATTCTTTTGATGACGTAGGGAAGGACCAAAGTATAAGTGGCCCAAGTGACCATTCTCAAGGACACGGAATATGTAGCTTATATAATCGTTTTTTAAATGAAATTGTTGGCGGTTTTCATCTTTATAAATCATGTCACTCATCCTTTATATCAATTTAGAGGATAAGAAAAAGGTAAAAGAGAATTCCCTCCCTTACCTTTTCCTTTTATTCTTTTACAGAGCCACCAAGGATTCCGGAAATAAATTGACGTTGCAATAGCAAAAAGAAAATCATAATCGGGAGGGTGGACAAAGTAGTGCCCATCATAACTTGGCCATAGTCGATTCTCGACATCCCTACCAGACTGGAAAGCGCTACTGGCAAGGTATACATGTCCTGTGATTGCAGCACGACCAGCGGCCAAATGAAGTTATTCCATTGGAACATGAATAGAAATATAGCTACCGCAGCCAGTGCCGGCCTCATGACAGGAAGTACCATTCGGAAGAAAATGTGAAACTCTCCAGCCCCATCAACTCTGGCTGCTTCTAATAAAGAATCTGGTATCGCTTGCATATTCTGACGCATCAAAAATATGGCAAATGGATAAGCAATTTGAGGCAGTATGACCGCCTGGAATGTATTCAGCCAATCAACCTTCGCAAAAATTTCAAATAACGGAATCAACGTCACATGATATGGAATCATGATTGCAACTAACAGCAAGAAGAAGATCGGATTACGTCCTTTGAAACTGAATTTTGCAAATGCGTAACCGGCTGCCGTACATACGATTGTAGACAACGCGGTGAACGTCAATGTAATGAACAACGAGTTGCCCATCACGCGTATTATCCCTATGTTTTCGTTAAGGTTTTTAAAGTTTTCCCATCCATAATCCCCGGGCAGGAAGTTGGGTGGTACACTGAAAATTTCTCCAGAGGGATTAGTCGCTCCCACAAACATCCAATAAAAAGGGAACACGGAGAGGATGACCCCGATAACCAAGAACACATATAAAGAGATTTTTTTAAGCGTGTTATTTTTCTTCATCAATCATTCTCACCTGCCAATTTCATTTGTCCCCAAGAAAGCACCCCGATAATCAACACAAGAATATAAGCGATTGCTGAAGCATAACCAAAATCAAAATACTTGAAGCCATGCTGGTACAAATAAAGCGTAATCGTCAATGTAGAGTTGTTAGGTCCGCCTTCTGTCAAAATATAAGGTTCATCGAAAAGCTGCAAAGTACCGATAGTAGATAAAACGAATGTGAATAAAAAGATTGGCTTCAGCTGGGGAACAGTTATATAGAAGAACTGTCGGAGTTTACCTGCCCCATCCATCTCAGCTGCTTCATACAGTGATCCAGGGATATTCTGCAGTCCAGCCAAGAAAATCACCATGTTATACCCTGTCCAGCGCCAGGTGATTGCAACCATCAAAGCCACCTTTGCCCAAAAAGGATCAGACAGCCAAGCTATCGGTTCGATACCAAAAAACGACAATAGATAGTTGACGAGACCATAATTTTCATCGAGCATGATCATGAAAATTATCGAGGAAGCTACAAGTGCAGTAATAGCGGGCATGAAGAAAGATACCCGGAAAAACCCCTTTAACTTAACCATTTGAGAATTCAATGCAACCGCAATGACTACAGCTAAAAATAATTGAATGGGAACTTGGATAAGTAAAATTAAAAATGTATTCCCTAAAGCTTTGAAAAACAACTCATCCTGGAAAAGCCGAGCATAATTTGAAAGACCTGCAAATACGTATTCTCCCCCTTCTCTCTTCTGAAAGCTTAATAGAAGAGAAGAAATCACAGGATAAACAGTGAAAATCATAAAGAAAGTCAACGCTGGAAGAATAAATAAATAAGGTACATTCTTTGGTGTAATCCAACGCTTTCTTTGCCGTTTACCATTAATCTGTGTTTCTGCTTTCAGTTGACTCAAGCTGGTCACCCTCCTCACAAATCATTAAAGAATTCGCTTACATATCATTGTTTTAAAAACGCAACTTCTAACCAAAGCCGGATATGTAGCATTCCACTTTGTAAATTAATTTAATTAACTTAATGTTAACATAACAGATGAGAGATGTCTTGATAATTTTCAAAAAACATAAAAAAGTCGGCTGAAATCCTACTATAAGGATCTCAGCCGACTTTCACACCAGGCATTCCATTAAATCAATTCACATTACGGCCTGTATCACTTTCTAATTTATCCGCCGCTTTTTTCAACGCCTTATCAAGTTCTGTTCCATTCAATAGAATGTCAGCCTGGGTGTCAGACATGATCTTGAACGCTCTTGCATAGTCGGACGTATAATTGGCTGCAGGAATTTCAGGAACTTGTTCTGCAAACATTTTGAAAATCTTCTGATTAGAGAAGAACTCGGACTCTTGGTTGAAGTAATCCTCTTCGTAAGCCGCATTCAAAGATGGGAAAATACCTTTTTCTTTCAGAGCTGTCATTTGCGGTTCTACTTTTGTAGTAAAGTATTCAACAAAGGCATATGCAGCCTCTTTATTGTCTGTAGCAGATGGGATTACCAGATCAGACCCTCCAAGGTTAGCTGCCCTGTTTCCACCTTCTTCAAAAGCGGGAAGCTTGAATACACCCCACTGGCCTTTTTGGTCAGGTGCCTGATCCATTATCGTCCCTGTATACCAGACACCGAAAGGTACAGTAGCAACTTCACCATTTACTGTGGCGGAAACAACACCATTCCAGCCATCATTATTCAATACTAAACCTTCTTCATTCAACTGATTGATGACATTAAATGCATTTTTAGAGGCATCTGATGTCACATCGATGTTCCCTTCTCCATCAAAGTAGTAGGTTCCTTGCTGGTTCAGCATCATACGGTATAGTGCATCATCTTTAGCAATGTCGATAGGTACCATTTTCTTCCCTGTTTTTTCTTTGATCTGCTTTCCTGCCTCAATATAATCTTCCCATGTTTGAATATCTTCTGGATTTACTCCAGCTTCCTCAAAAATATCAGTACGGTAGAAGACACCAGTAGGTCCGATATCCCAAGGGGCAGCGAAGAAGTCGCCATTCTTATCCTGAGTCACTGATTTTTTGTACTCGCCAAATTTACTTTCGTGTTTGTCATACCCCATCTCAGAAAGATTGAGAAGACCATCAGGAAACTCGTTTTGGTAGTTTGCAAGACGATCGGATTCTACTAATACGACATCCGGAAGTCCATTCCCTCCTGAAGCCAGTCCTACTGTCAGTTTTTCATATACATCAAGACGGCCTATGTCTTCTACTTTCACTTCAACATCTGGATACTCTTCTTGAAATCCTTCAACGGCCAATTCCATGGATTGGGCTGCTACGTTCCAACCCCATATCGTTATTTCCCCATTTGGCTCGCCACCATCTCCTCCTTCATTGCCACTGCTTTCATTGTTAGAACAAGCAGCCAGGAGACCAGTAATCAAAGCTAATACCAGAAAACCTTTCAACCATTTCTTCATTGGATTATTTTCCTCCCCTTTTTTTTGAATACGGTTCCAAAACTTCATAAAATAAATTAATTAACTTACCTATAAGTTATCATAATTCTTTTTAGAATGAAAAGTTTTTTTGAAAAATTCCTAAATTGAATAAAGATGTAAATCTATATCTAACATATTTTTAGTAAAAAACCTTTAAGTTTAATGGGGTTTGTACAATATTATAAGAAAGAAAGACTTTTTAAATTAATTTTCTTAAGAATGGATAGATATGGTATGATACAAGTATCAATCCAGTTGGAGGAAATGATATGTCCAAGTATAGACGTGGCAGTTTTCAATTAATGAAATCTATAAACCGTTCAATAATTTTGAATATGATCCGTGAACAAGGGCCTATTTCCCGGGCAGAAATCGCTAAACAATCAAGCTTGACTCCTCCTACAGTCGGAAATATCGTCAAAGAATTGATCGCCAGCAATTTTGTAATTGAAACAACGCAAGGTGCTTCGCAAGGAGGGAGGAAGCCCACATTATTAGAGATAAATGCAGATAATTTTTATATTATCGGAATAGATGTAGGAAGATTCAAAATGAACTTCGTAGTAACGAATCTGTTTGGAGAATTGAAGGACCAAACATCCTTTGAAATCAAAGAGCATCCAGATGAAGCGGAGATTCTTTCAACGATGAAAGAAGGAATCTATCATTTGTTAAGTCCAGCAAAGAACGATCCAGAGAAATTCATCGGCATTGGGGTCGGGATGCATGGTATCGTAGATGTCACTCATGGTATTTCTCTGTTCGCTCCCTCTTTTCAACTATACAATATTCCGATCAAGGAAGTACTCGAAGAAGAATTTAAAATGATTGTAAAAGTCGAGAATGATGCAAGAACAATGACCCTTGGTGAATCCTGGTTCGGTAATGGAAATGATGCAGATAATATGGTCGGGGTCAATGTAGGTCACGGAATTGGGGCTGGAGTGATGATTAACGGCCGACTTTTTCACGGGGAGGACAGTATCGCAGGAGAAATCGGTCATGTGACGATTGATTTATCAGGACCTAAATGTTCTTGTGGCAATTATGGCTGTCTTCAAACGCTCGCAAATGGCCCAGCAATCGGAGAACGGGCGAAAAAAGAACTTAAGACTGGAAAAAAATCAAAGATACTAGAATTAGTCGATCATGACCTGGAAAAAATCGATGGTGAAATCGTTTACCTGGCCGCTCTTGAAGGTGATGACTTCAGCATAGAATTATTAAGCCAAACAGGGCGTTATTTGGGAATCGGATTAGTCAATCTTATCCATACATTGAATCCGAAAAGGATTATAATCGGCGGTGGTGTTTCTAAAGCTGGAGATTTTTTAATGACGGGGCTTGAAGAAACGATTCAAGCAAGAGGATTAACTCAAAAAGCGAAAGAAACCTCTATCGTGCTGGCAAAACTAGGCGAAAATGGATCAGCGATAGGGGCATGTGTCCTGATACTTGAAGAATTTTTTGTAAGACAATAAAAAAGCATGCTGTGCCGGTTATTAATCCGGCAAGCATGCTTTTTTATTAGGAAGATAACGCTTCGGTAAGTGGTGGTACAATTTGTTTCTTGCGGGAAACGACGCCTTTTAAGACTGCTTTATTCTCAGACAATGTAACGTCAAAAGCTTTTTCAACAGCAGCTGACTTATTCCCCAGCACTACTGCCGTCGAATCGTTCGTCAAAATATCAGTGACCACGAACACAAATAAATCCAGACCTTTTTCATCGATCGCATTTTGCATTTCTGCTTCAATCTCAGCCTGGTTAGCAAGTACTTCACTTGTATCAACCGTGTTGACCTGCGCTACTTCGACGTTTGAACCGCTCATGTCGAAGTTCTTGGCATCGAGGCTGATCAGCTCTGCCATCGTTTTACCGCTTATATCAGCTCCTGCTTTCAACATTTCCAAACCGTACTTTTCTGCATCAATACCGGCGATTTTCTCTAGTTCTTTCGCTGCTGCAACATCTTCATCTGTGCATGTCGGTGATTTGAATAATAAGGAGTCAGAGATAATCGCTGATACCATCAGTCCAGCCATTTGCTTGCTGATCTCAACATTGTGTTCCTTATATAATTTGTTCAGGATCGTTGCTGTACAACCGACCGGCTCGGCACGGTAGTAGAGAGGACCCTGCGTTTCAAAGTTAGCAATACGATGATGGTCGATGACTTCCATTACCTGAACTTCATCAATATCATCAACGCTTTGCTGCCGTTCGTTATGGTCGACAAGGATGACCTGCTCTACTTCGTCAGACGCCTTTTCGATCAAACGTGGTGCTTCTACACCGAACTGCTCCAGCGCGAATTGTGTCTCGCCATTCACCTCCCCCAAGCGGACCGGCTCGACGTCCTCCCCAATTTTAGACTTTAAATCAGCATAAACAAGTGCTGACGTAATTGTGTCAGTATCCGGATTTTTATGTCCGAAAATTAACTTTTTAGCCATGATAAAACCCCTTTTTTGTTGATGTATGTCGCTATTATAACATTCCTGGTTACTGAATGGGAAAGCAAAGACTGAGCTGAATATAAAAATCTTTTCCTTTCACCCTTCCTCCCCTTTTTCCTATAGACCTCACAAAGTTTTCATATATTTTTTTCCTTCCCTATTCAATTCACTATTATTTTTGCCGAGAAATAGGAGGTGAGGAAATATACCAGCTTAGAATTCTAGGAGGAAATAAGTATGAAAAAATGGATGTTAGTGATAAGTACCATAGTTCTGTCATTTATAATAAGCGGCTGTTCAAATGGTAGTGGAGAAGCTGCTGCTGACGAGTATACCTATATCGGTGTCATGCTTTCCGATAGTGGTCTGGGAGATTCTTCTTTTTCCGATTCCGCATTTAATGGCTTAGAAAGAGCGCGTGAAGAGCTCGGGGTCATTTTTGATTACCGGGAAATTGCCGATACTGGCACTTATGAGCAAGGACTGCAAGAGTTAGTAGAACAAGGAAATGAACTTGTCATTGCTGTCGGATTCACAATGAAAGATGCAGTAGAAAAAGTTGCTGCAGAACACCCGGATCAGGAATTTTTACTGGTCGATGAAGTCTCTGAGATGGAGAATATTACAAGCCTCACATTCGAAGAACATGAAGGCTCCTTTTTAATCGGGGCCCTTGCCGGTATGAAAACCAGGACGGATAAAGTAGGATTCATCGGTGGCCTCGATACACCATTAATCAATAAATTCCGTGCTGGTTACGAACAAGGCGTCAAGGAAACCAACCCAGATGCCGAAATACTGGTAGAATACGCTGGTGATTTTGGTAATGACAAGCTCGGTTACACGATAGCTAAGGGAATGATTGATAATGATTCTGATTATATCTTTCCCTCAGCAGGCTTTACAGGAGTTGGAGCTATTCAGGCAGCTCAGGAACAAGGCACCTATGTATTCGGAGTTGATAGTGATCAATACTTTTTAGGGGAAAAGGCAGTAGTCACTTCGATGCTGAAGAAAGTCGATGTGGGCTTGTTTGAGGTAGCACAGCAACTCACAGAGCAAGGCGAGCTCACGGAAAGTCATATTATCCTGGGAATTGAAGAAAATGGCGTTGGATTAGCACCGGTAAGGGTGATCTCCCTCACAGAAAAAGAAGAAGCAATACTAAATGAACTAAAAGCAGAAATAGCTGAGGGCAGCCGGTCAATCAACAGCAAATAATGCAGGGGGAAACGAGCATGAAAATCAAGTATAAATTGTTGATATTAATACTGCTGCCATTATTGGTTACCGGTTTGATCATTGGGGCTATCATTTTCCAAATGGCGCAAATCAATGCTGATAATAGTGGCGATGTAGAAAATTTGATTCGAGTCGAGAAGTTGAATGGTTCCATTTCATCCTTGCAAAACGTTTTGAACAATTATAGTGTAACGCCATCGGCAGCCTATCAAGAACAGATTGAAAGAAGTCTTATTATAACCGAGCAGCATATTGCCGAATTAGAAAAGTCCTTGCCAACCGGGCAGCAGCAAGAACAATTGGATAAAGCTAAACAAAAGTTTCAGACACTTGCTGCTTCGACGGAAGAAGTGCTTGCTGAGCAGGATACCAATGCAGCAAAAATGTTATCCATTCGTACCAAGGGAATCGTCAACGACCTCTATTTATTGACGATATACGCTGAGGAGCGCTATGAGGAAGGCCAACAAAATCTGACTGATAAAATAAACTCCATTCAATGGTTTTCAGCAATAGCACTGTTCACTTTATTATCCATTTCTGGAACCGCTGCTGTATTATTCACGCGGAAAATGGTCGGAACCATCCGCTCCCTTTCCAACAAAGCTACATTAGTAGCCAGTGGGGATTTAAATGTAGAGTCAACAGTAATCGACACGAAAGATGAACTGGGAACCTTGAATCATTCATTCAATGTAATGATAGAAAATTTACAGCAGTTAATATCCACAATAGGATCAACTTCTGAACAAGTTGCCGCTTCTGCTGAGGAGCTGTCGGCAAGCGCGGATGAAACCAGTCGTGGCACGGAACAGATTACTGGAGCAATGCAGGAAGTATCAGCCGGTACCGAACAGCAAAATCAAATGGTGGAAGACAGTTCCACGACAGTAGGAGAAATGGCGAAAGGTGTGAAACATATTATCGCAAGCGCTGATGTAGTCAGTAATTTAGCTCACACCTCGCAACGCATGGCCATGGATGGCCAAAAATCTGTGCAGGAAACAGTCAACCAAATGGAAGCTATCACCTCTTCTGTAGAAGAAACAGATCAATCTGTCCGGTCCCTGGAAAAGAGTTCTAAAGAAATTAACAATATAACCAGAATAATTACCGAAGTGGCTGATCAAACCAACTTGCTGGCTCTGAATGCGGCAATTGAAGCAGCACGAGCGGGGGAAAGCGGTAAAGGGTTTGCTGTTGTGGCAGATGAGGTTCGGAAATTAGCGGAGCAAACGGCCAACGCTGCCGGACAAATTCAAAATTTGATCAATGACATACAGACAGACACGGAGCATTCCGTGGGATCGATGGATGCAGTAAAGGAACGTGTACAGAACGGAAGGAAGGTAACGCTTCAAACGGCAGACCATTTTGAGGCTATCTTAACTGGCATGAATGATGTGGCAGAAGAAATTAAAGCAATTACTTCGATATCCGACAAGATCAACGAGAGCACAGATAAAGTAACCAAAGCAGTCCATGAAACAGCTGAGGTTGCCCGACAGAACAGCGACAGCGCTCATAGCGTAGCTTCAGCTTCTGAGCAGCAGCTTGCTTCCATGGAAGAGATCAACGCTTCCGCCGCTTCACTCACCAATTTGGCTGAAGAACTGCAAGAGCTCGTCCAGAATTTCAGAACAGCATAAAAATAATAGCCCCACCCCAGTTCCACCGAGTAATGGAGGTCATGGGGCGGGGCTTTCTTGTCAGTTTGTTTTATACACTCTTGCTTCATAAGGTTTTAACGTGAAATCCTGCAGTTGATCATTTGCCTCGTAATTGCTGATGAGGAGCTTGCTTTCAGTTGTCTCCTTAAATGCATCCGGAATAATAAAATCAATGGCTTCAGCAGTGAAGTTATTGATTACCAGCAGTTTCTCTTCACCCAGCTCACGAATGTAGGAAAAGATCTTTTCATCCTTTTCCAAAAGTGGGCGATAGTTCCCGTATACGATGATATCATGGTGTTTGCGAAGAGCAATCAACTTCTTATAATAGTGAAAGATGGATTCACCGTTCTTCAAATTAGCTTCAGCATTAATCGTTTTATAATTCGGATTGACCGCAAGCCACGGCTCTCCATCTGTAAAACCTGCGTGTTTACTAGTGTCCCACTGAACAGGAGTGCGGGCATTATCTCTTGACTTTACATGGATGGCCTTCAACAGTTCATCAGGATTTTCACCGGCTGCTACTCTCTCATGATACATATTCAAAGTTTCAATATCCTGATAGTCTTCGATACTGTCAAAAGGCACATTCGTCATCCCGAGCTCTTCCCCCTGGTAGATATACGGCGTACCTCTCATCATATGCAAAGCCGTCGCCAGCATTTTAGCAGAAATCTCGCGATAAGCTTCTGAGTCATTACCAAAACGCGATACGACTCTTGGCTGATCATGGTTGTTCCAGTAAAGACTATTCCAGGCTTCATCCGACAACCGTGTCTGCCATTTTGTAAAAATCTTTTTTAACTCTACTAAAGACCAGGGCCGCAGGTCCCATTTCCCGCCAGAGCCTGCATCCAGATCCATATGTTCAAAATGGAACACCATATTCAATTCTTCCCGGTTCTCCCGTGTATAGAGCTCTGCCTGTTCCGGAGTTACCCCTGGCATCTCCCCTACAGTCATAATATCGTATTCAGACAGGACTGCCTGATTCATTTCATTTAAGTAGTCGTGGATTTTCGGTCCGTTCATGAAGTACTTGGCACCGGATGCATAAGGCTTCCCCTCCACTATTTCCCCATCCGCATAGCTCGGATCTTTGGAAATGAAATTGATGACATCCATGCGGAAACCGTCGATTCCTTTATCGAGCCACCATTTAATCATGCTAAAAACCTCAGAACGAAGCTTTGGGTTCTCCCAGTTCAGGTCAGGCTGTTTCTTGGAAAACAGGTGCAGATAGTAGTCGGCTGTAGCTTCATTGTATTCCCAGGCAGAACCACTGAAGGCGGATTCCCAATTATTCGGTTCCTTGCCGTTTTCACCAGGACGCCAAATATAGTAATCCCGATACGGATTATCTTTTGATTTCCTGGCTTCCATAAACCAGTAGTGCTCGTCTGAAGTATGGTTGACGACCAGATCCATGATCAGCTTCATCCCACGATTATGTATCTCGGCAAGCATCCGCTCCCAATCTTCCATCGTGCCGAATTCGTCCATAATTTTTTGATAGTCGCTAATATCATAGCCATTATCATCATTGGGTGACTCATAGACTGGAGACAGCCAGATCACGTCGATTCCCAGTTCCTTTAAATAGTCCAACTTTTCGATAATACCGGGAATATCACCAATTCCGTCACTGTTACTGTCCTTAAAGCTGCGGGGATAGATTTGATAAATGACACTCTCTTTCCACCAGGTACGTTTCATAGCAGATTCCTCCCTAAACAATAGCGCAAACGTTTTCCTTAATTTTATCATAAACTTCTCCCAAAGAAATCAATTAATTCCGTGAAGGACTCCTGCACCAACCAAATACCATTATTTGTTAATATTTAGTGATTACTGGAGAGTTAATAATTAACCAGTTTTGCAAGCACCCAACGAGGTATCTTAGTTACTGTATGCACCATACTAACATTTAAAGTATCGAATTCTTAAAGGAGGAATGGAAGGTGAAGAAAGCTTCATTACTTATGGCAGCTGGGCTTCTCGTGTTTTCCGGCATGACTGTACAGGCAGACTCTCATGAAGAAGAACAGAGCTATGGACCTGAGAAATGGCAGCAGTACAGGTTAGATACCTCGAACAATGCCGTGTTTGATAACGGGGATGAGCGGACAATCAGGCAGACGTATCAAACTGGGGATGAAGTACGTACAAACCCTGTCATTGCAGGCGACAACCTGTATGTTGGTAACCATGGCAGTGGTGAACTGTATTCCTTTGATCTTTTTACAGGAGAAGAAAACTGGAGTACAGAACTGCCGAACTGGATTCATGAAGACAGCATCTATGTAGATGGCAAGGTGTACGTCGGCTATGGAAACCGTAACTTCCCGGATCCATTCAAGAAGAAAATCCGCGGCACTGGTAAGAGCGGGGCTGCTGCATTTGATGGAGAAACCGGCGAGAAGATCTGGAACTTTGAAACCGAAGGTGAAGTGATGCCTGCTCCGGTTTATCATGAAGGAACGATTTATATTGCTACAGGAGATCAAACCTTATATGCACTGGATGCCGAGTCTGGTGAATTACAATGGAATTTGAAGCTTCCAGGCTATGTCAGCATGTCCGCCCCGCATATTAGTGATGGCATGCTTTATGTCGGCGCAACAGACAACCTGGTAGCCGTAGATTTAGATAATCAGCGTATCGCCTGGAAAGAAGGTAAGCTTGGATCAGTTACCGATGTACCGCCTGCCGTATCAGAGGATGTAGTGATGGTTACAGGAGCAAAGTTCCATACGGAATGGAATAAAAAAGAATTATACGAAAAGTATGGGGACACCATGCCGGATATGCACTTCAAAATAAAAGAGGGCGAGCGAAAAAAGATAGGAATCGATGCTGAAAACTACCACTTTATCTATGCATTTGACAAAAAGTCTGGAGAATTGCTCTGGCAGGATCTGATGGGAACCGGACCGGACCAGGAAGTACCGATTCCCCATATCAATACTTCTGGTGCAGTAACCATTGAGGGCGACTATGCTTATGTAGGCAGCCCATACACGAAGTCGGTGCATGCCTATCATATTCCAACGGGTGAAAAAGTTTGGGAATATGATAATAATACACCGGTAAAAGGGGCTCCTGTTGTGAAAGATGGTTTGGTGTATTTTGGAGATGCAGAAGGTGACCTGTATGTGCTGGAAGCAGAAACAGGGGCCCTCGTAAACAAAAACCAAGTAGGAGGAGCCCTGCTTCCTGGTGGTCCAGTAATTATCAATGAAACGTTATTTGTCGGAAGCCAGGATAGCAACGTTTATGCGTTCCCGCTATCTGAATTAAATTGACCCAGTAAGACTCAGCCCGGTGTTGGGTCCTGTTACATTTCAAGTGCATGGTCACCCCGCTTCAACCATCATAAAATCAAACCAAGAATAGTTGAAGTAAAGAGCGTTTTGGGAATGACTGGAGAACATGTTTTGCGGATGACCTTTACAAGAAGAGCCATCCGCCTCTTTTTTCCTTATTCCAAACTCCTTTTAAAATCCTCCACATTTCCTGTTTATTTAGCTGCTAAAATTAAAGCTCCTTTTATGCCAGCTTCATTGGTTAATCCAGGCGGCACAATGTAGTTATCTACACGATCCGGAGTCAATAATGGGGAGCTGACATAACCATTCAGCATGTCCACTACATTTTTTCTGATTAAATCAAACAAGTGGGCCTGCTGCATGACGCCGCCACCCATGATTACCCGTTCCGGTGACAAAATGTAAATGTAATTGACGATTGCCTGCGCTAAATAATAGGCCTCAATCTCCCATACCAGTTCATTGTCTGCTAAATCGTTACCAGGTTTTCCCCACCGCTGTTCAATAGCAGGGCCTGCAGCCATTCCTTCCAGACAGTCGCTGTGATAAGGGCAGGTTCCTGCAAAAGTATCTTCTGCGTGACGCCGGACAGCTATATGTCCCATTTCCGGGTGCGATAAACCCTTCAGTGTTGCCCCGTTTACGATTGCTCCGGCACCTATACCGGTACCGACCGTAATATAAAGGCAGGAATTTACACCCGTAGCATTTCCCCATAGAGATTCTGACAAAGCTGCCACGTTGACGTCGGTGTCGGCAACTACAGGAACCCCTGTATATCTACTGACTTCGTCTGCAAGCGGAAAATTGATCCACGCTGTTTTTGGTGTCTTTTGAATCGTTCCATAACTGCCTGTGCCTTCATTTAAATCTATTGGTCCAAAGCTGCCGATGCCCATACGTTCTATTCCTGTATCTTTGAAAAACTCATAGACCTTAGGCATGGTAACCTCAGGATTTTCAGTAGGAATCACGATTTTCTCGAATACGTCGCCATCTTCATTCCCAACTGCGCATACAAACTTCGTACCACCCGCTTCAATTGCACCAAACTTCATAAACCTTCTTCCTTCCCTTATATCATTTTCCTTTACAAATTCTGATGGATAGCATCATTTCTAAGCTTCCACGCTGTCAGCTTCAAACGCTCTTTTCCTTTATGCACAACCTTTACCATGCACTCGTCCGGGTCAGCAAACATGCGTGAAGTGAATACTTCTTTTCCATCATTAACAAAGATTTCAACAGAGGAATGGTCGATGAATACCTGCATTTGCTGTAATCCTTCTATTAAACGGCAACTACGGCTTTCTGTATTGCCATTCGCCAGGCTTGAACGCTCCATGGTAAAGTACCCTGTTTCTTTACTATAAGACAATTTAAGATAATCGAATAGCTGCAATTCAAATTGGTTAAGCGAGCCATCTACATCCATTACCAGTTCAGAAGTGCGGGGAAGCTTATGCGATAAATCAGCTCCCACTACTTCTTCAAATAGTTTTTCTTCCCTCAGCTGTTCCATTTCTTTTACAGGCAGTTGATACAACTCCCCTTCTACAAGCTTCAGTTCTCTCGGAAGCGTCAGATTATGGATCCAATGATGCTGGATTGTCGGATGGTGTTCTTCGTTTTGATCCGGTACCCCCATCCATCCAACAAGTAGGCGTCTGCCTTTTTCATCAAGCATGGATTGAGGGGCATAAAATTCAAATCCCCGGTCTAATTCGTTGAAAACCCCATGTTCCAGCTTTCCCTTTTCATAGTCCAGCTTTCCGACGACATAACCGGTTTGATACTGATTGTTGAAATCGATACCTTGTGCTTCCACTCCCTGAGGAGAAAAAATCAATACATCTTTCCCGTTTAAAGAAAAGGCATCCGGGCATTCCCACATGTAACCGAGTCCTTCAACAGGACCAGCCAGCTCGCCTTTATGCGTCCAGCTTTCCAGATCATCGGACTCAAGAAATGCTACAGCCCCCTGATTTTCCAGGGTTTGGGCACCAACTACCATGTACCATTTCCCTTCATGCTCCCAGACCTTTGGATCACGGAAATGAGCGGAATACCCTTCTGGGAGCTCGAGTTTTACACCTTGTTTCTTAAACTCAATCCCATTCTCCGATTCTGCCAGGCATTGATAAGATTCTCGTTCACCATGTCCATTACGCACATTTCCTGTATAAAAAACTTTCAACTTATCATCATGGTCGATAGCGCTGCCAGAATAGCAGCCATTTTTATCAAACCAGTCACTTGGCGTCAATGCAATCGGTTCCAGCTTCCAATCGACCAGGTTTTCAGAGCTGTAATGCCCCCAGAACTTGGCCCCGTGTCCGGTGTGGAACGGCATCCATTGAAAAAACATATGGTACGTCCCTCGCCATTGTATCCATCCATTCGGGTCGTTCAGCAAACCGACCGGCGGCATCATGTGATAGCCCTGTCGGTATGGATCCTTTTGTACAGTATCTCTATACTTTTCTACAGCTTCATAAGCTTGTTTACGCAACTTTTCTTCAGTAGTAATCATAGCTGCACTCTCCTAACCTTCCAATATCAAAACGGAAGAAGACCCAGTACAGGATGTCCAGGTCTTCTTATATTCCTTATTTGTTATCTACCATTTTATCGTTGAAACCAAACAGGTAAGTCAATACAAAAGCAGTTCCGATGGCAACAAGGTTGACTAGAATATAACCGAAAATCTGCCCATTCAAGTACAACAGTGTACCAGGGATAACTGTAATTGCCATTCCTGTTGCTTTCAAGCCCATAATTGCTGCGAGGAAGCCGGAAACACCACCGCCGATCAGTGCCATCACGAATGGCTTCATATAGCGAAGATTGACACCGAAGATGGCCGGTTCCGTAATACCAAGGAATGCAGACAGAGCAGATGGATAACAAAGTGCCTTCAATTTCTTTGACTTCGTTTTGACACCAACAGCAAGTGCTGCACCACCCTGGGCAGCGATAGCACCCGTGATGATCGGGTTAAACGGGTTGAAACCTAAACGTTCCAGCAATTGAATTTCCATAAAGTTAAAAATATGATGGACACCTGTTATGACAATGATCTGGTTGAAGAAACCAATCAACAGACCACTAAGTCCGAACGGTAATTCCAATAAGAACATGGTACCTGCAAAAATCCAATTTTCCACGGAGTGGAATACCGGTCCTATCGCAAGCAATGCTGCTGCGATCATAACGAGTAATACTAAAAATGGCGTAAGAATTAAATCAAGCGCTTCTGGAATTCGTTTTCTGAGCACCTTTTCAAGTTTTGCACCTAAAATACCGGCAATGAAAGCGGGTAATACAGAACCCTGATATCCTACGACAGGAATAAAACCTAAAAACGTAATTGGCGATGCATCACCGGATGCTACTTCCCAGGCATTCGGTAATGCTGGTGACACCAGCATCAGACCGAGCACAAGGCCGATGACTGGTGTTCCACCGAAGACACGGAAGGTCGACCATGCGACAAGTGCTGGTAAGAAAACAAACGCTGTATCCGTTAATACTTGTGTAAAGAGAATGAAGTTTTCCGGAACGCTCTCAGGCGTTAAACCGAACAAAGAAAGAATCGCTTCCTGCATAACCAGTCCGCGAAGTCCCATGAATAGACCGGTTGCCACCAGCACCGGGATGATTGGTACGAACACATCACCAAAAGTTCGAATCGCACGCTGGAAAGCATTCCCTTGCTTAGCTGTTTCTTCTTTCATTTCTGATTTCGATGTGCCATCTACATTGTATTTCGTTATTTCTTCATAAATACGATTGACCGTACCAGTCCCAAAGATAATTTGATATTGACCAGAGTTATAGAAAGCACCTTTTACCTTTTCAATTTGTTCAACAGCATGAACATCCACTTTTTCCTTATCATGGACCATTACCCGCAGCCGGGTAGCACAATGAGCAATAGACTGGATATTCTCTTCCCCACCGACTGCCTCAAGCACCTCTTTGGCAATTTGAGCGTTACTAGCCATTTTTAAATCCTCCTTTACTTGATGGTGTGTAATCGATTACACATAAGTACAAATAAAATAACAGGACACAATGATTGCACACAAGGAATCGATTCCACATTCGCTAAAAAAATATATTTGAAAGCGGTTAAATTTTTCTTTAAAAAAAAGAGAGATGTGTGTAATCGATTCCATATCCTTTGTTGATATGTACTATACACTATCTCTCTCAATTAGTCTATAATTTTGCAGAAACTTTTTCTTGGTATTTTTATCCTGCAATTGCTCCAACAATAATTCAGCTGCCATGGTTCCAGCCTCTTTATTAAAATAGTCAATGGTCGTCAATGAAGGACTTACGTATTTTGACATTACCGAGGCACCTATTCCGGTAATAGCGATATCTTGTGGAATCCGCAACCCTTGTTCCTTTAGATATTCCATTGCGCCTACCGCCATTCGATCCGTGACGACAAAAACTGCTGTAGGCAAATTACCTGGACTGGCTTCGACGATTTGCTTCATACTTTCATAACCCGATTCGATGCTGAAATCACCGTATCTTATCCAGCTTTCTTCTACTTCAAGACCAGCTTCTTGTATTGTTTCTATAAAACCTTGTTTACGCAGGACCCCTACTGCCGGATCGTCTTCTCCTACACCAATATAGGCAATTTTTTTATGCCCTTTTTTTATGATCATGTGAGTCATATCTCTTGAGGCATGATAATCGTCGTATACAATCGATGTCACACCAGGGAGCTCCTGGCCGAGCGATATGAATGGCAGGTTGGCATCCTCGATTGTATTCAGCAGCCGATCATTGACATTGGTGGCAAGCAAAATGATGCCATCTACATGACGACTATGCAACAATCGGATATATTCTATCTCTTTTTCGTGGTTTAATTCGGTATCGGTCAAGAGAATTTGAAACCCTTCTTTTGCCACCACTTCATTGATACCGCCTACCACTCTGCTGGCTGTCTCTGTACTGATTTTTGGTAAAATGACCCCGATTACACCAGAGCGTTTAGTACGTAATGATTTGGCTGAAACACTCGGGATATAACCTGTTGCTTCCACTACTTTCATGACACGCTCCCGGGCAGACTCACTGACGTAGCCATTATTATTGAGTACCCGGGAAACGGTTGTACGGGAAACATTCGCCATTTTTGCAATATCGTTGATTGTCGTCATAAGCCTGTCCTCCATGAATCTGAATCTATGTCCATACTATTGCAAATGACTGGAAATGTCCATTATGAAAAAAGAACGTCCTTGGCGTCTGAAGACCAGCGAAAAACAGGGCCACCTCAAGTCCTCACAATTTAGAGAAACCAGGGTGGCATGTAATTACTAAAATGGAATTTTTTCGCCATCAAGCTCGATCACTCGTTGGACCGGCTCTTGAAGAGGCGCTCGCCCATTCATATATGCATCTTCTTCATATAAATTCTTTATTTGGACTTTTCCAGTGAATGGGGACCCTTCCCAGGGAACCATTATAATTTCAAAAACCTCACCACTGGCAAAGGATTGCTTCATTTCCTCGCTTACAGAAACTCCATTCACCATCACAAACCAATTACGCTTATCTTCTTCATGCGCAATTAATATACCTTGTTCAAATACTAACGGTTTCCCGTCAGGCATCATGACTACTCTTAACGAAAACGACAATGGCATTGACAGTATCACTCCTTCACCTATGCAATTCGACAGTTTTAGATGAAATCCTCTCATCCAATTTTCGTATTTATATCTTTTATAAGGGAGCACTCTGTGAAACTTTCTTCCTACATACAGGCAGCTTAGAATAATATACTTAACCTCTATAATATAAAACAAAAAAATCTACAATATTTAATTTTATTCTGTTTTGTAATGTCGAAAAATTTAATATGACAAATAGGATGAATTCGTTTATGATAAAATAATACTACTCATTTTTTCAAAATTAATATAAAGGAGCATTCTTATGGCAAAAGGTAACAAAAAATACGATTATGACCTTGACCAAGTCAAACAACTCCTCGAAGAATCAGACAAAAACTACCGTCAGATTGCTGCAGAAACAGGCTGTCCCTACTCTAACGTAGTATACCACGGTCGCAAAATCCGCGGAAAGCGATACAAAAACAACGTACAGGAAGTCGTTTCTTTTGTAACGACAGAGGACAAAGCCCCAGTCCAATCACTCCAGTCAGAGAATGATACGGTTTCCAGTGAAGCTTTTAAGTCACCATCAGGTGATAGTAGTATCCCGGCATTTGAAATTACTACTGCTAATCTTTCATTAGAACAGGCAGAAGAAAAAGCAAAAAATATGATAGAAGCCGCAAGAGTATTAGGAGTCAATAAAGTGACTCTACAAATCAGCAGTCATGAAGAAGAAAACAAATAAAAAATAAACCGCTGTTATAGCAGCGGTTTATTTTTTATATGTATTACCTTAAGTTTGGAGCATATAATTCAATTTATTTAATAATTGATCCAAAGATTGGGAAACAGAAACTAATTGCGGATCAGTAGGGTCATTTTTATATAATTGATACATTTCCTCTCGCAAAGCTTCTATTTCTACCTCCAACTCGACTGTTGCAGTCATAGCATGTCCTCCTCAAGTAAGCTTCAAAAGGTGTCTATACTTAATTTTCCGAGCCACCATCATTTTCATCAGGATCCTCTTCTGGAGGCGGTTTCTCCTCTCCATCCTGAGAAGGTGGTGTTTCACCCTCCTGAGGTGCAGTATTGTCTTTATCTTCACTAACTTCTTCATTATTTTCATCATTCTCTTTTTCTGTATTCTGGTCATGACCTGTCCCCTCATTTTTATCTGTTTCTCTCTCAGATTCTTCTACCTGAGCAGGGGGATCCTGGTTTTCGTTCGTTTCTTCATCAATCACTTGTGTATTTTCATTTTCAGTTGCAGAGTTACTTTTACTCTCATTACCTTCTGTATTACTTGTTGAGGATGAAGGAGGTGCAGTTGAATTGGAAGAAGTAGGAGTTGAATTTCCTTCAGCTGAATTTTCATCCGGCTCCCAAGTCGATTGCAGAGTAGTTTCCTGGTCATCTATTATTTCCACTTCCAATTCCGCTTCCGTTACCAAACTATCTTCCTCAAATTCAGCCTTTGCCTCTTGCGGTTTTTCTTCCATCTCACTAAAAAAGTCTTCGGATGGCTTACCTATTCCTAATTTATAAAAATGTTCTTTCTCTTGATGCAGCTCGGCATGACGAGGTAACTGGTAATCCGCCTGGGCAGTTAGGACAGTCCTTCCATCTTTTATGCTCTTCACAACAAAAAAGCCGCTTACGGCTAGTCCTGCCGCCAGCATTACTGTTGCAATAATAGCGATGGTTTCTTTATTTACTTCCATAATTTTCTCTCCTCCCTCCCAACTAATTTACCATAAAATCATCCTCTTTATTTTATTTCGGCAGGATTAGCGGGTAATTTTAGGGAATTGTCGAAATAAAAAGACCAGACGACAAAGTTCGTCTGGCCATGGTGTTAACTAGCTTTATTCTGTCGGGAAGTCATAGAAGAACTTCGCTGTGACTGAACCATCTTCATTTTGTTTAATATCAGTTACATGGATACCAGAGTCCGCCGGGACAGGATTACCCTCTCTCCAGAAGTAATAGGATCCCGTATGGACATTTGCAGAATTCGGAGTGATTTCATCTCCAGTTGTGAAGAAGTCAGCTTCATCCCCACGGTTGTTGTTCCGCTCCAAGTCATACTTGCCATCTGCCTGCAAGACGGACAAACCGTAATGAGTAATCAGGGACCCGTCTGATGCAGTTGCAGATTGATTATATTGGAAACGTTTGTTCATCCAGTTTTCTACGTTATTTGGACGAAGGCCAGCAGTGTAGTATTTATTGATGATATTTTCATCGACATGCCAGGCAACCAGCCCTTCTGCATTTTCCCCAACGCGGGCAAGCCCTTTATTGAAGCCTTCCTGCTGTACGTTTTCAAATAGGAAATACTCGGTGCCATTAGAACCAGGCACATTCATTTTCACGACATCTTCGGATTCGTTGACCGGGTTCAATGTCAATTCCTGAACACCGTCTTCAGGTGTAACTTCCTTCGGTTCCAACCAGCCTAAGAACATTTTCGAATAAGGATCAAAACCGGTTGGTGAATTGCCAGAATAAGCGGAAGCATTCGGATAGCGCATCCATGATCCACCCGCCATCATTGAGAAGTTTCCAACTCCTTCTGATGAATAAGCAGTATCATAGAAATCAGGTAATCCAAGTGCATGTCCGAATTCATGGGCGAATACCCCTGGCTGCGCCGGATAAGGTCCTGCTTCCAGTTCTTCTTTATAAGTGTCGTTAGCGAAATCATAACCAGCTACGTTTCCACCAATTGCCGGCTCGACGGTATAGTTGTTTACTACAACGCCATCATAAGTTAAGTCTTCTTTTGTTGTTTTCTTGATCCATTCATCCACGGTCAAACCCTCTTTTTGAGCAGCAGTTACGCCATCATCATAGTATGGTCCATAATACAATGCGCTTAGTACGCCCCATTTATGAGACCAGATTTGTGCAGGGTCACGGCTAAACTCCGCTCCAGTTCCTTCATGGACAACAAAGATATTTGGAACCTCTCCGTTTTCCGCATATTTAGCGAAGTCCACATGAGGATCAGCAGCTTTTAATAGATCCCGGACTAACTCTCCCATATGGGCATCCCCGTTAGCATTCCCTAATTCATAGATACCACCATTGGCATATTCACCTGTCTGATCCAGATAATAAGATGCTCCTCTTGGCAGCTCGACCCAGCCGATATCAGTCATATCGTCATATGTAGTCAGCTCGACTTTTCCATAACTGGATTCCTTATAAATATTCTGCATCGTGCTGTTTGTCGGAACCTTTTCGCCTTCAAACTCTGCATATTGTTTGAATTCCTTTAATTCATACGGGTTATATTCGTCTCCGAAAATCAAGTCATTCAAATATTTCGCTGGTACCGGTTCATCCAATGCACCTTTAGGCTGATCACCATCCGGGTACTTTGCCAACAGGACAAGCATAGGTACTTCGCCTTCTGTTTTTTGATAAGTAACTTGGTCTCCTGCTGCCTGTTCAAATTTAGAACCTTTATTGGCAAATTTCTCAGCTGGATCGTTTTTTGAGATATCGATGCCAGCTTCTTTCGCTTTTTCAACCAATTCTGGTGTAGCAGGAACATAATGGCCAGGTGATAGATTGTAATTCTCAGCTGCTTCTGCATCTGAAGCTGTTCCGCCTGCAAGTCCTGTTGTCAGTCCAGAGACTAACAATAAAGAAGCTGCTGCGGAAGATAAAAATTTCTTATTCAACATTGTGTTTCCTCCCCCTATTTCTAGTTGCTTCCAGTTAATTGTAGAATATTCAGAATATATTTGGAACATAAACTTACAAATTAAGTAATTAAGTCTAGTAATTCTTAATAAAGCGACAAAATACGACAAATGCATCGTGAATCTATTGTCCCATTACTAACCTCTATTCCCCGCTAAAGACCTACCCTTTATCGCATACCGCTTTTCTACCATAAACCCAGATAAAAAGCCTCATGGGAACTCCTTCCCATGAGACAATTTCAGGACATTATTAAGTGGAATTTCTTAATCTAAGATTGATACTCTTCAATCATTCCATTCACTTTTTCGACTTCTTCTTCAGGAACATTTAAATAGTAAACGCCATCGATTCTAGTTCCATTCCCTTGAATTTGGTAGGTTTCTGTGTTCTTCCGCGCGCTGCGATAATCAGTGCCCAGCTTGCGCATATCTGAAAAATCCATATTGGTATTGACGTTAGTGCCAAGGATATCCATAATTTCACCGATTTTATTTACGCCTCCAAGACTTGCTCCTTTGTCAATAACTCCTTCAATCACCTGGCGCTGTCTTTCATTTCGTCCGGCGTCTCCTTGAGGATCCTGCTTTCGCATCCGAACAAAAGCCAAAGCTTCTTTCCCATTCAGATTAAGTTCGCCTTTCGGAAACTCGTAACTGCCATTCGTGAATGCCAGATTATTATTCACTGTAATACCACCTACAGCATCGACCAACTGTTCCAGCCCTTCCATATTCATACGGACATAGTAATCAATCTCGATGTCCAGGAAGTTCTCTACGGTATTTACAGACATATCACTGCCGCCAAAAGCATAGGCATGATTGATTTTATCTTGTATACCTTTACCTACAATTTCGGTGCGTGTATCACGAGGAATACTGATCATCTGCATCCGGTCGTTGTCAGGGTCTAACGTCATAACAATCATCGTATCGGAACGGCCTTTATCATAATTCCTTTCATCAACACCCAACAAAAGTATATTTAATGGTTCTTTACTTTTGACTTTCTTCTTGGTCAAATCGGTGTCGATGGAGGAAACCGGAGCGTGTAAATCATTATCTACCGTATTCTTAACATTACTATATATCGAATATACGTAGGCGCCTGCCGCTAACATAATCAATAACATTACTAACAACGTAAACTTCCACCATTTCCCTTTCTTACGCTGTTTTTTCTTTTGGTCTTTACGACTTCTCATGTTTCCACCTCATTAAATAAATATCAAACCATTAATCTATTATACTGAAATTGACGAATGATGTAAAAGTAGATTCTTTCCTCTGGGTAGTCCCCGTGTTTATTTTCTCAAAAATTTCCCCATACTTGTGATAACTATAAAAATCCATGTTGGATGGGGGTTGAGTATGAATAAACTAAGAGGAATGTTGGCACTGTTGGCACTTATGACCGTTCTTGCTTCAACGAGCGCGTTACTAGTCATTATGATAAAGGGTCCGGAAGAAACAACTGAAGATAATTGGAAGACATCCGTGCAATCTGATTTTGAACTGGAAGCAGATAAACAAATATCCTGGGAGGAACCAATCACTGAAAAGCCTATTAGTACCCTTCCTTACCGAGATGAAGTCCAGAAACAAGAAGTCACAGCGGAAAATATAAAAAATGATTTTCAACCAAAGCTTAATGAACTCGAAAAACAAGTGAACGTACGTATTGACGAATTAATTGAAAATGCAGTAACGGAATACCAGGAGCAAGTGGAGAGCGGGGAAGCAGTATCATTTGTCCAGTTGTATCAGAAATACACTAAAGCCGCAGAAGAGTTAGAAAAGAAAACCGATGAAGCTTTTCAGGAAATATACAGCGACTATCAAAATGAATTGAAAACCAATGGTCTCAGCCCCGCAGAAGCAGAAGATCTGAAAAAACAATACGAAGAAACAAAAGAAAACATCCGAACAAATCTCCTCCGTGAAGTAGCCAGCCGCAACTGAAAAAAGACACCTCATTCCCTTCATTTAGAAGGCTGTGAGGTGTCTTTTTTATTGGCCTTGTAAAACATGGTTCTTGATTTTTCATAAAAATGCTTATTCAACTATTTGACCGAAAAGTCGAAGACTTTATTCATGATAATTTGGGTCCGTTGCCGAATCAGGAGAAGGGAGGCTGGGAAACGGTTCGCTTTCCTGTGGGGGAACTGGCAAGCCTCCTCAGACTTAATCTTCCGGGGTCTCGCCTCGCTCCTTCTCCCACGGGAGTCTCACCGTTTCCCCGCCACCTTATCCTATTTTTAATGAACGAACCCTACGTTGTAAGATGATATCTTCCACATTCAATGCATGATAAGGCCCAATGATTCAGGAAACTCTTTGTTGATGTTACTATGTTTTAATGCTTATGCCTACCGGTGTTTCCGTTAGCCATATAAAAATAAGGATGCCCGGGAAATTGTGAGACTCCTCGAAAATGCTACGCATTTTCTTCGTGCGATGTTTATTCAAGATGCTTATTCAAAGTCCTATGGGTTAAAGTGCATGGGGAGATCCCGGAGGGCTTTAGCCCGAGGAAGCTCACCGTACACCCATGGAAAGCGAGTGATTTCTCGGGTATCCAAGCACTGTCGAACATAACGGAAACATTCTGGATATCTCGAAACTGAGTCTTCAGTAAAAGGGAGCTTTAATGAAATTTATACTGAGTTTTAGTAAAGCCATTATAGTAAATTATCGATCATCGAATTGCGATTAAAGTAAGAGATAGGCAATCGGTGTAACGATAAGAATCGTTAAAATCGTACGTTCAATCCAAATCACAATCAACTTTGGAATACTGACCGGAATATCGGTTGATAAAATACAAGGAATAAGCGCAGAGAAGAAGAGAATCGCTGATACAGACAACGCCCCTATTACAAACTTCGTAATAATCGGTGCGTCAACGACCAACAGCGCAGGCAAAAACATTTCTGCAATCTCAATAGCCGAAGCCTTTGCTGCCAGTAACGGTTCTGGAACTTGCATCAACAAGGTGAACGGGTAAAAGATATAGCCCAAAATGTCGAATACAGGTGTGAATTCAGCAAGCACCAGTCCAAGCAACCCCACAGACAGTATCGATGGTAAAATCGCCATCGTCATGATGAAGCCATCCTTCAAGTTCATCCCTATGTTTTTCCCAATCGAAGGAGAATGTTCTGCTGCCTCCATGGCCTGCTTCCAGGCTGCCTTCACTCGATTGCGCTTGACCACTTCTTCCGGTGGCCCTTCCCATCCACATAGTCATCACTAATTTTATTAAGCGGCCAGATACGTACTGTTATGGCTGTCACCAAAAATGTAACGAATAGCGTAACCCAGAAATAAGTGTTCCAAATTTCCATCAGTCCAAGTGTTTTAGCAACAACAATCATGAAGGTTGCCGATACGGTAGAGAATCCAGTGGCAATGATGGTCGCTTCTTTGATCGTATACTTCCCTTCTTTGAACACACGATTAGTAATCAATAACCCGATGGAGTAGCTGCCGACAAACGAAGCGACGGCATCAATAGCAGAGCGTCCAGGTGTTTTCCATATGGGACGCATGATCGGCTGCAGGAGGACACCAATGAATTCAAGCAGACCATAGCCAACAAGTAAGGCCAGAAAAACAGCACCGATTGGAACAAGCAGCCCGACTGGGATTACCAATTTTTCAAATAAGAACGGCCCCATACTAGGTTCAAAAAGCCAGGCTGGACCGAAATTAAACATTAACATTGCCGCAACCAGCACACCAAGCACTTTAAAAAAGGAGAGCGTCATATTGACTGCATCCCTATTCCATGTCTTATTGTAGAACGGGTAGGTTGCCCCTAAGATGATGACAAGGAGCGCATAATAAGGAACAACAGCGCCCATTGACGTCTGGATAAAGGTGACGATATGATCCAGCGGAATCGAGGACGTGCCTTTAATAGTCACTGGTATAAAGAAAGTGAAAATACCAATCAAACTGTACAAGAAAAACTTTAATAGATTTTTTCCACTTGACGACTGAGGTGCTTCTGGTAGCTGGACATCCTTTTGAACATTCTCCATTTTTCTACCTCCTATTATGTGAATAATCAGATAATTCAAAAGATAAAGGAAGGACGAGTTTTCCTCGCCCTACCGCTTACAATAACCAGTCAAAAAAGACAGCATGACATGAACCGCGCTTTTCACTGCCACCTCACCGACATCTTTTCGTGGATCTAAACAAACGATATCTAACGCCTTCACTTTTGAATGTTCACCGGCAAGCTGGACCGCTTCAAATAACTCTCCTGTGTACATCCCGCCTGGGGTTGCTGCCGGAGCAGCCGGATTATGAGTAATATCCAGCACATCCATATCCACCGTGACATAAATCGTGTCCACTTGCCCTGATAATTGTGCCAGGGCTTTGGTAACAACTTCCGTGATACCTTTTTTTCGTGCCTGCTTCATCGTTGTATAATGAACTCCTGCCGCATCCGCATACTCTTTCAGCTCTTTTGCATTGAAAAAACCATGGAGACCAATGTTATGCACATGTCTGCCTTCCACTGTACCGCTTTCAATCAGGTTACGGATCGGTGTTCCATTTGCAGGACCTAATTCACTAAGATCACGCAAATCAAAATGAGTATCAAACTGTAAAATACCTACTGTTTCATCCGAATGTGCCTGCTTCCAGCCTTTGACGAGCATCGCCGTAATCGAATGATCGCCACCCATCGCCACTGGTAACGTGTGGGGATGATACGTGCGCATCGCAGCCATCGCTTCGGAAATCTTCTGATGGGTAAACGCGATGTCTGTTACATGCTGTTTGACATCGCCAAGATCGATCACATTCAATTCAGCAAGGTCCATATTCTCATCCAGATTATACGTGCCGAATGACTTCCATGCTTTTCGCATAGCATCCGGGTTTTCACTGGCAGCCGAAGTGCTGATTGACGACTTTGAAAGCGGCACCCCAAAAATCGTCACATCATACCTTTTCCAGTCAGGAGTATTTTCGCCAATCGTTTCAATCCATTCATGGACCTTTAAATCTGAACGCTTCTCTGAGTTACGGGACCAGACCATGCTCGGTTTATCAAGCATTGGATAGGGATAGCCACTCATTGCAGCTGCCCTCCCAGTACCAGCGCCTTTCCTGCTTTGATGACCGTATCAACATGATTCATGCCATACTGATAAGACAGTACGAGATAGTTAGGTACATTAAAAATCGTTACATCTCCTTTTTTTCCTGGTTCGAGGCTTCCGATCTCTCCGGCTGCGCCAATCGCATGGGCCGCATTGATTGTAGTCGCTGTCAATACTTCTTCCGGCGTCATTCCCATTTTCAAACAACCGAGGTTCATAATGAACGGCAGGGAAATGGTCGGTGAAGATCCAGGGTTTGCATCTGTCGATAATGCTACGGCAACGCCGCCATCGATCATCCGGCGTGCATCAGCGAATTCAGCCATTAAGAAAAACGCTGTACCAGGCAATAGAACCCCGACCACATCAGCCTCTGCCATATCCTTGATGCCCTGTTCGGACGCTTTTAAAAGGTGATCTGCTGAAATAGCACCGACTTGAGCAGCTAATTCTGCTCCGCCGTATGGTTCAATTTCATCGGCATGGACTTTCGGTATCAGACCATGTTGTTTACCAGCTTCCAGAATCCGCTTCGATTGTTCTGGTGTGAACACCCCACGTTCACAAAATACATCATTGAAAGTCGCCAGTTTCTTGTTAGCCACTTCAGGAATCATTTCATCGATTACCCGATTGACGAACGGTTCCGGATTATCTTTTTCATCTATTGGAACCGCATGAGCCCCCATGAATGTTGACACGATATCGACAGGGTGTTCGCTATCAAGCTGCTTAGCCACTTCCAGCTGTTTCAGTTCATGCTCAAGTGTCAGGCCATAACCGCTTTTTGCTTCGACTGTCGTGACCCCATGGAGTAAAAATTGATCCAGACGCTTCCGGGACTCCTCATATAACTGTTCATGGCTTGCCGCTTGAGTCGCCCGTGTCGTCGCATGGATACCACCCCCTGCCTGCATAATTTCCATATACGTTTTACCTTTCAAGCGCATGGCGTACTCATTTTCCCTGGTACCGGCATGCACCAGGTGAGTATGAGGATCGATCAGTCCTGGAGTGACAACCTTTCCTGTTGCATCTATATGGGACTCCGTACCAATCAAGTCCTGATAGTCAGCTCTGACCTCTTCGTCTGTGCCAACAGCAACGACTTTTCCTTCTTCAATATAAACGGAGCCATTTTCGATAATTTCCAGATCCGACATCGCTTCCTGTTTGGCTGGGTGATCGTTATGACCGGCCATCGTAATCAATTGTGCTGCATTTGTGATCAATAGTTTCTGTGTCATATGTCTCTCCCTCCTGGTTATATTTTCATCATCGGTATTTGGACGCCTTTTTCTTTCGCTTTCTTTTCCGCCAGCTCATAGCCGGCATCAACATGGCGCGCGATACCCATCCCCGGGTCTGTCGTCAGTACACGTTCCAGCCGTTTTTCTGCATCCTTTGTGCCATCAGCGACAATCACCATACCGGCATGAAGCGAGTACCCCATCCCAACACCTCCGCCATGATGGACACTGACCCAGCTGGCTCCCCCTACACTATTGATCAAAGCGTTCAAAATAGGCCAGTCGGCTACTGCATCGCTGCCGTCTTTCATCGCTTCTGTTTCCCGGTTCGGTGAAGCAACTGAACCTGAGTCGAGGTGATCGCGGCCAATTACAATCGGTGCCTTCAATTCACCGCTTGCTACCATGTCGTTAATGATTTTTCCGAACTTCGCCCGTTCTCCATAGCCGAGCCAGCAAATGCGTGAAGGCAGTCCCTGGAAACTGATTTTTTCCTGAGCCATGCGAATCCAGTTGCACAAATGTTCGTTTTCGCTGAACTCCTTTAAAATCACTTCATCTGTCTTATAAATATCTTCTGGGTCCCCGGATAAAGCTACCCAGCGGAACGGCCCTTTCCCTTCACAAAATTGCGGCCGAATATAAGCGGGAACGAAGCCAGGGAAATCAAAGGCATTGGTGACTCCTTCATCTTTTGCCACCTGGCGGATATTGTTGCCATAATCGAACGTTACCGCACCTTTTTGCTGCATCTCCAGCATCGCTTTGACATGAGCAGCAATACTTTGTTTGGAGAGCTTCACATATTCTTCTGGTTCTTCCGTACGTAAGCGGACTGCCTCTTGCAAGTCCATCTTGACGGGGACATACCCGTTCAATGGATCATGCGCGGAAGTCTGATCTGTCAACACATCAGGAGTGAAACCTTTTGCAATCATCTCCGGTAAAATCTCTGCTGCATTTCCAAGCAAGCCAATCGATAAAGCTTTGCCCTGATCACGTGCTTCCTCAGCCATCCGAATCGCTTCCTCAAGGTCATCGGTCGAGGTATCCAGATACTTGGTGTCCAAGCGGCGCTGGATACGGTGCAGGTCAATTTCAATCGCAATACATACACCGCCATTTAAAGTGACCGCAAGCGGCTGTGCTCCACCCATTCCGCCAAGGCCAGCGGTCAGTGTAATCGTTCCAGCCATTTTCCCGTCAAAATGCTGTCGGGCACATTCGGCAAACGTTTCATAAGTCCCCTGAACGATTCCCTGGCTGCCAATATAAATCCAGCTTCCCGCCGTCATCTGGCCAAACATCATCAACCCTTTGCGGTCAAGTTCATGGAAATGTTCCCAGTTGGCCCAGGCCGGCACCAAGTTAGAGTTAGCAATCAACACCTTAGGGGCGTCCTTATGGGATTTAAACACTGCTACGGGTTTTCCGGATTGGATCATCAGAGTTTCATCAGCTTCCAATGTTTTTAAAGAATCGACGATGGCATCATAGCTTTCCCAATTACGGGCGGCTTTCCCGATTCCACCGTAAACGACCAATTCATCCGGGTTTTCTGCTACATCAGGATGGAGGTTGTTGCTAAGCATCCGTAAAGCTGCCTCCTGAATCCATCCTTTCGTATGCAAATCCGTCCCGCGGTATTGTTTCACTTTATCTGACTTCGTATTTGTCATCGTACCCATCCCCTCTCTTTGGATTCCTTATAGGTATAGCTTAGCAATCCACCTGGCCGGATAATAGATGACTAACTTTCGAATTATGATATTTTAATGTTAAAAAGATAAACACATGCTTTAAAACGCTTTCAATTATCAGCATTAATTTTATATAATGATAAAAATATAAAAAAACACCCAGCAAGCGGGTGTTTCTCGTTGAGAAAGGTTTTCTCATTTACGTGTTGAGTCTACCATTCTCCTGTTAAAGGACTATTTAAACAGATCGAGGAGGTCTCAGCCTCGCAAATTCCGGTACTCACGAGGTGTTTTTCCAGTCGCTGATTTAAAAACACGGCTGAAATAGTTCGGCTGGTTGAAACCGACTTCCGCCGCAATCTCCTGAATGGTATTATCCGTGGTTTCGATCAGTTCTTTTGCTTTTTGAATTCTAATTTGCATCAGAATCTCACGAAAGGATTGTTGATATTTCTTTGATAGCAAGTAGCTGAAATAAGCGGGGCTTCTTCCTATGTGAGCAGCCACATCTTTAAGCGATAGACTGGGATTCTTATAATGCTCTTCCATATAGGCAAGCGCAGCTTCTCCGATATTTCCTATCCTTGCCCCTTTTTGAGTCGTTAAGGATTTAATAAGCTCATGGATGAAAAGGACAACTTCTTGCACAATTCGATACAAGACAGGACTATATAAGATTTTGTCGAAGATTTTTTTATATTTAACGTCATTCTCCTCAGTCTCTAACCCTTTTCGAATCATAAACCTCCGGATTTGAGCCAGTATACTTGTCAATCGGGTTCGAAGTAATCCAGGATCAGGGTAGGGCGGTTGAAGGTTGAAAAATTCATGATACAACCACCGTTTGATTTCTTCTGCTTGGCCCTCATCAAGACTACGCACCCAAAACCGCTGTTCATCCATTGTCAGAAAAGGATCCATATCCCTCCATATATATGCTTCATTGTACGCCAGCACCTGTTTGTAACCTGTAAAAAAAGTAGCCTCCATCACCTTTCGGAGACGCTGGTAAATACTATGTAAGGATAGAAGGTTATCCTTATCATGGACAGCGATAGCAAGCGGTCCCCCGCCAGCCTGTTCCCATTCGCGTAAAAAGCGCCTTGCTTGTTGAAAAGGTTCAGGAATAGTCTGATGAAATGCAAGGACTATCTGGTCACTAGTTGAAAATACGAACGGAAGATTATAAAAGTCGAACTGTGCAATAAAAGAGCGCAGCCGGTATAAATCCTGGGGATACTCCGGTCTTACCAGATAAACCGGATACGTGTAGGGTAGATGATCATCAATAAATAGAGATTCATAGTTGATGATAGAAGGTGTACTTACTCCCTTATCTCCACCCTGTTCGTGAGTAAGCATCCGGCAGCCTTGCTGGATAGTATGTTTGAGACGGGATGGCGATAACGGTTTGACTAACAGGTCAATTGCGTTGATTTCGATCGCTTGCATAGCACGTTCATAAGTCGGCTCGACCGTAACTGCTATCACTTGACTACTAAACCTTTGGATGTAACTTTTCACAAGCTCCCATTTGGTTTCAGGAATCATATCAAGCTCAATAAAGAGAAGGTCTGGACGATCATTTTCCAATGAATCCAGTATTCCAGCAAGTTGCCCTGCTCGCTTGATTGTTGAAACGGGAAAAGAATATTTTGATAACAACCACTCAATTCCGGCAAGTTCCTGGCTGTCACGATCTGCTAGCAGCAACTGATACATGCACTCCCCCCTCCTTTATTGCTATTCTACCTTAAACGCCCCAGATCCTCTAGATAGTACAGGATCTGGGGCGTAACCATTTGTGTCGATTTCCCGGGAAATAAATTTAATTTTGTTAATAAGCGTCGATAAAGTTACTAACAGCGTTGGTACATTACACAGGGTTACATGTACATTGTAGCACCTTTGATAACTACCCTATGGCAATATAACTCCTCTGTAATTATTTATCTTCTACTACGATATAGGTGACTTTGATTGGTCCGTGTACTCCTACAATCAAGTTCATTTCAATATCTGCACTGTTGCTTGGCCCAGTGATGAAGCTGACACAGGAGGAGACTTCGTGCCCCTGCTGGTTAGCTTCATGAATATGCTTAGTAGCCTGCGTGATCCTCGGTACAATTGTACTTTTTGGTATGACAGCAATATAAGTCTTCGGGAGGAGGCTGATCGAACGGCCATTCCCTTTGCTGTTGAAAAGGGTCACAGTTCCGGATTCTGCAAGCGTCGCATCGCTGAACGTGATGCCGACATCCGCCCGCTCAGCGAATACTTGATTTTCTTTACCTTTCCCCGCATCCCAGATATGGACTTCAACTCCGTCAGCTTCCATTCGTTGATAAAAACTGTCCAGGCTGTATTCCTGGTTGCGCGAATCATCGGCTGCAATAATTGATTTTCCTTGATAACGGTCAACCGTCTCTTTCAGAACATCCTGTAATCCAGCTGCATCCGTTTTTCGAAAATCCGTATGAATGACTTTACATTGCTTTTCGAGGACATCGACCAGCTGATCCTCAGAATAACCCTGGTAAACCTCCCACTGAGGGCTTACACTCCACTCCGGACGCTCAACGCCTTCTTTACGTCGACTACGCCCAAGATTTTCCGCCAGATTATTTAAAAATGATTCACGATTTTGAATCGCCATCAGGATTCATCCCCTTTCCTCCGGGATTTGTACCAGGAACGGAACGACTGCTTGCTTGGAGCCGGGAAGTCCCGGGCATCTGTCCAGGCTTTCATCGGACCTGGTCCGTTTTCAATTTTTTCGTCTTTTGTCCACGGTTTTAACGCAGTACGCGCCATTTTGGTACTCATCTTATAGGCGGCAGGACTTGATCCCCACTTGGCGAAACCTTTCATCGCAAGCTTCTCAGCTTTTGGAGCTTTATTTTCCTTTTCAACTATGATCTGCCGGTGTCGGATTAAATGCTCGTGAAGGGGAATCTTCACCGGGCAAGCTTCGGTACAGGCAGCACATAGTGTCGATGCATAAGGCAATTCCTTATGGTCGTCATATCCATCTAGCAATGGCGTCAAAACTGCCCCAATCGGCCCTGGATAGATAGAACCGTAGGAGTGCCCGCCGACATGCCGATATACAGGACAGGCATTGATACAGGCAGCACAGCGAATACAATGGAGTGCTGATTGGAACTCAGTCCCTAAAATCTTCGAGCGTCCATTATCAACGATTACCAGGTGGAATTCTTCCGGTCCGTCCACTTCTCCTTCCAGACGGGTACCTGTCAAAGAAGTGACATAGCTGGTCAGCTTTTGACCGACAGCTGATCTGGTCAAGAGACTGACTAATACTTCAAGATCTTCCCACGTCGGAACCAGGCGTTCCATCCCCATTACAGTAATTTGCGTATCGGGTAGCGATGTGACCAGTCTTGCGTTCCCTTCGTTGGTTACAAGGGTTACTGCCCCTGACTCCGCTACAGCAAAGTTGCACCCGGTGATTCCGATATCTGCTGACAAAAAGTCTTTCCTGAGCTGCTCCCTGGCAAATAAAGCGAGCTCCTCCGGTTTATCGGTCTTATCATAGCCTTTTTTGGCGGCAAATGTTTCCCGAATCTGTTCTTTATTTTTATGAAGCGCCGGTGTAACAATATGGGAAGGAGGGTCTTCATCCAGTTGCAAAATCCATTCACCGAGGTCCGTTTCGACTACCTCGGAACCGGCTTCCTCCAGTGCCTTATTCAACCCGATTTCCTCGGTCACCATCGATTTTGATTTGACGACTTTCTTGCCGTTCTTTTTCTTGATGACATTCTGAATATAGTCATTCGCTTCCTCTGCTGTTTCTGCAAAAAAGACACTACCGCCACGTTTGGATACTTGATCGCTCAATTGCTGAAGATAAAAATCTAGATTTTCCATCGTATGATTGCGGATTTCTTCCCCGAGGGTACGCCAATCTTCCCAGTTTCCAAGTTCTTCTGCCGCTTTCAGACGACCGCTCCGGAACCGGCCTTGAGCAGACGACACCGCCCCACGCATGAAGTCATTTTTTATCCCTTCCTGGACTCGGTGCTCAAAAGAATTCGTGCCAATTCGGATACTCATAGAATCCCCTCCGTTCCATTATTGATAGTTAAGTATATTGGCAATATGCAGGACTTTGACCGGTTTGCCGTTACGCGTCAGGCGCCCGCCGATATTCATCAGGCAGCCCATATCTCCACCGACCAGGTACTCCGCTCCCGTTTCTGTGACATGTTCTGTTTTCTCCTCGACCATCTGCTCAGAAATAACTGGATTCTTCACTGAAAATGTACCACCAAACCCGCAGCAGTCCTCTTTCACGGGAAGTGCTACAAATTCCAGTCCCTTCACATTTTCCAGCAAGGTCATCGGTGCATCTCTAACACCAAGCAGCCTGGTCATATGGCAGGAAGGATGATAAGTCACTCTTCCTTGGAATTTGGAGCCGACATCAGTGATGCCCATGACATCCACTAAAAACTGCGTCAATTCATAAGATTTACCCGCCAGGTCATTAGCCGCTTCTTCCCACTCGGGATCCCCTTTGAAAATATGCGGGTATTCATGGAGCATAGCTACACAAGAACCCGATGGCCCGACAACATATTCGGAGTCTTTGAACGCCCGCATCATCTGTTTCATCGATTCTTTCGATTCTTTTAAATACCCGCTGTTGTAAGCCGGTTGCCCGCAGCATGTCTGCAACTCAGGAAAGTCCACCTCACAGCCCACTTTTTCTAAAACTTCCACCGTATCTTTTCCGACGTCGGACGACATGATATCACACAAACATGTAATGAATAAGGACGCCTTCATGCCATTCACTCCTTTTTTTAAATGAAAGCAGGTCATCTGATGACCTGCACGAAGAAAAGACTGGATCCAGTCTGATCAATCGATATACTCTGCTAACGCCTGCTCCACTCCAACTAAATGATTCAGCATATGTTTTTGCGCGAGCGCCGAATTTCTTTTTTTAATCGCTTCAAAAATCAACCAGTGTTCCTTCAGCAGCTCAGCAGTCCTATTTTCTGAATGAAGCCAGAGCCTGCGGGTTTCGCGCATGGTTTCCATCATAATTTCCGATACACTATTCATAAGGTTGATAAGCATCTGGTTATGTGTCGCATGGGCAACTGCTAAATGGAAAGCAAGATCCGCCTGTTCACCCAGCTCGCCATTACCCTTTGCTTCTTCCATTGATTGAAGCGCCTCTATCATCGGAGCTAAATCTGCTTCTTTATGCTTCTCTGCAGCAGAGCCAGTTGCTCCAACCTCTAAGATTTTTCTGACCTCCAGCAGTTCTTTGACATCTTCTCGTTTCATTAATAACGCTGCCGCAACCGGCAAAGAAAAACGCGAGGCATCAAACTGCTTGATATAAGTCCCTTCGCCCTGGCGCATTTCTACAAGCCCCATTGCGCGCATTGCGCTGAGCGCTTCACGGATCGCCGAGCGGCCGACATCAAAATTCCTGGCCAGCTGTTCGACGGAATCTAATTTATCCCCAGGCTTCAAATCACCGTTCTTCAACATGGCTACTAACGAATCCGCTACTTCTTCATAAATCTTGCGTGCTCGTATTTGTTTATATTCCACTACTTCTTCCTCCAAGTACTTATTACCTTCATTTTACTGGAAGCAAGAGGAATTGGAAAGATAGATACCCTGTTTACATGAATTGAATCAGTATAAATCCACCTACTCCAGCAAGTACACCATATAGAAGGGCGGGACCTAATGTCTTTCGTATAATGTCGCCTTCTTTCCCCGACAATCCAACAACTGCCGATGCAGCAACAACGTTATGGACACAAATCATATTACCTGCAGCAGCACCGATGACTTGGGCCGCCAGTACGGTATTGGTATTCAAGCCTGTTTGATTCGCTATACTATACTGGATTGGCGAGAAAGTCAGCGTTGATACGGTGGCGCTCCCTGTAATGAAAGCCCCTAATTCTCCGAGGAAAGGAGCGACGAATATCCACATCGGTCCGAATCCTTCCGCCAATGCTTGCGCGATATACTGTGGCATACTTATCAAGTCATTCATATTCATCCCTGAGTTAGTGAAGACCTGTACCAGAGCCAAGGTGAAAATTAATGAAAATCCTGCATTTTTTATCGAACCAAGTGACTCTTTAGATGCTTTGGTAAAATTAGAAAAAGACTTTCGCTGTACCAGCACTGCTAAAATAGTCGCGAGCACCAAAACAGTCCCAGGAGAATACAGAACCTCCCAGGCTGAATCAATCCCTTCGATTCCCAGGATATTGTTCCAGCTGAAGTCAATGGCGGTGCGTGTAAATTCTTTTACAGACGGTATGATCCTTGTCAGCAACAACAGAGCGACAACAACAAGATAAGGTGACCATGCTGTAACTAAGCCCATCTTTGACTTTTTCTTCTCCGGCTGGAAACCCTCCTGCAAAGCGTCTGCCCATTCTTCCTTCGGCAGCAGGAAGCCTTTTTTGGCTGTTAATGTGGCTACGACAAGTCCTGTCAGTGATGCGAGGATCGATACGAACTCATGGCCGAACAAAACAGCATACAAAAGTGCAGATGAAGTATATGTAATTCCAATCAACAATGTCCATGGCAGCATGGAAAAAGCGTCTCCCATGCCTTTTCTTTTTCCGAAGAAAACAGTCAAAATGACAATCAGAATAAATGGTATGAATGTTCCTGCAACCATATCGATCGCAGCAACTTTGGCTCCGACAGTCTGGTAGAATGCAAGATCCGCACCAGGAATATTGCTTAGGCCTACCTGAATCGGTGTACCAACCGCCCCGTAAGAAACAGCTGAACTATCCGCAATAAGCGCCAGTGCCGCTGCAGCCATCGGATTAAACCCTAACGCTACCATCAACGGTCCTGTTACGGCAGCCGGTGTACCAAATCCGGCAGCCCCCTCGATTAAGGATCCAAACAGAAAAGCGACGATGATGACCTGGACACGCATATCTCCAGAAATACTGCGGAAGCCTTGATTGATCCGGTCTACAGCACCAGTAAGACGAAGCGTATTCAAAAGAACGATCGCTCCAAATAAGATTAATAGAATCGTAAAAGCTTTATGGGTCCCTTGTAAAATAGAAGCGAAAACAACATTCCCTTCCATCCCCCAAGTAGTAAGCGCTAACAAAATTACGATAATGGCACTGAATAACATTCCTTTGAGTGCAGACATCCTTAATAAAACAAGGAAGACGAATGGTGCAATGATGGCACTCAAAGCCACAAGCAACAACATAGCTGAAAACTCCCTTCTGGTTGATTACAAGATTTTGATAAAACGTTTTCAAAGGCAAACTTAATAATAAGGTCATCTGATGACCTGCTAACTAGTCTACATTTTAATCTCAATTATGACAAAACACAAGGCTTTTTTGAAACCACTTTCATAAGGATGAACCATTAATTTTCACACCTCCTACTGACCAACAATGATGATTAGTTTTAACAAACGATAATGAAACGTTTCACTTATAGAGGAAAAGCGAAAACCACCCATCCACCACTACTTTTCACTTAGTCATCCCTTCCAAACAGACTACTACAAAGGGTTTGTTTTTTAATTTTCTGAAATAATTCCTTTTTGAGGATTTACGTTAACGTTGGATTTTTGTATACTTTAATCGAAACGTTTCAGTAGCTAATGAAAGGAAGTGACATATTGAAAAAATTCTTGTCCAGTTTTTTGATTCTCATTGTTTTAGTAAGTATGGTTTTACCGGCAGGAGCTTCAGCCCAACCGGAAAACGAAGGTAATAAGGTGGCTTTGTCTAAACAATTGAAAGCGATATCAAAGCAAACCTACCGTTATTTTGAAGATTTCACAAATGAAGAAACAGGCCTCACTGATGATGCTGTCAGATTAAACGATGGTACGATTAAGCCTCAAACGCATACATCTCCGACGAATATCGGCATGTACATGATGAGTACGATCTCAGCTCAGGAAATGGGTCATATCTCAAAAGAAGAGGCAGTTGATAGAATTCAAACTACTTTGAATACATTAGAAGGTCTCGAAAAGTGGAACGGATTATATTACAACTGGTATAACACGGAGGATGGCTCTCTGATGACCGATTGGGGGCAGTTCATCTCCACGGTAGATAACGGATGGCTGTCAGCAGGGTTGATCGTTACAGGACAAGCATATCCAGAATTGAATGATCAGACCAGCAGCCTTGTGGAAGCAATGGACTATTCGACACTTTATACGCCTGAAGTCGGGCAGATGAGAGGTGGTTATGATGTTGCAGCCGGGAGCTATACCGCTCACCATTACGGGGCTTTTTATACGGAACCTCGCGTCGCAAGCTACATTTCTATCGGTAAAGGAGACGTACCGTCCGAACACTGGTGGAAGATGTACAGAACCATGCCTGACAGTTGGGATTGGCAGGCTCAAAATCCTGAAGGCTATCCAGTGACCTATGATGGAGTTGAAGTTTTTGAAGGTCACTACAGTTATAATGGAAAAAAATATGTTCCAAGCTGGGGAGGAAGCATGTTTGAAGCATTGATGCCGCAACTGGTTCTTAAGGAAAAAGAGCTGGGGAAAGACGCGCTCGGCCTTAATAACCAACGCCATGTCGATATTCAAATCGAATATGCAGAAGAACAAGGATATGAGGCATGGGGCATGTCACCTGCTGCCACACCGGAAAACTACTCGGAGTTCGCCGCCACACCATTAGGAATGGATGGATACAAATCCGATGGTACCGTCACTCCACATGCTACATTCCTTGCACTGGAATACGCACCAATGGAAGCATTTGAGAATATTCAAGTCCTGAAAGAATTCGATATGTATGGAGAATATGGGTTCCTTGATTCCGTCAACGTTGAGACTGGCGAAGTTACGCAGGCCTACCTGGCATTAGACCAGGGCATGAGCATGGTTGCTATCGCAAATTACTTGGAAGATGGGGTTATCCGGGATTATTTTCACCAGGATGACATCGGCAAAAATCCTGAGGAATTGCTGATTAAAGAAGAACTTTCGATAAAATAAAATGCTAGTTATTCGCCTTTCCTTTAGAATGAAGAGTTAAGACCTTTTGTATAGTAAATAAACCGGAAATTCTAATGTGCTAAGGGCGAACGCCCCCTCATCGCGTGGGACGGGGAAAGGAAATAAATCCCTGGATCATGTTGATATTATCGCTTAACAGCGCCAAATAAAGAGGCCAGACACTCTAATTATAGAGTATCTGGCCTTTTAAATTATGGCTTCAAGATCAATTTACCCTTCGTTTCTCTTCCTTGCAGCTTACGATGTACTTCTGCTGCTTCTTCCAGGGCAAAAACTCCCCCGATTTCCAGTTTGACTTTTCCTTCTTCAATATAACCTAAAATCTCTTTCAGGCTTTCCTGGAACAAGGTTGGCTTTTTCATGATTTGCGGCAGGAAAAAACCGACGACGGATTGATTTTTCGCCATCAATTTGGATGGATAAAAGTGAGGCTGTTCTCCGCTTGCCACACCATAAATGACAAGTCGTCCAAATGAGGCAAGGCAATCGAGTGTATTATGAAAGACATCTCCACCTGCCATTTCCAACGCAACATCGACTCCTTTGCCATCGTTCAACCGGAGCACTTCTTTCTCCCATCCTTCCTTCGTATAGTCGACGACTTCATCCGCACCGTACTCTTTAGCCAACGCTCGTTTCTCTTCACTGCTTGCTGTACCGATCACTTTTCCGGCCCCAAAAATTTTCGCAAGCTGAACGGCGAATAACCCGACGCCACCCGCTGCAGCATGAACCAGGATGGTTTCTCCTTTTTCTAACCGGCCCATCGTTTTGATAATGTGGTAGGCACTCAATCCTTGTAATGGTATCGCAGCTGCGTGTGCTTCATCAACACCTTCCGGAATCGGAATAAGTCCCCTTTCATCCGCTATTGTGTATTCAGCATAACCGGTCGCACGTTCATCACCAACCAAAGTGACAACACGATCGCCTTCCTTGAATAATTGCACTGCAGAACCCACTTTAGCAATGACGCCTGCTACTTCTGAACCTGGTACGTAAGGCAGTTTCGTTTCCACTACATACTGGCCTTCACGCCTTGCGGTATCTGCATAATTGACACCAATCGCTTTTGTTTCGATCAATACTTCATGCTCGCCCGGCTCCGGAAGCTCCATATCGATGAGCTCGAGCACTTCCGGCCCTCCGAATTCTTTGAATTGTATTGCTTTCATAATTACCTCCGTTCCTCGACAGCTGTTCCTTTATTGATGGCTGTCAGCTTTTCTCTTATCTCATCTTTCAATGGTTCAGTTTGCTGAGTTTCAAAATCAAAGTGTACCACTACCGCTTTCCCTCTGGCAATCAATCCCCGATTACTTGAGATATCGTGGGTCATTTCGAAGCTTGTATTACCAATTCGTGAAATCGTTGTTTCAATATCCAGGCGCTCATCAAAATAGGCTTGCTGGATGTAATCACAAGTCGTCGAAGCTAGAATGAACGGCCAATCATTCATGGAGAGCATCGTTCCGAGTTCGCGAAACACTTCAATCCGCGCCTCTTCTAAGTAAATAAAATAACTGATATTACTTACATGTCCCAGTCCATCCGTTTCATTAGCCCGCACTTTCACTTCCCAATGGTGCGACATGATACTCCTCCTCCCTGTCCTTCATTCCGTTAAGCATCAGATCAATATAAATAGTTGCAACTTCCTTATCTGTTTTAGGACCGGCAGGCTGAAACCATTGATAACTCCAATTACAGGCACCAAGAATACCCAGGGTCACAATGTCAGCTTCCAATCCAGCGCGAAACTCGCCTGAATCAATCCCTTGCTTGATAACCTCTTCCATAGCGTAACGGACCCGATCGCGCTTCTTTCGGACTTCCCGTAAATTACCGTCGCTTAAATGACGCAATTCGCGAAAGAAAACACGTGCACTTCTTCCTTTTGGCACAATATTCATAATCAGCATATCAATGAGGGCCTCCAGTTTCTCGATATTACTGAACGATTGTGCCATGATTTTCTCCTGTTGTTCAATCAGGCCATCGATATATCTGCTGTGAATCGTCATCAACACTTGTTCTTTACTGGTGAAATAATAGTAGAACGTTCCTTTGGTTACTCCGTGAGCATGAACAATATCAGCGATCGATGTCTCGCTAAATCCTTTTTTCTCAAATAATTGGATGCATGTCTGCAACAGATTCTCTTTCATATCCGGTGTCCTCCTAGCTAGCTGCGTCAACCTATTTGTAATTTGCTACTGAGTCGCTTTGTTGACCGCTTCTTCTCGGATTGTCCTTCGTAAAATTTTCCCCACATTCGTTTTGGGCAGCTCACTACGGAATTCGACAGAGCGAGGGACCTTGTATGCAGCCATGTTATCACGGCAGTAAGCAATCAGCTCCTCTTCAGTCGCTGACTTTCCATCAGCAAGTACGACAACAACTTTGACAGTTTCCCCACGGTATTCATCCGGGATACCAACAGCTACAGCTTCCTGGATAGCATCATGCTCATAAAGGATTTCTTCAATATCACGCGGATAAATGTTATAACCCCCTGCGATGATCAAATCCTTTTTCCGGTCAATGATATATAAATAACCTTCATCATCCACACGTGCGATATCGCCGGTGTACAGCCATCCATCACGCAGGGCAAGCTCTGTTTCCTCCGGCATATTCCAGTATCCTTTCATTACCTGTGGTCCTCGGATAATCACTTCACCCGTATCACCTGCAGGGACTTCATCGATTCCGTTGCTGACATCTACGATTTTATAATCAGTCGATGGGATTCCGAATCCGACACTTCCCGGTTTTCTCTCCCCGAATAGTGGATTGCAATGCGTAACCGGAGAGGTTTCAGATAGACCGTATCCTTCATAGATACGTCCGCCAGTCTTTGCCTCAAAACTTCTCATCAGCTCCTGTGGCATCGGGGCACTGCCGCTGTTACACACTCGGATGCTGTCTATGCCATATTGCTCCGCCTTCGGATGGCTGGTGATGGCGACATACATCGTAGGGACCCCCGGGAAATAGGTCGGCTGCTCCCGTTTGATCGTCTCAAGGACTTCTTCTAATTCAAATCGTGGAAGCATGATGATTTTCGAACCTGATTGAATCGCCTGGTTCATACAGACGGTCATACCAAACACATGAAATAAAGGAATTACCGTCAAATAACGCTCCTTACCCAGTTCGATTTCATCTTTAAAATATTCATGAGTTTGCACCACGTTGGCTACTAAATTCCTGTGTGTCAGCATGGCACCCTTGGATCTTCCTGTCGTCCCTCCTGTATATTGCAGCACGGCAAGATCCTCACTTGGATTAATCTTTACACTTTTTGGTGGTCCAGGAGCAGTCTGTAAAAAGGTCGTGAATTCAATTTCGTTTCCGACCGGTTCGTATGCTTGAGAAAACTCTACGACAATTACATTTTTCAGCTTTGTGTTGGCTTTGATTTTTTCTAAAACAGGTACAAAAGGCGCATAAATGACCATCGTTTCGGCACCTGAATCAGTTAAGATGTGTTCGAGTTCACGGCCGACCAGCATCGGATTGACTTGCGTGACGACAGCTCCAGCACGCAATGCTCCATAATAACTGATAGCATAATGCGGACAGTTCGGCAGCATGATTGCTACTCTGTCCCCTTTTTCTACACCATTGTTCTGTAGGGAAGATGCAAAAGCTTCCACCTGGAGCCCTAACTCCTTATAGCTGATTTCTTTTTCATAAAAAGATATCGCCGGGTTGTCAGGAAATTGCTCGATCGACTTGTCCAAAAAGTCGGTGAGTGGAATGTCAGGAATCTCCACCTCACTTTGAATACGTTCTGGGTAATGCTTTTTCCACACTTTTTCCATTACGTGATTCCTCCCTATATTAAAATGTCAATCCTCCACCATCTACCAATAACGTTTCTCCAGTTATATAAGAAGCCTGGTCGGAAGCCAGAAACAAGACAGCTTCTGCGACTTCCTCTGGTTTTCCAAGACGTCCGAGGGCATTGGCACTGGCAATCAGCTTCCATTTTCTTTCATCTTCCCGCCAATTATCTACAATTGGCGTATCAATAACTCCTGGGGCGACAGCATTAACTCGTATTCCATATCGTCCATATTCGAGCGCTGCATTTTTGGTCAATGTGATAACCCCACCTTTTGATGCGTTGTATGGACCTGTCCGCTTTTTCCCTTTGAAACCTAACAGACTGGATGTATTGACAATCGCTCCCTTTTCTTGTTCAATCATTACTTGCGCTGCATGTTTAAGGCCAAAAAAGATTCCTTTTAAGTTAATATCAACAATCTGATCCCATTCTGACTCCTCTATTTCGTGCAGCTTTTTTTCATTACCTCCGACACCCGCATTATTGAATAACACATCCAGGGAACCGAACGTACCTTTAGCATATTGGAAGGCTTCCTTGAAACTTTTTTCGATAGCAACATCCACTTCTTGAAAGCTTGCTAGTCCACCATTTTGTTCAATAGTTTGAACGGTAGCTTGACCTTTCTCTTGGTCACGATCACAAACCAGAACCCTGGCTCCTTCTTGTGCCATTTTTATGGCAGCCGCACGGCCAATTCCGCTGGCACCTCCGGTAACCAGTACATTTTTCCCTCCAAACCTCACACAACCCCTCCTAAACTGCGTTCATACCACCATCTACCGATAATATTTCTCCTGTTACATAGTCAGATGCTCTTGAAGCTAAGAATAATGCAGCACCCATCAAATCTTCTTCTCCTCCAAGACGGCGGAGCGGCGTCCGGTCAAGAACCATCTCCTTCCCTTGATCAAGCAGCCCTTTAGACATTTTTGTAGGAAAAAATCCAGGGGCAATAGCGTTGACATGAACATTATCAGGACCCCATTTTGCCGCCAGGTCTTTTGTGAAGGTAACAATCGCTCCTTTACTTGTGTTATAGCCGATTGTATCCATAAACCGGGGATCGGTCCCTTTCAATCCTGCAACAGAGGCAATATTAATGATTTTTCCTGATTTTTGCCTGATCATATGGCGTCCGGCTGCTTTAGACATCAAAAAAGTTCCGGTGACGTTGACGTTCAATACTTTGTGCCAGGCTTCCATTGGCATATCAGAGACAGGCGCCCCCCAGGTCGCGCCGCTATTATTGACAACAATATCAATTTTTCCATACGCTTCGATCGTTTCTTCAACTACACGCTCGACCTGTTCGGCGATTCGTTACATCACAGGTGAGCGCCAGAGCGCTTCCTCCTTTTTCAGCTATTTCCTTTACCGTTTGCTCACAGGCCTCCATTTTTCGGGAACAAATCACTACATTGGCACCAGCCTCTCTGAAAGCCATGGTTATTTGCTTGCCTAGCCCGCGTCCTCCTCCCGTAATGATCGCTGTTTTTCCTTTTAAACTGAACAAGTGATCAAGGATAGTCATCCATCCCCCCTCAATGATAACGCTTACATTTCTAAATTAAGCAAATCCGCATTTCACGGATATCTGCTAACAGAACCTTTAATACTAACCGGTCGGTATGTTAATAATAAAAAAACTATTCCTTCCGAGGAATATACTTAGTCGCTATAATCAACTATATATTAACAATTCAGAAAATTCAATAGATAAATGAAAAGCAATAACGTTAAATTATTCCAGGATCATCCCTTATAGCGAAGAAGGTTGTGTAGGAATTGATTTTACAGTTAAGCTCCCTTTTGCTGAACACTCAGTATCGAGATATTTGGGTCCGTAACCATGAGAGGAATAGGATGGTTCGGGAAACGACTCGCTTTCCTGCGGGGGACCTGGCAAGCTTCCTCGGGCTAAAGCCCTGTGGGATCTCGCCTAGCCCCTTCTCCCGCGAGAGTCTCGCCGTTTCCCTGCCCATCCAGCCAGTTTAGTAATAAACGAACCCTTCAAAAGGAAAAAGTGTGTTTAACTAAAATCTTCATGTTCATGATTATAAGGAGGTATATAGAACTAAGGCTTCTTTCTACCATCATGGCGTTTACCCCAAGTGGGATTTCGAGAACTTCCTATGGCAAGGACGTGAGGGGAACGGCGAGACTCCTCGAAATGCTACGCATTTCTTCGTGCGGTGTTTCTCAAGGATGACAATTCAAAGTCCTGTGGGAAACGAGACCCCACAGAGCGTCAGCTCGAGGAGGCTCATCACTCGCCCACGGAAAGCGAGTTGTTCCCCAACGCCCTTCCCCTCTTATAATATCTCGAAATCGAGTCTTCCATTATACGGCCCTATTACTGAGAAAGGTTTTATGCCTTCAGTTTTAAAAAAACCTTGAAACCTGTCTTCAGATTCAAGCGTTTTTCCTTAAGTAATCTTTTTAGCAATGATTTTTAAATATATTCGGTAGAATGCAGAGAAAGAAAGGAACGCAAGCAAGCTTCCACTAAATAACGGGATAATGATAGGAAAGATATAGAGACTGATATACAAAACCACTCCGCTGCTGATAGAGACAGCGAGAAACAACAGCGGACTACCTACCGTTATAAAAAAAGAATGCCGCAACAGGCCGCGTAATTTCATATTATAATGGGCGCTGACAGAAAAGAAATTCAAGGTAAAAATGAACAACAGGATTCCCATCACAACAAATAAGTTCATCAGCACTTCATTTCTACCGGAAAAATAATAAATATCAGCAAGCAGTATGCCCCACAACGCGACAAACACAATTCCTGCAAGCAAGCTGGTCAGGTAGTTTTCTTTATAATAGCTCACATATTTGCGGGGTTCCCTTTCCTCTTCGTCCTTACGCACCCATTCCCTCGCTTTGGCAAACATGGCCGTTGTTGCAGGGAAAAATAAAGGTGGCAGCATTACTACCAGCGGAACTGTCAAATAAAATAGCTGATCAGAATTTTCTATATAGAGCATGCTGATGAGAAGGAGGGCAATTGGCAAGTTGAAAATGACCCACTGTAAATTGACGAGTGAAAATCGCATGATCCACTCACTTACTGCATAGAGTCCGCCCATAAAACCTGTATTTTTCACCTTGATCCCTCCTTCATGTCATCAACCTTAGGCCCACCACATATCTGCCGGGGGTTCTTCGATATTGACTGCTTTCAAATTTTTCACTGCTTGATTGAAGCCTTCGCTGATCGACATGATCGGATCCTCATGTTCGATGGAGATGACATGGTCATAACCAAATGTTCGAAGGGCACTTATAATATTAGACCATTCCTGGATACCGTGTCCATAACCGACCGATCGGAAACTCCACGCTCTTGTCTGAACTTCTCCATATGGCTGCATATCCGTAAGGCCGTACATGTCAACGTTTTCCTGGTCGATATAAGTATCTTTCGCGTGAAAATGGTGAATGGCGCCAGCTCTTCCCAAAATTTTGATCGCTGCGACTGGATCGATTCCCTGCCACCACAGGTGACTAGGGTCCAGGTTAGCTCCAACCGCCTCACATGTTTCCTCACGCAGCTTAAGCATGGTATACGGCGTATGAACAAGGAAGCCGGCATGCAGTTCTAAGCCTATTTTCACGCCATGATTTTCAGCAAATTTCCCTTGTTCTTTCCAATAGGGAATCAACTTTTCCTTCCACTGCCATTCTAGTACATCCGAATACTCTCCCGGCCATGGTGTTACCGGCCAGTTAGGTGTCTTGTCCCCTTCTGCCCCGCCCGGTGTTCCGGAAAATGTATTGACGACGGGTACATTGAGAAGTTGAGCCAGCTTTACGGTTTTTACAAAAATCTCATGGGATTCTTTTGCAAAGTCTTCATCTGGTGACAATGGATTTCCATGGCAGCTAAAGGCGCTGATTGTCAACCCGCGGGCATGCACTTTCTCCAAGTATTCTTCCCGTTTCTCTTCGCTTGCAAGCAACTCATCGACACCACAGTGAGCATTGCCTGGATAACCGCCAGTCCCTATTTCAACTGCTTTTAATCCAGCATTCTGTACATGATCGAGCATATCTTCAAACGCCATATCTGAAAACAAAACGGTAAACACACCTAATTTCATTTCGCTTCTCCCCTATCCTTTAAACTAATTTGATGCTTGAACCTGTTTCACTGCTTAAATAAATAGCTTCCATCAATTCGGTAACTTTCAAAGCTTGTTCCGGTTCGACAACTAATTGTGCGTCGCCTAAACAGCTATCGACAAAGTTTTTCGCCTGCAAAACTCCCGGACTGAGTTCTTCTTTTGGAAGTTTAACTTTGCTGTCCCACACAGCGCCGTACTTTGCCTGATAGAGCTCGAAGGGATAGACATCGAGCCCGCCATCGACCCCGGAAATACTGAGTGATGTCTTATCTTCTTTTATGTTGGCAGCCCATGAGGTTTCGAACTGCATCGACATCCCATTTTCAAAGGTAATGTAGCTTGTCACATGATCGTCGACATTGAAGGTTTCATGGTCGAACGGTCCCCAGTCATTGACCTGGCCCGGGATTTTGCTCAGCCGGTCATACGTTCTTCCCATCACTTCCACAGGTTTTGGATCATCAAGCAGCCAAAGCGACAGGTCGAGTAGATGACAGCCAAAGTCGATCAGACTGCCGCCTCCCTGTAATTCTTTATTTGTAAAAACGCCCCAGCCCGGTACTTTGCGCCTTCGTAACGCCTGCACACGTGTGACTAAAGGATCCCCGATTTCTCCATTGGTGATGAGGGTCTTGGCCAGCTGAGCTTCCGGTGTATAGCGATAATGGTAAGCAATCGACAATAGCCGGTCGTTTTTCTTGGCTGCTTTCACCATAGCTTTTCCTTCTTCTGTTGACATCGCCATCGGCTTTTCGCAAATAACATGTACCCCCGCTTCCAGAGCCGCAATTGACATTTCGGCGTGGAATTTGTTTGGAGTACAGATAGTTACGGCATCGACATGTTCAAAAAGCATGCCATAGTCTTCAAACACATGCGGGATATCAAATTGCTCTGCCACTTGCTTGGCGCGTTTCCCGTTGACGTCCTGTATTGCCGTTACTTCTACTTGATCAGAGAGTGATTGATAGGCCGGGATATGTCGTTGTGTAGCAATCCCTCCGACTCCGATGATTCCCATACGCAGCTTTGGCATCATTAATCACTTCGCTAACCTGGTGATTTGTTTGGTTTCTCCAGACTCCACGGCTGCAAGGATGACCTCTAAGGAACGTTTTCCTTCCTCACCATCAATCAATGGCTTTTTATCTTGGACGATACTGTCGACAAAATGATCGATGACACCTGTATTGGTTTGCCCTCCTTCATCATTTGACTGAATTTGGCCAAGCTCATATTTGACTACTTCCCCATTGGTATATTGGACAATAAGGGAATAATCAGGGTCGTCTTCCAGTCGAAGTGTCGCTTTTTCTCCATAGATGACAGTGGAGTTGTCTTCCTTTGCGTTGTATGCCCAGCTAGCTGTCAGAGTCCCCACAATGCCGGACTCGCTTCGTAAAATGCAGACGGCATTATCATCAACAGTGACATTATCTTTCGCATTATTTTCGACGAATCCAGCCACCTCGACAAACTCTTCCCCTAATAAGTGGCGCAACAGATCCGCTTTATGTACACCCAGATCGCCCATAGCCCCAATGAAGGCTTCATTTTTCTTAAAGAACCAGCTATCAGCACCATCGACACTCCAGCCCTCAGGACCACCATGGCCGAACGTCGTACGGAAGCTATAAATCTTTCCTGCTTCACCTGCTTCGATTAGATTACGCGCCCGTTCATGAGAAGAAACGAACCGCTGGTTGTGAGCAATCATCAATTTCTTGCCGTTACGTTCAGCAGCTTCGATCATATTTTCTGCTTCTTCCCGGGAAGTCGCCATCGGCTTTTCGCAAAGTACATGACAGCCCGCATTCAAAGCAGTAATCGATACGGGAGCATGTAAATAGTTCGGCAGGCAGACGCTGACAGCATCGATGTCCTCTTTTTCCAGAAGGTCTTCATAACTGGTATAAGATTGGGCGCCGAATGCCTCTCCCGTTACCATTGCCCGTTCCTCAACAATGTCGCAGACTGCGGTAATATCTATTTGTTCATTTGCTTCAAACTCAAGTAAGTGACGATTTTGCGCGATACTTCCACAACCGATAATAGCTACTTTTAACTTTTCCATCTGCATAGTCCTCCCCTGATTTTTATTTTTCGGATATCGTTTCTAATGGTTTTGCATTGCCATATACGTGTTTTGGAGTTCCTTCATTCTTGACCCACTTTACGCCATTTTGAATGACCTTTTGGATTTCCTGGTTATGGTAAGTCGGATAAGTTTCATGACCAGGACGGAAGTAGAAAATCTTACCGCGGCCACGACGGAAGGTGGCTCCGCTTCGGAATACTTCTCCACCTTCAAACCAGCTGACAAACAATAGTTCATCTGGTGCAGGAATGTCAAAATGTTCCCCGTACATTTCTTCTTTTTCCAGTTCGATATACTCTCCAAGTCCTTCTGTGATCGGATGACTTGGCTCCACAACCCATAAGCGCTCTTTTTCATCGGCTTCACGCCACTTCAAATCGCAGGTCGTACCCATCAATTTCTTGAATACTTTGGAAAAGTGAGCCGAGTGAAGGACAACAAGCCCCATTCCTTCTAATACACGCTGCTTCACTTTTTCTGCGATTTCGTCTTTTACTTCGTCATGAGCTTTATGTCCCCACCAAACCAAAACGTCGGTCTCAGCCAGCACCTCATCGGTCAATCCATGTTCTTCTTCATCGAGGATTGCCGTTTTCACATCGTGGCCTTCCTCCTTTAAAAATCCGGCAATGGCCCCATGAATCCCCTCGGGATAGATATCAGAAACCACTTGATTTTCTTGTTCGTGACGGTATTCATTCCATACTAAGACTTTCATGACTACATCTCCTTTAATATATAGATGGCAAACGTTTGCACTATTTAATACAAAATCACGGACTTACTTTTCATCTGACATAGCTTTTTTAGCTATGCAAGAATCCCTTTCCACGATAACTGTCGGTACGATGACGCTTTTTTTGAACACTTCGCCCCCACCGAGTAGTTCGACCAGACAATCCGCAGATTCATAACCAAGCTGATAAGACTGTGTATCCACTGTCGTCAATGGAGGATTGGCCAGTCTTGAGATAATCGTATTATTAAAAGAAAGAATACTCATTTCCTCCGGAATACGTACATTTTGTTCCTGCAATGCAAGCATGACAGATAACGCATTGAAATCATCGGTAACAATCAATGCTGTCGGAGGATTATCTACCTCTAACAGTTCAGAAACAATTTTCTTTGCGTCACCGCTATCTAATTGAATATTTTTAAACATAGCTTCTGGAAGCTCGATATGATGCTCTGCGATTGCCTGTTTGAATCCAGCCAAACGGGCAGTAGTCACTTCAAAATGGGAATCGCCGCCGATATAGCCGATCCTATTATGACCAAGTCTGATTAGAAACTCTGCCACTTCTTTCGCAGCCAGTATGTTATCGTTATCGACATAAGTAATATCGTTGGCATCTGCTGGTGGCTTCCCGATCATGACAAACGGGAAATCCCTTTCCCGCAAGTAAGGAACCACCTTATCCTCTTCCTTGGAGTACAAAACAATCACACCATCGACACGCTTTCCCTGCACCATTTTAACCACATCATGGAATATCGCTTCCTCGGAATCACCTGTGGTGATATTGATACTATAATCATGTTTATGACAGGAAGCGCTTATACCCCGCAATAACTCAGAGAAAAAGGGATTATCGAACGAGTGGCTGGAGGACCTTTTCATCACAATTCCAATTGTCTGCGTCGATTGCTGTACAAGCACACGACCACTGAAATTCAGGTGATATCCCATGTCGTCCATTACCTTACGCACTTTACGCTTCGTCTTCTCACTGATTCTCGGGCTATCCGATAGGACACGCGATACCGTGGATGGCGCCACATTCGCCTGTTTGGCTACATCTTTAATTGTAACTGACACCTCGACCCACTCCTAACAATTATTTTACCGCGCCTTCAGAAACCCCATTGATAATCTGCTTCTGTGCGAAGAAGTACCCAATAATGACCGGGATGATGGCAATTGTCAAACCTGCCAACGCCAAATGCCACTGCTTGGTATATTGTCCAAAGAAATAGAACATTTTCAATGGGATCGTCGCATTGGCTTCGCTTAAGACAAGCGATGGCAATAGGTAGTCATTCCAAATCCAGATGACGTTCAGGATTGCCACTGTTACAGATATTGGCTTCAATAAAGGGAATATAATTTTCCAGAATAGCTGGAAGCGGCTGGCTCCATCGATGATTGCTGCTTCATCTAATGATTTGGAAACACCAGTCATTGCTCCGTGATATAGGAAAATAGATAAGCTGCAGCCGAATCCCAGATACATGAAAATCAGTCCAGCCGCATTCAACATGTCTGCCTGTCCGAAAATAGAAATTAGCGGAATCATAACCGATTGGAATGGAATCAGCATTGCCGCTACGAACACAAAGAACATTACTCCACTGAGTTTGCTCTTATTACGAGCAAGTGCGTAACCAGCCATTGAAGAAAAAATAACGATGATTCCGACACTAAGCCCCGTAATCAAAACAGAGTTGAATAGCGATTTTAAAAATGCGAGATCAATGAATGCCTGGACAAAGTTATCAAATTCCCATTCTGCCGGGAACCCGAGAACCCCGCTGAATATATCCCGTTTCGTTTTAAATGCATTGACAATCATTAAATAAAAAGGTGCGATCCATAAAAACCCCAGAATAATTCCGAGAATTTCGATTGAGAATAAGCTTTTCTTTTCTTGATTTTTCATTACATCTCAACCTCTCGTTTCTTATTATAGTATACCTGTGTCAGCGCAACGACAGCGACAATCAGGAAGAAAATGACAGCCTTTGCCTGTGCATAGGACATTTGATTATCTGAGAAAGCTGTCCGCACGATTTCCATCGCCACCATCTGTGTGGAGTTATAAGGTCCCCCGTTTGTCAGTGATAAGTTCTGATCATAAATTTTGAAGGACGTGGAAAGTGTCAAGAACATACTGATGGTGAAAGCAGGCGCCACAAGTGGGAAAGTAATATTTTTGAAACGCTGAAAGCTGCTCGCTCCATCAATTTTAGCCGCTTCAATCAATTCTTTAGGAATGTTCTCTAAGTACGCGATATAAATGATCATGATATATCCGGCCATCTGCCAGGATGTCAGTATGACTAAGCCCCAAAACCCGGTCTCTGTGGTCGACAGCCAGCCTTGCATGGATTCAACCCCTAGCAACTCTCCGATATCACCGAACACACTGACAAAAATAAACTGCCAGATAAAACCGAGAATCAGACCGCCAATCAGGTTCGGCATGAAAAATACTGTCCTTAGCAAGTTGTTGGTTTTAATATTACGTGTGACAATCAAGGCAAGTGCAAGACCGAAAAAGTTTAATAGCAATACGGATGCTACTGCAAACTTAAGTGTAAACCAGATCGAATTCATAAACTCTTTTTCCTGGAACAAGTTGATGTAGTGTTCAAAGCCGATAAACTCCGTCGCTGCAAGGCCGTTCCAATCGGTAAACGAATAAACAAGCCCATACAAAAACGGAATGACCACTACTATCCCCAATGCTAAAATAACCGGTGTAAGAAAAAGCCAAAAGGCAGGGCTGCGGTTTTGCATCTGTTTCTCCTCCAATTCTGAGCACGATAACCCCTTTTGCTATCGTTTTGTGGTTTGCTTCTGATGTATAAATGAAAACATCTCAACTATCAGGCATTAGTTTCAATAATCACCTGACAGGAGAGATATTTTCAATTATGATCGACAAGAGAAAACTGAAAACAGCTTGTCTATGTCAGTAAATTTCACTTATTTATTGACGTGAGTTTTCCCAATCTTTTCGAGCATTTTCTTCTACTTGTTCCCATGTGATATCTCCACTTAGATACTGCTGCATGTTGACCGCAAGACTTCCTTCTGTCCAATTCGTTGGTGCTCCAAGGAATACCCATCCTAACGTGTCTCCAGCAGCTGCATATTCATAGATTTCTTTAGAAATTGGATCCGCAATCTTTTGATCTTCATAACCTTCGTATGCAGGGATGAATTTAAATTCTTCTGTAACGAATTTCTTACCTTCTTCAGAAGTATACATCCAGTCTAAGAATTCTTTACTTTCTTTGACTACTTCATCTTCTGATTGTTTGTTGACAGCCCAGTACATCGGAACGCCTACAGGGATACTTCCTTCATAGCCTTCAACCGGAATCGGCAAAAGACCTACATTATTCTTGGCCATCTCTTCATCCATTTGAAGAATGGTGTTGTATACCCAATTCCCTTGTTGAATCATAGCTACTTCACCTAAAGAGAACAATTCTTCCACCTGTTGAGAATAATCGAGACTCAAAGTAGGCTGTACGGAATATTCATTTTGTAGATCCAGGAACCGTTTCATCTGATCTCCCATGGCGAATTCAACTGTATCCGCCTGATATGCTTCCATTACATCATGATTGAATTCATCAGCAAGGAATGTATTAGCCAGATGATTTCCGATTACCCAAGTTTCTTTCGCAGGCAGTGCAAATGGCGCCTGAATTCCGAGGTCTTCTTTTTTGCTGTCCAATTTTTCTGTTGCCTTCACTAAATCCTCATGTGTTTTGATGTCATCAGGGTTGATGCCTGCTTCTTCAAAAATTTTCTTGTTGTAGAGGATCCCGTATCCTTCCTGGTTGAAAGGCAGGCCAAGGGTTTCATCATTTTTGTTCACGCTCGTAAGTGTACCTTCTAAAGCTGCTTTAGCAGCTTCTGTATCCGACATGTCTGCTAAGTATTTTTCATAAGTTTCCACGTCGGATGGACCTCCGATGTTAAAAATGTCAGGTTCTTCTCCAGAGGAGAATGAAGTCTTCAAGGAAGACCCGTAATCATTTCCCCCACCGACAGTTTTTACATTGATATTAACATTGGGGTTTTCTTCCTCATATTTCTTTGTCAGCGCTTCAAACTGATCTTTGAATTCTACTTTAAACTGGAAAATATCTACGGTTACTTGATCTCCAGATCCCTCGTCCGAACCAGAATCTGACCCTGCACCAAATGAACAGCCAGCCAATGCGATACTGGAAGCCAACAGAGCAGAAGCTACGCCATACAACTTTTTCTTCTTCATGTAAAACACTCCTTAAGTTGGAATAGGATTGAATGAATGCGCTTCCATCATTCACAAAAATACGCCTGTCCCGCTAGATTAATAGATTTAACCGTTAGCGCATACGTTTGCATTAAGATATGTAAGAAAATACAAACAGCTGTGATTGCACGCAATCAAATCATAGAGCAATGGTTTCGCGATTTTTGTGAATACGTTTGCACAAAATCATTAATCAAATCATATCACGCCACTTTATGAAATACAACATTAATTTTCAGAAAGTTCCCCCATTATTCTATCCCACTATTACAGCTCAATCATGTAAAATAATTAACAAATTGAACATACTTCGTCGCCTTTCTTATAATTTGTTACTAATAGATCATCCAATCAAAGCAGATGATACTGCCTATAATAAGATTAAAAAAAGAGACGCCCATAAACTGGACGTCTCAAAAATCATTATACCATTTATTGAAGGCGTGGATCTGCTAACAGACGATCCATTTCTTCCATATGATGTGTTTCATCAGCAATCATGTCTTCCAGTTTGACAACAAGTTCGGTAAGACCTAATTCTTCTGCTTGCTCCTTACGAATTTCATAACGCTTGATGGTATCTTCCTCGGATTTACGTGCTTCTTGCAGCATTTCTTTTACATTTTCTAACTGTTTAACTTCTGCAGGCTTCGTTGTTGGTGTTCCACCTAATGTTTTGATTTTTTCGGACAAGTAAAGGGCATGTCCCTGCTCATCAGCGATTTCTCCTTCGAAAAATGGCTTCAGTACAGAATAGTACAGACCATCTACGGTAGCAGCATTGTACGTGTACATAATTGACGCTGCATATTCATGTGCTAAGTCCTCGTTCAGACCCTCGATCAGTTCTTTCATTTTTGCATCCATTAAACAACATCCTTTCCACTAATAAATTGTTCATCTTACTACTATATACCTATCCCTGTATTCTCCCTGTTTTAAACATCTTCTATATATATGTATCATTTTAAAGATTTTTTAAACTTCACGAAGTGAAGAATATCACATTTTGTAATAGCACCAAGGAATAATCGTTTTCGTTTAAAGCTGTCTATCTGGAATAATTGGTTCTCAAAAAATGGTTAACCAGTCAAAGTCATTTAAAGATATTTTTACCCTGCAAGAGAAAATGATTCATCATCATATCAAAAACTCTCAATAAATGTGATTAGGAGCAGATATTTCTTTGAGATGACCGTCAAGTCCTTCTTCTTTTATCCCATCACCAACCCGTACACCACATATTGGATTCAACGGGATTTGTTTACATTTTTTCATTCTAAATAGCTGTTTTTTTACGTATGCATTACATAACTATTAAATTATTTTTATATTCTTTTAAAGTTTTTACGTGTATTATTTTTTATGGTAGTTTATAAAAGGGGAAAAGCAACCCAGCCATCTGGCAGTTGTTTTATTAGACAGAAAATTCCCAAAAAAGGCAATACCCACTATCCATTTTCTTCTATTACCCACAACAACTAAATATACCGTATAACATGGGAGGGAACACTATGAAACTGACAACTAAGATTCTACTCGGCCTCTTACTTGGTGCCGCCGTAGGTTTGGTCTTGCACATGACTGCACCTGACCTATTCACTACATTAGATACTTATATCTTCAGCCCGTTGGGCACGATTTTCCTCAACCTGATCAAAATGCTTGTCGTACCAATCGTATTCTTTTCCATCACACTCGGGGTGGCAGCATTAGGTGATCCGAAAAAGCTGGGACGAATCGGAGGAAAGACGATCGCCTTTTTCCTCGGTACAACGACATTGGCCATCACCATCGCAATCGCCCTTGCTTACATCTTCCAGCCAGGAAGCGGCGATTTTGATACCGGGGGAGCTGAGTATGAAAGTCAGAAAGCGCCTACAGTAGTTGAAACATTCACCAATATCATTCCGACCAATCCGATACAAGCGATGACAGAAGCCAACATGCTGCAAATCATCGCGTTCTCCGTTTTCATCGGTTTTGCACTTGCCATGCTTGGTAAAAAGACAGAAAGTGTCATGAGAGTCATCGAACAAGGGAACGAAATCATGATGTTCCTCGTCAATTTGATTATGCGATTTGCTCCTTATGGTGCATTCGGGTTGCTGGCTTCAGCAATCGGAACGATGGGGATTGATGGCATGATGGCAATGATTGCCTACATGCTGGTTGTCATAGCGGCATTATTCATCCATTTATTTGCTGTTTATGGTTCGGCTGTTTCTTTCTTAGGAAAGATGAATCCGGTTCACTTCTTCAAAGGTTTTTTCCCTGCTGCCACGGTAGCATTCAGTACATCAAGCAGTAGCTCGACGCTGCCGGTATCCATGAAAACGGCACAGGAAAACCTGAATGTTCCTAAACCGATCAGCAGCTTCGTTCAGCCTTTAGGAGCAACCATCAACATGGATGGTACAGCCATCATGCAAGGGGTCGCAACTATTTTCATCGCACAAGTCTATGGGACCGACCTGGCATTCAGCCAGTTAATCATGATTGTCGTAGTCGCTGTTCTGGCAAGTATCGGTACAGCCGGCGTGCCAGGTGTCGGACTGATCATGCTCGCCATGGTACTGAACCAGGTTGCCCTGCCAGTAGAAGGTATCGCGCTTATCTTAGGTATTGACCGTCTCCTGGATATGACGCGTACAGCTGTCAATGTTTATGGGGATGCCGCATGTGCTGTGGTAATTGCCGAATCTGAAAAGAAACATGGCATTACGGAACATAAGGCAGCCGAAGAAATTTCATGATAGAAATCTAAGAGCAGGCCCATGGGTCTGCTCTTTTTTGATGTATCCATCACCACAATTACACCTGTTTTAAGTGATAAACCCCTTGCAATTGTACTCCATTTTTAAGAAACTAGTATTAGTCTGAATTTTCCTTCTAATCCGAATAACCAACATACTAGTCCAATAATAATGAATGAGAAGGAAGCAGATTTTTTGTAAACGATTACATAGCTGAGGAGGAATATTATGTTAAAAGGTATCACATCATTTTTTGATCGTCTGGTCCAGCGCTACCTGCCGGACGCATTTTTGTTTGCGATCATTTTGACACTCGTAGTTTTGGTTTTGGGGATAGGAATTACAGGCAGCTCTCCAGGGGAAATGGTGCAATACTGGGGAGATGGATTCTGGAATCTTCTGGCATTCGCCATGCAAATGTCGCTGATTGTCGTTACAGGCTACATATTAGCTAACACTCCTGTCGTCAAATCACTTTTGTCAAAACTAAGCCGACTTGCTGATACACCTGGGAAAGCGATCATGCTCGTAACTTTCGTGACCGCTATCGCTTGTTTGATCAATTACGGTTTCGGGCTGGTAGTCGGGGCCTTGCTTGCCGTTCATGTGGCAAAAAGGGTACCAAATGTCGATTACCGGTTATTAATGGCCAGTGCCTACGGCGGATTTATTGTCTGGCATGGCGGCTTGTCTGGATCGATTCCATTAACCATTGCCACTGAAGATCATTTTTTAGTTGATAGTATCGGAAGCATCCCTGTTACAGAAACGCTGTTCAGCGGTTTGAACATAGCCATTGTACTAGCGTTGCTGGTTTCTTTACCTTTACTGAATTTATGGATGTTGAAAACAAGCGGGGATTTAAGTAAAAACAATCTGCACTTTTTGGAAAACGAATCAGCCGAAGAGGAACTTGCCGCAACTGCTGCAGCTGACATGACACCGGCAGAGCGCTTGGAAAACAGTATGATTCTTTCCATGTTGATCGGGATATTAGGTTTAGTTTTCATTATTTATCATTTTAAACAAAATGGTCTCGATTTGAATATCAATATCGTCAACTTCATTTTCTTATTTTTAGGAATCATTTTTCATAAAACCCCAAGACGCTTTTTAAACACGGTGACAGATGGGGTAAAAAATGCAGGGGGTATCATCATCCAGTTCCCTTTCTACGCTGGTATCATGGGAATGATGGTAGCATCCGGTCTATCTGAAGAAATGTCAAGGTGGTTTGTTAGCATTTCCACTGAATTCACCTTCCCATTATTCACGTTCCTAAGTGCGGGGATCGTCAACTTCTTCGTACCATCAGGAGGCGGTCAGTGGGCCGTACAGGCACCAATTATGGTTCCTGGAGCCATGGAACTTGGTGTAGGGACGGCTAAGACTGCGATGGCAGTTGCCTGGGGAGACGCCTGGACCAATATGATCCAGCCATTCTGGGCATTACCATTGCTTGCAATAGCAGGGTTGAAAGTAAAAGATATTATGGGATTCTGCGTCATTATCCTGTTCTGGAGCGCAGTACCGATTTCGCTTGCATTATTGTTTTTATAAGAAAAGCGCAAACGCCCTGAAAGACACGATACGCATAAGCAAAACGGCTGGAGGAAGGCGTCCTTTCCTTCCACAAGACGGGTTGCTTATGACGCGAGTGTCTTTCAGGGCGTTGAAGCTAGCAAATACTTCGCAGAAATGTTCAAACTTTTACACTTTCTTACCTTATAATAAAATGCAGCACGCTCAACCAAAAAAGTCCGTCACTTGGGAGTAACTTCCCAAGCGGCGGACTTTTGAATATCTATTGTTGAATGCCATGAATAGCTTAATGTTGATATTGATACCCTTCAAGCTTAGCGACAATTTGTTTAATCATTTCTTCTGAAGACTCGATTTCTTTCGTTTCCGTTTTCTGAATCAAATTCTGCAGCATTTCCGTCAGTTTCTTCTGTTCTTCCAACTACTATCCCTCCTAATCTATCCATTCCCGTTTGTCGATAACTAGAATAATACCATAAATTAAGAGGAATTTCTGTAGTTTTTTGTAAATTTATGTGTATATTTAGAATCTGGCATCCAGTTTACTAGTTCTCTCAGCTGTTACCTTTTTGTCTGATGGAACTCAAAACAATCCGGGCATAATTCTTTCCAATACGTTCTGCCATCGGTTACAGTCACAATTTCTGATTGATCTACTTTTTCCTCGCACCTCCAGCAAGTCGTTGTATACTCATCCATTATTTCACGTAGTTCCTCCTGGCGGATTTCTTCCTTTAAATCTTCATACATAGCATGTACCCCCTTCATGGAATATAGCTATATCTTATTCCTTACTCCAGCAGTTTGGCTAAGCGGGATAATAGAAAAATATCAATTATATATCGTTGTAAAATTATTTTTTTACCTATAAAAAAACAATAAAAGCTATTCATTTCTGAAGGAAAATTTCAATCTTCGACACTTTTCTTTATAATTGATAGAAAAGGAGGTCCTATGATGACCAATCAAACAAATGTCATTTTAGATTGTGACCCAGGGCATGATGATGCGATCGCTATCATCATGGCCGCTTCAAACGCTAATTTAAACATCGAAGCAATCACCACCGTAGCAGGAAATGTATCCGTAGATAAGACTACGCTCAACGCCCAGCGTATTTGTGATTTGATAGATTTAAAGCATGTACCGCTTGCCAAGGGAGCGAACCGGCCATTAGTAAAAAGGAGTGAAATTGCCGAAGAGATACATGGAGATAGCGGCCTTGACGGCCCTCAATTTCCAGACCACCCGACTAAAACTATAGAAAAAATCCACGCAGCCGACTTGATCATTGATAAAATACTTACATCAGATAAGCCAATAACACTAGTCCCAACCGGACCTCTCACCAATATCGCGCTGGCGATGTTAAAAGAGCCTGCTATCCTTCCTAAAATCAAGGAAATCGTTTTGATGGGCGGCGGCACATACGGCAACTGGACACCTGCAGCTGAATTCAATATCTATGTTGACGCAGAAGCAGCTAAAGTGGTTTTTGAAAGTGGTGTACCGCTAACCATGTTCGGGCTGGACATTACCCACCAGGCGCAGGCAACTACCAGTATCATCGATGACCTGGCTGCGATTAAAAATCCAGTCGCCGATACCGTAGTTGAGCTGCTTGATTTTTTCAAACATACATATCAAGAGTACTTCGGCTTTGATGGTGCTCCTATCCATGATGCCTGTACAGTCGCTTACCTGATCAACCCTTCGATTTTTGATTTCAAACATGTCCATGTCGATATCGAAACAAAAGGGGAATACTCCTACGGCATGACGTGCGTGGATTTATTAGGGGTAACAGGCAAAGAGCCGAATGTTCATTTCGCACATAACATCGATCAGGAAAAGTTCTGGAACCTATTGAAAGAAAGCTTGGACTCCTATTAAAATACCGCAGAAGCAATGCTTCTGCGGTATTTTTTATGTGTATAGGTCGAGGTTGCACGATTAAGTGTTCTTGGCGCACGATTATTAGCATAGCTCGCACATTTACTTCGCCAACTTGCACGATTACATAAAAAAAAGCACATTTAAATCTACCCATCGATCTCTTAAGCAGGTATAATAAAACAAAAATAGAAAGGAAACGCACGTTTCCCTTCATTTAGGAAGTGATGTATTGATCATTAAACCCCGAAAGCTCCCTGAAGAAATCAAGAAGCTCCGCGCGCTTACTCAAAGACTTCCGATCCATCATCCAAAAATGACTTCAATTACGGATCAGCTTAAACGTTATGAAGCAGGCTATAATGGTGAAAAATCCCTCGAATTTCCCTTATCTTTTCTCCAATCTGATACGCTGATCTTCCACAACCTGCGTCTACACGATGGCCAGCGTTACTTCCAAATAGACATTCTACTGCTAACTCCAAATCTCGCTATCATTTTAGAAGTTAAGAATTATTCCGGTACTGTAACGTTTGATGGTTTATTCCACCAGGTAATTCGAAAAAAAGAAAATATAGAAGAAGCATTTTCCGATCCGCTATTGCAAGTAAAACGGCAACAGTATCAATTGAGTAACTGGCTTTATCATCACCTAGATATATCCATGGATATAGAAGCCTTAATAGTAATGGCGAATGATCGCTCTGTAATTAAATCCACTAACGACCAACCCTCCAATATCAATAAAATTGTTAATCGTGCCTATCTTCCTTACCGTATACACGAGTTATTAGAAAAGCATAAGGATAAGCCTCCTCTGCCTTTAGAAGTCATCTCACAAACTTTATTAACTGCACACCAGGAACCTGGCCAAAACATCTTGCAACGCTATGATATAGCCCCTTCCGAATTATTGAGCGGTGTCGCCTGCCCGAAATGTAATATCCTCGCAATGAAACGCGAATATGGCAAATGGTACTGTCCCCGATGTACTTTTAAATCAGATACAGCACACAATCAAGCACTTTCTGAATATGCCTTATTAATCGCTTCTACCATATCGAATAGAGAAGCTTGTGCCTTTTTAGAAGTCCCATCACGTTTTGTCGTCCTTCGTATGTTGCAGAACTATGAATCATCCGGCCAAGGAAGAAATATAAAGTATATTTTAAGGGAGGATTAAACGAGGATGCACGTTTAGTGGTATAACTTGCACACTTATCTAAGTAAGTTGCACAATTATACCTTCCACTAGCACAATTGCAGCTAAAGACCGCACGTTTATTTACATAAAAAAGCCGAGCGCCTATTTTGAAAGCGCTCAGCTTTTTTTCCTCAATTATTGGTTAACGTCAACAATGCGTCCTTCTACTTCAGGAGCAACTGTTTCTAATGAAGTAACATGATCAATGAACATTTCATAGTCGATAAAACCAGGTTCACTGACACGTTTTTCTTCAAAAGCCTGTGCAAAAACATCATATCCATCGCCGCCTTTGGCAGTAAAGCCATTAGTAGCAACGTAGTAGTATTCTTCTTCGTTCAACGGTACATACGACCCGTCTTCCTGTTCGATTTCTACATTTACGACTCGCTCGCCTGCAGGCTGGCTGCTATCGTATTCAAACTGCATACCGGCAACCTGAAGGAATCCTCCGCTTGTGTTTGGCGCCTGGCTGACACTGTGCTCCAGTGCTTCAACAATTTCCACTCCAGTCAGGTTCATAATCGCTAGTGAGTTCCCGAATGGCATTACTGTCAATACTTCACCAACCGTGATTTCACCTGTGTCGATGGAAGTACGAATGCCCCCACCGTTGGTTACAGCGATTGCTGTTTCCGGATTAACGGATTTTGCTTTGGCAAGCATCCCGTCTGCAATTAAGTTACCAAGGTTTGTCTCTTGTGTACGGACAGATTCACGTTCCCCGTTCAAGTAAACCTCAGCTGTAGCGCCGATAGATTCATTCTTCACAGCTTCCACTTGCTCAGCGTATGGCGCAAGCATTTCTTTTACCTCTGGGTCTTCTTCTAAATCACCGATAGCAACCAATTCACCTTCATAGCTTAGTACTTTACCTTTTTTATCAAAAGTTACGTCGAGTGTACCAAGGTTATCATTGTATTCACCAGTCTGGACAATAACCGTCGGCTCTTCTCCAGCTCCAACATAGCGGGGTTCGATCAGTTCGCTATGTGTATGGCCGCCAACAATTACATCGATGCCATCCACTGTTTCAGCTAAAGTAAGATCATTGTCGTAATCCACATTGTCATCCAAACCAAGGTGCGTCAGTGCAACGATTTTGTTGACGCCTTTGTCTTCAAAAGCATCTACCATTTTTTCTGCTTCTACGATATAGTCTTCAAACGCTACATCTTCTGGACTGGAAATGTCAGTAGTTTCTTCTGTCGTCAAACCGAAAATACCAACCTTTTCTCCTTCCACCCATTTGATAATGCCGCCGTAGATATTTCCGTCTTCTGCTTTATGCGTTACTTTGTCTTCATAAAACATACCATCGAACAAAGCATCGCTAGAGAAATCTGTATTTGCAGCCACGAATGGAAATTCAGCATTTTCCACAAAGTCAGCCAGCGCCTGGTGACCTTCTTCGTTAGAACCGAGATCGAATTCATGGTTACCGAAAGTCATAGCGTCATAACCAAAGTAGTTCATGAACTCCAGGTCTGCTTGTCCAAGGAATTCATTAAAGTATAGGGTACCGGAGAATACATCTCCTGCACTCAACAATAGGGATTCTGGATTCTCGCTACGATATTTCTCGATAGCTGTTGCTGTTTTTGCAATTTCATCCAGGTTTCCATGTGTATCATTCGTGTGCATCAAGTTTAACTCATACTCTTTGTCTTTCCCCTTGCCAGGTTTCTCACCTTTTTCAACCGTTTTCTTTGGATGAATTTGGACCACAACTGGGTCGTGATCGCTTGCACGCCCATCTTCGACTGAAAAGTCAGAGTTGATATTCACGATGTCGGCTTTGGTGCGATGTGCCAAGTTGTTACTGACAAGGATATGATCCAACACTTGAGAGTTTCCTTGGTAGATATACGTGTAACGCTCTTCCCGCGGAAGCTCTTCGATCATGTTGGTAAGGATATCACCTTTTAACGTTTGAACTGGTGCTGAGAATTCAAAGTCATTCAAGTCCCCTAATACCACCACGTTAGCATCAGGATCTTCTGCCTTAATATCTTGCACAAATCCGTTAACAACCTCTGCCTGCTGCAAACGCTGCTCTTCACTTCCAAGTACAACTGGATGCTCAGCACCGAATAATGCTCCGTCGCCACCTTTAGAATTGAAGTGATTTGCGATAACCGTCACTTTTTCGCCATTGAACATAAATTCTCCGGCAAGAACTTTACGAGAATCATAGAATGCATCATTTGTCGGATCGATGCGCCCTGGATTCAAAGTCAAACCGCTATCATCTACATCAACTGAAGTTGTCGCATCGCCAGCCGGCTTGTCTGTCATCGATACACGGTCAGGGTTATAAAGGAAACCGACACGGATATTCCCTCCTGGCTGACCGCCATCTTCTTTGTCTTCTGGAGCAATATCAGAAAACTCGTAGCTTGGCCCGCCAGCCGCTTCAATTGCTTCAATCAACGTTTGATAGCTTTCCGTAGCATCCACAGTACCGTCGTCTTCAGGACCATTGTTATCCTGTACTTCGACAAGACCGATAATGTCTGGAGCGTTTAAGTTTTCTACCATGGTTTCAGCAATACGTTGCACTTTTTCCTGGTCTGTACCAGCGTGGAAATTCTCTACGTTATAGCTTGCTACAGTCAACTTCGGCTTCAAGCCCTTGAGCTCAGTACTATCAGGCTCGGTACCGCCATTCTGGATTTCAGGGAAACCACCTGTCGGACGGATTTTGAAGTTACTGTAGTCATAACTTACAACACCTGTAATTGGTTCAACAAAATAGTCGCCAGTCTTAGCTGTCAAATCAATTCCATCCACATCAATTAGCATACGCTCCGGATTATAGTCATCTGGTGAAATCAATAATCCTCCAGCATCTGTACGAAGTTGATCTTCACTAGTTTCGACTAATACTGGAAGTTCATCATATTTGATCGGACCAGTTACAGAAGCATCATTTAACTGGATTTGCATACCTTCCAGACTTTCATAAAAATCAAGGCCATCTGCTGCCGGGTCGAAGGATGTCATTTCATCATCTTCGATAACTTCCGTAGGCTGGATACGATATTCACCGATTACAACCGGATCAGGAAGTTCTACATCAGATTCTACTACTGTCACCCCGGAGCCTGTGATTTGAGTAGTCAATAAGTCATTTGCATAGGAATAACCATCTTCACGCCATTCTTTCACAGTTCCATCAACCGCAACCAAGTCGCCTACTTCAACGGCATGACTGCGCTGATAAACATAAATACCTTCGGATGTAGCAATATCATCATCAGGGTTCAGGCTTTGCATGTAAAAACCCTTGCTACCATCAAGCTTTGTTACGACACCTTCGACACCGGAAACCGCATTGCCTTCATAAGGGGAAGTGTGACCAGCACCCTGGATGTCATGGATATCTACTTCATCCGCAGGCTTCAAAATCGTGTAATCAAATGTAGCGACTTCACTAGTTTCGCCGCTTTCACGGGCAGCAACTGCTTTGATTGTCGTATCTTCTGTAATTTCGATCGCTTCGTCATAAAGCATACTATCAGTAGTAGGCTCTGAACCGTCGATATTATAATAGATTTCCGCGCCTTCTTCGTAAGTCTTTAATTTTACTTGTGTACCTTCAAAGACGGAGCCAGATGCAGGGTTTGCTTTCACAGAGAAAACAACATCAATAACATCATCCCCAGAACGAGGAAGAAGCTTATAGTTGCCATAGCTGTAATCAACGACACCTTGAACAACTTCGTAGGATTCTCCGACTTTTAAAAGGTCTTCATCTTGCGGCTGAATCAAGAAACTTCCATTTTCATCAGTCGCTGTAAATTCTCCGTGTTCATTTACTTCTGTGATTTCCACATTTTCAGTAGAAACAAATTCACCTTCGATCGCTTCTCCATTTTCCGCTGAAAAATCGATAGAGCTCATAGATTGTGCATCCGGTACACCTGCACCTTCAGTAACTACTTCAACTGTAGCGGAGGAAGCAAGAATCTGCTGCATGCCATAATAAGAAGAAAATTCACCTTGTGCTTCCACTTCATCTCCTGGCTGCACATTCAAGCCTGGCGCACGGACAATGATTCCTGCTGTGTCATCTTGTATGTAAAGGTTCGTCTGTCCGCCTGCTTCAAAGGATGCAGTCGTAATTCCCTTCACTTTTACTTGTGTACCTTCTTCAGCCTGGCGAGCCTCTTCGATTGTTTGAAGTTCTACTGGCTCAACTTCTGGCATCTCATAGGAACCAAGGTAATTGATCGTATCTTTAGGATAGCTATCCCACTCGTCACTTACTACAAATTCATCATTAGCATTCGTATCTCCATTAGTCACATCAGCGTTACGTACCAACGTAACATCTTTTCCAAAAGCGTCCGTACTACCAAGTGATCCAATGGAATCTACTACATTATCTTGATATTTTAATACTACCGGGTCATCCCCGTTAAAATTAGCTAAACCGCTGTCCAGTAAATTAGCCACGGCTTTAATTTCACTGCCAGCACTCCCATGAGCTACTACAAATACTTCTCCACTTTGTAGAGTCCCATCAAGATTAAGACTTGCTGTCGCAGTTTCACTTTGGTTGGAATATAACTCCAAGGTATACTGCGATAAATCTATTTCTTCACCTGTACCATTATAGAGTTCGAGTGCTTTATTGTAGCTGCCTCCCTCTACATATTCAGAAATAATCAAATCGTCCATGTGCTCATCCGCTTGAACCGGCTGGACCGGAGCAACGAACGTACCGAGCAGCAATACAGCAATCAAACTCAGAGCTTGAATCCGATTACGCAAGACTTTTTGCATCTGCATACCCTCCATTTAGATTAATAGTCATACGTCTAGCAATTCCAGTATAAAGAAATTTTGACAATAAGAGTATAATTATGACAAATTTTAATGAAAACGGTTCCAATTGACCATGCCAAAAGATATAATCTTACATTGGAGTTTTCACCTATACATGCCTGGAGTTTGTTGCAACATCGCTCATTTTCCCATTAAAAAAGTCCGTCTCTAAGGACGGGCTTCTTTGTTATTTTATTGTTCCACCAGATGACATGCCACCCAATGTTTAGGCCTGACTTGTACAAATTCAGGCAGCACATTCTGGCATTTCTCTTCTGCTAGCGGGCACCGTTGATGGAAGGGACATCCGCTTGGCGGATCAGTTGGACTCGGCACATCCCCCTTCAGTATGATTCGTTCTTTTTTTACAAGGGGATCAGATGTTGGCACGGCTGACAATAAGGCTTTTGTATAGGGGTGGAGCGGTTCCTCATACAAGGCCTCGGTATCAGCCAGTTCCATTATTTTCCCGAGATACATGACGCCGACGCGGTCGCTGATATGTTTGACTACGTTCAAATCATGGGAGATGAACAGATAAGTCAAGTCAAACTCCTCCTGTAAATCGACTAGCAGCTTTAAAATCTGAGCCTGGATGGAAACATCCAAAGCTGAAACTGGTTCATCCGCGACAACGAGTTTTGGCTTCAATACCAGCGCCCTGGCAATGCTGATTCGCTGCCGTTGTCCACCACTGAATTGGTGGGGATAGCGTTTCGAATGCTCTAAAGGTAATCCTACTTTCTCCAAAATCTCATCCACTCGCTGATCAGCCTCCATCTTACTAATGGAAAAGTGGGTGTATAAAGGCTCGGACACTAACTCTCTCACCGTCATGCGAGGGTTTAGAGAACTATAAGGATCCTGGAAAACCAGCTGCATATCCCGCCGCATTTTTCTTAGATCCTGTTTGGAATAATCCAAAATATTTTTATCGTTGAATAACACCTTCCCGCCTGTCGGTTCCAAAATACGCAAAATACTCCTGCCTAATGTGGATTTCCCACAGCCACTTTCGCCGACTAAGGACAGTGTTTCTTTAGCCTTTACTTCAAAACTTACATCGTTGACTGCTTTTACATAGCCTTTCGTTCGCTTGAATATGCCAGCTTTGACGGGGAAAAATTTTTCTAATGCTTCTACTTTGAGTAATGTCTCAGACATGGTTTGCCATCTCCTTCTGGTAAAGCCAACATTTACAGCGATGGTTATCCGCAACTTCCAGGTCATCAGGTGACACTTTTTCACATATATCCATCGCTTCGGGACAGCGTGTCACAAATCTGCATCCTTTCGGCATCTGTTCCACAGATGGCACTTTTCCAGGGATAGAATATAAGGCATCTGAACGGTCCCCTACCATAGATTTCAACAAACCTTTTGTATAAGGGTGCTTGGGTCGGTGAAACAGGCTGACGACATCAGTCTCCTCTACGATTTCACCGGCATACATGACAGCCACTCGCTGGCAGGTCTCCGCTATCACCCCTAAGTCATGTGTAATCATGAGGATGGACGTTTCGAAGTCATCCCGCAACTCTTTCATCAAGTCCAATATTTGGGCTTGAATGGTTACATCAAGCGCCGTTGTCGGCTCATCAGCAATCAATAGTTTTGGATTGCATAACATGGCAATGGCAATCATGATGCGCTGCCGCATTCCTCCGGACAACTGGTGAGGATACTCTTTCATGATCTGCTCTGGACGTGGAATCCCTACCTTCTCTATGATCTTCACGCACGCCCGTTTCATTTCTTTTTTTGATAGCTTGGTGTGAAACTTCAGTGACTCCATCAATTGGTCTTCGATGGTAAAAAGGGGATCGAGCGCCGACATCGGTTCCTGGAAGATCATCGAAATTTTATTGCCACGAATTTTGCGTAATTCCCTCGAAGATAATTTCAATAAGTCCTTATCCTCTTCAAAAAAGATCTCTCCTTTGGAAACTTGTAAGGGGGGACTCGCGAGCAACCCCATAATAGCTAACGAAGTCAGACTTTTCCCGCTGCCGGATTCACCGACAATGCCATAAATCTCCCTTTTTCCTATTTCTAAGTTGATATTTTTAACGACATTCAGTACTTCTTCATCCATTTTCACATCGATTTGCAAGTCCTTGATTTGTAATATTGGTGCCATCCTGACTGCCTCCTCTCTATTTCAATTTTGGATCCAATAAGTCTCGTAAACTATCCCCAAGCAGATTGAAACAGAAAATAGTGACAATGATGAACAATGCCGGGAATATCGCAATCCACGGAGCAATCTCCATATACTGGCGGCTCTCATTCAACATTGCACCCCAAGATGGATTTGGAGGCTGGATGCCAAGACCCAGGAAACTTAAGGCGGCTTCTGTCAAAATCGCTCCGGATAATGCTAATGTACTTTGAACGATAAATGGAGCCAGCACGTTCGGTGACACGTGACGGAATATGACCTTGTGCGTTTTGACCCCGATTGCTTTTGCGCTGGTGATGAACTCCATTTCCTTGACCGCAATGACAGCGGCACGAACCGTACGCGTAAAGACAGGTGTAAAAACGATTCCGATGGCAATCATGGTATTTTCCAAATTAGGTCCAAGTACTGCCACAATGGTCAGTGCAAGAAGAATATCCGGGAAAGCGAACAATATATCCATGATTCGCATAATCAGGTTGTCAATCCAGTTCTGAAAGAAGCCGGCAATCAGTCCGAACACAAAGCCTAACGAAGCACCAATGCCAACAGAAATCAGCCCTACGTACAACGAGACCCTCGCCCCTTCTACAACCCGGCTGAAAATATCCCTGCCGAATTCATCCGTACCGAACCAATAAGTTGCGCTCGGTCCTTCCAACATATGCTCTTTATACATTTCCGTCGAATCATGCGGGGAAAGCCACGGACCGAAAAGACCAAGCACAAGGACAAGCCCTACGCCGATGACACCAACAATTCCAACCTTATCTTTCTTTAATCTAGCTATGATTTCTTTCATAGTTACCACTCCGAAATCAATTATTTATATGTAATTCTCGGGTCCAAATACGAATAGAGAACATCAACGAATAGGTTGATAAGCACAAAAACGGTCGCTATGAACAAGACAGCTCCCTGAACAACGGGATAGTCACGCTGGTTGATAGCTGTCAAAACCATCTGACCTAATCCTGGCAAAGAAAATATTTGTTCAATGATGACCGTACCACCAAGCAACGTACCGATTTGCATTCCAATAATCGTCAAAATTGGGATCATCGCGTTTTTCAATGCATGATTGAAAATGACAATCCGCTCACTGGCACCTTTGGCACGAATCGTCCGGATAAAATCCTGGCGCAGCACTTCTAAAATCGACGACCGGGTCATCCGCATTACCGCTCCAGCCATCGCAGTCCCTAACACAAATGCCGGCAAAACCATCATCTGCAGGTTCTTCATAGGTTCTTCGAATAACGAGACATAGCCAGCTGGCGGATAATAGGAGAACGCCAGTGATAATACCAGTAATAGCAACGTAGCCAAAGCAAAGTTTGGCACCGAAACACCAAGCAGGGAAATGATCCGGACCCCGAAGTCTGTGCTGGTATTCCTTTTTAAGGCGGCCACAATTCCGAGTGGAATAGCGATGATCCAGGAGATGAATGCAGATAACAACGTCAACTCTAAAGTCAATCCGAAGCGGCTGATGATATCACCCAAAATCGGTTTCCCTGTTCGTAGTGACACACCAAAATCCCCTGTAAGCACGCCTCCCATCCACTGCAGGTACTGCTGATAGATTGGAAGATTGAGACCGAATTGTTTTTCTAATTGACTCCTGGCTTCATCGGTTGCTTCCGTTCCAAGTATTGTACTGACTACGTCACCGGGAATCATTTTCATAATCAAAAAGATGAATACAGAGATACCGAATAACACCGGTATCAACATGAGTAATCGTCGTAAGATATAAGCAAACATGAGGGCTTCACACCTTTATCAAAGTGATGAAAAAAGGGCAGAAATCGCTCTCTGCCCTGTGATTTTTATTCCATGATGACGACATCGTTGAAGTTCTCAGGCTCATTAGCCGTTGGTGAATAATTATCCACACTATCACGTACAATGAAAAACTTCTCCGGGGAGACTAAGAACAAGTTTGGCGTCTGCTCAATGACCCGCTTTTGCGCTTCATTATAAATCTCTACGCGCTTCTCTGGATCGATCGTTGTACGCCCTTCTTCGGCTAGCTGATCAATTTTTTCATCCGAGAAGCCCCAGACGTTGGCTGATCCATCGGTAGAGAAGAAAAAGCCGATTGAGCGATCCGGGTCAGATCCTGAACTGTTACGTCCGACCAGCATATCGTGATCTCCGTTCGTCCACGTATCAATGTATTGACCCCATTCCAGCTGCTTGATTTCTGCCTTGATGCCGATTGCTTCTAATTGCTGTTGTAACAGCTGAGCAGTGTCGACCATATCAGTATAAGTAGAAGCGGTGGAAATGACGGTTTCAAAACCATCTTCATAGCCTGCCTCTGCTAACAATTCCTTCGCTTTTTCGATGTTCTGCTGGTAAAGCTCTTCCTGACTGACGTCGATGGCCCATTGCCCCATGGACTCTGGGATAGGACCCGATAAAACGGCATCCCCCTTCCAGACGACATCCGCAACTTCCTTACGATCGACGGCCAGGCTGATTGCCTGTCGTACTTTCACATCATTGAACGGTTCTTTATTCACATTGAATCCGACATAGCTATATTCCGTAGATTGGTAGCTTTTGATTTCCACCCCGTCACTTTTTTCCGCAAGTGGAATCGACTGGGAGGATAATGTAGTCACATGTACCTCTCCCGTACGGATAGCAGCAAGACGTGCAGATTCATCCTTCATCGTCAAATACGTAATGCCATCCAATTTCGGCTGGCCATCTTTATAATAATCTTCGTTTTTTGATAATTTGACATGGTTGTCAGGAAGCCATTCATCTAATTTAAATGGACCTGTTCCGACAGCTGCCTGATTCAAGTCACCATTTTCTTCTACTACTTCTTTCGCCACAATCGCTGCATTCGTACTAGCAACATAAGAAAGGAAAGGAGCGTATGGCTCAGAAAGTGTGAACTTGATTTCTGTAGGACTGACCACTTCAATGGATTCAACTTTGTCAAAATAGGATTTAGCAATAGAAGCTGTCTCTTCATCCATGATTCGCTCAAAGCTGTATTTCACATCTTCAGCTGTCATTTCGCGGCCATTATGAAACTTGACGCCTTCCCGCAGGGTGAACACGTAGGTAGTTTCATCTGGCTGCTCCCACTTCTCTGCCAGTTCCGGCTGTACTTTCATGTCTTCATCAAACGTTAATAGGCTGTCATAAATTTTTTCATAAATACGAATCGAGGAATGCGCAGGAACTTTATGCGGATCAAGCCCGGCAGGCTCCTGATCATTCCCTATTTTCAAAACCTGTTCAGTGGCAGCCTCGCCACTGCCACCATCTGCATCCGCTTCATTACTGGAACCTTCATTAGAACAGGCGCTTAATAAAAGTGTCGCCATGACAATCCCCATCAATAAAGCCATCCAATTTTTCTTCATTTGTAAGCCTCCTTTTTATAAAACGCTTTCATAATTTCCTGATGCACATCCTTTCGTAACTCATTCACTGCTTTGGGCTTTTCCGTGTGCAAACGGTTCGTCAGCAGCACCGTAATCAACTGGTGATGATCGGAAACCCATAAGGATGTCCCGGTAAAACCTGTGTGTCCATAGCCTTTAGGAAACATCGGTGCAAACTGCCACCCCAACCCTCTAGCGCCTCCGTAATCCTGTTTGGCAGCCTGGATGATACTTCTATCTATCCACTGCTCGCCATCCCAGATTCCCTCATTCAAATAGAGTTGTCCTAGTTCAGCGACATCTTCTGCATTGGCAAACAATCCCGCATGACCTGCCACACCATCGAAATAGTAAAAACCATTCCCATCATTGACCTGTCCGTGAATGGGCTGGTCGACAGGCCGCCATTCATCAAAAGTCAGTCCTCGTTCCCGGCACATGCCCTGCTCGATTTGATTGCCGTACTCTGTCGCTGCTATTCTATCCTTCGGTGTATGTAAAGGGGTATAAAAAAGGGTGGGTAATCCTAACGGTTTGGAGATGTAATGCTCGACAGCCTCCTTCAAGGATAGAGAGGTTTTCGTTTCGATAATCTTACCAAGCAGCATGAAATTCAAATCACTGTAGACCGTGCTATTTTCCTTTGGGTACCTGGTCAGGATATCAGCTAGGATACTGAAAAAATCTTCTTCCCTACGCGTATAAAATGGGTACCAGGCCGGCAGTCCCGAGCTGTGGCTCAACAAGTTTTGAACAGAACACCAGACAGTCGTTCGCTCAGCGTTTTCGAGCCAGCCACTTCCGGCAGCAGCTCATCTACTTTGGCAGATAGCGTAAATGCTTGTTCATTCACCAATTTCAGGATAAGCGTGCTCGTGACGATTTTCGTCAGGGAAGCAATATCAAAAACAGTATCCTTCTCCATTGCAACTGGTACAGGTTCACGGACTGCCGAACCAAAAGCTTCATGGAAAACAACCTCACCCTGCTTCATGACCAGGCAAACCGATCCTGGCACTTCACCCTGGAGCAGCTTTCTTGCTAGACCTTCATTCATTTATGCACCCCCTTCAGCTTCATGGCAGCACCAGTTTTCCCATCACAACTGGTTTTTCAGCCCCGGTAGCACTCGGAAGATTATTCGCTGAACCGTGCAGAAACTCATTCCCCAGTATCGCAAACGTGATGGCTTCCTTCGCATCACTTGAGAAACCAACATCTTCCATGCGAAACACCTTCTGATGTAAAACCGCATCCAACCCTTCCAGAAGTGCGGGGTTATGGACACCTCCCCCAGCTACGATCACTTCCTCTGTTGTGTAAGTAGTATCGACAAACGTTTGAATATGGTAAGCGATGGCTTTGACAGTAAAAGCCGTAATCGTGGCAACTTTATCCTCAAAGGATAAATTCCGCTTACTGCCCGCTTCCCATAATCGTTTCGCTAACTCCCAGGTATACAGCTCTCGTCCAGTTGTTTTCGGGAGTCCCTGCTTCATATAACTGTCTGCTTTAAATATCTCTTCCAGCCAATCTTCATCGACCTTACCAGCTTGCGCCATTTTCCCGGCATGATCATATTTCTGTTCACCATTCGTACCGATCCGTACGAAAGCGTCAATTAACACATTTCCCGGACCAGTATCCATCGCGATTACTTTCTGACTGGCATTACCTGGAGCGAGGACGGTCAAGTTGCTGATACCCCCAATGTTCACGAGTATTCTCCCTGTGTGTTCATCCCGGAATAAAAGGTCGTCCACAAATGGAACCAGCGGTGCTCCCTGGCCACCAGCCGCCATATCAGAAGGACGATAATCACCTATTGTAATACAGCCGGTCTTCTCTGCAATAACTGCCAGCTCTCCAATTTGCAACGTCGCGGATTGTTCTGGCATATGAAAGATGGTTTGTCCATGTGAGCTAACAAAATCAACCTCTTGCATGGTGAGGCCGGCGTTTTTCGTCACCACTTTTGCTGCCTCTGCAAACTTTTCACCAAGCGTTACATTGGCCTTACAGATTTTGTCCACGGTCGATGTGGAGGGGTGACACAGAGCCAGAAATTCTTCTGTTTCTTTTACAGAAAAAGCGACACTTTCAAAGGCCCGCAAATGAACGGAAGTCTTTTTTCCATGGTTATGTATCTCGACTAATGCAGCATCAATCCCGTCCAATGACGTCCCCGACATCAAGCCTACAGCCAGTTTTGACGATTTGTTCATTAAATCGATTACCTGTTTGATCTAACGTCACCTCCCACTTTAAATATCGAATTTTTCAGAATTTTACTTAGGTTGATTATACAAAATAAAGTTACATTAATCAATATAATTTATGTAGTATTATTACAATGGTATTTAATCCATCCACTAATTATCGTGCCAGGAGATATAAAAAACCATCATCTCCTAATATGAGATAATGGTTTTTGAGTTAAAAAGGGTTATTTACTAAAATAGGGCCATTTATTGTTCTGAGCATAATAGGATTAGTACCCCGTGAATATTCAATCAAAGAAAAGGCTCCTTCTTCTGTTTCAACTTGTGGATCGATTCTTGCAGGCGCTTTTCCTAATTCAGAAATAATCGTTTGCGCATTGTTTAGTGTCAAATTTTCATTTCCTCGAATTACAATGTCCAAATCACTTTCTTCATTTACAGTTGGTTGTCCGCTTGCCAGTTCGAACCCAACACTTCCTGCTGGTCCCCATTCTAATTGATAATCTTTTAAAACCTTCACTACCACATCGAGAGAACGAAAAGCTTTCAGGTCAATTCTTTTATCTTCTTTCCACTCTTTTTTTGATATCAATTGTTCAGGACGGATATGTTTCTCAATTGCATCTATAGAAACATGTGCTGCAAAACGTTGAATTCTGTCAGCCCCCCTTACCCCGATAGGCACTTTCCCATTTTCTATGGGGGCACGACGTACCACCACATAAGGAGATCTTTTTAAAGACTCATGAACCCAACCCGGTATAGTGGATGGGGTTATCATCCGATTTTGAGCATCTGTTAACTGTATCAGATCATGAGGCTGAATCACCATAACTCTCTTAATTTCTCCCTTACTTTTATTGAAGCGGTGCGCCCTTGTTCAACAGCCTGCATAGAGGTAAGACGGCTGCTTAAATCACGGCTGGAGATTTTTATATCAAGAATAGCTTCATTTAATTGTTCCCTAACAAGCTCAACATCTTTTCGTGTTGGATCGTCAAAGTTCACTCCATCAATCAGGTCATGCAACGCTCCCAGACTTGCAAAAGACTTGATGTCATAAGCCATGGCAGGTACTTTTTTAGTAGCTTCTTCCAGTTCATCGACTGTACGTCGGGTTATTCTTGCAGCTGATGATTTTGACATAACATGGACATTAACTTTTTCATCGTCAAAAGCCAACACCCGATTAGACTGCATTCCATGAGATAAAAACGCTCCGGATATCGCATTTCCTACAATCAAACTAACAACAGGGTGCCCTGCCATACGGGCTGTTGCATAAGCATCCACCGCTGCGGCACATGCCTGATGCAGGCCAAGCAGTTCTTCTCTGTACCCATAAGCCTGGCTTGGTACATCAACGATGGCAACTATAGCTCGTTTTTCTCCATCCTTATCTTCTTCTATTGCCTGATGGACATAACTTGCAATTGCCCATCCTTGCTCTAAACCAACCTCACCGTTTCGCGCTCGGGGATACTTACTATGCGTGTCAGGTACCACTGAAATAAAACGAGTGTTTGAATCTCCTATTTGTTTATCACCACATAATACAGAAGGAATTTCACTTTTGGGCGACACTATACCAGTCAAAGCTTTAAACCATGTATATCCCCTACCTTCAGCATCCACTGCCTGATCACGGTGTCTATCATAATTGAAAGTTTCTCCTTCGATAATACTGTTCCACCTTTTTCTAACCTCATAAGGTTGGAGATCATCAGTAGGTTCCACCGAGTTTATCAAATGACAGAACTGTTCTACTTGAGTACTCCTCGGATTTTCATGAAGATCAGCTTCAAAAGCATTATGGATAGCTTCTTTTATAGCAGGTGAATCGTCCGCCACTAAACGCTCTGCCAGTCCTGCAGCAACTCGTTGTTCTCCGCCGATAGCATTCCATATTCTCTGTCTATCCTGGGAATCCAGTTCCTCTATACCTGCTTCCTGTTCGATTACTTCCGGCCCATTCAACCCAATTCGTCCTTCTCTTGTCATGAGTAAAGTAGTGCATAACCCAGCTGTAATTGACATACCACCAAAAGCACCTATCTTACCTGGAACTAACCCTATCACAGGAACATATTTCCTTAATGCAACAATGGCAGAACCTATTTCCGCGATGGAAAGCAAGCCATAATTGGCTTCCTGAAGCCGGACACCCCCTGTATCAAATAGAAGGACTGGATATACTCGTTCATTATCCCTATTATCTTGTAAGACCAGCTCTAACGCACCGGCAATTTTTGCCCCCGAAACTTCTCCAATTCCACCGCCTTGGAAGCTTGCTTCAATCGATATGACCACTGCTGACTCGCCATTAATCCGTCCTTTCGCTATCACGACGCCATCATCACTTTGTGGTACAATCCCTTGCTTTTCTAAATGCGGAGATTCCAGTTCTGCAAATGGGTCAAGTAATTCGCGGAACGTTCCTTCATCTAATATCGATTCGGCTCTGCTTCGAGCATCCAGTTCGACTAAGCTATGCTTTAACATGTTTATTGTCATTTTGACTCACCTCCAATGCCTGAGCTAATCTCAGAGAGACAACTCCAGGGGTGGCTCCGAAATCATTGATTTTTATTGTTGCGGCCATATCGTTAAGGGTAAAGAAGCGTTCAAGCACTTCGCCCCAGGTTTTTTCGAAACCCTGACTTCCCGTCCGGACGGCCACTCGGACAAAGGGAACACTGGATGGCTCAAGTAATATTTCCAAGTCCCCAGATCCGACAACACCAACATGTGCATAGCTATTCAATGTTCTTGTAGCAGGAAATTCAAACGTTAAAGTTTCCAATATAAGCACCTCCGCTTTTAAATTCAAACCAGAATGACGTTTGTTTTTTCCGATTCAGTAGGATTACTTGTCTCTTTTTCTAACCTGTCAAGAAATAATGCTGCTGCTAATAAGTCTGCACTACCGCCTGGAGAGGCATTATATTTTAACAAGGTTTGTTCTAGCTGACTTAGTGCTTCCCAGCCCTCTGCAGTAGCTACCCCGCCCAATTGAATGATATTTTTCGATTTCATTTTGGCAGCACTTAAGGCGGCGATACCGCCTCGGTGCAAGATACACGTGTCATCCACATGAGATATCAATTGAATCAAAGCTTCCAACCTTGCCATCGATTCAGACATACCTTTTTGCCTGGCTTCTTGCAATACAGGTAAAGCTACTCTTATAACATGGGGAAATCCCTGTTGGGCTTCTTCTCTAGCTCCTTTTACACCAAAACGCTGCTGCACATTCGATCCGTTTGTAGATATTTCTGGAGCTTTGCGATCCGTAAAGCAGGCAATTTCCCCTGCTGTACCTGTAATTTTTTCTAGTCTGGTACCTGGCAAGTGGACAGCTGCGCTTGCTACCAGCAACCCTAATGCCCAAATTGCCCCTTTGTGTGTGTTAGTTCCTACCGCCTCGAACATCTTCTTTTCTCCGACTCGTCCAATAAGAGCGATTTTTTCTCGTAATTCTTGATTAGGCTCTTGTAAAAAGGCAGCAGATCCGATATCTGCAAAAGTACTTTTCAAAGAATCCGCCGATCTTACCATAAGACCAAAATTCAAATCCTGATGTGCTCCTGAGTCATCCCTGTCTACTAAACCAGGTTTTGGGGTCAACTCTGCCTCTTCTACCAGTGCGTTAACAGCTAATTCTGAAAGCTGAGTTCCACATGCTTCCGCGTTATCCCAATACATATTCTTCCTCCTTTACCAGCTCCTGAATTTAGCGGGTGGATTGTACAAACCACCAGACCATTCCACAAGTTCTTCTACACTTTTTGCTGCTAACAAGGATCGCTTAGCATCCGTACGGCGAATCCCTAAATCCTCTGGAAAAGCAATAATCCCTTTTTGTCGCAACTGATCTGTTCGTTTAGGGTCATGTTGTAATCCGACTGGCGTCACTCCGGCAACAGCAGCAACAGCTTCCCTACGCTCCTCCATATTTGTAGTTTTGTACAAATATGCTATACCTTCCTCGGTGACTACATGGGTTACATCATCCCCATATATCATGACCGGAGTAGTGGCTAATTCCGCGTTTCGACCAACATCAATCGCATCAAGCGATTCCACAATAACAGGAGTATTGCCCGTCTGGAAGGTCTCTATCACTTGTACTACCAGCTTTCTCCCACGTGCAAGGGGCTCATCAGAAGTCATCATGTTCAGCCATGCCGGGGTTGAATGCCTTCTTCCTCGTGGGTCATGTCCCATATTTGGAGCTCCACCAAAACCTGCCAACCTACCAGATGTGACGGTAGAAGAGTTTCCGTATTGATCCATTTGAAGTGTTGACCCTAAAAAGAGATCGACAGCATACTGACCAGCCAATTGTGATAAGGTACGATTTGATCGCATGCTTCCGTCTTTTCCAGTGAAGAATACATCCGGCCGTGCTCTTACATAATCCTCCATACCAACTTCTCCGCCAAAACAATGGATACTTTCCACCCAACCGCTTTCGATGGCCGGAATCAATGTAGGATGAGGGTTAGACGCCCAATGTTTACATATCTTCCCCCTAAGCCCGAGCTGTTCACCGTAAGTAGGTAATAATAATTCAATAGCTGCAGTGTTATAACCAATTCCATGGTTAAGCGACTGAACCTCGTGACGTTCATAAATTCCCTTTATTACCATCATCCCAAGTAATATTTGCAAGTCTGTTATATGGCGAGGGTCTCTGGTAAATAAGGGCTCTAATTCGTACGGCTTATCCGCAACACAAACAAAATCTATCCAGGATCCAGGGATGTCCACCCGTGGCAACTCATCGACAAGCTCATTGACCTGTGCAATGACAATGCCGTCACGGAAAGCAGTTGCTTCTACAAGCGTAGGGGTTTCCTCTGTATTCGGACCAGTGTACAAGTTTCCTTCATTATCTGCTTTATCTGCCGCAACTAATGCAACAGATGGGATTAAATCAACAAATAAGCGACTGTACAATTCTAAATAAGTATGAATTTCACCCATTTTCACCTTGCCATCTTCAAGCATTTGAGCAATTCTTAAACTTTGCGGACCCGCGTAAGCAAAATCTACCTTTTTTGCAATTCCTTTTTCAAAGATATCGAGGTGTTCCGGCCGTGAAATACTAGACATAATCATATGTAAGTCATAGATTTGTTCAGGACTCACTTGATTTAAAGCTGCTGACAAAAAGGAGGCTTGCTTCTGATTATTTCCTTCCAATGAAACCCGATCACCTGGCACTATTAACGATTCCAACGCTTCGACGATTCTACCTGTCGGTATGACTTTACCCGATGCAATATCTTTCATACCCGTTAATCTTTCAGCCTTCGCATCACGCCTTTTGGTCCATGACCTTCTAGCAGGAACCTCTTGTTTTACACCTACCACATTAATCATTCCTTTCCTATTTTAATAACCATGGCTCACTGTGTTTGTTGCATTCGGTTTATTAAAACCTGGGCTGTCTTCAATCCACTGTCTGAAACAGATATAGATCGTGCCGATGGAAAGGCACGACAACTAAGGTCAGTTAAAACTCTCCCTGGAGGAAGCTCAATAAATAACCGTGCACCTAACTCGTAAAACAATGAAGTAGCTTGATGCCATTTAACAGAACGAGAAACACTGAAGGCAAGATCATCCTTGATTGCTTCAGGATCGCGCAATGCTCTGGCTGTCCTATTTCCTCCATAAGGAATAGTTGGCCTATGGAATGATATTTGATTTAAAGTAGAAGCCAAATTCTCTGAGACTGGCTCCAACAATGGACAGTGAGAAGGAACGCTTACATTTAGCATTTCAGTTTTCCGTGCGCCTCCCTCCTTAGCTGAAGCCAGTACCCTTTTTATCGCGGTTACCGACCCGGAAATAGTGACTTGATCAGGAGAATTAAGGTTAGCAAAATAAACATCTTCTTCACCGGTCGTATGATTCTCCAATATTTCTTCTAACTGTTTTAGGGGGAGTCCTGCAACAACCCCCATCCCGTACCCCTTCGGATAAGCTTGTTCCATCCATTCTCCTCTTTGTTTCACAACTGAAACAGCGTCCTTAAAGTCCATTACCCCTGCAATGACAGCAGCTCCAAAAGCACCGACAGAATGCCCTGCAACCATATCCGGCTTCACCTCTAATGTTTCAAGAACCCTTGCTGTGGAAACACCCGCTATCAACAAACATAGTTGTACTGCTACAGTAGATTGAAGACGTGATTCACTGTCCAGTAAGATAGCGCTTTCATTTATAGTCTCACTTGCTTCATCCAGTGTTTTTTGTACGACCGGATGATCAGGTAAATGGTGCAGCATATTAACCTGCTGGGACCCCTGCCCAGGAAACAGGTAAGCCACGCTCATTCCATCTCCTCCTCTCTTTTAAAAAATATTGTCGTTTGTCGACCGTAAATAAAGAAACAAGAAGAGAACTCTCTCTTCTTATAAAATCAACTATAAATAGATATTTTTATTCTGTTTTATTATTCTTGAAAAGTCGTTTTTGAATATTTGAAATGACATCATGATTGTGTTGACTTAATACATCTGCGGCTTTCATTATTTCTTTCTCTTTTAATAGCTGCACGATAACGACATGTTCTTTTACGGATTTTGGAATATTCCCCTCTTTGGCAAAAGAAAGGCTTTGGATTCTTAAAAGCGGAAGTTTTAAACGAGCATACATTTTCTTAATAACATCACTTTGACTCATATCGATGATACACATATGAAACGCATGATTCATTTCCGTGTATCGTCCAACTTCCTTTTGATCTTGCATCTTACTTAGAATGGCTTCCATGTCTTGCAAGATTTCTTCATCGATGCCAATTTCGTCAATACGCTTCATAGCTAAGGATTCAAGCATAATTCGAATTTCCAGCAAATCATAAATCTCCGATTCTGTATACCCTTTTACAATCGCTCCTTTTCGGGGAACACGTTCTACCAGTCCTTCTACGGTTAAAGTGAAGATAGCTTCCCTTACCGGTGCACGGCTAGTGCCATACTCTTCTGCATAATTATTTTCTATCAATTTTTCACCAGGTTGAAGTTTCCCTGTAATAATCTGATTAGTAATATGTTCAGCAATATGGTTCGATAAAGCGTTGTTGCTTAAATCAATTGAACCCATGATTGTCCCCCCTAAACTATTTGGTCGACTGTCGATTTAAATTATAACACGCTAATAACCCAACATTCAATAAATTTAGAAAATTTAAAAAAGTTATTGATTTATATTTCTAACACCTTTATAGTGAAAAATATAGTCGACAGTTGATTGACGCCTGTTGAAATGAAAACGCTTACTAAAGGGAGGTATGAAATTTCTATCACGTAAACAGCAGCAATAGACAAAGCTCTTCATGGATACACCCAACGATGAACTTACATACGACAATATTTCTATTTAAAGATGGAAGGTAATAGAATAGTTCGGTAATTTGCCATTGAAAATTTATTTAAAAGAAATATAGAGAGGTGGGAGTTAGTTGGTTATTTATGGAGTTACATTATTAGCAATATGTTTGTTAGTAGGTACATTCTTAGGTGAAGTACTAGGAGTAATAGTCGGAGTTGATGCAAACGTAGGTGGTGTAGGTATTGCGATGCTTATGCTCGTATTATTAGTGGACTACCTGAAAAAGAATGGGAAACTGACCGTAAAATCACAGGAAGGTGTGGCTTTCTGGAGCGCTATGTATATCCCGATTGTAATCGCAATGGCAGCAAAACAAAATGTTGTTGCCGCGATCGACGGTGGCCCTGTAGCTATTTTAGCCGGTGTTGCTGTTGTAGGTGTGAGCTGGGCAATGGTCCCATTACTTAGTAAAATCGGAAAAGACAAAACGGAAGATTTTGAACAGGAAATGATTGGGGGAGAAGCTAATGTTCGAGATGCTAAGTAATGTGTTTGTAGAAAATGGACTGATTGTTTCCTTCGCAGTAATTGGGGTTACCATGTACATTTCCTATTTGATTTCTGCTAAACTTACCAAAGGAAAATTTCATGGATCTGCAGTGGCGATCATTATTGGACTTTTCCTCGCTTATATCGGCGGCGTTTCTACCGGAGGAGAAAAAGGTTTGTCAGATATTGGCATTTTTGCTGGTATCGGAATCATGGGCGGTGGAATGCTTAGAGATTTTGCTATTGTTGCTACAGCCTTTGGCGCCGACTTTAATGAAATGAAAAAGGCAGGACTCCCAGGGATCATCTCTCTTTTCTTTGGTGTGATAGTCTCCTTTGTTGTAGGAGTGAGCATCGCTTTCGCATTCGGATACACGGATGCTGTCAGCCTGACAACCATAGGTGCTGGAGCCGCAACCTACATAGTCGGCCCGGTTACTGGTTCCGCTCTTGGGGCAAGCTCTGCAGTCATTACACTAAGTATTGCAGCCGGACTGGTTAAGTCAATCCTGACCATGATTGGGACGCCTTTTATCGCTAAATACATCGGTCTGAATAACCCTCGTTCTGCTATCGTTTACGGTGGATTGATGGGAACAACAAGTGGTGTAGCCGGAGGACTGGCAGCAACCGATCCAAAGTTAGTCCCTTATGGAGCAATGACAGCCACATTTTATACTGGATTAGGGTGTCTGCTTGCCCCGTCTGTTTTATTCTTGATTACTAGAGCCGTATTCGGTTAAAAGATTACACCCCGGGAAACCCATTAACTGGATGTCCCGGGGTAAGGTTTATTATCTAACTTGAAGAAAAAAAATGTGCCTCTGAGACTTCAGAGGCACATTTTTATTTATTCTACTTTAGCTTTAGGGTCCAAATCTTCCATAACATCTATCTCAGCCGGTCGGCTGGTAAGGTGAGAAACGACATAGAAGGCAATCGCACTGACAATCAATGCTGGATAAATCGGATCGAGACCGAAGAAAGGAATGATACCCCGCTCCGCTAATATTACTGTAATGCTCCCTAAAATCAGAGAGGTCATACTTCCCGTTGCGGTTGCCCTCTCCCAGAAGTGCCCGACTACATAAGGGAGGAAAGCACCGCCTGCACGTAAGGTGAAGGAGAACATGAGAAGTGCAATCAGGTTAGCGAAATCAAATACGGCAATGGCGTAGCTCAAACCACTGACGAGCAGCATCGTCCAGCGCACCATTTTTAGGAGTTCTTTGTCTGTGGCATTTTTCTTAATATAGGGATGGTAGATATCGTTAGTGAAAATGGATCCCGCTGCTAACAGGTTACTGGAAGCACTGGACATGGTGGCCGAAATCAAAGCGGCGAATAGGATACCCACCACTACGGATGGCAATACTTCCACTGCCATGACAGGCAAAGCATATCTTGCTCCCTGTTCAGCAATAATGCTGCCATCGATAAGACCATTTTGCACCATGCCATACATCAAAATACCAATGAAAGCCGGAATAAAGGCAAAAATGACGTACACAGCTGAAGTGATATAAGAAGCATGCTTAGCTGCCTTTCCATCCTTAGCGGAATAGTACCTTTGTACAGCCTCCTGCCCGACGGTAAAGGATGCAACATACATGACAATCAAGGCGAGTATCGTTCCAAAACCGGCCCCATCGACCATGCTCCATTTTTCATCGGGTACATTTGCAGTTAGTTCAGTAAAACCACCGCCATAATCAAGCGCAAATGGAATGATTAATGCCATACCGGCAAGAATGAAGAACCATTGCACCACATCCGTATATACGACACTGAACATGCCACCCATGACACTATAAGCAGCTACTACAACGGTAACTACCGCTACAGATAGGGCGTAGCTCCACCCGGTCATGACGGAAAGGATCGTGGCGGATGCGATCAACTGCACGGCAGTCAAACCGACCATCGGCAGCAGCATGATGATTGCCGTGACAAAACCGTTTTTCTTGCCATAGCGTTTGGAAAAGTATTCAGGCACGGTTTTGACAAGAGCCTTGCGCAAATGAGGAGCGATAAAGGATAAAATGATGAAGGCTACCGCCATCGCGGTTACGTACCAGAATGCTGAGAAGCCCCAATCCCCATAGGCCATTTCCACAACACCAAGCGATGACCCTCCACCAACCTCGGTGGCCGCTAAACTTCCAGCCAGCAGCCACGGTCCCATTTTCCGTCCTGCAACGAGGAAGTCTTCATTATTTTTGATTTTCTTAGAAGCTATAAATCCGATCAACACCATAATGGCTAAATAAATGACAACAATGCCGATTACCGTTAAATTTACTCCCATGTTAGTTCCTCCTCAAAAGTTTTACTTCATTGGCTTACGAACTGACATTCAAAGGTGTAGTGGCATAAGAACGGCGGAACACTTCCCCTGCAGGTTTACGAAAAGCTTCTTCTCCGTGAATCACAACCTGACCATTAACAACAACCGTCTGGATGCCTTTATTAAATTGACGAGGATTTTCATAGGTAGCCTGATCAATTACGATATCTGGATCAAATATGACGATGTCTGCCGCCAATCCTTCCCGAATAATTCCCCGGTCCTGCAGGCCGATAATTCTTGCCGGCTGTGAGGTCATGCGACGAATCATATCTTCTAACGGCAATACTTTCTCCTCTCTGACATACTTACCTAAAATCCGCGGGAAAGACCCGTAAGCTCGCGGATGTGGTTCCCCACCAAGCAGTCCGTCACTGCCAATCGTTCCTGCCGGGTGGGCCAAAATCTTCTTAACTGACTCATCATCCATGACAAAATCAATCATTCCGACGGCATTTTTCTCTTCTAAAATCAAATCCAAAGCTAGTTCAGCATAATCTTGGCGCCCCTTCATTGCCCCTATCTGTTCAATCGTATTCCCGACAAACGAGTGATTTTCCGGTGAATCGACGGAAGTAATGACAATACCATCCCAGCCTGCCCACTTCGACATGCTGTCCCAGCCTTTCAACGCGCTGGCCATTTCTTTGACCATGCGTTGGCAAAGCCCCGGTGTTTCTAATTTTTCCAGCATCGCTTCTGTTCCACCGTCATGTGCCCATGGTGGCAAAATTGCACTCAGCATCGTACTTCCAGCGGTATATGGATACTGGTCAAAGGTAACTTCCAATCCATCCGCGCGGGCTTGATCGATTTTCGCTAACACATCAGGCGTCTTATGCCAATTGTGTTTGCCGCAATTTTTTAAATGAGAAAAATGAAGATGGGCACCGCAGCGTTTCATCATGTCAATCAGTTCCTGCATCGATTCCAGGATTTCATCTCCCTCACTGCGCTGGTGAATGACAAGCGGCACACCGTATTCGGCAATCACCTGGCACAACGCTTCAAGCTCTTCCATTTCCGCAAAACAGCAAGGCGGGTAAATTAGGCCAGTCGATAATCCGACTGCACCTTCATCCAAAGACCGGCGAAGCACCTCCTCCATCTGCTTGATTTCTTCAGAGGTTGCCGGACGGTTATCGAGCCCCATCACTTCCATCCGGATATTGCCGTGAGGAGCAAGGGTTGCCAGGTTATAACTCGGTTCGTTGCGCTCGATTTTATCCAGATATTGTTCGACAGTATCCCAGTCCCACTCGATTGGCGGTGTGCCATCCAAACCAGCCAGATTCTTTCTCCAGGGAGATACATAGTTTGCGGGAAGCGGTGCCGCTGCAATTCCATCCTGCCCTAATAGTTCTGTGGTAATCCCTTGCCTGACTTTTGCTTCAATTAGTGGTTCATCGAGAATGACAAGGTCAGAATGGGTATGCATATCAATGAATCCCGGACTGACAATTTGATGATTGGCATCAATCACTTCAGCTGCTTCGATATCATCGAGTTTTCCAATTCTGGCAATCTTCCCTTTTTCAATCGCTATATCTCCGTAATACCAGGGTGAGCCTGTGCCATCAATAATCTTCCCGTTACGAATTAATAGATCATACATAGTTGGATTCCTCCTCAGTGGCTTTAACTGAACTTAAAGCTTTCATGATCACGGCATATCCAGCGGTGGCTTTTACTAATTGATCGATTTCGATATATTCATCATCGATATGGGCGAGCGATTCCGGTGATGGACCGAATCCGATTGTAGGAATTCCTGCTTCTCCTGCAAAATGGCTGCCATTCGTGCAGAAGGAATAATGAGAGATTGCAGCGTCCAGCCCTAACAACTGCAGTCCTTTGCGAGAGGCTTGCACAAAAGTTTCCTGATCGTCATATAACCATCCTGGGAAGAAACGTTCATCCCCGATGATTTCTCCGGTATAACAACGCTCTTCTCCAGTGGCGTAGCTTACTTTTGCCACGAAAGCAGGATCTTCTTTTTTAAGCTTCTCTATCAAATCTTGAATTGGTGCGAGTACCGACTCTTTCGTCTCGTCAACTAACAATCTACGATCGAATGTCGCTGTACAATGGGATGGTACGACGGAGGCACCAGGATAGGGAGACGACTTGATATCCGTCAATTCCAGAATCCCTTCCCCCATGACCTCGTGCTTTGCAACAGGTAGCTCCCTTATTCCATTAATTAACTTTGTCATCTGATAGACAGCATTCAAGCCCTTTTCAGGGTTGGAAGAATGCGCCGGCTTACCGAATGTCTCCACGACGATTTCTGCCCGACCTCTTTGCCCGCGGTTCAGATCCAGATTAGACGCCTCTCCGATCACTACAAAATCCGGTTTCACTTTTTCACTAACCAGCCTGGTGGCAACTCCTTCAAAGCACTCTTCATGGACACTGCAGGAGACTACAATTTTTCCCGGGAATGAGCGATTGGTATCTTCCGCAAAATTAAAGGCGGCGGAAATCATCGCACTGACGGCACCTTTCATATCAGAAGTGCCGCGTCCATATATCTTGCCATCCTTCACTTCTCCGGAAAATGCACCTACCGACCACTGGTCTTTCTGGACAGGTACCGTATCGATATGCCCATCAAACAACACGGTTGGACCGGGGCGATCGCCATTCCAAATCAGCAGGACATTGCCATATTCATCGGTAATAACTTCATCAACGCCTCTTTCTTCGGCATACTTCTGAATCGTTTCCGCCACCTGATCTTCCTCTCCGGAATAGCTTTTAATTTTTACTAAAGACTGGCACAGTTCAATCACATCTTTTTGCCGCTGCTCTGCTAACATGTAAATTTCCTCCCCTTATTTTATAGATTCGGATAATGGCCTTTCCAAACGACATCACGGTAGTGCTTCGCATCGGTATCTCCTTCTGTACTGATCAGCAAGACGCGTGAATGTTCATCCAAATTGATTTCATTAGAAATAGGAGCGTAGTTTGGATCCTTTCTTAAAAAGTGAAGCAAGCCTAGTGTCACAGCTCCTGACTCACCGGAAATAATACGCGGGTCTTTTGCCAGCGGGCTGCTGTAGATTCTCATACCCAGTGCGGACACTTGATCGGCGCAGGAAAACGCAGCACTAGCATATTGCTTTAAAATCCGAAAAGCTCTTGTGTTCGGTTCTCCACAGGCAAGACCCGCCATGATGGTATCCATATCACCCGTCACCAGCTCTCTTTCACCCGTTGGAGAAGCAAATGACCGGTAATAGCAGTCGGCCTCGTGCGGTTCTACCACCACAATCGTCGGAGCTTCCTCCCGGTAGTGCTCAACGAGATAAGCAGCAATCCCTCCGGCAAATGAACCGACACCTGCTTGAAGGAAAACGTGGGTAGGAGGCTTTTCGTTTCGACCTTCCAGCTGATCGGTGATTTCTTTCGCCATCGCCGCATACCCTTGCATGATCCATAACGGAATTTCATCATAGCCTTCCCAGGCTGTGTCCTGAACCATGATCCAGTTATTCTTTTCGGCCAGGTCGGCACAGAAACGAACAGCGTCATCGTAGTTGAGATCGGTAATATCGGCTGTTGCGCCTTCATTCCGTATTGCTTCCAAACGCTCTTTCGAAGAACCCTTTGGCATATAAATCACGGAATTATAGCCGAGTTCCCTCGCTGCCCAGGCTACCCCGCGGCCATGGTTGCCATCTGTAGCGGATATAAAAGTAAGATCGCTGAGCTGCTCCTTTACCTTTTTCGACTTCAAAATATCGAACGAAAGATTCTCGATATCTTCACCGATTTTGTCGGCAAGACATTTCGCCATCGCATAAATGCCGCCCATCACTTTGAAGGCATTCAACCCGAAGCGGTAAGACTCATCTTTCACGTTGATTGCTGCCACATTCAATTCCTGAGCAAGATGGTTGAGTTGAAATAACGGCGTCTCCGTGTAGGCGCCATGCGTCTTTTGGAAAGCATGAACCTTAGCTATTTCTTTTTGCTGGAAAAATCTTAGTTCCTTCTGGTTATATTCGCTGGAATAAAAATTGTTTTTCGTCCATTGAATGGTCTTCAGTTCTGTCTTCTGCATGTCTTAAACCTCCTAGTCCATTTGTGCAATGCCTTCGATTTCTACCAGAGCGCCTTTAGGAATAGCCGCTACTTCCACACAGCTTCTGGCCGGTTTATGATTAGAAAAATATTCACCATATATTTGATTGACCTGTTGAAAAGTATCTATGGAATCAAGAAAGATCGTCGTTTTTATGACATCTTCAAGGTTCAACTCCAGTTCTTGTAGCAGCGCTGTAATGTTTTCCAACACTTGTTTCGTTTGTTCTTCTACTGTGGATCCGGGAATGTTACCGCTTTCCGGATTCAGCGGTAACATTCCCGAACAATATACCTGTCCCTTCGAGATGACAGCCTGCGAATAAGGTCCGACAGCGGCTGGAGCTTTTACTGTTTCTACTTGTTTGATCATGATTCAGCCTCCTTTTTCTCTTTCACTTATATACGTTGCAATTATCGTGCCAATATTAAGAATATTAAGTTAATAGGATTTACTAAAAAAATAACACTGGTTCTCATCTCACAATGAGACTAGAGCCAGTGTTATTCCTGTCATCCTGCCGGAGTATCAATATGAGACGATGTATCAATTTGATACTTTTTAATTTTCCTGAATAGCGTAGCCCGTCCGATATTCAACAGTTCACTAGCTTTATCCATCGGCAAATCATTCTTTTTCACGTAAATTAAAGCTTTCTCGATCGTTTCTTTCTCTATTTGTTCAAGTGAAAAGGAAGGGAGTTCCGAAGATTGTTCCTGTTGTTTCACTTCCAATTTCCGTGAAATGATCGGCTTTGCTTCTTCTAAGGTAATCCAGCCATCCTGAATAAAGTTAAACAAGTACTCAATAAAGTTTTTCAGCTCTCTGACATTTCCTTTCCAGGAATGATGCAGCATCAATTCTTTCACGTCCTTGCCAAATCCAAGAACATTGGCGTTGAATTCTTCATTGAATTTTTTAATAAAATGATCACTCAACGCAAGGATGTCTTCCTTCCGGCTTCGAAGGGCGGGGATCATCATCGGAATCACATTCAAACGGAAATATAAATCCTCACGGAATAACCCGCTTTCGACCATCGACTGCAAATTACGATTGGTAGCTGCAATGACTCGGACATCAACAGGCTTCGTTTTCGTGCCGCCAAGCCGCTCTACTTCCATCTGCTGGACAACTCTCAACAGTTTTACCTGTAACTGGGACGGCATTTCACCAATTTCATCTAAAAATATTGTTCCTTTATTGGCCAACTCGAATTTACCAGGCTTTCCCGCTTGATTAGCTCCTGTAAATGCCCCTTTTTCATAACCGAATAACTCACTTTCTAACAAATGGTCCGGAATGGCACCACAATTGACAGTAATGAACGGATGATCCTTACGAGGACTGGCACGATGAATTGCTTTCGCAAACTCTTCTTTTCCTGTTCCGCTTTCGCCGAGGATTAAAATACTGGAGTGAGATTGCGAGGCTTTGAAGGCATAAAATCCTTCACTTCCTTTATTTGAGGACTGATGCCGATGATATGATCGAACGCTTTCTTTTTTGTTTCAGCAGCCTGATCAGCAAGATTTTGAATCTCTTCGACAGCCTGGATGATTAATAAGTATTCGGTAGATTTTTGTGAGGTGATCAGTTTTTGCAATGTGACAAACAGGGGCTGTTCCCGTTCATTTATAGTCAGGTTGATAGTTTGTCGTTTGTCCGGTGCGTCATAATCAATCTCTTTTAATAGTTTACAGACACCTTCTTTATCTGAATCTTCATTAATACCAAGCAGCATTTTAGCTTTCACATTCATTTCCGCTAAATTCTCCTGCTCATCCAATATGATGATCCCCTGCTCGACCAGGTTCATCATCTTCGTCATTTTCAGCGAGTTGTTAGTAAGTTCCTCGAGCATTTCATGTTCATGGAGCTTACTAGCTAAGAGATTTGCCATTTTTTCAAGGAAACTCAGAATATCATCAGTATTGTCAAATAAACGGAGCCGCTGGTCCTCATTGAAGGCAAGCAGTCCTATCACGCCAATCGGTTCCCCTTTATACGTTATGGGAGAGCAAATCTCCCCAGTTTCCGAACATTTTTGATAGAATAAGCACCGTTCACACACCGACTCGAAGCCAGGATTCTCGATGATAACAGGACGACCAGTACGAACAGCAGACTGATAGACCAGGTCTCCTTCCATCTGTTGAAGCACACCGCTTTCCTGCTCCCCCGTTCCTGCTACACGAATGAAATCATGGTTGGCGATTTCTACTTCTATTTTAAGCACGGAAGCAATAGCGTCTGCGATATTTTGCACCGTCGGCTGGATATCCATCAAGTCCATCTTCATCCCTCCCTTGTTTTTTTCTAGTATAGCATGATAAAGTTTAGAATTTTCTAATAGTTTGTTAGAAAATCTTACAAGGGAATTAACGACTCTCTTATACCTACATAAAAAGGAAGGGGAGAACCAATCATTTTTTCGGACACTCTAAAAATGCAATAGTAACGAAAGAGCTTTTTCATCAGCGATATTATACATACGAAAAAAGATGATCTCTTCTAGTATAGAGATCATCTTTTTTGGATAGCCAAACTTCCCAAAATGTCAACTGCATGAGATACACTTTATCCAGGCTCTACTTTTGTAATTATTATTTTTCTATAGGAATTTAAATCGACTTAACCATCCCTCCGTCGACAACCAATGAACTCCCTGTCATATATGTACTTGCATCAGACACAAGGAAAGTCACCACTTTTGCAAATTCTTCCGGCTTACCATAACGCCCTAATGGAATATTCTTTTTAGAAGCTTCCTCGATATCTTCTTTAGCGACCCCTTGTTTCTCAGCTTTCATCTGATCCAGGTGAGCCACTCGGTCGGTAGCAATCCTGCCCGGTGCTACAGTATTGACAAGGATATTGTATGGGGCCAGCTCCTCTGCCAGACTTTTAGCTAATCCTACGATTCCTAAACGGAAGGTATTGGATAATATTAACCCTGGTATTGGTTGTTTAATAGAAGATGAAGCAATATTAATAATTCTTCCACCTTCTTCTTTCATGTCAGGAAGAACTTGCCGTATGATGCGGATATAACTTAATAGATTTAATTCAAACGCATTCTGCCAATCTTCATCACTGAATTTCTCAAATGTACCTCCTGGAGGTCCTCCAGCATTATTTATAAGAATATTAATTTCCCCGAATACTTCTCTTGTTTTAGCTATAAGATTTTTAATATCTTCATCACTTGTAATATCCGCAGGGAAGTAGGACACATTCCCTCCTCCGATTTGTTCAAGCTCTTCATAAACAGTCTGCAATTTTTCTTCGTTACGGCTGGTGAGCATGACGTTGGCACCTTCAGTGACCAGTTGTTCAGCTATTGCTTTTCCTAATCCCTGGCTTGACGCCACTACTAATGCCACTTTTCCCTTCAGATTCAAATCCATTTAAAGCTCCCCTTTCGAACAATTATATTTCTATTCTGTAGAAACTTTACGTTCCCTAGGCTGTTTTACATTATTAACAACAAATTCCGGTGATTGGCCTTTCTCTACTCGTAGAATATTTTGAAAAGCTGTTTTCAAAACCCTATTTAAAGTGTCTCTCGTCCCTGCTCCAATATGAGGAGTAGCGATGACATTTTCAAGATCAAACAACGGGTTATTAACTTGTGGCGGCTCTTGTTCCCAAACATCTATTCCTGCACCGGCAATTTTTCTTTCCTTTAGTGCTTGATATAAAGCGTCTTCTTGTACAATTCCTCCACGTGCCACATTCACTAAAATAGCATGCTGCTTCATCAGCTCCAGCTCCTGTTTCCCAATAAGTCCTTTCGTTTCAGGTAACAGGGGAATATGAAGACTGATAATGTCCGATTGAGTCAACACTTCCTCTAATGATAAAAATTTCGCATCCAGAGCTTCCTCGTGTTCCGATGCAGCTTGAAATGCATCATAATAAATAATGTTCGCCCCAAAAGCATGTGACCTTTTCGCTGTTTGACGACCAATGTTACCAAATCCGATTAAGCCATGGGTTTTACCTTCCACCTCAAATGAGGTTGGTCGATGCTCCCACATTTCCCATTTACCAGATTTAGTTGTTCTGTTCATTAATGGTAATTTTCGATATAGAGCTAATATCATTAAAATTGTCAGCTCGGCTACACCGGTTGCATTTGCACCTGGTGTATTGGAAACAGGGAAGCCATATGTATCAGCAGATGAAAGGTCAATATGATCTACACCTATCCCTGTCTTTTGAAAAAATTTCGCATTAGCAGCTTTTGAAAAAATCTCTTCTCCCGTTTTGTGGGTAGCAGCTAATAAGTAATCGACCTCTGGAAGAATTCTTTCACGTTCGTTATCATCCATCTCATGCCAGAAATACAAATCGAATCCAGACGGTTTATGGCCTAATAAGATAGCTTTGAATTCTTCTGTCGTCCTATCAAAATAAAGAATTTTTTTATTCCCCATGGTTTCCCTCCAAATTTATTAACTGATTTTTGTTTCTTGTCCATCATCCAGGTTGTTCGCATTTCTTTTTTCCCACCATTTCATAACCAGTGGTGAAAATAGTGAAATTACAGTAAGAGCAATCAACACTACGGAAATAGGACGTGTAAAGTAATAAGTTAACAAGTCGGTTTTAGCCATTAACATAGATTGTCTCAACCCGTTCTCAGCAATAGGGCCAAGAATCATTCCAAGGATAACTGGTGCAGGATGGAATCCTGTTTTTCTCATAAAATAACCGATTACACCAAAAACCACCATCACCCATACATCAAAGATATTATTATTGATGGCATAAGAACCTACTACACAAAGCCCAATGATAATAGGGGCCAGTAACTTTTCAGATACGCCAGATATCTTTACAAAGAACCTTGCACCCAATAAGCCGATCACACCAAGCAATAAGCTGGCAATAATAAAACCAAATATGACAGAGTAAGTGATGTTAGCATGAGTGGTAAATAGTTCATGTCCGGGAACAAGCCCCTGGATCATCAAACCGCCCAAAAGTACTGCAGTGGTGGAACTTCCAGGTATTCCAAGCGTTAACAAAGGTATTAACGCACCACCGGTAACCGCGTTATTAGCAGACTCCGGTGCAGCAACCCCTTCAATATAGCCTGTTCCGAATTTTTCTTTGTTTTTCGAAAAGCGCTTTGCTTCATTGTATCCAACCCAGGACCCGATATCGCCGCCTGCTCCAGGAAGCATCCCTACGAATGTCCCTATTCCGGAAGACCGCAAAATAGATACCCAAACTGTTTTAAATTCCTTTTTGTTCGGCAGAACTTTTCCAGACATGGCATCAGCTGAAATTTTTTTCCGTTTTTTACCTCGGTTTTCCGCTTGGATCATAACCTGGGATAAAGAGAACAGACCAATCATTGCTGGTACAAGTGCAATGCCTGATTCTAGTGACATGCTCCCAAATGTAAATCGTGGATAACCAGTCAAAATATCAACGCCAATAGCACCAATTAATAAACCAATTACTCCAGCTGCTAATCCCTTTACCATGGACTTTGCTGCAAGACTACCGATAATTGTCAATCCGAACACCGCAATAAGAAAATATTCAGGCGCACTGAAGGCTAATGATATCTTAGATAGTGGAGGAGCGAGGAATAACAACGCCAATGCACTGACTGTTCCTCCGATCATAGAAGATATAGTAGCCATCCCGATCGCCTTGGCCCCCTGGCCTTTCAGGGTCATCTGATAACCATCCAAACTACTGGCAGCAGAAGCCGGTGTACCTGGGGTGTGAATCAAAATAGCAGATATGGATCCCCCGTATAATGCAGAGGTATAAATAGCTGTTAACATGGTTAGACCCGCAACCGGTTCCATTCCAAAAGTAACAGGAACCAGCAAAGCAACAGCCATTGTCGCACTTAGTCCTGGCAGTGCTCCGATAATAATACCTCCGAAAACTCCCAGGAATAACGCAAGAATGGTTTGAAAAGATAATAGGTTTTGAATAACTTGTCCTAAAATTTCAGCGTTCAAATTCAGCACCTCCTATTCGAAGAAAATTCCAGCTGGCAGTTGTACGTTCAGTTGCATGACGAAAACTAAATAAATGAATAAGTTTAATCCTACAATAGTGAAAACATAAGCTTTCCAGCTCTTTACTTGCATATATCCAAGGTAGGAAGCCATAAAGAGAATCGTAGCAGGAAAAAATCCGATGAACGATAAGAGCCATACATATACGACCACAATGGCCAGTGTTATAAGAGGGGATTTAAGAAGTTTTATATTTAACGGGGCTTCATCCCCATCATATTTTAACTCTTCTCCCTCTCTTAATAATTTTGTTTTCTTTATGCCTTTTAAAATAATAAAGATCCCAAAGAGCGTAAATAAAACCAATAAGCCTTGAGGGTATCTGGCAGCTTCTTCAATCAGTCCAAACGTTTTGATAAAAAGGAAGATAGACACGCCAATAACGATTACTCCTACATATAAATCCTGGTGGAGTTTACTGCTCATATTTCCTTCCTCCTTCTATGTATCAACCGGGCATTTCTGCCCGGTTGATGTTATGATTACCACCCCATAAGATCTGATAGAGCTTTAACTCCTTCTTCATCCTCTTTTAACAGCTGGTCGTAATCTTCTCCATCTAAATATTCTACCTGTAATCCCATTTCACCCATTTTCTCTACTTGTTCCTCGTTTTTAATTCCTTTTTCAAACGCAGCACGGAGGATTTCAAGTTTTTCCTCATCAATTCCCGCTGGTGCGGCCAGCCCTCGAGCAGACCAGGAATATACATCTTCATATCCACTTTCAGCTAAAGTTGGTACATCCTCCAGGAATGGAGACTTTTCTTTACTCATGACAGCAACAATCTTAACCTCACCCTCCTTATGAAGGGTTGCCAGCTCCCCTACGTTGGCAAATAAAACGTCTACATGGCCACCAAGAACAGCTGCACGACTATCTGCTGATCCACTGTTATGGACAGCCTTAAACTTGGTACCAAATTTGTCATTCAATTTCAAAGATGCGTAATGGTCATCACTACCTGCACCTGTAGATGTTGCAGTCAACTCATTTTCCTTAGCATATTCTATAAGCTCCTCAATAGTTGAAAAACGATCATCATTCGGGCGAATGGCGATGGCCCCAGGATCGGTTACATGGTTGGCAATCGGAGCGAAACTCTCAAGACTTTGATCGCGGTTGTATTTTGGATCAAGATATCCAGTCATCAGGTTAGGGGTATTGATATAACCGATGGTATACCCGTCCGGATCAGCATTAGCAAGCTCTGTCCAGCCAACCCAGCCTCCTCCACCAGGTTTGTTGATAATATTCATATCAACGCCTAGTTCTTCCTCGACATATGGAATCAGGATACGGGCGCCTGTGTCCGTACCTCCACCAGCAGAGTAAGAAACGATTACATTGATCGGTTTATCGGGAAAGCCTTCTGCACTTCCACTATCTGAGCCACCCTCCCCGCCATTATCATCTGACGAAGTACCATTCGCATCCCCACTACAAGCGGCCAATAACAAAATAAGTCCAAGCAACATAAATGCAGATAGTAATTTTTTCAAAATATTCAGCTCCTTATTTTTGAGTTTTAAAACGGTTTACCAACAGTCTGCTCCATGCATTTTTTATGTATGAATCCCCCCTTTTTATTAAGTTTGAAATCAACGCTAATAAAGGCGCTTTCATTTAATACCTAAGGAAGACGAGTCACACAAAATTGTTCATCATGTCCTAATATCTCTGCTTTTACTTGTTTTCCAGAAGCGACTTCCAGGATTTCCTGGTAGATTTCTTCTCCTGCTTGCTCAATCGTTTTTTCTTGCTTCAAAACCGTTCCTGCGTTAATGTCAATGTTCTCTTTCATTTTGATATATGTTTTTGGATTCCCGGTAATTTTAATTACTGGTATTCCAGGAAAACCTGTAGGAGTACCACGCCCGGTCGGGAACAAAATAATTTGAGCCCCTGCTGCAACTTGGCCAGTTGATACTTCGCCGTCATGTCCTGGTGAATCTAATAAAAATAAACCTTTTTTATCTGGCTGATGACCGTACTGTATCACCCCACTGAAAGGAGCGCTTCCTGACTTCTTCATACTTCCCAAGGACTTTTCCACTACACTTGATAAACCTCCGTCATAGTTCCCTTTAGAAATAAGGTGGGTACGATCCTTGTTAGTCGAACCCTTCGTTTGCCTCCTAAGCTTTTCCTCAGTAAGATGGATCATTCCTCTTATCGAGTTTGCAACCTCATCATCCACTGCTCTTCTCGCTAAAATGTCTTCCGTCCCTATCAATTCAGTAATTTCACTTAATATCGAAGAACCACCCTGGCTCACAAGTTTATCGGATGCATATCCCAATGCAGGATTGGCTATAAGCCCAGAAGTCATATCCGATCCCCCGCAGTTCAAACCAACCATTAATTCGCTGACTGGAAATTCCTCTCTCGTTTGCCTGGAAGCGATTTGCTGCATTTCTCGTGCGATCTTGCTCCCTGTTTGAATAGCAGCTAAAGAATCACCCTCTTCTTGAATCACTACTGTTTCTAACATCTTCTCAGAAGGCGCAATGCCCTCTGCCAGTTCATAGGGCGAAAAACGTTCACAACCTAGCCCCACCACCACTACACCTGCAAAATTCGGATTCTTACCTATCGCAATTAAAGTCTTGGCAGTTACCTCGAGATCTTCACCTACCTGACTGCAGCCAACGGGATGTCTGAAATAAACGCAGCCGGGTACTTGGTAAGCAATCCGTTCCGCTACCTTACCCGCACAAAACACGGATGGTATAACAGCAATCTGATTTCGTATCCCTACTCGTCCATCTTTTCTGGCATAGCCCATAAAAGTGTCCAATCTACTTCATCCCCCTTTCACAATACAAGTTGTGGGTATGTATCCATCCCCCTGTTTTGACAACTTCGCTCATCTTCCCGATTTCCTCTCCATACTTTAAGACGCTTTCTTCTTTTCCAATTGGGCAAAGCGCTAATTTATGACCAAAACTTATGTCATCTAAAGCAGTAACCCATTGCTCTGATTCTCCCAGCCTAACCGAACATTTTTCCCCTTTTTTCAAATCCGAAAGAGCTACGGCAACATTGTCATCTGGATGTATGACAAGCGCCCCTTTTTTTGTTTGCGTGGCAGTTTCCAAGATCCCCCCTCCTTTCTAATAAGAATAAACAGTAATTTTTTTGTCTAGATCGCCATTTTCATCATAGGAAAGCTCATGTTCATTTATTATTTCGAAACATCCTTGATCGTCTTCCATCTGTTTTAACACTGCTTGAGAAACGAATATATTACTTAAATGAAGGGTATTCGGAATTTGGACTACTTTACTTTCACTTATGTCTTTGTCTGGTCCGAGGCTCTGGATAGCGGTTTCAATAGATTCTTTTTCAGTTTCGTATATTAGTGGAATCATGGCTCGTTGAAGGTATGTACTGGTTAATGCATTCGTGTAGGTAGATTTTTTGTCGATTTTGTCAAACAAACGTTTAGTGGTGAAATCACCAAGCCCAACTCCTTGAGCGTTACCAAATGAGGCATTATTAAGGTCTAAAACAGCAATTTTACTTATTCGAGGCTTTGTTGGTTCAGGCACACCATTGATTCTCCATCTTCCAATGATATTGGGATCCATGCCTGTACCACTGAAACTCTTTCCCATTTCCTCTACAATTAATAGGTCAATATCTTCAACCGGAAGCCGGGGCATCATCTTTTTTGACCACTTTAACAGTTCGGCTTCTTTTTGATGCCATTCGGATTTGTTTATCGCGACGATGTCTGCAGTTTCATCGTAGCCATTCTCGATGATAGCTAATCCCATCAGTATGTTTGTGTTTTCCAGGGCATACTTGGATACGCTTTCAATATTTTCCGCCATTTGTAATGCTCCATCACTATGTACAAAAGATGCACCTTTTCTTTTCCCTAAGCCGATAGTGACCATTTTACTGAGCCCACTTTCAACATTGCCGCGAAATGCTGTATGAGCTTTGACACGATTGACAACTATTATCCCATCAGCTTGATACGCTATTTTATCCATATACACAGGTTTGCCATTTGGTGTCGTGCCAATGAATTCTGTTTCCATTGAGGATCGTATTGGTGCGCCAACAGAATCTTCTGTAATACCCAGGTGCTTTAAAACTTCCAACTGTCCTTCTTTTGTGGCACCTCCATGACTCCCCATGGCTGGTACTAAGAAAGGGTTAAAACCCATGGAATTAAGCGTGTCCACTGTCGCTTTTAAAATTGCCACAATGTTAGTGATTCCTCTGCTCCCCGCTGTGATAGCTATGTCTGCAGAAGAAGACAACTGACTTACAGATAAGTTTTCCATGATTTCTTCTTGAACTTTTTGCTCTACAGAAGTAAGTCTTTCACTTGAGAATTTCTGTTTAATCTCCATCATTTTCACGGTCATTTCCTCCTTTCTACTCTAATTTAAATTATTATATTAATATGGTCAGACCAATTTAATTGTGTGAATATAAAATTTTGTAAATTATATTGAGTTGTTGTTATCTTATAATATTTCAGAAAATTTTGTCAAGAGTATTTAAACAACTTTTTAAAATGGTTATAACGGTTAATGTGCTAAATCATGTACTAAAAATCCGCATTTAACTACATAATATTCTGAATTTTATTTCTATTATTCCAATATTATGATAGTATATGGATAAAGATAGTTCATACATATTGGTCATACCATAATATAAAATGATTTTATTAAGGAGGAAATAAAATGACCGGGAAACAAAAAGAAAAAAAACTTACCTCTTATGGAGATGCCGGCTTCAGCAAATTCATTAGACAGGCATTCAACCGACAACTGGGGTTTGAAAAAGAGGATTTCGAGAAGCCTGTCATCGGTATTTGTAATACGAAAAGTGAAATCAACCGCTGCCACTCCCACATCCAACCGTTAATCGATGCCATTAAAAAAGGTGTATTAATGGCTGGTGGCATTCCTTTGGAGTTCCCTACTATATCCCTTGGAGAAATCAATACCAGTCCGACCACGATGCTGTATCGGAATATGGCGGCAATGGATACGGAAGAAATGATAAAAGCCCAACCTATTGACGGAGTTGTTCTAATTGGAGGGTGTGACAAAGTGACCCCATCCCAGCTGATGGGTGCAGCGAGCGCCGACATTCCCTCCATCATGATTACAGGCGGACCGATGAATAATGGGGAATATGAAGGGAAAACGCTTGGAGCTTGCTCAGATTGCCGGTTCTTCTGGCAAGAATATCGTGGCGGAGAAGTTGATGAGAAGAGTATTGAAGAGATCAACGCAGCTCTGGCACCTACAGCTGGACACTGTATGGTAATGGGAAGTGCAAGTACGATGGCTGTTTGTTCTGAAGCGATGGGAATGATGCTCCCCGGAGGCGCGGCCATCCCTGCCACTGAGAATAAACGAATGAAACATGCCATTGACACAGGTAAAAAAATTGTAGAACTAGTGGAAAAAGATGTGAGGCCTTCCCAAATTATCACGATAAATTCCCTTGAAAATAGTATCCGTGCACTAATGGCGGTTGGCGGCTCAACGAATGCTGTCATCCACCTCACAGCAATCGCCGGACGCCTGGGTATCGAATTACCTCTTGATTTATTCGATCAATTAAGCAGGACAACGCCTTTTATTGCTAATTTACGTCCGGCTGGCCAATATCAAATGGAAGATTTTTATAGAGCAGGTGGAACTCCTGCTGTTTTAAAAGAATTAGAGCCCCTCCTCCATTTAGATGAAATGACGGTAACAGGTGCTCCTTTAAGAGACAGCCTTCATGATGTCAAAGTATCGGATGTTTACCGAAACATCATCACCTCCTTTAATTCTCCTTTACATAAAGAGGGTGGAATAGCTGTTCTGAAGGGTAACCTTGCACCAGATGGTGCTGTCATCAAGCCGAAAGCTGCTTCATCAGAATTATTAAAACATACTGGGAGAGCAGTAGTGTTTACATCTTCTCATGATCTGGAAAATCGGATTGATGACCCAGAACTTGATATCAGCCCCGAGGATATCATGATTTTGCAAAACACTGGACCTGTAGGCGCACCAGGAATGCCTGAAGCCGGGATGCTGCCAATCCCCAATAAGCTGCTAAAACAAGGGGTACGCGATATGGTGAGGATTTCAGATGCACGGATGAGTGGAACAGCATTTGGAACAGTAATCCTGCATGTTGCTCCCGAATCAGCAGTCGGCGGACCAATTGGATTGATTAAAACTGGAGATATAATAGAACTCGATGTGGAAAACCGCAAGCTGGAACTTCACGTATCGGCGGAGGAATTAGAGCAAAGGAAAACCGAATGGACAGCTCCTGTGTTTGAAGACAGGGGGTACACACGCCTCTATCAAAACCATGTCTTACAAGCAGACAAGGGGTGTGACTTTGACTTTCTCCTGGCGACAAACAAGGATAAAGTAAAAACAGAATAAAAGTGTCAGGACAAAAAAAGCAATCCTGATTATAATGGTCACAGACTGTCGGAAAAATTCCGGCAGTCTTTATTTCTTCGTATACCTTTAATTTTAAGCTACATTAATCTTATTCGATGTTGAAACTGCCGATCTGGACACAGGGTATCCAACTGCTCCCCCCCACGTCCTGTGGCGCCGCGGAAAAAGAGCGGTATTTGCCCCCACGGAACATAAAAAAATTTGCAGAAAAACAAGAGGCCACTGAAAAACTGAATCTCTATGATAGGTGGGATTTCCCAAAACCGTTTGCATGGAATTTAATTTGTACAAGGAAAAAGAGTGACTTTCTTTAATAAATCAAAGAAAATCACTCTTTTCAGATTGGCCTCTGTTGATTCCACGATGAGCGTTCGGTGGAGGCCGTGCCCGCGGCAAGCATCCACCGACAAGCGATTCGTTAGAATCAACAACAAACTTTAACAGTTTTTCTAGATTAGAAAGGACTTTTTCAGTGGCCTCGAAAAACCATAGGGTTTCTCTGCAAACTAAGGCTATTCTCTAATCAACAAGCCTTTTTAATACGACACTTATTTGTTGACTGCTTCTACTTCTTCCCGTACAGACGATACTTTTAAATCCTTGACCGGATTTACCAGTTTATTGAACCCATCAATCTGACATTCTACAACATCGCCATCTCTTATTACGACAGCTCCCGGGGTTCCTGTAGAGATAATGTCACCAGGTAACAGCGTCATAACTTTGGAATGAAAAGAAACCAGATCCCAAGGTCTGAAAGTCATATTGGAAACGACGTTTTTGCGATGTAATTCCCCATTGATGACAGTGGAAACATTTAAATCTAACACCTCATCGACTTCATCAGGAGTAACGAGTTCCGGACCAAAACTGAAGAAAGAATCAAAGCTTTTCGATCTCGTTAAATACCGTGGGTTATGCTGCAAAATATCTTCAGCAGTCATATCAATGATCGTAGTAAAACCTGCAATGACATTCGGCGCCTCATCTTCGCTTACATTTTTACACTCTTTCCCGATAATAATGCCCAGCTCAGCTTCTGCAGTTGTCCGCTCTGATTGGTGTGGGACTTTAATATGGTCACCAGGACCTACAATCGTTGTATCTGGCTTCATGAAGCTTGCCGGTTCTTTATTAGGGGCTTGTTCGCTTAAGTCAGAGGCATGTTCTACATAGTTCAGGCCTATCCCCCATATTTTTCGTGGGTGCCTATATAAAGGGCCGTATTCAATGTCCTCATTAGAAATAACTTCAAAGAAACTATCTAATTTACTTTCACCTTCGGCCTGGTACCATTCCTGTAAATGGTTGAGTTGTCCTGACTGTACCAAGTCAAATAAGTTTGTACTCCAATTGAGATTAAGGTTGCGGTTAATGGATTCAACCAATATGGCACCCTTCTTTGTAATGACAGCAGCCTTTTCTTCTCCATTTCTTTTTACAGTAGCTAATCTCATACATACTCTCCCCTTATAATTTATTATTCTATGTTAGACATAGGTTTGAATGAGCGAAGGCTCTACATCATAGCGTTGAGCTACCTGGACTAATTCATCGATAACTTCCAGTGATAATGGAATGCCATTTTCCTCTCGTTCCTTTGCTGTTTCCATTTCCATTTCCCCAGGAAGGTATATCTTCTTTGCACCGTCCATTAATGGAACTTCCCTTACTTCCCTGATGATTTGATCCATTCTCTTCTTAAATGTCTCCAGCTCCTGGAATAAGTCGGCTCGCATGACTAAAAAGAACTGCCCTACGTTTTGAGAATGGTTTAATTCCTTATATAAATCACCAATATAAGGGCCGAACGCAGCCCCGGTAAAGAGTGCAGACAAAGTTTCCACTAAAAATGCTATCCCATATCCTTTATGTTCCCCGACAGGTAACACCACGCCATCCACTGCTTTACTTGCATTAGTGGTGGGAGTCCCTTCAGGCGATAACGCCCAACCTAATGGAATCTCCTGTTTATTTTTTTCAGCCAATAGAATCTTTCCTCTGGCCACTTTACTTGTAGCCATATCAAATAAGATATTAGCTTCTTCCCCAGCAGGTACCCCATACGAAAATGGATTGGTACCAAAGAAACGTTCCTTTCCACCCCATGGAGGCATATTGGAAGGAGCGTTGGTGGTGGCAATGGCAATACAATCATTATCAACAGCTTTCTTAACGTAATCAGCCATCATCCCACAATGATTGGAATTGTTGATTCCTACAATTCCGACTCCTGACTTCTTGGCTTTTTCAACTGCCAGTTCCATTCCATAGGTGGCCACAGGGATTCCAGAGACGTTTTGAGCATCAATCAAAGCACTAACAGGAGACTCTCGCTTGATAACCGGTTCAAACTTTTTATTCAAAAGGTTCTTATCCAGGCGTTTTGTATAAATTCCCACTCTACTGACACCGTGAGAATCTACTCCTCTTAAGTTTGCGAATACAAGGTGTCTGGCAATTAATTTAGATTGTTCCTCATCCAGTCCAGCCTTAAGAAAGATTTCCTCCACAAAGGTTTCTAAATTTTCTTTGGGAACTCGTTCTCCTTGATAATTATTCAAATACTAAGCACCCTTTCTTTTGAAGGACTTCATCTACCCATGTTCTATCCCATGTACCATCATAGATAGACTTGACGATTTCCACTTCTTTTGCTGCTAACTCTTTTGCATCTTTCGCTACAGCAGTAACATCTTCTTTAGGAATAATAATGACTCCATCATCATCTGCTACAACAATATCGCCCGGTGAAACAGGCACGTTACCACAGCTGATTGTTGTATTAATTTCTCCCGGTCCTTCTTTATATGGACCACGCGGAGTACCTCCTCTAGCAAAAACCGGGAATCCCATATCGGCAATACCTTTCAAATCCCGAACAGGACCATCAACAATATAGCCCGCAATTCCTTTAACTTTCGCATAATGACACATGAGTTCCCCTAAAATCGCATTTCCCATGTCGCCGCAGGCATCAATGACAATAATGTCTCCAGGTTTAGCAAGATCCATGGCTTTATGTACAAGAAGATTATCAGAAGGATGTGTCCTCACGGTGAATGCGCTTCCAACAATGTGTATGCCAGGATGATTAACTGGTTTAATAGAGTGGTGCATCGCCCACTGCCTTCCCATTACATCGCCAATATTAGGAGTGGGTATATTTTGAAAACCTCTTATAACATCTTCCTCTAATCTCTCAAAGTTTTCCTTGATTCGGAATCCTACGTTTCTCATTCGCTTCCTCCTTTATAATTTTATTATGGTCTGACCATTTTATGGTGAGAAGAACCATTACATCGGTTCTTTACTCTGCTTAATATTTGCCCAGATTTTCTTCTCGTTTTGGGTAAGGTGATGCCTCATTGCTTCGGAGGCAGCCTGCGGATCTTTTATCTGGAGCGCATTCAGTATTTGTTCATGTTCTTTGTAAGCCTCTATAAATCTTCCCGGGACCTTTGAAGATTGCATTTTACTTACTCTCATTACTTCCTCAAATTTATTAGAAACCCTGTCAAATACATCTTTATAAATAGAGTTGTGGGAAGCAAGGATGATGGAATAGTGAAATATATAGTCCTCTTCCAAACCTAGTGAGCCGGCCTTATGGGCATCTACAAGGTTTTGATGTGCTTGGCGGATCACTTCAATATCTTTATCTGTAGCTCTGATAGCAGCTAAAGCGACAGCTTCTACTTCCATTCCACGGCGAAACTCTAAAACTTCTTGCATTTCACTGCGATCAAGCAGGTTGTTCGTTACCCTCTCTGCAATACTCTCCCCGTATAACTCTTTTAAGAAGATTCCAGCTCCGGTCCTTTTTTCAATGACCCCATTTGCATGCAGTACACTCATTGCTTCTCTAACAGCTGTTTTACTTACCTGGAATATTGTTGAAAGTTCATTTTCAGAGGGCAGCCGCTCACCCGGCCGTATCCCTTCCTCATGAATATATTCTTCTATAGCCAGAATAATTTCTTCGAATAATCGTTTTTTTCTAATCGGCTTTAATGCCATTGCTATCACCATCTTATTAGTTAATGTATTACCTTCATCCTGTTATTTGTTATGATGGTCTGACCAATATTCAGAAAATTTTTACTCTTACTAATTACTTTATATAAAATCTATCGTTGAGTCAATACCCTGCTCACTATTTTTGTATAAAGCTTTTTGGTAAAATATATTACATAAAGGAAAAAGACGGTGATGATAATGAGTAAAAAATATCAACTAGAGACAGTCCCACGAATGTTTGAAGAAGTCATACGACAAATCATCTTATATATTCAGGACGAAGAATTAAAAAAAGGTGATAAACTGCCACCAGAAAGAAAATTAAGTGAATTACTTGAAGTAAGCAGATCTTCAGTAAGAGAAGGTTTAAGAATATTAGAACTTCTAAAATACCTGGAATCAAGACAAGGTGGAGGGACTTTTGTTTCTGAACCGCCTCCCTTTTTGATACCTATGACCATTACACAAAACCAAACCGGCTCGAAAGAATTGAATAAATACTTTGATATCGCTTTAATGAACGCAGAGAGAATTATTTTTACATCTTTAAAACAGGATACTTCCATCAGTCTTCAGTCAGGAAAAAACGAAGACTTCTGGAAAGAATTTTCCGTATGGATCAATGAACTTGGAAAACAACTATCGAATGAGTATTACATCTCCTTATGGAATAATATTTATACCCTCTTAACCAGTCATCATTTCTTCCAGACTCTTACATCGCCGTTAAAGCTTGATGACCTGAAGATTGCTTTCTATAAAAAAGATCGACAAACCTTACAGGGATTTTTCCAGTCCCTTCAGGAACAGTCTAACTCAGTGGACGGCATAAACGAAGATGGTTCCTATGACGAACATCGATAAAAGGTAGATGCCATTCCACTTGAATCCTACGTCCATTCCAGAATGTTTGACGGAACCACTAACGAGTAGATTTAATGGGTTGACCGGACTTAACACTGCTGCCATTGACCAGGAAATCATAATCAGAAGTGCAAGAACTTCAGGTGTAGTGCCAATAAAAGATGCATCCATTTGGGTGACAAGAGCCGTAACTACAACTATTTGATGAATACCGATAAAGCATAAGGAAACGATGATTCCCATCACAGCCAGTATGAATAAGAGAAAAGACATCGAGGCAATGTGATTTAGAAATTTACGGATAAATGCTGCGATAATTGTACCTTGCAGCGCTTTTCCAAATAAGCCAGCACTAATGAACAGAACAACTTCATTGTTCATGCGTGGCAGTGAGCGGTCTTTAAATTCAATAAAGTGTTTTTCTACACTTTTCCATTGCCTGGTGACCAGTGACCATAGGAGTGGATAGCCTACAGATACCGCACTTACTAAGAGCATCATCGGCCATTTGGTAATGTATTCCAATAAGAAAATGGATCCCATTAACAAGGTGATAATGCCAATTAATGACCATAATTTTTTCTTATGAATACTATTTTGCCGACTGTTCACCTCTTTGAGTTCGGTTATGGCCGCCTCTTCTTGCTTGCCTTGTTCTGTACCTTTCGCCCTGGAATAAAACCGGAATAGCAGGTTACCTATGATCATTTGTATAACGGCCATGGTTAAACCAAGAGGAACATAGTTCGCAAAAGGAACTTCAAGGTAATACAAGACCAGGGCCACGGACGCAAAATACGGCGACCATAAAATAACAGTAGAAAATCCAACCAGATAAGACTTAGCCAATAGCACTGATGAGAGTTTGATATCTTTGATCGTTTCGTGTAAAACACGTATTGAGCCCAGGTTTAAGACCGGTCCCATGCAAAAAATAAAAAAGGAGATACTTCCGAATATTTTCTTTGTATCTACCGCCATATTCTCCAAAAAGAACCGTACAGTCTTGAAATATCCTCTGACTTTTAAAGGGATGGATAGCAAGGGTACTAACAGGACTAAAACTAATAAAGGGAGATTCATAGTAATCCCACTTGAGATTTCCGCTACGCCCTCCCCTTTTGACAGGGTAAAAAATATCCCCAGCACAAACATAATACCTGCAAGTACACGAGGTGTACTTTTTGCGTGACGTAAACTCAAAATGAACACACTCAAACTGAGGAGTGCCAAGGCTATATCAAAGTTGATGGCCTGTATAAAAAAATTCAAAAAATAAAAAAGGCACATTCCTATAATTAGGTTACTTTTCAATCCGAAACTTCTATTTGCTATTTGTTCTGCCTGCACCTGTGCCACTTTCACTCCACCTTTTATCCCTTTATCGATGTGACATAATAATACTGCTTAAACGACTACATGCTCTGGTGTTTGCTTAGTTACTGCTCGTAATAGATTTTCGGCTGCAAGATCAGCCATTTTTAATCTTGTTTGAATACTGGCACTCCCAATGTGAGGAAGCGTAACGACATTAGGCAAAGCTAGAAGGGGGTGATCCAAAGGTAAGGGCTCCTGCTCAAACACATCCAGACCTGCTGCCCAGATTTCCTTTTTCTTAAGTGCATGATATAGAGCCTCTTCGTCCACTATTCCTCCTCGTGCTGTATTAATAAGAACAGACGTTTCCTTCATCAATGAAAACTCTCTTTCAGATATAAGGTGATGCGTTTCTGAAGTATAAGGGGTCAGGACGCAGGCAAAATCCGAATCACGTAAGAGCTCATCCAGCCCTGCATAAACAACTCCCAGCTCTTCCTCTATATCATACTTTCGATTTCGATTATGATATATGATGTTCATGTCAAATCCTTTTGCCCTCTTTATAACCGCTTCACCAATTCTTCCCATTCCGATTATCCCCAGTGTCGCCCCATGAATGTCTTGCCCTGTCAGTTGCATGGGAGACCATGTTTCCCATTTTCCTTTTCTTAAATAATCAGATGATTCTACAATTCTTCTTGCTGTTGCCATTAACAAGGTGAAGGTTAAATCAGCTGTCGTTTCAGTCAGTACACCAGGGGTGTTTGTTACCGTAATGCCTCTATTTTTGGCTGCTGTGATATCAATGTTGTTATACCCCACGGCCATATTACTGACAACTTTTAAGTTTCTAGTACATGAAAGCAGCTCGTCATCGATATTTTCTGTCAGCATACAAAGCAAGCCATCGACTTCTTGTGCCTCTTTCATTAAGATTTCCCGTGGTATTTCCACCTCTTCTTCTTCCCACATTTTCACTTCACAAGCTTCTTCTATTTTTTTCACTACGCGGTCATTCAACTTCCTGGTAATATACACCTTTGGTTTCACTGACTTACCTCCGATTCTTATATTATAAATTTTTTATTCACTGGAAAGATCAACATGCTGGTTCCCACCACAAGATTTTCGAATGATCAAGCGGGGATCTAGTGTCGTTACATCATTTTGAGTACTGTCTGGATTTCTGGTCAGTTGGATTACTTTGCTGGCAGCAATCTCACCCATCTTGTATGCAGGCTGGTAAATGGTTGTAAGGGGTGGATCAAGATGCGGCGACCATAATGTTTCATCATAACCAATTAAGGAAATGTCCTCAGGAACATGAAGGTTTGAAGATTTTATAGCTTGAAGAATTTCTAAGGTCATTAAATTATTGGTCGAAAGAATAGCATCTGGACGACGTTGGGGAGTTGATAATAGCTGGCAGGCCTGTTTGAAAGCTTCGCCTTGTTTCTCCTCTACTACCTGAATCAGTTTGGAATCAACATCCATCCTATTATCTAAATGTCCTTGTTTATAACCAGTAATTCTCTCTAAACGCGGGCTTATTTGTGACGGGGAGTAAATGAACATAGCAATCTTTTGTTTGCGTAGTTTTACAAAATGATCAATGGCTAGTTTGGTTCCTCTCACATTATCCATGACAATGTTTGGGAGCGGTAGACCCGGCAGGCTACGATTAACCGTAATAAGCGGAAGCTTGGAATTCACTAACTTTTCATATAAGGGGAAATTTTTCACTGTCGGGTTAATAATCATGCCATCCACTTGCTTCAGCTGAAAAGAACGAATATGTTTTTCTTCCAAATCAGCATCTTCGTTTGAATTACATATCATTAAATTGAACCCATGCAATCTGGCGGCATCCTCAATCCCTTCCAAAACATCCACCCAAAAAGGGTTTTTCAAATTAGAAAGTAACACCCCTAAGACGTTTGTTTTTCTGGATTTCAGGCTTTTGGCAAGTTCATTCGGTTGGTAATTCAATTCTTGAATCACCTTTAAAACTCGTTCGATGGTATCTTTTTTGTTGTGATTATAATTGCAATTAATGATTCGGGAAACGGTTGCTTTAGAAACGCCAGCTTGTTTAGCTACGTCCCCAATGGTCACTTTCATAGGAAATCCACCTCGATTCATGGATTAAGAAGAAGGGAGAAAGCTTGGAAAACGATTTAGGAAAACGGTTTCTAAAAAGAATCATAGCAGTTAGGTAAGTGAATTGCAAGATTTTTCTGACTCCTTTAAGTTAGGTCTTATCGAGATTAAACCAGAAATGCAAATAGGAAGCTGTATAAATTTCAGCTTCCTGTTTGTGATTATAATTATTATTCTTATTTCGACTAGTTCATTATTTGTTCTGCTGCTATCTGTTCCACTAATTTATACACCTTATTAAAAGGAACATGATGCTTGATGGAAATCTCTTTAATATCTTCATATTCTGGAGTGATTTTATAAATGTCTCCGTGTTTGTATCCGATTTTCACACTTACTGTGCCATAAGGGGTATCCACCTCTTGAAAACGCCGATCCAATATGTTCCTCTCCCATTTTGACTTACGTACTCCAAAGGTACTGGTTTCCTTTAATAATAAATCTTCAAATCTTAAAGCGTCTTCTGGCTTGCATAACAATGTAATCAATATACCAGGCCGGCTTTTTTTCATGGTTATCGGCGTATAGTATAAATCCAAAGCCCCCTTAGCCAGCGCTTTTTCCATTAAATACCCCATTGCCTCTCCCGCCATATCATCGATGTGACATTCGAGTACGGTAATTGACTCCACGTTAGCACGATCTTCTGCTTCAAAAAGTACCGCTCTTAATACATTGGGATGGTTAAAATCCTTCTTCCCTGCTCCGTATCCGATTTTTTCTATACGCATCGCAGGCAGGGGACCAAAATCACTTACTAAAGCTTTTATAAAGCCGGCCCCGGTAGGAGTCGTCAGTTCACCTTCCACCTGGAAGTCAGCTAAAGGCACCCCTTTAAGTATTTCTGCCGTAGCAGGAGCAGGAATTGGATACAGCCCATGTGCCATCATTAGTTTTCCATAACCTGTCGGAACTGGTGAAGCGATTATTTTATCGACTTCTAAATTTTCTAAGGCGAGACTTACACCGATGACATCGATAATGGAGTCCATGGCACCTACTTCATGGAAATGCACTTCAGAAGGATCCATTCCATGTATTTTCCCTTCCGCCCTGGCGATCACTTCAAAGACAGAAAGGCTTCTTTGTTTCACTCGCTCAGGCAAGTCACTTTCTTCAATCATCCGTAAGATCGTTGAAGCATGGCGGTGAGGATGGTCATGATGATGGGTGGAATGATGATCATGAGAATGGCTATGAACAGAAGAAGCTTCCGTATGCACATGCTCATGAGCAAGAGCAACTTCATCAAATTGAAGTACTAACTGTTTAGAAGAAATCCCCTGTTTATCTGCCTGTTTTACGTCCATGGTAAATGGATCAATGGGCAGTTTTTTTAATTGAGATGCAATGTAATCCATATCTGCGCCTAAGTCGATTAGCGCGGACAAGGTCATATCTCCAGAAATGCCGGACTGGCATTCAAGGTAAAGGTTTTTCATTTTCTCCCCCCTCTGAGGCAAGCTGTAAAATTAACGCAGCCTGATACGCAGCTCCAAAGCCGTTATCAATATTTACGACACTCATTCCAGAAGCGCAGGATGTAAGCATCGAAAGAAGCGGAGTCAGCCCTTCCAAATGCGCCCCATAACCGACGGAAGTCGGGACAGCAATTACCGGCCTTTTGACCATCCCCCCTACAACACTCGGAAGAGCCCCTTCCATTCCGGCGACTACAATCAACACACTTGCCTTGGTGATTTCTTCTCGATGAGCAAGTAAACGGTCGATACCAGCAACCCCGACATCATAAACCCTTTTCACTTTACAGCCCATCCATTCGGCTGTAAGTGCAGCTTCTTCTGCAACAAATAGATCCGAAGTACCTGCACACAACACTAATATTTCCCCTGGATACCTTCGGGCAGGTTCGCCATATAACAAAATTCGTGACGTTTCATCATATTTCACTTGTGGAAACGTTTCTTGCAATGATAACGCTTTCTCTTTAGATAAACGGGTGACCATCACTTTTTCATGGTGGTCGATCAACCGGCTCATTATTTGAGAAATATGGTCTGCTGACTTTCCTTCTCCATAAATTACTTCAGGGTAGCCTGTCCGCTGTTCGCGATCAGTGTCTACTTTACAGAAACCTAAATCTTCGAATTTCTTCATCTGGTTCACCTTCTGTCTTTTTATTTATGTAAATAATCCATCTATGAAACCCACCATATAAATATAATAGAGTCCATAACCAATACTTAAAATAGCAGTCGCTTTTGTAAGAAAAAAGTTGATCCGGTTCTTATTTACAGCGAAAAGAAACGGAATACTAAGGACAAATGTGAATAAGAGCATTCCTAAAATTGTTCCAGTTCCGAATGTGCCGATATAGAGAAGCGCACCCTGGAGTGAATCGACCATGGAAACAACCAGGAGAGTCATCGCCGCACTCCCTGCAAGTCCATGGATCTGTCCGATAAACATAGATTTAAAAAACAAATTTCCTGCCGTGTTTCCACTTTTCTTAGGAGTATGATTTTTTGCTGGAAAAAACGTAGAAACCCCTAAATAAACCAGCATGATCCCAACACCTAATTCAAACGTCTTTTCCCAGGTTCCTGAAATACTGGTTTGGGTGAAATGCAAAACTAAAAAGATGAATATTAAAGTCAGGGTATGGCCAATCCCCCAAAATACACCTAAGAATCCCGAGTGCCATGGAGATTTATTTTTTCCGACGATAGTCGAAACAGCTACAACATGATCCGGCTCCAAAGCATGTTTGATACCAAGCAGAAAGCCGAACCCAAGTATCGCGAATAGACTTTCCATAGCTATTGCTTCACTGCCTGTTGTAGGGTTTTGTTCATGCTGCCACTTTTATAGCCGGATAAATCCATCGTAACGTACGTATAGCCGAATTCTTGCAATTTAGCGGTAATCTCACTATGGTGCTGAAGCAAAACAGGCATATCCTGTGGTTCAACTTCAATTCTGGCGATTTCTCCATGTGTACGAACGCGTACCTGTCGAATCCCTGTAGACCTGACTACTTGTTCGGATTTATCTATTCTCCTCAGTTTCTCGATCGTTATCTCTTCTCCGTATGTAATCCTGGAAGAGAGACAAGCAAAGGAAGGTTTATCCCAAGTTCGTAACCCCATCTGCTGAGATAATTCCCGGATCTCATTTTTGTACAGATCAGCTTCCTGCAAAGGCCCCCGGACATTGTATTCCCTTGCTGCTTTGGTGCCTGGCCTATGCTCTCCAAGGTCATCCGCAATTAATCCAAATGCAATATTTTTATAACCTTGCTCTTTCATAATCGGTATAAGATGTTCAAAAAGGCTTTTCTTGCAGAAATAGCAGCGGTTAGCCGTATTCTCTGAATACCCCGGTATATTCAGTTCAGAAGTTTCGATTACTTCATGCCTGGCGTCAAGCTGTGCTGCAAGTTGTTTTGCTTCCTGGAGTTCTTCAAGTGGATAGGTTTCACTATCCGCTGTCACTGCCAGTACATTTTCTCTTCCGAGTGTATCAAGAGCTACTTTCAACAAAAAGGTACTATCGACTCCACCAGAAAATGCAATCACAACCGTTTGCATGTCTTTAAGAATCTCTTCCAACTTTTCTAACTTATGATTTAACAATGAAACCCTCCTCTATTTCCTTTTTAAATTCTAATGATTATTTACTCTATATTAACACTATTCCGACAATTTCTGCCATCGTTTTTCCATTATTCATCAACATAAGGAATAGTTAAAGGTCCTAATGGCAAGACGGCAACACTCATATTTTCTCCATAAGTATTTTTTAAGTCTTTTAATGTTGCATCTATATCCTGTGTTGGTGTCAGCATGGCCTGTTTCACCTGTTCATTTGGAAGCTTTGAGTAAACATACACATCCGCCCACACTTGTGTTACTGCCTGCTTTTGCACCTGCCACTGGTCAAACATTTTAAAATCGGGATCATTGATCATGTCCAGTAATGACTGAGGAGTTTTTGCCATTTCAAATATTTTCGAGTAGTTTCCATGGTCAGGAAGTCCATCCGCACACTCAGCAGCTATGATGATGGCACCTCCTTTTTTTACGATTTTTTGAGCGGCACTCATCCCTTTGACAGCCTGATAAAGGTTTTGATCGAGAGGATAACCTGAATTTGAAGCAATCACCACATCAAACCGTTGTTCGCACTGGACCATTGCATGCTCTTTAGCAAACCTGCAGCCTCTATCATGCGCTTCGTAAAGCTCACCAGCGAATACAGCCGAAATTTCTTTTTCCCTGTTCAATGTCACGTTCAACATAAAATGCGGTTTACACATCTGGTTGACTTCCCGTGTCATTTCCTGCACGGGGTTGTCATCCATATTCCCCCATGTCGAACGTGGATTCCCTATCATTCTGGCATTATGAAAAGTCATGATCGTTTCGATGCCGGCAATACCAGGCATGATTCCCTTCGGACCACCAGAGAATCCGGCAAAAAAATGAGGTTCAATAAAGCCCGTTACAATTCGAAAATCCGCTTCCACATAATCTTTATTTAAATATACATCGCATCCGAATTTACTTCTCCCAAGCTTTACGAGGGTCTCTTTATCATGGCAATGATTATTTACGATACGGATATTTTCTACCACCCACTCACCAAGCATTTGGACAAATTCTTCTATTGTTTGATCACGGTGTGTCCCTGTCCCATTGATGATAACGAAATTCTCTAAGGGAACATGGTTCAGTTCTTCAATCAACCGCGGAACTAACAGGTGATTAGGGGTTGGCCTGGTGATATCACTGATGACAATGGCCACCGTATCACTGGATTTCACCATATTTCTTAAAGGCGGAGTGTCAATCGGATTTGCCAGGGCCTTGCGAATCGCTTTGTCTTCATCTTTAACTCCTGCTAGGTTTTTTGGTTCTACTAAAAACGAGTGTTCCGGTAATTCTACCGTCAGTCCTTCTTTGCCATACAGTAATGTTGTCTGCACCTGAAAACCTCCGATATCTTTTTTATCATTGTATACTGTTTCCTGCTCTTCGTCATGAAAGGATTCCTAAATGAAAGTCATTTAGTTACTTGTAATAAGCAAAACAGCCTTATAATCAGGAAGTATAAGGCTGCGGAATTAAAACTATTATTTTCTTTTCATTTTTTCTATTGCCTTTTGGTGATCCTCATGAAACACACTGAGGGCCATCTGTGAGGAAACATAATCCAGGGATTGACGAAGGGACATGCTCATCCCTTCTTTAACGACCCTTTTCATCATCTGGATAACTTCTTGCGGCCCATTAATCAACTTCTCGACGTAATCTAGAGTGAAGTCTTCCAGTTCCTCATGCGGGACAACATGGGTCACTAGGTTCATCTCTTTGGCTTCCTTGGCAGTCTTTACTTCTCCACTCCATAACATTTCCAATGCTTTATCCATCCCAATGATTCTTGGGAGGTAATAACCGCCCCCATCTCCAGGAACGATACCTGCATGGATATATGCTTCTCCAAGTTTTGCCTTTTCCGAACAGATCCTTATATCACACATAAGCGCCATATCCAGTCCCGCTCCCATGGCGTGTCCGTTGATCATTGCAATCATAGGCTTATCAATTTCATCCATTAAAAGCGGGATTCGCTGGATGTTCTTCCAAAGGCTGTTTTTTACATGAAGCGGGGTGCTGATAAAATCATCGTCCTCTTCATTCGTTTTTCCTATGAAACCTTCCCCGGCAATCATAGACTTTACATCGCCGCCAGCACAGAAGGCACGCCCCGCCCCTGTCAGCACACCGACTCTTATCTCAGGGTCATCTTTGATCTCCGTCAATGCCGCAATCCATAAATCGATCATTTCTTTACTGAAGGCATTTAACTTATCAGGTCGGTTCAGAATGATATAGGCAATCGAACCTCTTTTATCCAGTAACAGTTCGCTCATAGGAAGAAACCACTCCATTTTCTACTAATTTATCAATTTCGTTATTGCTGTAACCAATACCCTCTAAAATTTCCCGAGTATGTTCACCTAATAGATTGGAAGAAGATTGCACTTTCACTTCCGATCTTGAGAAATGGATAGGTGTCTTAATGACCGGTACATCTCCCAATTTCGAATGTTTACTATTTGCGATCACTTCATGGCCTTTGATCAAATCACTGTTCACGAGTTCATCGATTCCCCAAACCGGCCCATGGAGAACATTTCTTTCTTCGAATCTCTCACACCATTCTTCTGTGGTTTTCTTCTGGAACACTTCATCTAAAATAGCTGCTAACTCAGAACGATGGTTGACGCGTTTGTGATTGGTATCATATTTTTCAATCAGTAAATCTTCTCTCTCAATCGCACGGCAAAAGGGTTCCCATGCATGGTCGGCTTGCGCCCCGGCCATGATCCAGCCATCTTTCGTCGGGAAAGCCTGGTAAGGGACTACCTGAGAATGCTGGTTTCCCATCGGTTTTGGGTTTTCGCCGGTGGCGATATACTGGCCAAATCGGGTAGACAGATTCAAAACCATCATATCAATCAGATTAATATTTATTTTCTGTCCCAAATTACTTTTTTCCCGCTCGTATAATGCTGCAGAAATTGCTCCAAAGCCAATAAAAGCTGTCGTGTTATCTGCTATCGGCACACCAGGAAGGATAGGAGGGGAATTTTCATCCGCTGCCGTCATACTCATCACTGCCCCCATCCCTTGAATGATAGGGTCCATGCCAGGTCGCTTGGCATATTTAGGATCATACCCAAATGCTGAAATGCTGAGGTAGATCAGTCTAGAATTAATCGATTTTAATTTCTCATACCCTAATCCCAGCTTATCCATTGTACCAGGACGAAAATTTTCTATAATGACATCTGCATCTATGACCAACTTTAATATGGCTTCATAACCTTCCTCTTCCTTCAAATTGATCGAAAGGCCTTTTTTGCCATGATTATACGCTACGTAAAGGAAGCTTTCACCGTCTTTGAAATAAGAGCCGGACTTCCTTACTTGATCTCCAGCCGGAGATTCTACTTTAATTATTTCTGCACCAAGGTCTGATAATATATTTCCGCAATAGGGGGCTGATAGCCAGTGTGTAAATTCCAGTACTTTGACCCCTTTAAATACACCTTCGTTCAACATTGATTTCCTCCCTGCTTATTATTTGCAATTCCCATGCTAAACAAATACCTAGACAGGTCTGCCTAGGTATTTGTTTACATTTAATATCCTAATAAACCACTTAAATCTTTTACGGAGCTTTCATCTTCCTTAAGCATGGTCTTATATTCCTCAGGTCCCAAATGCTTGACTTGTAAACCCTGGGCCTCCATCTCCTTTACCTGCTTCTCATTCTCAATCGCTTTCTTAAAGGCTTCACTCAAAATCTCAAGCTTCTCTTCCGATAAACCCGCCGGCGCTCCTATTCCTCTTGCTGATCTCGAAGTGACTTCAGGATATCCTGACTCCTCCATCGTAGGGACTTCTTCAATGAAAGGTGATCTTTCTTCGGTCATAACAGCTACAGCTTTTAACTCTCCGCTTTTATGAAGATTTGCAGCCTCCCCGACTTTTGCCACAAATACATCAACATGATCTCCTAAAACCTGAGCAGATCCCTCTGCAGCCCCTTTTGTATGGACAGGGGTGATATTTGTATCATAAAACTTATTAAGCTTTAAAATTGCCATGTGATCATTACTGCCAACCCCGGAAGTAGTAGCAGTTATCTTATTATTCTGTGCATATTCTACTAATTCTTTTATATTGCTGAAACGGTCATCATTCGGTTTGATGGCAATTACTCCCGGGTCCAACACGTGGTTAGCAATAGGCTGGAAGCTTTCCAGGTTCTGACTGCGATTAAACTTCGGATCCAGGTAGCCGGTTATAATGTTCGGGGAATTGAGGTATCCGATCGTATATCCGTCCGGTTCAGCATTTGCCAAGTCAGCCCAGCCAACCCAGCCAGCGCCCCCTGGCTTATTAATGATGTTGACCGACACTCCCAGCTCTTCTTCCAAATAAGGTTGTAAAATTCTTGCACCTGTATCTGTCCCTCCACCGGCAGCATATGAAACAATCAAGTCAATCGACTTTTTCGGATAAGCCTCCTCTTCCTGTGCAGTAGTATTACTGCAGGCAGTCAATACTAAAATCACACCTAACACCATAACGTAAAGGTATTTTTTGAACATTAAATCCCCCCTGATTTTTTAAGTCATTGCCAAGAACGACTTCTTTAGATTGGTTTCATTATAGGGGAAATTAATTTTAAAAAATGTAAAATATTTTATATTTTCTGAATTTAATATTTATTTATATCCTCTTTCAATTCATTCATGCGAATAATGAAGTTTCTTCCCTTTGTTTCAACCAAGTGTTTCTCTCGCAGTGTCTTAATGTGGTTGGCAATTGTCACTCTTGTTGTACCTATTAATTCGGCTAAATCATTATGTGTAACCTTAAAATCTACAAAAGTAGTATCATCTTCTGCTTGTTTGCCATATTTAACACCGAGTTCTAATAAAGCTTTGCATAATCTTATGTACGAATGTTTAAAAGATAGATCCAAGGATTGCCCGGTTAAACTTCGGATTCTAATGCTCATAATATGGAAGACCTGCATCATTAAGTCAGGGTTAGACATTACCTGATCAATGAATTCCTGCCTTTCATACTTGATGAGAGTCGAATTAGTGACAGCCGCCGCACTTAATATATATTTCTTTGACTCTTCGAATAAGGAGGATGTTCCAAGTATGCTATTTTCACCTACATACCCAACAATTTTTTCGCTGCCATCCGGACCCGTTAAAAAAAGTTTCGCTTTCCCCTTTTTCACAAGGTAAATCGTGTCCATCTCTGTACCTTCGAGAAATATGATTTGATTCTTTTTATATTCATAGGAAGGGGCTTCTTTTAATTCTCCCCAATAATACGGCGGGTTCTTGATCCAGAAATTAGGCAATACGATATCTTCCACTTTCCTCATCTCCTCTAAAGTAGCTAACATTCTGCTGCAGATTATATTGATAATCATCATTTTAGCATTTATTAGTAATATTTTTAATATTCAAATAAACTTTATGATGGAAGAAGACCAAATTAAAAAGAGATTCTGGTGATTCCAGGACCTCGAAAAATAAAAAATAATTAACTAAAGTTGTAATCCTTCTCATGGTTGTTTGTTAGCTTGAGTAAACGTTACCTGAGCAGCTTTTCCCAAGAATAGAATTCTTGGTTTAGTTATCATTTTTTTTCGCCGTCGTGCTGATAGTACTATCATATATAAAAAGACTGTATCTTCAACACACTAACGTACCGAAGGGCAGGCACTGTCTCGTAGAAAATCTACAGTCCATAGACTTATTTACATAGAAAAAGGACCCCCTAATTGAGGTCCTTTTAGCTTTATTAATATTAACGTAGAAGTTGTAGTACTCCTTGCGGGTTTTGATTTGCTTTTGCAAGCATTGCTTGAGAAGCTTGAGCAAGGATCGATTGTTTGGTTTGGTTCATCATTTCTTTAGCCATATCCACGTCCCTAATACGAGATTCCGCAGCTGTCAGGTTTTCAGAAGATGTTCCAAGGTTGTTGATTGTGTGATCTAAACGGTTTTGATAGGCACCAAGTTTTGAACGTTCTGCTGATACATTCTCAATTGCATCATTGATTTGTGTAATTGCACTATCAGCAGCTATTTGAGATGAAACGTCAATCCCGCCCACTTCAACAGTCTCTCCGCCAGTCAAAGCACTGTTAAATGTAAGTACAGTTGCACCATCCTTCTGGAAAGTTGCCCCTGCATCCGCTGTAGTCGCAACTACATCTCCATTTCCATCAATCAAGGCATTGTTAGCACTATCAAATGAATAGGATCCAGCTTCTAGGCCGTCATTTGCCAAACTTCCTTCAGCCGTCACACTACCTGTATCATCTATTGTCAAAGTTCCACTTGTTACTAACGCTTTTCCAGCTGTACCAAAATCAATCGAGTCATCACCACTATTAAATGTAGCTCCATCATCAACACTGGTAGCAACAATTTTACCGTCTGAATTTACTAACTCATGATCACCTGAATCATTTTGCCTAACTGAATATGTTCCTTCTGTAAGTTCTGTAACTCCATCCGCACCTGCTGTAACACTAGAAGTAACCTCTGTTGTAGCACTTCCAGCCATCCCTAAGCTAAATCCCCGCATATCATTAACTTCTAAAGAAAGATTTTGACCTTCATTAGCACCAATATGGAATGTTCCTTCAAAACTGCCATCAAGTAGATTTTGAGTATTAAATTCTGTGTTATCACCAATACGGGTTAGTTCCTGTGATAATTGGTCTACTTCTTTTTGAAGTTCTGCACGATCAGTAGCTGTGTTTGTATCGTTTGCTGATTGAGTAGCTAGTTCACGCATACGTTGAAGAATTGAATGGGATTCATTTAAAGCGCCTTCCGCTGTCTGAATCAAAGAGATGCCATCTTGAGCATTCTTAGCTGCCATGTCCAATCCACGAATCTGTCCACGCATTTTTTCAGAGATTGCTAGACCAGCTGCGTCATCCCCAGCACGATTAATACGAAGACCAGAAGACAACTTTTCCATAGACCCTTGTTGAGCATTGTTTGCACTGTTCAATTGACGGTGCGTGTTAAGAGCTGCAATGTTGTGATTAATTCTCATTTCTTATTACCTCCATGTGATTTAAAATTACGAGACACGTCCATTTGCCTCGCTCTATAATAACTCTTTAAAGAGTCACTACCTTAGTTCTCCCCGGATAATTTTGTACTCCTTGGGTGCGTTGACCCGAAGGCGCAGATAATTATCGAGTTTTGCGTCTGTCTTGACTACTTCAATTTCGATTTCTTTACCGTCTTCGTCGACGATATATAGCTTTTCGCCTGGTTTTCTTCCTAACGTTAGCGCCATGGCTATCATCCTCCCTGATGATTACAACATTTATATCGGACTAACCTACTAGATTGTTTAATAGTCTTATAAACATTTTTAAAGAATCTGACGCTAACATAAGAAAATCCCCCACAAGTTGTGAGGGATCATCATTCATTTAAACCCAGCGCTGCGTCAGCACTTTTTTCCGTGTATAGAATTCCAATCCATCTTTTCCGTTTGCATGCAAATCACCATAAAAAGAATCTTTCCATCCGGAGAATGGGAAAAATGCCATTGGAGCAGGTACACCAATGTTGACACCCAACATACCAGCATCAATCGTTTCCCTAAACTTCCTTACACTTCCACCGTCTCTTGTGAAAATACAGGCGCCATTGGCAAAACGTGATTGGTTTGTCAGCTTCACCGCTTCACTTAAACCTTTCACCCGGGCAATGGACAATACTGGGGCAAAGATTTCATCCTGCCAGATTTTCATTTCTGTCGTAACACCGTCAAAAATTGTCGGTCCGACGAAATAGCCTTCTCTTTTGGCACCTTCATCGTTGCGGCCATCGCGAACCAGCTTGGCTCCTTCTTTCTCGCCTGTTTCAATATAGTTAAGGGTACGTTCTTTATGGTTTTCCCGGATGACAGGCCCCAGGAACACCCCTTCATCCAGCCCGTTTCCGATAGTAATTTCGTTCGCTTTGTCGGTAAGCATATCGATGAATTCATCAGCAACGGAGTCTTCTACCGCTACGACAGATGCTGCCATACAGCGTTCACCGGCTGAACCAAAAGCTGCATTTAAAATCTGGGTAGTTGCATTGTCAATGTTCGCATCTTTCAGAACAATCGAATGGTTTTTTGCACCTGCAAGCGCCTGGACACGTTTCAAGTTTTCCGTTCCGCGCTTGTACACATATTCAGCAACAGGCTGGGAGCCGACAAATGAAATGGCCGCTACGTCTTTATGATCCAGCAATCCGTTCACGACATCGTGGGCACCATGCACGATATTGAATACGCCTTTTGGCAGTCCGGCTTCCTCCAACAGTTCTGCCAGACGGTTGGCAAGTAATGGGGTACGCTCGGATGGTTTTAATACAAACGTATTACCTGTAGCAATCGCCATCGGGAACATCCACGCAGGTACCATCATCGGGAAGTTGAATGGCGTGATTCCACCAACGACTCCAATCGGATAGCGGTAAACACCTGATTCAAGCCCTTCCGCAATCGAAGGCAGCTGTTCCCCCATCATCAAAGATGGTGCTCCACAGGCAAACTCTACATTTTCAATGCCACGCTGTACTTCCCCGTACGCTTCTTTAAAGCTCTTTCCATTCTCAACCGTTACGATTTCAGCCAGCTCGTCCCAATGATCCACCAGCAGCTGCTGATATTTAAATAAAATACGGGCGCGCTTTGGCACGGGAACTTCCTTCCACTCTTGAAAAGCTTCGTTTGCAGTTGCTACCGCATCTTCCACGTCTTTTACTGACGAAATAGGCACATTGGCGATCACTTCACCGGTTGCCGGGTTGTATACCGGTTCTGTCTGATCCGATTTGGCGTCTACCCATTCGCCGCCGATATAATTTTGCAGTGTTTTTACAGTTGTTTGCGTCATAGTTATCTTCCTCCTGAAAATTTAATTTTTATCGAACGTTCTTTCCGTTGAATAATCATAATCAAAACAGATGTTATAAAGCTCTTCTATTTCTAACTGTTCCGGTACCCGTGGATTATTTGCCGGACTGCCGCTTGCTAACGCATCAGCCGCCATTTTACTGATAACGCTTTCAAGTTGTTCCTTGTCAATTCCCCATCCGCACAAATTAGGGATATTCAATTCAAGACATAATTCTTTTACCGCATGGACAGCTAGTTCGGCAGCTTGCTCATCAGCATACCCTTCCGCTTCCGGAGAAAAAATTCTGCCTAAATCGGCTAACCGATCAATCGCATATTCCTTACTGTACTCCAGTACGGCTGGTAACAGCATGGCATTCGAATAACCATGAGGCACATGAAACAACGCACCGATCGGCCGCGACATGCCATGTACTAAACAAACAGAGGAATTCGTAAAAGCGATTCCTGCTTGCATAGCTCCTAATGCCATTGACTCTCTGGCATCGACATTTTTTCCATCATGAAAAGCAGTCCGGATATTTTGTACAATCAGTTTCATCGCAGATAGAGCCATGGTATCGGTCATCGGGTGGGATCGTTTCGAAATATACGCCTCTACGGCGTGGCTTAGCGCATCAATTCCTGTTGCCGCTGTTACGTGCTGCGGTGAGGAGATAGTCAATAATGGGTCGACAATCGCCACGTGCGGCATAAATGCAGGCTGTTTGATCATCATTTTGACGTCGGTGCTCGTGTTTGTAATGACCGTCACATCAGTTGCCTCAGCACCTGTACCAGCAGTTGTCGGAATGGCAATATGGGGAATAGGTTTTTGATCAGCCAGCTTGTTTCCTCCCATATAGTCGCCGATATAACCGTCGTTGGTGCCTAAGATGGAAATCGCCTTTGCGGTATCTATACAGCTCCCACCGCCAAGGGAGATCACGACATCACACTCTTCCTTTTTGAAAACTTTGAGTCCTTCCGCGACATAGACATCAGTTGGCTCTGATTCGATCCCTGAATAAACAGCACTTTCAATATTTGCTTTTGTTAAGTAATCACGACACTCACTGACATAACCGAGACTCTCCATTACTTTGTCGCTGATAATAAGAGCTTTACTGCCTCTTTCAGCAGCTTCTTTCCCGACCGTTTCAAATGCCTGGCGGCCATAATTGATGGTGCCTGGCATGCGAAAGACTGCATAGCTTTCCATTTCACTCACACCCTTATTTAGACTTCACTTTCATATATGCAAAAAGCGTGCCAAGTGAAGAAAACTATTAGACTAACAATTCAGAAATTTAAATGTAGGCATTCCCCTACATTATGCTTATAACTATCTATCTACACTACAATTCGTGCAACGCATACTTCTTCAGTTTTTGATACAAAGTGGTCCGGTGAATGCCCAGTTTCTCGGCAGCTTTGGTTTTATTTCCACCTGTTTTTCTTAACACAGTCCGGATAAGCTCTTTTTCTTTTGCGTTTCCGATATTTTTTGCTTGAAGGATGGGCGAAATAGATTCATTATTTTGCACTTTAACAGCTTCTTTCTGTTTCAAAAACGCAGGCAGATGAGATACATCAATGAACGTATCATCGACTAAGACAACAAGCTTTTCCAGCGTATTGATCAGTTCCCTTATATTACCAGGCCAATCATACTTCAGCAATAGAGCCATCGCTTCCGATGTCAGCACTTTCTTTGGAGTATCATACTTTTCACACAAATTATTTATATAATAGGACACTAATTGTGGGATGTCCTCGGTACGCTCTCGAAGCGGGGGAATCGGAATCTCGATGATATTGAGCCGGTAATAGAGATCTTCACGAAAATCTCCTGTTTCCACCATCTCTTTCAAATTACGATTAGTAGCAGCAATGATTCGGGTATTTATTTGATATTCATGTGTACCACCGACGCGTCCCACCTGCTTTTCCTGGAGCACCCGCAAGAGCTTAGCCTGCATCAGCAGCGGCATCTCACCAATTTCGTCCAGAAAGAGCGTACCGTTTTGAGCCAGTTCAAACTTACCAGGCTTTCCACCTTTTCTTGCCCCGGTAAAAGCACCTTCTTCATAGCCAAATAACTCTGATTCAAATAAATGTTCAGGGATCGCGCCGCAATTCACACTAACAAAATGCCCGGTTGAAAAAGGGCTTAAATGATGAATCCCTCTTGCATACATTTCTTTTCCCGTCCCGCTTTCGCCGGTAATCAGAACAGTAGCATCTGTTTTAGCCACTTTTCTGGCAACCCGCTTCTGATTGGATATGCTTTCACTATCACCAATAATTTGCTCAAGCGTCATGATACTGGTCTCCTGCTTCTTAGGAGAATAAGAGTTTTGGGTTGGTGGAATTACCTGTTTTTGACGTGTGTTTTCCTGCAAACTTTCATAAATGCGATATACTTCTGAGACCCCTTCAAAAATCAATATGCCGATTGCGCCGACCACCTGGTCATTTTTCCAAATCGGAATGCGATGAACAATCATGGCCTGTCCCTGGATATATTGGATAACTCCTCGTTCCGGCATGCCCGTTTTCAACGTTTCCGGTAGTTTCGTATTATCGATCACTTCTTCGACGTGCCGCCCAATGGCAGCTTCTGGAGAAATACCGGTGAAACGGCTATAAGCATCATTAAATTCCTGAAGAATTCCATGTTCGTCTACCACCGCAACGCCTTCATAAGCACTTTCCAATATCACATTCAGTATGTCAGCTGAATGTTCAATCTCATTTATATAAGAAGAAAACCCTTTCAAAATTTCGTTTTTTGATAATAGACCGACTAGCTTTCCCTGGTTATCAACGACTGAAAAGTAAGAGGCAGCGTGTGAAATAACATCGAATATTGACTCATTCCGTCGAATAACAGCATTACTCCCCCTATCCCTGCCGTTCCCAACACTGTCTTCCTCTTCGTTATTTAGGACACGCTCTAGTAAATCGTTTGAAGTGACTATCCCAATCGGTTGCTGATCTTCACCAACTACAGGGATAAATTCTATATTTCTATTCGCCATCTCTTTTGCAGCTTCCCGAATGGAAGTATCTCGTGAAATATAGTAAGGATCCGGTATCATCCAGCTCTCTGCTTTTAAAATTTCTTCTTTTTTATGAGCATCCTTGTAACTTTGTATAATATCCTCCATCAACCCATTTCCTCCTCTCGAAGACAGACAGAAATCACTAGATTTATCTATTTATTGTAACAAATATTATAGACTCTGATATTACAGTAGTGTTCAGCTATAGATTCATTGTCTAATTCATTCTTGATTCTGCTTTTGCACCGTTCCAGAGCCTCCACAGTCATATGCCTCGTTCCACTCCATTTTAAAATAAAAAAAGCAGGCCCAGGGCCTGCTTCAACATTTTATGTTTACTGTCTATTTATAGTTGAATTTTGTTTTTTCAATGATAGTGATGATTCATTGAATTATAGCGCTCACTTTCAGAAAATGCTCTATCTGCGAGTGTATCTGCATGGTTGTGCTTCCTCTTCTTCACAATCCTTCTCCTGTTTTTCAGATTGCATATAATAGTGCTAACAAAAATAATTACCAAAAGCCCTAAAAATAATAACCATATCATCATGACACCGCCCATCTTAAACTGGATCTTAAACTATACAAACTTTTAGACGACACTAAGATGAATATGATTGTAGAGGAAAGAGTTCATCAATGGTTAGTAAGCCTTTTTTTATATGGCAGAAATATTCTAATCATCTTATATACAGTGATAGCGATTACTATCCAGTAAGTAACAGTATCAAATGATAAAATCGCCTCTTTTCCAGGATTCAATATGTTGAGGGTCGTAAAAGTAACTACGATTGGAAGCAAGAACCACATATCATTTGAGTTTTCTTTTGATTCTTCTAATTTATAGTACTCTTCCTTGAACTTCCACCTTAGTATTAAAGTTAAAACCACAAGTACCAACATAGAAATTAAGAAAAATGCACTAGTTGATATATTTTTTAAGATTATACCAGGGTAATAATCAGCTAATCCCGTTATTATAATTACGACTAAAAAGAGAAATGGTGGTATGTAGTGTATCCATGCTCTCATGGGCTTTCTTCACTCCCCATTTATATTACTAACTTCCTCGACATACATCATCGGCTAAGACTAGATTGTCTTCATCAGAAAATTCAGCACCAGGTTTGCTTGCCGAAGAAATCGTCATTTCAAGTGCGATCCTGCTATTATACGGTAGCTCCCAATAGATTATTCTTTACCACCAAGCCCTTAACTTTCCTTTAATTGTAAATTAAAAAGAAGAAATATTCCATTAACACATAAAATAGAAGTAGCAGTAAGCCGAGCTTTTCAGCTTAATTCTTTAGTTTTAACTAAAACTGAGATTAAAGTTGTAATTATAATTGTTACACGATGTGCCACTAACCTTTACCTTATTAAATTTTACTCTTTAAACTCATGTTCTTCTTCCTTCTTACGTGATTCCTCTGTATGTCGTGTTGGATAAAAAAATTATTCATATACGAAAAGATGCTGCCCTAATCAATCTTTAGGTCAGCATCTTTTTTATAGTTAATAAGATAATCCGTGACCGTATGGATAGAGTTCAGGGATAGTCACGGGCAGTTTACCTGTCGGATTGACTTCGCCGGTCAACACTTTCGCTAAAGCTTCTACGGAAACATCACGGAATCCGTACGTCAGCACGTTGGCATCAACCTCTGGAAAAGCCATAATATCATAAGGGTTCCGCATGGAGGCGACAACCACTTCTTTATCTGCTGCCTTCAACTCACTCACCAACCGCTGCTGCGCTGAATTGGTATTGGCTGTATAGGTCGTGACGATGACAGTTTCGAAGTCTGCTGCCTGCTCGACGGCATTAGCTATTTGGGTAGAAGAAGGGCTTGTACTTGAAGCATAAGCATCAGCTGTAATTCCCCGTTCCCCTAATAGATTAGCAAGCATACCAGGACTTCCAATCGATGGGCCTGTCACAAATACGCTTTTCTCAGAGGTAAGCGGCAAGACATCCTCATTTTTCACTAAGGTGATACTGTCCTCTGTCATTTGGTCAGCGAGCGCAAGGTTTTCATCTAACCCGATATTTTCAATAGCGTCAGGCGATACACCCGCTTCGTGGAAAAGCCCGCGCTTAAACTTCGTCTCTAAAATACGGAAAACAGATTCGTCTAACCGTTTTTCTGAAATCTCACCGCTCTTAACCGCATCAAGCATCGCATTATAGGCAAGCGGAACATTCGGTGGGTTGAGCAAAATATCTGCCCCTGCTTTAAAAGCTTCGACTGGCACACGGCCTGCAGGTACGACATTCGCTCCTGACATGCCGAGACTGTCCGTAATAATTACACCGTCAAAGCCCATTTCCTCACGAAGCAAGTCAGTCAGAATCGGTTTTGATAAAGTTGCAGGTAAGCCGGAATCATCTAAAGCCGGAACAACGATATGGGCTGGCATAATGGCATCAATTCCCGCATCAATCGCAGCTTTGAACGGCTTCAAGTCGACTTCATGCAACGTCTCTAAATCATGATTGATGATTGGGAGGCCATAATGGGAATCGACATTGGTATCTCCATGTCCTGGAAAGTGTTTCGCTGTCGCCATCACGTTTTCCTTTTGATACCCTTCCACTTGCGCTGCCCCCATGTCTGCAACCAGATCAGGGTTTTCAGAATAGGAACGGACACCGATGACCGGGTTCTCAGGATTCACATTGACGTCGAGTACAGGAGCAAGGTCCATATTGATCCCAAGGCTCATCAACTCCATCCCCATAATCTCCGAAGATTGACGGGCATAATCCGTCGACCTTGTCGCACCCAAAGCCATGTTTCCAGGGAATACGGTGGCCGGTTCCGTCACCCGAGCCACAACTCCGCCCTCCTGATCCGTAGCGACCATCAACGGAATCGGCATTCGCTGATCCATCGCAATTTCCTGTAATCCATTCGATAAGGCATTAACCTGTTCAAAGTCTATCGGTGTACCAATGTTGGCGGTCCAGTTGAAATAAATCACCCCGCCGATATGGTATTTCTCAATCATTTCTTTAAAGTTCTTCGCACCACGGTTACGGCTTAGATTCGTGTCTTCATAGTTTGGATCCGTCGGCGTTTTCCCATAAACATGGACCATAAACAGCTGTCCAACCTTTTCTTCCAGGGTCATATGCTGGATTTTACTTTGAATCCAGCCTTTTCGGGCTTCTTCATCATCCCATCCAGGCTTGGTCGAATCATCCCATGAGGCATGAGCAAAGCTTGGCAGCAACATGACAAATGCCATCATGACAACAAACACTTTATAAAGTATTCTCACGATTATTCACTCCCCTCGATAATATGACCGTTTTCACCGCGGTTAAGGGTCAGATCCGCTACCACAGCCAAATGATCAGATGCTAACGTCTCAATGACTTCAGCATGCTTAACCTCAATAGAATCAGAAGCAAAAATATAATCGATTCGCTTACTCGGAGACAAAGCAGAATAAGTATTACCAGGCTCATCACTGACCACGCTCCAAGCATCTGTAAAACGGTCAAATAACGGGGCAAGTTCAGTTGCATCTGGCGTAGCGTTCATATCGCCAAGCAATACTTTTTCACCTTCTTGCTCATCAAAAATATTCAGCATGTCATCGACTTGCATGATTCTTACGGTAGGATCTCCTCGGTAATCCAGATGGGTGGAATAAAAAGGTACAAGCGCACCTTTCACATTGATGATAGCTTCTGCAAATCCTGGGGCTGGGGCAGGTTCTGGTGTGGCATTTTGTGTGGAAAGTCTGGTGATATCATGGTTGGTGGCTTGTACAATCGGAAACTTACTCAGGATGGCTACACCAAATTGCCTTCGTGGGTCTCCCTCAAGGTAAGAATCCATGTCATAGATCGGTGCAAAAAAGGAATGCATGTCCAATTGTTCGGCTAAATCAGCAAGGATGTCATCATAATTGCTCCTGGCTCCCCAATGGACATCCACTTCCTGCAAGGCAACAACTTCAGCGCCAGAATCCTCAATGACTTGAGCGATCCGTTCCGTATCATAGACACCATCTGAGCCGATACCTGCATGAATGTTGTAGCTCATGACCCGGACGTCTACTTTTTCAGCCGTAGATCCATCGTCCGCAAAACTTATCTCTGGTGCACCAATCAAACCAAATACTACAATAACGAACAAAACAAGATGAAGCTTCATTTTTACATACACGAGATTTATCCCTCTCCCTTCCTATTATAAATATCTTACAATTTAAGTGTAGCAAGTAGTGTTCTAGTGGTCTATACAACTATATACCTCACTTCATCAGCCTAAACTACTACATCCATAAAAAGTAAAAAAGCAGGTGACGCCTGCCCATAGCGTCCCTGCTCTTTTCTAAAATTTATGCGTATTGCAAAGCAATTCCATATTTCTCTAATGTCTGCTGAATTTCTTCTTGCAGTTCTTCCGATGGCACGTCCATTGGAAGTCTCAAGACAGGCTCGATTTTACCCATCATACCAAGCGCGGCCTTCACTGGAGCTGGGTTGGTATCTTTGAACAAGACATCATTCAATTCCATCAGTTCGTAGTGCAGTTTTTGCGCTGTTTCGACATCCCCTTCGAACCAGGCATCATGCATTTGAGCGACTTTTCCAGGTAACACGTTCGCTGTCGCACTTACGGAACCTGCACCGCCGATAGCAAGCATCGGGTAGCAGAGGAGCTCGATTCCTGAAAACAATAAAAAGTCTCTTCCACATTTAAGCAGGACACGGTTGACATGTTCAAAGTCTTTATTGGATTCTTTTACACCGATGATATTCGGACAGTCTTCATTCAGTTTAGCAAGTGTATCAACATGCAGGTTCTGTGCTGTCCGGCCTGGGATATTGTAAATGATAATAGGAATGTCAACAGAATCGGCAACTGTCTTGAAGTGTTTATATAGGGCACGCTGGTTCGGCTTATTGTAATAAGGAACAATTACCATCGCAGCATCAGCACCGATCTCTTCCGATTTCTTGGTCAAGCGCATGGTCTCCTGGTAATTCGTGGAACCTGTACCTGGTACAAACGGCACACGGCCATTGATTGTCTTTGCCGCTTTTTCCATCACTTGTTCTCTTTCTTCTATTGTAAGGGAGCTCGGTTCACCGGAAGTTCCCGTAACTGAAATCCCATGGGTACCATTTTCTAATTGGAATTCAATCAATTCCGCAAATTTATCAAAATCAATCTCGTGATTGGCTTTAAAAGGAGTAATCACCGGAGTGATCGACCCTCTCAATTTAGCTTTAATCTCGGAATAATCTCTAGCCATACTAGCTCCTCCTTTGTATCTAGTAAATTATATCTTTAATGACCTACGTCATAATCGTTCTGGGCATGAAATGCTTCCATTTCAAAATCAGCGATAAAGTTGTTCCATTGCATCTCGATAAAATCATAGGTTCCGATAATAGAATCGTAGAACAGTCGCACGCTCAACTGTCCTTGCGACTGAATAGAAGAAACTTTGCATATGCCTTTCGTTTTGAAAAAGCCGTCGGATATCGTTACTTCATAGCTCCCTGGACATGGGAGCGTATAATCCGGATCAAAATGAAACTCTACCTGATTTCCCTTTCCTGTCATGGTGCCAGTCATTTCATACCGTTTTCCTAAGTAATCCTGAATATGTTCTACTCTTCCAGTTGATAAAAGACTGCGCAGCAGCGAGGAACTTACTTTCTGTTCGTGCCTGGCAAACTTTGCTACCGTCGTGACTTGAAATCTATTTTTACTATCGATAGCCAGTTGTTTCATATCCCCTTTGCCTTTAAAACCATACGTATAATCGAATCCCGCCACAGCATGCTTGCACTTCAATCCGCAAAGATAGTCCTCTACGAATTCATCATGAGGGATTTTTGCTACATTCTCATTGAACTCTACCACATACAGGATATCTACCCCCAGCTGCTCGAATGTATCAGCTTTATTCGATAATGGGGTAAGGTATTTATTAATTTGCTCTCCCTTTTTAATGACAGAAGAGGGGTGAGGGAAAAATGTCATCACCGCCATCTTCAAGCTTTTTCGATCTGCTATCTGTTTTGCGGTTTTTATAATTTCCTGATGTCCCAGGTGCACACCGTCAAAGAAACCCAAAGCTATGACACAATCCTCACTGTTCTGTTGGACGCGTTTTTGTATCGGATAGTCTACCTTAATCGTCTTCATTTTCCGTCCCCCTCTCTGCAGATTAGGCTCATTACATCACTTGTTTATATTTTCCTTCATAGAAAGCCAGTGGTTCGCCGTCCTGGACATTCAGATTAATGACTTCTCCTATATAGAGAGTATGGTCGCCAGCTTCATGCGTATCATAAACATTGCATGCCAGGCTTACTAACGAGTTCTCAATTACCGGCAGACCTTCAAACGTATCGAAGTTCACCTTACGTTCTTCTTTTATTTGCCCGGCGAAAATCATCGACATTTCTTTTTGGGAACCGGATAGAATATTTACGGAGAACTTTTGAGACTCTTGTATGATTTTATTCATCTTGGCGTTGGAGCCTACAGATATCAAAACTAATTTGGGATCAAGAGAAACAGACATGAAGGCGTTCGCTGTCATACCATGCACTTCTCCGTCTACTTCGGATACAATCACAGTTACCCCTGTTGCAAACTTCCCCATTGCTGTTCTGAACATGCGGTCATCCATTTTTATCACCTCGTAGATTATTAAAGTATTAGATTACAAATGTCGGTTTTCTTTTCTTCAGTTTCGCTTCTTGCAAGGCAACCTTTTTCTCTGTATAGACGTTCAGCACTTCTGTCGCCTCATCAAACCAGCTGTCTGGTGCCTCGTGCCCCCAGAAGGTCTGCCTCATCGGATCATCCAGCTCCCAGCGAACTGGTTCAAAGTCAGGATCACCAGTAAAATAATCACCATTATACAATTCAATCCGATGACCATCCGGATCACGCAAGTAAAGGAAAAAGGCATTGGACAATCCATGGCGTCCCGGCCCTCTCTCAATGCTTGGGCCATAACCGAGTGATGCAAGCACATCGCATCCATCGATTAAGCTCATAGGATCACTCAACCAAAAACCGACATGATGGAGACGGGGGCCAGGTGCATTCATGAAAGCGACATCGTGGACACTAGGTTTGCGGTGAAGCCAGGCCGCCCAAATTTTATCTTCTTCTCCTGCTGTATACTCTGAGCAGGAAAAACCAAGTTCGTTAATATAGTAGTTATGTGCTTTTTCCACATCAGAAACCATGCAGTTGAAATGATCGATACGCTGGACTTTAGCTCCTTTATAGAGATGATAGTGCTGCAATTTGCGCTCGACTGCTTCCATTTCCGCATAAAATTCAATAGGCAGACCAGATATATCTTGATAGCGGAATGCTCTTCCTACGGCTTTTTGGGCTCCTTTTTGCAGCCAGATAAGTTCATTGCCTTCACGCTGAAGCTTAGCTGCCAGCTTATCTAAATCGCCTTCTGATCTAACTTTATAACTGATCACTTCGAGTGCCGGGGTTTCTCTTTGTTTTAATAAAAGGCTGTGATGGTTATGTTCTTCCAACCCTCTTAAATAAACTTCTTTTTCCGTCGCTTCGGTTTCAATAAAACCTAAGGCATCATAAAATTGTTTCGACTTTTCTAAATCGGTCACATGAAAAACTGCTCTTCCTGAACGGATGATATCAAAGCTCATATTATTCCCTCCTCACACTCTTGAAAGATCGGCTTTGGATGATTTAATATTTTTCAGGAAATCCTGGACATATGCTTTCATTGGCTCTTTGTCAAACTGTTCAAAATACGTCATTCCCATTTTGATCGGATCTCCGAAGAAGTAATATTCGTAGTGCGTCTGTCTGCTTCCGAAGGCACTCATGGTCACATCCCAGGCCAAACGGAACAATTTAACCCGGTCGTAACCTTGAAGATTTTTCGACTGTAAGGCCCGATCTAACAATGGTCCAATTTCCTCGTGATGGAAATCTGCTTCAGAAGGGATCCCCATTAAACCGGAAGCACCCAGAATACGAAGAATTTCCGTGATCCTAGGGTAGACTCTAGGATACCAGTTTCTCGCTGCATTCAATGCTTCGAAGTCCGGAGTCATCGTTCCCCATTTATCGAGCTTTGCATTGTGCTCTGCTTTGTATAGATGGGATTTCATGTTCTCCAAAATCAACATGACTTCTGTCCCTTTATCCATGACATGCTGGAACTTATCGATGCCAATCGCTTCCATGACACTCAAGATCACACCGAGGACAAATTCGGTTTTTACAATATTTTTAGCAACTACCTGATGCGACATATGAACCACAGCGTTTGTTTCTATGAAGGTACGGTTACATATCGAGGAGTTTCCGCAAACAAACACTTTCTCCCATGGTACGAAAACATTATCAAAATAAACGATGGCGTCTCCTTCTTCAAAACGGCTGCTCAACGGATGGTCCCACTCGTTCTTGCCATAGTCGAAGGATTCCCGGCTGATATATTTCAATCCAGGCGTATTGTTTGGAACAACGAATGCCAGAGAATAAGGATCATCCAATTCTCCTGCTTGTTTTACGGTCGATGGAAAAACCAGGATTTCATCGGTAATCCCGCCTTGGGTCGCAAGCAGTCGGGCACCATCAACGATGATTCCATCCGATCGTTCTTCAACAAGATGCAGGGCTACATTAGCATCTTTTTGTTCGTGCTGAGCTTTTTGGCGGTTCACCTGGGGATGGATAAGCGTATGGGTCAGGCTGATGTCATTTTCCCGGGCATAGGAATAATAATTTTTAGCGTTTTCCGCAAACATCGGGTCGGCTTCAGCAAATAAATCATTGGCAACACCCATTGCCATGACTTCCGCATTCAGATAATCCGGAGAACGTCCCATCATCCCACCGGAGATCCGAGCCCATTCCTGAATGGCTTCTCTTCGTTTGATCAAGTCATCGATCGTTTCCGGGCGATAGAAAGTCATCCCCACTTTATCTCCGGTTTTCGGTGAAGTATAAAGCATCTTATCCGGCTTTTCGTATTGTTTATCATACAACTTCGCCATAGACTGGATAACATTCTTGAACGCCGGGTGCGTAGTCGGATCATCTACCCTTTCCCCATAGATATAGATGTTGTTGTTCGCATTTTTCAACCGTTCAATGTACTCCGCTCCTGTTTTTGCAGGCATACGCTCATTCCTCCTAAAATATTTATTTTTTACCGAACTGTGGAATCCGGTGATCTCCAAGTGCTACATGGACGACTTGCATTTCGGTATAGAATTCAAAGGCATAGTAACCGCCCTCTCTGCCGATTCCGCTATGTTTAGAACCTCCGAATGGCGTACGTAAGTCACGGACATTCTGTGAATTGATCCAGAGCATCCCGGCATCTACCGCCTGGGATACCCGGTGGCCGCGCTGGATATCTTTTGTCCATACATAACCAGCCAGTCCATATCTGACATCATTGGCTTTCTCAATGACTTCTTCTTCATCTTTGAATGTCATAACCGCAAGTACTGGTCCGAACACTTCTTCCTGAACCACCCGCATGGAGTTATCAGCGTGTAGCAGAATGGTCGGGGGGATATAATTTCCTTTCCTATGCTCTTCAGGAACATTTCCCTGGAAGACTTCGCAACCTTCTTGCTCTGCCAGTTCAATATAACCTTTTACATTTTCGTAATGGTTGGTATGGATTAATGGGCCGACTTGGGTGTCTTCATCCAATGGATCTCCCACTATGATATTTTTTACTCTTTCTTTCAAAGCGCTGATGAACTCATCTGCCACATTTTCATGAATGTAAAGTCTGGAGTTTGCGGTACAACGTTCGCCGTTGAAGGAGAAAATCCCCCAGGTGCAGGCATCCAAAGCTCTATTTAAATCAGCGTCATCGAAAATGATGATTGGGGATTTCCCGCCTAATTCCATCGAAAAGCGTTTCAGCGAGTCAGCACCGTTTTTCATGATTTCTGACCCTGTTGCTGTCTCCCCTGTGAAAGAGATAAGCTCTACATCTTCATGTGCGACTAAAGAGGCTCCAGCTGATTCCCCGAAACCATGGACGACGTTGAACACCCCCGCCGGAAGCCCGACCTCTTCATCGATGATTTCCGCTAATTTATTAGCGGTAAGCGGGGACCATTCAGCCGGTTTCAAAATCACTGTATTTCCTGTAGCAAGCGCTGGAGCAATTTTCCATGTTTCCAGCATGAACGGTGCATTCCACGGGGTAATCAGCCCGGCAATTCCTACAGGCTTATGAATGGTATAGTTCAAAAATTGATCATCGACCTGATATGCATCTCCCACCATCCGGCTGGAAACCATTTCTGCGTAGAAGCGGAAGTTTTTAGAAGCCCGGCTGACCATCTTTTTAGTAAGGAAAATCGGAAGCCCTGTGTCATATGATTCAAGTGGAGCCAGTTCATCAACATGACGATCAATGGCATCTGCAATTTTATGAATATAATCCAGTCGATCCTGGAGAGGAAGCTTTCCCCACTCCCCTTTGAACGCTTTTCTTGCTGCCATGGCAGCTTTATTAATATCTGCTTTCCCACCAGAAGCTACTGCGTTGATTTTTTCATTCGTGAACGGCTCGATATTGTCAAACTTTTCGTTTGATTCAGCATCCACAAATGCCCCATCAATATATAATTTGACATCCTTCACAGCAGCCTGGAGTTTTTGCCGGGATTCGGTAACCACATTTACACTGCTCATTCTTTTCCTCCTCCTATAATGAGATAGTGACCATCTAGCTAAGGTGACTATGTTGTAAACCCTTACAAATAAATTTGCAAATTTTCAATAAACTCTGTATATTCAAATTATCACAGCCTAAAGTATATTAAAAATATCTATAAAATCTTATTTCTATATCTTTTTGATATATCAGAAAAAGTTTTTACTCTGGGTGATTAGAATAGGTTTTGTTAAACGTTGTTGACGATTTTTCATAAGAGGCTTATACACGTAGAGTCGAAGACTCGATTCCGAGATGTTTGTCTGAATAACGGTCCGGCGGGGAACGCCTTCCTTTCCGCGGGCATGCGCTGAGCCTCCTCAGACTTCGTCTTTCGGGGTCTCACCTGTCATTTTCATCCTGCAGGAGTCTCGACGTTCCCCACCGAACCTTGCCATTAAAAGTTCTCGAAATCTCATTTGTGGAAACTGCCCCATGATAATACAAAGAAGACTTTAAGCCTTTACATCCTTTATTTCATTAGGAAGAAGATTTTAGCTATACACTCATTCTCCTTTTGAAAGGTCCGTTAATTACAAAAATGGATGGGCAGGGAAACGGCGAGACTCCCGCGGGAGAAGGGGCTAGGCGAGATCCCGCAGAGCGCAGCTCGAGGAAGCTTGCCAGGTCCCCCGCAGGAAAGCGAGTCGTTTCCCAGACCATCCCCTTCCTCTCATGGCAACGGACCCAACTTGCTCAAAACTGAGACTGCGTCATTAAGGTACTTAAAATGTAAGATCGACAAGGAGATTTAACAAATAAGGAGGGAATGAGATGGATTTAAAACAATTACGATATTTCCGGGCTGTTGCCGAAGAAAAACAAGTGACACGAGCAGCTAAAAAACTACATATGGCCCAGCCACCATTAAGCCAGCAAATCAAAATGATAGAAGACGAACTCGATTTGAAACTGTTTGATCGCCAGGGACGTAGTCTGGAATTGACAAAAGCAGGAGAAATACTCTATGAAAAATCAGGTAAAATTTTATCTGACTTTGAAGAAGCATTAATTGAAGTGCACGAAACAAGCGAAGGGATCCGAGGGACCATGCATATCGGATCGAACAAGTCCTGTTTTTCATTTCTACGCACCACTTTACACCATTTCAAAGCCGAGAATCCTGATGTATCCTACCAGCTTCGTGAAGGGGATACGTCACTTCTGGAAGAGTGCATCCTTAATCGGGAAATTGAATTGGCCGTTGTTCGTCTGCCGCTTCAATACGAAGAATTTGATATGCTCCCGCTTCCATCCGAGCCCTATCTTCTAGTCGCACCGGATTCCTGGAACCTGGATAAGGTGGGGGAAGGATATGTAGGATTTAATATTCTAAAAGACATCCCTTTAATGCTGCTTCACCGGATAAAAGGATCAGGCCAATATGAGCTGATACTCGACGAAATACGTAACCATGGAATCGAACCCAATGTTATTTGTGAAGCTCCCGACCCAACCATGCTCCTTTCTTTAGTTTCAGAAGGGATGGGTGCTACGATTGTTCCCGAATCTACGCTGCATGCGTTTTCATTCAATAATATCCAAAGCTATGCCTTTTCTGATATCAATATCAAAGCGGAATCGGTAGTCATCTGGCATAAAGATCGTTATCTGTCAAAAGCAGCTCAACGATTCATCCATACACTCAAAGAGCAATCGGAAAACGCGCTCGATAAAGTCGGCATATAAAACAAAAGCCACAACATTCCACTTGCAAGGAATGTTGTGGCTTTTTTACTATTGCTGAGCAGCTTTTATTTCTTTCTGTTCCCACTCTTTATTTGTTCTATCTTCCGAAGCTTTTGTTTTCAAACTTACAGCAATAAAAACTACCGAAGACAATGCAAGGGAATACATCAATGGATCAATATGGGTCCATGGGAAAGGAAGTAAAAAGTCCTTGCCAAACAATAATTGAGATAGTCCAAAGGCTGTAGACTGAGAACTTTTCAAAAATAGAAATCCGAGTATACTTGCCACGAATCCGGTAATAACACTTGCCTCCGCTCCCTTTTTAGAAGCGCCTTTCCAAAACAAAGCTCCTACTAAGGATGGCAAAAATCCTGCTGCACAGATTCCGAACCAAAATGCTGTCGATTGAGCAATAATACCTCCGGGCAGGATATAAGCTAACAGGATAGCAAGTACAACACCAATGATTACTCCTAATCGTGCCGGTCTGATTTTATTCCATAACACCCGCTTGACCCCTAAAGTGCTAAGTATATCTTCACTGAAGGAGGCCGCCTGGACATGAATCAAAGAACTTACGGTTGAAATGGTAGCAGAAATGAGCGTAAGGGTGAATAAGTAAACAAACCAATCGGGCATTAGGGAATTAATCATTTTAGGGATGACTAAATCCGTGTTTCCTCCAGCTGTCTGAATAGCCAGTTGACCGGCAGTCTCCATAAAATATACATTGCTTAACGGGCCAATCATAAAAGCGGCGCCAGTCATAAAGAATATGAAAACCGACCCCACAATCATGGAACGATAGAGCGCTTTGTCATTTTTTACAGTCATCGAACGCATCACCAGTTGAGGCTGCGCCAATACGCCGATACCGACACCCATGATAAGGGTAGTAACCAATGTGAGCCACATCGGCGATCCGAATGCAGGCATACTCATCCAGCCATTGTGGCCGCCGGCAGCCATCTCATCCGGTACCATACTCGATAACGCTTTTAATGCATTATGCCCCTCTACTACACCACCGACAGCATGATAGGTCAGTACCAGGAATATAGCCATCCCGACCAGCATGATGATGGCACCGAAGGCATCGGTATACATGACTGCTTTGATTCCCCCGGATATGACATATGCCATGACAATCAATGCGATCAATAGTAAAGCAACATTAAAATTCATGGAAAGCGATTCCTGGACGAACCTGCCGCCTCCTATTAATACAATGCTGGTGTAGGCAGGCATGAAAACGAAAATCATGATACCAGAGAAGATCGTAATAAATTTAGATTCATAGTGTTTGCCAAGGAAAGTCGAGAAAGTGGTAGCATTCATCGTCATAGACATTTTCCTTATCCGTCTGCCAAAAACGGCAAAGGCAACGAATATCCCCAATACGATATTTAAAAACGCGAGCCACAATAGTCCCATCCCAAATACGGAACCGACACCACCGAACCCGACGAGAGCCGAAGTACTGATAAAAGTAGCTCCATAGGATAGCGCCATAATGATCGGATTTGTATTTCTTCCACCAATCAAATAATCTTCCTGTGTCACGGTCTTTTTGTACCCATAATAAGCAAGTCCAGACATAATGCCAATATAAAGAATCACAAGGGGAATCAGGATAGCCAGATTCATTCTTGTTCGCCTCCCCTATTCAACATGACTGCACCGTAAGCTACACAAAAAAGCGGAGCTAAAATAGTCCCAAACCAGACAATCCCGACCCAAAAGTCTTCAAAACCTAACATAGTATTCCTCCTTATAAATTTAGTAAAGTGATAACGCTTACATAAATACAGTGAAAATAGTAGAAACTCTATTAAAAAATAGTTCATGCAGACAATATTCAGGAATTTTCCAGACCCAGCAGGCTAGCTTTTCTTTTAAATCTGGTAACCTGTCTATCTCACCCTGTTCAGGTATTCATCCGCTATGTAAACCGTTGATGGATGTTATTCGATTTATAGGTGGCATGCTGGAACTCTACTAATTCAAGCGATAGTGCTAAGTAATGATTGTTAGAATAATCCTCAAAGTACGAGGTCAGGGTATCAAAAACCGCTTCACAAGCCTCTTTCTTTTCTTCTTCGCTACGCCCCTTCCCAATTTTCAGGACGGCATGGACGAAAGCATCATTCTCTTTCCCATCAGCAATCCTATAATGAGTGGTTTTGTATGCCCTGACCCTGATACCGCCAATCGGGAAGGTATCACTCTTTGCGGCCAATGCGTGATTAATTCTTTCTACCAGCTGTTGGATATCTATATGGGTAGAAAGATTGTCGGTATATTCCAATATGACGTGTGGCACTGCTATCTCCCCTTACTCGACAATGGTATTTTTCAATTGGCCCAGTCCTTCTATTTCTGTAACTACTTCATCCCCTACTTTCGTATCCACCGTACCTTTAGGAGTTCCCGTCAAAATCACATCACCTGGATTTAATGTCATAAAGCTGCTTAAATACGCTATTAACGTTGGTACATCAAAAATCATATCCTTTGTGGAACCTTCCTGGACGACTTCCCCATTCACATACGTACGCAGTTTTAAGTTCATCGGATCTGGCACATCTTCCGCATCAACAAACCATGGTCCCAGGGGTGTACTGGCATCACGATTTTTGACACGCAGGTTAGGACGGTAATAATTCTCCAAATAATCACGAAAAGCATAGTCGTTCGCAATGGTATAACCAGATATATAGGCCAACGCATGTTCTTTAGAAACATGGTCCGCCTGTTTGCCGATTACAACAGCCAGTTCACATTCATAATGCATATTCGTCACATCCGCAGAACGTTTCGTTACACCAAGATGTCCGATAAAAGTATTCGTTCCTTTCAGAAAAACAAGCGGTTCTTCCGGTGCATGAAAAGAAAGCTCACTGGCATGATCAAAATAATTCAGGCCAAGAGCAAAGCATGTCTTTGGTTCGACAGGCGGCAGCCACACCATATCTTCCTCAAATACTTGTTTACCATTTTCCAGTTCTATGCCATTATCCGTGGCAATTGCTAAATGGATAGCCCCTTCATAAGCGACACGTGCTGTTTTCATCAAATCCCCCCAGACTTCATCTACTACTTGATTGTGTTTTCCAAGACACCTATCCCTTCGGCTTCGATCCGTACCGTATCATTCCGGGAAGCTATCGGCGGATTCTCGGGTATACCAATCATCAGCACGTCTCCCTCACTCAAAGTCATGAACTCAGTTACATCCTGAAGCAGGACAGGGACAGTTCTAATGAGATTTTTTGTGTTATTTTGCTGTTTTAACTCTCCATTGATATACACGTTGATCTTTACATCACCGATATGGTTTACCGCTTCTTTTTCAACCACCCAGGGACCAATCGGACAAAATCCGTTCCGTGCTTTTTCTTTTACCGCCGGCCTGAATACACTTTCGTGCGGTAGGCTTACATCATTGACAACCGTATAACCCTCTACATAGTCTAAAGCCTCTTCTGCCTTAACCTTTGTGGCTTTTTTGCCTATTACCAGTCCTATGCTTGCACCCATCACCAGTTCCGCAGCATTAGAAGGCATCGGTATCTCCCCTTTATGACCCAGCAGTGTATTAATTGGCTTGATATATAAAATAGGGGCTTTGGGAGGAGCTTTATAGGGGGCTTCATTCAAGGCATCGCCCATCTTTTCAAGACTTCCTTTGTAATTAAGCAAGGTACCATAGACCGTGCCGGATACAGGTGGGTTAAAGGCTTTTTCCAGCTTTGCTTCGATAGATTGCAACTTTGTCATTGTTGCTTGCGCAGAGCCAGCAAAATGACTTTTTACGTATGGCAATAAGACTCTCCCCTTTATTTAGCTAATATTCCAATTTTTCAGAACAATCTATTGATTACAAAGTAACACTTTACCGGATATATTAGAAATATTTATAAAGTAAGATATGTATATCAAAAAAGTATACTGCATGTGATTAATAGAGATAACTTGGTTTTTATATGTTAAATATTCGCTAAAAAACATGAAAAAACGAGCAGATTTTTTATCTGCTCGCCTCTTGTACATATAAAAATCTTCATTTAAAAGGTTTCAATAAAGATTTCTTGCAGCTCTTTGAGGATCTCCCTGCCCTTTTTGAGGCAAATACATAAACAAATTGGGATTATATACGATACCTTGATGAGCTGGAAGATTAAAGGATAGTAGTCTTGCATCCTCCTTATATTTGAGACTTGTGTGGCCGGTCTCTCAAGAAAAGAGTAGCTATAAGGTGACCACCTCAGAATCTGAATGATTATGCGTTTCAAGACAACCGCCCATCACCTAGGGAGAGCAGTGTTCTTTCGCCCCCGTGATTAACACGGGTTTTTCGTACTCTTGAAAGTCCTCGTAACAAAGCACCATAATAGAAGCACCAGGTGGCGCGATGGAGGTAATTACCTCACCTACATTCAGAAATGAAAAAGTCATACCCAGTCTAATGGTCAGAGTGAAATGCTCCCCATGAGTGTTTCTCGACACTTCTTCTTCTTCGATTACAATAGTTATCAGTATTTCCCCCGAATTTGCGGAACGACCTTCTTCTCATAAAACTCCTGAAGATTGTCAAGCTCGTCCTGCGTGAAGTCAGGAACATCCAGTGCCGCAAGATTATCTTCCACCTGCCGGACATTACGGAAACCAGGGATGACCGCTGTAATGCCGGGCTGCTGAAGAATCCATTTCAGTGCAGCACGGGTTCTGTTACTACGCCCGTTCTCGATCCATGCGATTTCATCACTAAGCTCGACCCCTTTATTGAATTCAAGGCCGGCGAACGTTTCCCCGATGTTGAATGCTTTTCCTTCACTATTGAAATGACGATGATCATCTTCATGGAAGGAGTGATTTTTCTCATACTTTCCGGTCAAAAGGCCACTGGCGAGCGGCACCCGGGCGAGAATACCGACTCCTTTCTCCTCCGCCATCGGAAGCAATTTCTCGAGAGGTTTCTGGCGGAAGATGTTGAAAATGACTTGTAGCACGTCCGCCTTCGCATGTTCCATAACGTACAGCCCTTCTTCAACCGACTCCACGCTTACACCGTAGGAACGGATTAGCCCTTCCGCTTTCAGTTTTTCTAGTATCTTGAATACGTCTCCCTGTTTAATGATCGACAAAGGCGGGCAGTGGATCTGATACAGATCGACGTATTCCCTGTCCAGACGACGCAGGCTTTCTTCAAGATAGGAGCGCACCTGTTTTTCGGAATAGGTCGCCGGATCATCGATGTCCCCCTGGCGACAGAACTTGGTGGCGATATAGACATCTCTCCCTTTTGTCGCTTTCCCGAGTAGCTTCTCGCTGTGGCCCATACCATACACATCGGCCGTGTCGAAAAAATTCACACCTCCTGCCATCGCTTTTTCAAGTCCCGCCATCGCTTCTTCATCATTTGTATCTCCCCAATTGCCACCGATTGCCCATGTGCCAAAGCTAAGTTCACTGATTCTCATATCAGTCTTTCCTAATTTACGATACTCCATATTTCTCCTCCTGTTCTACTTCCTGAAATCTTTGAGTTCTTCATTTAGCTCTTTCGTCTGGTGATAAACCTTTTGATAAAGAGCGAAAAGTCGTTTGTACGTCTCGACACGCTGTGTATTCGGTTCAAACTGCTCCGCTTCTTCCAGAAAGCGATCAGCACATCCTGCGAGTGTATCGCACCACCCGCATCCGTAAGCAGCAATCATCGCGGCCCCCATGCCGGGCCCTTGTTCACTTTTTTGCTTCACGATTGTTGCGTTGAAAATATCCGCCTGCATTTGAAGCCATGCTTCATTTTTCGCTCCACCGCCTATAGAGACAATGGTGTCGATCGTTTTCCCATTCTTACGGAACATTTCAATGGATTCGTTCAGAGAAAACGTTATACCTTCCATCACAGCCCGCACGAAATCCGCGCGACGATGAAAGGTGTCGAGACCGGTGAATGTCCCTCGTATGAATGCGTCGGCATGCGGTGTCCGCTCCCCGGCGATATACGGCGTGAACAGGAGTCCACGGGCACCCGGGGGTACTTCTTCTACACCGTCCACGAAGTCTTCAAATTCTTCTTCAGGGGCGAACACGACTTTGAACCAGCTCAAACTGTAGCCGGCGGCGAGCGTCACCCCCATCGTATAAAGGGCATCTGGCGCAGCGTGGTAAAAGTAGTGCGCATCACCTCCAAAATCTTTATCCGCTTCTGCTTCATAAGAAAGTACGACACCGGAGGTTCCGATACTGCAGAGCGTCTTCCCTTCTGTTAAAATCCCGGCCCCGACCGCCCCGCACGCGTTATCGGCTCCTCCCGCAAACACTTTCGTACTTCGCGACAGCCCTGTGTCCGCATCCGTCACCGTTCCCGTCTGAGCGGTCGAATCGACGAGCGAAGGACAGAAGGAGACCGGAAGCCCGACCGCCTGACACACCTCCGTGCTCCAGTTTTTCTTTTCGATATCAAGAAGAAGCGTTCCGGCCGCGTCGGAATAATCCATTGAAAGCTCTCCCGTAAGACGGTAACGGACATAATCCTTTGGCAAAACGAACGTCGCTGCGCGCCCGAAATTTTCCGGCTCTTCTTTTTTCACCCATAAAATCTTCGACAGCGTGAACCCTTCAAGCGCCGGATTCTTCGTAATGGCAAGAAGTCTCTCTTCCCCTACTTTTTCATAAATATCCTGGCACTGTTTCGTTGTTCTCGTATCGTTCCACAAAATCGCCGGGCGGACGACGTTGTATTGGTGATCGAGCAGGACGAGACCATGCATTTGCCCGGAAAAACTCAAACCCTCTATCTCACTTACGTCCTCATCGAATCTCTCTGTCAGTTCTTTCAACGCTTCTTCCGTCTCTTTGACCCATTCCTCCGGGTCCTGTTCACTCCAGCCGCTTTGTGGTTGTGAAAGCGACAGTGGCCGGGAAACTTCATCAATGATTTTTCCTTCCAAGTCGACGAGTAGCACTTTTACCGCGCTCGTTCCGATATCCACTCCTACCACGTATGTCACCCTCTATCACTCTCCTGCATTAACTCTTAGCAAGTATTGATTCATTGTTGATTTAATCAGTTCAAGACGTCCGGATTGATGGCTGATTTCCTTAAGACTAAGGGCGTGGTCTTCCAGGGAATGAAAATCTGCTTTTCCGTCGACAATATCTTTTCCGATGCCGCTGTCGTAGCTGCTGTAGCGCTCGCTGATGATATCTTCAAGTACACGGTCATCATACATTTGCTGTGCAACTTTCAACCCGACAGCGAAACTGTCCATACCGGCGATGTGGGCATGTATGAGGTCTTCCTGTTCGAATGAACCGCGACGCACTTTCGCATCGAAATTCAGGCCACCTCTTCCCAGTCCGCCATTTTTGATAATTTCATACATCGCGAGCGTAGTCGCATACAGATCTGTCGGAAATTCATCCGTATCCCAGCCGAGCAGCGGATGCCCCTGGTTAGCGTCGACCGACCCGAGCACACCGTGGACGCGCGCATAGTGAAGTTCGTGTTCGAATGTGTGACCGGCCAAGGTCGCGTGGTTCGCTTCTATGTTAAATTTGAAATGATTTGTTAAGTCATATTTCTCAAGAAACGCGAGTCCTGAGGCTACATCGAAGTCGTACTGGTGTGTCGTCGGCTCTTTCGGCTTCGGTTCGATGAGAAATTGCGCATCGAAGCCAATTTCTTTCGCATAATCAACTGCCATATGGAAAAATCGTCCCAGGTTGTCGAGTTCAATTTTCATATCGGTGTTAAGAAGCGTCTCATATCCTTCACGACCGCCCCAGAAAACGTAGTTCTCTCCGCCGAGTTCTTTGCCGACCTCGAGCTGCTTTTTCACTTTCGCCGCTGCGTAAGCGAACACGTCAGCATTGTTCGAGGAAGCGGCGCCGTGGAGAAAACGCGGATGTGTAAAATTATTCGCTGTATTCCACAAAAGCTTCGTTTTACTATCTTTCATATAGTCTTTGATCATCGGCACGATCGTATCTAGATTTTTATTTGTCTCAGCGAGCGTGTCCCCTTCAGGCGCGATATCAACGTCATGGAAACAGAAGTACGGCACCCCGAGCTTTTCGAAAAATTCAAAAGCTGCCTCGACCCGTGCTTTCGCAAGCTCCATGCCGTCAAGATGATTCCAGTTGCGGACGGCCGTACCGACCCCGAACGGTTCTGACAAATCTGCGGTGAACGTATGCCAGTAGGCGATACCGATTCGGAGATACTCTTCCATCGTGCGTCCACCGACTTTTTCTTCGGGATTGTAGAATTTGAAGGAATATGGATTATTCGAACCGGCACCTTCATAGCTAATGATTGGAATGTTATCAAAATAAGGCATTTTACTTCCTCCTGTCTTTGTGATTATGATGGACTGTTTTATTACTTCTGGATTCCGAATGTGAACACGGTTCGTTTATGATAAGGTTCATCTGGAGTAAGGATGATTTCAGGAAACCCTCTATCATGCAAGGAAGCCGGTGAGCTTTGTGTTTCAATGCAAATCCCTGCGTGTTTCCTTGTCTTTCCTTCCAACAGCTTTTTCCCTTCTGACAGGTTATTCGAAGTATAAATGACGGCGCCTGGCTGATCTGTCTCCACTTCCAGCGTGCGACCTGATCGTGTATCTTCCAACTTGATGGCCGGTTTTCCTTTCCTGTTCAGCAGGAAAAAATGATCGATGCCGCCATTGGCAACCTGTTGATGAGGTGTATCAAAGGAAAAACTTTCGCTCAGCTTTCTTTTTTGACGATAGTCAAAAGACGTACCCGTCACATCTGCCCACTCCCCTGTCGGTATAAGCTGTTGGTCTAATTCTGCAAAGCATGAGCTATCGAGAAATAAGGTATGATCATGAACCGTTTGATCTATCATCCCGCTTAAATTGAAATAAGAGTGGTTCGTTAGTGTCACAATCGTTTTCTGATCCGTTTCAGCTAAATAATCAATCACTAGTTCATTGTCGTTAGTCAGTATGTACGAGACATCTACGTTAAGGGTCCCAGGATACCCTCCTTCTCCGTCCGGACTTTTGTGGGACAGTTTTACACCTATCTCCCCTTCCCTTTCAAAGGGAGAAGCTTCCCATAAGACTTGATGAAATCCGTGCTCCCCACCATGAAGATGATGGGGTTCTTCATTGGCTTCCACCTGATACTCCTGACCTTCGATTTGAAAGCGGGCATTCCTGATACGGCCGGCCACCCGCCCAATCAATGCACCTAGAAAACCTGGATTTTCTTTGTACTCTTCGTAATTATCATAGCCAAGGACAACATTACTCCTCTCTCCGTTTCGATCAGGGACAGATAGATTTGTGATGATCCCTCCATAATTCAACAATTGCACAACCATTCCCTGATTATTTTCCAAGTGAAATAAGGTCCAGGGGCTTTCTCCGGGAATGGGAATGTCTTTTGTTTCTAATTTCATAAAAAGCGGCTCCTTCCTACAACCTTAATGAAAAACTTCATCGTACACCTCTAAAAAACAAAGCTTTCGTAACGCTCTCTACAGACTTAAGCAAGGGAAATATTTACTATGACAGCTATTATTAAAGATAGACTGTATACCAAAAAAACATCATGGTAACTAACACCAAGATGTTTTTTGACTTAATCATTTTCCAGCTCTCTTTTTATTATAGACGTCAAAACCAACTGCAAGTAATAGTACCATACCTTTTATAGCCTGCTGCCAATCGATACCGATACCAATTAAAGACATACCATTGTTCATGACTCCCATTACAAGACCACCGACAATCGCACCAATAATGGTACCAACACCACCAGACATAGATGCACCACCGATAAATACAGCAGCAATTGCATCTAACTCAAGCATGTTTCCGGCTGCTGGTGTTGCTGAATTTAATCGCGCAGCAAACATTAAACCAGCTAGTCCCGCAATGACACCATTGTTTACAAATACCCAGAATACAACACGTTTCGTTTTAACACCTGATAGATCTGCAGCTTTTTGGTTTCCACCTGTGGCATAAATGTGTCGCCCCATTACTGTATTCTTCATTATAAAAGTGTAAATGGCGATAAGTGCAATCACGATAACCAATACGACAGGGATACCTTTATTAAGAGCTAGCTGATATGTAAACCAGTTAATAACTAAGACTAGTATTCCTAGCTTTGTTACTGTAATCCAAAGTGGTAATACTTCAAAGTTATAGTGTATTTGAGTTTTACGCTTACTAAACTCTAAATAAATCAAGACAAGTGATAGAAGAATTGATAGAATAATTGACAATAAATGAAAATCACCTGCTCCAATATCCGGTAAAAAACCACTACTCAACTTTCCAAAAGAGTCAGGGAATGGTGCGAGTGATTTACCATCTAATAAATATAATGTCAACCCTCGAAAAATCAGCATCCCTGCTAAAGTTACAATAAAGGATGGAATCCCTACATAAGCTATCCAAAACCCTTGCCAAACTCCAATTAATGCACCTACAAGAATAGATAAAATAATTGCCAGCCATACCGGCACATTGTTGTTAATCATAAGTACCCCAGCTATGGCACCGACGAACGCAACTACGGAACCAACTGACAAATCAATGTTTCCGGTAATAATTACAAGCACCATTCCTATAGCCAATACTAAAATAAAACCGTTTTGTAAGATTAAGTTAGTCAAATTCAGTGGTTTAAAGGTAATACCATCTGTTAATACCCAAAATAGTGCGGTAATAAATACAAGTGCAATGATCATTCCGTATTCACGTATATTGTTTCTAAATAAATTAATTATCGTTTGCAAGATTCGCACCTCCAGATCCTGTCATATAACGCATTACATTTTCTTGATCTGCTTCAGTTCGATCAAGCTCTCCAGTTATACGCCCTTCATTCATCACATAAATACGGTCAGAGAGTCCAAGCACTTCAGGAAGCTCAGAAGATATTACCAATACACCTAACCCCTCAGCCGCTAAATCATTAATTTGAGAATAGATTTCAAATTTAGCACCCACATCAATACCACGTGTTGGTTCATCTAAAATTAAAATATCAGGTTCGGTAAAAATCCATTTACTTAACACAATTTTTTGCTGATTCCCGCCACTTAGATTGCCGGCAAGTTGCTCTAGTGATGGGGTTTTAATATTTAGTTTTTCACGTAAAAATTGCGCTTCTGTTATCTCCTTGTTCTCATCAATAACCGTATTTTTAGAAATCCGCTTAAGGTTAGACAACGTAGTATTACGTTTAATATCATCAATTAAATTTAGACCGTATGTCTTCCGGTCCTCTGATACATAAGCCAGCCCGTTCCTAATTGCTTCACTTACTGTATTCGCCTGAATTTCTTTCCCATCTTTGTATAAAGATCCAGTTATTTTCTTCCCATAAGTTTTACCAAAAATACTCATCGCCAGCTCGGTTCTACCCGCACCCATTAAACCGGCTATCCCTACAATTTCTCCACGTCGAATATGTATATTTACATTATCAATGATTTTACGATCGTGATGTTGAGGATGGTAGACATTCCAATTTTTTACTTCAAAAATAGTTTCCCCAATTTGAGGGACACGTTCCGGGTAACGACTTGTTAACTCACGTCCTACCATTCCTTTAATGATACGATCATCTAATGCCTTTTCTTCCTTTGCTCCAAACGTTTCGATCGTTTGGCCATCCCGCAAAATCGTAATCGAATCAGAGATTGCTGCCACTTCATTTAATTTATGAGATATAAGAATAGAAGTAATTCCTTGTTTTTTGAGTTCGAGTAATAGCTTTAATAGATTTTCACTATCTGTTTCATTCAATGATGCAGTCGGCTCATCTAAAATTAATAATTTCACTTTCTTGGATAACGCTTTCGCAATTTCCACGAGCTGTTGTTTCCCCACACCGATATCCGAGACAGCAGTTTCAGGTGACTCTTTTAAACCAACTCGCTCTAACAATTTTTTTGATTCACTAAACGTATCCTGCCATTTTATAATGTTATGGGATTGCCTTTCATTACCTAAGAAGATGTTTTCAGCTATAGACAGAAACGGACTTAATGCAAGCTCCTGGTGAATAATTACAATACCTACACCTTCACTTTGTTTTATGTCTTTAAAATTACATTCTTCACCTTCGAAGTAGATACTGCCGTCGTATGATCCACTTGGATATACACCACTTAATACTTTCATTAACGTTGATTTACCGGCACCATTTTCACCAACCAGTGAATGGATTTCACCTTTTTCAACTTTTAAATTAACGTGGTCTAACGCTTTTACACCTGGGAATGTTTTAGTTATGTTACGCATTTCCAAAATATACTCTGACATACCCTCACCACTTTCTCCAAAAATAACAATGATAAGATTCAGTGATGATCATGATCACCACTGAATCAAAATAGCTTACTGAATATCTTCTTCTGTATAATATCCGCTATCGATCAATAATTCTTTGTAATTGTCAATATCAACAGATATCGGCTGAACTAGATACGAAGGAACAATTTTTCCGCCGTTATCATACGTTTCAGTGTCGTTAACTTCAGCTTCTTCCCCATTTGAAATCGCTTCTACCATATTTACTGTAACTTCAGCTAAGTCACGAGTATCTTTGAATACTGTTTGTGTCTGCTCTCCGGCAATAATAGATTTAACTGAAGCTGACTCAGCATCTTGACCAGTAATGACTGGAAGTTCCAGATCGCCAGAACCATAACCTACACCTTTCAACGCTTGAATTACTCCACGACTGATACCATCATATGGAGACAATACTGCGTCGACTGTTTCACCATCTGAATATGCTTTACTTAGAATGTTTTCCATACGTGATTTCGCTAAGTTTCCATCCCAGCGCATTGTTGCACCTTGTTCAAAAGTTGTTTGCCCACTTTGAACCACTAATTTTCCGCTATCGATATATGGTTGCAGGATAGACATTGCACCATCCCAGAAAAAATATGCGTTGTTATCATCTGGCGACCCACTAAATAGCTCGATGTTATATGGACCCTCTTCTTCTTTAAGGTTTAGTGCTTCTTCAATATATTGCGCTTGTAATACACCTACCTGGAAGTTATCAAATGTTGCATAATAACTTACATTTTCTGACTCCATGATCAAACGGTCATAAGCAACAACTTCAATATCTTGTGCTGCAGCTTTTTCTAAAACATTTGTCAGTGCTGTACCATCAATTGACGCTACTACTAAAACTTCTGCTCCCTTTACAATCATGTTTTCTATTTGTTCAATTTGCTTATCAACGTCATCCTCTGCATATTGCAGATCTGTTTTGTAACCAAGTTCCTCCAATTTTTTCACCATGTTATTTCCATCATCTACCCATCTTTGTGATGACTTTGTTGGCATGGCAACACCGATTAACCCCTTATCCCCGGACCCTTCGGCTGATTTATTCCCTCCACATGCAGCTAGAACTACCATTAGACTAAGTAAAAGTGCATATAAACCTAATTTTCTCAAAATTGTAACCCCTTTCATTTTTTGTTTTTTTAAAAATTTAAGCTTGTTTATAGAATATCAACATTTCCAATGTAAGGCTTTACATAAAATTAAACTGTTTTTATAAAAATTTAACCTGATTGTAAAAAACGATACTTTTCAGGGTATATCTTGTAGGAGATTGAACTCGATAGGGAATCGTTTTCCAGACCCACTTTTCCGGTATTAACAATAACAAAAAGGCTGCCCTATAAGTCTATTACAGACTTATAGGGCAGCCCCTTCTATGTGGTTAGTTTTTTTAATTGCTTAGGTGAAATACCGACGACTTTTTTGAACGCAGTACTAAAGTAATGCTGGGATTCATATCCAACTTCTTCTGCAATATTTCGAATCGGCATGTCAGTTGTTTTCAATAAATCAGTTGCTTTGTTGATACGCAACTGTGTTAATAAACCAATATAAGAAATACCTAGCTCTTGTTTCATCAAACGACTCAAATAGACTGTTGTGACATGCAATTCCTCTGCAACTCTTTCTAAGGTCAGAGATGAGTCCTGGTAATGCTGTTGAACATAGGCCTTAGCTTGCTTAACAATTGGAGATAATCTTGTTTTCTTATGTATTTGCGTTTTGCATTGATCATAAACTTCATATAAGGTAGATAAATCCTCATCAATGATGGTTTCAAGGTGCCAAAAAACAGTTATATTTAAGTATTCCTTAATCGCTTCTTCTATTTGTACTACTTCTTCTGATGTCACCTGCTCCCATAAACAGACATTAAGTAAGTCTGACCTGTCCCGGAATACAGCAGCACGTTTTGACTCTAGCAATTCCCCTATTATATTTTCAACTGCGAATAAATAGACTTGTCGATCATTCTCTTGCATAAGCGTTTGATTATGGTGAAACTTAGGACATTTTATAATAATGTATTGCATAGGTACCCTTACTGGTAAGTTCAAAAACTGTAATTGCTTCTTAATTTCTTCGTTTGCTAAATGACCTTCTATCCAATCTTGAAAAAACCGTTGCTTGAGTTGTGCATGGTTTTTCTTTATTTGGTTTTCTGCTTGTTTTAAGTACGTTTCTTGGTTTACCTCGGTATCAATCTGTTGCTTTATCTCATGGATTAGATTCGAAAGTTTTTCTGGGTTCACAGGTTTTAATAAATAATCTGCTACTTGCAAGCGTATCGCTTCCTGCGCATACCGAAACTCATCATAACCAGATATGACCACCATTTTGCACTTTGGTAATTGCTCTTTTAATATCTTCATTACAGTAATACCATTCATGATCGGCATGTTTAAATCAACTAATAGGATATCAATCTGAAGCTCCAATGCTAATTCAACTGCTTCCTCTCCATCTTCTGCTTCTCCGACCACTTCCATTTCATACTGTTCCCAGTTAATGGAAGACAGAATACCGTCGCGTATAATAAATTCATCATCGGCAATTAACACCTTCAATCTACCCATTACTTCCCTCCCCTTTTACCATCCCATATCCTTCTTGTAGTGGTAACAATATTTCGACTTTTGTACCGACTTTTTCTTTACTATCCACATATATCCCATAGCCCTCTCCAAAGGCCAGCTTTATACGAGCCTGGACATTTAACATTCCATAGCCCTTTTTATTCCTTGTTTCTCTTTTGTTATCTGTCCTCTCAACAGCCTCACTCAATGCTTGACGCATTTCTGAGAGCTGCTTTTCAGACATACCGGCTCCATCATCCTGAATAAGAATGGAGAGTTTTCCTTCTTTTTCTTGTGCAGTCACATCGATAAGTCCGGGACCACGCCGCTCTTTAATCCCATGATAAATAGCGTTTTCAATGATTGGCTGTAATATAAATTTTAAAACATATAGATGACATACTTCTTCATCCAAATGAAAATGATAGTTTAATTTTTCACGGTACCTGGAATATTGTATCTTAAGATAGCTTTCTACGTGTTCTATTTCTCTATTTAAAGGAATCATATCTTGACCTTTACTTAGACCAATCCGAAATAATGTCGCCAAAGACTCCACTAGTTCTGCTACATCTGTAGCCTTTTGTTTTCTTGCCATCCACTGAATCGTATCTAGCGTATTATATAAAAAATGTGGATTTATATTTGCTTGCAAACTTCTAAACTCTGCTTCTCGCTTTTCCCTTTCTTGCCGCTTGGTAAGTCGAAGCAATTGATTCATTTGTGTCAACATTTTATTAAAACTACGTCCGAGCATCCCTATCTCATCATCTCGTTTTTCCTTGTAACGAACACCAAGATCTCCACCCTCAGCTTTTCGCATGAACATCATTAATTGGGTGATCGGTGTCGAAATTGATTTAGCTAAGAAATAAGATACCCCAATACCAAAAAACATGATGATAAAAGCAAAAATTACTAAATAAAACTGAATTTCACGCATCTCAAAAACCGTTTCTGCCGCAGGAAACACACCTATCGTTGTCCAATTTGCAAATGGAGATTTTTGAAAAATAAATTGTAGTTTTTGGGAATTATATTCTTTTGAAAAGGTACCAGACTTTTTTCCTTCTAACCATTCAATGGGAACTTTTTCAATCAAAGGGTCAGATGGCTGATAAATGTTATGACCTTGATCATCAACAACCATCAGATAACCCGTTTTTTCTAATTTAACATTATCTAATGTTTCCTCAATTACCCGTAATTTTAAGTCTATTAAAATAACCCCATTTACTTTCTGTGTTTTTGGATTTAATAGTGCACGAACAACGGTGACCACTTCGTCATTTTTGTAATTTACTACCGAGGATAAACTTCGCCCTTCAGGTTGACCAATAATCGTAAAGATCCCTTCATTTTCAACTGCTTTTTTATACCAAGCTTCCTTTGTTAAATCTTGACTCGGTGGCGAATAAAATTCATTACTAATGTAATTCCCCTTATTGTTCACAACCAATATCCCCGCCACTTCTGGGGAGAGCATAGTAAAGTTACGGAGAAACTCTTGGATATCATATTCGGTCGATGCAGCTTGTTCGGCTCCTGGATCAAAAAAATGCTGCACGTTCTCATTGAATCCAATAAAATAAGTAATACTCTGCATGTTGTTTATATAAAATTCAAACGTTTTGTTCACCTTACTGATAAGCTGAAGCGTATTTTCATTCGCTTGATCCTCTAAGACCCGTTCAATGCTCCAATTGATCAATAATCCAAGACAAATAATTGGGATTATACTGATGAGTAAAAAGTGAGAAATCAATTTATAGCGGATGGGTAAATTATTTATTTGAATCCAGCGCTTCATTTTAATCAATCCATTCTCAACTTTTTATTTAGGATAAAAAGAATCTACATTTTCCTTCGTTACAATCGTTACCCCTGTATCCACAAAGCGTGGCAATGGTGCTTTTTCATCTACTTGTTCCACGAGGCCATGATTTAAGTGAAATAGAAATTGCAGAGACCAATATCCCATCTCCCATGTCCCTTGGGCCAATGTGGCAGAAATAAGACCATCTTTAACCATATCGAGGGTTCCTTTATCTGTATCAAAACTAATAATTTTCATAGTGTCTTGACGCTCATTGGCTAAGACTGCTTTTCCAACTCCAACTCCACCAACTGCTTCTGTAACAAAAATTCCAGTCAGATTTGCATACTCCTTCATCATTTCTTGTGCTGCTTCTTTGGATAGCATTTGATCCCCTCTGCCATCCTTAATAGAAACCACGTTCATATCAGGGTAATCAGAATAGATAGTATCTTGAAAACCTTGTGTCCGCTCCTGCTGATTTAACTGATGTGGCTGCGTAATAACTCCTAGTTTCCCCTCTTCATTTAGTAATTCCGCCATTTTATGAGCTGCTTCCACTCCAGCGTTGTAATTATCAGTTCCCAAAAAAGAATAGGCTTTACTTTTTGGTGCATCGGCATCAAACATAACAACGGGGATACCAGCTTCAACTGCCTTATTAATTACAGGGGTTAATGCTTCTGGATCCATTGTTGATACAGCAATCCCTGCAGGTTTTCTTGCGATTACTTGTTCAAGAGCAGTAATCTCTTCATTTACGTCGTATTGCATAGCACCTCGAAATTCCACCGAAACATTCATTGCTTCCGCCGCATCTTCAAAGCCTTTTAGTGCTCGTTTCCAATAATCTATCCCCACTTGAAACGTTACCATTACATAGGTTTCATCCATACTACCTTTCAACTCATTTTCAGTCCATTCACGTGTGGAAGAATCTTCTTTTTGATAATTATATACATATGCTACAAATAGACCGATTAACAGAAGATAGAGGAAAAGCAGCTTTTTCATTTTTGTAACCCCTTTCAAAAACAGTAGAGATGAATCGCTTTTAATAATAGTTTTCTAATATGTATACTCTTAACTAAGATTAATTTTATCTGCATCGGAATTGGAAAATAACTGTAAATCAAAGAAAACAAGAACAGTAGAAAGATTTTTTTAGTTAAAGTTCAGAAAAAAACTGGAACCCCAATTAGTTACCTAATTCTGCTTTTGAAACTAATCCGCAACAGCCCTCACAAGGTTGATAATTGCTGAACGAATGGTCTCGTAATCTGCATTAGATCATCTTTAAGACGGTCTAGTATAAAAGTTCTTATATGTAATAAAATACGCGACAGTTAACATTCCAATCCCTGCCGCGTTAAAATCTTGTAATTATTTTAGACTTTCTTATTGCTGCTCCTTAAAGACAACTGATACATTTGGATCTGCCTCATTCACTTCATAGCAACAATATTCCTCATCGAACCCAGGGCTCCTCCATGTAAATTTAAGTAAAAGAAGTTTGGTAACATGATTCATCCAACATAAACTTATCATTTTTATTCTTCAATTGATTCTCCCTAAACTGTAGATAGTGTGACTTCATAACCAAATGGTCCTTGTGTTCTTTCATTTTTCACCCTATAAGCTTTCATTTTCCACTGAAAACAATGATAAACAAAACGATTGCTGGAAAGTAAGCCTCTCCCTGCAGGGTAGAGGCGTTATTTAATAACAACGTATTCTAAGTCAACCAGTGTGGCATAAGCTATCATTTGGTCAGTTGTTAAATTTAATGAAACAACAGTATGGTGACCGCCACCATTTTCTATCCAGGCTTTAACGCCATCATGAAAGTTTGGTTTAACCTCCCATAGTATACGGGCTACTGGAAGTTTTGGAGCTGGAATAGTCGGCTCAAATGCAGCAACTTCGTTGATCAAAAGCTTGTAATGAGTACCAAAGTCAGCCATTGAAACAACCACACCGTCTCCAGCTTTACCGTCAAATACTAAACGTGCTGGATCTTCTCGATCACCGATTCCTAATGGAGACACCACAATTTTGGGTTTGTTGCTTGCTAGAGTTGGATCTACTTCAAGCATATGTGATTGAAGAATTGCTTCTTGACCAGCTGCTAATTCATATGTGTAATCTTCCATAAAGCCAGTTGATTGGTTATGGCTCATCACTTTGAGTAAGCGATCGAGTGCCGCAGTCTTCCAATCTCCTTCAGCAGCAAAGCCATATTCCTGTGCCATTAAACGTTGAACTGCAAGGCCGGGAAGCTGTTTCATACCGTATAAATCTTCAAAGTTAGTTGTGAAGGCATTGTAACCACCTTCATCAAGGAAACGTTTAATGGCGATTTCGTACTTTGCTTGTACTTTTACGCTGGCTTCCCAATTTTCTTTCCTGTAAGTACCATAATCAAATTCATAAAGCCCTGCATATTCTTCAAACAGAGCATCAACTTCACCGTCTTTAACAGCATCCACGTATTGAACAAGATCTCCAATACCAAAGTAGTCTACGGTCCACCCAAATTGAATTTGTGCTTCCACTTTATCTCCTTCGGTCACACCAACGTGACGCATATTGTCACCGAAGCGAGCGACTTTGATGTTAAAACTTTCGTTATAAGCAACCGCTACGTCCATCCACTCTGCAATTTGCTTTTGGACTTCAGCACGTTCCCAATGACCTACGACAACTTTATTTTTTTTGTTTAAACGGGCATTGATAAATCCATACTCCCGGTCACCATGAGCAGATTGGTTAAGGTTCATGAAGTCCATATCAATCGATTCCCATGGAATACTTTCGTTAAATTGTGTTGCTAGATGAAGTAATGGTTTTTGTAATAATTTTGTTCCACGAATCCACATTTTCGCAGGAGAGAAAGTATGCATCCAAGTAATGACACCTGCAACCTCGTCACGATAATTAACTTCTTTCATTATATTCGTAATTTTATCTGTATTAACAGCTAAATCTTGCAATATGACTGGGTAAGGTAAAACACCGCTTTCATTTAAAGCATCTGTCATTGTTTGTGCGTGTGCTTTTACTTCTGCTAACGCTTCTTCCCCATAAAGATGTTGTGATCCTACGATAAACCAAAATTCTTTTTTTTCTATTGCTGACATAGTAACCCTCTTTTCTTCATTTAAATTTTTTTACTTTTGCCCGTAATAAGCATTTTCTCCGTGTTTTCGTAAATAGTGTTTATCTAAAATACGCTGTGGTAATTCTTTAGCAAAGTGATTTAATTCCCGCGCAAATAAATTCATTTTCGAGACTTCCTCTAGAACCACACTGTTCATTACCGCAGATTTCACATCTTTTCCCCAGGTAAACGGAGCATGACCATGCAGTATGACACCGGGAACCGCTAAGATATCTAACCCGCGCTCTTCAAATGCTTCAATGATCACATTACCAGTTTCTGCTTCGTAACCACGGTCAATCTCCTCTTGTGTCAAGTAACGGGCACAAGGTACAGAACCGTAAAATGTGTCTGCATGAGTGGTTCCCATCGCTGGAATATCAAGACCTGCTTGAGCCCAGATTGTCGCCCAGGTTGAGTGAGTGTGTGCAATGCCACCGATTGCTGAATAATGCTTATAAAGTACTGCATGAGTCGGTGTATCTGATGATGGATTTAATTCTCCTTCCACCACATTGCCTTCTAAATCAACAACCACCATATCACTGGCTTTCATACTTTTATAATCCACACCACTTGGTTTAATTACGAATAGGCCGCTTTCACGATCAATCGCACTTGCATTTCCCCACGTATATTTCACAAGTCCCTGCTTTGGCAATTCTAAGTTTGCTTGGAACACTTCTTCTTTTAGTTGTTCTAACACATCAATCCCTCTCGCTTTCCACTAGATTATCTATTGCGGCTCGTTCAATCACTAATCCTTCTTTGTATCGTTCTATGAATGTTTCAAATCCTTTCACATCCAATCGATCTGGATACATTTCTTTTACCTCAACTCCAGTAAAGACTTTTTTATCGAGAAAATATCCTAAACTTTCTTTTTGATCTTTGTTCATCATGTAAGAAGCTAGAATAGCAATTCCCCAGGCACCGCCTTCTCCAGCTGTCGCCATAACGGAAACCGGAGTTTTCATTGCAGCCGCAACAATCTTTTGGCCGACAACCGGGGTTTTAAATAAACCACCATGAGCTAGAATGCTATCAATCTCAACATTTTCTTCCTTTGTTAAAATATCCATTCCAATTTTCAAAGCACCAAAGGCAGTAAAAAGATTGATCCGCATAAAGTTTGCTAAGTTAAAATTACTCTCCGGGGAGCGAACAAATAGTGGCCGGCCTTCTTCAAATCCTGTTATATTTTCACCGGAGAAATATCCATAGCTAAGCAAACCTCCACCATCCGGGTCAGCTTCCAAAGCTTTGTTCAACATCACAGTGAATAACTCATTCGTTTCAACCTTTTGTCCCATCGCTTCATAAAATTCTCGGAACAATCCGATCCAGGCATTGATGTCACTGGAACAGTTATTTGCATGAACCATTCCAACTGGACTACCACTTGGTGTGGTTACCAGATCGATTTCCGGATGTACAGTTGAAAGTTCTTTCTCCAACACAATCATGGCAAAAACTGAAGTACCTACGGAGACGTTCCCGGTACGTTTCCTCACACTGTTTGTAGCAACCATCCCCGTTCCAGCATCCCCTTCTGGCGGACAGAGCGGAATTCCTGGTTCCAAATTTTCTGATTTATCCAGAACTTTTGTTCCCACTTCTGTTAGTTCACCTGCTTGTTCACCCGATAGATAAACTGTAGGAAGAATATCTTTCAGTTTCCAGGGATAGCTTTGGTTAGCAATTAGTACATCAAACTGCTTCACCATCGATTCATTGTAATCTTGCGTTGATTCATCAATCGGAAACATTCCGGAGGCATCTCCAATCCCAATTGCTTTATTACCACTTAGTAACCAGTGAATAAATCCAGCTAATGTAGTGATATAATCAACCCGTGGTAAATGTTCCTCCTCATCTAATATCGCTTGATAAAGGTGCGCGATACTCCACCGTTCCGGAATATTGAATTGAAATTGATCAGTTAACTTGTTGGCTGCAACACTGGTGGTTGCATTACGCCAGGTTCGAAATGGAACAAGTAGATCACCTTTATTGTCAAAAGCCATATAGCCATGCATCATTGCAGAAATTCCAATAGAACCAATTTTCTGAATAGTAATTCTATAATTGCGTTCAACCTGTTGCTTCATACCACTATAAGCTTCTTGTAGCCCATTGATAATTTCCTCTAAATGGTATGTCCAATATCCGTTTTCCAAACGGTTTTCCCACTCATAACTTCCAGAAGCTATGGTTTCAAAACGATTATCAATCAACACGGTTTTTATACGCGTCGATCCAAATTCAATACCCAAGGAAGTCTCACCATTAATAATCTTTTGTTTAATGATATCTGGATTATTTTTCAAATTAAACTCCTCTCTGATAGCGGTTTCAATAGAAAGAAAAGCGCTTTCCTTTTTACTTATCTTTATTATAATTTTAGTATATTTTTTGTACGTACAAATGTCAATTATTAAATTATATGTACTTACAAAAATGAGTGTTAGATTTCTAAGAATCTGTATTTGATAAAATAAAATTACAATTTCAATTGGATATTAAGTTCTCGAAGATAGAGGTTTTATTTAAGTTCATTTAAATTCATGGTAGAATATGTACGTATAAATATAAGGATAAAAATTAAATCATGAACAACTATGAAAGAAGTGAGGAAAATGAAACCAAAATACCAAGTGCTTATTGACGATATAAAAAGTAAAATTCTTTCAGGAGTATATAGCGTAGGAGAACGAATCCCTACGGAATCCGCCCTGAAGGATATGTACTGTGTTAGCAGACAAACAGTTCGTAAAGCTATTTTAGAACTATCAAATGAGGGATTCTTAAGAAGTGAAAAGGGATCAGGGACTTATGTAAGTAATCAATATCAATCAAAATCCGGGAGGAAATCCTATAATAAAACAATAGGTGTAATTACTACTTATATTTCGGATTATATTTTCCCCTCTATCATTCGTGGTATTGAAGGCAGATTAAACGAGGAAAATTATTCGTTACTGTTAGCCAGCACGAATAATGATGTTGAACAAGAAAAAAAAGCGCTGGAGATGATGTTATCATTTGGAGTGGATGGTTTGATTATTGAACCAACAAAAAGTAATCTATTCAATCCTAATATTGCTTATTACCTGTCGTTCAAGGAGCATGACGTTCCATTCATTATGATCAATGCGTATTACGAAGAGTTAGATGTTCCTTTTCTTTGCCTAGATGACGTACAGTCCAGCTATCTTGCAACAAAAGAATTGGTTTCTAAAGGACACACACAAATCGGGCATATTTCAAAAAGTGATGATTTACAGGGGAAGTATCGAATGAAGGGGTATATAAAAGCACTTGGAGAAGCAAAATTACGTTTTCATCCCGAGAAAGTGCTTTCTTTTGATACAGAAACGAAGTTGGAATTATACATCAACTTGAAGAAGTTCCTAAACGAAAACAGAGACGAGTTGACTGCAATGGTTTGCTACAACGACGAAGTTGGGTTAGAAGTAGTAAATGTATGCAGACAACTAGGGATTTCGATCCCGGATGAATTGTCAATTATTGGCCAGGACAACTCTTATATTGCAAGAAACGCTAATATCAAACTAACAACGCTGACACACCCTCAAGAACAAATGGGTCGTGACGCAGCAGATTGGGTCATTAAGAAACTACAGGGAGGGGGAAAGGATTTACCAAACGAAACCTATTATCATCCAGTGTTAATCGAGGGCGAAACTGTAAAAGAGTTGAAAAAAATTAACTCCTGTGAATCTAGGCAGCTTTCAACTCGTTGTTTAAATAAGAAAATGTATTAGAGAAGCAGGAATCCCTATAAGGACCTGCTTCTCTTTCTTCTATTTTCTTCCACAGTATATTGTGCTCTTCCCTTTGTAAAATCATCCTTTTTTTACTGAGTCCAATCCGTAATCAATTTCACATCTATCCCCTAAATCTTTATTTTGCACCTGGTTTTAGTTTTTTAACAACGTGTCGTATTTTAAAATTATGATATATCCAGGATACCATCGATGAAATCGTGGAGCAGGCCCTGAATAAACATCCCTCCATACAATCTTAGCAGGTTATCTTCATTGAAAATTGATGGGGAAAAAGTTACATATAAATTTTTCTTTAAAACACAAATGGAGTTCCCGTTTACTAATACTAACTGCCTCTTTATTTCCAGTCCCCTTTTCGCTTAACCCCCAGACCTTTCATTACTTCATCAATAATTTTCACTTCATGTCCGCCCCGCGCGGTTGTAAATTAAAAGCAGGAGGGGCTCTCCCTCCTGCTCCTACTGCCAATTATTGATATAAATTGTACTCGATCAAAAGCTCCGCCCGCTTCGTTAGGGCTTGTTTTGCATCTTCTGTAACTTCGGCAGCCTTTGATTTGTCAAGGTGCTTCAAGAAAATTTCGAGATGTTCTACTGTTTGGCTTTCGTGGCCTTTTTCTTGCTGGTGGATGACTTGCTTCATACTGTTTTCCAGCTTCTTAACCAAGGGACCATTGACGTCGCCGTTTTCCACATATTGTGCTAGCCAGTCATCCAGATGAGCAACGCTTGTTGTGGTAGCGACAGATACAGCTTCGCTTGCTTTTGAGATATTGCCAGCAGCGTCTAGAGCTGTCACGGTGTACTCATATGTGGTGGCATCGGTTAATCCGGTGTCCTGAAAAGTAGTCGATGTTGTTGTACCGACTTTTTCGTCGTCACGATAAACGGTATAACCAGTTACTCCTACATTATCTTCGGAAGCTTCCCAGTTCAGTTCCACTCCACTTTCCGAAAATGATGATGCTTCTACATTAGTTGGAGCTGTCGGTGCTGTTTCATCAGTATCCTCGAACTCTTTCAGCTTGAAAGTTGCTCTTCTTTCTTCTTGCTCTGAATCAATCATACGCACTCCAAGCGTCTGATCGTCTTTCTGATACAAGAACCCACCATCCTTGTATGCCTGGAACGAAGTCCAGTCTTCGTCAGCCAAACCTGGTGTTACTTTAAATGTAGCTTGTTCTTTAAACTTTTCTGTTCCGTCATGCTTAGCGAGTTTAATGTCACTGCCATCTCTGATCAAGTAGAACCCTGGATTATCCTCCGACTGGAAGGATACGTACTCTTCCTTATCGTTTGCAAGTCCAGCTACTTGGTGCCATTGATAATCATAGGTGGTATTTTCCATATCATTCACCAGGATGTCGCCGTCCACATGGCGTACATATGCGTCTTGATTATCGTAGCCCTGCAGCAAATATGGTGAATATTGGATCCCGGAAGCTGTCGGCACAACTTTATGGATCGAGCCGTCCGGATTGTAAATTAGTTCTTCAATCGACACCGAACGTCTGTATTCTCCGCCAGTAGGCAATGCCGCCGTATGGTAAATCAGATACGATTTACCTTCAAATTCAATGACAGCCGGATGGCTTGTCGGACTGTTATAAACAGTGTCCATCAGCTTACCGCCATAAACCCAAGGGCCTTCCGGGCTGTAGCTCGTTGCATAGGCAAGCTCTTCCGGATAATTCATCGCATAGGTAAGGTAATAGGTGCCATCCTTTTCATGGATGTGTGGACCCTCGGTAAATGTGCCAGGCATCCCTTCTATTTCCACTTCATGAATTTCGCCATCAAATTCGGTCATGTTGTCTTTTAACTTTGCGTAATAAAGTTTTGTGTTACCCCAGTACAGGTAAGCCTGTCCCTCGTCATCGATAAAGACGGTCGGGTCAATGTCATCCCATGCGTAACCGTTACCCATATTGTCAGGGTTTTTGGTATCGGTGCTTTTGACAAGCGGGCCGCCGATGGCATCTTTCCAGCCAGTGATGGGGTTATCCGATTCTGCTACACCAATTGCCATTCCTGGTGCATTTGGGTCGCTGTTTTCTACTGTCACATACCAGTAAAATTTCCCGTCTTTTTCAATTGTTTCAGAAGCCCAGGCAGTGTTGCCGTTTCCCCACTCAAAAGTCGTACGAGGCACGGAACCTTCCAACTCCCAGTTTTTCATGTCACTGGAAGAATAGATATCCCACTCCCTCATATCAAAGAAATTACCAGTTATGGATGCTTGGTCATGTCCAGCATATAAATAAACTTTGCCATCATGTTCGATTGCAGCGGGATCGGCGCTGAAACGATCTTTTATAATCGGGTTACCAACGATATCATTCGGCTTTGGTTGGGTTGGAATGTCGCCTTCTTCCGCATGCGGAATGTTATTTTGCAGTCTTTCAAACTCTTCCTGGGTAATACTCATCACATCACCGTGGCGCGGTCTGTCTGGCAGGTTAATATCCTCGGAAAGCTTCCAGTCTGCCGAATTTATGTCGGTTGTTTCAAATAACGTATAGCCTCTTCCGCCACCGTATTCATCAATTAACAGATAAAACTTATCTTCTTCTGTATTCGATTTGAAGATTTCCGCACCTTCGCCATGGTCGAGCACATCCATGCCGATTCCTTCTTTTACAAGTTCAAAGTCACCAAAGAAAGAGTCGCCTACTTCCTGGAATACGTGCTCCCGGATTTCTTCTCCGCCCCATTCTTTCTCAGAGTAATACGTACCTTTAGTGATACGGTGGATTTTATCGTTGTGTTCGATCGCTACCGTGTCCAAGATGTCATGACCTAAATCTAACAACGTTTTTGGTTCTGTGAATGTGTGGAAATCTCTCGTTTTGGCATACATGATCCTGTTATGGCTTTCCCCGTCACCATAGCGGGCGGCTACACTGTCATAGACAAAGGAGGACCAGTAGACAATATATTCGCCGGTAGAATCGTCATAAAAGACCTCTGGTGCCCAGGTATTTCCAGTTTCCGGAGTTGTAATTTCTACCTCTCGTTGTTTTGACCAGTTTACCAGGTCAGTAGATTCCCAAATCATGAGCGAATTGCTTCCTTCTCTAACTGTTCTGCCCCAGTTTCCGCCTGTTCCATATACTTTTAGGTCTGTCGCAAGTAAATAAAACTTGTCCCCTTCAGGTGAACGGATGATCGACGGATCCCGCAGGCCTTTTTCGCCTAGATGACTTGTGATGACCGGATTGCCATCATTGATTTCATTCCACTGGGTTACATCGTTTCCGTCACTTAAAGCGAAGCGGATTTGCTCGCCATCTTCATAAGCTTCCCCGGTAAAGTAGGTCATCATATAGGCTGCGTTATCTTCTACTTTTTCCGGAAGCTCTCTTACAGTAGTCGTGAACTCTTTTACAGCTGTTTCGCCGTTCAATTCAAACGTCGCAGTCAGATCAACGGTTACATTCCCTTCCCCATGGACCGGACGGGAAACTTCACCGGTTCTCGTGATCACGGACGTGTCGGATGAGTCCCAGCTAATCGTGGAACCATTTTCCCCTTCTTTGGACAAATTCAAGTTACCGCGGACATCGTCCTGATTGTAAACAACCAATTCATCAGTATCCGCTTCGATTGCATCAGCGTCTTGCATTTTTCTCATAACAGTCAGGCTGAATTCTTTCGTGATCGAATCGTTTCCATCAGAAATCGTTGCAGTAAGGGTAACCGTTTTGTCCCCTTCTTCATAAGCAGGCCTGTTCACTGTTCCATCATTTGCGATGACATCCGGGTTACTGGACTCCCATGTTATGGTCGTATCATATGCCCCGGTATCAGGAAAATCCAGGTCTGTCGTGATTTGCTCAGCATCGTCGTTATAGCGGAGGAAGTGAAGAAGCGTAAGTTTCTCAGCAGCTTTTTCTACATAATAGCCGCCTAATCCTCCAATGTCTTCCACTTTTGCAGTAGCTTCTTCGTATAAGGCGCCAACTTCTTTCTCTGATAAAGCATCATTGTAAACTTCAAAATCGGCAACCATTCCGTCAAAATATGGATCTGGTGCATAGAAAGACTTTCCTATGTAACCACTGATACCATCGTTGTTTTTAATGTCAGCCAACGTTATCCCGTTGGTTGAACCGGTTGCCACCAGCTCTCCGTCTACATACGTTTCCAGCGTTTCTTCCGGTCCGTTGATCACGTTCGTAACAAGGTTCCACTCCCCGGACGCAAGCCTTGGGGAAGCTGCATAGGTTTCATTCCGCCAACCGTCTGTGGCAATGCCGACCCGGTCAGCCGAACCACCAATATATGCTGGAGTATAGTACATATAGTGGGTGTCACCCTGGCCAAAGCCATATATCCACTGTGCTCCTCCGGTTCCGGCCCAGTTAACGAGGGAAGATACGGTAACACTCTCCACCCCGTCCAAAACCCCATTCGGAATTTCGATAAAGGATTCCGTCTGCCCACCTTCAAAATTGACAACACTTGTGTTGGTGTCGTCGTTCGTGATCAGCTCAGCGTTTTCCGGATTGATGAATGTTCCATTAAAGTCTCCAGTACTGTCTTCAACAGTAGTGCCATCGACATTGCTCATGTCGTAGTCCAAAATTTCTTTGTCCCCTACTGCCGCTGAAGCATCGGTAGTCCCAAACGTAAAAAATGCTGACATTACAGCGGCCGCAGTAAAGGCAAATGCTTTACCTCTCCCTATTGGCATGTCTTTTCTCCTTCCTGTTTTTAAATTAAAAGATTCTTAGAAATAAGGGGGGGCTGGTTTGCTGGATTCGTTATTAGTAAATTTCTCCATCCGGTAGTAATTCCCCCGACTCCGAAATGATCCAGTTGACAAAACAATATTGGGATACCGCCCCTGCACCAAAACAGGAGCGGATTTCCCCTTCCATTAATTCAAGCCATTATCCAACAAAAGGTTCGCATGCTTGCTTAAAGCAGCTTTTGCTTCTTCTGACACGTGTTCAGATTTTGCTTTTTCCAGGTGTTTTAGATAGTTTTCCAAATGTTTTACTGCTTGGTTCTCATTTCTTTTTTCGCGATGATGGGTGACTTGTTTCAGGCTGTTGACCAGTTTCGGTACCAACGGGCCGTTTACATCCCCGCTTTCCACGTATTGTTCGGTTACCTGTCGGAGCTCGTCGATGCTTAGTTGTGGTGTGACGGTAACTTTTGCCGTGGCGATGAATCCGCCTTCGACAGTTGTCACCGTGATGATAGCGCTTCCTTCTTGAAGCCCGGTCACGGTTCCGTTTTCATCGACAACCGCCGCGTTTTCATTGCTGCTGGACCACAGTACACCTTGATTAACGGCTTTTTGAGGTGCGACTGTTGCAGTTAATTGCATAGTTTGTCCCTCGATAAGTTCAACTGCCTCTTGATCAAGAGATACGCCTGTTACCGGATTTTCCGATACAGGTGCTTCCACTTCTACCGGTACATTTTCCAGCAGGCTTTCATATTCCGCTTGGGTTACAGGTAAAACGGTTCCGTGACGAGGGCGGTCCGGTAAATCATAATCCTCAGAAACTGTCCATTCGCCTGAATCCAGGTCTGTAGTTTCGAATGGAACATATCCTCTTCCGCCGAACTCATCGATAAACATGTACCATTTTTCTTCGGTGTTTGATTTGAACACTAATGGTCCCTCCCCGCGGCTGATATCGCCTTTTCCAAGGCCTTCCCGGATTAGTTCAAAGTTTGGGTCAAGCACAGAATCGCCGACTTCCTGAAAGATGAATTTGCCGTTTGGCGAAGAGGACGTATTGCCTCGTTCATCTTTTGTGAATCGGTAGATTTTGCCGTCATGTTCAATCATGGTTGTATCGATGATCGAATAGCCGTAATCCATATATACTTTTGGTTCACTGAATGTGTGGAAATCTCTTGTGGTGGTATACATCATGTGCTGATAACTGCTGCCGCTGGCCCGGTCTTCTTCACTTTCATAAAGTTTGGAAGCCCAGAAGATGACATATTCGCCGATTTTTTCATCATAGAAAATCTCCGGGGCCCACGTGTTGCCTGCTTCAGGCGGAGCAACTTCTACCATTCTTTGCTCGGACCAGTTTACGAGATCATTAGATTCCCAGACCATGATTGAACGGCTTCCTTCCGTTTGCGCTCGGCCCCAGTCCCCGCTGCCATACATCTTTAAATCGGTGGCGATCATATAAAACTTATCACCTTCAGGAGAACGGATGATAAATGGATCTCTCAACCCTTCTTCACCCATATCAGAAGTGAAAACAGGACCTCCATCATTTAGTTGTTGCCAGTGCAACGGGTCATTTCCTTCACTCAATCCAAAGTAGATTTGCTCCCCATTCGAATAGCCTTCACCGGTGAAGTAACTGAACAAGTAACCTTTATAATCTTCCTGCTTCGGCATTTCTTTAACATGGGCCAGAAAGACTTTGGTCACGGTTTCATTATTCTTTGTTATCGTCGCTTTAAGCTTGACCGTCACATCCCCCTCACTATGAGATGGGCGGGTAACTTCCCCGGTTGGAGTGATGATCGACTCATCTTCGGAGGTCCAGGAGATCGCTGTGTTATAGGCTCCTTCTGTCAGTAAAGTCAAGTTACCGCGAACATCGTTGATATTGTAAACAGTCAGTTCTTTAGCAGCGATTTTCACAGCTACCGAGTCCTTCGGGTTATGGATGACTGTTACGGTAAATTCTTTTGTAGCATAATTTGTGCCATCTGAAATTGTTGCGGTGAGAACTACATCCTGACTGCCTTCTTCATGAGAAGGGCGGGTAACCATACCATCGTTGGTAATCACGTCCTGGTTGCTGGATTCCCAAGTGATTGCCGTGCTGTTGGCACCACTCTCAGGGAATTTCAAGTCCTTTTCCACTTCTTCTTTGCTGGCATTTTCATTCAAGAAATCGTCGTAACCCAGCTGGCTTACAGCGCTGTCAAGCAATAATGTATCCATGTTTGCAATCTCTTCATCCGCAGCTGCTGTTAATGCTTTTACTTCTTCTGCAGTCAACGCACCATCATACACTTCAAGATCTGCAACCATTCCGTTGAAGTATGGATCGGCGCCATAAAAAGATTTACCGATATAACCGCTGATAACGTCGGTGTTACTGATGTCCTCCAATGCGAAGCTGGTAGAACCGCTAGCAGTCAGTTCTCCGTCAATATATAATTCCAATGTTTCTCCAGATATGACGGTGGTTACTAGCTTCCACTCATTCTTGGCCAAAGTGTCTGTTGTGGCGGAAACTTCATCCCTCCACCCATTAGTTGCAATGCCGAATCGGGCTGAACCGTCACTAGGATAGCTGGGGGTGAAATACATATATTTGCTGCTATTCTGGCCAAATGTATAAAGCCATTCCGCTCTATTTTTTCCGCTCCAGTTCACTAAAGTGGATACAGTTAAACTGTCTTTCCCATCCAATACACCTTGCGGAATCGTAATATGTGCATTGTTTCCGCCAAAACTGATGACACCGGCATTGTCTGTCGATAGCAATTCTGCATCATCCGGGTTGACCAATGTTCCGTCAAAATTACCGATACTATCTTTGATGACAGTCCCTTCTGTTTCTTTCATCTCATAATCCAAAACTTTATCAACATTTGCCGCAGCAGTTGTTTTGGCAAAACCAACACCCAAAAACATCACCAAAGCGATAACCGTTGCTGTAACAAAGGTAAAAAGTCCTTTCCTGCTATCTGACATCTAGCTACTCCTCCCTATTAAACAATGAATCTGATTTCTACTGTGTGATCATTGCTTTGCCCCTTTATCACCCCTTTCATTATGATGACAAGCTGGATATTAATTGCCCAGTTCCCACAACAATCGGGCTTTTTCAATTAGCTCAGATGGCTTTCGGGTTGAATGTGGTTTTTCGCCGTCAATCTCCCGACTTTTCACAGGATTTGCGGCAAAATGACTGATCATTTCCAAAAACACAGAAAGCGAGCGGGAAGTGGCTTCCAAATCCGGGAGCCCCCACCCTCCGCTAATCTACTGTTTATTCTAGACCCTGATCGATCAAAAGCTCTGCCCGCTTGTTCAACGCTGCTTTGGCGTCATCTGAGAGTTGGTTCGTTTTTGCTTGTTCCAGATGGTATACGTAATTTTCAAGGTGTTTTACGGCTTGTTCTTCGTGGCCTTTGGCCTGGTGGTGGAGGACTTGCTTCAAGCTGTTGGTCAATTTTTTCACTAACGGAACTTCCACTTCTCCGTTTTCTACATATTGGTCTGTATATTCTTGAAGATACGAGAGGCTTGTCTTAGTTGTAGCACTTACCGATTCACTTGCTTCCGAAACGTTGCCGGCAGCGTCTGAAGCCGTGATCGTGTATTCATAGGTAGTTGCATCTGTTAAGCTGGTGTCTTTGAACGTGGTCTCTGTAGTTTTCACGACTTGTTTACCGTCACGATATACAGTGTAATCAGTTACCCCAACGTTATCAGTAGATGCTTTCCAGTTTAGTTCGATTTCATTTGCCGAAATTGCCGATGCATCGACATTTGTCGGAGCTGTCGGTGCAGATTTGTCGGCCGATTCTGTCAATTCAGCAATTTCATTTGCCGAAAGCGCGCGGTTGTAGACTCGGAAGTCATCGAACTTCCCATCGAATAAACTGTGGGCATCTCTTCGCGACTTTCCAAGCGCATTCAAAGTTGTTTCCATCAGCATCCTTGGTTCCATATTAAATACGGAACTGTTGGCCACTTCTTCCCCATCTACGTAGAGGCTGGCATTAAAGTCGTTCATGGTTACAGCTACATGATGCCATTCGCCGGTCGACATGCTTGCTGCCCGAAGTGCATATTTATAACTGGCACCTAGTTTGGAAGATTCGCTTCCAAATTTTTCTGTAAACGGTGTGACGACCGCAAACTCGAGACTGCCTGTATCACCCTTTGTGCTCAAATACATCGTGTTACGGTTTGCTACTCTTCCTGTTTCCGAAGAGAAGTCGAAAATCCGCTGGTCCTCCTGGTCTGAATCGACCTGGACCCAAGTAGACATCGTCATGTTTTCCAAGACCAAATCTTGAATCAAGTTTTCCGGCATTTCCACATAACCGGTAGATCCGTCCAAATCGACAGCGTCAGAATCAATTGTTGCTCCGCCGACTAGCTGCGCATCATGGCCATTGCCTGATACGTCTTTGACCGTCTCGCCGTCTATATCGTCACCGTCGAATGTATAGTGGACGACGGGCTTTTCGACTGACTTTGGAGAATCCATGCCACATTTTTCTTGAAGGGCATCATATTCTTCATTGGTGATTGGAATCACTGTGCCATGACGAGGTCCCGGGGGCAGGGCATACTCGGATGCTGGTACAACGTTGTTTACCAACTGTTCGCCGTCAGACAAATCGGTCGTCCAGCGAACATGATATGGCCACGAATCGAGGAACAGGTACCATTTGTCTTCATGGATATCTTTGAAGACCGTCTGCCCTTCGTTGTTTCCACCATGGCCGATCAAGCCGCGATTGCCGTCTTTCGTGCCTGCGACCGGTTCGAATTGGAAGCCGTTTTCTTCAATGCCATCCAAGTCATCGAAGATATTGGTTGCTTTTTCGTAATAAACTTTGTAGTTCACTTCTGATTTGGTGAATCGGTAAAGTGTTTCCCCGTCTTGAATGAAGCTCGTATCGATGGTCGGGAAGGAATCGTCGATCATCACTTTCGGCTCAGAGAATTCATAGAAATCTCTTGTCGTCGCATAGTACATGACATTGTACTGGCCATTAGGCCTGCCGTTCGGATAATTGCCGTACGTTTCTTCGTTAGGGATGGAAGATGCCCAGAACACGACATATTCACCAGTTTTTTCGTTATAAAAAGCTTCCGGTGCCCACGTGTTTCCGCCATTTTCTGGTGCCACTTCGACCATTCTCTGCTCGCTCCAGTTTACTAGGTCGTCAGATTCCCAGACCATGATCGAATGGCTTCCAGTAATCTGGGCCTGGTCAAAGTTGGTGCTTTCGCCCATCTTCAAGTCGGTGGCGATCATGTAAAATTTATCGCCTTCAGGAGAGCGCATCACAAATGGGTCGCGCAATCCTTTTTCACCCATCGTCGACTGGATGACGGACTGGCCGTTGTTCAATGCTTCCCAGTGCAATGGATCTTTGGCTGTTGCAAACGAAATTTCTTCTCCACCTTCATACTCTCCAGTAAAATACGAGAAGAAGTACGCATCATATTCCTTTTCGCCGGGATCTGCGATAACCGTCACGTCAAATGTCTTTTCGATTTCAGCTTCACCGCTCGAGATCGTTGCGGTCAGCGTAACCTCTGTATCTATTTCCGGACGGTTGACAACGCCAAGCTTGTTCGGATCGTCAACGGCTTCGGCGGTTCCTTTGATAATGTCAGGGTGGGATGATCCCCAAGTAATCGCAGAACCGTTTTCCCCGTCTGTCGCCAAGTGAAGATTGCCTTTCACATTATCCTGGTTATACACGATGACGTCATCGGCATCGAGCTCCGCCTTTTGTCGATCGGTATATTCACTTAATACGACCACATCGAACGTTTTTGTTGTTTCCAGGCCTTCGTAGGATAGATCTGCAGTAAGCTCGACCTCTCCTGCCGGCTCTCCTGCCGCCGGGCGTGTTACCGTCCCGTCATAGGAAATGATATTCGTATCGCTGGAAGACCAGGAAACAGCGACACCATACTTTCCAGTTCCCGGGAGTGTTAAGTCTTTTGTGATTTCTTTCGTACTGGCGTCACCTTCAGCCAAGTACTCGGAAACATCCAGTGATTGTGCCGCATCATCAAGGACAAGCTGGTTGATTTGATCTGCCTTTTCTGCTGTTTCAACCGATAAAGCCGCTACTTGATCAGGGTTTAAAGCCTTGTTGTAAACCCGGAAGTCACCAATCATCCCTTTAAAGTAAGAGTCGTTCTGAAAAATCGATTTTCCGATGAACCCGGAAAAATCGGCCGAAGAATCAATGATGTCGGCTAACTTTTTCCCTTGTGCAGAGCCAGTCGCAACCTCTTGCCCGTTTACATAAAGTGTCAACGTGTCATCGGAACCGGAGAATACCGTTGTCATGACTTGCCAACTGCCGGATTCCAATGGCTGATTTCCTCTGATCAGTGCTTCACTTCTCCAGCCAGCTTCCGAAATTCCAGCCGCGGCCGTATTATTGCTTCCATGTCTCGGTGTGGCAAAAAAGTAGCTGTTGCCGTTCGCAATGTCGCTGGAAACCTTTCCGAAGCCGTATATCCAGCGGTTTGCTCCATCATTGGTCCAATTGACGAGCGCGGAGACCGTCACGTCTTCCAAGCCGCTTAACAAATCGGCTCCATCTTCGTTTTTCGGAATTTCAATATAACCACTGTCGGAATTGGAATCACCGCCATTAAAGGCAACATATCCGGCTTCACCGTTGGTCATCAATTGCCCGTTGTCCGGATTTTTGAAAGTACCGTCAAATGCTCCATCTCCAGCGACATCCGGAATAATCTTGTCATCACCGTTTTCACTAATGGCTTTCATATCATAATGCAAGATCAAACCGTCTGCTTCTGCCGCAGTTGCGGAAGGCACGAAAGCATTCGGAATGGCAGTAAGTAGGAGAAGAAAACTTAACAAAATGTATAAACTGTTTTTCCTGCGTATCATTATGCGCTCCTTTCTTTAATACAGTTTTAGTCGTACCAGGTTAAATCACCAAGTTTTTAACACCTCCCTTCCTGAACGAAAGTCAATGCTGTGTAACGGTTTGGCTTTTGCTTCTTCCTCTGACCGAGCTCAAGCGCTGAAAGACAATAAATAATAACAGCAAAACGCCGATTGCTATTTTTGTCCACCAGGAGCTGAGTGTTCCTTCAAACACGATCAATGTCTGGATGATTCCCAATATCAAGACACCGACAACACTACCGGCAACGTAACCGACTCCGCCTGTTAAGAGCGTACCGCCGATGACTACCGCTGCAATAGCATCCAATTCCAAGCCATTCGCATGCAGTCCGTATCCTGATAACATGTAAAACGTAAACACAAGCCCGGCAAGCGAAGAACAGAACCCGCTCAGCGTATAAATGAGAATCTTGGTTCTTCCTACCGGAAGTCCCATCAGCAAGGCAGACTGTTCGTTTCCTCCGATGGCGTAGACGTTTCTCCCAAACTTGGTGTAATGGGCCAAAAAGATGGCTGCCGCCACGATAGCAAGGGCAATCAGCACACTGATCGAAATATAAAAGTTACCGAAATAAATTTTGGTATTGGCCATGAACTGAAAAAATGGATCAGAGACCGCAATCGTCTCGACACTGATCACATAACTCAGCCCGCGTGCCAAAAACATCCCCGCCAGTGTGACGATAAATGGCTGGAGATTGTAAAAATGGATGAGACTGCCCATCATCACCCCAAGAATCGGTCCGATCAGCAAAGCAGCCGGGATAACTATGACCGGTGATACGTTGGCCTGAAGCAGGATGGCTGTCACCATGCTCGTCAAGGCAATCACTGAACCTACGGACAGATCAATTCCCCCGGACAAAATCACAAACGTCATTCCGACAGCGACGATGATCAGAAAGGCGTTATCAATAAACAGGTTCAATACGACTTGCGGCGATGCAAAACCGGTATAATTGATCGAACCATATAAAAACATAAGAATAAATAAACCGATCGTTACTAAGAGCGGGTAATATTTTTTATTGAGCTGCCAGGACATCATGAGATCTTCACCTCTTGTTCATTACTGCTGTTTTCTGGTTCTTTTTTAAGCGGCTTTCTCGTACGCGGACGCAGCACTTTCTGCCTGAATTCCGATGACTGAAGCAAACATACGATGATGACAACAATCGCTTTTACCAACAGGTTTGTTTCCGGCGGAATGCCGATCGAGTAAATCGTTGTTGTCAAACTTTGAATGATCAACGCTCCAATCACAGATCCCATCAAGAAGAACCTTCCGCCCATAAGCGATGTACCGCCGATGACGACGGCCAGGATGGCATCAAGTTCAAACCACAATCCAGCGTTGTTTCCATCGGCACTGGCCACGTTTGAGCTTAGAATCAAGCCACCGACACCGGCACAGAAACCGGAAAATACATAGACTAATAGGATGATATTTTTCGAATTAATTCCTGCCAGCCGACTCGCTTCTGGGTTGGATCCGACCGATTGAATGAAGAGACCGAGTGCTGTCTTTTTCGTCATAAACAAGGCTATCGCCAAAACGGCAGCCACCAAATAGACGGAAAACGGAATGGTAAGCAAATAGCCTCCACCAATAAAGGAATAAGGCTCATAATAAATCGTGGTAATTTGCCCGTTCGTAATCAACTGTGCAATCCCTCGTCCTGCCACCATCAAAATCAACGTGGCGACAATCGGCTGAATTCCGATCCGCGATACTAATAGCCCATTCCATAAACCTGCTGCGAGCGACAGACCGAGCGCTGCAGCGATTGCAATAAACAACGGTGTTAAACTGGTATCCGATGCCATACTCTGTCCGATTGTCATCGCCGCCATCGCCCCGGACATGGCAACCACCGATCCAACCCCAAGGTCGATCCCTTTGGTGGCAATCACAAGCGTCATCCCGATTGAAATCAGGATGAGCGGTGCCCCACGGTTGACGATATCCACGAGACTTCCGGTCAAATGGCCATTTTTCACTTCGACCTTAAAAAAGCCCGGATCGACAAATAAGTTGATGGCAAGGATGATAACGAGGACGAGGATGGGCCAGAATAGTCTTGATTTCAACATATCAACCCACTCCTCCCGCTATTTCTTTCATAATATCCTGCTGCTTGATTTCCTCCCGGTTTTCCAGTTCCGATACCTTTTTATGATCCCGTAAAACGGAAATCCGGCTGCACGTACGCAAAATTTCTTCCAGCTCGGCCGAAATAAAGACAATCGACATGCCCTCTTCACTTAATGACAGCATCAGCTTCTGAATCTCTGCTTTGGCCCCGATATCGATACCGCGGGTCGGCTCATCAAGAATAAGTAAGTCCGGGTTGGTTAAAAGCCATCTGGCCAGAAGCACCTTCTGCTGGTTGCCCCCGCTCAAGTTCTTAATCAACTGCTCGGGATTAGGAGGATTGATGTTCAACAGTTTGATATATTCATCTACCATTTCTTCCTGCCGTTTTCTCGAGATATAATTAAACCAGCCCTTTCTTCCCTGCACGGCCAGAATCATATTTTCGCGGATCGACAAATCACTGATAATTCCTTCTGATTTCCGGTTTTCCGAGGAAAAGGCAATGTTGTTGGCAATAGCCTGTTTCGGAGAATTCAGATACACCTTTTTTCCTTTGATCCTCACCGTACCGCTGTCGGCTTTATCAGCACCGAACAGCAGCCTGGCAAGCTCTGACCTTCCCGAACCAAGCAAACCAGCAAGACCCATGATCTCACCTTTGCGAAGTTCCAGGTTAAAAGGCTGAATTTTCCCAGTTTTAGAAAGCTGTTCCGCTGCAAGCACTGTTTCATAGTCGCCCTTGTTCGTCAGCGCAAGATTATCTGTAATCGATTTACTATTGTTAAACTCCTTCCCGATCATTTTCGAAATCAATTCGTATCGTGGCAGAGACTCTGTCTTGTATTCGCCAATCCATTCGCCGTTTCGCAAAACGGTCAACCGATCTGTAATTTCATAGATTTGGTCAAGGAAGTGGCTTATAAACACGATGCAAAGGCCATCGTTCTTCAGTTTCCGAATGACAGAGAACAGCTTTCGCACTTCATTCAAATCAAGACTCGATGTTGGTTCATCCAAAATCAGCACCTTTGCCTGGACATTCAAAGCGCGGACAATTGCCACCATCTGCTGAATGGCGACGGAATAGGAACCGAGCGTTTTCGAAACATCGATATCCAGGTTGAGTTCCGTCAATAGTTTTTCCGCTCTCCGGTTCATTTCTTTCCAGTCGATTTTGCCTTTTTTCATGATTTCGTGGCCAATGAAGATATTTTCAACAACGGACAAATTCGTACACAGGTTTACTTCCTGATAAACAGTACTTATTCCGAGATTTTGTGCTTCAAGCGGAGTCGACACTTCGACAGACCTGCCGTCCAGCGTGACGGTTCCTTCGTCTTTTGTATAAACCCCGGTCAGCACTTTAATCAGGGTCGATTTCCCGGCACCGTTTTCACCCATTAAGGCATGTACCTCTCCCGGGAATAAACGCAAGCTGACATTCGATAACGCTTTGACTCCAGGAAATGTTTTGGTGATTCCCTTCATCTCTAGTTTCGGAATGGCTATCTCCAAGGTGATACCTCCTATTTGATATTCTTGTTAGAAAAACAGCCGCTCAAATATGATTTAAGCGGCTTGGCCATTATTTTATTAGTACTTACGAGTTGGAAGAAGCTCTTCCGCTTGATCCATTGTGTAAATACTTTCTTTTACAGAAATTCGCTTTTCAAGTGTTTCCCCTGCAGCATGCGCTTCGATCAAATCGACAAGCTGAGGTCCAAACAACGGGTTACATTCAACGGTAACATTCATCTTGCCGGCAGCCATCGCTTCAAATGCACCTTTCACAGCGTCCACACCGATAACCTTAATATCTTCGCCCGGCTTCAAGCCGTATTCTTCAATGGCCTGAATCGCACCGATCGCCATGTCATCGTTATGCGAGTAAAGGACATCGATGTTTTCTCCTTCAGACTTTAAGAATGCTTCCATGACTTCCTTCCCTTTGGCACGGGTAAAGTCTCCGGATTGAGATTTGATGATTTTGAAGTTCGGATGCTCAGCCATAACTTCTTCAAAACCTTCTTTACGGTCAATAGCCGGCGCAGATCCGACAGTACCTTGAAGTTCCACGATATTAATATCGCCTTCTACCCCTTCCATCTCTTCGGCAAGCCAGTTAGCAGCCTTTCTTCCTTCTTCCACAAAGTCAGAGCCAAGGAAAGTCACCCATAAAGAGTCATCCTCGATATCTACCGCTCTGTCAGCAAGGAATACCGGAATTCCTGCATCTTTCGCTTCCTTCAGTACTGTTTCAAACCCAGTTTCTACTACTGGAGAGAACACGATTGCATCGACTTTTTGCGCGATAAATGAACGGATTGCTTTGATTTGGTTTTCCTGTTTTTGCTGGGCATCTGAGAATTTCAACTCATGGCCTGCATCGGTAATGGCGCTCTTGATAGATTCGGTGTTTGCAGTCCTCCATTCACTCTCAGCACCAACCTGGGAAAAACCGATCACCAGCTTATCGCCAGAAGACCCGCCTCCTCCTTCTCCAGTACTTGCGTTTCCTTCTTTACTAGCGGATGAACATGCAGCTAATACAAGCACCAATGACATGATAAGCAGTAACCCTACACTTTTTAATCTTCTTGCCATTAACTTAGTTCCCCCTTGTCAAAATTGGATTTTTTGCTAACAATCTTGTCGTTTTCATTAGCTTGCTTCAATTGTAAAGCGCTTTCAAGGTTTATTGAATAGAATCATTTACGCAAAAACTAGAAATATTTTCACTCATACAAAGCAGGCGATCGAAAAAAGTGGAAAAATTTTCGGAAAATTGTAATTTTTTATACAAAAAAAGTAAACTAAGAACCCCCAACCTTTATTATTAAGCCGCTAACTGCGTTTTTGCCATCACCTTGATTGGTGAGTAAATCAGAAAAGGTTCAGAAAATTATATTTATTTTAATTAAAAACTGTGTTTTAATGGAAAAGAAATAGAAGGACTAATTCATACTCCAATCCAGCTTAAAGCAACTTTTCAACTTCAACCGAATGTAACCGCTTACTAAAAATTAGGGATTTCATAAGCAAAGGAAAAGATAGATGAAACTTAAAAAATGGTTAGTTTCCAGTCTGCGCACAAAGCTTCTAGTCATGTTTATCCTGTTAACGGTAATACCACTCATCATCGTCGGAATGGTTTCCTATGTAAAATCAATCCATATCATTTCGCAAAATGCCAGTACCTCCGCACAGCTTCAAGCTAGTCAGGCCAGCCAGCAAATTAACGTCATTTTCGAAGATGTCCAGCGATTTACCGAGATTGGAAACCAGGAAAGCACCGTACAATTCCTTCTCAGCACGGACAACTCATATGAAGATGCCAAAGACATTTTAATCATGTTTGATTTTTATCGGAAAATATACCCGCATAGCGACAACATTCGCGATATCAAAATCTTCAATCTTGATGGAAGGGTGATCAGTGAAAGTGACGGGGTTAATCAATTAGAGAGGATTCCGAAAAACGACCCGAAATTTAAGAACCTGCTGCTACGGGAAGAACAATCGATTATCATTCCGACAACGATTAATGATACCCCGGTGATCTCGATAACCAGCTCTGTCATTTCGGAAATTACCGGAGAAGTAATAGGTTTTATCAATATACTGGTCGATGCCACTGCAATCGAACAAATACTCAATGAAACATCATTGGGAGATACCGGCAGTTTTTATATCGAATCGGAGTTCGGTGAGTCGATCTTTTTTCCAACCAAAAGCAAGCCGGGGCGGGCCTCTATTACTAACAGGGAAATGATTCGAAAAACGAACTCAGGGGTGATCATGAATCAGTCCGGAACGACCGCTACCGTTTTCGACACGGTAGACTCGACCGGCTGGAAGGTTATCGGACAGGCCCCGGTCAAAGAGATCATGAGTGAGGCGAATGAAATCCGGACATTAATCGTTGTCACCGTCGTCTGCAGCATCCTTTTTACCATCACACTCTACTATTTCATTTCCTTAAGAATGATCAGACCAATCCGCCACCTTAAGGAAAAAATGAAGCTTGCTTCCGATGGAAACTTGGATGTAAAGGTATATAACGAAAGTTCCGATGAAATAGCCGATCTTAGCAACAGTTTCAATATCATGATTTCCAAAATCAAATCACTGCTCCAGCAAAGTTTAGAAGAACAAAAACAGCTGACCAATGCAGAGTTCCGCGCACTGCAAAACCAGATCAACCCACACTTTTTATATAATACACTGGATAACATAATCTGGATGGCAGAAAGCAAGAAAAGCACCGAGGTCATTGAAATGACGACCGCTTTGTCCCGCTTTTTCCGGATTACGTTAAGCGGCGGCAAAGACTGGATCACCATCGAGGACGAGCTGGAACATATTCGCAGCTATCTCGTCATTCAAAAAATCCGGTACAGAGATATTCTGTACGTTTCTTTCCATATAAATGAACAGATCCTTCCACATAAAATCTTAAAATTGACGTTGCAGCCGTTGATTGAAAATGCTATCTATCACGGCATTAAAAATCAACGCGGCAAAGGACTGATCATCATTAAAGGGGACTTTGATCTTGACGGCAATATCCGAATCGAAATCATCGACAACGGACAAGGCATAAAAGAGGAAAGACTAAATGAAATTCAGGAACAGCTTGACCGTGGCTTGCCAATGCGCGGTGGAAACAGCGGTATCGGCATGTACAATGTACAGCAGCGCATTCAACTTTTTTTCGGAAAAGCGTACGGCCTAACCGTAAATAGCAGGTACGGCGGAGGCACGATTATATCATTAACCATCCCAGCGGAAGGTGAATCAAATGAAAAAGATATTTCTTTTGGATGATGAGGTTCAAGTAAGAGAGGGAATCAAAAATAGCGTTGACTGGGCAAACAAAGGATTCGACTATTGCGGGGATGCCCCCGACGGCGAAGTGGCCCTCCCTTTAATCAAAAAGCAGCAACCCGATATCGTAATCACCGATATTAAAATGCCGTTTATGGATGGTTTGGAATTAAGCAGAATCCTGCGGGAAGAAATGCCGGATACTAAGATCATCATCTTGAGCGGGCACGACGAATTTGAATATGCCCGGGAAGCGATGCGCATTCAAATTGCCGACTATTGCTTAAAACCGATCAGTGCAGACGAATTGCTGAAGACCTTATATAAGGTGTCCTCCCAAATCGACCAGGAAGCATTGGAAAAGAAAAAAATGAATGAGTTACAAAATGAAGCAACCAAAAACCGAACCAGGTACCAGGAAACATTTTTAAATGAAGTCTGCGAAGGTTCCTTTTCACCTTCTGATGCGGTAAAAAAAGCCGCACAGTTAGAAGTCGAATTAATCGCCAGTTTTTATTATGTACTCCTGTTGGAAACAGAGTCGATACCTATAGATATCATCGATTCGATTCAAACCGACTATCCTTGCCTGTCTTTTAAGAGTACGAAAAAAGAAATGGTGTTTATTATGAAAGGTGAAACAGAAAGCCGGATTCACGAAGAAAGGTACGAGGTAAAAGAAAGGCTTGCGGACAAGATTAAGCAGGATATCGAGCGTCCCATACTATACGGCTTCGGAAAAGTAGAAAGCCGGATTCATGGAATTTCCCTCTCCTATTCCCAGGCCGTAGAAGACAAAAACTACAATAAAATGGTGCAGAGAAACAAAGCCCAGGACAGCGAAGAAAACATACTGCATAATGATGAAATGTTCATCTCCAATCGGAACGAGTTGATTTCGTTTCTGAAGAATGGCGACCCGACCGAGATTACGGCATTTGCGAAAAGCTATACGTCCTTGATTGAAGCATCAAATAACAGCGCAGCGTTTTTCCTCTATTATTCATTGATTGATTTCACATTGACCATTAAACAATATTTGAAGGAACAGGAAATCGAGGATGTCGTGCTGCTGAAGGAGATGGCCAACCGTGAAGTTCTAGCAGGCTGGATTAAGGAATATTCGGAAGTCGAATCTTATATTGCCGACATGCTGCAGCTTGTCATGAAATCAGGGATTTTTTCTTCCGGGAAGGTCAATCCGCTCATCCGTAAAGCACAGGATTATATCCAAGAACACTTTAATGATTCGGAATTATCACTGCAGACGGTTGCCGATAAGGTCAATGTCAGCCCATCATACTTCAGCCGAATGTTCAGCAAGGAAACCGGCAAAACCCTGGTCGAATATATCACATCGATACGGATAGAACATGCCAAGAAGCTGTTGAAATCAACGAACCAACGGACGTACGAGATTGCCCAAAGAGTCGGGTACAGTGACTCCCATTATTTTTGCAACCTATTCAAAAAAGTGACGGGAATGACAACCAGACAATATAAAATACGCGGTTAGCTGTAAATGGCTTTCTGAAACAAAGGGGGGGAATACAATGAAGAAGTTCCTTAGCCTCGGTGTCTGCCTTTTTTCATTGATGATCATTTCCTCTTGCAGCAATTTGCTGGCGACCGGAATCAGCAAAGAAACAGATACAAACAGCGAGACAAAAAACGCAGCCCTGAAACCAGAGGACCCGCTAACATTTGGAATCATCTATCCTGTCAATCATCCTTTTTTCAAAAACGTTACGGACAGCGCCACCAAAAAGGCGGCCGAGATGGGGATTGAACTTCTTATTCAGGCACCGTACGCCCCTAATGTTGATGAGCAAATTAATATATTAAAAAATATGATCAAAAAAAAGGTTGATGGCATTGCCATCGGTCCAAACAATCCAGCGGCACTGACGCCATTTATCAATGAAGCTATCGAACAGGGGATCAATGTGATCTGTTTTGATACGGATGCCCCGGAAAGTAAACGCCTGTCATTTATCGGAACGGATAATATACTTGCCGGAAAACATATGGGCCGAGTCGTGGCAAAATTGCTTGATTATGAGGGTAAGATTATAATCAGTTCCGGGATGTCCACGATGGCTAATCTGAATAACAGGATTAAAGGAGTGAAGCAGGTTATCGGAAAACACCCGAAACTGGAAATTGTCGATATTCGCTATAGTGAAGGGGTTCCCGCCAAAACATTGACGAATATCGAAGGAATGATCAAGGAGTATCCTGATTTCGATGTCATGGTCGGTATTGACTCCCTGACCGGCCCTGCAGTGGTGACCGCCTGGAAAGCTCAGGGAATAGACAAAGACGTCGTCACCTTTGACAACTTACCTGACATAATAAACGGGATTAAAAACAAGCAAATTACCAGTACCATCTCCCAACGCCAATCTATCTGGGGTGACCTGATTGTGACAGCTCTCCATGACGTCCATTACGGCCGCTCTTTATCACCTACATACTATACCAAAACAACCGAATTCAACTTTGACAACATCCATGAAAATACTGACTAACGGTTCGCCCGTTTATATCCCAAAATAGACTCCCCTTGATTTCTAAAGGAGGAGATTCTTTAACAACTCCCCGAAAACGTTATCATAGTTATTATGGCAATTGGTCTACCTTTTAGCGATTATGTCGTAGAGGCAAACCAGAGTTATTACAGAATCCTTTTTCTCCTCCAGCAAACAGTAATAAGGGGAGAGATCCAACCAACTTGCAAGTCAAAGCAATCAAAGAAGCCGATTCAATAGAAACAGCTTTTTATTTGAAACCCTATCAAACAGATTAGATTTGGCCAATAAAGCTTCTGAATGCCTCTTGCCCGTTATTATCTCGTTAAATACACCAGCATGCTCCAGCACAGTCGAAAATGTTTTCCCTATTTCTTCTTGAAGAACCTGCTCAATATTATCTTCACTTAAAGCGGTATATTCATTTTTTATCCGTTTTTCCCAATCGATATGTTTAGCAGTCCTATCGTCTTCTTTTCCTTTAGTATCCAGATTATCACTAAGTATATATTTGCCTGGCAATTCCATCTCTTCAACCATGAGGGCTGGATATAGCGTGTTTGGCCAGTAGTAACGGTAGCTTAAGACAAGCAGGTACGAAGTCACTTGTATTTATGAAAAACTGGTACCAAACTTCCGACCTGAGGAAAACGAATCTCATAAAATAATTAATACAGGACTCGAATAGCGATTCGCAGTTTGTATAAAACCCAAAAAACGAGCAGAAATCAAATCTGCTCGCTTCCTCTTTACCGAATCGTTTCCAACAACTGATATGCTTCTTCTCTCGTCTTCACATTCAGTAACTCTTCTCTGAATTTCTCATCCATCAATCGACGTGACAACATTTGCAGGATCTTCAGGTGATCATCGCCTTGCCGCTCTTTTGGTACAGCGATCATGAAGATGAGTTTGGCATCGGTTCCATCCATACTGTTCCAGTCGACTCCGTCACGCTTAATACCAAATACGACGGCTGGCTTTTTGACTGCGGACGACTTACCGTGCGGGATGGCAATGTTCATGCCTAATCCTGTACTGCTTTCCTGTTCACGATTAAGGATCGCTTGTTTGAAATCTGCCTGTGAATCGAGTATGCCTTCTGTATTCAACGTATCAATCAATTCATCAATGACGTCATCACGAGTCGTCCCTGCCAAATCGATATTAATCAATTCAGGTGTTGTGATATCCGTCAGTTTCGTGATTTCTTTTGGCTGTTCCATTTTTTCCGTGCCAGTGGCAGCACTGCCAGCAGTCTCTGCCGGCTCGTCAGCAACAGTTGCTTCTCCGGCTGGTACGCCTGCTGCAGCCACGTCTTTTTTCAAGAAGTTGATCATAAACGCGGTAACCAGTACCCCAACCGTAAGTGCAACGAAGAACATCAACACATTATCAACTGCTCCTAATACAGCCACGATTGGTCCGCCGTGGGCGACACGGTCACCGACATTGCTTAACATAGCGATGACGGAACCGACCATCGAACCTGTAACAATACTCGGAATAACGCGGAGCGGATCCTGGGCTGCGAATGGAATCGCGCCTTCCGTGATACCGAATAATCCCATCGTGAATGATGCTTTACCAGTTTCACGCTCGGCTTGCTGGTATTTCTTTTTGTTGATGAATGTGGCCAGTCCCATACCGATCGGCGGGATAGCGATGGCAACTGCGATTGGTCCCATGATACCGTAGTTTCCTTCTGCGATCATGGCAGCACCGAATAAGAATGCAACTTTATTGAATGGTCCACCCATATCAACAGCGATCATCGCACCTAGAATCATCGCCAATACAATTGAGCTTGTTCCCTGCATGCCTTCCAGCCATCCGGTCAGTCCTTCAAATACGCTGGCAACCGGTGCACCGATTACAAAGATGAACAGCAATCCAACAACCAATGACGCAAGGATCGGGATGAAAATAATCGGCATGACTGGCTGTACAGCCTGAGGTACTTTGATTTTCTTAATAGCTAAAACAACATAACCTGCTAAGAACCCGGCGATGATACCACCGATGAAACCGGCTCCCGCTTCACTTCCATAAAAACTTCCGTTAGCTGCGATATACCCGCCGATGACACCCGGCGCTAAACCAGGACGGTCGGCGATACTGACGGCAATGAAGCCAGCCAAAATCGGTACCATGAACGTAAACGAGGCTCCACCTAATGCTTCAATCTGTTTCCAGAAAGAATCCTCTGGAATCTTAAGACCTCCAGGTGTTTGCTCGCCTCCGAGTGCTAATGCGAGCGCTATCAAAAGTCCCCCGACAACGATGAACGGAATCATATACGATACACCATTCATTAAGTGGCGGTAAATTGGATTTTCTTTTTCCTTTTTTTGTTTCTTAACATCCGCTACGGAAGCCGCACCCGCTTTGTAAACGGATACATTTCCTTCCTGAATGCGCTGAATCAACGCTTTTGGATCACGAATCCCTTCCTGTACCCCTACGACAACGAGCTTTTTCCCGATAAAACGTTCTTTGGAAACTTCTTTATCACTGGCTATGATGATGCTGTCTGCTTCTTCGATATCTTTATCGGTCAGCGCATTCTCAACACCAATCGAACCTTGCGTCTCAACTTTGATATCTACGCCCATTTCTTCGCCTGCTTTTTGCAAGTTTTCAGCAGCCATATAGGTGTGAGCGATTCCAACTGGACACGCGGTTACAGCTAGTATTTTCATGTGTTTCCACCCCACTTTTTTTATTTGTAACCTTATGATACGACAATTTTCGGCATAAAAAATAATTCATTTTTACCGGAGCTACGGTAAAAATGAATTATTGATCGAGCAGCCACATGACCTCCGTGGTATCTCCTGCTCCTGTTAACTTATAGACCATCTCAGGTTTTTCACTAATGGTGGATATCGCCTGGATGAGCGACTTCGTCATAGCCTGGTCTTCTTTTGCAATCGCTAAAAGAAATACAATGGAAACCTGCTCACTCCCCCATTCTAACGGTTGAGCCAAAATAGCCATTGCAACTGTGGAACGATGCACTTCCTCAGTGTGGGCATGGGGTATAGCAATGCCGCCACCAATGGATGTCGCCGAAGAACGTTCCCTGGCTAACGCGCTATGAGGGAAATGGGATGTTACTCTTCCCTTTTCCATTAGTCCCTTAGCCATCAATTCGACGACTTCAAAACGGTGTTCCTGCTTGACTCCCAGATAAATGAATTCTTCATCGAGCAGATTGACGAGCGTGTCCATCGCCTGGCCGTCTTGAATCTCGTTTTCCATTGATTGCAAAAACTCATCCAGTCGCTTTTTATCTTGGGCTTCTAACAATGGAGAAACGACCAGGTTAGGAACGTCAACCTCCGGTAGCGGCTTGGTCGAGATAATCAAATCAACCGTATGCTTCTCCAGGGTTTCTTCCACCTGCCATTCCCCTACAGCAGCTATTACATCAAAGCCTGTATACGACTGTTCAAGCTTTGCCTGAAGCAAATGGGACATACCGACACCGAGATCACAAACGATTAGCACTTTTTTCGCTTGATTCCGTTTTTTATGGAGCCGTTCAACGGCTGCCTGAAAATGAAGCACCAGGTAAGCTGCTTCTTCTTCCGGAAAAGTAAGATCATATTCGGTTTCTACCTCTTCTAGCGCAAGCATGACCATACTGAACATGTAGGGATATTTTTTCTTAATCTCACTAAGCAGCGGATTTTGGATCGTGAATCCGAACCGGATCCGGCTGATGGTCGGTTCCATATGGGTGTGAAGTCCGGCCATCAACGTCTCGTCAGCAGAAAAATCAATCAGCGTAAGCTTCTGTAATTTTGATGTCAATACATCAACGATTTCCGTTACCCCGGAGCCCTTTGCTTGTTTGAATGGATGGTGGGTTCCTTTGCTGCTTAATAGATGTAACGCAAAATACACCCGTTCTTCCTCCGGAAACGGCATCCTAAGCTTCCGCTCCAATCGCTTCAAAAACCAGGTCGCTATCCCGTATTCTTCTGTCTCTGCAACATTAGCTCCCTCGGCGCTATCCAGCTGGATCGGCGCACGCTGGGCCGTCCGTTTGATCATGACTAAAGCATGAATCAGGAGACTTTCGAAGTCTCCATTTCCTGTAAGTACGGAAAAATGGTGCTGCATTTCCTTGAGAAACTGACGGACGGTGTTCACCTCAAACGGAGGAAACAAGTTTATTATCTCCTTATTTTTTCCCGTACTAGAGGAGACGAGTTCCGGGAGACGAGCTAACGCATTCCGTTTCTGCAGCTCCCCGCCCTCGATGATATGGCCGAGGCGCTGCCTGGAAATCAACGCAAGGTTAAACCGTTCAAGCCAACGGGCAATCAATGCTAAATCATTTTTGATTACATTTTTATTGACGAAATAGGTATCAGCCAATTGCGTCAAGGTAACAGGCCGGTCATTGACCAGTAAATGGTAGGTTATTTCAAGCAGGCGGTCTTCAGAAGATTTTGTTTCCGAGCGGTATAGCTGGTCAAACAACTGGGATTTCTCGTCTTGTTTAATAGATAAGCGTACACCCAGTCCAGGCTTACGCATAAGGGAAGCGGCAGGATAGGCTTGTAAAAAATCCTCCACTGCTTTCATATCATTGCGCACGGTTTTCTCTGAACAAGCAAGTTCAGCCGCAAGCTCCTTCACCTGCTTGTACCCGTCGGAATGCAACGCTAATATTCGTATCAATTCTTTTTGTCTGTCGTTCATGCCAACCACCTGCTGCCTTCGTTTGAAATCATTTTCATTCTACCCTATAGAAAGTCTATCAACAAATGACAGTTTCTTCATCTATTAAAAATGATCATGTTCATCATAAAATCAAATAAAAGTATGACACAATAAAATAAATGTGTTATACTAAATTGAAAATCTGATTTGGAGGAGATAGACATTGACTAAGCAGCCGTATATTCGTTTGTTTGAAGAAATCCACAAGGAAGACATTCCCCTGGTAGGTGGCAAAGGTGCTAACCTGGGTGAACTGATAAACGGAGGTGTCAAAGTCCCTCCTGGTTTTTGTGTCACTGCTAAAGCATACAGCGACTTTATTGCAGAGCGTAACTTGGATAAGTACATACTCGAATTGGTCAACGGTCTGGATATTGAGAATCATGAGCAGCTTCAAATCATCAGTGCTGAAATTAGAAACTTGATCCTTACCACAGATATTTTAGAGCCGATCGAAATGGAAATTCGTAAAGCATATGCACAATTCCAACGCAATCTTCAAGTGGATGACCTATATGTAGCTGTCCGCAGTTCAGCTACAGCAGAGGATTTACCGGAAGCTTCCTTCGCTGGACAGCAGGATACTTACCTTGAAATTGAAGGAATTGCAGAAGTCATTCACCACATAAAAAAATGCTGGGCCTCTCTTTGGACGGCACGTGCGATCTACTATCGTGAAAAACAGTATTTCGATCATTTTGATGTCTCGTTATCCGCTGTCGTGCAGAAAATGGTGAACAGTAAAAAAGCAGGAGTTTTGTTCACCTCGAATCCAATAACGGAAGACCATAATCAGATGATGATCAATGCCAGCTGGGGATTGGGTGAATCCGTGGTGTCCGGGATGGTCTCCCCGGATGAATACATCGTTGATAAAAGTAACAACCAGGTAATCGAAAAACATATTGCCACGAAAAACTTTCTGATTGTGAAGAATGAAAAAGCCGTTGGAACTACCAAAGTCGCTGTTAAAGAATTTTTAGGGGAAGATCTCGTAACCGAACAGTGTCTGACTGAATCAGAAATCGATCAGCTCTCCACCGATGCCCTTCGTATTGAAAAGTTATACAACTCCCCACAGGATATTGAATGGGCGATTGATAGCGATACGGATGAACTTTATATTCTACAGGCACGGCCGATTACTACATTAAAAGAGGAGGAAACAAATGTGATAGAACAAGCGCAAGCTGAATCAAATCGAGTGTCACTTTTACGCGGACTGGCCGCGTCTCCTGGAACAGGAAGCGGAAAGGTAAGAAAAATCAAAGATATCACGGAGATTTCCAAGGTAGAAGATGGGGATATTCTGGTTACTATCATGACGAACCCCGATATGATGCCAGCCATGAAAAAAGCAGCAGCTGTGGTTACAAATGAAGGTGGACGAACGTGTCACGCAGCCATCGTTTCACGGGAATTCGGCATACCTTGTATCGTCGGTTCAAACAACGCGACCGAAGTATTGACTGAAGGAATGGAAGTGACCGTTGACGCTACCCGTGGCGTGGTCTATCAAGGAATTTTGGAAGAAAAACAGGAAGAAACAAAGAATGATAGAAACGTAGAATCATCTGGAATCGAGCAAATCAACCTGCACCAGCTGGCACCAATTACAGGCACGAAAGTTTATATGAACCTTGGCGAGCCGGATTTAATTAGCAAGTACAGTAACCTTCCTTTTGACGGCATCGGTCTCATGCGTACCGAGTTCATTTTCACTCACCTGGTAGGAGCGCATCCAATGTATCTATTAAGGAATGGGGAAGAAAAACAATTTATTGATAAAATGTCCGAAGGAATTACAAAAGTAGCTCAAGACATTTATCCAAAGCCGATCGTCGTCCGTCTAAGTGACTTCCGTTCCAATGAATTTCGTGGTTTAAAAGGCGGCGAGGAAGTTGAACCGATTGAAGCCAATCCAATGATCGGCTGGCGCGGGGTTTCCCGTTATATTTCCCCTGAATACGAGGAAGGTTTCCGTTTGGAATGCCGGGCTATTAAAAAAGTCCGCGATGAATACGGCTTAGTCAACGTCTGGACCATGCTTCCATTTGTCCGCACGACCTGGGAAGTAGAACGTGTCAAAGAAATCATGGCAGAAGAAGGTCTGAAGCAGGATCAGCAATTCAAGATTTGGATCATGGCAGAAGTACCATCTGTCATCTTCCAGGCCGAAGAATTTGCTCAATTGGTCGACGGGTTCAGTATCGGAAGCAATGACCTGACCCAGTTGATTCTCGGATCTGACCGTGATTCCGGTATTCTTAACACCATGGGATATTTTGATGAGCGCAACCCTGCTGTCAAACAAGCAATCAAAATGTTGATCCATGCTGCCCATAAACATGATAAAACCGTCTCAATTTGTGGCCAGGGTCCATCTCTGTATCCTGAATTCACAGAATTCCTGATTCGGGAAGGAATTGATAGTGTAAGTATCAACCCGGATACGGTTGCCGATACAAGAAGGCTGGTAGCCTCTGTAGAGCAGCGGTTGATTTTGAACAAATTAAGATCTATATAATAGAAGAAACTAGTAAAGCGCCCATTATATTGGGCGCTATTACTGTTTGCGTATCTTTTATTAGAAAATAGTAAACTACATTAACTAGCTATAAAACTGGAGGAAATTTCATAACTTGCAGGAGTAATTTGTTTTAATTCTTCAAATGAAATGTCTGATAATACTTCCATAAGGTACATCTTACTGGAAATAAATTTAAATAGTGCATGCTCTGTTACAATCATATCTACTTTTCTTTTCCCGCTGCTTGGATAAGTAAGTTTATTAACTATTTTAGGGTTACCATCTTTGGTAAGGTGAGTTGTAGCAATAATAATTTTTTGTGCTCCCATTACAAGGTCCATCGCTCCTCCTACACCGAGAATGGCTTTACCCGGGATAGCCCAATTTGCAATTTCCCCTGTTTCATCTACTTGCAATGCCCCCAAAACTGCTAAATCAATATGCCCTCCCCTTATCATAGAAAAGGAATCTGCGCTATCAAAGATTGATGCACCTTTGTTTAGTGATACAGGTTGTTTATTAGCGCTTATTAAATCCATATCTGTCTCTTCATCAGCTGGAGTTGCTCCCATCCCTAAAATCCCATTTTCTGACTGAAGGTATACATTCTTATCACCAATACAATCAGGAATAAGAGTAGGAATACCAATCCCTAAATTTACTACATTTCCTTCAACCAATAGTTCCGACACCTTTTTTGCTATTTTCAGCCGAATTGCTTGGCTCAATATATTCCCCCCCTTTTTTAATGTATTTGTTTTCAACGATATAATCTACGTACAAATGTGGGGTTATGATATCTTGAGGCTCTATCTCCCCAGCTTCTACTATTTCATCTACTTCCACGATCACTGTTTTACCAGCTGTTGCCATTACATGGTTAAAATTTAAGGCTGTTTTATCGTAAGTTAAGTTTCCTAGAGTATCTGATCTTGAAGCTTTAATTAAAGCAACATCGCCTTTAATTGCCTTCTCGAACACATATTCTTCTCCATCAATTACTTTTTTCTCTTTATTTTCAGCCAATTTAGTTCCAACCGATGTTTTAGTATAGAAACCACCAATCCCAGCTCCTCCACATCGTAAAGCCTCAGCAAGCGTCCCTTGGGGAACCAATTCTATTTCTAACCTGCCTTCCAGCCATGCTTCGACAGCATGGCGACCAGTTGTAAAATAGGAGCCAACAGCCTTCTTTAAGTTTCCAGCGTCTAGTAATTTACCTAATCCTTTTCCTTTTTCCCCCAAGTTATTACTAACGGCAGTTAAATCTTTTAAATCCGATGAGGCTATTTCATCTAATATAGTAAGAGGTGTGCCCGATACTCCAAAACCTCCTACTAAGATGGAATCCCCATTTTTTATATAACTTATAGCTTTAATTGGTTTTATAAGTTTCTCCATTTAATCACCTTTCACAAAATATAATGATTACTTGGCAGATTTTAATAATAAGCTATAGATAAACTATTTCCTCTCAAATACAGGAGTTCTTTTTTCAAGGAATGCACTTGTACCTTCATTTTTATCTTCGGTAGAAAATAAAATTCCTTGGGCCAATTGTTCAACTAATAAACCAGTCTGCATATCCGCATCATATCCGTTGTGAATAGCCATCTTGGCAAGCTTTACAGCAAGCGGCCCTTTTGAAACAATTTGAGCAGCGTTTTTTTCTACTTCCTCTATTAATTTATCTTGCGATACGCATTCGGATATTAACCCTATTCTTTCAGCTTCCTCAGCTGTTATTAGCTTTCCTGTAAGAATTAAATGAAGAGCTCTGCCTTTTCCTATTAAACGAGACATACGCTGGGTGCCGCCAGCACTTGGTATAATTCCTAGGTTTAACTCTGGGAGACCAAATTTTGCGTTTTTGGATGCAATTCTTATGTCGCAAGCCATTGCTAACTCACAACCTCCTCCTAAAGCGTACCCATTTACCATAGCAATAGTCGGTTTTTCGTAAGATTCAATAAATGTGTATAATTCCTGCATATTCCCCACCTGAAAAACGTCTATTGGAGCTTTTTTATTTAGCTGATTGATGTCAGCTCCAGCAGCGAACGATTTATCTCCCTGACCGGTAAAAATAACACATTTTATAGTTGAATCATTCCTTAACTGTTCCAGGGCTAGTTTTATTTCGCTTAAGGTCTCTTTAGTTAACGCATTACGTTGTTCCGGTGAGTTTATAATTATATAAGCAAGCTGTTCTGATTTTTGAAGTAATAAAGTGTGAAAATCACTCATTTTTTCACCCGCCTTTGTTTAATCGTATTCATTAGAATTAAGAATAAATTAATTTAAACGTTCCTGTACCTTTGGAAATGACCTTGCCGTTTTCATCCTTAAGGATTCCATCAACAAAAGCTGTTTTGTGGCCTCTAGAAATAATAGATGCTTCCGCAAAAATCGTCCCAGTCTTGATAGGGGCTGTAAAATGAATGGTCAGATTAGTAGTAACACACCTTGTGTTGGTTACAGATCGAAGGTGCATGCTTTGAATAAAATCTATAGCAGCGGCATATACGCCCCCATGCAAAGTTCCATTTGTATTCAGAAATTCCGGCTTTATATTAAGCTGAATTCTTACATTTTCTTTTTCAAAAAAAATGATTTCTAATCCCATATAATGAAAATATGGACAGTTTTCAAATTCCTTTCTAATGTCCTCTACATCCATTGTTAAAACCATTCCTTACCCTCCTGTACCTTAACTCTCAAGATTTTCTATTAAAATCGCCATTCCTTGACCGCCTCCGACACACAAGGAAGCAATCCCATATCGCTTACCCTTCCGGATCAACTCATGCATTAATGTCACTACAATTCTTGTTCCAGTTGCGCCGAGAGGATGGCCTAATGCAATGGCTCCACCGTTGACGTTTAACTTTTCAGAATCAATACCTAATTCACGTTGTACGGCAAGGGCTTGAGAAGCAAAAGCTTCATTTATTTCAAATAAATCAATATCATTCAAGGACATACCAGTTTGATCAAGTACTTTTCTAATGGCTGGAACTGGCCCTATTCCCATTATTTCTGGCGGTACACCTACTGCAGACCAGTCAACAATAGCGGCTTTAGGTTTAATGTCTTCTCTTTTAGCTGTGAACTCACTCATTAATAAGACAGCAGCAGCACCATCATTCCGTCCACATGCATTTCCGGCGGTTACAGTACCTTCTTTTTTAAATACAGGTTTTAACTTTACAAGCTTTTCAATATTAGTATTGGAGCGAGGATGTTCGTCTGTTTCAAACAAAATCGTTTTCTTTTTCTCCTTAACCTCATAAGGAATAATCTCTTCTTTAAATACTCCACTCTCTATCGCTGCAGATGCTTTTCTTTGACTTTGAAGGGCAAAATCATCCTGATCTTTACGTGGAATGCTATATTTTTCGGCTACGTTTTCAGCCGTTACACCCATGCCCATATCATCTCCGTAAATCTCCATCGGTTGCTGGGACGCTTCTTTGTTAGAATCCACAAGTTTGGGGTTATCTCCCCCAAAACGAGAACCTCGAATATAAACGGCTGCATTACTTAAGCTTTCCGTACCACCTGCAACTACAATGTCTGAATGACCTGATTGAATTTGTTGTAAACCAGATACTATAGCCTGCATCCCCGAGGCGCACAAACGATTTACGGTGTATGATGGTACATCTGTCGGAATACCTGCACGTATGGCTGCCACTCGAGCGACGTTTGAAGACTCTGTCGTTTGTCTTGCTTCTCCCATGATGACTTCATTTACTTTTTGAGCAGAAATTCCTGACTTTTCAATGACACCTTTGATAACATGAGAAGCCAAAAACCCCGAGTTAACCCCTTTTAAAGTTCCACCATACCTTCCTATTGCTGTTCGTAGCCCCTCTGCTATCACTAATCTCTCAGACATATTTCAACCTCCAATTTCATCAGACTTATACTGTTTCCTCAATCCGCTTCCCCTGCTCGTTATATTCATAGAATCCTTTACCAGTCTTACGTCCAAGCTCTCCTTTTGCTACTTTATCTGCAACAATACTAGCGGGTTTATCTTTCGGGTCACCGCTTTCTTCATATCGTTGTTTTCGGACAAAGTAGTTTACATCAATTCCTGTTAGATCCATAAGAGCAAATGGTCCGATCGGATGGTTTAATGCCTTTTTACAGACAAGGTCAATTTCCTCATGAGTTGCATAGCCGTTCTCATATAACCAGACGGCTTCATCCATTAATTTTCCTAAAATACGGTTTGCAATAAAACCTGAAATTTCTTTTTTAAGCAAGACTGGTGTCTTCCGAATACTTCGCACAAAATTCATGCACTTTTCTGCTGTTTCTCCTGAAGTATGCTCTCCCTGGACTACCTCCACTAAATCCATTACCAATGCAGGGTTAAAAAAGTGGATATTACACATTTTCTCAGGATAACTGACAACATCGACTAATTTGGAACTGACTATCGTTGAGCTATTGGTAGCTAACACTGTATGGCGCGGTACGATTTGTGATAATTGGTAAAACAATTCTCTCTTAACTTCCAATTTTTCTACAATAGCTTCTATTATAATGTCTGCTGATTCCAAGTCATTCAGATTCGTGGTGTATGTAATATTGCTAAAGGCGTCTTCGACTTCTTCAGAAGGTAATCTCCCCTTCCTTACCTTTTTATCCATGAGTTCTCTTAGAGTTTGACTTGATTCCCCTAACTGTTTATGTTCAATATCCTGTAGAATTACAGGGTATCCCGCGAGTGCGCATACCATCGCAATCTGTGACCCCATTGCACCCGCACCGACAACTCCTACAGTTTTTATGGCTTGTACTGTCACCATTCTACCACCCTCCCTGGCTATATTTATTTGTTTTCATTTAATACATGTCTTGCAATGATCATACGTTGGACTTCACTGGTTCCTTCATAAATCTTTGTTATACGAGCATCTCGATAAAAACGTTCAATTGGGTAATCTGCCACATAACCCATCCCACCATGGATTTGTACTGCCTTATCAGCAATACGATTAAATACTTCTGAGGCATAAAGCTTTGCTGTTGATGCTTCCTTAATCGCTTTTTTTCCTTCATCTATCAATTCAGCAGCATGAATCATTAACATTCGTGCTGCATCTGTTTCCATAGACATATCCGCCAACATCCATTGGATTGCTTGGTTTTCAGATATGGGTTTTCCGAATTGCTTTCGTTCTTGTGCATAGGATGCAGACCATTCGGTGAGTTTTTCACAAGCACCTACAGCTCTTGCTGCCAATCCGACACGACCTTCTCCTAAAATTTTGAGTGCAGACATATATCCCATACCAACTTCTCCGATTACATTCTCCTCCGGCACCTCACAATCTTCAAAAATAACCTGAGCAGTTTGTGACCCTCTTAATCCCATTTTTTTATCTTTCTTTCCTATGATCAATCCTGGAAAATTCTTTTCTACCAAGAAAGCAGTTATCCCGCCTTTGGCTCCTTTTTCCCTATCCGTTAACGCAAATACAGTAAATAGATCGGCAACAGGTGCATTGGTGATAAAATGCTTCGTCCCGTTAAGAATCCATTTGTCTCCACTTTTGGAAGCTGTAGTAGATAGGTTAGTCGCGTCAGATCCTGCTCCAGGTTCCGATAAAGCAAATGCTCCTACTTTTGCTCCACTTGCCATATCCGTTAAATACTTTTGCTTCAATCTCTCAGATCCAAGTCTAACCAGGCCAACACTCCCAATTCCTGTGTGAGCACTAATCAAAGTAGCAAATCCATGGCTTGATCTTCCCAGCTCCCTTAAAACCATAGCTTTGCCAACAGCACTCAGTCCAATGCCCCCAAATTCTTCTGGGATGCTCATTCCAAAAAGGCCTAATTCCTTTGCCTGTTCTACCAATTGTTTAGGTATGTCATCATCTTCTTCAATTTGCTGTGCTAGTGGTTCTATTTCATTTTCTGCAAAATTACGAACCATTTGTTGCATTTGTTCAATTTCAGGTGCCATTGTTTCAATCATTTTTTCTCCTCCTATTTTTTATAATGCTAGAAAATTTTTGAGATAAAATATCTATTACTTCATGGTATTCGGTAAGTAAAGAGCCACTTCAGGGAAGAAATAAAGTATCCCTACTGTAACTATTATTGGAATCATAAATAGAAAAGAGCCTTTAAAAATAGATTCTAGTTTCAAATCGGACGCTACTCCATTTAGTACAAAACAATTCATTCCAATTGGTGGTGAAATCAAAGCCATTTCAATCACTAGTACTATAACTACTCCAAACCAAATGAGATTAAAATCTAGTACCTCTATTACCGGGAGAACAATCGGGATAGTTACTACAATCATTGCCATAGTATCCATGACTGCTCCAAGAAGGATATACATTATGACAATCCCTAAAAAGATTAATCCTGGTGAAAGACTGGAATTATTAAATAGCGATGCTAATACCATCGGGAGTCTAGTCAGGGCTAAAAAATAATTTAATATAAACGAGGCTAATATAATCGCAAACAAGAAGCCTGTTGTTTTTACCGTGTTAGTTGAAGCTTGTAAAAAAACTTCCCAGTTTACTTTCTTCCGTATGAGCGCGATTAGAAAGGATCCAAACGCTCCTACACCAGCTGCTTCCGTTGGAGAGAAGAGCCCTAAGTACATTCCTCCTATTACTAGTAGAAAAAGGATTAAAACCCAGAAAATATGGCGTACAGCACTTATTCGTTCCTTCCATGAATACGAACTACCAATTGGGGCTAACTTTGGATTAAGTTTTACAGTTAAAATAATGGTAAAGATAAACAACACGGTAAGTAGAACTCCAGGAACAATACCCGCTATTAATAAACTACCAATTGACTGCTCTGTTAACATCCCATATATAATGAGAATAGTACTTGGAGGAATTAAGATTCCTAAGGTCCCCCCTGCTACAATAGAACCTCCAGAAAGGGTTTTAGCATAATTGGCTTTTTGCATTTCTTTTGAGGAAATTACCCCCATGGTTCCAGTAGTAGCTAAACTGGAACCCGATGCTGCAGCGAATATTGCTGAAGAACCAATAGTAGCCATAGCCAAACCGCCTCTTAACTTCCCAAACCAGATTCGAAAAGTAGAAAATAACTCACTGCTAATTCCTGCAGCAAACAGTAATTCCCCCATAAAAATAAACATAGGAATAGTTATAAGTGTGTAATTGAAACTATGGTCCCAAACGATGGTTTCAACAGCAGTTGATAATACTCCCCAACCTCTAAGGTAATAGATTCCTAAAACAGCTGGAAGTGCCATCGATATAGCAATTGGAATCCTTAGGAACATTAGCAAAAACATGATTAGTATCCCAACAATACCTATAAATTCTAGAGACATTTTACCTTCCCCTCACTATCGCTAATTGGTTGTTTAGTAGACAAATTTATTAAAGAAACAATGGAATCAATAACTTTTAACAGAGCTTGAAGCCCCCAAAGTCCAAAACCAACTGCTATAAATATTTTAAATGGGAGGTGAGGAATGGATAACAAGTCAGTAGATTTTTGGAAAGTTGAATCATTTAAGACCGTAGCGTTTACGAAAACTACCGTAATGAGCCAACAAACAAAAAATAAAGTCAATGAGCTAATGACGTTTAAAACTCCTTGTATTTTAATAGGAAGTCGATCCACAATAAGTCCAATAGATATGTGGGCATCTCTTGATTGGGTATACGGCAACCCAAACATGATCAGGGCTACCATTAATAATTGAGAGATTTCCACGTCTCCTATTACCGGGTGCCCAATCGCCCTAGAAATAACAGCTACGGTAATCAAAAGCGTCATAGCTATCAACGTTGCCAGGGATATCCATTTTGCGAGTAAAGTGAAAGTATTAGTTATTTGATGTAACCATTTCATTCAACCACCTCTTTGAAGTTTTCTCTACGTACAACTTATTAGCAAATAGTGCTGATAAAATAATCTAAACCGGTCAAAAGGATTCATAAGTAGAATTCATCCGGGCGTTCTACTATGGTTTTATTATTTAGGTGCTTCTACACCTTCTTCTTTTAGGATCTTCTTAAATTCAGCTAACATGCTCTCTCCGTCATAACCTCTTTCATTCGCATCTTTAACCCATTCTTCCCATTGAACCATTGATTTTTCCTTAAACTTATTTAATTCTTTAGTTGTAAGTTCAATGACTTTACCTTTATCCGCAACCAATTCAGAAATGTCTTTATTGGCTTTTTTAGATTCTTTTATATAACTTTGAGCATATAGTTCAACCAATTTAGGGTTAAGCTCTTCATCAAAAAGTTTCTTTAAATCATCCGGTAATCGATTGTAAAATGATTCACTCATAATAGGAATCATAATAGTACTTGAATATTTCGTTTTAGTAACATAAGGAGCAACTTCGTAAAATTTAGTCCCCATAACCCCTACGGTGGTATATGGAGTAACATCAATCATGCCTTTCTCTAACCCTTCATAAGTAGCATCCGTTTTAATTGATACAGGTGTAGCACCCCATGATTTAGCTAAAACATCGTCCCCCTTGCCTTGAACACGCATTTTCAAGCCATCCAAGTCTTCAAGTTTTTCAATAGGTTTTGTGCTAAATAAGTTATATAAATCGGAAGCAACTCCACCTAAAACTTTAACGTTTTCTACTTCTATATCTACCTCTTTAGAGAACTTATCTAAAACCTTAGTACCGGTTTCTGCATTAGGAAAAGCATAAGGCAATAAACCGATGGTATATGGGAATAGTGCAGAATCATAAAAATATGAGCCAATAGCTGTTCCCACGTCGTACACTCCACCTTGTAAATCTTCTAATGTAGAAGCAGAAGAACCTAAGGTTCCCCCATGGTATAAATTTACTTTTACTCTTCCATCTGTTTTTTCTTCTACTAATTCTTTCCATGGCTCGTATACGTTTTTTGCTGCATGGTGTGTGGAAGGCAGGGTGTTATTAACATTCATTTCAATGACATTCCCGCCTGAAGCACTTGATCCTTTCTCCACACCACAACCAGCTAGAAATAGGGCTGAAACTCCTAAAACGAGGGTACTTAACCGCTTACTCTTTAACTTCAAACTACATTCCTCCATTCTTTATAAGTAAATTTAAAACTTAATGTAACCGCTTTCTTTTTCCCCTGAAAAACAGGTTGAAAATTAAAACATTTACATCTTAATCATATTGCATATATAGGAATCAAGTTCCTATAAACAATATAGTAGAACGTATTTCCAATGTCAAATAATTTTTCAGAAATTGTAGAAAATTATAAATTTTATAATAGTAGATATGACTATATATCCACGAAACAACTTGACATTACTTTGAATATAAAGTTTATTTAGTTTAGAGCATCTTCTAAAAGATGAGCTTGAGATTTTAATTTGATTGCTAATGAACGATATACTTCTTAGAAAGCGATTGGAGTTTTAGAGGGGGAATAAAAAGTGGAAAATAAGCAGAAATCGTCTAGTACTCTCTTAACAGCTGAACGAACTTTAAGGATACTATCACTGTTTAAAAAGAAAACCTATACGCTTCAAGAAATTGTTGACGAGTTAGAGCTTCCAAAAAGTATTGTATTCCGTACGGTACATACCTTGGAATCCTTAGGGTACCTATTAAAAGATGAGAGAACAAAAACATATAGCCTCGGTTATGAAGTTTTTCGTTTGGGTAAAGCAATGAATCATAATATGTTGATAAAAAAGATTGCTATGCCAATCATGGAAGAGTTGCAAGAAAAACTAGGAGAAACAGTTTGCTTTGTAGTTCCTGATTACGTTTCTTTAACAGCCTTACAAATAGCTGACATCGAAACTCCTCATCCGATAAAACATACCGTTAATATCAATAGTGTCGGTTACTTACATTGTGGGGCTGCCAGAAAAACTTTATTAGCTCATTTAGAGCCCGATATTATAAATAAAGTCATTAGCAAAGGCCTACCTAAAATCACAGAAAATACTATTACCGATCCAACAGAATTAAAAAAAGAGCTTGCCAAAATCAGAGAACAGGGCTATGGAATGAGTAGTGCTGAATTAGTTCCTGACTTATTTTCTGTAGCAGCTCCCGTATTTGGCTATGAAGATGAATTTATAGGATGCTTAGGGGTTTATTTACCATCTTATAGATTAAACAATAAAGAACAAAAAATAGTTAATCTGGTTCATTATTACAGTAATAGAATTTCAGAAGAAATTAACTCGTGATTATTATATAAAACCCTTAAATCAATTTTTTTCATAAAAACCCTTGAGGTTGGACGGTAGAGTGACCTAATTAAATGAGACAGAAAAAAAGACCCCCAGAGTCGTATATACAATTATCACTACTTTTGGAGGTTTTTTTCTTGTCTCAAATCCACAGGCCTGTTAAGAATCTAACCCCATGGGCTTTTAATTTTACATTCGTTTTAAACTTCTGTAATTCTACCTAAGAGTTAACCACTTCCTTTTATACATATTGAAAGACTTAATCACATAACTCATTACTAGCAAAACTTGTAATTTACTTTAGGCTCCGCCTCTAGCAAAAGATCTACCAGGTGAACAGCATCCATCGTTTCCGTTGCACCTTCCCGCTCGATTCCAAGCTTCATCTGCAATAGACACCCTGGATTGGTAGTAATAATAGATTCTGGCTGCGTGCCGCAAACATCTTTCATTTTCACATCCAATATATCCATGGAATCTTCATAATTGACAATATTATAGATTCCGGCGGATCCACAGCAAAAGTCCAGCCTGTCCAATTCCTTGAGCGTAATCCCTGGTACCTTTTTAATCAACTCTAATGGAGGAGAGGTGATACCCTGAACATTGGTCATATGACAGGAAGGCTGATAGGTTACCGTACGGTTAATTGGTTTAGTAAATTCCAGTCCTTCCACTTCTACAAGAATCTGCGAGACATCTTTCACTTTTGAAACAAATCGCTTCGCCCGATCGTACCAGTACGACCCTTCATCAAATAAATGATGGTACTCAATCAGCCGCGCTCCACAGCCTCCAGCATTGTTAACAATATAATTGACTTCCGCTTTCTCGAATGCTTCGATATTACGTTTTGCCAATTCTCTGGAATCATCGATTTTTCCTGAGTGCGCATGAAGAGCCCCGCAGCACGACTGTTGTTCGGGCAGTAAGACTTCCAGCCCGCTTCGAACTAAAAGTTCAATGGTATTCTGGTTGGTTTCAAAGAACACGCCATCCATAATACAGCCGGTAAAGAAAGCAACTTTAGCTTGCGCTGGCCCATCAGGTTTATAGTGGTTTACACGCTTTGCCCGCGCTTTAGGAGAAGGTTGTTCTGGAATCACACGCTCAATCTTTTCTAAGTGAAGCGGGGCAAAACGTGTTAACGATAACCGGTTGGCAAACGCCTGCAAGCCGGACTTCTGATAAAACCAGGTCAGGTTCCCGAGTGTTCTCATCCATTTTTCAGAAGAAAAGAATGACTCGAATAAAAAGTCCTCTACTTTACTTTGCTTCCCTGATTCGGAACGTTGGTCCTCGATGACTTCTTTGGCCCCTTCTAAAATCTGTCCATATTGTACATTGGTCGGACAAACAGTAGTACATGCCATACAGCCCAGACATTTTTCTATAGGTTCGCGTAAATCTTCAATCGAGGCTTTATCTTCTGCCACCAGCTTAACTAGATTGATACGCCCTCTTGGTGAATGTGTTTCCCGTTCCATCGTTTCATAGGTTGGGCAGGCTGGCAGACAGTAACCGCATTGCACACAATCAAACGTTTTATCGTAATTGATTTTTTCCTGGAGAGTCTGCATATCAGTCATCCGTCAACACCAGCTTTTGCCCTCTTTCTGCGAAAATTTTCCCGGGATTCATGATATGGTTAGGATCCCAGCTGTCTTTGATCCGCTTCATCATTTCCACTCCAACAGTTCCTAATTCATTCTCCATAAAGGGAGCTTTCATTGTGCCGATTCCATGCTCCCCAGATAAAGTTCCACCTAGATCAATGGCTGCTTCAAAAATCGCTTCCACCGCCTGCTCTACCCGGCGCATTTCTTCCTTATCCCTTTGGTCACATAAAATGTTAGGATGAAGATTGCCATCGCCGGCATGACCGAATACGACAAGCTCTACGTTGTACGTTTCTTTGATTTCTTTTAAGCGGTCCATCATATCAGGGATTTTACTACGGGGAACGGTAGCATCTTCTGAAACTTTTGTAGGTTTGATTTTAGCGATGGCCGGTGAAACTTGTTTTCTGGACTGCCAGATCTTGTTCGCTTCTTCCTTGGTGTTTGGAATGACGATTTGCGTTGCCCCAATTTTACTCATAATCTCTCGAACCAACTCTGTTTCTATTTCGAGCGTCTGAGGGTGGCCATCCAGTTCAATGATAACAATGGCGGCTGCATCCACCGGAAGACCTGCTGGTTGAAAACTTTCGACAGCACGGATGGATGCATTGTCCATGATTTCCATTTTGGATGGCAGAATTCCTGATGTTAACACTTGAGATATCGCCAGGCCGGCAGTACGTACCTCATCAAATGAAATCATAATCGTTTGAGCAGCCCGTGGTTTTGGCAGCAGTTTCAGGGTAGCTTCAGTAATGACGCCTAGGGTCCCTTCCGAACCAACTATCAACTTCGTCAGGTCATAGCCCGTCACGTTTTTGATTGTCTGCCCTCCGGTACGGATCACTTCCCCCTCTGGAGTAACCAATTCCAGTCCTAATACATGGTCTTTCGTCACACCATATTTCAAGCCGCGCGGTCCACCGGAATTTTCTGCGAGGTTGCCCCCGATGGTTGCCACATGGGCACTGCTCGGATCAGGAGCATACATCAGTCTGTACTTTTCCGCTTCTTTATTGATATTTGCAGTCAATACGCTGGGCGATACGTTGACGGTAAGGTCCTCTACGTTAAGGTCAATTTTTTTCGGCCACTGGGAGAGATCGAGCACGATTCCTCCATGAACCGGTAACGGTCCGCCGCTCAGACATGTTCCCTGACCTCGGGGATAAACCGGTACCTTGTATCGGTTGGCGATATGCATAACATGGACTACTTCCTCTTTACTCTTCGCTTGCACCACTACATCGGGAAGATGCTCCCCGAAGGAAGCGTCAAAGCTATAACTATATCGATCCGCTAAATCAGTTAATATTCGCTGATCGGGGATATGATTATTCAATATCTGCAACCATTCATTCATACACGCACACTCCTACTGTCGAAATATTCTGTACCCTTATTTTATAACGAGCTGCTGACAGGTTTCCATCCTTGTACATCGATAAGCTGGCAGTATACTGTCGAAATGGCTTCTTTTCCCCTCGTAAAATGTCGCTTTTTTCCATATAATCAAACCTAGGTCAAACGTTTGATCAACAGCAGATTATTAAAATCTCGTACTCTTCCTCATAATACCTGGATGACCGGGGGTGTTTTTAATTAAAAGAACGAGCCCCACTTTCAGGGCTCGTTCTTTTGATTCCTTTAAATGGCTTTATTCTTTGCATCCTTCAAGCCTTTATAATCAATATCGAATACCGCATTGCTCTCAGGCTTAGTTAATAAAGATATAAATATAAATGTGCCAGCAGATAGAAGCATGGCGATCGCCCCTGTATCAAGGCTTGGAACATAAACACCTTTTACTTTTAAGATATATAGACTGATACTTGATATCAGACCAACAGCTGAAGAAACGATTGCTCCCTGGCGTGTTGCCCTCTTCCATAACAAGCCGATACTAAGTACAGGTACGAGTGAAGCTGAGAAAATTCCCCATGAGGCATTCCCTAACCAGCCGACCAAGTCCGGTGGATTGAAAGAAAGCCCAAAAGTCACGGTGATCACCAATAGCGTTACCATTCGGGAATATGCCAATTCTTTTCCTGGTGACAGCTTCTCCCCTTTTTTAATCACTTGCTGGTAGATATCTCTTACAATTGATGAACTGGCAACCAGCAGGAAGGCTTCACTTGTAGACATGATGGCGGCCATTACTGCCGCGAAAATCAGCCCAGCTACAACCGGGTTGAAGAAATTTTGGATGAACATTGGAGTAACGAGGTCTGGTGAAGCGGGAGCAGCCATTGATCCATTTTCCACCATCACTCGTGCATAAAGGCCGGTGAACCATAATAGTACGGTAATTCCATAAGTAGAGGCAGCAATGATGCAGGCCCATTTCAGCATGGAGACTTTTTTAATCATGTAGAATTTTGACACCACATGCGGCTGACCCTGATGCCCGATCATATAGATGAAAAAATAAGAGATGAAAGCAAATATCCCGATTGACCCTGTTGAATGATACGCATTGACCATGTCAGGATTTATATTCGATAATTGAGAGTTCATATTTGTCATACCGCCGACCATCTTCATCCCGCCAATAAAGACGATCAGTGATCCTGCAATCATCACAATCATTTGGATAAAATCAGTCCAGATCGCGCTGATCATTCCCCCTGCTACAACATAGATAGTTAAAAGGGCCACACCAATCGATAGAGCCAGACCATAGTTAATTCCAAGAATCGTCTGCAGCATATTCCCTAATGCTTTATATTGTGCCATCTGATATCCAATCGCTCCTGCCAGAATCGCAAGCGCCGTAATGACTCGTACGGACTTACTGTTATAACGGAGTTCAAGCAGGTCAGGGATAGTGAGCGATCCGAACTTTTTAGATATTTTACGCATTGGTTTAGCTAAAATAAGAAAACTTACAAAGATACCTCCGGTTGCAAAAATGCCTATCATAAATATCGAATAGCCATTTTCATAGACAAGTCCAGGTAATCCAACAAAACCGAACCCGGACATGGTAGTAGAGGAGATAGCAAGTGCAATCAGCCAGGGACCAAAACTTCTTCCACCTACATAAAACGTATCCATATCTTTCTGATGTTTCGTAGAAAAGATTCCAATCACAAGGATAACAAGTAAATAAATGATCCCGATAGCTAATATCATTCGTCCAGCCCCCTTTCATTCCGAAAGGCGAACCGTCCCCAAAACATAGCTGCTACTATGATTGCCGGCCAAAATACAAACATCATAAAGCTCATTAATGGTGTTAATCCAAACATGCAACCGCTCCTTTTTGATAATGATGAATATTCTGCAAATTATTATGAAAAAAATTTATTGGTGCTTAAACTGAGGACTGCGTTTATGAATAAAAGCATCAACACCTTCTTTTACATCTTCCGTTTGAAAGACATGCCCAAAATACTCGGCCTCAATTGCAAGCCCTTCTTCCTGTGTTGTTTCATACCCTTGATCAATCGCTTTTTTCATAAAAGAAAGGGCCGGAAGAGAATAAGAGGTGATTTTTTCTGCTAAAACCAACGCTTGATCTAATGCCTCACCCTTTTCCACTACTCGGTTCACCAGTCCGATCGCCATCGCTTCTAAAGCGCTGACTGGTTCACCGGTAAGCATCAGCTCTTTCGCTTTTGTTTTTCCCACTAAACGAGGAAGACGCTGGGTTCCACCTGCGCCCGGAAAGAGTCCCAGTTTAATTTCCGGCAGACCGATAAGCGCTTGTTTTTCCGCAATCCGTAAATCACAGCACATCGCCAGTTCACACCCGCCACCCAGGGCATGGCCATTAATAGCGGCAATGGTAGGTTTAGAGAGCTTCTCCAGTTTATTCAATGGCCCTTGTAAGCCCAAGGATTTTTCCTTAGCCAAAGCTGCCCCTTTATCCATCCAACCCGGGAATTCTTTGATATTCCCACCAGCAACAAATGTTTTATCACCGGCCCCTGTTACAATGACCGCACGAATGCTATCGTCTTCCTCTATCCGATCCAGTGTATGATCCAGGTATTCCAATACTTCCTTACTCAATACATTTACAGGAGGTTCATCAATAGCTATAATTTCGATATTGCCCCTTTTTATGCTCATTATTTTCTTCTCTTTTTGCACACTTGTCCTCCCCTTCTATTAATGGCTGTATTGTTCGCGAAGCTTGAACTTTTGGACTTTTCCGGAAGGTGTTCTCGGCAGCTCATCAACAAAAATAACCTTTCGCGGCCTTTTATAGCTGGCTAGTTTTCCCTCTAAATAATCGACTATATCCTGCTCAGTCAGATCTGCTCCTGTTTTTTTCACCACAACAGCACATACCGTTTCAATATACTTCGGATCAGGCACTCCTATAATCGAAACTTCATTTATTGCTTCATGTCTGTAGAGAAGGTCCTCGATTTCAGCAGCATAGACATTTTCACCGCCACTGCGGATCATGTCTTTTTTTCTGCCGGAAATAGAAAGAAATCCATCCTGATCGAACATTCCAAGATCCCCAGTCCTGCACCAGCCATCCCTGAATGTATCTTGTGTAGCTTCTGGCTTATTCCAGTATTCCATGGAAACTGCCGGACTTTTAATTAGAATTTCTCCAATACTTCCATTAGGCAGGCGTTGGCCATCACCATCGCCAATTTTAATCTCTGTCATAGGCAGTGGCTTTCCTACCGTATGATGTTTGGTTTGATTATCTTCCGGATCCAATGATGCAGCGATGGGAGTGCCCTCGGTTAACCCATACACTTGTATAAGACCAATATGTGGATAGCGTTCATTCAATTCTTCAATGGCTTTTGGCATAATAGGGTCCCCCCCAGTGTAGATCCGCTTAAGAGATTCTAGTTGTAAGCTGTTTATATGAGGAGAATTCAACATTTCATAAATCATAAAAGGAAATAAGAAACAATCGGTTACTTGATGCTCGGTAATTACGGTCAGAACCCTGTTGATATCAAACCCTTTACTTTTGGTAATATGTACAGTTCCACCGCGTAACAGGACTGGCAAAGCAACATCCTCCATCGCCCCGACATGATAAAGAGGGCCGGTGGTCATAGCAACTTCATCTCCGGTATAGTTCCACTTCATGGCTTGCATCGCTGAAAACCAAAACGTATTACCGTGAGTCCAGAGCGACCCTTTCGGTAAACCGGTTGTCCCGGAGGTATACATCAACATGACAGGGTCTTTCATTGTAATTCCATCAGGTTCAACGGTACGGGTACTTCCTGCCTCAAGGATGGTACCAGGTTCTGCCCAATTCGGACATTCACTTCTTGCTCCGCCAACATGAATAAAATGTTCGGCCGGTATCTTTTCATAGATTTCCTGAATTGTTGGTGCAAGTTCTGAATGGTAACAAAGCACTTTTGCCCCAGAGTCATTTAAAATGTACTCCAATTCCCGGGATGAGAGCCGGAAATTTAGCCTGACTGCAATGGCCCCTATCTTGGCAATAGCAAAATACAAGCCAATATACTCCAGGCAATTATAGAGAAGAATCCCTACACGGTCTCCCTTTTTTACCCCTAATTGATTAAGTGCATGACCATATTGGTTGGATTTCTCATGCAAGTCCTGGTAGGTCCAATATTGCTGATCCTCCAGTCGTACGGCTATTTTAGAAGGGGGAATTGTTTGACTGTCTCCTTCTACCCGTCTTGTGAAATAACCTAAATCGAACATTCACTACCTCCTCTAATTTTTAATTATTTGTAAGCGCATACATTTTCTTGATTGAAAATTAAGAATACTTACAAAATATCTTAGAGGAAAATAATTGGAATATCAAGGAATTATCATTATGTCGAAGCTTACTACCTACGCTTATAAGCAAAAAGTAAAAGAGTAGCGGTTAATATGACTCATAAATTAATTGACCCCGGAGCCCTCCAAATATTGGAGGGCTCCGGGGTAGCTTTTACTTAAACTCTTTTTCTAAGGCATTCACGATTTTCTCAAGCGGCCTTCCCATACTCGATTCCACAGCTGCCAGATAAGCACCTTCCAAAACAGGTGCTTCCGCCAATTGAACGTTTTCCAACTCCAGCATTTCGATTGCTATCTCAGCATTCATTTTCGCGCTGCCGAGATCATAGAAAACAATCGTGCCTTGAGCGCTGTGAACTTTCTCGATAGCACCCTGAATTTTTTCAAGGCTCGTACCGATTTCGCCATCTCCCTGCCCTCCGGCCGCTTCTACGGTAACCTGTCCGACTGCCTGTTCGAGGATGTCCTTGACTCCGTTGGCAACTTTTTCACTATGGGATATGATGACAATTCCTACATTCGCCATCTCCTACACCTCCCCTTCAATGCAGTCGGACAATGCTTGGAAAATATAATAGGATGAAACTGAGCCTGGGTCGAGGTGACCCTTGGAGCGCTCCTTCAAATAAGCGGCACGTCCTTTTGTCGCTATGATATCCTTTGTAGCTTCCATCGCTGACTTGGAACTATCACGAATAAGCCCGGCGTCAAAGTCCTTTGCTTCTTTTAACTGCTTGACAACAGGAGACCAGACATCGACCATCGTCTTTTCACCTTCTGTCGCTTTGCCACGTTGTTTGATGCCGGCCCCCCCATCTTCCAACGCTTTGATAAAAGCATCATACGATACAGCCTCTCCACCTTTGGCTGCCATCGACATCTTCAAAAATGCTGTGCCGAACAATGGACCAGACGCTCCTCCAACTTTTGACATCAACGTCATCGCTGCGTCTTTCCATACGTCGGCGACTTGCTTATAATCATTACCATCCAGCTTCTTGACTACCTCATCGAAACCGCGGGCCATATTGATGCCATGGTCGCCGTCTCCGATCGCCTGGTCTAATTCAGACAAATAGTCTTTATTCTCCTGGATTTTTTCATTACTTTTAGTAAGCCAATTCAATGCTTGTTCGACTGTGAATGCCATAAGCTCCCCTCCTATTATCAAGATCGAAATGCCGGCGCATCCGAAGGACTGTCCAGCAGCTCTTTCAATTGACCATCCAATTTCAATAACGTCACGGAGCATCCCGCCATTTCCAAGGATGTCATATATTCGCCGACGAAGGTTTTATAGGCCTTTACCCCTTTTTCCTGTAAAATCCCCTGAACTTTGCGATTGACCAGGTGAAGTTCCATTTCAGGACTCGCCCCGAGCCCATTCACCATTACTGCTACTTCATCTGATCCTGACAACTCCAGGTCTTCCAGCACATGCTTCGTGAGTTCAGTTGCGATTTCATTGGCTGAAGCGAGTGGTTTCCGTTCTGTACCTGGTTCCCCATGGATACCAATGCCAACTTCCATTTCATCTTCTCCCAGTTCAAAGCTTGGTTTCCCGGATGCCGGCATTACGCATGGACTTAATGCCACTCCCATCGAGCGAACATTCGCGATCACTTTCTCAGCCACAGCCTTCACTTCCTCCAGTGAAGCACCTGTCTCCGCCATCGCCCCAGCAATTTTATGAACGAATATAGTACCGGCAACCCCTCTGCGTCCATCTCTGTCTTCGATGGCCACATCATCCTTGACAATGACCTGTGCCACATCGACGCCTTCTGCTTCCGCCATTTCAGCAGCCATCTCAAAATTCATGACATCCCCGCTGTAATTTTTAATGACAAGCAGCACCCCGGAGCCCCCATCAACTGCCTTGATCGCTTCAAATACTTGGTCCGGCGTTGGAGAAGTGAAGACTTCGCCAGCTACGGCGGCATCAAGCATGCCCTTCCCTATGTATCCGGCATGGGCTGGTTCATGGCCGCTGCCTCCCCCGCTGACAATACCTACCTTACTTTGAACAGGTGCATCTTTTTTTGTAACAACGTTAGTATCAGGAATACGCTTGATTTGGCCTGGGTATGCGCCAACTACTCCATCCAGCATTTCGGTTACAACTTGATTCGGGTCGTTGATGATTTTCTTCATATAAATATCCCTCCTATTAAATCAGGCACCTCTTGTTATCAAAAGGTGCCTGTCAATGTTGGTTTACTTGAACTCCCGGGTGGCCGCGACGGCTTTTTTCCATCCATTATAAAGTTCTTCCTGCTTGCTTTCTTCCATTTCTCCTTCAAATGTGCGTTCATTTTTCCACTGCTGCTTGATTTCGTCTTTATCTTTCCAGTAACCGACTGCCAGACCAGCCAGGTAGGCTGAACCAAGTGCTGTCGTCTCCTGGACGACCGGACGCTCGACCGGTACGCCGAGGATATCACTTTGGAACTGCATCAGGAAGTTGTTTTTCACAGCTCCCCCATCGACACGCAAGGTTTTCAAGTCGATATCTGAATCGGCGATCATTGCATCAAGTACATCTTTTGTCTGGTAAGCCAGTGATTCCAACGTGGCACGGACAAAATGTTCTTTCGAAGTACCACGCGTCAAGCCAAACACCGCTCCACGGGCATCAGAATCCCAGTAAGGAGTACCGAGTCCGACAAACGCTGGTACCAGATATACGCCATCGGTAGAATCGACAGATGTAGCCAGGTTTTCTGTTTCCGGTGCACTATTAATCAGCTTCAGGCCGTCACGCAGCCACTGGATCGCTGAACCGGCGACAAAGATACTTCCTTCTAATGCATATTCGACTTTTCCATCCAATCCCCAGGCTAATGTAGTCAACAGGCCATGTTCGGATTTCACGCCTTTATCTCCCGTATTCATCAGCATGAAACAGCCCGTGCCGTAGGTGTTTTTCGCCATTCCTTCGTCAAAACATGCCTGGCCGAACAAGGCCGCCTGCTGGTCACCTGCGATACCGGCAATTGGTACTTCGTGGCCGAAGAAATGATAATCAACTGTGTTTCCATAGACTTCGGAAGACTGCTTTACCTCCGGAAGCATGCTCTTTGGCACACCTAAAATATCAAGCAGCTCATCGTCCCACTTCAAATCATAGATATTGAACATCAGCGTACGAGAAGCGTTGGAATAATCGGTGATATGCACCTTACCGCCAGTAAGCTTATAGACAAGCCACGTATCCATCGTCCCGAACATCAGGTCACCATTGTCCGCTTTTTCACGCGCTCCCTCAACATTATCGAGAATCCATTTCACCTTTGTCCCGGAAAAATAAGGGTCAAGCAGCAGTCCTGTTTTGTCGCGGAACAGATCATTATGTCCTTGTTCCCGTAAGTCTTTACAGATGCCCTCCGTTTGGCGTGACTGCCAGACGATCGCTTTGTAGATTGGTTTTCCATTATTTTTATCCCACACGACTGTTGTTTCACGCTGGTTGGTGATTCCGATGCCGGCGACCTGACTCGGCTCGATATCCGTTTTTCGTAAAACATCAGCGATACAAGCGAGTACGGACGTCCAGATTTCGTTCGCATCATGCTCGACCCAGCCCGGCTTTGGGAAAAATTGTTCGAATTCCTTTTGTCCGGTACCTACGATAGTTCCAGCTTCATCAAATAGAATCGCGCGTGAACTCGTTGTCCCTTGATCGATTGATAAAATGTACTTTTTTTCCATAACACATCTCTCCCCTTTATTAATTTAGCTGGCTGACACTTTTTTCGACACGGTCGGCTGCAGTTTCTTCCTCTTTCAACTCAGACATCGCAGCTCCCACCAGAATCACAGCCATTATTGCACTCAGAACCCAGAATATTAATGAAAATTCCCCTAAGAACATGGCCCGGTAGAATACCGCACCATAGACACCGCCGATGGCTGGTCCGACTACCGGAATCCAGGCATAGCTCCAATCCGAACCGCCTTTACCCGGAATTGGCAGGAACGCGTGCGCAAGTCTTGGCCCAAGGTCACGAGCCGGGTTGATCGCATATCCAGTCGCCCCGCCGAGTGACATACCAATCGCTACAATCAGCGCCCCTACGATCATCGGGTTCAGCCCCTCAGTAAATTCATTGGCCCCAATGAACATCAGACCCATTACCAAAACGAATGTACCGACAATTTCACTGACCAGGTTTGAAAAAGGGCTTCGTACGGCAGGATCCGTAGAAAATACGGCCAGCTTGGCACCCTGGTCTTCTGTTTTCTTCCAGTGTGGAAGATAATTTAAAAATACGATAACTCCGCCAATAAATGCACCAATCATTTGCGCTGTAATATACATTGGAACTTTTGCCCACGGAAATTCACCGACGGCTGCAAACCCCAGCGTAACCGCCGGGTTGATGTGAGCACCCGAGAATTGTCCAACTGCATAAACCGCCATCGCAACAGCGAGTCCCCAGGCAATCGTGATGACTACCCACCCCGACCCTTCAGCCTTGGAATCTTTTAAAACGACGCCTCCCACGACACCTCCGCCAAAAATGATCAAAATCATTGTACCTATGATTTCTGCTAAAAACTCAGACATTCTACACACTCCTTCTTAAGTTAGATTTAACGGGAACAAAAAAAGACCCACACTTCCAGCACGCACTTCCCCCAGGGAAAGTACTTGCTCAGTGTGAGTCTCCATGTCTCCGTCACGTAGTTAACTTGTTATCTATTAAACTAAACTATTATGAAAGCGGTGTCAATAAAAAAGGTAATAGTTTCAAATTTGTAAAAACCCCGTAATATAAATCACATACATTTTTAAGGGCCTGGCAATATCATTTTTATCCTAACTCGTTATCTGCAGGCTGCTAAACTAAATTCTGCTTGATAGATTGTAAAAACGGGTACTCAGTAAAGAGTATTCATAGGTAACCGTTCACTTACCTGGAAAGGAGCTGCAATCCATGAATAACCAAGCCCTGGCAATACTTAAAGGAGGAGGGCTGTTATTACGGTCAGTCGCTGTCGTTTCTTCAAGTGTCGCCACGATTGTATCTACCGTCCTCCCCTTATACCTCTATTATCCCATCGCACTATACAGATTGATTTCTTTATTCCTGTTATTGACTTTAGGAGCGTTTGTCATTCACGGTGTACTTACACATATATTAAACGACTACATTGACCATCAATCTGGCACAGACGCACACAGTCCCGCTATCTTGTCAGGGGGAAGCCGCGTGATTCAGGAAGGATATTTTTCTTCGGAAGCCCTCTGGCGTTTTGGCAAATCGCTGTTTGCATTACTTGCGATGGTCGTTGCCATGTTTGTCATCTTTGGCTATTACCAGATGGCGATTTTGTTAGCAATCGGTTTATGGGGAGCTGTTTCCTACTCTCTCCCTCCGCTGCGACTTAGCTACCTCCCACTCGTCGGAGAATGGCTGGCCACTTTTCCCTCGGTGTTTTTTCTTGGAGTTGCTGGAGGTTGGCTGATGTTGGATCCTACCCCTGAGTGGGTGCTGCAAAATGCCGTCATCAACGCTTTATTTTGTATCGCCTGGGTGATGATACATCATATCCCTGATCGAGATGCCGATAGAAAAGCTGTACCCACGAAAAAAACGAGCGTGGTCTGGTCTGTAGAAAGGTTCGGTACTGCATTCAGCCGTCTTCCGGCCCTCGTCTATTTTGGTCTAACAGGACTATGCGCTCTTTGGTTGGGGTTGGACCGGCTGTGGGCAGCAGTTGGGCTAGTCATAATGACTGGGGCTGCTGTTTTCTTAATCTTTAAAATGGATGTGGAAGACCACCAGCAAGTATCCGCTTGTGAAAAAGCCATACTTATACTAGCTATGGTCAATGCCGTTTGGCTCGGCATTTTTATATAAGAAAACCGGCCAACGACTTGTATTTCTCATAAAAGAGACAGAAAAAAAGTGAGCATCGAATTTCTGCACACTTTCAGTTACTTCGTTAAATTTATGAACTAGTAGTTAAGCATTGATTTTAAAAATATACCGTTACTCTCTTTCACAATCGCCTTTACTCGGTCATATTCCTCTTCTGCCAAGTCAGTTTTCAACACATGCATCGAATGATCATCATTCTTCTTTAGAAAAAATAAACTTCGTAATACCTCTATCAGTTCATTATTGTCTTTAGGGATACTCCCCAACGTTATATTATCCGCATGAAGAGATTGAAGCCTGGACTTCACCCCTTCTGCTTGTTCCTCATTATTAAAATACGCATGAATTCTTTTCATCTAGATATCCTCCCGTCCGTTACATTAGCCTCCCACATTCTTCAAAAAATAAAGCTTTGTAAGCGAAAATTGTCTTACTTAGCAGGTGGTTAAATCTGGAGAGCCCGGGCACCCTAATTCATAACTCAATTAGTAGGATAAGGAGGAAATAGACATGCCGAATAAAAAGAAAGAAATACAACCGAAGCAGCACCAGAACCGCCAGCCCGGCTTTGAATATGAAATGAAGCCGTTACCGGAATTTGTAGATAACACTTATATAGGCAGTGGAAAGTTAAGTGGAAAAATCGCTGTCATTACAGGTGGTGACAGCGGGATTGGAAGAGCGGTCAGTCTGTATTTTGCCAAAGAAGGCGCCGATGTTGCGATTCTTTATTTGAATGAGCAGGAAGATGCGGACAACACGAAGAAACTTGTGGAAGCGGAAGGAAGAAAATGCGAGCTGATTATTGGTGACATCGGAGATTCGGCCCATTGTGAATCCTCCGTTACACAAATCGTCAATTCATTGGGTAAGATTGATATCCTTGTTAATAATGCAGCGATCCAGTACCCGAAAGAAAACTTCCTCGACATTACAAACGAGCAGATGGAAGAAACATTTCGGGTGAATTTCTTTTCTTATTTTTACATGACGAAAGCAGTCCTGCCTCACATGAAAAAAGGCAGTACAATTATCAATACTTCTTCCGTTACAGCTTATGAAGGAAACGAACAGTTGATTGATTATTCATCAACCAAAGGCGCCATTACAGCTTTCACCCGCTCCCTGGCTAAATCATTAGTTGGAAAAGGAATTCGCGTCAACGGAGTTGCGCCCGGGCCAATTTGGACACCTCTTATCCCGGCAAGTTTCGATAAACAGAAAGTGGCCGAATTCGGATCCGATAATCCGATGGGACGTCCAGGACAGCCTAGAGAAGTTGCTCCCGCTTATGTCTACTTAGCCAGCGACGATTCAAGCTATGTGACCGGACAGATGATTCATGTGAACGGAGGCATACCAGTGAATGGATGAACACCCCGGGACATCTAGTGTGCACCCCTTAAAATAGACGTTGAAAAAACCCCCGGTTACAACGTACGATTTTTAAGGGGTGCATTTTTATGGCTTTAAAAGGACAAAAG